>NZ_JAVFJJ010000001.1:0-169554 GCF_030908245.1 Sinomonas sp. ASV322
ACACGCGCACCCGACCCCCCAGGGGGCCCGGACGCACCGCAACCCAGACATCCCACCCCCACCACAAAACCGGGGGCAGCGGAGAACAGGTTACGGCGGCCATAGCGTGGGGGAAACGCCCGGACCCATCCCGAACCCGGAAGCTAAGCCCCACAGCGCCGATGGTACTGCACCCGCCAGGGTGTGGGAGAGTAGGACACCGCCGGACAACACCACCCGAGGGCCCCACAACGACGTGGGGCCCTCACCCACTTAACAGGACCCCCCCGGAGCACCCGAGGCCCAACCCGCAGCACCCGAGGCCCGACCCCGGAGCACCCGAGGCGGGAACACGACTTCCCCATTAGACTGGATTGTCAGCTTTCGCCCGGCATCGGGCAGAGCGCCACAGGATTTATTGGCCGCGGCCGATCGCCGCGCTGTTTGCAGCCGCCCCATTGCGCCTGCACGAGGAGAGGAACCACATGGCAGAGGACTTCGGACGCGGTCAGGGCGGACGGGGGTTCGGTGGCCCGCGTCGCGGGGCCGGGTCGGGACGTGGCTCTGACCGCTCGGGTGGTGCCTTCCGCAGGACGAACAGCTCGGGCGGAGAGCCTCGCGGGTTCAGGGACCGTCGTCGCGATGGCGGCGAGGGCCGTCCTTACGGGGAGCGCAGCGACCGTCGTCCGTACGGTTCGGGGGAACAGAGTGAGGGCGGCGAGCGCCGCCCCTTCGGTGATCGCGAGCAGCGTGGTGAGCGTCGGCCGTACGGGGATCGCGGGGATCGTCCGCGGTTCGACCGCGGCGAGCGCGGCGAAGGCCGTCCCTTCGGCGATCGCGAGCAGCGTGGAGAGCGTCGTCCGTTCGGCGACCGTGACCAGCGTGGAGAGCGTCGTCCGTTCGGCGACCGTGACCAGCGTGGAGAGCGTCGTCCGTTCGGCGACCGTGACCAGCGTGGTGAGCGTCGGCCGTACGGGGACCGTGGGGATCGTCCGCGGTTCGACCGCGGCGAAGGCCGCCCCTTCGGTGATCGTGAGCAGCGTGGTGAGCGTCGCCCCTTTGGTGATCGCGAGCGTCGTCCGTTTGGCGATCGTGAGCAGCGTGGTGAGCGTCGCCCGTACGGGGACCGCGGGGATCGTCCGCGGTTCGAACGCGGCGAGCGCGGCGAAGGCCGCCCCTTCGGTGATCGCGAGCAGCGTGGTGAGCGTCGCCCCTTTGGTGATCGCGAGCGTCGTCCGTTCGGCGACCGCGAGCAGCGTGGTGAGCGTCGCCCGTACGGGGACCGTGGGGATCGTCCGCGGTTCGACCGTGGCGAACGCGGCGAAGGCCGTCCCTTCGGTGATCGCGAGCAGCGCGGTGAGCGTCGCCCGTTCGGCGACCGTGAGCAGCGTGGTGAGCGTCGCCCCATTGGCGATCGCGAGCGTCGTCCGTTCGGCGACCGTGACCAGCGCGGTGAGCGTCGCCCGTATGGTGACCGTGCCGAGCGCCCCGAGCGGCCGCCGCAGGATCGCGAGCGTCGCCCGTACGGGGACCGTGGGGATCGTCCGCGGTTCGACCGCGGCGAGCACGGCGAAGGCCGCCCGTTCGGCGACCGCGAGCAGCGTGGTGAGCGTCGCCCCTTCGGCGACCGTGAGGGCCGCCCGTTCGGCGACCGCGAGCAGCGTGGTGAGCGCCGCCCGTACGGGGAACGCGGGGATCGTCCGCGGTTCGACCGTGAGGACCGCGGCGGGCGGGGCGGCTTCGGAGGGCCCCGCCATGAGACGCGCGAGGACCGCGGAGAGGGTTTCCACCGCGAGCACAATGCTGCCGACCTGAGGGCTTCCAACCGCGCCGACCGGGAGCGTTCGCCCGAGATTGACCCTGACGTGACGGGCAAGGAGCTCGACCGCGGCACGGCCGGGCAGCTCCGGACCCTCGAGAGCCGCAGCGCTGAGTGGGTCGCGAAGCACCTCGTCATGGCTGGTCGCCTCATCGACCTTGATCCGGAGCTCGCGTTCCAGCACGCGCTGGCGGCGAGCCGCCGTGGTGGTCGGATCGGTGCCGTGCGGGAGGCCGTCGGCATGACGGCGTACGCGGCGGGCCACTACGACGACGCCCTGCGCGAGTTCCGCACCTTCCGGCGGATCACGGGCTCGAGCATCCACCTTCCGCACATGGCGGACTGCGAGCGCGGTCTTGGCCGCCCGGAGAAGGCGCTTGAGCTGGCCCGCTCCGAGGAGCAGAACATGCTCGACGCGGCCGGCAAGGCCGAGCTCGCGATTGTCGCGTCCGGCGCCCGCGCCGACCTCGGTGACTACCCGGGCGCGGTCGAGGAGCTTGAGATCCCGCAGCTTGACATCAACCGGGCGTTCTCCTTCAGCCCGCGGCTGTTCGAAGCCTATGCGGACGCGCTTTCGGCAGCTGGCCGTTCGTCCGAGGCCGCCAAGTGGTACCGCCAGATCGGCGTCGCGGAGAGCGCGCTCGGGGTCGGCGAGTTCGAGGAGCCGGACATCCTTGACCTCGGTTGGGACGAGGAGGAGGAGCGCCGCGAGGAGGAAGCCCGCCGGGATCGCGAGCACGAGGCTGCTCCGGCGGAAGGCGAGGCTGCTCGGGTGGAAGGCGAGGCTGCGGCCGAGGAAGTAGAGGAAGACGAGGAAGGCGTCGAGGACTCTGATGCCGACGAGCCCGCCCAGGGCCTCGCCGAGGATGAGATCGGCGTGACCGAGCGCGACGCGGCTGAAACAGAGGCATCCGCCGTTGAGGCAGCCGAGGCGATGGGCGTCGACGAAGAGCCTCGCGACGGCGGCGCCGAGCACGGCGCCTGACATGCGTGCGGCCTTCATCGACGCGTTCGACGCGGTCCTGTCCGATCTCGACGGCGTCGTCTATGCCGGCCCGCATGCGATCCCCGGGGCGCCAGAGGCGCTCCGGGGACTCGCGTCACGCGGAGTGCGTCTCGGCTATGTGACGAACAATGCGTCGCGTTCGCCCGCCGAGGTCGCCGCGCACCTGCGCGAGCTCGGGGCACCCGCGGAAGAGAACGACGTCGTCAGCTCGGCCCAAGCTGGCGCCGAACTGCTCGCGCGGAAGGTCGCTGCAGGCTCGAGAGTCCTCGTGACGGGCAGCGCGGCTCTCGCGCATGAGGTGGAGATCCGGGGGCTCGTCCCGGTGCGCTCGGCGCAGGACGGCCCGGTCGCCGTCATCCAGGGCTTCAGTCCCGACCTCGGCTGGCGCGATCTGGCCGAGGCATCCTACGCGGTTGCCGCGGGGGCCGTGTGGGTCGCGACGAACACAGACTGGTCGATCCCGCAGGCCCGCGGTATGGCGCCCGGCAACGGCACTCTCGTCCACGCGGTCCGCGCCGCAACCGGCAAGGAGCCGCTCGTTGCGGGCAAGCCCGAGGCGCCCCTGTTCCTCGCTGCGGCCGAGCGGCTCGGCGCCAAGCGGCCCGTCGTCGTCGGCGATCGCCTCGACACGGACATCCTCGGGGGCAACCGCGCGGGATTTGCGACGGCGGCGGTGCTCACGGGCGTCGACACGCCCGAGACGATCCTCGCGGCCCGTACGGCAGAGCGCCCTGGCTACATCCTCGCGACGCTCTCGGACCTCTACGCGCCCTACCCCGATGTCGAGGCAGTCGACGGCGGGTGGCGGGCTGGCGGTTCAACGGCCCGCGTCGACGGCAGGGTGCTGCGCGTGAGCGGGGCACGCGGCGATCTCGACGCGTGGCGCGCCGCGTGCGCCGCCTGGTGGGACGCGCGCCCGCACGCGGACGAGGCCGCGGCGCCTGAACTGGTCTGGGAGGACTGAAGATAGCCGCCTCGATAAGCTGGGGTGCATGAGCCACGAGCCTCTCGACGAACAGGCCGCGCCTCCGGCCGATGACGGTTCCGGCGTGGTGGACCGCGCGCTGAACCTGCTCGAGGCCGCGCAGGCGCTTCCGGGCGCCGAGCGCGCGGAGGCGTTCGAACGGTTCCACGATGCGCTCGCGTCAGCCCTCGACGAGGAGCCGGGGGCGTAGCGCGTGCCCCGACTCGATCTGGAACTCGTGCGGCGCGGGCTTGCGCGGTCGCGGACCCATGCGGCGAAGCTCATCGCCGACGGCCACGTCGCGGTGCGCGGGAAGGCCGCGGCCAAGGCATCGCTCGACGTTGCGGAGGACGATGCGATCGACGTCGAATCCTCCGACCACGACCGCTACGCGAGCCGCGCAGGCCACAAGCTTGCGGGGGCCCTCGCCCGCTTCCCCGACATCGATCCACGCGGCCTCCGCTGCCTCGACGCGGGCGCGTCGACGGGCGGGTTCACCGACGTCCTGCTGGAGCGCGGTGCGGCGCGGGTCGCCGCCGTCGACGTCGGGCACGGCCAGCTCGTTGACCGGCTCCGCGACGATCCGCGCGTCGACGTCTTCGAGGGGCTCAACGTCCGTGATCTGGTGCCCGAGTCCATCGGCGGGCCCGTCCAGCTCACGGTGGCGGATCTCTCGTTCATCTCCCTGACCCTCGTCGTCGGCCCCCTCGCGGGCTGTACCGTCCCGGGCGGCGATCTGCTCCTCATGGTCAAGCCCCAGTTCGAGGTGGGCCGGGAGCGGCTCGCGAAGACCGGCGTCGTCAGCTCGCCCCGCGAACGACGGCGCGCGGTCGCCACCGTGGCGCAGGCCGCGGTCGACGCCGGCGTTCGCCTTCGCGGGCTTGCGGAGAGTCCCCTGCCGGGTCAGGACGGCAACGTGGAATACTTCCTGTGGCTGACCAGGCCACGCGCGGACGACGCCCATCCCGACGGCGCGACGGCTATCGAGGAGCTCCTCGCGACCGTGTGGCCCGAGTCGACTGAACCAGCGGTACCGATTGCACGAGGAGAGGCACCACGATGAGTCGACGCGTCCTCGTCCTCGCCCACACGGGCCGGGAGGATTCGATGGTCGCCGCACGCGAGGCGTGCGCCCAGCTCCACGGCTCGGGACTCGTGCCGGTCATGTCCAACCAGCAGCAGCGGGACCTCGAGGTCCATTTCGGAAGCCTCGACCACCCCACCGAGATCCTCGGAGTGGACGTCGAGCTTGCCGAGGTGGAGCTCGTCATGGTCCTCGGCGGCGACGGCACCATCCTGCGGGCCGCAGAGCTCGTCCGTGGCGTCGATGTGCCGCTCTTGGGCGTCAACCTCGGCCACGTCGGGTTCCTCGCCGAAAGCGAGCGCGCCGACCTCGCGCAGACCGTCCAGTGGGTCGCGAGCCGGAGCTATTCGGTCGAAGAACGCATGACGATCGACGTCACGGTGTGGGTCCAGGGGCACAAGGTCGCGCACAGCTGGGCGCTCAACGAGGCCGCGATCGAGAAGGCCAGCCGCGAGCGGATGATCGAGATCGTGACCGAGGTCGATGGGAAGCCGCTCACGTCCTATGGCTGCGACGGGATTGTGCTGGCCACCCCGACCGGCAGCACGGCCTACGCCTTCTCAGCGGGCGCCCCCGTCGTGTGGCCGGAGGTCGAGGCGCTCCTCATCGCCCCCATCAGCGCCCACGCACTCTTCGCGCGGCCGCTCGTGGTGTCGCCGCATTCACGGCTCGCGGTGGAGGTGCTCAACCGCACCGATGCCCAGGGCGTCCTGTGGTGCGACGGCCGGCGGAGCTACGAGCTCCCACCCGGGGCGCGGGTCGAAGTGACCCGCTCGCCGCGACCCGTGCGGCTCGCCCGGATCAGCGCGACCCCGTTCTCGGCGCGCCTCGTGCGGAAGTTCGAACTGCCGATCCACGGCTGGCGCGGTCCGGTACCGGTCGGAAGCAACGGAAGCGGCCAGGTTCCGGAGCTGCCAGCTCAGCCGTGGGCCGGCAAGAGCCTCGGCCCGCGGAGGTTCGCGGGCGAGGACGGGAAGGAGATCGACGAGTGATCGAGGAACTCCGCATCCGCGACCTGGGCGTCATCGCCGACGCAACGCTTCCGCTGGGCCCCGGGCTCAGCGTCGTGACGGGCGAGACAGGCGCGGGCAAGACCATGGTGGTCACGGCCCTCGGCCTCCTGCTCGGCGGCCGCTCCGACGCGGGAGCGGTGCGGGTCGGAGCGAAGTCCGCGCTCGCCGAGGCGAGCGTTCGCCTCACGCCCGGGCACGCCGCCGTCGAGCGCGCGCTCGAGGCGGGCGCTGACGTCGAGGAGCACGACGGCGTCGCCGACCTCCTCGTGGCGCGCACCGTGGGCGCGGACGGCCGGAGCCGAGCGCACCTCGGCGGCCGAAGCGCCCCCGTCGGAGCGCTCGCCGAGGTGGGGCAGCAGCTCGTCGTCATCCACGGCCAATCGGAGCAGCTGCGGCTCAAGGGAGCGGCGGCCCAGCGCGAGGCGCTCGACCGGTTCGCGGGCGAGGAGTTCGGGGACCGGCTCGCCGACTACGCGTCCGTCTACGAGCGGTGGACGGCGGCCCAGCGCGAGCTCTCTGCGCTCACGAACGCCTCGCGCGAACGGATCCGCGAGGCGGAATCGCTCGAGGCGGCCCTCCGGGAGATTGAGGCCGTCGATCCCCAGCCCGGTGAAGACAACGAGCTCCGGGCCGAATCGCTCCGCCTCTCGAACCTCGAGGGGCTTCGCCTCGCCGCGCAGCAGGCGCACGAGGCGCTCGTCGCGGAGGACTTCGGCGAGGCCGGAGACGCGACGACGCTCGTGGACGCCGCGAAGCGCGCGCTCGAGCACGTCGCCGAACACGATCGGGCGCTCGGGTCGGCGGCCGAGCGGCTCGCCGAGGTCGGCTATCTCCTCGCGGACATCGCGAGCGAGCTCGCGAGCTACGGCGCGGCGCTCGACGCCGAGGGACCCCAGCGCCTCGCCGAGGTCGAGGAGCGGAGAGCCGCGCTCGGGAATCTCGTGCGGAAGTACGCGCCGTCCGTCGACGAGGTCATTGCCTGGGCCGAGACGGGCCAGAAGCGCCTCTACGAGCTCCAGGACGACGGCGGGCGCATCGAGGCGCTGACCGACCAGGTGGCGCACGATGAGGAGCGCCTGTGGGGCCTCGCCCGCGAGCTCACGGCGCGGCGCCGGGACGCGGCGGCGGATCTCGCGGCCCGCGTGAGCACCGAGCTGGCAGCGCTCGCGATGCCGGACGCGACACTCCAGGTCTCGATCGAGGAGACGGACACGCTCGGCTCCCGTGGCGCCGACGACGTCGCGATCCTGCTCCAGCCCCATGCGGGTGCGCCCGCACGCCCCCTCGGCAAGGGCGCCTCGGGCGGTGAGCTTTCGCGCGTCATGCTAGCGATCGAGGTCGTCCTCGCCGCCGTCGACCCCGTTCCCACGTTCGTGTTCGACGAGGTGGACGCGGGCGTGGGCGGGCGCGCCGCCGTCGAGATCGGACGCCGGCTCGCGATGCTCGCCCGGCACGTCCAAGTCCTCGTGGTGACGCACCTTCCGCAGGTCGCGGCGTTCGCGGACCGGCACATCCGGGTGACGAAGACGTCAGTTGCTTCAGCAGATTCAGCGGGGCGCGGGACTGATGGGATGGGCGGAGTCGCGGGCTTCACGTCGAGCGACGTCTCGCTCCTCGGCAACGACGAACGCGTCGTCGAGCTCGCCCGCATGCTCGCGGGCCAGGAGGATTCGGCGTCCGCGCAGGCCCACGCCCAGGAGCTCCTCGACGACGCGCGGAACAATGCAAGGCCCGCGACCCGCCAACGGGCGGGAAAGAGATGATAAGCTCGAATTCCGTGGTGCATCGTTCTCATTCCCGTTTCTCAGACGCCGACAAGACGACGAAGCAGATCTTCGTGACCGGAGGCGTCGCCTCCTCGCTTGGAAAGGGTCTGACGGCTTCGAGCCTTGGGCACCTTCTGCGGGGCCGCGGGCTCTCCGTCACGATGCAGAAGCTCGATCCCTACCTCAACGTGGATCCTGGAACGATGAATCCGTTCCAGCACGGCGAGGTGTTCGTGACCGAGGACGGTGCCGAGACGGATCTCGACATCGGCCACTACGAGCGTTTCCTCGACGAATCCCT
This sequence comes from Sinomonas sp. ASV322, assembly GCF_030908245.1. Classification (GTDB taxonomy): domain Bacteria; phylum Actinomycetota; class Actinomycetes; order Actinomycetales; family Micrococcaceae; genus Sinomonas. Next base: position 7,933 of record NZ_JAVFJJ010000001.1, read on the forward strand.
CGACGGCTCCGCGAACGTCACGACGGGCCAGATCTACTCGACCGTCATCGCCAAGGAGCGCCGCGGCGAGTACCTCGGCGACACCGTCCAGGTCATCCCGCACATCACCGACGAGATCAAGCGCCGCATGCGCCTCCCCGCGGAGGGCTCGGACGCGCCGGACGTCATCATCACCGAGATCGGCGGAACGGTCGGCGACATCGAGTCGCAGCCATTCCTCGAGGCCGCCCGCCAGGTGCGCCAGGACATCGGGCGCGGCAACGTCTTCTTCCTGCACGTCTCGCTTGTGCCGTACATCGGCCCGTCGCAGGAGCTCAAGACCAAGCCCACCCAGCATTCCGTGGCCGCGCTGCGCTCTATCGGCATCCAGCCCGAGGCGATCGTCGTCCGCTCGGACCGCCAGATCCCGGACGCGATGCGGGACAAGATCGGCCGCATGTGCGACGTCGACACGGACGCCGTCGTGAACTGCCCCGACGCCCCGAGCATCTACGACATCCCCAAGGTCATCCATGCCCAGGGCCTCGACTCGTACATCGTCCGAGCGCTCGACCTCCCCTTCAAGGACGTCGACTGGACGAAGTGGGACCGCCTCCTCAAGGCCGTCCACGAGCCCCTCCACGAGGTCAACATCGCGCTCGTCGGCAAGTACATCGACCTCCCGGATGCCTACCTCTCGGTCACCGAGGCGCTCCGTGCGGGCGGCTTCGCGAACGACACGAAGGTCAACATCCGCTGGGTCGCCTCCGACGAGTGCCAGACCCCGGCCGGAGCGGAGCGCTCCCTCTCGGGCGTCGACGCGATCGTCGTGCCGGGCGGCTTCGGCATCCGCGGCCTCGAGGGCAAGCTCGGAGCGCTCACGTACTCGCGCGAGCGCGGGCTCCCGACGCTCGGCCTGTGCCTCGGCCTCCAGTGCATGGTGATCGAGTACGCGCGCAACGTCGTGGGCCTCGAGGGTGCCTCGTCGAGCGAGTTCGAGCCTGACTCGAAGTACCCCGTGATCGCGACCATGGCTGAGCAGTTGGACATCGTCGAGGGCAAGGGGGACATGGGCGGAACGATGCGCCTTGGCCTCTACGATGCGGTCCTCGAGGAGGGCAGCGTCGTTGCCGAGACCTACGGCGCGAGCAAGGTGTCCGAGCGCCACCGTCACCGCTACGAGGTCAACAACACGTACCGTGGCCAGCTCGCCGACGCGGGCCTCGTGTTCTCGGGAACGTCGCCGGACGGCAAGCTCGTCGAGTTCGTCGAACTCCCGCGGGACGTGCACCCGTACTACGTCGCGACCCAGGCGCACCCCGAGCTCGGCTCGCGCCCAACCCGACCGCACCCGCTCTTCGCCGGGCTCGTGCGCGCAGCGCTCGAGCGCAAGCAGGGCACGGCCGCCGACGCAGCCAAGGCCGCTCCGAAGAAGCCCGTCAAGGCCGCCGCGGCCCAGCAGCCCGAGTAGGCCGCCCGTGACGACGCACGCGCCGCGGCCGCACCTCGAGGATGCCCTCAGTCCGCGGCGCGTGCTCGCCTCGGAGCCCGTCTACCGCGGCAGGATCTGGGACGTGCGGTCCGACACGTTCGAGCTCGCGCCCGGCTCCGAGCCGCTTCATCGGGATTTCATCGACCACCCCGGCGCCGTCGCGATCCTCCCCATGGATCAGGACGGCAAGGTCCTCCTGCTCCGCCAATACCGTCACCCGGTCGGCATGGACTTGTGGGAGATCCCCGCGGGCCTGCTCGACGTGGACGGCGAGTCGAATCTTGACGCCGCGGCGCGCGAGCTCGCCGAGGAGGCGGACCTTGTGGCCTCCGAGTGGCACGTCCTCGCCGACTTCTTCAACTCCCCGGGGTCATCGAGCGAGGCGATCCGGATCTACCTCGCGCGGGGCCTCGCGGAGATCCCGCATCACGAGCGTCACGAGCGCACTCATGAGGAGTCCGAGATCGTGTTCGCGTGGGTGGACCTCGACGAGGCCGTCGGAGCGGTCCTTCAGGGCCGCCTGCACAACCCGAGCGCCGTCGTCGGCATCCTTGCCGCGCACGCCGCGCGCCGCTCCGGCTTCGCCGAGCTGCGCTCCGGGGACGCGCCTTGGCCTGCCCACCCGGCCCAGCGCTGATGGCGGGCGAGGCGGTCAGGGCATCGCCCGGGACAGCGCCGCTGTCGGCCCTTGACGTTGCCGTGGGCGACTATCTGCGGCATCTGTCGGTCGAGCGGGGCCTCGCCGCGAATACGCTCGCGGCCTATCGCCGCGATCTGCGCCGCTACACGGACTACCTCGCGTCGGAGGGGGTCGCGGCGCCCGGCGAGGTGGCGCGCCGGCACGTCGCGCGCTTCGCGGAGGCGCTGCGCGACGGCGCCGACGGCGGGACACCTCTCGGCGTGCGCTCGGCGGCCCGCGCCGTCGTCGCCGTCCGCGGCCTGCACCGATTCTGGGCTCTCGAAGGGACGACGGCGGGCGACCCGGCCGCGGACGTCCACCCGCCGCTCGCGGGGCAGCGGCTCCCCAAGGCGATCCCGGTCGACGACGTCGCGCGCATCCTCGAGGCGGCGTCCGCCGACACGCCGACGGGGCTCCGCGATCGCGCGCTCCTCGAGTTCCTCTACTCGACGGGCGCCCGCATCAGCGAGGCGGTCGGGCTCGACGTCGACGACGTCCGGCTCGCGGGAGAGGGCGACGGCGGACCCTCCATCGTCCGCCTGTTCGGCAAGGGCTCGAAGGCCCGGCTCGTCCCGCTCGGCTCGTACGGCGCGCGTGCTGTCGACGACTATCTCGTGCGCGCGAGGCCCATCCTCGCAGCCAAGGGAATGGGCACCCCCGCGCTCTTCCTCAACGCGCGGGGCGGCCGGCTCAGCCGCCAGAGTGCCTGGACGATCCTCAAGGACGCCGCCGAGCGTGCCAAGATCGGCCGCGACGTCTCTCCGCATACGCTGCGCCACTCGTTCGCGACGCATCTGCTCGAGGGCGGGGCCGACGTGCGTGTTGTCCAGGAACTCCTCGGACACGCGTCTGTCACGACGACGCAGGTCTACACGCTCGTGACCGCGGACACCCTGCGTGAGGTGTACGCGGCGGCTCATCCGAGGGCGCGGGGCTGATGGGCACCGCTGTCTGTTCTGGGGCGCGCGGCTGATGGGCGCCGCTGTATCAATTTGTTTCCTCCTCCGCGACGGCGCGGCAGGTCGTGAGGTACTGCTCGGCCGCAAGAAGCGCGGCTTCGGCCACGGCAAGGTCGTGGGGCTCGGCGGCCACATCGAGCCGGGGGAGACCGCGGCTCAGGCCGCCATCCGCGAGCTTTTCGAGGAGGCATGCGTCGTCCTCGACCCTGCCGCCGTCCAGCCCGGCGGGAGCGTCGACTTCCGCTTCCCGGCGAAGCCCGAGTGGGACATGGACTGCCGCATGTTCACGTGCACGGCCTGGACGGGCGAGGTGTGCGAGACCGAGGAGATCGCGCCCGCGTGGTACCGCGTCGACGCGCTCCCGCTCGAGGACATGTGGCAGGACGCCGACCACTGGCTCCCGATGGTCTTGGCAGGGACCGTCGCGGACTTCCTCGTGGAAATGGCCGAGGACAACGAAACGGTCGCCCGCTTCGCCGTCCTCGGATAGGTACTGGGCGACCTTCCCCGCAATGGTGCCGCGGGTTCGCGGCACCATTGCGGGTTAGGGCGCCGGCGCGGCCTCAGTCGAGGTGGCGTTCGTCGGGACCGTTGTACGCGCTGAGCGGGCGGATGAGCGAGTTGCTCTCGAGCTGCTCCATGATGTGAGCCGTCCAGCCGACAATGCGGCTCGCGACGAAGAGCGGCGTGAACGTCGGGATGTCGAAGCCGATGAGGTGGTAGGCCGGCCCCGTGGGGTAGTCGAGGTTCGGCTTGATGCCCTTGGCCTCGTCCATGGACTGCTCGAGCCCGTCGTAGAGGCCGAGGATCTCGGGGCGGCCGTAGTAGGCGATGAGATCGTCGAGGGCGGCCTTCATCGTGGGAACACGCGAATCGCCGTGCTTGTAGACGCGGTGGCCGAAGCCCATGACCTTCTTCTTCTGGGCAAGCGCGGCATCCATCCAGTCCTTCGCCCGGCGCTTCGCGTCCTCGTGGGATTCGCCCGGGTCGATGCCGATCTCCTCGAACGTCTCCATGACGGCCTCGTTGGCCCCGCCGTGGAGCGGGCCCTTGAGCGCGCCGATCGCCGCCGTGACGGCCGAGTGGAGGTCGGAGAGGGTCGACGTCACGACGCGGGCCGTGAAAGTCGAGGCGTTGAACGAGTGCTCCGCGTAGAGGATCATCGAGACCTCGAACGCCCGGACGACCTCGGGCGCGGGCTCTTCGCCGAACGCCATCCAGAGGAAGTTGGCCGAGTAGCCGAGGTCGGCGCGCGGTTCGATCTGCTCCTGCCCGTGGCGGCGGCGCTGGTCGTAGGCGACGACGGCGGGCATGGCCGCGAAGAGCTCGGCGGCCTTGGCGAAGTTCGCATCGCGCGAGGAGTCCTCCGCGCGGGGATCGCGGGCCCCGATCACGGACGCCGCGGTACGGCACACGTCCATGGGGTGCGACGACGTCGGAAGCTCGTCGATGACCTGCTTGATGACCGGATCGAGCGCCCTGCCCGCGCGCTCGAGCTGCTCGAATGCGGCGAGCTCCTCCTGCGTGGGGAGCTCCCCGCGCCAGATGAGCCACGCGACCTCCTCCATGCTGCACCGCGCGGCGAGCTCCTGCACGGGGTAGCCGCGATAGAGGAGGGAGTTGGTCTCTGGGTTGACCTTCGAAATGGCAGTGTAGTCCACCACCACGCCGGTGAGACCCTTCTTGATCTCGTCTGTGTTCGATTGCTGCGTCATGGCAGGGCTCCTTCGCTGGTGGCTGCCTGAGGCCTCAGTATCGGCCGGGAACCTGAAAATTGAAGACGCCGGTGTCGAAGCGGTTGTACGCCTCGTAGTCGACCAGCTCGTAGAGGCGGGAGCGAGTGAGCATTTTCTCCACCTCCGACTCCTGTGTACCGTGCGCAGCAATTGCTTCAAGCGTACGTTCTGCAGCGCCCATGGCAATCCTCAGCAGGGTGACGGGGTAGATGACGAGGTTGATCCCGACGCTCGCGAGCTCGCCCACGGTGAAGAGTCGGCTTTTGCCGAACTCGGTCATGTTGGCGAGGATCGGCACGTTCACGGCGTCGCGGATAGCCTTGAACTCCTCGAGCGTGCCCATGGCCTCAGGGAAGATCGCGTCGGCGCCGGCTTCGACGAGGGCCTTGGCGCGCTCGACGGCGGCGTCCAGCCCGCGCGCCCCGGTCTCCGTTGCACGGACGTCCGTGCGCGCCATGATGAGGAAGTTCGCGTCGCGGCGGGCGTCCGCGGCGGCCCGGATGCGCTGGAGCGCGGTATCGAGGTCGACGACGGCCTTGCCATCGAGGTGTCCGCAGCGCTTCGGGTTCACCTGGTCCTCGATGTGGCAGCCGGCCAGCCCGGCGTTCTCGAGCTCTTGGACGGTGCGGGCCACGTTCATAGGCTCGCCAAAGCCCGTGTCCGCATCGACGATGGCCGGGAGCTCCGTCATGCGGGCGATCTGCCCGGCCCTCGTCGCGACTTCGGTCAGCGTCGTGAGGCCGATGTCGGGAAGGCCAAGGTCGTTCGCGAGGACCGCCCCGGAGATGTAGACGCCGGGAAACCCCTTCTCCTCGATGAGCCGCGCAGACAGGGGATTGAACGCGCCGGGGAACAGTTGGATCTTCCCGGAGGCGAGCGCCTCGCGCAGGCGGATGCGCTTCTGTTCGGGGGTCGACGTGGAGTACAGCATCTAAAACAGTCCCTTCGGTGCTGACGCGAGGTCGATGACGCCGTCCTTCGCCACGATGTTGAGCTGATCGAGCTCGCCTGCGCGGAGGTCGGGGAGGCGCTGGGCGGCGGCGAGGAAGCGCTCGATCTCCTCCGGGGCAACCGCCTCCGAGGCGAGCATCCGGAACTTCGCGACATACTGCTCGCGCCCGAACGGGCGGGCTCCGAGCGGGTGTGCGTCCGCGACGGCGATCTCGTCTTCGATCACGGTCCCGTCGGCGAGAGTGATGACGACGGAGCCGCCGAATGCCTTCTCCGCGATGTCGAGCGAGTGGTACCTGCGCGTCCACTCGGGGTCCTCTTCGGTCGTGATCTTGTGCCACAGGGCCACGGTGTCCGGGCGTCCCGCGCGCTCGGGCGTGTAGGAGTCGACGTGGTGCCATGCGCCGTCCTGGAGGGCGACGGCGAAGATGTACGGGATCGAGTGGTCGAGCGTCTCGCGCGAGGCCGTTGGGTCGTACTTCTGCGGATCGTTCGCGCCCGATCCGATGACGAAGTGCGTGTGGTGGCTCGTGCGGATGAGGATGCTCCGCACATTCTGAGCGTCCGTGGCCTCGGGGTGCTCGCGGTGCAGCTTGCGGGCGAGGTCGATCCAGGCCTGGGCCTGGTATTCGGCCGAGTGTTCCTTCGTGTACGTGTCGAGGATTGCGCGCTTCGCCTCGCCGTCGGCCGGCAGGGGCACCTCGTACGAGGCTTCCGGCCCGTCGAGCAGCCACGCGATAACCCCGTCCTCGCCCTCGTAGATCGGCACGGGCGAGGTCTGGCCGCGCATCGCGCGGTCGACGGCCTCGACCGCCATCTTGCCCGCGAACGCGGGGGCGTGGGCCTTCCACGTGGAGATCTCGCCCTTGCGCGACTGGCGCGTGGCCGTCGTCGTGTGCAAGGCCTGGCCCACAGCCTGGAAGATCGTCTCGACGTCGAGCCCCAGAAGCGTGCCGATGCCCGCCGCCGCGGATGGGCCGAGGTGCGCGACGTGGTCGATCTTGTGCTGGTGGAGGGAGATCGCCTTGACGAGGTCGACCTGGACCTCGTAACCCGTCGCGATGCCGCGGATGAGGTCGCGGCCGTTCGATCCGACGTGCTGGGCGACGGCGAGGATCGGCGGAATGTTGTCGCCCGGGTGGGAGTACTCGGCGGCGAGGAATGTGTCGTGGTAGTCGAGTTCGCGCACGGCGACGCCGTTGGCCCATGCGGCCCACTCGGGGGAGACGCGGTCCTCGATGCCGAAGACCAGCGCACCGCGACCGCCCGACGACGGCGCGTGCGCGAGTGCCTGCGCGCGGGCGGCGACGATGGGCGCGCGGTTGAGCGACGCGATCGCGACGGACGCGTTGTCGATGATCCGGTTGATCACCATCTCGGTGACCTCAGCTGTGACCTCGACGGGATCCGCCGCGACCTTCGCGATCTTGTACGCGAGCTGGCCCTCGCGGGGAAGGTTCTCGTCGCTCTTGTAGACACGGACGTGGTGCATCTCAACCATGGGTGGCCTCCAGGTTCTCGTGGTGGGGCGGGCTGGGTGGGTGATTCTGAGTCGACTTGATGTGGTTCAGGCTGTTGTTCAGGTGGACGGCCGTCGCGGCGGACGCGAGGGGCGCATTGCCGTCGGCGATCGCGCTGGCGATGGCTGCGTGCTCGACGGCGGCCTGCCGCAGCCGCGCGGCGTCGTCCTTCGCGAGGCGCCGCACTCGGGCAAGGTGGACGCGCAGGCCGTCGAGCGCCTGGGAGAGGAAGGAGTTGGCGACGGCCTCGTCGATCGCCGCGTCGAGCTCGGCGGCGAGCGCGTAGTACTCGTGTCGTTGGGGATCCTCGTCGGTCAGCAGCGTTGGCGCGGTCGCGAACCGATCGCGCAGTGCCGCGAAGCGCTCGCGGTCGCCGCGCTGGGCGGCGAGCGCGGCCGCCTTGCATTCGAGGGCTTCCCGGAGCTCGAACAGCTCGTCCAGGTGCGCGACGGAGAGTTCGCTCACGACGACGCCGCGTCCCCTCAGCGCCGTGGCGAGGCCTTCGGCGGTGAGGCGCGCGAGGGCCTCCCGCAGAGGGGTGCGCGACACCCCGAGCCGCTCGGACTGCTCGACCTCGCCGAGCACCGTGCCCGGGGCAAGCCGCCACTCGACGATGTCCTCGCGGAGCGAGGCGTATGCGCGGTCGCTGGCCTTCATAATGTATACATTTACCGTGCTAGCGACAGATTTGCAAGGCAATCGGGGGAGATCTCCGAGGTTATGTATACATTGACGGGCCCAGGATGACCGGACCCCCATGGGGGACCCATGCTTCTCCCTCCACGGAGACAAGCTGATCGGTCACCACTGAGATGGGCACCGTGACCTGGTCCGCAGCACGGAAATCGCCGAGAAGCGCCACTGAATCTTGGCTGAGGCCATTGTTTCGCGATCGACTTCAACATGAGTTGCTGAGCACAATGGATACCGTGGGCTCGGCAAAGCAGAAGTCACCCAGACGTTACTGGATCGAACTCTCGGCAGCCTTCGCGGTGGCGTTGGATGTCTCCGTCGTCATGCCGGGACTTGCCTTGATGGCGGCCATGCTTCTCGGGCTTGTGGTGGCGACCTTCATCCACGCGGTCTACTACGGGCAGATCGGGCGGCACATCCAAGGGAAATTTGCCACGGCCACTCCGGGCATGGGACTGACCGGAATGCCGTTTGCTGCGGCCGCACTGCTGCTGCGGGGAACCGAGATCGCCTACTGGGCTGGGCCGCTGCTGGCTGCGGCTGGATTCGTCGTCATGTTCCTGTTTTTGGACAGGTTCGGCAAGTTCTATCCGACCTCCTCGCGCGACCCCGCCTGAGCGTCGACGATTACGCCCGCATCTCACCGAACGCGCCCTGGTCCGTGGCTTCGACTATCGAGGACGCGAGCGTCATCGAACGGCTCGTCCCGGTGCTGCGGCGATGGCGACACCAAAGGTTACCCCCGAGTAACATGAGGGCATGCACCTGCTTCTGCGCACGCTTTTGCTGCTCGTCACATCGCGGCGCCGACCGCAGCTGAGCCTGTGGGGCGACTCGTCCCTCCCTCTCCGAGTGCTCCCGACAGACATCGACATCGCGATGCACGTCAACAACGGCATGTACTTCTCGCTCATGGACCTTGGGCGCTTCGACCTCATGGTTCGGGCCGGTGCGTGGGATCGGATGCGTGCCAGGGGATGGAGCCCGGTCGTGAACCTCGAGACCATCACGTTCCGCAAGTCGCTGACGCTCTGGCAGAAGTACATGATCGAGTCCCGCATCATCGGGGTCGACGAGCGGGCCATCTACTTCGAACAGCGCATCGTCGCGCGCGGCGAGGTGTACGCGCGCGCCTACGTCGCGACGCGGCTCGTCTCCTCGGCCGGCCCAGTGAGCAACGAGGAGATCTTCGCTGAGGTCGGGCGGCCGCCCGCCGGCCTCGAGCTCCCGGAATTCCTGCACCGATGGCGCGAGGAGAACGCCCTTCCGAGCACCCGCCGCCCCGCGCCCCACGTGTGGTAGCCCGCGCGGGGGATCGGCCACGCGGTGGGCCGCCGCGTGCGGGCCTGGGAAGCGCCGCGGGGTGACGGCCTGGGCGGACTGGACCTTCCGGACCGCGATTCCTGGTGGGACGCTGTGGGCATGGAGAGCGACTCTGGCCGTCTCATCGTTGACCTGAGGGACCCCTCATCGGGCTCCGTGGCCCTTGCGGGTGGAAAGGCAGCCAATCTCGGCGAGCTCACGCGGGCCGGATTTCCCGTGCCTGACGGCTTTGTGCTCACGACCGAGGCCTATAGGATCGCAGCCCTTCAGGCCGATGCGAATCCCGATAGTCCCGCAAGTGCCGCCGCGAAGCTGCGCGCCGCAGCGGTGCCTCGCATCATCGCCGACGCCGTGCTCGATGCGTATCACGCGCTGGGATCGGGTCCGGTTGCGATTCGATCGTCGGCGACAGCCGAAGACTTGCCGGACGCGAGCTTCGCCGGGCAGCACGACACCTATCTCGGCGTCGTCGGCGACGAACCGGTTCTCGATGCTGTGCGCCAATGCTGGGCGTCCCTCTGGAACGACCGCGCGGTGGCCTACCGGCGGGCGAATGCGATCGACGGGCGGGATGTCGCCCTCGCGGTTGTCCTCCAGAAGATGGTGGACGCGTCTGCCGCGGGGGTATTGTTCACCGCAGATCCCGTGATCGGAACCCGGCGGCGCGCCGCCGTCGATGCTGCCGCCGGCCTCGGTGAAGCCCTCGTGTCGGGTGACATCGTCCCCGACCACTATCTTGTCGACACGGTCGCACAGGCCGTCCTCCGCCGTGAACCGGCCGAGGGCGCCGCTGCCGTCCTCTCCGACACCGAACTCGTCGAGCTTGCCCTTCTCGGCGACCGCGTCGAGCGGTTTTTCGGATCCCCGCAAGACATCGAGTTCGCGCTCGACGCCGAGCGCGCGCTCTGGCTCGTGCAATCGAGGAATATCACGACGCTGTACCCTGTGCCGGAGGGGGCCCCAGATCCGACTCGTGACCTTCGCGTCTACCTCTCCGCGAACGTGGTTCAAGGGTATTTCGAACCGATCACGCCCATGGGCATGCAGTTCTTTCGGCTGCTCGGGTCAGGGATGTCGAAGGCGTTCGGCGGCCGGGTCCAGGATCCGGCTGCGGGGCCGAGGATGATCGCCGACGCGGCTATGCGCTTCCACATCGACGTCACCACCGCCCTGCGAGATCCGGTAGGGCATCGATTGCTCAAGCTGGTGGCGCGCGTCGCCGAATCGCGCAGCTCGGTCGTCCTCTCTCAGCTTTCGAAGGATCCGCGCTTCAGCATCCGCGAGGGCTCGAGATTTGCTTCGATCCGGCGCATCGCCGAGCCTCTCGCACGCCTTCGGGTCCCTCTGGCGGTCCTGCACACTCTCGTGTCGCCTGATTCCGCGCGGCTCCGCCTAGCGCGCGACCTCGAGGCGATCTCGCCCCCCCACGCACCCGCGGACGGTGACGCGACCGGCTTCCTCGATGCCGTCGAGAGGCTCTTGATGGAGGCCCCGCCGCGGATGTTCCCACGCTTCGTGGGGACCGTCGCGCCCGCCATGCTCTCGCTGGGGCTGGCAGGCCGTGTTCTGCGCGGTCGGGCGAGCGCCGACGATATCAGAACTGTGACGAGGGGTGCCCCGGAGAACCCGACGACGGAGATGGACCTCGCCCTCTGGTCGGTCGGAGCGGCGGCCCGCGAGGACGCCGCATCGAAGCAGGCGCTTCTGGAACGGTCGCCCGCCGAGCTCGCAGAGGCCTATCGCACAGACTCGCTTCCGGACACGCTCCAGACACAGCTGGCCGACTTTCTTTCGCGCTACGGCTTCCGGTGCATCAGCGAAATAGACATCGGCACCCCGCGCTGGTCAGAAGACCCGACACATCTCCTGGGCGCCATCGCCAACTACGTGCGTCTCGGCGACGAAGTGCCCGACCCTGGGACTCAGTTCGCTGCGAGCGCGCTCGAAGCTGAAGCGATGGTTGAGAACCTGCTCCACCGCGTCCGGGGACCGCGGCGAATGGTCCTCCGATTCGCGCTGCGCCGCGTGCGCGTCCTCATCGGCACTCGGGAGGCGCCGAAATTCCACCTCATTCGGCTCGTGGCAACCCCCGCTCGCGAGCTTCTGAAGCCCGTCGGGGAGCAGCTTGCGGCACGCGGTCGCATCGCCGATCCCTCGGACGTCTTCTTCCTGACATTCCCCGAGGCCAGGCGTGCCGTTGACGGCGACGACCTCGCAGGGATCGTCACAGAGCGGCGGGCAGCCTTCGAGCGCGAACGCAAGCGCAAGCACATCCCGCGAGTGCTGCTCTCCGACGGAAGCGACGCGGAAGCCATGTTCGGTGTTCGTGCCGGCAAGGAATTGTCGGGTACGCCCGCATCGCCCGGGGTCGTGACGGGGCCGGCCCGCGTGATTCTCTCGCCCGAGGGCGCTCGGCTTGAACCGGGGGAGATCCTTGTGGCTCCCTCCACGAACCCGGGCTGGACGCCGCTCTTCCTCACCGCCGGGGGCTTGGTGATGGAAATGGGAGGGGCCATGTCCCACGGGGCCGTCGTCGCTCGCGAATTCGGCATTCCGGCGACGGTCGGCGTGGTCGGGGCCACTGAACGGATCAGAACCGGAACAGTGGTCACGGTTGACGGCTCGCAAGGCACCGTCTCGCTTGAGGAAGGGGCGCCACCGGCCGAGTAGGCCTCGACCGGCCAGCCCGGGTCGGCTACGCGCGCATCTCGCGGAACGCGCCCGAAAGCTGGGGGTAGCGGAACTCGAACCGCGCGGCCCTGAGCACGCCCGGCACCGCCCGCACGCTGTCGAGGGCGAGGTCGGGATTGGTGCGCAGGACGCCGGCGGCGAAGCGAAGGAGCGGCGCGGGCGCGGGGATCCCGACGGGGATGCCGACAAATTCCCGGAGGTGGGCCATGAGCTCGCGATTCTGCACGGGATACGGCGAGGTCGCGTTGACGACGCCGTCCGGCAGTTCCAGCGCGTCCTCGCCTGGAGCGGTGGTAAGGCCGAGCACGGCGCGGGCCGTACGGTTCCAGTCGGCTTCGTGGATCCAGCTGAACCACTGCTCGCCCGTGCCGAGCGGGCCTCCGCCGCCGAGCCGCGCGACGGCCGCGAGCCGCTCGAGGATCGCGGCCTCGCGTGCGAGCACGACACCCGTCCGCAGGATGACGCTCCGCCCGGCCGCCGCGCCGTCGAACGCTGCCTCCCAGGCGCGCACGACCGCCGCGAGCCCCGGGACCTGCGGCGCCGGTGTGGTTTCGTCCGATTCGGCATAGGAATCGCCGTAGATGCCGACCGCGCTCTGCTGGAGCCAACGTTCGACGGGCCGTGCCCACGTGCGGCTCGCCTCGACCAGGGCGCGCGTGGGCTCGACCCTGCTCGCCTCGAGCTTCGCGAGATTCTCGGGGGTGCCCGGCATGTCGAGGCTCACCCCGGCGAGGTTCACGAGGTTGAGTCGCGGCTCGGCGCCGAGCCGCTCGCTCCACGCGCCTGGCGTCCGGCCGTCCCACGCGATCTGCTCGAAGGGTGAGGGGCGCCGAGCCCGCGTGAGGAGGACGACGCGCTGCCCGTCGCACACGAGATCGGAGGCAAGCGATGTGCCGAGGGACCCTGAACCCCCGGCGATGGCCGTGAGCGGAGCGCGCTCGCCTTCCGCCACGGGGGCCGCGAGCCGATACAGGCGCGCGCACTGCGCCGCGAAGCCGCGGACGAGCGGCTCGCCTGCCGTGAGCCCGAACTGCTGGGCGAGCGGGCCGTCGAGGGTCACCCGCTGCGTGAACTCGGTGCCGCCGTTCCGTTCCTCAAGCGTCCACTCGACGTCCTGCCCGCCGCCCGGCTGCGGCTGGCGGAAGGCCAGACGGCGCCCCGGTTCGACGGCGATGACGCGGAAGGCGGGGGCGGTGCGCCGATGCAGCGGGCCCATGAGGGGGTGGGCGGGGGAGTAGTGCCCCGGGGCGCCTTCCCGCAGCGCGCCGACGACCGCGGCTGAGCCGACGGCGGTGTTCCACTCGGGCCAGCGGTCAAGCCGCTCGAGGACCGCCCAGAGGCGGCCGGCGGGGAGACGGAACCATTGCGTTGACGTGCGCTGCCAAGTCACCGAGTCAGTCTAAGGCGCTTAGGGAGGGGCAGTGTCGGGGGCTACTCGCCCTCGCAGGCCTCGCCGTCGGCGTCGAACACAGCGGCACAGCCGTCCTCGGCCTCGATAGCGGCGGTGATGCGCTGGCACGCCTCGCGCAGTGCTTCCTGCTGCTCCTCCGTGAGGGAATCGAACACGATGCTGCGCACGAAGCCGACGTGTCCGGGAGCCGCCTCGACGAGCGCGGCGCGACCCGCAGGGGTCAGGGCGATGTCCTGGCCGCGGCCGTCGTCCGCGGAGCATGCCCGGGAGATGAGCCCCTTGGCCTCCATGCGGCGCAGGAGGTGGGAGAGGCGGCTGCGGCCCCACCCGAGGGTCCGCGCCGCGGTGCCAGAGCGCAGCACGCCTTCGGGGTCCTCGGAAAGGGTTGCAAGCACGGAGTATTCGGGCCCAGAAAGGCTCGAATCGCGCTGGAGCTGGCGGTCGACGGCGGGTGTGAGTCCCCAGAGCAGATGACGGAGGGCGAGCCATACCTCGCGCTCGCGCGGATCGAGCCAGCGGGCTTCTGCTGCATGGGGAGCGGCCGCGTCGTGCGTGCCGACGCCGCCCTCGAACGTGTGTGCCTCCATGGTCCCCCGACTCTCAACGCAATGAAACTTGACGCATCAATCATATGGGTGTATCCCTGAATCACCCAAGTTTAGTTGATGTGTCAATCAGGAGGAAGCTCATGACCAGGATCGCCATCGTCACGGGCAGCACCCGAGACGGCCGGAAGAATCGCGAGGTAGCCGAATGGGTTTTGGCTCAGGCCCAGCGTCGCGCGGACGCGGACTTCGAACTCGTCGACATCGCGGACTACCGTCTCCCGCTCCTCGGCCAGCACGCCCCCGAGCAGTCCTCGTCCGGCATCGCCAAGTTCTCATCGCGAATGGGCGAGTTCGACGGCTACGTATTCATCACCCCCGAGTACAACCACTCGGTCTCGCCCGCGCTCGCCAACGCGCTGAGCTATCTCAAGCCTGAGCTCGCCAACAAGAGCGCGGGCATCGTCTCCTACGGCTCGGCGTTCGGCGTGCGAGCCGTCGAGCACCTGCGCGCGATCCTCTCCGAGCTCCAGATCGCCCACGTGCAGAAGACCGGCATGTTCTCGCTCTTCATGGACTTCCGCGATGGGCATTTCGCGCCGAGTGAACTCCAGGCCGCGTCGATCCTGCCCGTTCTGGACCAGACCGTCCTGTGGGCGCGGGCGCTCGAGTCCGTGCGCGCCGAGGCGGCCGTCGCCTGAGTAGGATTCTCAGGACCCCCATCGCTGTGTGGTCCGACCTTCCGGCCGCGTCACGACTCTGCTAAGCAGGGAGGACGAAAGGTCTGACAGGCCGCGGGACGCGGCCGGAAGGGTGTTCCATGAAGATCGCACTGACCGGCGGGAGCGGGAAGCTCGGCCGGGTCGCCGTCGACCATCTCCGCTCATCGGGCCACGAGGTGTGGAACCTCGACCGCGTAGGGGAGCGCGACCGGGGCTTCATCCAGACCGACCTGGCCGACTACGGGCAGGTGATCGACGCCCTCGGCGGCGTTGACGACCGCTACGACGGGATCGACGCCGTCGTCCACCTCGGTGCGATCCCGGCCCCGGGCCTCGCCCCGGACTCCGCGACGTTCCGCAACAACATGCTCTCGACCTACAGCGTCTTCGAGGCGTCGCGAAAGCTCGGCATCAATCGGATCGTGTACGCGTCGAGCGAGACCGTGCTGGGCCTGCCCTTCGACATCGATCCGCCGTACATCCCCGTCGACGAGGAATACGAGGCCCGGCCCGAGAGCACGTATTCGCTCGTCAAGCATCTCGAGGAGCAGATGGCGCGCCAGCTGTGCCGGTGGAATCCCGAGCTGAGCGTCTCGGCGCTCCGCTTCTCGAACGTCATGGTGCCCGCGGACTATGCGCAGTTCCCGTCGTTCGACGCCGATGCCCGCGCGCGCAAATGGAACCTGTGGGGCTACATCGACGCGCGGGACGGCGCACAGGCCATCGAGAAGGCCGTTCTCGCGGCCCGGCCGGGCTTCGAGGCGTATATCATCGCGGCCGCGGACACGGTCATGAGCCGTTCCTCGGCTGGGCTCGCCGCGGAGGTCTTCCCGAAGGTGCGCGTGACCAAGGAACTCGGCGAGCACGAGACGATGCTCGGCATCGACAAGGCTCGCCGGCTCCTTGGCTTCGATCCGCAGTTCAGCTGGCGCCAGGGGGCGTAGCAGCGCAGGGGCGCCCGGGTCAGCCGTGCGCCCCGCGTGCTCGCCCTCAGCAGCCCTCGTAGTCCGTGAGGACCTTGACCTTCGCGGCGGAGGCTGACGAAGGATCGAACGTGTAGCCGATCCACTCCCTCGCGAGCCGTCGCGCGAGCTCGAGGCCCACGACCCGTTGTCCCATGGCGAGCACCTGGCAGTTGTTGGACAGCACCGAGCGCTCCACCGAGAACGAGTCGTGGGCCGTCGCGGCGCGGATTCCCTCGACCTTGTTCGCGGCGATCGCGACGCCCAGGCCCGTGCCGCAGAACAGGATCGCCCGGTCGGCCTGCCCGTCCTTGATGAGCTGCCCCGCTGCCAGCCCCACGTACGGATACGGCTTCTCGAAGTCGTCGTCGCCTCGGTGCACGCCGATGTCGATGACCTCCGCTACGCGCGGATCGGCCTCGAAGTCCGCGACGACCGCGTCCTTGTAGTCGACGCCCGCCTCGTCTGAGCCGAGCACAATCCTCAGTCCGGTCATTGTTCTCTGCCTTTCGGGTCAGTGGGCCGCTGTCGCGGTCTGGGGGTCGAGTTCCGGCCCGATGGCCGCGAACACTGCCGCGAGCGAGATCGCGCCGGGGTCCGGGGTGCCGACGCTCTTCTCCGCGAGGGGACGTGCGCGTCCCTTCCGCGGGCGCAGCTCGGCGGTGGACTGCGCGGCGCTCGCCGCAGCGTCCGCCGCCGTCGTCCACGCCTCGCCAAGCGGCAGGCCGCGTTCGACGGCGGCGCTCAGCTCTGCGGTGAACGGGGCGAGGGCGTCGACAAGGGTTTTGTCGCCTGGCTGGGCGCCGCCCAAGGCGAGGATGCGCCCCGCGAACGCTGCAATGCCCGCCGCGAGCGCGCCGTCGTCGGGCCGCGCGTCGTCGCCGAGGGTCTCGCCCCATGCGCGCAGACCCGCGCCCCACAGGACGCCCGAGGTGCCACCGGCCTTGTCGGCCCACGCGTCGCCCGCGGCGGCGAGGAGCGAACCCGCGCCGCTCCCTGCCGCGGCGGCGTCCTGCGCCGCCGCAACCGCGGCGTCGACGCCGCGAACCATCCCGCGACCATGGTCGCCGTCGCCCGCGACTGCGTCGAGCGCGCCGAGCTCGGGCTCGAGCTCGTGCAGCGTGCGCTGCGCCGCGGCCAGGGCGGCGAGGCACTGCGCCGCGTACTCCCGCGACGCGGCGCTCGCGAGTCGCGCCTCGCTCACGTCGCGGGCGCCCGCGACCCCGGCGGAGCGGACCACGGGGGGCTCCGCGGTGGCCGGGCGCTCGTTCCGGACGACGGCGCCGCGGCGGTACGCCGGGGTTTCCGCGGGCGCGAGCCACAGCTCTTCGAGTTCTTCGTCGAGCCACATGAGCGTGAGGGAGACGCCCGCCATGTCGAGGCTCGTGACGAGCTCGCCGACTTCGGGCGCCACGAGCTCGAGCCCGCTGTCGCGCAGAAGCGGTGCGACCGTGCGCCACAGGACGAACAGCTCCTCGGCCTTCGTGCTGCCGAGGCCGTTGAGGATCACCACGACGCGGCGGCCCGCGCCTTCCGGGCGCTCCGCGAGCACCCCGGCGACGAGCTCCCGGCCCAGGTCCTCGGCGCGGGGGAGCGGGAGGTCCCTGAGCCCGGGCTCGCCATGGATGCCGAGCCCGAGGCCCATGAAACCTTCGGGGAGCGAGAACAGCGGATGCTCGGCGCCCGGGAACGTGCAGCCCGCGAACGCGGTGCCGAGCGTCCGCGTGGCGTGGTTGGCCTTGCGGCCCAGACGGACGACCTCGTCGAGGTCGGCACCCGACTCGGCCGCGGCGCCCATGACCTTGAACACCGTGAAGTCGCCGGCGATGCCCCGACGCCGCTCGAGTTCGGAGGGCGGCGCGCTCGCGACGTCGTCCGTCACGACGACGTTCTCGGCGCGGATTCCTTCGGCGCGCAGGCGCTCCGTGGCCACGCCGAAGTTCATGACGTCTCCCGCGTAGTTGCCGTACGCGAACACCACGCCGGCCCCGGAATCGGCGGCCCGGGCTACGGAAGCGGCCTGCTGCGCGGACGGCGACGTGAAGATGTTGCCCACGACCGCACCGTCGGCGAAGCCCGCGCCGATGAGCCCGGCGAAGGCGGGGTAATGGCCCGAGCCGCCGCCCAGCAGGACGGCGACCTTGGGCTGCGCGGGCCGGGAGCGGCGAACGGCCCCGCCCTCGACGCGCTCGACGAGGCTCGCGTATGCGTCACAGAAGCCGTCGAGGGCCTCGTCGGCGAAGTCGGCGGGATTGTTGGCGATGTGCGTCATGGATGTCTCCTTCGACTGTGTCTGCCTGCACTGGCGCCCGGGGGCGTCAGTGCATGTGGCTTCCGCCGTTGATGTCCACCGTGGTGCCCGTGAGGTACGCGGCGTCCTCGGAGGAGAGCCACGTGATGACGGCGGCGATCTCCTCCGTGGACGCGGTGCGGCCCACAGGGATGTCGCGAGCGATCGCGGCTTCCTGCTCGTCGGTGCTGCCCACGCGGATGTTCGTGTCCACGGCGCCCGGCGTGATGGCGTTGACGGTCACGCCCGTGGGGGCGATCTCGCGCGCGAGCGCCTTCGTGAAGCCGAGGATGGCTGCCTTCGCGGAGGAGTAGGGGACGCGGCCGAACACGCCGCCGCCGCGCTGGGCGGAGACGGAGGACATGTTGACGATCCGGCCCCAGCCGGCGTCGATCATGGCCGGGAGGAACGCCTTCGTCACGAGGTACGTGCCCGTCGCGTTGACGGCCATGACCTTGTTCCAGAGGGCGAGGTCCGTCTCGAGGAACGGGACGGGGGACGTAATGCCCGCGATGTTCGCGAGGGCGCCAATCACGGGGAGGCGGCCGGCGGCGGTCTCCGCCGCGACAGCGGCCTGCGCGGCCGCGACCGAGGCCTCGTCCGCGACGTCGGTCTCGTGGCCGAACGCCGGGACGTTGAACTCGTTCGCGATCTCCTGGGCGACCTTTGCGGTCTTCTCGCCGTCAAGATCGAGGACGACGACGCCCCAGCCTTCGCGGGCGAAGCGGCGGGCCGTCGCGAGGCCGATGCCGCGGTCGGACGTGGCGCCCGTGAGGACGGCGGTGCGCTGGATGCTGCGCTGTGTGGTGCTCATACGTGGTTCCTTGCTGGTCGTTTCGTGGGGCTGGCTCTTGGGGGTGGGCCGGGGGTGGCGGGATTCAGATGAGGCCGCTGATGAAGCTCGCTGCCTTGGCCGCGGCGGCCGGACGCTCGTCGTGGGTGAGGTCCCGCGTCTCGAGCTCGAGCGTGAAATGGCCGTCATAGCCGAGCTCGCGGAGCGCCCCGAGCCCGCCCGCGAAATCGACGTCGCCCGCCCCGATGCTGCGGTGGATGTCGCCGGGGACGGCGTCGCGGAGGTGGACGTGGGCGATGCGGGGCCCGAGCGCGCGGGCAGCGGCTTCGAAGCCGCCGCCCGAGGCGACCGCGTGGCTCGAGTCGAGCACATGCCGAACGCCCGTGCCGTCGAGCCGCTCGGAGAGCGCGAGCGCGCGGTCGAGGTTCCAGCTCAGGCGCAGGACGTGCAGCGACTCGGTCCAGAGGCCGAGGCCGCGCGCGGCCGCCGCCTCGGCGGCCGTGGAGAGTTCCGCCGCGACGAGGTCGAGGTCCGCGTCCAGGCTTGCGACCGGTTCGTGGTCGAGGGCGCCACACGGGAGCACGAGCGCCTCGGCCTCGACAGCTTCGGCGAGATCGAGCAGCCGGTCGAGGTGCTCGCGGCGTTCGCGGCGCGCCTCCGGGCTGAGAGGCGCGTTGAGGTCGCCGATATCGCCGTTGACCGATCGGACGCGCAGGCCACTGCGTGCCACGTCGGCAGAGACCGCAGCCACAGCTTCGCGATCGAGCGTGTAGGGGACGTGGTCGCACACGCCGGGCAGTGCGCCGAGGTCGATCTCCTCGAAGCCTGCACCCGCCATCGTGGCGAGCGCCGAGGGGAGATCGAGGTGGCGGAAGCTGATCGACGAACAGCCGAGCCGGGAGTGGTACATCATGGGGTCCTTTTCCGCACGGTGGCCTTCCAATGCCGGGGATCGACTGCTCCGCAACTGTCGTTTTGAGCTCTCAGAACGACAGTTGCGGAGCAGTCGATGGATGGGAGAGGTGAGCTGGATAACACCTTACGAGCGTTGACTGTTGACAGTCAACTCTAATAGTTGACGGTTGACACCAATCTGTGTCCCGCCGCACACTGGCTTATTATGTTGACTGTCGACAGCGACCGAGGGGGAAGTCTTCCCCGCGAGGCCCGTCGATCTTGGAAGGAACAGCAATGAGCAACGAGGCTCTGGCCCTGCGCGGCCCGGTCCACGGAACCCGAGACGCGCGCCGTGTGGCCATCGGCTCCAGCGTGGGCGCCGTCATCGAAACCTACGACTTCATCGGCTTCGGCACCGCCGCCGCCCTCTATTTCAGCAAGGCGTTCTTCCCGAACGCCGATCCCGTCACCGCAACGCTCTCTTCCTTCGCAGCGCTCGGCGTCGGCTTCGCTGCGCGGCCGCTCGGAGGCTTCATCGGTGGTCACCTCGGCGACCGTTTGGGCCGCAAGCCGGTCCTCGTCGCCTCGCTCATCGTCATGGGCCTCGCGACGTTCGCGATCGGCCTTCTCCCGACCTACGCGCAGGTGGGCCTACTCGCTCCGTCGCTGCTCGTGGCCGTCCGCATCATCCAGGGCATCGCGTTCGGCGCCGAATGGGGCGGCGCCATCCTCATGGCGTACGAGCACGCGCCGTGGAAGAGCAAGGGGAAGTTCACCGGGATCGTCCAGTCGGGCTTCCCCGTCGGCCTGCTCCTGGCAAACCTGACCTTCCTCGCGAGCGTGGGCCTCGGCGACCAGTGGGCATGGCGCGTCCCGTTCCTTGCGAGCATTGTCCTCGTCGCCGTCGGCCTGGTCATCCGCTCGAAGGTGCCCGAGTCCCCGGTCTTCGAGGACGTCAAGGACGCGGGCGCCCTCACGAAGGCGCCGATCGTCGACGTCGTCAAGAACGACTGGCGCAACATCCTGCGCGGCATCGGCCTGCGCATCGCCGAGACCGCGGGCTACGCCGTCTCGATCACGTACATGATTTCGTACCTCAACAGCGCCAAGCTTGCGGACAAGACGCAGACGCTCGTGGCGCTGTGCATCGCCTCGGCCATCGGCATCTTCGCGACGGCCGCATGGGCTCGGCTGACCGACAAGATCGGGCGCCGCCCCGTCTACCTCTGGTCTTGCACGTTCGCCGTGCTGTTCGGGGTGCCCATGTTCCTCCTCGTGAACACGGGCCTGTTCTTCTTCGTGATCGCGACGATCGTCATCTCGTACGCCGTGTGCCAGAACTCCCTCGCGGGGGTCCAGGGTGCGTGGTTCCCCGAGCTCTTCCGCGCCAACACCCGCTCCTCCGGCGCGTCCCTGGCCTACCAGATTTCCGCCATGGTCTCCGGCTTCACGCCGTTCATCACGACGATCCTGTTCGTCGCGCTCGGCTGGCTCGGCCCGGCGCTCCTGTTCAGCGTGTACGGCGCGATCGGCCTGTGGGCCGCGATCGCCACCCGCGAGACGTGGGGGAAGCGCGAGCGCAAGGCCGCCGAGGAGGCGTCAGCGGCCACCCCTCATCCGGTGAGCGCATGAGGGCCGAGGTGGCGGCGGGCCGCCGAGAGGCCGTCGAGGCAGCCGCCTACCGCATCCGCCAGCACGCGCTCGCGATGGGCGAGGTGCAGGGGCAGGGCTACGTGGGCCAGGCTCTCGGCGCGGCGGACATCCTCGCCGCCGTCTACGCCGACCAGCTCACGTACCGCGCCGAGGACCCCGCGTGGGACGGGCGCGACCGCTTCCTCCTTTCGACCGGGCACTACGCGATCGGGCTCTACGCCGCGTTCGCGGAGGCGGGTATCGTCCCCGTTGACGAGCTCGAGACCTACGGCTCCGACGGGTCGCGTCTCCCGATGTCCGGCATGTCGACGTACACGCCCGGCATGGAAATCTCGGGCGGTTCCCTCGGGCACGGCCTCGCGATCGCCGTCGGCCTCGCGTTGGGACTGCGCGCGCGGGGCAACGCCGCGCGCGTCCTCAATTTCCTGTCCGACGGCGAACTTGACGAGGGCTCGACATGGGAGGCCGCGATGGGCGCCGCCCATCACGGCCTCGGGCGGCTCACCGCCGTCGTCGACATCAACGCGCTCCAGGCGGACGGGCCCACGGCGGGCGTGCTCCGCACGGAGCCGGTCGCCGAGAAGTGGGCCGCGTGCGGCTGGCACGTCGAGCGGGTCGACGGCAACGACGTCGGAGCGCTCCTCGCAGCGTTCGACGCGATCGCTGCCCGGGCAGAAGGCCACGGCGCAGCCGACGGCGACGGCCACGGAGCACCGTCCGTGATCCTGTGCGACACGAGGGTGGGCCGAGGAGTCCAGCTGCTCGAGGAGCGCGAGAAGGCGCATTTCATGCGGATCGAAGAGCACGAGTGGGCCGTGTGCCGCGAGCAGCTCGCGGTGGGGTACGCGGGCGCAGCCGCGGAACAGGCCGGAGAGAAGGTGTCCCCATGACGACGACGGCACACGGCGCGCCCAGGCTCAAGACCTCGGCGATGATCGCCTCGTTCGCCGACCCCGGCCAACGGACCGCTCCCGCGCCGTTCGGTCACGCGCTCGCGGAACTTGCCGAGCAGGACGAGCGCATCGTCGGGCTCACGGCGGACCTGGGCAAGTACACCGACCTGCACGTTTTCGCCGAGCGTCACCCCGGGCGGTACTTCCAGATGGGCATGGCCGAACAGCTTCTCTTCGGGGCTGCGGCTGGCATGGCCCAGGCGGGCCTCGTCCCGTTCGCGACGACGTATTCGGTTTTTGCCGCCCGCCGCGCGTACGACTTCATCTGCCTCGACATCGCCGAGCCCGAGCTCAACGTCAATATCATCGGCGGGCTGCCGGGGCTCACGACGGGGTACGGGCCGAGCCACCAGGCCACCGAGGACGTCGCGATCTTCCGGGGCATGCCGAACCTCACGATCGTGGACCCGTGCGACGCCGTCGACATCGCCCAGGCGGTGCCGCAGCTCGCAGCTGCCCCCGGCCCGACGTATCTGCGGCTCCTCCGGGGCAAGGTGCCCTCGGTCCTTGACGAGTACGACTACTCGTTCGAACTCGGCAAGGCGAAGGTCCTCCGGGGCGGGCGCGACGTCGTCCTCGTCTCGTCGGGACTCATGACGATGCGGGCCCTCCAGGCGGCTGAGGCGCTCGCGGCGCACCACGTGGACGCCGCCGTCGTGCATACGCCGACGCTCAAGCCGTTCGACGAGGAGACGGTCCTGCGCGAGCTCGCGGGCGACCGCCTCGCCGTCACGCTCGAGAACCACACCGTGGTCGGCGGGCTGTTCGAGACCGTCGCGTCCGCGCTCGTCCGCAGGGGAGAGGCGCGCCGCGTCGTGCCGATCGGCCTTCCCGACCAGTTCCTCGACGCGGGCGCGCTGCCGACGCTCCACCACAGGTACGGGCTCTCCCACGACCGGATCGTCGAGCGGGTCCTCGCCGAGCTGGGCTGAACTACACCGGGCGAGGAGCGCCGGGGCGGGCGGCCCCCCCGGGGGGGGGGGCGGGGGGCGCCCCCCGCGGCCCCCGCCCGGGGGCTGGGCGGGGCCCCGGCGCGCCTATGATGACAGTTGACACTACCGTTGCGTTCGTGACGGTCGACAAACAGGAGGGCGCATGACCGCGACCGCTGCCCTGCTGGGGCTCGAGAAGACAAGCCTGCGTGAGCAGGCCCTCGTCGCGCTGCGCCGCGCCATCACGTCCGGCGACCTCGAGCCCGGCCGACACCTCGTGGAAACCGAACTCTCCGAGATGCTCCAGATCAGCCGCGGCACCCTCCGCGAGGCGCTCCGCCAGCTCCAGCAGGAAGGGCTCGTCTCGGCCGGGCCGCGTGGGCGCCTGAGCGTCCGGCATCTCGACGCCAAGGAGATCCGCGATATCTTCGCGGTCCGCGGCGCCCTCGAATCGCTCGCGGCCCGCACCCTGATCGAGCAGCCGCGCCGCGCGCGTACGGTTGGGGAACTCCGTGCAGCCATCGAGGTCATGGAGGACTCGGCGGAGGCCAGCTTCGCCGACCGCATCGAGGCCGACCTCGAGTTCCACCGGCTCCTGTGCCGCCTCGGCGGGAACGAGACCCTCGTGCACTCCTGGGAGTCGCTCGAAGGATCGATCCGCATGTCCATCATGTTCGCAGGCGCGGAGCGGGCCACGAGGAACATGGGCATCGGCCGTCACCGCGAGATCGTGGACGCGATCGAGTCGGGGGACACCGCCGTCGCCCGCCAGAAGATCCTCGACCACATGGACGAGGCGGCCGAGACCCTCGTCGGCTGATCCGAGGCGCGTCAGCGGTTCAGCACATTCTCCATGAGCTGGGCGAGGCGGAGGTGGCCGGCCGCGTTCGGGTGTTCGCCGTCGGGGCCGATGAGCTCGTCGACATGGTCCGCGATCCAGCCCTCGGCGATCGGGTCGACGAACGTCGAATGGGTCTGGAAGGCGGCCAAGCGCAGCGCATCGCGGACCTCGAGCAGTTCGCCGTCGGGGTTCAGCGTGTACGACGGCGGGCCGACGACGATGATCCTGGCGTTCGGCGCCTTCGCGCGCGCCGCTTCGAAGGTGCTCTTGGCCGCCTCCCTGATCTGCTCCGAGGTGCTTCCGACGTCGTTGTCCGAACCGAAGAACAGGACGACCTTCGCCTCGGGCGTCACGTACTGCGTGACCTCGGTCATGAAGGTTCCGTCGTCGTCGCCGGGCGTGACGTAGCCGCTCCCGTTCTGGGCCGCGTTCACGACCTCGAACTGGTCGAGGTGTGTCTCTTCGTCGTGCTCGACGAGCACCGGCCACGAATCGGTGGCGGAGGACCCCAGCCCCGTGCTGAGCGAGTCGCCGATGACGACGAGCCGCTCCCGCGTCGAGACAAGGGTGGATCCGGCGACCGAGAGCAGGACGACAAGCGACGTGGCGCCTCCAACGAGCAGGACCGCCCGCAGCGGACCGCGCCGCAGGCGCGGCGTGCGTGCGCTGTTCCCCACGGAGCCCCCGGCCATCAAATCCTGTCCGGCCTCGGTGCGGCCGGACTGCGTGCTGCGTTCAAGTATCCCGCAGCGGCGGCGGGCCGCGAGCGGCTCACTGACTCCGGGCCTCCGGCGCGCGGGCAGAACAGCGGAAGGGCCGGCCACACCGTGGCCGGCCCTTCCGGGGTATTGCCAAAGCTCGTCAGAGGGGGCGAACCTTCGCGGCCTGGAGGCCCTTCGGACCCTGCTGGGTCTCGAACTCGACCTTCTGGCCTTCCTGGAGCTCGCGGAAGCCCTTCGACTCGATCGCCGTGAAATGCACGAAGACGTCATCGGTGTTGTCGTCGGGAGCGATGAAGCCGAAGCCCTTTTCGCCGTTGAACCACTTGACGGTTCCTGTTGCCATGCTGTCCTCCTGGGACGTTGCCGACCCCGACCTTCGGGGTGCGTGCGCAGTCGTGTCCGTACCCGCCCATCAGAGTCAACACACAGCCTCCGGCGGAGGCCAGTATCGCCAAGATTCTGCGAAACACTTCAACTACGTATCCAGCTTACCCGTCCGAGCCGCTTTGGCGATCAATGTCTTCGTCTCCTCCGAGACCAGTGCAGTCAACAGGCTCTGCGGCGTGGGCTCGAAGATAGGGTCCTGCGCCGACGTCGCCGGCCAGAATGGCGCCCAAAGGCCCCCAATGCTCCCTGCCGATCAGGACCGGATGCCCAGGCGTGTTGCCGTAGATGGCCCGGCGCAGCGAGGAGGGCCCGACGGCGCCGCCCGCGACCCGTGCGAGGGCCTCGCCGTCGAGCCTGGGGAGATCGACGAGCGTGACGAGCGCCGCGACGATGGTCCTGTGCCGCCCGGCGAGGAGCTCGAGCGCCGCTCGAAGCGAGGCTCCGACGCCTTCGGCCCAGCCCTCGGCGACGATCGGCACGACGCGCGGATCGTCGGGGAGAAGTGCCAGGGCCTCGTCAGCCGAGGCTCCGAGCACCACGACGACGGGCGCGCAGCCCGCGGCCGTGAGCAGTTCGACGCCCCGCTGCAGCCAGCTGCCCGTCTCGGGGCTCGACGCAAGGGCTTTCGGGCCCCCGAAGCGGCGCCCTGCGCCTGCGGCCAGCAGGATTCCCGCGACGGGCGCACTCAGTTCGGCACGCACGTGTGCAGCCTACGCCAGGTCGCTGCCCCGCGATCGACCACTACGGTCACAGAAGTGACCGCCGGGGAGCACCGGGGTGAAAAACCAGTCACGCACCCATACCTGGTCATGGCATGCGGCTCCTAGAATCGCGAGTGGATCCCCAAACCCAGTGAGAGGGTGGTAGTCGTGGCCGATGAAAGCAGTCCCCGCGTCACACTGCGCGGGAGCGAGCGGGAGCCCCTGGGCGGCGTTGAGCCCCGGGGCCCGGTCCAACCCGACGAAGTACTGACGGTCACCGTGGTGCTCCGCCGGCCGCCGGGCGCGCGACCGGAAGGCACGCAAGGTGAGGCCGTGAGCCGTGAGGAGGCCGCGGCGTCGTTCGCGGCGTCGCCGGGCGACGTCGACGCCGTCGCCGGGTTCGCAGCCGACCACGGCCTCGAAATATCCGAGCGGATCGACGCGGCACGGCTTGTCAAGCTTCGCGGCCCGGCCTCCGCGATGTCCGCCGCCTTCGGTGTGAGCCTCGCCTACTACGAGCGCGACGGCGTCCTCTTCCGAGGGCGCGAAGGCGCGCTCACGGTGCCCGCGGGCCTCGACGGGATTGTGGAAGCCGTCATCGGGCTCGACTCCCGCCCGCAGGTGCGCCCGCATTTCGTCGCCGTCACGGAGGAACTGCCCGAGGGGGCCACCGCGGCGCCCACCGCCTTGAAGTCGTTCACTCCGATCGAGGTGGCCAATCTGTACGGGTTCCCATCGGGCACGGACGGAACGGGGCAGTCCGTCGGCATCCTCGAATTCGGCGGCGGCTTCCTGCAGTCCGACCTCGACGCCTATTTCTCGTCGCTCGGGCTGCAGACGCCGAAGGTCGTTGCGGTCGGCGTCGACGGCGCCGCCAACAGCCCCGGCGACCCGGCCGACGTCGAAGTCGTGCTCGACATCGACGTCGTGGGCGCCGTCGCGCCCAAGGCCGCGATCGCGGTCTACTTCGCCCCGAACACCGACCAGGGCTTCATCGACGCCGCCGCGGCAGCGATCCATGACACCGTCAACAAGCCCAGCGTCATCTCCATCAGCTGGGGAGCCCCCGAGCGCTTCTGGACCGCCCAGACCATGACCGCCCTCGACGGGCTCTTCGCGGATGCCCGCGCGATGGGCGTCTCCGTCATGGTCGCCGCGGGCGACCACGGCTCCGCCGACGAACCGCAGACCATCCGGCAGAACGGGATCGTTGTCAGGAATCCTGCCTACGACGGGCGGGCCCACACCGACTTCCCCGCGTCGAGTCCGAACGCGACGGGATGCGGCGGGACGAGGCTCGAGGCCGCGGGAGGCACGATCTCCGCCGAAACGGTGTGGAACGACAACAACGGCTGGGCCACGGGCGGCGGCGTGAGCGATGTCTTCGCCGTCCCGTTGTGGCAGCAGGGGCGCAACGTCCCGCCGTCGGTCAACCCGGGGCATCACGTGGGTCGTGGCGTGCCGGACGTCGCGGGAGACGCCGACAACCTCACTGGATACCAGATCTACGTCAACGGGCGGTCCGCGGTCGTGGGCGGCACGAGCGCCGTCGCGCCCCTGTGGAGCGGTCTCACCGCGAGGCTCCGCGAGCTCTCGGGCGGCACGCTCCGGCTCGACAACGCGTGGCTGTACGCTCGGTCGGCGTCCGCGTTCAGGGACATCACGTCCGGCACGAACGCCATCGCCGCGGCGAACTCGCAGCCACCCACGAAGGGCTACACGGCGGCTCCCGGCTGGGACGCGTGTTCGGGCCTCGGCGCGCCCAACGGCGCGGGGCTCGCGTCAGCCGCGCGAGGGGCCTGAGCGAGGTGACGCCCGGGGCGGGAGGGCCGGCCGCGCGGCCGGCCCTCCCGCGGCGCCGTCAGTCGTAGCCGAGGTGGCCGGCGGGGGTCGGGGCCACTGATTAGGCGTTGAGCTCGATGAGCCGCCGGGGGTTGTGGAGCGGATCGACCTCGTCGAGGAGTTCGGGATTGTCCGACGAACCCTCGGGTGCCTGGCTGTCGCGGCCGTCGAGGGGCTCGGTGAGGTCGTCGTCCTCGGTATTGCCATAGTCGACGCTGTGGGTCATGGCGCGGTCCTCTTTCCTGGACGACGGATTTCCTGGACGACGGAATGGGTCCTAACGGTGCGGCTATCCGGCGTCGAAGCGCTCGTCGTCGGCTTCGTCGTCGTCTCGGTCGTTGCCGGATCCGTCGGGAAGCGCGGCAACGTCCACTGTCCTCGCGGCGGTGCCGAAGGCTTCGGCCTCAGCCGCGGACCCAGGTGCTTCGGTATTCATGTGGCTCTCCTGTCCGCTCACGAGGGGGTGTTACCACGTTCAGACCCCTCGATTTAACGGTATTCCTGCGCCGACTCAGAGGGCAGTGCGGACGCGAAAAGCTTCGTGCGGAATCAGCCCGCCCAGCGGTATTCCTTCTCGGGACGGCCCGGCGTGCCGTAGCGGGCCGAGCGCGTGAGGACCCCGGCGTCGGCAAGGTGCTCGAGGTAGCGACGGGCCGTGACGCGTGAGACCCCGACGGCGTCCGTGACCTCGGTGGCAGAGACGGGCGCGCCGCGTTCGCGGACGAACGCCCGGATCGACTCGAGCGTTTCCGGGGAAAGCCCCTTCGGCAGCGGGGTGCCGACCGGCGCGCGCAGCGCCGCGAGCGCTTCATCAACGGAGTCCTGCGACGCCGTGCCGTCGGGGCCGGCGAGCGAGGCCCGGAACTGGCGGTAGTGCTCGAGCCGCTCGGCGAACGCCGCGAACGTGAACGGCTTGATGAGGTACTGCACGACGCCGGCCGAGATCGCCCTCCGCACGACGGGCAGTTCCCGCACGGCCGTGATCGCGAGGATGTCCGGATGGTGGCCGGCAGCGCGGAGCCGCCGTGCGACGTCGAGGCCGTGCAGGTCGGGCAGGTTCATGTCGAGCAGCACGAGGTCCGGCGGCGTGCCGGCCGCGGCGAGCTCCGCCGCCAGACGCAGGGCCGACGCGCCGTCGTGCGCCGTCCCGACGTGCGTGAAGCCCGTGAGCCTGCCGACGTAGGCCGCGTGCGCGGCGGCGGCGATAGGCTCGTCCTCGACGACGAGGACGCGCAGCTCGGTCACGGTTCTCCTTCCCTTGAGGGTTCCTGTGGGGCGGTCCTGTCCGTGCCGCGTGCCCGCGCGGGAATCGCGACGGTGAAGACTGCGCCGCGGTCGCCCGCGACGCCGAGCGTCCCGCCCAAGGCCTCGACCGAGCGGCGCACGAGGGCGAGTCCGAGCCCGCGGCCCGCCGAGCCGTGGGGCTTGGTCGAGTAGCCGAACTGGAGGACGCGCTCGCGTTCCGCGGCAGGCACTCCGGGACCCGAGTCCGAGACCTCGATGACCACGGCGCCGTTCTCCTCATGGATCTCGAGCGCGGCCCATTTGGGAGCGTCGCCGCCCGCCGCGGCGTCGATCGCGTTGTCGAGCAGGTTGCCGACGATGGTGACGAGATGCTTGGGCTCGAGGCCCGCGGCCTCGAGGCGTCCGCTGGCCTCGGCGTCGAGCTGCACGCCGCGCTCGTGGGCCTGGGCCGACTTGCCCATGACGAGGGCGGCGAGCACAGGCTCGTGGACCGCGACGACGAGCTCATTGGCGAGTGCCTGGCTGAGCGCAAGATCGTCGGTGGCGAACGCGAGCGCTTCCTCGGTCCGGCCGAGCTCGAGGAGCGAGACGATCGTGTGGAGCCGGTTGGCGTGCTCATGCGTCTGGCTGCGGAGCGCGTCGGAGAGAGTGCGCATCGTCGCGAGCTCGGAACCGAGGGTCTCGATCTCGGTCTGGTCGCGCAGGGTCGCGACAGAGCCGAGCGGCCGCGCGCGGCGGCCGGATGGGCCCGAGGCGGGCTCTTGATTGACGATGAGCACGCGGTCCTTGGTGAGGTGGAGCTCGTCGTGCGCCGTGCGGCCGCTCGCGAGCAGCTCTCGCAGGCTCTCGGGGAGGTCGAGGTCGTCGAGCAGGGGAGGGGGCGCGTCGGCGTCGGCGGCCGGGAGGCCCAGGAGCTCGGAGGCCTGGTCGTTCCGGATCACGAGCCGCCGCCGCGGGCTCACCATCACCACGCCCTCTCGCACCGAGTGGAGGACCGATTCGTAGTATGCGAAGAGCTGGCTCAGCTGCTCGAGTCCGTAGCCATGGGTCGCCGCCTCGAGACGCCGTTCGAGGAGCCTCGCGCCGAACGAGCCGAGGATCAGGATGACGACGGCGATCGCGAGCAACGCGGGGATGCGCGACGAGAGCGCGACATCGAGGTTCGTGACGGTCACGCCCGTCGCGACCATCCCGACGACGCGCCCGGTTCCGGGATCCTTGATCGGGACGATGGTCCGCACGGAGGGCCCGAGCGTCCCCGTCGTGGTCTCGGTGTACGCCTGCCCGGCCAGCGCCTGTGCCGTCGAGCCGATGTACTTGCCGCCGATCTCGGCGGGATTCGGGTGTGTCCAGCGCGTTCCATCGGGCGCCATGATCGTGATGAAGTCGAGGCCCCCGTCGGAGCTGACCTTGGCGGCGTAGGGCTGCAGGAGCGCCGAGGGGTCCGTGTGTGCGGCGCCGAGGGCGGCGCTGACGACGAATGGGCTGTTCGCGATGGCCTCCGACGCGGAGAGCGTCCGCTTGCCGGCGGCCTGGTGGAGCAGATCCCGCGCGTCGAGGAAGAACGCCGTGGCGATGAACGCCGTGAAGAGCACGACCGCGAAGACGAGCAGGAGGAACAGCCTTCGCGCAAGGCTCACGTGCCGCAAGCGCCTCAGTCCTCCTTCGCCCGGTGCAATCACAGTGTGTGCGACCAATATGACCGCAACCGTGGCCTTTCTCACACTGTACGGGAAGGTGGGATGGCCGCGGTCACCGAGGACGCGGACAGACTCGAGGAAGAGGATCCATGGCAACCGTGCCCCTGGCGCCGGCGGAGCAGCCGGCGAAGAAGAAGGCCGATCGCACCCACTGGCTGTACATCGCCGTCATCGTCGCGGTGGTGCTCGGCGTCGTCGTCGGCCTTGTTTTCCCCGGCAAGGACGGCTTCGCGGCCAACCTCAAGCCGCTCGGCGACGCGTTCGTCAACCTGATCAAGATGATGATCGCGCCGGTCATCTTCTGCACGATCGTGCTCGGCATCGGCTCGATCGCGAAGGCGACGACGGTCGGCAAGGTCGGCGGTCTCGCCCTTGGGTACTTCATCATCATGAGCACGTTCGCTCTCGGCATCGGCCTCGTGGTCGGCAACATCGTCCACCCGGGCGCGGGCCTCAACCTCAAGGATGCGACGTACAAGGCTCCCGAGGCCACGGACACGACCAACTTCCTGCTGGGGATCATTCCGAACACGCTCATCTCCTCGCTCACGTCGGGCCAGGTCCTCCAGACGCTCTTCGTTGCACTCCTCGTCGGCTTCGCGCTCCAGCGCATGGGCAAGACCGGCGCGTTGCTCCTCGACTTCATCCGCCAGGCGCAGACGCTCGTGTTCCGCATCCTCATCATGATCATGTGGGTCGCCCCGATCGGCGCGTTCGGTGCGATCGCCGCCGTCGTCGGCGCCACGGGCTGGAAAGCCGTCTTGAGCCTCCTGACGCTCATGATCGCGTTCTACATCACGTGCATCCTGTTCATCGTCGTCGTGCTCGGCACCCTCCTGCGCGCCGTCGCCGGAGTGAACATCTTCCGGCTCATGAAGTACCTCGCCCGCGAGTACCTCATCATCGTCTCGACGTCCTCGTCCGAGGCTGCGCTCCCGCGCCTCATCGCGAAGATGGAGCACCTTGGCGTGTCCAAGCCTGTGGTGGGCGTGACGGTCCCGACGGGCTACTCGTTCAACCTCGACGGGACCGCGATCTACCTGACCATGGCCTCGCTCTTCATCGCGACGGCGATGGGTCAGCCCATGAATCTCGGCGAGCAGATCGCGCTCCTCGTGTTCATGATCATCGCGTCGAAGGGCGCGGCCGGCGTGAGCGGCGCGGGACTCGCGACTCTCGCGGGCGGGCTCCAGTCCCACGCGCCGCAGCTCGTGGGCGGCGTCTCGTTCATCGTGGGCATCGACCGCTTCATGTCCGAGGCCCGGGCGCTCACCAACTTCACGGGCAACGCCGTCGCCACCGTGCTCATGGGCGTGTGGACGCGGGAGATCGACCGTGAACGCGCGGGTGAGGTCCTCTCCGGCCGGCTCCCGTTCGACGAGACGACGATGCTTGCGGCCCACGGGCATGGCAGCTCGCAGGGCACTGGGCAGGGCGAGGCGACGGACGACGGCGAGGGCTCGCCTCGCGCGGTCGGCGCACCGGAGCCGGCCCGCGCCTAACCGTTCAGAAGTCACCTCCCGTGGGTGGGACTTCATTCAAGAGTCACGTCCCGTGGGTTACGACCCACGGGACGTGACTCTTGAACGTCGAGAGGCGCCAACGTTGAGCCTCTACTTGAAGGTAAAGGCTCGCCGGAGTCGATTTGTCAAGGTCCACGGGAAGCGTGTCCCCGCTGTGTAGGCTGGGTTCTCAAGAAGCCGAAGCAAGCGAATCGAAAGCGTGGATGGATACGTGAGCACAGAACAGAGTTCAGCGACTCTGGACGGCATCTCCGAAGACCTCTCCGACGCCGTGCTGGGCCCGACGGGACGCCCCCAACGGGACTACCCGGTTCCGGCGCCCCTCGAATCGCATGGCCCCGCGCGCGTTATCGCGATGGTCAACCAGAAGGGCGGCGTCGGCAAGACGACGTCCGCGATCAACCTTGCCGCGGCGCTCGCCGACTACGGCCGCCGCGTGCTCCTCGTCGACTTCGACCCGCAGGGCGCCGCGTCCGCGGGGCTCGGGACGAACCCGCACGAGCTCGATCTCACGGTCTACAACGTCATGATGGATCGCCACGTGGACATCCGCGACGCCATCCGCCACACCGATATCGAGAACCTCGACCTCCTTCCGGCCAACATCGACCTCTCCGCGGCCGAGGTGCAGCTCGTGACCGAGGTGGCCCGCGAGCAGGTGCTCGCGAGCGCCCTGCGCAAGGTCGAGGACGAGTACGATGTCGTGCTCATCGACTGCCAGCCGTCCCTCGGCCTGCTGACCGTCAACGCGCTCTCGGCGGCCCACGGCGTCATCATCCCGCTCATCTGCGAGTTCTTCGCGCTGCGCGCCGTCGCCCTCCTCGTCGAGACGATCGACAAGGTCCAGGACCGCCTCAATCCGCGCCTCACCGTGGACGGCGTCCTCGCCACGATGTTCGACGCGCGGACCCTCCACAGCCGCGAGGTGCTCGCCCGTCTCGTCGAGGCGTTCGGGGACAAGGTCTTCGATTCCGTCATCAAGCGGACGATCAAGTTCGCCGACGCGACGGTCGCGGCCGAGCCGATCACGCGCTACGCGGCGACGCATCCTGGCGCCGAGGCGTACCGAAGGCTTGCGCGCGAGCTCGTGGCCCGCGGTGGCGCCCCCTAGCTCCGAGCCCGCTGGGCGAGCCGCCGAGGTCCCCGAACTCACCGGGTCCGACGTGCTCGATGCGTCCGGCACGGGATTCGAGGTCCGCCTCGAGAACTTCACGGGCCCCTTCGACGCCCTCCTCGGCCTCATCGCGAAGCGCAGGCTCGACATCACGGAGGTTGCCCTCGCGACCGTCACCGACGACTTCATCGGCTACATCCGCGCGATGCAGGACCGCGGCGAGGAATGGGCTCTCGACGAGGCGAGCGAGTTCCTCGTCATCGCCGCGACCCTCCTCGACCTCAAGGCCGCGCGCCTCCTGCCGCAGGGCGAGGTCGAGGACGAGGAGGACGTCGCACGGCTCGAGGCCCGCGACCTGCTGTTCGCCCGTCTCCTCCAGTACAAGGCGTTCAAGGAGATCGCGGCGATCTTCGACGAGACCTTCGAGGCGGAGGGCCGCCGCTTCCCGCGCGCGGTGAGCCTCGAGCCCGCGTTCGCGGCGCTCCTGCCGGAGCTCGTGTGGCAGCACACCCCCGAGCAGTTCGCGGCGCTCGCGGCGAAGGCGTTCGCGCCCAAGGAGGCGCCGCCGTCGGAAGTCGGCCTCGCGCACCTCCACGCGCCGCCGGTGAGCGTGCGCGAACAGGCCGCGATCCTCGGCGCGCGGCTCCGGGCCGGGGGAGTGCAGAGCTTCCGGGCGCTCACCGCGGACGCGGAGTCGCGCCTCGTCGTCGTGGCCCGCTTCCTCGCGCTGCTCGAGATGTTCCGCGACCGGGCGGTCACGTTCGAGCAGGCCGCGCCGCTCGGGGAGCTGAGCGTGCGCTGGACGGCGGGCGAGGACTGGACGGCCGAGCGCCTGAGCGAAGAGTACGACGACGGCGGCGCGCCCCTGCCGGACGAGGTCGCCGCCGGGGCGGAACACGACGCGATACGGGAGGAACAGCATGCAGGGTGACCGGAGGGCTGCCGCCCTCGAGGCGGTGCTCATGGTCGTCGACGAGCCGGTCAGCGCAGCCGAGCTCGCGGCCACGCTCGAGCTCCCGCAGCCCGAGGTCGAGGACCTCCTCGCCATGCTCGCAGCCGAGTACGACGCCGAGGGCCGGGGCTTCGAGCTGCGCGCAGTCGCCGGCGGATGGCGGTTCTACTCGCGGCCGGAGTTCGCCGACATCGTCTCGCGCTACGTCCTCGAGGGTCAGACGGCCCGGTTGACGCAGGCCGCGCTCGAGACACTCGCCGTCATCGCCTACCGCCAGCCCGTTGCGCGGTCGCGCGTTGCGGCGATCCGCGGCGTCAACGTCGACTCGGTCGTCCGGACCCTCGTCTCCCGCGGCCTCGTCGAGGAGGCCGGCACGGACCCGGAGTCGGGCGCGATCCTGTACCAGACGACGTCGTACTTCCTCGAGCGCCTCGGCGTCGGCTCCGTCGCGGACCTTCCCCAGCTCTCGCCCCACCTCCCGGGGCTCGACGACCTCGCGTCGATCTCGCTCGAGTGATAGCCCCGGGCCGGGCGCACCGCCCGAATTCCCCAACGCTTGGCCCGAATCACCCAACATCACGGACGGGCGGCTGGCCCGACTTCGGCGTGTCGGGGCGGCGCGCCGCAGGACGCGTCCAGAACCCGGGGAAGCCGGAGGAGAACCTGGGGAGCCGGGCGGGATCGGTGCATCCGGTATCGTAGATCGGGGCCGAATGCCCATCCCGCGTTGGCGCGGGCACTGATTCTCTTTCTTCACAACACATCGAGGCCGGGTCATGACACAGGCGGGACGCCAGGGTTCACCACGCAATAGAGGGCAGCGAGCTGCCCAGAACGGCGCCTTCGGGGCGCAAGGCAACGCAGCGCGCGGAAATGCAGCGCGCGGGGGCGCGAAGGGCGCGCCGAAGTCACCGCAGCGCAAGCGGGGCGAGCGGCCGCAGCCGAAGGGCACGGAGGCGGCGCCGTTCGCGAACGAGCGCTTCGGCCGGAACCTCGGCCCTGTCCGCAAGGGCGCCGCCGGCAAGGCTCCGACTCCGCTTCCGCAGCACAAGCCCCGCACCCGGTCGCAGCTCAACGACGACGGCGTGCGCCTCCAGAAGGTCATGGCCAACGCGGGCGTCGCGTCGCGCCGCGTGTGCGAGGAGCTCATCGAGCAGGGGCGCGTCGAGGTCAACGGCCAGATCGTGACCGAGCTCGGTTCGCGCGTCAACCCCGAGACCGACGTCATCCACGTGGACGGCGTGCGCATCCAGACCAACGAGCACCTCGTGTACATGGCCTTCAACAAGCCGCGCGGCGTCGTCTCGACGATGGACGACCCCGAGGGCCGTCCGTGCATCTCGGACTACCTCCGCCCCGGCTCGCCCGAGCGGCTCTTCCACGTGGGGCGCCTCGACACCAACACCGAGGGGCTTCTGCTCCTGACGAACGACGGCGAGCTCGCCAACCGCCTCACGCATCCCTCGTACGAGGTGCCCAAGACGTACGTCGTGCAGGTGCGCGGCCCGATGCCGCAGGGCGTCGGCGCCCAGCTGCGCCGCGGCGTCGAGCTCGAGGACGGCATCGCGAGGGTCGATTCGTTCCGGCTCGTCGACTCGACGCCGGGCTTCGTGCTCGTCGAGGTCGTCCTGCATTCGGGCAAGAACCGGATCGTTCGCCGCATGTTCGACGCCGTCGGGTTCCCCGTGCAGCGCCTCGTCCGCGCGAAGATCGGGCCCATCGGGCTCGGCGACCAGAAGCAGGGGACCATCCGCAAGCTCGGCAAGCAGGAAGTCGGCCACCTCATGGCCTCGGTGGGTCTCTAGGCCAGGGCAGAACAGGATGGCTTCCACGCATCTCGCCGGGCCGGTCGTGGTGATCGGCACCGGCCTCCTCGGCACGAGCATCGGCCTCGGGCTCGAGCATCGGGG
The DNA here is from genome assembly GCF_030908245.1 of Sinomonas sp. ASV322. Taxonomy (GTDB): domain Bacteria; phylum Actinomycetota; class Actinomycetes; order Actinomycetales; family Micrococcaceae; genus Sinomonas. Next base: position 44,051 of record NZ_JAVFJJ010000001.1, read on the forward strand.
CGTGCCCGTGTTCCTCGAGGACACCTCGCCGACCAACCAGGCCGTCGCCGTCGACATCGGCGCGGGCCGGCCTGTCGCCGAGCTCGAGGCCGATCGGGGCGCCCAGCCGCAGCTCGTCGTCGTTGCCGCTCCGCCCGACGTGACCGCCGACGTCGTCGAGCGCTCCCTCGTGCGGTGGCCGCGCGCCGTCGTCGTCGACATCGCGAGCGTCAAGGCGGGGATCCTCGCGGAGCTGCGCAAGCGCGGCGTCGATCTGGCCCGCTACGTCGGGACGCACCCCATGGCGGGGCGCGAGAAGTCCGGGCCCGTTGCGGCCCGCGGCGAGCTGTTCACGTCGATGCCGTGGGTCGTGTGCGCCCATCCGGACGCGTCGGACGACGCTGTGCGGCTCGCCAAGGCGCTCGGATCGGACCTCGGGGCGATCGTGACGGAGTTCGACGCCGACGAGCACGATGAGGCCGTCGCGCTCGTGAGCCACCTCCCGCAGGTCATGGCCTCGCTCCTCGCGAGCCGGCTCCAGGGCACCGACCTGCGCCTCCTCTCGCTCGCTGGCAACGGCCTGCGGGACACGACGCGCATCGCCGCGAGCGATCCGGGCCTCTGGGTGCAGATCCTCGGCGCCAACGCGGACAAGCTCGTCCAGCACCTGTACGGTGTCCGGGAGGACGTCCAGCGGCTCATCGGCACGCTCGAGGCGCCGACGGCGCCCGGCGCACGCCTCGACCTCGCCCAGCTCATGAGCGAGGGCAACGCGGGCCAGGCGCGGATCCCGGGCAAGCACGGCGGGCCGCCGCAGGCGTTCGCGTGGCTGACAGTGCTCGTCGATGACCGCCCTGGGCAGATCGCCAAGCTGCTCACGGAGATCGGCGAGATCGGGGTCAACCTCGAAGACCTGCGCCTCGACCACTCGTCGGGGCGGAACGTGGGCATGGTGGAGATCTCCGTGCTCCCGAGCAAGCACGATGGACTGGTAGCGGAACTGGAGGAGCGGGGATGGCGGGTGCTGCAGTGACGGAATTCGAGGCCTCGGGGGAAGCGGGCTGGGAAGCCGGTACGGAGATCAGTGCCGCGAGCACCGCGCGGGGAACGACGGTGCGATACATGCCCGGCGGGGAGCCCGTCCGGGTCGGGCGCCCGCTCGTCATCGCGATCGACGGCCCGTCCGGGTCCGGCAAGTCGAGCGTGTCGAAGGAGGTCGCCCGCCGGCTGCGCCTCGCGTACCTCGACACGGGCGCGATGTACCGGGCCGTGACGTGGGACTGCCTCGACCGCGAGCTCGACCTGGGCGACAGCGCGCTCGTCGAGGCCTCGGCCCGCGCGCTCGACCTCGAGCTCAGCACGAGCGCCGAGCTCGAGTATGTCGCCGTCCGCGGGAACGACGTCACGGCCGCCATCCGCGAGCCGCACATCTCGGCGTCCGTGAGTGCCGTCGCGACCAACCTCGGCGTCCGCGACGAGCTCATCCGGCGCCAGCGCGCGCTCATTGCCGCGCACGGCCGCCGCATGGTCGTCGAGGGCCGCGACATCACGACGGTCGTCGCGCGCGACGCCGAAGTGCGGCTCTTGCTCACGGCCTCGGAAGAGGCGCGGCTGCGCCGACGCGGGCTCCAGCTCGGCGGGACGCAGAGCGCCGAGGAGCTCGTCCAGCAGGTCGTCGAGCGGGACGCACGCGATTCGACGGTCGCGAGCTTCACGCAGGCCGCCGACGGCGTGTACACCGTCGATTCCTCTGACCTCGACTTCGAGGAGACCGTGAGCGCGGTCCTCGACGTCGTCCAGGCGGCCGTTGGCCGCCCCGCCGGTGCCTGATCCGGCGACCCCAGACAACCACTGCTGCGTAACTGTCGTTTTGGCTCCTCAGAACGACAGTTTCGGAGCAATCGATGAAGGAGAACCAGCATGAGCGACGCCTTGGGCGATATCGCCGCTGACGACTACGAGCCCGAGGGCGCGGACGAGATCGCCGAACACCTCGCGGCGATGGACGACGACGAGGCGGACCAGCGCGCCGCCGTCCTGCGGGCGGGCCTCGACGACTACGAGCTCGACGACGAAGACGCGGCCCTCCTCGAGGGCATGGACGAGTACTGGGACCCGGACGCCCCGACCCGCATCGACCCCATCCTCGCGATCATCGGCCGGCCGAACGTGGGCAAGTCGACGCTCGTCAACCGCATCCTCGGCCGCCGCGAGGCCGTCGTCGAGGATGTCCCCGGTGTGACGCGCGACCGCGTGTCCTATCCCGCCGAGTGGAACAGCCGCCGCTTCACGCTTGTCGACACCGGGGGATGGGAGCACGACGCGAAGGGCATCCACGCGTCGGTCGCCGAGCAGGCCGAGATCGCCGTGAGCATGGCGGACGCCGTCCTGTTCGTCGTCGACTCGACCGTCGGGGCGACCGCGACGGACGAGGCGGTCATGCGCATGCTGCGCAAGTCGAAGAAGCCCGTTCTGCTCGTGGCCAACAAGGTGGACGACTTCGCTCAGGAGGCGGACGCCGCCGTCCTGTGGGGGCTCGGTTTCGGCCAGCCGTACGCGGTCTCCGCGATGCACGGGCGCGGCGTGGCCGACCTGCTCGACGCGGCCATGGACGTGCTTCCCGAGTTCTCCGCGATCGCCGGTCTCGAGCGCTCGGGCGGTCCGCGCCGCATCGCGCTCATCGGCCGCCCGAACGTGGGCAAGTCCTCGCTGCTGAACAAGCTCGCGGGGTCCGAGCGCGTCGTCGTGAACGAGCTCGCCGGAACGACGCGCGACCCCGTCGACGAGTACATCGAGCTCGGCGGGCGCGTGTGGCGTTTCGTCGACACGGCGGGCATCCGCCGTCGTCAGCACATGGCCAAGGGGGCCGAGTACTACGCCTCCCTGCGCACGCAGGCCGCGCTCGAGAAGGCGGAGGTCGCCGTCGTCCTTCTCGGAGCGGACGAGGTGCTCGCGGAGCAGGACGTGCGCATCATCAATCTCGCGATCGAATCTGGCCGCGCGCTCGTGATCGCGTTCAACAAGTGGGACCTCATGGATGAGGAGCGCCGCCGCTGGCTTGAGCGGGAGATCGAGAAGGATCTCGCGCACGTCGAGTGGGCGCCGCGCGTCAACCTTTCGGCGAAGACGGGCTGGCACCGCGACCGCCTTGTCCCCGCGCTCGACAAGGCGCTTGCCGGCTGGGACACCCGCATCCCGACCGGGAAGCTCAACGCGTTCCTCGGCGAGCTCGTGGCCGCGCATCCGCACCCCGTGCGCGGAGGCAAGCAGCCGCGCATCCTGTTCGGCACGCAGGCGCAGAGCCGGCCGCCGAAGTTCGTCCTCTTCACGTCCGGATTCCTTGACCCCGGCTACCGCCGCTTCATCTCGCGCCGGCTGCGTGAGACGTTCGGCTTCGAGGGCACGCCGATCGAGATCAGCATGCGCGTGCGCGAGAAGCGGGCGAGGAAGAAGTAGCACACGCGTGCCACGGCGCCCCGGTCGCCTTCCGCTGGAAGGTGACCGGGGCGCCGTCGTCCGTTTTTCGGGGCCTCAGACCTCAACAGCCGTGGGCTGGTTGCGGAAGCGCCCGACGGCGATGAGCAGCGCCCCGACGACCGCCCACCCCGCAAGCACGAGCCACGGGAAGGCCGCGTCCGCGGAGGGGAAGTAGGAGAGCTCGCGCAGGAGCGTCCCTGAGGCGCCTGGGACGAACCATTGGCCGACGTCGCCCCAGGGCGCGGGGAGGAACTCCCTCGGCTGCGTGAGCGAGGAGATGGGGTTGCCGATGAGGATCGTGATGACCGCGCCGAGCGCGATCCCGGCACGGCCGATCAGCGCGTTGAGGCCTGTGATGATGGCCGCCGTCGCGGCGATGCCGAGGCCGATCGCGGCGGCGTTGAGCAAGTAGCTCGACTGCAGGATGTGGAACCAGCCCTGCAGGATGCCCGCGAGGCCGAGTCCGCCCGCCACGCCGTACGCGAGGACGGCGCCGAACCGCCGCCACGTCCCCGAGACGAGCAGGGAGATGAGCACGCCGCCGAGGATCCCGCCGATGACGAGGGGCAGGCCGGCGATGGCGAGGCCCGTGCCGCGTGGATCGTCGGAGGAGAGGGGAGCGACGTCGGTCACCGTGACCGTCGGCACGGCCTGCGATCCGGCCGCGGGTGTGGCTCCCTGCGGGGCGCCTGTCTGCGGTGCGCCTGCCTGCGGGGATTGGGCGCGCTGTTGCGCCTGCTGGAGGGCCTGCTTGAGCTGCGCGATGACCTGCTGCTGGATACCCTGCTGCATCTGAGCGCCGATCTGGGTGAGCGCTTGCGACGCCACGGGGCTGGCGGCGCTGGCCACGAGGATCTCGGGGGACTTGCCGAGCACGATCGCGCCGTAGACCTCGCGCCGCTGGATCTGTGCGATTGCGTCGTCGCGGCTTGAGGCGGTGCGGACGTCGAGGGCGCCCTGTGGGGCCTTGGACGTGACCTGCGAGATCTGGTCGGGGCTCCCGACGGCGGCGATCGGCAGGTTCTGGACCTTCGCCGTGACGCTCGGCCACGCGAAGGCGATGAGGACGACGCAGACGATCGCCGCCGCGAGCGCGGCGGCGCGGAGGGCGTGAGCCCACGGGGTGTGCGCGCCCGTTGTGGTGTCGGCACGGTGTGCGTGTTGCGGGGCCTGGGCGATGCTCTGGGTGGACATGGCAGGTCCTCTCCTGGCTTGCTGGGGCTTTGGTTCGGAAGAAAACGAATGCTCATTCACTATTCTGCGCACTCGCGGTACGCTGTCAAGAACGGACATTCGTTTTCTTGTAGGGTGAGGCCATGCCGAAGGTCAGTGAAGAGCATCGGGAGGCCATGCGCCGCCGCATCCAGGACGCCGCGCTCGCGTGCGTGGGCCGCAAGGGGTTCGCGGCGGCGTCGATGGCGGACATCGTCGCGGAGGCCGGGCTGTCCGCGGGCGCCGTGTACGTGTACTACAAAGGCAAGGAGCAGCTCACGGTCGACGTCGGCCGGCGAGTTCTCGAGGACCGGCTCGCCGCGCTCGCGCTCGTGGAGGGGCTGGACCCGGTGCCCCCGCCGCACGAAGTCATCCCGGAGATCATGGCCGGGCTGCCGAAGACCGCGTTCTTCCCCGGCATCGCCCTTCAGGTCTGGGGCGAGGCCGTGCACAATGCGGAGCTCGCGGGCATCGCGCAGAGCATTATCGGCGAGGTCACCGGACGCTTCGCCGAGTATCTGCAGGCGTGGCTCGAGTCCTCTCGCGGCCTCTCTCGCGATGAAGCTCGGGCTGAGGCGGAGCGCCTCGCGCCCAGCGTCGTCGGGCTCGTGCAGGGGTATATCCTGCAGGTCGCGTTCGTCGGCGGGGGCATCGAGGAGCGCTACCTTGAGTCGGCCCGGGCCCTCCTCGAAGGGCTCTGACAGCGGCGCACCGATTCGCGCTCCGGCGGGCCGTCGTATATGCTGAAGCGGTTGCTTGAACGGGCGCGAACAGCGAGAACGGGCAGGCACTTTCGGGCTGTAGCGCAGCTTGGTAGCGCACTTGACTGGGGGTCAAGGGGTCGCAGGTTCAAATCCTGTCAGCCCGACCACGAGGCCGCGGAAACCCAAGGGTTCCCGCGGCTTCTGCGTTGGTGAGATTTGAACCGGCCATCTAATACCCATCTAAAACCCCGCCCAGATGGGGCTCTAGCGGCCCCGGCATTCGGCCCGGCGGCGTTGGCCCCGGACGCTCCCGGATGGCACGGGACGCCGGGTGCACCTGCTGGGCATGACTGCTCCAGCACCGCTCCCGCCTTCTTCCGGACTGCCGCCGCTGCTCGGCATCGGCGAGCTCTCGGCCTACCTCGGCGTCCCGGTCTCGACGATCTACGACTGGCGCGCCCGCGGGCTCGGGCCGCGCGCGTACCGGTTCGGCAAGCACCTGAAGTTCGCGGTGGACGACGTGACCGCCTGGATCGAGGCGCAGCGCGACCCGGCGCCGCAGCGGGATCGGCGGTGACCCCGGTGAGCCGCCCTCGCGTGACGATCGGCACCTACGGCGAGATCACCACCCGCCGCCGCCCGAGCGGCCTGGTCGAGGCCCGCACCCGCTATCGGGACTGGGACGGCGTCGCGCGGCTCGTGCAGGCCAGCGCCGCCAGCGCCGCGGCCGCGACCCGAGCGCTGAAGGCCAAATGTGCCGAACGCAACCTGCTCGCCCCGACGGCCGGTACGCTCGCGCCCGACAGTCCCTTCCCCGACCTGGTCGCGTACTGGCTCGAGGACATCGACCTCGAGGGCCGGCTCGCGACCGCGACCCGGCAGCTCTACGAGCGCGACATGCGCACCCTCGTGCTCCCTGCCTTCGCCGGGCTCACGCTCCGGGAGATCGGCGTCGCCCGCTGCGACCAGTTCCTCAAGCAGCTCGCGAAGCAGTCCTACGCCAAGGCCAAGCACGCCCGCGTCGTGCTGCGGCTCGCCCTCGCCCTGGCCGTCCGCCACGAGGTCCTGCCACGGAACCCGGTCGACCACGTCGCCCGCCTGCACCGCCCCGGGCAGGTCCCCGACGCGCTCTCAGCCGCGGAGGTCGACGCGATCCGCGCCGCGATCGCCTACTGGGAGGCGGGCCGCCCGGTCTCCGGCCCCAAGCCCGACGGCCAGCTCGGCGCGATCGTCGAAGTCATGCTCGGCACCTCCGCCCGGATCGGCGAGGTGCTCGCGATCCGCCGCCGCGACATCGACCTGACCGTGCCGTCGATCCGGATCTGCGGCACGATCGTCAGCCCCCGCGGCGAGCCGACCGTGCGGCAGGACCACCCGAAGACGGCGAAGTCGCGTCGGACCGTGAAGATCCCGTCCTTCACCGCCAGCGCCGTGAGACGGCGCCTGCTCCAGCTCGGCACGATCGACCCCGAGGCGCTGCTGTTCTGCTACCGCGAGGGAACCCCGCTCACGACCAACAACGTCCGCCGGCAGCTACGCCACGTCATGGACCTCGCCGGGCTCTCCGGCGTCACGCCGCACAAGTTCCGGCGCACGGTGGCCACCGCGATCAACGAGCACGCCGGGGTCGAGCTCGCCGCCGAACTGCTCGGCCACACGGACCCGAAGATCACCATCCAGCACTACATCCGCCGCAACGAGATGGTGAACCCCGCCACCGCGGCAATCCTCGACGCCGCCTTCGCGAGGCAGGGCGCACCGTGAGCGGGCCGGAGGCGGGGATAACGCGGTCCGGCCGCGGCGCGGCATCTCGCACGAACACTGGCGTCGTCGTAGCATGGAAGCGTTGCGGGCCGAGCCAGGTTCCCGGAGCGGGCGGCAGAGGACCCGGTCGTCATTACTCCTCCGGCAGAGCGGGCGCCGCGCTGGCTTTCGGGGTTTCGGAGCGTTTTCGCAGGTCACACGGTGGCGCCACCGTGGCACCACCGTGTCCCTGAAGGATGAGCCTTGTCGGGCGGCCATGCCGTGGCCGCGTCCAGCGCAGGCAGGGCTGCGTTTCGCCGCAGCAGACTGCCGGACCCGCGGTACCCGGTCCCGGGAGGCCGCGCGAGCCCTGTTCCCATCGATGACCCCGCCCGCCACACGACCGACGCCCTCCTTCGGTTCGCAGCGAGGCCCTCATCCGACACAGCTGCTCCGCCCGGGGATCCGCCTTCAGCTGACCCGTCACCCACCGGGGTTCCCGGATCCGCGGCTGGACGCGAATACGGGCGCCGCGAGGCCAAGGACGAGCGGAGGCTGCGCGAGAAATGGGGTCGGTTCGGCGGCCTCGGCGTGGCGCTCTCCGACGAGCGGCAGAGCACCAAGGCGTTGGAGCAGGGCGCGATCGGCGAGGAACGCCTCGGGGCCCGGCTCGACTCCCTCGCCGACTAGGGAATCGCCGTCCTCCACGACCGACGCCTTCCCGGCCCGAAGGCCAACATCGACCACATCGCCATCGCCCCCCAGCGGGTCTGGGGGATCGACGCCAAGCGATGAGAGGGCCGGCCCGAGCTGAAGGCCGATGGCTTCCTCCTCCCGCACGTCGAGACGCTCCTCGTCGGCCCCCGCGACTGCACCAAGCTCATCGACGCGGTCCTCAATCCTCAAGCAGATGGAGGCGCGCACCCATGCAGCGGATGCGGTGATCGCGGGGACACTCCGCGTCGGCGAGGTTGATTGGCCCCCTGAACGGCGGCTTCTTCTCCGCCCGGGGGGCCAGGCGCTATCGCCGCGACGGTTGGCCAAACTGCTCGCCCAAGAGACGGCAGGCCAGATCGAGATCCCAAGGTCTGACGACGCCGTCGCCTCACGATTCGAACGAGCATGACTCCTACCGGGCGCAACCTCACGGCTTCACCAAAACGTTCGTATTTGGGACATGGGGCCTGCCACCTGCTCAGTCCTTCGACTACAGGATCACGCGCATCGTCAGTAGCGCGAGAGAGCGCGCGACTAACGCGTGAGCCTCTCGTCTCGACTACCCCACAGAATGAGCCCTCGGGACGGTAGCCTCGTTCTGTGGAGACCCGGCTTGGAGGGGGATGAGTATGGAGCCACAACAGGAGGTGTCAGCGGCGGCCACTTCCACCGTCCCTCAGGACATCGGTGCGGTATTCCTGAAACATCGCGACGCGATGTACGGCGTCGCCCACGCCATGCTGCGCACCGACCGACACCACCGGGCTGAGGACGTAATCAGCGAGGTTATGGTCTCGATCCTCAAGAATCCGCCCGGATCCGTCAGGAACTGGGAGTCATTCTTGGTCCGCGCAGTCCAGAACAAGGTTCGGGACCTCTGGCGGTCCTCCGGGTACCGTCACGAGCAGCCTGTGCTTGCCGAGGGCAGCCCGATTGAGGGCGACCCTCTTGTAGGCGACCACGTCGAGGACGACCTTGCACTCGAGGTCATCGAGGCGATCGACCGTCAACAGACCGTTCAGAAAGTGCGTGAGGTGATGGCGGAGTTGGACGCCTGGGATCCCCAGGCGGCCTATGTGCTTTGGCAGTGCAAAGGACTGGAAAGAACGTCCCAGCAGGTCGCTGACGAGCTGGAGGTGTCGAGCTCGCGGGTCAGACAGATCTTGTCGAAGGCATTAACGAGATTTAGGAGCCTCTTGGAGGCCAAGGAGGTGAAGTTATGAGCGAGGAGACCGACCGGCTGGTGGAACAGCTGTTGGAGGAACCTCCGGGCCCGCAACGTGAGCAGATGCTCGCCCGTTTCGACGATGATCAGCGCGAGAAGCTCCTGCCGCTGCTTGCCGCCGGAGACCTCGTCTGGGAAGCGGCACACAGTGCGCCGCCCTTGGAAGATGATCCCGTAGCGGCGCTGCTGGGCGTGGTTCCAGATCCGAATGTCCAGCTTGATGGCAAGGCGCTCTTTCGGGCCTGCCAGGCAAGCCGGGTCAAGCCCACGGCTCTTGCGGCCCGGCTGATTGCCCGGGGGTGGAAGGTCGACGCATCGGATGTCTTCCGGTGGCAAACACGTGCCGCCCCGGACGTTCCTCCGGCGCTGATCAAGGCCATCGCCGAGGAGGTGCGCATAGATTCCGGGCGTCTTGTTTCGAGACCCCAGCAGCCGCGAACCAACCTCCTCGGACTCACCAAGGAGGTCTCGGCCACTCAGCTTTTCCGTGACCTCGTCCAACGATTCGCCAAGGTACAGCGAATCTCAGTTGAGATGGCGGAGTCGGCTCTGAGGCAACGAATGCTGGCCACGGTCCATCGTGGGGACATGCCCGATGCAGAGCAGATGCTTGCCTCCTTGGAGTCTCTCGTCGACACGCTTGAGGGAGGCCAAGAGTCTGATGAAGACGCTTGAGGATTGCGTCGAGGCAGCGCTGTCGGAACTGTCGGCCGAGGTTCGCGCCCAATTCGCTGCCGATCCGAAAGCGGTTCTCCGCGGCACCTTTGGCCTGAAGGTCCAGCTCGCCGAGCACCTTAGCGAACAGCGCGGCGATGGCGGGGCGTGCGATGGGGTCTCCTTCCTCCAGGACGGAGTGATCCTCTATGCCCCGACTCCCCGGAGCCGACGGGAGAACTTCACGTTGGCACACGAACTCGGCCATTGGCTGGTCAACCAGAATCCGGCCATCTACGACTGGCTGGTCGAGCAGCCTGAGCCGAACGAAGAACTCGAGACGATCTGTGACCGCATCGCCCAGCGCCTGTTGCTTCTCCAAGCGGACATTGACGACGTCCTGCACGGTGCCCCCGTGGAGGCCCGGCATGTCCTCGACCTCTATGGACGCAGCAACGCCAGCCTGCCGGCGTGTGCCATCGCCTTGGCTTCGAGACTTCCTGGACTCGGTGCTGTTCTGATCATTGACCTCGACGGGGACCTCGACGCGGCCAGAGTGCGCTACGCAAGCGTTCGCCCTGATCCAGAGCGGGGATGGCCGAAGGTCCACCCATGGCCCGGCCACGCCGTCCCAGCGGGACATCCCCTCCAGCGCATCCGAACGGGGGGCGCCATCCGGCGTCGCAGCTTCTGGGAGATGCCCTGGGGCGAACGGGCCGATTTCTACCTCGACGCCGTCGAGTTTCGCGACCGCTGGGTAGTCGTGATGGTGGACACTGACCTCTGGGGTGCGGAGAGGTTCCACCCGCCGGCACCTCGCGAGTTCGATCAACGCCCAGAACGAGAGGTCCGCTGCTGTGGGCAGACCCGGAAAGTCCGTGGCTACCCATGCCCGAAGTGCGATGAAGTGCCGTGCCCCGACTGCGGCAAGTGCCGCTGTGACCGGGAGGACGCCGAGTTGGTCATGTGTGCTGGCGATTGCTTCCTGATGTTCCGGCCGAGTCTCCTCGTCAACGGTTTGTGCGAGGAGTGCCGCTAACACTTCGAGCCGCCATCTCGACTACCTGCTGAGAGGACGCCGGGACAGGCCCGGCGACTCGGGTAACAGCAAGGAGACAAAGACATGGCTCACGACGAGATGATCACCTTCACGGTCGACAACGTCCAACTCACGGTGACCGACAAGCACCAGACCGCCCGTTCGATCCTCACTCTCGCCGGCCTGGACCCTGCGATGTACGACCTGGCCAAGCTGCACGGCGAAGGCGACTCGTACAAGGACGACCAGCAGGTGATCGTCCTCCAGGGCGATGCCTATGTCACGGTGCGCACCAGCGCGCCGGTGGCCTGAGGAGGCAGTGATGGAGCACGGGATCAACGCCCTGACGAAGTCTCTCGAAGCACTCGGAGCCACGCCCGTGCTCCGTCACGGGCTTCTCACCTACACCGTCATCCCAACCCACGGCGCCCGTGCGGGCCAGATGGTCGAAACGGGGATCGCCGAAGCCGAAGCCCAGGTGTGGCCCGCAACTCCCCCACATTGGGTGCACATCCCAGCTGAAGTCACAATCCCCGGGTCGAACACACAGCCCTCCCCACACCCCGGTTGGCTCGGCCACTCGCGCGACATCCAAGGCTGGGCCAACGAGGTCAATCACGCTGTGGCCTGGCTCTCCCATGTGCGTAGCGTGATGGCAGGAGCCATCTCGTGAAAGCCCGACGCATGTCGGTCGCGATGACCGACGAAACCCACGACACTCTGAGGCGACACCTCATCCGTGAGGACGGCGACGAGGACCTCTGTCTCGCCATGTATGCCTCTTCGACCGGCACGCGCCGCGAGACCGCGCTCATCCGTGAAGCCTGCCTGCCCCTTGAGGGCGAGCGCGAGGTTCACGGCAACGCAACGATCACCGGCAAATACGTCCTCAGGGTCGCACGGGAAGCCCGCAACGTCGGTCTGGGAGTCGTGATCCTCCATTCCCACCCCCATGGCAAAGGCTGGCAAGACCTCAGCGACCTCGACGCCGCCGCAGAGGCGTACTACGCGCACCTGATCGCCCAGGTCACCGGACTACCGCTAATCGGGATGACGCTTGCGGGCGTCGACGAGAAATGGTCCGCGCGCCAGTGGAGCGCTGAGGGAAACCACGTTGCAGCCGAAAGCGTGCGGATCGTCGGTGCCCGACTCCAGGTCAGCTGGAACGAACGACTCGTGCCGGTGCCATCCGCAATGCCCAGCCAGTTCCGCACAGTCTCTGCTTGGGGCGATCGCACCCACGCCGACATCGCCCGTCTGCGCGTCCTGGTAGTCGGTTCGGGGAGTGTGGGCATGGATGTTGCCATCCGGCTGGCAGCGACTGGGATCCAGAGGGTGGGGGTGATGGACTTCGACGAAGTGGAGGAAGTGAACCGGGACCGACTCGTCGCCGCTACACGACGCGACGCAAGGCTCCGGATCCCCAAGGTCGACGTCGCCCAACGCGCTTGCGTCAGCGCGTCAACTTCAGCCGACTTCCAGTTCCAGCGCCACCATCTCAGCGTCACCGATCTTGAAGGGCAACGCGCAGCCCTCGACTACGACGTGATCTTCTCCTGTGTTGACCGGCCCTGGCCTCGAGCCGTCCTCAACCAGATCGCCTACACCGACCTCATTCCGGTCATCGACGGCGGAATCGGCATCGACACCTTCGACACCGGAGAGATGCGCAACGCCACCTTCCGGACTCACGTCGTTCGGCCAGGCCGCCCCTGCCTGCAATGCAACGGCCAGCTCGATCCCGCCCAGGTCTCCCGCGACCGCCTCGGACTCTTTGACGATCCGACGTACATCGAAGAAGTCGGCCGCCGCGAAGCCGGCAAGCAGAATGTCACGATGCTGTCGGCCTCGGTTATGGCCTCGCAGCTGGCACTGTTCGTCTCACTAGTCGCTTCACCGTCCAAGTTCGGTGAACCCGGGCCCCTGCGATTCAGCCTGACCACCCACCGGCTCGAGCACGTCAAAGTCACAACCAACCCTGCATGTGTCTACGAGAACCTCATAGCGCAGGGGGACAAGCGGATTCCGCTGACGCTGGCTTCGGCAACATCACCACCCGCTGGCCACGGAATCGCCGGGGCGCTGTTCGGCCTAGCCACCCGCTACCTGATCGGTCTGGTCAGGTGGCTATTTGGTCACTGAAGCCGTAGACGCCTCAAGTACCAAGCACCGAATCTGCGATTTGGGTGCGGCTTGGTCCGCTGTGATGTGTGTGGTGTCGATTAGCTCTGCTTCATCGTGCAGCCAGGCCCGAGCTGCCTCGGCGTATGGCTCCAAGTAGGCGAAGCGGAACGTTGAGGGCCGAGGAGCTTGTCGTTCTGTACGTGGTCCGTCAACGCACCACCCTCGTGCTGTTCGGCCTGCTCGTCGGCATCATGGGAATCGTGTTCGGGACATCGCCTGACTCAGATCGATCCCACCGGGCGAACCGGGCGACGTGCCGCCGCTGCTGGCTCTGCCTCGGATACCCGCGGCCGGCGGGCCCATATGTTCAGAAAATCCACCTATTCCATTCTCGACGGAACATGGCTATTCTCTGAACATGATGAGAGTTGGTGCGGAGCCGCCTCGGACTGAGGATGACGTGCTGTCGGCGGGAGTGGCAATGATACGCGACCGCCTGCCCTCCACATGGTCGCTATCGACTAATGGCCGACAGCGACCCAGTGACCGCGGCGCTGACGCGGTACTCTCGATTCGTGCGCCGGACGGGAAAGAGGCAATCCTGATCGTCGAGGCCAAGCGCCTGCTCGAGGTCCGAGACGTCGCGACGATTCGTGAGCAGCTAGTGAATCTCACTGCTCGACAGCCGGGAAGCGTTGGCGTGGTCGTTGCCCGGTATCTGTCTAAGGCCACGCGACAACGCCTGGCGGAGGCCGGACTGTCCTTCGCGGATGCGACCGGCAATGTTCTCGTGCGGGTAGAAGCGCCGAGCCTTTTCATTTCCGACCGCGGCGCCGACAACGACCCCTGGCGAGGCCCGGGGCGACCTCGAGGCACTCTCAAAGGCGAGCCGGCCGCCAAAGTCGTGCGGGCACTCCTGGACTTCAGGGGCCCCTGGAAGATTCGAGACCTTGTCCGCATCTCGAAGGCATCGACAGGTTCGGCCTACCGGGTGATCGAGTTCCTAGAGACCGAGGCCCTGGCAACTCGCGAAGGCGGGCTGATCAGCGTCCCGGACTGGTCGTCTCTCCTTCGGCGCTGGAGCGAGGACTATCAATTCCTCCACACCAACACGATCACCCGCTGGATAGCCCCCCGCGGCTTGGCAGCCTTTCTCGAACAGGTGCGCAATTCTGACATCGACGGCTACGCGCTGACCGGTTCCGTCGGGGCCGCAGTCTGGGAGTCGTACGCGCCTGCGCGCTCGGCCATGGTCTACGTCAGTGCCGCCGAACGCGCCGCCAAGGAATGGGGCTTGCGCCCCACCGAATCAGGCGCCAACGTCCTGATCGCCAAGCCTGCCTATCCGGTCGTGCTCGAACGTACTGTGACGGCACTCGACGGGCTTCAGGTGGCCGCGCCCACGCAGGTGGCCGTTGATCTCATGACCGGACCAGGGCGTGCGCCATCCGAAGCAGAAGAACTCCTGGAATGGATGGAACGCAATGAGCAGTCCTGGCGATGACCCGACTGACCTCCTTGTCCGTGCCCGCACGGCGTTGCTCGATGCCCTTGATGCACTCGCCGAGCAACGCGATGCCGTCATCGTCATCGGCGCCCAAGCAGTCTACCTGCGAACCGGCGGCATCGACGTCGCTCTCGCCGAAGCTACCAAGGACAGCGACGTCGCCCTCGACCCGCGCCGCCTGACGGATGACCCGAGGATCGAGACGGCCATGCGTGAAGCGGGCTTCCTCCCCTCCGCCACCGGACAGCCGGGAGCTTGGGTAAACACCGACGGCATTCCTGTTGACCTCATGGTTCCCGAACAGCTCGCAGGACCAGGCAGCAGCCAGACCCGTGGCGCGCGCATCCCACCCCACGACAAGAAAGCCGCTCGGCGAGCCAGAGGCCTCGAGGCAACCCTTATCGACCACGACGAAATCGCCGTCAGTGCCCTCGAGCCAACCGATGGGCGAACCATCACCGTCAACGTCGCGGGTCCAGCCGCCCTCCTTGTCGCCAAGTTGCACAAACTGGGCGAACGAGCCAACAACCCAGCGCGACTAAACGACAAAGACGCTCACGACGCCTATCGGCTTCTCCGCGCGATCGAGACCGAGAAGCTACGAGCGGGCTTCACCGTGCTGCTGGACAACGAGCTCAGCCGAGAAGTCACTCGCGAGGCGCTCGACCATCTCGCCGTGTTGTTCGCCGACAGTGCCGACGCGCTCGGGTCCACCATGGCCGGGCGAGCCGAGGAAGGCGTTGGTGAACCTGAAGAGGTCGCCGTTGCAGTCTCTATCCTCGCCGGTGATCTTCTCACGAGCCTCGGTCGGCGCTGATCGTCAAAGCGACATGACCTCCTCCGGCGTCGGCTTCTGCCGGCGCCCTTCATTGAGGACCCGGTCCGCCCGCCGTCTCATGGCCTCCCGGACTCAGAGGCGTGGCGGCCGACGGTGGGGCTGAGTGACGCCGAATTCGGCGATGCGCCATGGTGTGGGCGCGCTTCTCGTCGGGACCCTGTCTCGCGTCCTACATCTGGCCGGCCAGGTGCACCTACCAGGGGGCTCGAGCTTGGACTTCTGTCCGCCCATGTACGGCCATACCCGGCCGCGGGAGGCTGTCGCTGGTCCGCCCGGATACCAGGGCACTTCCGCAGCTAATTTGCGCGCAATCCCTTCCAGATCTACCCCCCCGCGGCATCGGCCGGCGGTGCTTCCCTTCGGAAATTCTCCGCGAGAGTTGGGCCGGCCAACGCTTCTGTCAGCAGGAGCTCGAATGCATCGACGGGGGCCCTGAAGCCGAAGCAGCCGCCTCTCTTCCCAGAGGAAAAGATGCTTGGGCCAAACCAACGCGCAGTCCGGGTCATCTAGATCGACGTGCATGCTGCAACGACTATGACGTCGTTGATCTGATTCTCGTGTAGCTTGCCTGATAGCCGGCCGGTTAACGAGCTCATCATCGTCTGCCGCCTGACGTTGTGTGGATCGTTGAGATCGGTGGCGAGCACTATGCGCGTAGGCCCGCATGATGAAGACGCACGCAAGGATCACTCAACCGAAACAGCCGAAGGGGCCCAAGTCTGGCCTGCCATGTCGTCGTCGACGCGCATCGTGTCACACCCCCGCCGACGCGTAGCGCGTGACGAACAGGTTATCCCCTTCGAACAAGCTCTTCTGAATGGACGCATGCTACCGCCGGTAGGTCCTGCGCACCTGTCTCTCACAGACGTGAGGGAGACGGGCATGAAGGGCGGCGTGACACTGTTCCGCGGGGACGGCGCGGCCGCGCGCCGGTACGTCGAATCCGACCGGTCGCGCGCCGACGACTACTACCTCGGCGACGCGACCGTTGCCGAGTTCGTCCAGCTCGACCGCCACGGCGAGGTTAATGCCGTCGGTGACCTCGTCCCGGAGGCATACGCTGCGTGGGTCAACTGGGCGCACCCGATCACCGGGGAACAGCTGGGCATCCCGCGCCAGGCGGGCGAGGCCCGTCTGGGATCGCCGCGCTTCGCGGAGATGGTGGTCAACGCCCCGAAGTCGCTATCCATCGCCGCGGCACTGCATCCCGAGGTGTCGGCCGCGCTCGATGCCGCACAGCAGGACGCTGCCGCCGAGATCCGCCGATGGCTCGCCCGGCATTCGGTGACAAGGGTCGGGCCGCGCGGCGCGCAGGAGGTGGTGCCGGTGGAGGGACTGCACACCGTCGCCGTCGCGCACTGCACGAGCCGCGCCGGGGACCCGCACCGGCACATCCACCTCCAGATCGGCACGCGCGTGCGCGCGGCCGGCGCCTGGCGGGCCCTCGACACCGCGGCACTGTTCGCGCAGCAGGGCGCAATCCGCGCGCTCGGCACCGCCGTGATCGCCGCTCATCCCGCGCTTGCCGAGGTGCTCGCCCGGCACGGGCTGACACTGGACCCGGTCACCGGCGAGGTCGCCGAACTGCAGCCGTTCAATACGGTGATGAGCAAGAGGGCCGCACAAGTGGAGCGGAACCTCGCCAGCCTGACCTCCGAATGGGAGGCCGCGCACCCAGGAGAGACACCCGGGCCGGTGGTCACCGCGCGGTTGCAGGCGAAGGCGTGGGCGTACGAGCGGCCCGCGAAGAAACCGACCAGCCTCGCTGAAGAGGCCGCGTGGATCGCCGAACTCCGTCAGGCCGGATACGACCCCGCAACCCTGAAGCAACCGGCAACGCCCACGGTGGCTGCGCTCGACGACCTCTCGATCGAGGAGATCGCCTCCCGCGCCCTCGACCGCAGCGCCGCCCGCGCCTCCGCCTGGACCAAGCACACCCTCACCGAGCACATCACCGGCCTGGTGACCGAGTACGGCGTGCGCGCAACCGGCGACGAGCTGCGGGAGTTCGTCGCGCTCGCGACTCGACTCGCCCTGGAAGACTGCCTCTCGCTCCTCCCGCCCGGCGCACCCGCACCGGAGCACGTCGCACACCTCACGAGCATCCACGTCATCGGAGCCGAGACCAGGCTCCGCGACCTCCTCGCCGCCCGCGTCACAGACGCCGAGGACGAGCGTCCCCGTCTCGGCGACCTCGCCCAGGCCAACGGCCTCGACCCCGACCAGTGCGAAGCGGCCGCGGCAGTTGCATCGACGGACCCGCTCGTCGTCATCGAGGGCGCCGCCGGTGCCGGGAAGACAACGATGCTCGCCGCCGCAATCGCCACCTCCGAACGCGAAGGACGCCCCGTGCGCGTCGTCGCCCCGACGAAGAAGGCCGCGCAGGTCACCGCCGAAGAACTCGGCGTGACCGCGGACTCGGTTGCAGCCCTCGTGCACGCACACGGCTGGCGATGGAACGACGACGGCGTCTGGACTCGCCTCGCCCGCGGCGCGATTGACCCCGAGACCGGACGCAGCTACGTCGGCCCGCCCGCCGCCGCGCGGATCGGCCGTGGCGAGCGGATCGTCGTCGACGAGGCCGGGATGCTCGACCAGGACACCGCGCTCGCCCTGTTCACCCTCGCCGCCGAATCAGACGCGACTCTCGCGCTCGTCGGCGACCGCGCGCAGCTGCCGGCAGTCGGCCGCGGGGGAGTGCTCGACATGGCAGCCCAGCTCCGCGGCCGCACCTGGCAGATGACCAGCGTCCACCGCTTCACCGATCCCGCCTACGCGGACCTCACGCTC
Organism: Sinomonas sp. ASV322; assembly: GCF_030908245.1. GTDB lineage: Bacteria > Actinomycetota > Actinomycetes > Actinomycetales > Micrococcaceae > Sinomonas. The sequence continues at coordinate 62,060 of NZ_JAVFJJ010000001.1, forward strand.
GCGATGCGCGACGGCCGCGACCCCGGCGCCCTGTTCGATCAGCTCACCGCACTCGGCCTCGTCCGAATCCACGCGAGCGAGGACGAAGCCCAGACGCACATCGCCGGCACCGCCCGCGAGGGGGTCGTGATCACCGTCGCGTCCATCGAGGAAGCCGCCGCACTCAACGAGAGGATCCGCGCCCGCCGAGTCAAACAGGGCCTCGTCGACGACGCCCGCACGGCCACGGGCAGCGACGGCCTGAGCATCGGATCGGGCGACCTGATCCAGACCCGACACAACGACACCCGGCTCGGCGTCGCCAACCGGCAGACCTGGACCGTGCAGCAGGTCGACGCCGACGGATCACTGTGGGTGCGCGAGACCGGCACGGGGCGAAAACGCAACGCCAGTGCCCACCTCCCCATCGCCTATGTGGCAGATCACGCGCACCTCTCCTACGCGGCGACCGCCTACGGCGTCCAGGGCAGGACCGTCGCGGCGTCGCACACGCTGCTCGCCGACCAGACGAGCGCGGCGGCCGTATACGTCGGCATGACCCGCGGCCGCCAGGCGAACCTGCTTCACGTCGTCGCCGAGAACCCCGCCGATGCGCGGGAACAGTTCGTCTCCGCGATGGAACGCGACCGCGCCGACCGCGGCCTCGCCGTCGCCTCGGACCGCGCGGCAGAGGCGATCCGCGGGCTCGTCGACGACGGCCCAGCCAGGCGGGTACGAGACGAAATCGCCGCGCTCACCACCCGCGCCGAGGCCGCCGAGCGTACGGCGACACAGTGGGGCTACGTTGCCGACCTTCTCGCCTCCACGGGTACACGCCGCCCGACACTATCTCTCAGGGAGGAAAGATTGGCCGCCATGGCCCGTGTATTCGGCGTCGAGCAGGTCCGCCGGGCAGCCGCGCGCTACGAACGCGCTAACCCTGACCGCGAAGTTCGGCGGTGGACAAAGGCCGCAGAAGACGCGCGAACAGAGGCCGAGGCGCTCAGGTCGCTCACCCCGCGCGACGCCGTAGCTCGCATCGAGCGCACCCATGCAGCCGAGGCGCAGAAGGTCGCAGCCCGCAAGGCTCACCAGGCCGACGCTGAGAGCCTGATGACACGAGGGCGTGCATCTGGCCGGGAGGCCCGCGGCCCGAGTCTTTGAATGAGGCAGCGAATGTGAGGTGGGCGAAGCCGGGTCCCCGACCGCTCCAGCTCGCGAAGTATCTCCACGGACCGCCGGTAGACGCCCGGACGAGGTCCTCGGGCAGATCCTCGGCGGACGAAGAGTCCCGCTGGGTGCGCTGGTCCGACGGCAGGAGCGATCCTTATATAAACCTCACATAAAGAAACCATGTCTGGAGAGTTCAGGGTCAGGCTGACCTTTGGGATGACGCCGTGGAGCAGGTGCCCGGTGTACCTTCCCCCGCTCCAGGCAGTTGCTGCCGTGCCTTCGGCTACCCGCGCCGCCGCCAGCCCTATGCTTCATTCATGGGGAACAAACCACAGCAAAGCCCGCATCTCTTCAAAGTGTTCGCCAGCGGAGATCGCGAGAGCCTCATCGTGCGGTATCCATATCAAGACGAATCTGACGTCGAATTCGGGTATGTCGAGGCAGCAAGGCGGCTCGCTGCGTCATTCCAGGGACAGCCGATTGATGACGCGATCCTGATGCCGTTCATGTACCTATGGCGCCACGCGGTTGAACTGTCACTGAAACAACAGATCAAGTACGCAGCAAAACTCAGGCGGGTGAACGGCGAACAGGATGCATCACTCGATCCCCAGAGACTTCGGGGATGGCTCATGAGAACGCACAGTCTGAGGGATATGGCTACAGAGTTGGCTGGGCATTTCGCCCATCTCGACCTGCCCGAAATGCCGACCGACACACGCCGCACTCTCTCATGGCTAATCGAGGCGGATCCGAAGGGCCAGACCTTCCGCTACTCAGGCGGGCTTCCGGACACGCAGGACTTTATCGACTTCCACGCACTCGGCAAATGCCTTGAGGAGACCTACAACATGGTGTCTGCCGGAATTGATGTGCTTGGGGCCTACGGCGAGGCGCAGGAAGATTTCCTCGTCGAACGGCGCGAGTTCGAGGCGGAGATGCGCGCTGAGTTCGAGGCGGAGATGCGCGCCGAGTATGCGGAGGAGATGGGGAGCTACGGCGACTACGCGTGAGTGACGGGCCCGTTAGCCGAACTCCCGGCGGGTGCGAGGGCCCCGCGCGGTTTGGGCCGCACCGCGTGTGGAGCTGGTTCTCTGTGGCGGAGGAAGATCTAATCAAAGGCGTTTGATGAGATCTCTCCCAGCTGATGGACCGGGTCAGCAAGGAAGTGCCGTCCCCTCACCGTGCATCTCATCGTGCGGGTCTTACGCACATCACGCCGGGCCGCATTCGTGCGCCGCCGGCGAGGGGTCCGCACACACGGTGAGGGGTCGCCTTACGGGCGGACGCAAATGGAGGAACTGTTAAGTGGGCTCCAGCTAGGCCTGTAGGCTCTGGTCGTGATTGCTTACATCACGCCATTGATGAACCGCTTGGCGCTATCACGAGCGGGGCGTGGGAGCAGGTGCAGGATTCTTCGATATCGTGAAGGATGCCTCTTCTTGGCCGTGAGCTGCCACCGTCCGTGATGTCACTGCCACTTCTCGTCTACAGGCTGCCGGTGGGCCCCGATGGGTGCCCGTGATGCTGGATCAAGGAACCGGATTCCTGGTCCGCCATGAAGAGCAGCTATATCTGATCACCAACTGGCATGTGGTGACCTGCAGGAAACCCGTCACGGGCGAAAATAATGGGGGATCTTCCTCCCTTCCCGAGTACCTCGAGGTGAGTTTCCCTTTCCTTCTCGGCGGAGATCTGTATTGGACGCTCCAACGCCTCAACCTGTACGACACACATACGCGGAAAGCCCGATGGCTAGTGCATCCATATGCGCCTCCAATGAAGGGAGGGACGGACGTTATCGCCTTGCCTATCGGCAAAGAACCTTCCAGTGTCTACGCATATTCGCTTGAAGACGCACTGGATCCTCGCGAGCTCAGTCCTGGCGCCGAGCTCAGTATTGTGGGCTATCCGTTCAAGGTAAACCCCAGCACGGCAATTTGGACTCGCGCGACAGTTGCATCTGAGCCACCACATGGATTTGAGGATGATCCTGTCTACTTGGTCGATGCGCGCAGCAGGCCGGGACAGTCCGGCTCGTCGTCGCCGCAGATTCTCGTCTAGGGATCGATGGGCACCGCAAGTCGGTCGGCGGTGGATGGACGCTCGCAGGGATCTATGCGGGGCGGGTCCGTGACGACCTGGATCTCGGGCGGGTGTGGTGGCCAGTTGTGATTCGTGAGATCCTGCAGCACATGCAGACTGACCGGCTTTCCTTCGAGTAATAAGACGTTGTCAGGCCCGCAAAAGCACCGCCTTACAGGCAACTCGTGCCGTCGTGCGGGCATGGAACCGCTAATAGTTGAATTGGTCGGTTGAACGTGAGCGAGAGGACGTCAGAATGAGCTCGCCGAGTTCGAAAGCACGCCGCGCGGCGCACGCAGCACAAGTCACGGCCCGCAGCGCGCAGAGTTCCGGCAGGATCAAGTGTTACGTGGAGCGCTTCGAACGCCCCGACGGGATGCCTGACCTCCGCCTTCGCGAGAAATTGACCCGACGGACGGTGCGGGTTCTCACTAACCAATCGATGCTTCAGCCGTTCGCGCCGATGTCGAATCTGCTTCAGGACTGTTATTCCCACGGCGGCGGGCTTATTGAGCCTCGGAACCGTAAGGAGCACGTCGCCATCGTCGCACCGATCGTTACGCAGAACGCGCAAGAGATCACGGTGTGGCTCGATGACAAGTTCTCCGTGACGGTCAACATCCTGACCGCGGGCATCGTCTCTCCGCCTGTCTCCGTCTGGTGCTACGTCGAGGAGTACCCCGGCGAGAACGATAGTCTCGGCCTCCGACTCCGCCAGAAGGTTACCGGCCGCAAGGTCGAGATGTACGGCAAGAACAAGGACCACTTGACCAAGTTCCTTGCCAGCCCTCGCTTCACTGGCGCGTACAAGCTCATGCCGAACCTCTACGAGAAGGACGGATACCACGACTACGTGCTGGTGTCTGGCGGGACTGCCGTGGACTCGTACGACGTGGTCCTCTTCGAAGACGACGCCCAACTCACATACCTGCTCGGCCCGACACCGGATACCGCGTACCGGGACGCGTTCCGGGTTCTAAAAGAGGAGTCTGCGGCCGCGGCGCACTCACGCACGGCAATGACGCATTTCGAGGGTGGCCGATACCGCGAGGCTGTACTCTCCGCCCGTCTCGCGGTCGAGATGGCCTGCGGCGGGGGTGGTGCGGATGTGAAGCGTCGTCTCGATGGGGCGCCCCAGAATGTTTCGACAGCCGGCGCCACCCTTTTTGCGAGGCGCAATATCGCCGTCCATGAGGGCGGCACGAGAGTCGAACAGCCGGACGCCCTGGAAGCGATCCGCGCGATGATGCGCCTCCTTGACTACCTGGAGCTGAAGGGCGGCCAACCGTGATTGTCGAGCCAGCGGCAGTGCGCGCCTCGCTAGCCACCACCCTCAGAGCATAGGTGCTGATTGCTGGCTTGAATCGGTTGGGGATGTCCGAGCCTCCGCTGAGGGACCCCATCGGAGCGTTAGGAGTGTCCGGTAGGCCTTCCTTATGGGCCTCAGGCGCCGTGCGTGCGTCAGAAGCGACATCACCTGCCACTACTCGGCCGTCTCATCAAACGTCCGTATTCCCAGAACCTGCGAGAGTCCAAGTGAGACTCATTGCTGAGACGCGTTGTCTACTCCCATACGGGCGTTTAGAGCAGTGCGGAGGTGCACCGGCCGTTCGCTCAAAGGAACCTTTCTCTAGACTGCGTCCATCCCGCGTCTGTGGCCACGCAGAAACGACACGCAACCCCGCACTCCGCGCGGAGCGAACTTGATGCAAGGATGCGTGAAGCCCCGGGCGATCGTCAGGCGCCACCCCATCCTCGTTCCAAGATGAGCTGGCCCGTCTTTTCGCGGACCGCGGGTGAAGCGTGATGAGCCAGAGCTTTCAGGATGTTGCTGACACCGTCGTTCAGGTCTTCACCTGTCGAGACTCCAGAAAGTACCGCAAAGGGGATGCTCTCTCCACCAGCTGCCGAGATACGGGCCAACTCGTTGACGAATGCCTGTGAGATTGTCGGATCGGACGCGACTCGCTGGGCAAGTCCGCGTGCTGCTCGCGCCGCAACCTCCTTCTCGCCATCCATGGTGAGCGCCAAGATCGTTACCTCATAGCCGGACCTTCGAGCCATCAGGTCGCAAGCGGCCCGCTTTGAGTCTCTGTCACCAACGAGCAGCGCCGCCAGCAAGTCGTTCCAGTCTTCCGCCTGCGGGTCCAGTTCAAGCAGCAGTTCGGTGGCAGGCGCAGCAATGGATTTGAGGCCCGACATGCCGTCCACGTACTTGCTCGGCGGCGCCTCGCGGAGTCGCCGAGCAGCCGCAACCAATTCCTCACGATAGGCCATGGGGACCTGGCCGTAGTGTCCTGCGACGATCTTCAGAGCATCGAACATCCGCTCGGGAACGTCGACAACTGCGGTGAGCGCGCCGATCGTTGTGGCCCATGCTCTTTCACGGGCCTCGGCTGGCCCGTTGAGAGCGAGAACCGTTGCGAGACGGTAGTAGTCCTGTTCGCCGATCGAGATGCCGTTTGTCGGCAGCTTGTAGCTCTCCAGGACCGTGTCGCAGCGGTCGAGGAGCACCGATGCCTCATCGGCGGCGATTTGGGTGACGTCGTTCGCGCCGCTGAGAGCGGTGAGATCGCCGTGCAGCAGGGCAGCGCGCACAACCTTTCGGGCGCGGGTGGAGCGGGGGGCAAGCACATCGCGGAACAACTTCCGCTGCCAAGTGATCGGCTCGTCTTCCGTGTCGAAGGCGGCGAGCTCGGCATCAAGGACATCGGGGCTGAACGAATGCAGCAGTCTCGTGAGAGGACTTTCTAGCAACTGATCGGCCTCGTCGGGAAGGACTGTTGCGAACTCGATGACGGCTGCTTGCTCAGCGTCCGTGAGGTGTCGTCTGAGCCCTCGGATCGCGGCCAGCACCTTGTGATGGGCTTGGTAGCGCAGCGCGAAGTGTTCATAGAACTCTTGGGGAGCCGAGAGAGTCTGCAGGAGCAGGTCGAGCCAGGGTCTTGCCTGGTCTTCGGTGAAGTGATCGCCTGCCTGCGCGAGCAGTTCGAGGTCGGCATGGATGGAGAGCGAAGTTGCATGATCAGGTGTCGCGATGTTCGCGAGTGCCGAAAGCTCGCTGACGGGCCCGTCGGCACGAACCTTCTGGAGCGCGAGCTTGAGCGCATCGGTATCGCCGATCTGGCGGAGCGATTCGAGGCTTGTGTGGACATCCGCGTCGCCATCGGGAGGCGTGACCAAGTCGGTTTGAGCCAGCAGGCCCATATAGCCTCGCCAGCTGCCGAAATCACCGGCTAGGCGTGCGGTCAAAGCTGCTGAGAAGAGGTCGTTGTGGGCGGACTCGGTCCCGGCGATCATGATCGCAGTGTCACCGGCCCACTTCTTGAAGCGCTTCTCCGCGTCCACTTCAAGTCCGTGGGCAGCCGAATGCGTTCTCCACCAGGAGGCAGAATTATCGGCCGCCGTGACGGCCGCGGCCACGTCACCGGAGAGTACGGGCGACAGGTCGAAAAGACCGAGGATGCATGCAGCGCGTAGGGCAGAGGTGGTCAAGTCCAGTGTGAGCGCGGCCGCGGTGACCAGGCATGCTTCGAGAATCGACTTGGCCTCTGCGAGGTTGCCCTGGAGTCGTCGCACGTGGGCAAGGTGTACGCCCAGCCACACCTGGTCCGCCGAGACTTCATCAGCGTCTTGGGCTGCGGTTAGTGTCTCGGCAGCCTTGAGGAGGTCGTAGCGGTCGATTGCGGCCGTTGCCGTGCAAATTGCGAGTGCGACCTGCAGCGATCGAGGGAAGTCGTGTGCGTCAACGGATACTAGAGCAGGGGCATCCCCGAGGACCCACTTGTGGACGGCTGCTGCGAATCGCCAGCCTGGGTCATTGCCGACGAATGCCTCTTCAACGCTCGGGACGTCGGGACGCTGCTGCGCGAAGTACGGCCACTGATCTGGGTCGCCGGCGGCGCTGGTCCCGACCGCCTCTGCCCAGTTGATGTCCGATGAGTAGCCCTTGTTGCGGTGAGGCGCGACCAACCGTGGCGTAAGGAGGCCGTATCGCGCCCAGCTGGTCTCCGGGACCTGCGTTACCGAGAAAGTCCACCTCGCTCCCTCGAAGGAGAGAAGCTTTCGGGCCTCGGTCACGAGCTCGATCCAGCGTGGCTTCCAGCTGGCGTCGAGCACTTGATCGGCGGGCACGAAGACTTTGATCCCATCGCCGGTGTCCTCGATCGTCTTGGGATCGAGCACGGTCCAGACACGCCTCGTCATGTCCGTGCTCTGCAGAATAAGGAGGTGCGGGACGTGGTGGTTGATCCAGTACTCAGCATGCTTCTTGTCGGACTCGCGGAACCACCAGCCACTCCGCCCTTCTACGACGCCAGGCTCGCGAAAGGAAGTCGGCCCGGTCTTCACCTGTGCACCGAGGAGCATCCTCAGATCCGTGAGGTCGTCAGCGCGGAGCTGAATGAAGAGATCGGTGCCGAGATCATGCTTGTGGGTCTTGAGCGGACCCCAACCGATTCCGCTGAAAAAGGCGACCGCTTGGTCCTCCCCAAACTCCCCAAGCTGCACAGAGGGCGGCTGCCGCATCGAGTCCACTACGCCACCATCGCGACGAACGTGTCGTACAACCCAAACCGCTGGAGCTCTTTGGGTGAGGAGATGTTGGTGTATGACAGCCCATTGTCCTCATAACGTTGGAAAGCGAACAGGGGCTGGTTCACATGGGCGGCGTTGATCATCTTTCCATTCTGTCCGCAGTCATGGTGGGTACCGCGGAAGTTAGCTTAGACGGGGTGGCGCAGACTTCGTTCGCCGTGACCGCATTCACTGCCTGCAGGGGCTCGCGCATCTGACCGCAAGCGCCACCGAGCGCATTCGTGTGGCTGCAGTGACCGGCTGACCGCCGTTCGCGGCCATCTTCAAGACCTCCAAGAGAAGGACGGCGCGACCCTGCTCGGCGGGCCGGCACGGTCGCGCTGGCTTGAGGAGGCGGCCCCTGCATCGAGACTGAGCAGGAGCGGGATTCGGCGGCTGGTGGAGCTTTCTCGTCCCGAGCGTATCCATCACGCCGCCGACAGTGCCTCAGACCACCCAGCCCGGCGCGCACGGGACACGACAGGACAAGGACCGGAGGCGAGGCCGGCCTTAGGCGCGACATGCGAAGGGGCCCCGCTCTGAACTGCTCCCTTGGAGTTGGACTGAGAAAATCAGTTCCATCACCAGGGGAGCAGTTCCTATGCATCGGATGAGTTCGTTGTCTGCTGAGCAGCGCGAGGCGTCCTTTGCCCTGTTCGGGCGGGGTTTGGCGGATGGGCCGCGGCGTCGACGCTGGAGGTGAGCCGCTGGCCGGTCAGGATGCTGTACCCGCGGTGGCGGATCCATGGCAGAGGAGCGCTGGTGAGACAGCCCGAGAATCGACCGTATTCATTCGAGTTCAAGCTCGGCCTCGTCCAGCGGTTCCTGGGCTGGGAGGCATCCGCGGACAAGCGGGCGCAGGAGCACGGTGTGAGGAACGTCCATGGGCTCGCCGGGAGCGCCAATGCGTGATATTAGGGAAGGCCTGTGAATTCGGGAAATGCGCATGCTCGCGTCTGGGCAGTTGACTTCGGAAGCAACAGCTGGTCCCACCGTCTGCTAGTGTCATTCTAGGTTAGGGCTGCGACGCCGATTAATTCTGAAGGACGGAATAGGCTGGCACTGTGATCGACCCAGATTTCTCCCTCTCATGGCCCACCGGCCTTTTCGTCTGGGAGGCTCGGCGCCTGTTGCAGATCTCCGCAGGCTCAGACTGGCCCGATATGGTACGCCACCTCGTAGAAGAAGCCTTCGAAGATGTTCAAATGGTGGAGTATTTTGATGAAAAGTTCACAGCTCCGGCGGAGTGGGCAAATGCACTTAACGTCCTGGTGATCAAGAAGTGGCTCGAAGATCTCATTGCCGATCCTAATAAGCTCGTACAGTATAATCATCCGAAGTACTGGGCGGAACGGCACGATAAACTTGATGAAAATATGTCGCATGGTCGCGTTTCGACAATGGCAGAGGATTGGGTCGCCCTGATCGACAAACATTCAGCCGAAGGCTACCTTCCCCGCATCCTCCCTGTTCCTTGCGTAGACGCCCATTCGTCTTGGCCGGACCCCGAAAGAGTAACCGCTGAGATACAGAGAGCTACACACCTGCGGGTTGAATGGCCACTTACTCCCGACTCGGCAAACTCTTTGCCCGAATCGGTGCTGTACTCGCTCATCGAATATTTCCATGACCAATCGCAGCGGCCTCGCACAGCCTCATATCACAGCTTCAATGACTGCGGTTACCACTACTCCGATTTCAATCGAGACTCCGGCGGTGCCGTTTACCGATGGAGGGTTAACGGCATCTTGGAGGCTCACGGCGTTCCATATCGGCTCGGCATACAGGGCGACGAGCGGGGTCGGTTGGTTCGGTACTTTGGGGGCGATCTAGACTCCGTCCTGTCCGGGCAGCTATCTGTTCGTCATGAAAACCCCAAAGACGAGGTCGTACATGCGATTCGAATGTTTCGCGCCCGCGGGGCAACGACCACGGACAAAAGGGCGGCGCTTGCGCTCCTCGCCCGCGATCTAGAGCCTAGACGCAAGGCCATTGGACAACTGGTCTCCAAGGGAGATGAAAGCGATATCTTCAATATCGCCAACAACTTCAACATCCGCCACAACACTAAGCAAAAGACCGAATATGGCGAAGAATTTCTCGATTGGATATTCTGGAACTATCTCGCGATGATCCAGCTCATGGACGCTCTAAAATCGGGAAGAGGAAAACCAAGTGATAACGCCGCGGATGATTCGGGGACATCTGCCTAGTCGCATGCCGAACGTCTTAGGGGCGGACTTAGCTGATTCTCTCTGCCGTCTCGCTCTCTCTCCGCTGAACGGGCTATAGCGTTGTCGAATTGTATCGAAAACGAGCGGCGGTTCGAAAACTGTGAAGCGACGATGCCCGTTGCACCTCCGACCAGACCAGTACTGGCGGCCTGTAGCCCAAACTGTTCAGGATTGCCAAAGGAAATTAACAGACCGAAGCGCGATTGTCGTGAACGTGCCAGGCCACCGTTTCCCTCGATCTTCGTGTAAAGCCGAACTGACTGCCCGTGCCTGAGGGCCCGTCCGTCGATTATTGATAGATAGAATAACGTGCAAGAGCTACCCCACATAACCGCGGTTCTCCGCGTTTCCGAGGACCCTCTGCCAGGCCCAATGGGAGCGTCAGGCCGGTTTGAAGCGTTCGGCGACGGCTTCGCGCGCTTTGGCGACGTCGTTCTCGCCCGCTGGTTCCTGGGCCAGCTGCTTGGTCAGCCGCCGGGGGGAGAGGACATGGACTCCGCGGGTCGAGAAGAACCCGCCGATGAGGGGCCAGTCGGCCTCGACGAAGCACAGCGCGCCTGTGACCGGCATGTCCGGTACGAGGCTCCGCACGGCATTGACCTGCTTGAGTACCCCATCGACGAGCTTCGTGCAGTCACGGCGACCGACGAGCAGCTTCTCGACGCGTGGCCGGAGGATGCCGCCCTCGATCTTCAGCTCGGGCCGCCCCTTGTATCGCTTGGCGTCGATGACCCAGATTCCGGCTGGAGTGATGGCGATGTGGTCGATATTGGCCTTCGATCCGGGGATGCATCGGTCGTGGAGGAGAGCGATTCCGTTGTCGGCCAGGGAGTCGAGCCGCGCGCCGAGGCGTTCCTCGCCGATCGCGCCCTGGTCCCAGGCTCGGGTGCTCTGCCGCTCGTCGGAGAGGGCGACGGCGAGCCCGCCGAATCGGCCCCATTTCTCTCGGAGCCTCAGCTCGTCCTTGGCCTTGCGGCGCTCGTATTCTCGACGGGCCGATGACCCGGCGGCGCCGGGCTGTCTGGGCGAGGACGCTTCGGAAGGCGACTCGGGATTCGCGGGATGAGCCTTGTTGGCCTCGTTGAGGCACGCCAAGCAGAGGACGGTCTTCGTCTCGCTCTTGTAGGCCGCTTCGGCCCCGGCGGGGAGCAGTGTGCCGCACATCCGGCACGTCCCGGCGTATCGGAGCCTCATTCTCTTCATATGGAAGCCCGCTCAGTTCCAAGGAGCGAGGCGTTTCCGGCGTAGGTCCAGTGGAAGCCGAAGATGTCGATGACCTTTGCACGGGTCATGGGGCGCCGGGTTTCTTTCCCCGTTGCCATGTCGAGGGTCCGGAGCTGGGAGGCGAGGTCGTCGATCTCCTGGGCGTGCTCGGTGTAGAAGCCGGCCAGGAGGCTCCGTGAACGGCGGTTTCCGAGCGCGAACGCGCGCTTGTCGACCTTGTCGCCTGCGAGGGACTGGAAGGTGTCGACGAAGTAGGTGTCATAGGAGGGCAAGCAGCCCCATACTCCGAGCATGACCTTGCTTATGAGGGTGAGAGGCCTTCCTCCCTCGGGCAGCAGTGCCTTCTCAAGGTCCTTCCAGGCCTTGGAGAGGTGCTCGTCTGCCGCGTCGTCCCGATAGTGGTGCACGTCAAGACCGCGCATGGCCTGGTTGTGCTCCTCGATGACCTCCACGACCTTGCGGTAGTGCAGGGCGTTGGTGTGGTTGAAGAGGAAGGAGGACCCGCGGAGCATGCCCCATGAGGCCAGGTAGTAGCCCAGGTGGAGGCAGGACAGATCCATGGCCTCGGTGGGGTTGGAGTGGTCCTGGAAGTGGTTGAAGCAGAAGTCCCATGAGCGTTCCCGACGTCTGGACGGAGGAGTTCGTTCATCGTGGGCGCGGAGGAAGGCTCTGACGTGGCGGGTGATCTCGCCTGTGGCGATTGTCTTCACGGGTTCTGCTCCAGGTCTCCGTCCGGGGCGCGTCGCTGGGCGGGCCAGGAGCTGAGGGACTGGAAGTATTCGGTTGCGTCTGCTTCTTCGGTGAACTCGAGGAGGTTGCCGACCTTGCTGGCCAGGACCGCGCGCACTTCGGCGGGTGTGGCGAAGAAGAACTCCTTCCTCGGATTGGCCTGGTTGAGGGCGCGGTCCGCGAAGTGCCGGTGGAGTTCGGTTTCGAGGGTGACGGCGTCCTCAGAGAAGTAGATGGTGTGGATGTCGAAGCGGAACGGGACGGAGGCGCCGCTGAGCTCGCTGACCCGGTCGGAGGGTTCGAGGCGGCGGGTCAGGCCGATCTTGACGACCCCCTTGCCGAAGGCTCCTCGGTTGGAGATGACGTAGACGTAGCCCGCGCGGATGTTGGCTGCACGGTAGTCGTTTTCAGCGATCGCCTGGTCGATGTCGGCGAGGCGCTGGACGAGGTCGGGGTTCGTCGTCCCGGCGGCGGTGAGGGTTTCGAGGGTCTGCAGGAGCAGGGCCCGTTCCTTGTCGAGCCGGGCCCGTTCTTCGGCGAGTTCCTTCTCCACGCGGCGTTCTTCCCTGAGGCGGGCGCGCTCTTCGCGTTCGCGCTCCTTCTCCTCCTGCTTCATCATCAGCCAGTCCGCTGTCAGCTCGATCTCCTCGATGCGCAGGGCATGGTACGCATTACTGATTCGCATCTGCATCATCGCCCCCAGACGGGCGATCGCGGCCCGGGAGGCTTCGAGCCTGCGCTTGGCGGTCAGGACGTTCCCGGCCTTCAGGGTCCGGATGCTATTGTCCGCTTCGGCGTTGTAGGCGCGCAGCATCAGCTTGGCCAGATCGTCGGACATCTTCCGCCCCTTGGCAAGCGAGTTGTCGAACGTGAACATGTTCGACGTCTCGATCGCGTGCCCCTCTCGGATCAGGACCGCCACCCGAGACTCGACATCGTTGAGGCGGGGAAGATACGCCGCGGCGTTCTCGAGGGGGTGGTGGTAGCGGTAGATGCCGACCTCTTGGAGCACCTTCTGATCATCGAGCTGGACCGCACCGTCGAACGCCGACGCATCGGAGAGCAGGCGACGGAGCCTTTCGTTCTCGGCCTCGAGCGCTTCGAGGCGGCCGAGCAGCTCACCCTCATCCGAGGCAGGGGTCCGAGCTTCCTGTGCCGCTTCAGGTGAGGTCTCGTCGTCACTTTCGTTTCCCAGATCCTGCTGCACCGCCGGGCGTTCGCCATCGGGGGCCACGTCCTCGGCCGCCTCTTCCTCGGCGAGCCACAGCTGCCACCCGGGCGGGGGAGCCGGCCACGAGCTCGGAGGCTTCCACCCGGTGGGAGGCTTCCATCCCGCAGGGGCCGCCGGCCAACCTGGGGGAGGGTTGAAGCGCGCTCCCTCTGGGCTCATGAGCGGCGGACGCCGGCCGGGTCGACCGCGGCCAGCGCCGAGGGATTCTTGGACACCGCCGCCCCCAGATGCTGGAGCGTAGCGGCAGGGACCACCCCGGAGAGGTCGAACTCAAGGAACTTCTCCCGGGGCGACGTCACGGCGACCAAGGGGATGAAGGTCTCGCGTCCTGTCGCGGGGTCCTTGGTCTGGGGCCCGACCTGCAGGGAGACCGCCTGGATGATCCCCTGACGGTCGGATTCGAAGATCTCGTGCAGGGACCTGAGGGCAACCTGATGCAGGGCACCGGCGTAGCGGTCGTTCGCCTCCTTCTTCGACAGCTGCGTTGCGGTGATCTCGTCGCTTGCCTTCACATACCGGTGGGCCTTCACGGTGCGGAGCTCCTCCGGAGCAGGCACTACCACGCTCAGCTTCAGCTCGGCCGTCTCCGGGTCGAACTTCGCTTCGTGCTGGACTTGGAAGTGCTCGGGGTATACCGAGTTCGCCATGACGATGCCGACGTATTCCTCCACCGCCTCGGTGGCCCCATAGGCGAGGGCGGCCGCGAGGTCATCGATCGCGGCGTTGTGCTCGGCGACTTCCTTCTCACGTTCCTTGCAGTCGGCCTCGTAGCGGGCGATCTCGGCCTTGAGCTGACGGAGCCGTTCCTCCTCGAAGGCGGCGTGCGTTGCCTTGAGCGCGGCCTCCTGCGAAGGAATCGATTCCCGGTAGGCGGTCCACTCCTGCATGGCCTGCCAGTACTCGGCCTGGGCCTGCTGCCGCGCGGCCTCGAGCTTCTTCTTCCTCCCGAACAGCCCCGTCGGGGGCTCCGGTTCCCGGAGGACCGGAGGCGGGGGCACTTCGATCGGGGCAGGCGCTGGGTTCGGGCGTTCCAGGTCGGGGCGCGGGAACGCCGGGTGCCGCACGGTGCGCTTCAGGGACTGCAGATCGACCCAGTCGTCCGAATCGAGGGTGGCGGCGAGGATGCCGTCGATCTCGGCGTATTCCTGGTTCAGCGCGTCGTTGAGCCTTTCCGCCTCTGCCTGTTGGGCCTCGACGTGCGCTGCGCGGGCCTCCTTCTCGAGCTGCTTGCGCTCCGCCTCGGACGCACGCGCCGCCGCAGCCGACGCCCGGAGGGCAGCGGCATGGGCCCGCTCGGCCCGTGCTTGCGCGGCCGCTGCTGTCCGCTGGGCCACATTCGCTCGCTGCTGGGCCAACCGCTGCTGACGTTGAAATTCTGCAAGGAACCCGCGATGCCGCGACACTCAACCTCCACCCCATACGAAACCAACCGAGCTTCACTCTAGGCCCGTGCATCATCGAAACGACAGAACAAGACCCCCTCTCGCAGCGCGTTTCGTGGCACATCTGACACGGAGCTGACACCTTCGATGAGACAGCTTGAGGTTCAGGCAGAGCGCGCGAGCATTCGTCCCAGAGAGATCTTGGCGAATCGAAGGTGCGCGAACTGAAGCCCGTTTCGTCCAACCGCGAAGTAGCCGGGGCGCCCCGGTCCAACAAGGTACGGGCCTTGCCGGAAGATGCTTCCGTTGCCAGGGGTCGAAGTCCGGGCTGTGCCATATTTGTGCCATTAAATCCGCGAGAAGCAACTGAAACGAACTGAGACCACCGGGTAGAAACCGCGAGATTCTGCGGATCTGAGCCATAGATACAGCGCGAAAAACTCGTCTGGCCTCACTGAAAATCGAACGATCATCGGATCGACACCCCTCGGAGCCGGCTCGGAGTGACAGCGAAGCCAGCGGCCGGGCCTTACTTCGCTGCACAACCCCGGGGACAGTTCCAGGCGCGACTCCGTGGACGGCCGCTAGCTCGCGTGGAGTGCCCGGACGGTCCTCGGTGACATCAAAACCGAAGACGGAGCACGGTGACGCCCATCAGAAACCCATCGAAAACACCCGTGACTGACCCGAAACGACCCGGTAGAATCCATACGGGGGAGTCGCCCGATTCCCCGTCTGACCAGGGAAAACGCGAGATTTCCGCAGCCTTCCGGAGAATTCAAAAATCCTCCAAGGGGTCGCAGGTTCAAATCCTGTCAGCCCGACAAACCAACTCCGGTGAGAGGTCACTCTCGCCGCAGTTTTGTCTTTCCCGGTGAGAGGGCAAAATCTCGAACGCGGGGCGCACGCTGCCCGCCGCCGGGCGTGACGATTTCGGACACCGGCGCTGCCGACACCTTCCGTCGCTCCGCGGACCTCAGAGCCCAAGCGACGAGGAGCGCCGTCACGAGTGCCGCGGCGACATGAGCTACGACCATGAGGTGGAGGTCCTCCGGGGCGGCCGCCGCCGTGCCGGCTGGTGGCGAGACCGTCTGGTTGTGCACATGGCCCGCAGACGGGAAGAGCGGCGCGTTCGCACCTGCCAACAGGGTGAACCCCAGATGAAGGACCTGCTGGAGGGCTCCGCTCCCGACTCCGAGCGCCCACGAGGGCAGAGGGAGCCTCGCGACGGCAGCTGCCACGAGACTCACAAGGGCTGTGAGCGCCACGGCGACGGTGACCGGAGGGGCAGCGCCCCCCGAAGCCATATGTGCCACCAGTCCGAGTCCGACCGCGGCCGGCCCAACCACGAGCGCCGCGGCTGCTGACCTTCGGCGGGCTGCGCCGGCTCCAATCTCCACGCAGGGGATTCGGAGCGGGGCCCGATCCGGATCGGATTGCTTTCGCCGTCGCCAGCACATCCGCTCGGCGCCGCCCGACGGCAGAGTCTGGAGATCCCCTGCGTCGGTCCCCACGATCCGTCGCGGGTGAACCCCGAGACGAGGGCCCGGGCGGGGGCTGAGGCCGGCCAAGCGAGTGCGGGCTAGGACCGCAGCGTCTCCCAGGCTTCGCGGGCTGCGTAGACGATGACGACGGCGCCAGCCGCCGGGTCTGCCCACCACCAGCCGAACAGCCCGTTGAGGACGAGCCCGATCATGACTGCGGCGGCGAGGCAGCCGTCGATGAGCGTGACCTTGCCTTCCTTGATGAGGACGGGATTGCCCATCAGGCGGCCGGTGCGTTGCTTTCCCCACGCCAAGGCCAGCATCACGACCACAGTCAGGGCTGTCCACGCGATGCCCAGCAGGGAAGCTCCTGGCCTGGCCCCCGAGACGAGGGCAACGATCACCTGGGCAGTGAGGTAGAGGGCGAGGGCCGCAAACGCGAAGCCGATGAGCCGGACCGCACGGGCCTCCCGCTCGCGGTGGGTCCCCTTGAGCTCCCAGACCACAACGAGCGAGGCGAAGATCTCGATCAGCGTGTCGAGCCCGAAGCCCGCCAGAGCCGGGGACCCGGCCTGGACGGCCGCGTAGGCGATGAACCCGACCTCGACCACGTTCCACGCGAGGGTCGTGTACTCCAACCGGAGCCCGGTCCGAAGGAGCCGTGCATCGCGGGTGGCTGCCGGGCTTGGAACACTGTTCATGGGGAGGGGCCTCCACGGTGGTCGATGACGTTCACTTGTGAAGGTACAGCCTGAGACGGCGTCGTGGCTCGCCGATCACTGCCGCCGGTCGTCCGGCGCGAGTGCGGCACGGACGGCCGGCGTGGTCAGCTTCCGGAACATTGCATCGAGGTCCGCAGGGGCGAGGGTGAACCCGTCGGCGACCCACCAGCGGAGGCAGGCCAGGCACGTGGCCACGGCGCTGCGGGCGAGCAGGTCCAGCGGAACGGCTGGCGTCCGCCCCGGTCCAACGAGCGCACTCAGCTGAGCGAGAGCGGTCTCCTGGAGGACGCCCTCGAGCCTCGCCATCACGGCCCCGGAAGCTCCAGTGCCGAGAAGCGCAGTCACCAGCGGCCGCAGGTCCGCGACGTGGTGGAAGAGAAACTCGCTGAACGGCAGCGGCCGGTTGAGCGTCGGCTGGCGCCCCGCGATGGCGTCGTCGACGATGTCGCGCAGCACGGCGAGCGACTCGTCGAGCAGATCGTCCTTGTCTGAGAAATGCGCATAGAACGTGGACCGGCCGATGTCCGCACGGTCAATCACGTCCTGCACGGTGATCGCCTCGTATGGTCGCTCGGCCATGAGGCTCAGGAGGGCTTCCGTGAGCGCGGCGCGCGTGCGGCGGATCCGACGGTCCTCGGGACGGGATTTTTTGAGGTCGGGGTGAATCATTTTCCTCCGTTCCGGCATGGATTGTTCGCGATCGTCCGCTATCGGCCATCGCCGCGAGATCCGTCGATTGCCGAGGACCGATACCGAACGTTATGAATTATAGCGAACAAACTGTTCGATTACGTTCCCGGTCGGCGACACGAAGGAGCATGATGCGCTCAGAAGACACGATGCGGCCCGCGGCCGTCATCCGCGCCCGTGGCCTGAGGAAGGAATACACGGTCGACGGCGTGGCGTTCCCCGCGCTCGCGGGCATCGACCTCGACGTCAGGCCGGGGGAATTCGCCGCGGTGGTTGGCCGTTCGGGAAGCGGCAAGACGACGCTGCTGAACCTCTTCGCTGGAATCGACACTCCGAGCGGCGGCGAGGTAGAGATTGCCGGAACACGGGTGGACCGCTTGAAGGGGTCCGCGCTTGCAGCCTGGCGCGGCCGCACGATCGGGCTTGTCTTCCAGTTCTTCCAGCTGCTTCCCACGCTGACGGTGGTCGAGAACGTCATGCTGCCGATCGATTTGTGCGGAACCACTCCCGTGAGGGAGCAACGTGAGCGGGCGATGGAACTGCTCGGCCTCGTGGGCATTGCCGACCAGGCCCACAAGCTCCCGGCCGCACTGTCGGGCGGCCAGCAGCAGCGCGCCGCAGTAGCGCGCGCCCTGGCCAACGATCCTCCCGTGATACTCGCCGACGAGCCGACGGGAAACCTCGACTCCGCCACCAGCGGCCGAATCCTTGATCTGTTCGCCGGGCTCGCGAGCGATGGCCGCGCCGTCGTCATGGTCACCCACGAACGCGACGTGTCCACGTGGGCAAGCCGGGAAGTGGCGCTGCTCGACGGTCGCATCACGGCCGACCGGCAGCTCGTCCGGGCGGTGGGCTGATGCGACCCCGGTGGCGCAAGATCATGCGCGATCTGTGGATCGCGCGCGGCCGGACCTCCGCCATGATCGCGGCTATTGCCCTCAGCGTTGCCGCGGTCACCGCCTTCCTGGCCGCCGCGTCGATCCTCAGCGCCGAGATCGATGCGAACTACCGTGCGGGAAATCCGGCGTCGGCCACGCTGCACCTGGCCCGACCCATTGAACCCGAGCAGTTCGCCCTCGCGCGGGCGACCCCCGGGGTGACGGACGCGACGGCCCGCGCCACGGTCGCGGCACGCATCCGGGTCCAGGAAGGCCCTTGGCAGTCGCTGCTTCTCTTCGCGAGCGCCGAAGACGACCCCCAGCGCGTGGGGGCCGCGACCATCGAAAGCGGCAGCTGGCCGCCATCGGCCCACGGGATCTTCCTCGAACGCACGGCCATGCCATTCCTCGGCGCGCACGTCGGCGACCGCGTCGACGTGCTCGCCCCGCACGGCCGCCTCACAACGTTCGACGTCGCCGGGGCAGCGCACGACGGCGGAGTGGCACCTGCCGATCAAGAGCGCACCGTCTACGCCCGGATGACGACGGCGGGCCTCGCCGCGATGGGCCTGCCGACGGGTCTCGACGAGCTCGAGATCGTCGTCGGCGGACCGGATGGGCCCAGCGGCGACGCGGCACACATCGCCGCCGTAGCCCAGGACCTCGCGGTCCGGCTCGGCGCTGCAGGAAACCCCGCCACCTCGATCGACGTCCCGCCTCCGCTCCGGCATCCGCACTACGGCCAGATGGTCATGGTCGCCACCTCGATGCTGTTGTTCGGCGCGCTCTCCCTGCTCATGAGCTCGGTCCTCGTGGCGGCGATGATCGGCGGCATGCTCACCGCCCAGATCCGGCAGATCGGGGCGATGAAGGCGGTCGGCGCGACCACGCCTCAGCTGTTCGGAATGTACCTGACCATGACCGCGGTGATCGCAAGCGCTGCGACGGTCATCGCGATAGCGCCGGGCCTGCTGCTCGGGCGATTCATCGCGGGCGTTGGCGGCTCGATGCTCAACCTCGACATCGACCCGGGCACGATGTCGCCGCTCGTGATCGCCGTCGCGATTGCCATCGGAGCGCTCGTTCCCGTTCTCATGGCGGTGCCTGCCCTCCTGCTGGGCACCGTCCGAAGCGTCAAGGACGCCATCGACGATCACGGGACCGAGCCCGTCGGCGCGACCGCGCGGCTCCTGAACGTGCTCCGACGCCTTCCCGTGGGCCGCGACACCGCGATCGCCGCGCGCGGACTACTGCGCCGCCCTGGTCGGTTCGCCCTCACCGTGAGCCTGCTCGCCATCGCCGGCACCGGCGCGATCACGGGCCTCAACACGTCCCTCGGCTGGGACCGCCTGGTGCAGAGCGGTATGGACGCCCGATCGTACGACGCCGAGGTTCGGTTCGCCGATCCCATCCGCGCGGCATCCTTGCGCGAGCTCGTGGAGGCCGTCCCCGGCGTCTCGCAGCTCGAAGCACTGCGCGCCGCGCCCGCGACCGTGCATGGGTCGGCGCCCGTCGACGTCGTGCACGTCTATCCCGACGACTCGCACGGCAGTTTCACGATGGTCGCCCCGCCGCCCAATTCCTCGTTCGCCGCTCCGCCCATCGTCTCCGGGCGCTGGCTGCGGGACGACGACGCGGACGCGGTCGTCCTCACGACCCTGGCCGTCGCTCAGCAGGCGCCGGGCGCCGTCGTCGGCGATCGCATCGCCCTGACGGTCAACGGAAAGACGTCGAACTGGACGATCGCCGGCATCGCGCAAGAATTCGGCACCCAGGGGACGGCCTACGTCACGAGCCCCGAGTTCACCGCGGCCAGCGGCACTTCCGCGGATACGGCCACGATCCTCCGGTTCCGCGTGGCGGGGGCCACGGAAGCCGACCGCGGCCGCGCCCTCGACCTGGTGGCCTCCGCCCTCGATGCGAAGGGGATCCCCGTCGAGCGCGCCTTCACGGTCGACACCCTCAGGGCCGCCCTCGACGGGCACGTCTTCGTCCTCGTCGAAGCGCTCTTCATCATCGCCGCGATCATCGGGATCGTGGGGCTTCTCGGCCTCGCGACCTCGCTCAGCACGAGCGTGACCGAACGCACCCGCGAGTACGCCATCATGCGGACGATCGGGGCGAAGGGCGGCTTCATCCGCGGCACGGTCGTCATCGAGGGCGTGCTCACGGCCGGCGCGGCGCTGATCCTCGCGACTGTCGCGGCCCTGCCCGCGGGTGCTGCGTTCGGCGCCTTCATCGGGCAGAACGCCTTCCGGCAGGCCCTCCCGTTCACGTACGAGCCCGCTCCGCTGCTCCTCTGGTCGGTGCTGAGCCTCGCGGGAGCCGTCGTCGCGACCATCGCTGCCGCGAACCGCGCGGCCGCGCTCACGGTCAGCCGCGCACTCACGATCAGCTGAACACGCCTGAACGTCGCCGGAGATGCCGGCACTGAACGAAAGGAATCCGACATGACACGTCGCCCCAGAACCCGCATCGTCATCTTGGCCGTGGTCGCCCTGATTCTCGTGATGGCGACTATCCACTTCACCATCAACGGATTCCCAGAGCTCGGCTCGCTCAACCCGCACTCCCGGTGACCGGCCGCCAAAAGCCCGCCATCGGACCATCCCACCCCGAGAGGAGCACCTCATGCCCATCACGACCCCTGCCTCACAGCCGACGCCGATCGCCGTCGGCCGCTGGACCGTCGTTCCGGTCATCGACGCCGTCGGCCCTGCCATGCAGGCCCGCGCGGCCTTCCCGGCCCTGCCGCCCGACGAGCTCACAGCCCTTCTCGACGAGTTCGGCGACGCCCACTCGACCCCGGACCGCAGCCAGCTCGTCTTGGCGTCCCAGGGCTTCGCGATCGTCGGCCCGGGGCGCGTCATCCTCGTCGACACGTGCCTCGGCGGCCCCAAAGTCCCGGGCGGAACCGGCATGCGGGGGTTCAGCTCTCAGTGGCTCCCGTCGCTCGAGCAGGCGGGGATACCGGTGGAAGCCGTCGACACGGTGATCAACACCCACCTGCATCACGACCACGTCGGCTGGAACACGTCCCTCGGCGCGGACGGAACGCTGAGGCCCACGTTCCCCGCCGCCCGCTACCTCGTGCCCCGCGCCGACTGCGAACACTTCGAGGGCTCGCCCGGCACCGCGGCCCAGCGGCACATCGCGGACTGCATCGCGCCCCTCGACCGTGCCGGCGTCCTTGACCAGGTCGCCGGGGAGGTGGCGATCGACGACGGCGTCCGGCTGGTTCCAGCGCCCGGCCACACACCGGGGCACACACTGGTCGAGGTCTCCGGCGACGGCCGCCGGGTTCTGCTCGCGGGGGACCTCATCCATCACCCGCTCCAACTGCGGCGCCCCGACATCTCGGCCGCCATGTGCGTCGACCCGAGCGCTTCTGCCGCGACGCGCCGTGAGGTGCTCGGCCGCTACGCCGATGCGGACACGGTGTTTCTGGCCAGCCACCTGCCCGCAGGCGGCGTTCTGCGCCGCGACGGCGCCGCCTTCCTCCTGGAACCCGCCTGAGCCCGCCCGATGGCGAGACGAGCAGCCAAATCCGGGCGATCGCCCTCGATTTCTGACACACTGACGCTCATGAGCTCCATGTCCGGCCAAGACGGAGTCCACTTCGACGAGTCCCAGATCGACCTTTCCGCGACGGTCACCCGTCTCAATCGCATCCGCGCGGGGGCGCGTGCCCGCCTCGCGAATTCGGAGCTGACCCGCGCCTTTCTCGCGTCGGCGCTTCGCATGATGGAAGAGCAGTTCAGCGGGGGAGCCGAGGCTCGCTCGGACGAGGATGCCATCCCGTTGGCCTTCCTCTCGCGGCCGCGCCTTGTGAAGCGCACGCAGGACGACTACCCCGAGCTCGACGCGACGCAGGCGAAGTTCCGCGACCGGTGGGCCGGCCACCAGGACTTCCTCGGTGACTTCATCTCCTATGCCCTAGCGCTCCGCCACTATCGCGTGTGGGCGTCGAGTGCGGGATGGGCCGAAGAGCTTGTCGCGCCGGACGCCGACTTCGCGGCCGCCGTGCACAAGTTCGCGTTCCACGGCATCAGGCTGCTCGTGGATCTTCCGGCGTACCGGCTCCGGCTCCTCGCCCTGGCGTCCGCCGACCGTGAAACGGCGGGTTCGGTCGTCCGGCAGTCGTACGACTACACGGCGCAGGCCATGCTCGGACTGTTCGAGCAGTGGGTCGAAAGGTTCGATTTCGCGCTCCGGCCGGGGGTGAATCCCGAGCAGTTCGTGATCCTCCTGCTCGCCGTGGCGGAAGGGCTCGGCGAGCGGCTCCTCGCGGGCCTCGATGAGTCGGTCCTCGACACCGAGCTCGAGACCTCGCTCCTGGGCACCGCGACCCTCGCACTGTTCACGGGCCTCGCCGATCCCGGGGACGGCCTCACGATCGAACAGGCCGCCAACGCGCGGGTCCAGGAGTTCGGCGACACCCACAGCTGATCGGCCATAGCGGAGCCTTCCTTGGAACGACCCAGTGAAAAGGAAGGGGTGCCCTTCCGGTGGAGAAGGGCGCACCGCCTGGCCTAATCAAACCAGCGGTCTCCGCCGGGATTGCATTGAGTGCTCACAGTTTCCCACCACCCGACATCGGGTCGCCACTCGTCAAGATTCCATGTTGGCTTGTTCGGATACCGGACGCCAACGAAAACCTGATGGCATATGTACTGATCACGCATTCCATTGAGGTTGGTGTTCAAGCCAGCATTGCGGTATTTGGAGAAAAGTTCATCCCATCCGATGACGCCAATCATGTAGGACATCGTTGAATATGCATTAGCTCGCGCCCACTGGGTTGGCGTTACCTCTAGGCGCCATCCGTCAGTGCTTTGTGCCCAGCTCGCGGAAGCGATTAGATCTACGCCGATGTACGGGTCGGCCACCACGGGGAAATGGATATTCCGGCCGGTGAGGTCGACGATTTGTGTGATCTGGGAACCGCTGAATGTGTATTTGGTCGGAAGATCTCGGCCGAGCGCGTCCCTGGCCCAAGGAGGTGATAATTGACCGATTGGCTCACCAGCGCGGTTATGGACAATAGCGCCGCCATCGGCCGTGGGTGCCAATGCCCGGCCATCTCCGAGGTCGTACATTGAGACGGGAGAAGTTCGGTCCATGATGATGCTGGCCACTCGGGTGCCATGATCAAAGGACTGAACCGCGAACCGGTTCGTCTGCCGTTTCGAACGAACCACCAGCGATCCGTCCGAACTCGAGTCTGCCACTGAAGTCGTGTCCGGCAGCGTCAGTTCAAGAGTCTCGCCGGTTGCTGGACTCACCGCGGCAACAATCTTGGTGTCTCCATCGATCGAAGTGGTCTTGACTGGTTTCTTCTTCTCCGATCGGCCGCCGGGATCAAGCGGATTCTGTTTGGGACTTACTCTTTCAACAGCCTCGATAAGATCGTCTGCGGGCGCCTCCTGAGCGGCTACTGCGGGAGAGGCTAGAATTGCGAGAAGTAGCACGGTCATCGCTGTCAGACATAATGATCTTTTCATTATTCCCCCATGGTGCTGCTGGATTGATGATGATGGTGGCGGTGTGCTAGTCGAAGGGTCTCAGTGATTCTGGGTCGTGCGAGGACTCGCCTCGCCGCATGATCACGATCGCATATGTCGAATTCACTTTGTATGTGAACCCCAGTTCCTCAATTTCTCGGATGGTGCCATCAAGAGACTCCTTTGATGATGCGGTAACAAGCTCGTAGGATTGGTCGCCTCGCTGGCAGGTATACTTCCAGGTGTGGTTGGAGTGCGATTGATATTCGAAGCCGTTGCAGTTTGCTCGGTCCGCCACGATCTTCATCATCGCCTCCGCTTGATCGTTTCCGTGCGGAAAGGATGCCAGATCAGCAGATGACGCGCATGCGCTCAAAACCATTACCGCGAGAAGCCAAAGTGTACGTTTCATTCGCCCCCTGATGTGAAATCGCCGCATTCTCAGAGTATTCCACATACAGCCGCTCAAGGCTAGGAATATTTGAAAATTGGGACAAATGTGCCAATTGGTTTGCACGCCCCCGCCTAATTTCGCGGTGTGCTCGTCGCGGGTGAGAAGGTGCTGCGGTTCGAACGTCGAGTGTCGGCTGCTCGGTGGGCCCGCTATGGGGGCGCTTGGCGACGCCGCGGGAATCATCCGCGCCCCTTCGCGGTTGCACCCTGCCGTGAAAGCCTTCGGTTTCCTCTCGTTCGGCCATTACGGGCCGTTCCACGGTTCGCAGACGCGCACGGCGTCGGACATGATTCTCCAGACCGTCGATCTCGCTGTCGGCGCCGACGAGCTCGGGGTCAACGGCGCCTACGTCCGCGTCCACCACTTCGCCCCGCAGCAGGCGTCGCCGATCCCGTTGCTCACGGCGATGGCAGCCAAGACCCAGCGCATCGAGGTGGGGACCGGGGTCATCGACATGCGCTATGAGAATCCGCTCCAGCTCGCCGAGGAAGCCGCCGCACTCGACATCATCAGCCGCAACAGGATCGCCCTCGGTATCAGCCGGGGATCCCCCGAGCCTGCCGTGCGCGGCTACGAGGCCTTCGGCTACACCGGCTCGGCCGATCCGCGCGGCGCGGACCTCGCGCGCGAGAAGTTCGAGCGCTTCCTCGAGGCGATCGACGGCGAAGGAATGGCCGACGGCGACCCGCGCCAATTCGCGCACGGAACCAGGCTCCCCGTCGAGCCGCAGTCGCCGGGCCTCCGAGAGCGGATCTGGTGGGGGAGCGGAACGCGGGACACGGCCGAGTGGACCGGGCAGCAGGGTCTCAACATGATGAGCTCGACGCTCCTCACCGAGGACGCCGGCGTGCCGTTCCACGTCCTCCAGCACGAGCAGATCGAGCGCTACCGCGCCGCGTACAAGGCGGCGGGCCACACGCGCGCGCCTCGCGTCTCCGTCAGCCGGAGCATCTTCCCGATCACGACGTCGCGCGACGCGATGTACTTCGGCTCACGTCCGGACGGGGATCAGGTGGGGATCATCGACGGCTTCCGCTCGACGTTCGGCAAGACCTATGCGGGGGAGCCGGACGAGCTCATCGAGCAGCTTCGCCAGGATTCGGCCGTCATGGCTGCCGATACCGTCATGCTCACGATCCCGAACCAGCTCGGAGTCGAGTACAACCTGCATCTTCTCGAGTCGTTCGCGCAGCACGTCGCCCCCGCCCTTGGCTGGAAGCCCAGCACGGAGGGCCCGGTTCAGGGCGAGCCGCTCTAGGCAAGGGTGCGCGAGGGTCGGACAGCGAGGGCGGCGAGGGCAAGCATCTCGAGCCCCGTCCACACAAGCGTCCCGGCCCAGACTTCGGGCGGGAAGCTCAGCGCCCCGTCTCGGATCGCCGCGCCCGCGAAGTAGGGTCCCCAGAAGACGACCGGGCAGAGCGCGACGGCGGCCGCGAGCCGAACGGGCCGTTCGGGCGCCGGCCGGAGGGCGAGCCACACAAGACCGACGAGGGCGGCGCCGACGGCCGCGACCGGCACGAGCCACGCGTCCCGCAGGGCAATCATGGCCTGCAGCGCGATCGACGGCACGAGGACCATAGCGGCCGGGACGACGGCGGACAGCCGCCAACGCAGGGCCAGCAGCAGGACAGGGACGAAGAGCACCGCGGTCGAGACGAGGAACGATCCGAGCGCGACGATGATCGAGGACGACGTCGGCCCCGTCACCACGTGCGGCCCGGCAGCGGGCCCCGTATAGGACTGGATGAGGCCGTGGCGGGCGAAGACGGCGAACTCCTGGAGGATGAAGGCGGCCACCATCCCGCACAGCATCGCGCTCACGGCGGCGGGGACGAGCCGCAGCGCGCCGCGCTCAACCGGGTGCCGCCACGCCGCGGCGAACGGCGCCCCGAGAATCAGGAAGCCGCCGGTGGCGAGCCCGAGATGGGACGGGCTGAAGAGCGCCTTGATGTTCTGTTCGATGCCGAATACCGAGTGCCACGCGAAGTCCGCGACCCCCGAGGCCAAGAACAGGACGACGCCGAACGCGGCCGGCGCGTAGCCCACCGGAATGGCACCGCGCCAGGTCTCGCCGGGCCGGTGGCGCCGCCACGCGAGGGACGCGATCCACGCGGCCGATACCGCGAACCCCGAGTAGAGGATCGCGTGCCAGGGTGTGAAGAAGGTCTCGAGATCGGGCAGATTGTTGTGTGCCCAGCCGTCGACATACGTGCCGACGAGGAGCCATACCCCGGTCACGAGGGTGATGCTGTCCTCGATGGCGCTTGTGTTCTGATGCGCGAGGCGCGGAGCGCTCGGAAACGCGGGGGCTGCTGCGGTGTCCACGGAACCACAGTAGGTCCGTCGGGGCTGTTGCGGGGAGCCGTGGGAGCGTACGAATCAGAGCTGCTCGAGCAGTCTCCTCGCGACGTCGTCCGGCGACGGCGTTGCGGCCACCTCCCCGGCGAGCCGGCGCGCCGCAGCGCGGTGCTCGCCGTCGTCGAGCAGCCGGGCCACTGACTCGGCGACCCCGTCGACGTCGAGCCCTGCCGCCCCAGACAGCCCCACTCCAGCGCGCTCGACCGCCTCTGCGTTGAAGAATTGGTCTGCTCCCTGCGGGACGATGAGCTGGGGCACCCCGTGTTCGACGGCGGCGAGCATCGTGCCGGAGCCGCCGTGGTGCACGATCGCGTCGAGCGTCGGGAGGAGTGCTGCCTGCGGGACGAAGCGGTGCAGCCGCACATTGTCCGGAACGTCCCCGAGGGCCGCAGGATCACCGGCGGGACCGCACGCGACGATGACCTCCGCCCCGGTGCTCGCCGCCCCCAGCACGGCCGTGCGCAGCGCGTCGACGGCGCCGAAAGAGACTGTCCCCAGCGTGACGAACACGCGTGGCCGGCCGTCCGCAGGCGGAGCCATGAGTGAGGGGTCGGTCTCCGGCGCGGGCTCGCTCCACGCGGTGGTCCGCACGGGAATACGGGATTCCGGCGTCGACTCGGCGAGCGTCTGGAAGCTGGCTGGGAACGGGTCGATGTATCCCGCCCCGTCGAAGCCCATCGACGTCCCTGCGACCTCCCACGGCTTCCTCTCGTCGCCCTGGTCTGCGGCCAGAGCGACCGCGGGGAGACTCCCGAGGAACGGGGACCACTGCGTAATTCCGAAGGTGATCGCGCGGGCACCAAGCTCGTCCGCAACGAGCTTTGCCGCGGGGAACATCGTCTCGTAGATCACGAGATCGGGGGATTCCGTGGCCCATTGCTCGCGCAGCGTCGGCAGCGCTTGGCGCGCGATGACATTCCCGAAGAACGAGGGCACCCAGCGCTCACGGAAGTTGTCCCTGACCTCTGGGAACGTTGACATGACCTCGGCCGTGATGGCATCGAGCGTGGCTTCCTCGGGGAAGCCCACCCTCGTCGGGAAGTCGAGGCGGCCGTGGAACGGAGTGCCGACGGCGACGTGGACGTCGGCCCCGGCCCGCTGCAGCGCATACGCGAGCGGCATGAGCGGGTACAGGTGGCCATAGGCGGGGGCGGACGCGAGGGCGACTCTGGGAGGGGTCATGGCTCCTGCTCGGGGCGGATGGGCTACTTGAGGAACTTGGACGTCGTGCGGTCGGCGAGGATCTTCCCGCCGGTCTGGCACGTCGGGCAGTACTGGAGTGCGCTGTCGGAGAACGTGACCTCGCGGATGGTGTCCCCGCACACGGGGCACGCCTCGCCCGTCCTGCGGTGCACGCGCATGCTCGCACGCTTCTCGTCCTTGAGATCTTCGGGTGGCCGGCCGATTGCTTCCGCCGTTGCCCCCTCGAGGGTTTCGCGGAGCGCCGCGTAGAGCCGCGACGTCTCCTCGTCGTCGAGCGCCGACGCGACTGCGAACGGCGAGAGCTTCGCGACGTGGAGGATCTCGTCGCTGTACGCGTTCCCGATGCCCGCGATGATCTTCTGGTTCCGCAGGAGGCCCTTGATCTGCTGGCGCTTGTTCAGCAGCGAGCGGAACTTCTCGAGCGTGAACTCGTCCTCGAGCGGCTCGGGCCCCAGCTCGGCGATGGGAGGGACGTCCTCGAGCTTCCGCACGATCCATACCGCGAGCCGCTTCCACGTCCCAGCCTCGGTGAGATCGACGCCCGTGGTCTCCTCGCCCCGGACGAAGCCGAAGCGCGCCGCGGTGTAGCCTTTGCCGCGCGCCGGCGCAGGATCGGGCAGCTTGTCATTCACGCGCACCCAGCCGCCCAGCGCGAGGTGGACGACGACGAGAAGCCGCCCCCCGCCGTCGTCCGCGCTGGTCCCTTCAGGCGAGCCAGGCGAGTGAGCCGGGTCGAGCGAATCTGCCGAGGCGGGCGCGAAGGTCAGGACGACGTACTTGCCGCGCCTCCCGACCGCCTCGACGCGCCGCCCTACAAGCTCGGTGTACGCGGGGTCCGCCGTCTTGAGGGCGTGGATCGAGGTGACGTACACGCGGTCGACGGTCGCTCCCGCGAGGCGGCCGTCGAGGAACGCCGCAAGAGCCGTGACTTCTGGAAGTTCGGGCATGGCTGCCTTTCGTCCGCGCGCGATGAAGGCTCCCGCGATACATCCGGGCGCGTCCCGGGAGAGCCCCGCTCGTCATGACCCATCGTGGCAGAAAAAGTGCCCCGGAGCAGCGCAAACCTTGTGCCTATACTTTCAGCGACATGGCCTCGGGCACCTCCGGCGGCCTCACGACCACGAAAGGCGAGCCCCATGAGCAACGTCCCCGCCGAACTCTCCTACACGGCCGAGCACGAGTGGATCTCCGCCGCGGACGGCGACGGCGTCGTGCGCGTGGGCATCACCGATTTCGCCCAGGACGCACTCGGCGACGTCGTGTACGTCCAGATGCCCGAGGTCGGCACCGAGGTGGCGGCGAGCGCCGTCGTCGGCGAGGTCGAGTCGACCAAGAGCGTGAGCGATATCTACGCGCCCGTGAGCGGCACGGTCGTGGCGCGCAATGAGGCGCTCGACGCCGATCCGGCCCTCGTGAACTCGGACCCCTACGGCGAGGGCTGGCTCATCGACGTCAAGCTCAAGGACCCCTCCGAGGTCGCCGATCTGCTCAGTGCATCGCAGTACGAACAGCAGGTAGGGTAGACGACGGGGAAAGATCAACGAGGAGGAACGATGGGGACCGAGGAGCGTCGCGGGTTCGACGCCGGGGAAGCCACGCAGCGCAACATCTCGGCGTCCGAAACGACGTCGATCCATTTGCCGCCGCTTGTCCCAGAGTCGACGGGTGCCCGCCAGCTCACGGCCGAGGAGGCCGCCGCCATCGCGGCCCTCCCGCGCGGTTCGGCCCTCCTCATCGCCCACTCCGGCCCCAACGCGGGAGCCCGCTTCCTGCTCGACTCCGACACGACGACGGCGGGACGGCATCCGAACGCGGACATCTTCCTCGACGACGTCACCGTCTCGCGCCGCCATGCGGAGTTCCGGCGCACGGGCGAGGGCAGCTTCGAGGTCGTCGACGCGGGGAGCCTCAACGGCACCTATGTGAATCACGACCGCGTCGACAGCGTTGCGCTGCGCACGGGCTCCGAGGTGCAGATCGGCAAGTTCCGGCTCACGTTCTACTTGAGCCCTGCGTCGAGCTCGGCGAGGCACACCGCCTAGGGGGCGCGCATGGCACTCGCCCATTCGGAGCGCAGAGGGACGTCCTCCCTCAACATCGGAGAGGTGCTCGCCGCGCTGGCCGAGGAGTTTCCGAGCATGACCGCCTCCAAGATCCGGTTCCTCGAGGAGAAGGGGCTCATCTCGCCCCAGCGCACCTCCGCGGGCTATCGGCAGTACGGCGACGGCGACGTCGAGCGGCTCCGGTTCGTGCTTGCCCTTCAGCGGGATCAGTATCTTCCGCTCAAGGTCATCAAGGACTATCTCGACGCCATCGATCGCGGTGAGCGCCCCGAGAACGTCCCCGGCGGCCTGACGCTCGCGCCGCGCGCGGTGAACGACGACGTGGCCGCAGAGCTCGGCGGGAACCGCGCGCGCTCGCTATCGGGGGAGCAGCTCCGGGCCGAGTCCGGCGCGAGTGCGACCCTCGTCGAGACGCTCGTGAGCTACGGCCTCATCGTCTCCGAGAACGGCCGCTACGACGAGCACGCGCTGCAGGTCGCCCGCGCGTGCGTCCAGCTCGAGTCCCACGGCATCGAACCGAGGCATCTCGGACCCTTTCGCGCAGCTGCGGAGCGCGAGTTCGGGCTCGTCGAGCGCGCGATCGCCCCGATTGCGTCGCGGCGCGACGAGGCGTCGAGGGCGCGATCGGCTGAGGCTGCGCGCGAGATCAGCGATCTGTGCCTCACCTTGCACAGGGCTCTTGTCCACGGCCGTATTTCCAGGATGGAGGGGTGATGATCGAAGTTGAGGTAGTCGGTGTCCGCATCGAGCTTCCGTCCAACCAGCCCCTCGTGCTCCTCCGCGAGAAGCACGGGGAACGCCACCTTCCGATCTGGATCGGCACGGCGGAGGCGAGCGCGATCGCCCTCGCCCAGCAGCACGTCGTCCCGCCACGGCCGCTCACCCACGACCTTCTCGTGAATGTCGTCCACGGCCTCGGCCGGCAAGTTGTCAGCGCCACGATCGTCGCTGTCCAGGACAGCGTCTTCTATGCGCAGCTCGGCTTCGATGACGGAACGGTCATCGAGTCCCGGGCGTCGGACGCGCTGGCCGTCGCCCTGCGCGTCAACTGCCATATCTGGTGCGCCGACGCGGTCCTCGAGGAAGCGGGCGTGCAGCTCGCCGAGGGCAGCGAGGAGGGCACGGAGGAGGCCGCGCCGAGTTCGGACGAGGAGGAGACGGAGATGCGCAGATTCCGGGAGTTCCTCGCCGACGTCGAGCCCGAGGATTTCGACGAGTAGTCCGACACGGCTGCCGCTTGAGGCCAGGGTCTTTGATTTCGGTTGCCCGCCCCTCTAACGTCGTGGGTGGACGCTCCCATTGCATCCCCGGCTTGCGCGGGCGACACTTGAAGGTGCACTGATGGCTGTAATTACAGTGCTGCGCTTCGGTCGCCTCCCTCTCCTGGGCGGTGCGGTATCCCCCAGGGGAGCGAGAGAAGGAGGGTGACGTGAGTCCCAAGGGCGAGTCGGGAAAGCTGCATCAGATCAGCGGCCCCGGTCTTGATGTCCCGGTCGGCGAGCAGGGCCTTTTGTTCAACGAGGACCTGCCCGTGCTCGACGAGGAGGCAGGCTACCGTGGCCCTACCGCGTGCAAGGCGGCTGGCATCACGTACCGCCAGCTCGACTACTGGGCACGCACGGGCCTCGTCGAACCGACGGTGCGAGGCGCGGCCGGAAGCGGTTCGCAGCGTCTCTACGGATTCCGCGACATCCTCGTGCTCAAGGTCGTCAAGCGGCTTCTTGACACGGGTGTTTCCCTCCAGCAGATTCGCATCGCCGTCGGCCACCTGCGCGAACGCGGCGTCGACGACCTCGCCCAGATCACTCTCATGAGCGACGGCGCCTCGGTCTACGAATGCACGTCGGCAGACGAGGTGATCGACCTCGTCCAGGGTGGGCAGGGCGTGTTCGGGATCGCCGTCGGCCGCGTGTGGCGCGAGGTCGAGGGCAGCCTTGCAGAGCTTCCGAGCGAGCATGCCGAAGACCAGACTTTCCCGGGCGACGAGCTGAGCCGCCGTCGCGCCGCCCGCAAGACGGGCTGAGCGCGAACGACGACGGCGGAGCTCCCCAAGAGCACAAAGGGCACCCCGCGAGGGGTGCCCTTTTCATGCCCCGTGGTTCTCGCGCCGCAGGGGCGCGGCCCGTCAGCGCGAGGTGCGCGGCCGGAACTCGCGGCTCTGCTTGATGACCTCGGCGAGGAGTTCGTCGTAGAGGGCAGCGGTGTTGCGGGCTGCTTCCCCAGGCCAGTGGTGCACGGAGTGCGCGGCGCCCTGGATCTGCTGCCAGTTGGCGAGCTCCGGAATCGTCGGCGTGAGCATGAGCGGACCGAACATCTGCTTCATCTCCTCGAGCCGGTACGTGTGCTCGGTCGATGACGGCCGAACCCTGTTCGCGATGATTCCGGCGGGGGCGAGCTTGGGGGCGAACTCCTGGCGGAACACCTGGATCGCGCGCATGGTGCGCTCGGTTCCGGCGACGGAGAACAGGCCGGGCTCGGCGACCAGCAGCACGCGGTTGCTCGCATTCCACGCCATCCGGGTGAGCCCGTTGAGCGACGGCGGGCAGTCGATGAGCACGAGGTCGTACCCGTCGATGCCGTCCAGGACGGCGGAGAGCCTCTTGAGGTCGCGGCGGCCCAGGTCGGGACGGTCGTAGACGCTGCTGAGCGAACCGCCGAACGCGACGTCGAGCACGCGGTTCTTCTTCCCATCGAGCGTTGCCGCCCGGTTCACCCAGGTGCTGCTCACGACGTTGTCGGCGAGCCGGGCCCGACGGGGGGCCTTGAGCAGCCGGGCGACCTCAAGCTTGCCGTCGGCGGCCACGCCGAGGGCGGTCGAAGCGTCAGCATGCGGATCGAGGTCGACGACGAGGGTCGGGATCCCGGCGGCGAGGGCTGCCGACGCCAGGCCCGTGGTCACAGACGTCTTCCCGACCCCGCCCTTGAGGCTGCTGATGCTGACTACTTGCACTGGAGAATCCACTACCTATCCGCTGGCCGACTCCCCACCATCTTAGTGGCCATCGGGCCCAGCTTCGGCCGAACGCGGGGGCGTGCCGAAGGCCGGACGTTACACTATCGGTCGTACGTGATTCCGACCACAGCGGGTTGAGTTGCTAGTTTTCTCGCATAGAGACTAGGCACCACCTAGCCAGACCCCTCAGTGCCCCTATCAGGAGTCGAAGTGTTCTCGAAAATTCTGGTAGCCAACCGCGGTGAGATCGCCATCCGGGCTTTCCGCGCAGGCTACGAACTCGGTGCCAAGACAGTCGCCGTCTTCCCGTACGAAGACCGCAATTCCATCCACCGCCAGAAGGCGGACGAGGCCTATCTCATCGGCGAGGAAGGCCACCCGGTCCGCGCATACCTCGATATCGACGAGATCGTCCGCGTTGCCAAGGAAGCCGGCGCGGACGCGATCTACCCCGGATACGGATTCCTCTCCGAGAACCAGGGACTCGCCCGCGCGGCCGCAGCAGCGGGCATCACGTTTGTGGGCCCGCCGGCCGAAGTCCTCGAGCTCGCGGGCCACAAGGTCCACGCCCTCGAGGCCGCGCGCAAGGCGGGCATCCCGGTCCTCAAGTCGAGCGCACCGAGCTCGGATGCTGAGACGCTCCTCGCGGCGGCCGACGCGATCGGCTTCCCGATCTTCGTCAAGGCCGTCGCGGGCGGCGGCGGGCGCGGCATGCGCCGCGTCGATACGCGCGAGGCCCTCCCGGAGGCCCTCAACGCGGCGATGCGCGAGGCTGACGCCGCGTTCGGCGATCCGACCGTGTTCCTCGAGCAGGCGGTCCTCCGCCCGCGCCACATCGAGGTCCAGGTCCTCGCCGATGCCGAGGGCAACGTCGTGCACCTCTTCGAGCGCGACTGTTCGCTCCAGCGCCGCCATCAGAAGGTCATCGAGATCGCGCCCGCGCCGCAGCTCGACGAGTCGATCCGCCAGGCGCTGTACGCGGACGCCGTGAAGTTCGCGAAGGCGCTCGGCTACGTCAACGCGGGCACGGTCGAGTTCCTCGTCGACACGGTGGGCGAGCGGGCCGGCCAGCACGTGTTCATCGAGATGAACCCGCGCATCCAGGTCGAACACACGGTGACCGAGGAGGTCACCGACGTGGACCTCGTCCAGGCCCAGCTGCGCATCGCGTCGGGGGAGACGCTCGCCGACCTCGGCCTCACCCAGGATTCGATTCAGCTCAAGGGTGCGGCCCTCCAATGCCGCATCACGACGGAGGACCCGGCCAACGGCTTCCGTCCCGACGTCGGGAAGATCACGGGCTACCGCTCGGCCGGCGGCGCGGGCGTCCGCCTCGACGGCGGCACCGTGTACCAGGGTGCCGAGATCAGCCCGCACTTCGACTCGATGCTCGTCAAGCTCACGTGCCGCGGCCGCGACTACGCAACCGCCGTCAAGCGCGCCCGCCGCGCCCTCGCCGAGTTCCGCATCCGCGGCGTCTCCACGAACATCCCGTTCCTTCAGGCCGTGCTCGATGACCCGGCGTTCGTCGCGGGCAACGTTGCGACGTCGTTCATCGACGAGCGCCCCGAACTGCTCCGCGCGCGCAGCTCCGCGGACCGCGGCACGAAGCTCCTCACGTGGCTCGCGGACGTCACGGTCAACAAGCCCAACGGGGAGCTGACGGTCCACGCCGACCCGCGCGCCAAGCTTCCCGCCGTCGATCCCTCGCTCGCGCCCGCGGGGTCGCGTCAGCGGCTCCTCGAGCTCGGCCCCGAGGGCTTCGCGAAGGCGTTGCGCGAGCAGAACGCCGTCGCCGTGACCGATACGACGTTCCGCGACGCGCACCAGTCGCTCCTTGCGACGCGCGTCCGCACCCGCGACCTCGTCGCGGCCGGACCTGCCGTCTCGGTCCTGACTCCCCAGCTCCTTTCGGTCGAGGCGTGGGGCGGCGCGACGTACGACGTCGCCCTCCGCTTCCTCGGCGAGGACCCGTGGCAGCGCCTCGCGGCGCTCCGCAAGGCGATCCCGAACGTGTGCCTCCAGATGCTGCTCCGCGGCCGGAACACGGTTGGCTACACGCCGTATCCCGAGGAGGTCACGGACGCCTTCGTCAAGGAGGCTGCCGAGACCGGCATTGACATCTTCCGGATCTTCGACGCCCTCAACGACGTCAACCAGATGGCCCCGGCCATCCGCGCGGTCCGGGCGACGGGCACGGCCGTGGCCGAGGTCGCCCTGTGCTACACGGGCGATCTCCTCAACCCGAACGAGTCCCTGTACACGCTCGACTACTACCTCGATCTCGCGCAGAAGATCGTCGACGCGGGCGCCCACATCCTCGCGATCAAGGACATGGCCGGCCTTCTGCGCCCGGCCGCCGCGGCGAAGCTTGTCGCCGCCCTGCGCGAGCGCTTTGACCTCCCGGTCCACCTGCACACGCACGACACCGCGGGCGGCCAGCTCGCGACGCTCCTCGCGGCCGTCGACGCGGGCGTCGACGCCGTCGACGTCGCGTCCGCGTCGCTCGCCGGCACCACGAGCCAGCCGCCCGCGTCGGCGCTCGTCGCCGCGCTCGCGCACACTCCGCGGGACACGGGGATCTCCCTCGAGGGCGTGAGCGCGCTTGAGCCGTACTGGGAGGCCGTGCGCCGCGTCTACGCGCCGTTCGAGTCGGGACTTCCGGGGCCGACGGGCCGCGTCTACCGCCACGAGATCCCGGGCGGCCAGCTCTCGAACCTGCGTCAGCAGGCCATCGCGTTGGGCTTGGGGGAGCGCTTCGAGGCCATCGAGGACATGTACACGGCGGCGGACCGGATCTTGGGCCGCCTCGTCAAGGTGACGCCGTCGTCGAAGGTCGTGGGAGACCTCGCGCTGCACCTCGTGGGACTCAACGCTGATCCGAAGGACTTCCAAGAGAATCCGCAGAAGTACGACATCCCGGACTCGGTTGTCGGCTTCCTCGGCGGCGAACTCGGGGACCCGCCCGGGGGCTGGCCCGAGCCCTTCCGCACGAAGGCGCTCCAAGGCCGTACGGTGAAGGTTCGCGAGGAGACTCTGAGCCCGGAGGACTCGGAGGCCCTGAGCGGCGATTCCGCAACGCGGCGCGCGACGCTCAATCGGCTCCTCTTCCCCGGCCCGACGAAGGACTATCTCGCGAGCCGCGAGGCCTACGGCAACCTCGCCGTCCTCGACACGCGCGACTACCTCTACGGCCTCCAGCGCGGGAAGGAGCACGTCATCGAGCTCGAGAAGGGCGTTCGCCTCATCGCCCAGCTCGAAGCCGTGTCTGAGCCGGACGAGAAGGGCATGCGCACCGTGCTCGCGCTCCTCAACGGCCAGTCCCGCCCGGTCTCGGTGCGCGACCGCTCGGTCGAGAGCAACGTCAAGCAGGCCGAGAAGGCGGATCCGGCCAACCCGGGGCACGTCGCGGCCCCGTTTGCCGGCGCGGTGACCGTGACGGCGCGGGAAGGCGACGTCGTCAAGGCCGGAGACACGATTGCCACGATCGAGGCCATGAAGATGGAGGCGTCCATCACGACGCCGGCCGGCGGAACCGTCTCGCGGATCGTCATGAGCGGTGTCCAACAGGTCCAGGGCGGAGACCTCCTGCTCGTCGTGACACCCGCCTGACGGCCGCGTCAGAGGACCGCTCACCGGGGAACAGCTACACTGGCAGCGATCGCAGGCCGGGGCGGCGGAGCATACGCGCCGCCGCCCCGGCCGCGTTTGACCCATCACGTCCGCGTGAGTGACGAGCCTGAGCGGGAGCTATGACCGAGGAGAACACCCACCAGCACGATGCCGCATCCGGGGCCCCGGCCGAGGCTGACGAGCGCGACGTGCTTGCCGAGACCGAAGGGCGCGAGGCACCCGCCGAGGCAGGCGACCCCGCCGAAGCTCAGGCCGAGACCGGTGGAGACGAGGCAGGCGCGGATCGCGACGGCGAGCCGCAGGCTTCCGGGTCCGGGGCGTCCGTCGAGACGGCGGCTGCCGAGGTGGAAGGCAAGGTAGGCGAGGCCGCAGACGACGGCGGCTCCGAGACTGACGAGCCCGGCGCGCCGGTCGAGGTGGTCACCGTGAGCGACGCTCAGGACCGCTCGTCCGCCGGATCGTTGGCCGCGCTCACGATGCCTCAGTCCGTCGTCGGGAACCTCGTGCCCCCTGAGCCGGGC
Organism: Sinomonas sp. ASV322; assembly: GCF_030908245.1. Classification (GTDB taxonomy): domain Bacteria; phylum Actinomycetota; class Actinomycetes; order Actinomycetales; family Micrococcaceae; genus Sinomonas. The sequence goes on from NZ_JAVFJJ010000001.1 coordinate 99,135, forward strand.
CGCCCGCCCGCGGGCTACGTCCTCCGCGCGCCGCTCACGGCGGGCGAGGTGCCTTCGGAAGATCACGCGACAGTCGGGGATCAGGCGGTGGGTCAGGCCGTCGGGGAGTCGCCGGCCGAGCCGGCTGGGGCCGCAGAGGCGACGGAACACCGGGGGGAGGCGGTGAGCGAACGGCGCGTTCGCCCTGCCGGCCCGGAGCCGGCGTCGTCCCTCACCTCGGATCGCCTGATCGAAAAGGCCGCGGTTCCGCCCATCGGAGGATGGCGGCTGTGGCTCTACAAGCTCACGTTCGGCTACGTCAACCTCGGCGACTCGGATGCTGTGCGGATCCAGCGGGCCCTCGAGCACCGCATCGCGACGAGGCTCGGCGACCGCACCCGCTTCGTGCCCGTCCTCTCGCGCAAGGGCGGAGTCGGCAAGACGACCGTCACGACGCTCCTCGGCATGGCGCTTGCCGGGCTCCGCGAGGATCGCGTGATCGCCCTCGACGCGAACCCCGATCGCGGGACGCTCTCGGATCGGAACCCGGGCCGTGCGAATTTCACCGCCCGGAACCTCGTCAAGGAGCGCTTCAACGTCGATTCCTTCGCCCAGCTTTCGGCGTATACAGCCCGTGAGGGTTCCCGCCTCGACGTCCTCGCCTCCGACGCGGACCCCATGGTGGCCGATGCGTTCGACGACGGCGACTACCGCGCCGTGACGGAGGTCTTGGGCCGCTATTACTCGATTGTGCTCACGGACTCGGGGACCGGCATGGTCCACTCCGTCATGAGGGGCACGCTGGACCAGGCCGACGCCGTCGTCCTCGTCTCCGGCGGGAGCGTCGACGAGGCGCGCCTTGCGTCCGAGACGCTCTCATGGCTCGAGGCACACGGGCGGGACGACCTCGTGAAGAAGGCGATCGTCGTGATCAACATGGCCGCGGGGGACGGGACGCGCGTGGACATCGACGAGATCGAGGAGCACTTCCGCACTCGCGTCGCCCACGTGATCCGCATCCCGCATGACCGGCATCTTGCCGAGGGCTCCCAGATCGAGTTCCGCAAGCTGCGTCACGAGACGCGCAGGGCGGCCAACGAGCTCGCCGCCCTCGTGGTGGACGAGCTCGTCAGCTGAGCCCGTCTCAGACGACCGAGGGCTTGGGTGCCGCGTAGATCTCCTCGACGACGTCGCCGAAATCGGCCATGACCTTCGCGCGCTTGACTTTGAGGGACGGCGTGAGGTGCCCCGACTCCTCGGTGAAGTCTGAGGGTACCACGCGGAACGCCTTGATGGCCTCAGCCTTGGACACCGAGCCGTTCGCGCGGTCGATCACGGATTGCACGTGGTCGAGGACGAGGCTGTGGGCCGCGGCCTCAGCGAGGCCCAGGGCGGGCTGGCCGTGCCGTTCGAGCCAGCCCGGAAGCGCCTCCTCGTCGAGCGTCACGAGCGCGGCGATGAACGGCCGCCCTTCCCCGACGACGACGACCTGGGAGACCAGCGCGTCCGCGCGGATCTGATCCTCGAGCTGGGCCGGGGCGACGTTCTTGCCGCCTGCCGTGACGATGATCTCCTTCTTGCGGCCCGTGATGCTGATGAAGCCGTCCGGGTCGAGCTCGCCGATGTCGCCGGTATGGAACCAGCCGTCCGTGAAGGTCTCGGCCTGGAGTTCGGGGAGATTGTAGTAGCCGCGCATGACGCACACGCCCTTGGCGAGGATCTCGCCGTCGTCCGCAATGCGCACGGCATTGCCCGGAAGCGGGGCTCCGACCGTGCCGATCTTGATGAGTGACGGCGTGTTGACGCTGATCGGCGCCGTCGTCTCGGTGAGCCCATAGCCCTCGAGGACGAGGAGGCCGATCCCGTGGAAGAAGTGGCCCAGCCGCTTGCCGAGCGGGCCACCGCCTGACACGGCAAAGCGGATGTGCCCGCCCATGGCCGCGCGGAGCTTGCGGTAGACGAGGGCGTCGAACAGGGCATGCCGAAGCCGCAGCGCCGCGCCGGGCCGCCCGCCGTCGTCGTGCGCGGCGGACCATGCGATGGCGGTCGCCGCGGCCGCGGCGAAGATCTTGCCCTTGCCTTCGTTCTCCGCCTTCGTCGAGGCCGAGTTGTAGACCTTCTCGAAGACGCGGGGGACCGCGAGGATGAACGTCGGCTGGAAGCTCTGGAGGTCCGGGAGCAGGTTCTTGATGTCCGGGGTGTGGCCCACCTGGACGCCGGCTGCGACCGCGAGCACCGAGATGAACCGGGCGAACACGTGCGCGAGGGGGAGGAACATGATCGTCTTGGCGCCGGGATGCACGACCTCGCCGAGAGCGGCCGTCGCATTCTCGGACAGCTCGACGAAGTTGGCATGGGTGAGCTCGCAGCCCTTGGGGCGGCCGAGGGTGCCCGACGTGTAGATGATGGTGGCAAGGGAATCCAGGGTGGCGGCCGATCGGCGCGATTCGAGCGCCTCGTCGCTCACCGCCGAGCCTGCGGCGCGCAGGACGTCGAGCCCCGCCGAGGTCATCTGCCACACGTTCTTGATGCCGAGCCCCTCGGAATCCACGGCGACGCGGATCGCGTCCTCGTGGCCCGCGGTCTCGCCGAACGCGGCGATCGCGCCCGAGTTGCCGAGGTTCCATGCGATCTGCGAAGGCGAGGACGTCTCGTAGATCGGAACGGAGACGCCGCCCGCGAACCAGATGGCGAAGTCCACGAGAGCCCACTCGTAGCACGTGCGTGCCATAATCCCGACCCGGTCTCCCGCGCGAATGCCGCTCGCGATGAGGCCCTTCGCGATCCGTTCGACGTCGGCCCGGAACTCCTTGGCCCGCACATCCTGCCACGCGCCCGAGGAATCGCGGCGCGCGAAGAGGGCGGGGTTGGAGGGCTTCTCGGCCTGCTCGATGACGAAGTCGGTGATGTTCTGTGCGACGGCGTGGGGAACGAGGGGCGGGACGATCTTCTCGCGCACAATGACTCCTTTGCTGTGCCCTCGTCGGCGGTGCCCTCGAGGGTGCGGTGCGTACCTCAACCATAGCCAAGCTCGCCGCATTGTGGCCTGCGCCACGTTGCGAAAGCTACTGGCGAGTAACTTTACGCGAGTGCCGCCATCCGTGCCACAGCCGCTGCCTACACTGGGTCGGTGCCCACACCTCGACACCACTTCCCGCCCCGCCGCCCCGCGGGACCCCGCCTCCGTCGTCGCGGGCTCGCGATCGGGATCGACATCGGCGGCACGAAGGTGGCAGCCGGTGTCGTCGACGCCGAGGGGCAGATTCTCCGCGAGGCCCGTCGGGCCACGCCCGGCTCCCAGCCTCGCGAGGTCGAGCGGGTCATCGTCGAGCTCGTCGACGAGCTGAGCTCCGACCACCGGATCTCCTCCGTCGGGATCGGGGCCGCGGGCTGGATGGACCTCGAGGGGGGAACCGTGCTCTTCAGCCCGCACCTTGCGTGGCGCAACGAGCCGCTCCGCGACAACCTCGAGCGGCTCCTGCGTCGTCGCGTTCTCCTCACGAACGACGCCGACGCGGCAGCCTGGGCCGAATGGCGCTTCGGTGCCGGTCGGGGCGAGCCTCGCCTCGTGTGCATCACGCTCGGCACGGGCATCGGCGGCGCCATGGTCCTGGGCGGCCGCCTCGAACGCGGCCGCTACGGGGTAGCGGGCGAATTCGGGCACCAGATCATCATGCCCGGAGGCCACCGGTGCGAATGCGGCAATCGCGGGTGCTGGGAGCAATACGCATCGGGGAACGCGCTCGGCCGCGAGGCCCGCGAGCTCGCGCGGGCGAATTCCCCCGTCGCGCAAGAGCTCATCAAGGCGGTCGACGGCGACGTCGACGCCATCACGGGCGCGGTGGTCACCGAACTCGCCCGAGCGGGAGACGGGACGTCGCGCGACCTGCTCGAGGACGTCGGGGAGTGGCTTGGCCTCGGCCTCGCGAACCTCGCGGCCGCCCTCGACCCCGGCACCTTCGTCGTGGGCGGAGGTCTCTGCGACGCGGGCGAGCTCCTGCTCGACCCCGCGCGGCGCGCGTTCGCCCGCAACCTTACGGGCCGCGGATTCCGCCCCGCGGCGCGCATCGAGCGGGCGGCACTCGGGCCGCTCGCAGGGCTCATCGGGGCGGCGGACCTGTCGCGTGTGAACAGGGTGGCCGGGTGGGCTCGCTAGGGCGCGGCTGGGTCCCTAGGTCGCTGGGTCCGCGAGCCGACGGCGCCGCGCCACAGGGCTGCGCTTCGCCGCGTCCAAGGGGAGCGTCCGGGCTCAGAGCCGCGCGCCGTCGTCGTCCTCGTCCTTGTCCCGCGGCAGCCGCATGATGAGGAAGCCCACGGAGGCGATGAAGACGGCGACGAGGCCGGCGATGGCATAGCCGGGAATGCCGCGCCAGAAGAGGGCTGAGAGAAGCAGCGCGACGGGCGAACCGAGCGCGCCGACCCACGCAATGACGGACGCAGGATCCGCTCCCGCGAGAACAGGCCCAGGCTCCTCGGGAACGAATTCGCCGTCGCCCTCGGGCTCGGCGAAGTCGCGCGGACCCTGCGGCTGCGGCGTGCTGAGGCCAAGCGGGTCGAAGTCGCCGAAGGAGCGCTTTCGGTCCGCGGCGTCGCTTCCTTCGGCGGGATGGGCCGCGGCCGCACGTTCCGCCGCGGAGGGCTCGAGGGGAGCAGGGCCGTACTCCTCTTCGTCCCAGACCGATTCGGCTCGCGGGTCGCCCGCGCGGAGTCTCGAGACGAGGTCACGCCAGATGTCGTCGTCTGCCTCATGGTCGGCGCGGTCGGGATCCGGCCTGCTGTTCATGCGGGCTCCTCCGTGCGTGCGGGCTGGCCTGCGACCGTGGCGACCGAGGGGACTCCCGTGACCTCGCGGAAGAAGGCCGCCGATCCCGCGAAGATCGTCTCCGCGTCGTTGTCGAGGGTCGCCACGTGGTAGCTGTCGCGGAGCCGGACGAGTCGGATGTCGGTGCCGCCGTAGCGCCGCGCGATGGCCGCGACGCTGCGCTCGCTCGTCACCGTGTGGTCGACGGTCGAGCGGAAGACCTGCAGCGGGGCCGTCGCGCGCGGAAGAAGCGCGACCGTATCGCGGAAGAGCAGCTTCAACTCATGGGCCGCGGCGACCGGCACGCGCTTATACGCGTGCTCCTCCTGGCCGGGACGCTTGATGTCGTTGCCGACGGCGGGCACGGAGCGGATCGCGTAGCGCAGGACGGCGGAGATGTGGGAGCGGGGATCGTCGATGACGAGCCCAGGGTTGGCGACCGAGACGGCGGCGACCGGGTGAAGCGCCGCGAGCCTGAGGGCAAGGGCGCCGCCCATCGAGAGGCCTGCCGCGACGACGGTCGAACACTCCTGCGCCAGTTCGAGGTAGGCGGCCTCGTAGGTGCCGTACCACTCGTGCCACGAGCGCGTCGCAAGGTCTTCCCACGTGGTGCCGTGGCCGGGAAGGAGGGGTGTCACGACCCGAAAGCCCTCTCGGCGCAGGGCTTCGGCCCATGGGGCCACACTCGCGAGGCTGCCCGTGAAACCGTGGCTCAGGGCGACGCCGACCGGCGCCGTGACGCTCTTCATGTCAAGCATTATGCCCCGACCGCGCGCTCCGTGGACTGGGCAGCGCATCGCTCGAAGAATTCGGCGGTCCGGTCGACGATGAGCGGGGCCTCGACATCGCGCGTCGCGACGTGCGCGCTCGCGTGGAGCGGCACGAAATCGACCTCTCGGCTCCCCACCCGCGCGAGGATCCGCCGGATCGACGACGGCGGAACCACAGGGTCGACGTCGGACTTGAAAGCGATGAGCGGGGCCGCGACGTGGGGGAGAACCCGCTCGGCGGCGCCGAAGAGGAGCTTGAGCTCGTGGACCGCGGCGAGGGGAGTGCGCGTGTAGTCGCCTTCGTCGCCGACCGGCTCGGGCGCGTCCGCTTCGTCGATCGGCTCGGTCGTGCGGCGCACGAGGCGGATCGCCCTGATGTAGCGCACGCGCCAGTCGTAGAAGCCGAGGCCCGGATTGACGACGGCGATGCCAGCCACCGGGAGGCGAGCCGCCGCCCGGAGCGCGATCGCTCCGCCCATCGACAGCCCCGCGACGAAGAGGAGGTCGGTGCGCTCCGCGACGCGCGCGCACGCATCCTCGAAGCATTCCGTCCACTCGCGCCACCGCCGTGTCTCGAGGTCCTCCCAATCGGTTCCGTGGCCCGGCAGGAGCGGGACCTCGACGTCGAAGCCGCGTGCCGCGAGGCCCTCGGCCCACGGGGCGAGGGAAGAGGGGGTGCCGGAGAAGCCATGGCACATCGCGACGCCCCAGCGCGGCCCCGACGGCTCGGTGTGTGCGACCATGCATTCATCGTGGCACCCCCGCGCGAACGGCGCACGTTGATTCCCGCCCACGAGGGCCGCGGCGTCACTAGAGTGAAGGCAGCAGCACGCTCCTGGACGCACGTCGACGGAAGGCAAGCGTTGATCTACAGGGCCCTCAAACTGATTTTCATCGGACCGATCGTCAAACTCCTATTCAGGCCGTGGGTCAAAGGGCGTGACAACGTGCCGGACGCGGGTCCGGCCATCCTCGCCTCGAACCATCTCTCCTTCTCCGACTCGATCTTCATGCCGCTCATGGTCAAACGCCCTGTCGTGTTCCTCGCGAAGCAGGAGTACTTCACGGGCGTCGGCATCAAGGGGTGGCTCACCGCTCTGTTCTTCCGCCTCACGAATCAGCTCCCAATGGACCGGTCGGGAGGCGAGGCCTCCGCCCAGTCGCTCGTGGCGGGGGCTGACGTGCTCCGGCGAGGAGGCCTTCTGGGGATCTACCCCGAAGGCACCCGCTCCCCGGACGCGCGCCTGTACCGCGGCAAGGTCGGAGTGGCGCGCCTGGCTCTCGAGACGCGCGTGCCCGTCGTGCCGGTCGCGATGATCGGCACGGACAAGGTCCAGCCGATCGGGCAGCGGTTTCCGACGATCCGCCGTGTGGGCGTCATCTTCGGCCGCCCGCTCGACTTCTCCGCATATTACGAAGGCGCCGATGACCGTGCCGTGCAGCGCATCGTGACGGACCGCATCATGCAGGAGCTTCAGCGTCTCTCGGGGCAGGAATACGTCGATGTGTACGCCGCGACGGTGAAAGCCCGCCTGGCCGCGGAGCGCGAGGGCGAGTCGGAGGAGCGCCACGGAGGCGGCTCGGGAGGCGAGGCGACCGCCGCGGGCCCGTGACGCCGTCGTCCGCTCGCTCGGGGCGGCCACGCGGCCGCTCGGCCCTAGGCTAGCCTTGTCTCGTGACTCAACTCTCCACGCCCCCGCCGGCTCCGTTCACGAGCACCTCGCAGAGCGGTGCGGCCGATTATCCGGGGCTCGACGACTGGCGTGTCCTTCCGGTTTCGCAGCAGCCCTCGTGGGCCGATTCGAAGGTATTCGCCGACTCGGTTGCAGAGCTCTCCGTTCTCCCGCCGCTCGTGTTCGCGGGGGAAGTCGACCTGCTCCGCCACCGCCTCGCGGACGCCGCCCAGGGCCGCGCGTTCCTGCTCCAGGGCGGGGACTGCGCTGAGACGTTCGAGGCCGCGACGGCGGACCGCATCAGCGCGCGCGTCAGGACGATCCTGCAGATGGCGGTCGTGCTGACGTACGGGGCCGCGATGCCCGTCATCAAGATGGGCCGCATGGCAGGCCAGTTCGCGAAGCCCCGCTCCTCGGACACCGAGACGCGCGAAGGCGTCACGCTCCCGGCGTACCGCGGCGACATCGTCAACGGCTACGAGTTCACCCCCGAATCCCGCGCCCACGACGCGCGCCGCATGCTGCAGGCGTACAACACGTCGGCAGCGACCCTGAACCTGATCCGCGCGTTCACGCAGGGCGGCTTCGCGGACCTCCGGCTCGTGCACGCATGGAATCAGGGCTTCACGAAGAACCCCGCGCACGCGCGGTACGAGTCGCTCGCGCGCGAGATCGACCGTGCGATCACGTTCATGGACTCGTGTGGCGCGGACTTCGAGGCGCTCAAGCGCGTCGAATTCTTCGCGAGCCACGAGGCGCTCCTGCTGGACTATGAGCGCGCACTCACCCGCATCGACTCGCGCACGGGCCTCCCGTACGACACCTCCGCGCATTTCCTGTGGATCGGCGAACGCACGCGCGAGCTCGACCACGCCCACGTCGACTTCCTGTCCCGCGTCCGCAACCCGATCGGCGTCAAGCTCGGCCCCGGGGTCTCGGGCGACGACGCGCTGCGGCTCATCGACAGGCTCGACCCCGATCGCGAGCCGGGCCGCCTGACGTTCATCACCCGCATGGGCGCGAAGAACATCCGCGAGAAGCTCCCGCCCGTCGTCGAGAAGGTCACCGCGTCCGGGGCGCAGGTCCTGTGGGTCACCGACCCCATGCACGGCAACACCGTCACGTCGCGCAACGGCTACAAGACGCGGCGCTTCGATGACGTCGTGGACGAGGTGCGCGGGTTCTTCGAGGTGCACCACGGCCTCGGGACGGTCCCGGGCGGCCTGCACATGGAGATGACGGGCGACGACGTCGCCGAGTGCCTGGGTGGCTCCGACCCGATCGACGAGGCGGCATTCGAGGATCGCTACGAGTCGGTGTGCGATCCGCGCCTCAACCACATGCAGTCGCTCGAGATGGCGTTCCTCGTCTCGGAGGCGCTGACCAAGCGCTGACAGCGTTGGCCGACCGCCCGCCGTCGTCCCCGCGGGGACGGCGGCGGGCGTTCACGTCAGGCGACGGTGAGCGTGATCGTCGTTCCTTCGGGCTGGTCGCCGGTCTTGTCCTGCCCCGCCACGAGGCCGAAGACGGGCCGGCCGTACGTGTAATTGCTCTTGACCGCGAATCCGGCCGCTTGGAGGATCTGGATCGCGTCCTGCTCGGTCTTGCCGAAGACGTCCGGCACGTGAACCATGCGCGGCCCCTTGGAGAGCGTGATCGTCACGGTGTCGCCCTTCACCAGATTCTGGCCGGCGGCGGGGGACTGCGCGGACACGGAGCCCGCGGGGACGTTCCGGTCGAAGACCGGGGCGTCCGCGACCACGGGCTTGAGTCCCGCGGCCGTGAGCGCCGCGACCGCATCGGCCTGCTTCATCCCGACGATCTTGGGCACAGGGATCGGCTGGCGTCCCTTGGAGACCGTGAGCGCGACCGGGCTGCCGTGCTTGAGCGGGGTGCCCGCGGCGGGGTCCTGGGCCATGACCGCGCCCGCCGGAACAGTGTCGCTGTAGGCCTCGGAAGCCGTGCCGAGCGTGAGCTTCGCGTCGGCGAGCGAGGCCTTCGCGGCGTCGAGCGTCTTCGCGGTGAGGTCGGCGAGCGGGAACAGCTCGGGCCCCTTCGAGACCATGAGCTGGACGCCCTCGAACTTGCGCACTTGGGTCCCCGCTCCGGGCGCGCTCGCGACGATGAGGCCAGCTGAGATGCCGTCATCGAAGACGTCGTGCGTCGTGAAGCCGAGGCCTGCCTGCTGGATGAGCGCCTGGGCCTGCGCGACTGTGAGGTTCTTGACCGGCGGGACCGTCGCGAGGGCCCCAGGGCCGAAGCCGAAGAACCATCCGATCGCTGCCGCGAGCACCGCGAGGACCACGACGATGGCGACCCAGATCGCGCCGCGTCGCCTCGGGTTTCCCCGACCGAGCTGATGCGTCGGCCGCGCGGCGGCGGCTTTGGCCGCGCGATCGGCCTCCTTGGCCTGCCGGCGCTGCTCTCGCGCGCTGAGGGGCGCGGGAGCGTCCGGGGTGACGGGCCGCGGCATGACGGCGGTGTGCCCGGAAGCGACCGCGGTGATGACCTCGGTTCCGCGCGGGAGCGCTTCCGTGCGCTCGCCGGACAGGCGCTCCGTGAGCAGATCGTGGTGGTCGAGCACGCTCGTGCCGGCGTCGTCGTCGATGAGGCCCTTGCCCGCGCCTCCGGGAGCGCGGTAGTCGAGCTGGGCATCTGTGAGCGAGCGCCGAATGTCGCGGACTTCGCCGAGGAGCGCGAGGGCACTCGGCGGGCGCCCGTCCGGGTCCTTGCGGGTCATCCAGCCGACGAGCTCGTCAAGCTCGGGTGCGAGACCGGGGGCGACGGCGGAAGGCGGCGGCACATCGTCGTTGACGTGTTGAAACGCCACGTGGCTGCGGTCTTCCCCTGTGAAGGGGAGGCGGCCCGTGAGCATCTCGAAGAGCATGATGCCCGTTGCGTAGAGGTCCGTGCGCGCGTCGACGGGGCGCCCCATGAGCATCTCGGGCGAGATGTATTCGGCCGTGCCGAAGAGGCTGTCGGTGATCGACGTCGCCGACAGGCTGCGCGCGAGGCCGAAGTCGCCCACCTTGACGCGCCCGTCGTCCGCGAGGAGGACGTTGGCGGGCTTGACGTCGCGGTGGATGATGCCGGCGGCGTGGGCGGCCGCGAGCCCGTCCACGACGGCGTCGAGAAGGGCTAGTGCCTGCTTGGGCGCGAGCGACCCCTGCTCGTCGAGGAGGTCCCGCAGCGTGTGGCCGGGCACATACTCCATCACGAGGTACAGCACCCCGAGGTCCTCGCCGCGATCGAGCATCGAGACGACGTGGGGGTGCGACAGCTGGGCGGCGGCGATCGCCTCTCGCTCGAACCGCTCCGCGAAGTTCCGGTCCCGGCTCAGGTGCGGGTGCAGGACCTTGAGGGCGACGCGGCGACGGAGGGTCGTGTCCGTCGCAAGATACACAGTTGCCATGCCGCCGGTGCCGAGCAGCGAATGGACCTCGTAGCGACCGCCGACGACGCTGCCGACGAGGCCGTCCGTATGCTGTCCGTTCACCCTACGATCCTACCGAGGGCGGGAGCGCGGGCGCGGATCTGCCCACTCAGCGAAACAGTTTCATGTTGGCGTTGATCGCCGTGACGTAGTCCTTCGTGTCGTCGAACATCCCGCGCTTCGCCACGGACGCCTGGCCCTGGTAGTAGCCGGCGATGGCGAGGTCCTGGTTGGGGCTCGCAGCGAGCAGGGCGCGAAGGATCGCGACGCCGGCCGTAGCGTTGTCGCGCGGGTCGAGTGGATTGAGCTTGCGGCCCACGAGGTCGGAGGCCCACTGGGCGGAGGACGGGACGACCTGCATGATGCCGATCGCGTTGGCTGGTGAGACCGCGCGCTGGTTGAATCCCGACTCGTGGTAGGCGAGGGCCAGTGCAAGCGCAGGGTCGACGCCCATGCTCCGTGCTGTGTCTGCCACGATCTGCTTCACTTGCTCGCGCGTGGGGACAGGCGAGGCGTTGAGGATCCGCTTGTTCTCGTTGGCGGAGGCCACGACCGCGTCCGGGTACGTGAAGCCCAGGAAGCTGTTCCCCACGAGGGCCTTCGGCGGCGCCGCGGAGGCTGGCGTCACGGAGGATGCCGGGGCCACGGTCGGTGCCGGAAGCGTGAGCGAGCGCCCGGCGTAGATGACCGAGGTCAGGCTCAGGCCGTTGGCCGCGAGGAGGTCGCCGAGCGGCACCTGAAGTTTGGCTGCGATGCCGTAGAGCGTATCGCCCGGCTTGATCTGGTAGGCGCCGCCGCTCGGCGTCGGCGCGGGGTCTGCGGGAGCCGGGTCGCCGGTGAGCCGGAGCTTCTGGCCGGGGAAGATGAGCGACGAGGGCTGCAGGCCGTTGAGCTGGAGGATCCGCTGCCATTCGAGTCCATACTTCGAGGCGATGCCGATGACGGTGTCCCCGCTGGCCACGCTGTAATCGGCCGGGGCCGCGGGAGCGGCGGGGACGACGGCGGGAGCGAGGCGTGAAGGGACCATCGCCGCGATCTCCGAGGCCGGCACGATCTCGGCCTGGCGTGCGGAGCGCGCCGCCGTGATGGCGCCCTGGACGTGTTCCGGGGCGGGTGCGGCAGCGGCAGGCTGGGCAAGTGCGAGCGACGAGAGGACCACCGCCGGAAGCGCTGCCGTGGTGACGGCGACGGCCGGCAACTTCGTCCTTGCCGCGGGGTGTGCCTGGCGGTGTGCCGACATGGGAAGTCCTCCGTGTGACGCGTGTGACTGATGTTATTCAGGTGATCGCATAACACTTGCGATACATATGTGACTCGAGTGAATCTCTCACGGATCGGCCCTGAGCACAAGGCGCGGGGTGGCGCAACCCCCTCCCGGCGCAGAGTCGCAGCCTTCGACTATGAGCGGCGGCGGAGTCCGTGGCACGCTTGTCGCGTGAGTGAGATTGACGAGCTGGTGTCAGAGTGGCTTCCCCTGCCGGACGTGGCCGAGCGGCTGGGATGCAAGATCACGAAGGTTCACGGGCTCTTGGATGAGCGTGCTCTCATCGCCGTGCGGGTGGGCGAGCGGGCGATCCGCTCCGTCCCTGCGCTGTTCCTCGACGGTGATCACGTGGTTGACAGCCTCAAAGGCACGATCGCGGTCCTCGCGGACGCGGGATTCTCGGACGAGGAGCTCGTGGCGTGGCTCTTCACGCCCGATGAATCGCTCAGGGGCCGTCCCATCGACGCCCTCCGCGAGGGGCGCAAGACTGAGATCCGCCGCCGCGCCCAAATCCTCGCCTGGTAGCCGAATCCTCGCCTCGCGGATCACCCGCGGGGGCGAGGAGGGGCGTTGACTCAGGCTGCGCGCTGAACGGCTGAGAGGCCGAGGCTGCGGAGCGCGGCTCGGATGTCGTCCGGAAGGTGAAGCGCGTCGAGGGCGTCGAAGGCGCGCTTCGAAAGGCCCTCGATGAGGTCCTCCGTGGCCGCGAGGGCCCCGCTGGTGCCGATGATGTCGCGCAGGCGCTCGACGTCGTCGTCGCCCAGGTCCTGCCGCCCAAGGCTCCGTTCGAGCAGGCCCGAGCCTTCCGGCGTCGCCCGTTCGAGCGCGAACGCGACGAGCACGGTGCGCTTGCCCTCGCGCAGGTCGTCCCCGGCCGGCTTTCCCGTGGTCTGCGGATCGCCGAACACGCCGAGCACGTCGTCGCGCAGCTGGAAGGCCTCGCCGAGCGGGAGCGAGAATCGCGAGTAGGCGGCCAGGAGGGCGTCGTCCGCGCCCGCGAGCGCCCCGCCGATGCCGAGGGGATGCTCGGTCGAGTACTTGGCCGACTTGTACCTGATGACGTTCGCGGCGGCCTCGACCGCCTCGCCCCGGGCGCGGCTCGGGCCCGCGACTTCCTCGAGGATGTCGAGGTACTGGCCGGCCATGACCTCCGCGCGCATGGTGTTGAAGATCCGACGCGCGGCCGTGCCTGCCGCCGCGGTCGGCCCGATCGCCGTGAACGCCTCTTCCGAGAAGGAGAGGCACAGATCGCCGGTCAGGATGGCGGCCGCCGTGCCGAACCGCTCCTCGTCGAGCGCCCAGCCCCGCTCGCGGTGGAGCGTCCCGAAGCGGCGGTGCACGCTCGGGCCGCCGCGCCGGATGTCCGAGCGGTCGATGATGTCGTCGTGGATGAGCGCCGCGGCCTGGAAGAGCTCGAGGGCCGCCCCCGCCTGGACCGCCTCGGCCCCGAGTTCGCGGCCGCCGGCACCGCGCCAGCCCCAGTAGCACAGGAGGGCGCGCAACCGCTTTCCGCCCGTCACGAGCCCAGTGATGGCGTCCATGAGCGGGGCGACGTCGTGCGAGACGCGGGCCATAGCAGCGCTCTGCTCCTCGAGGAAGCCCGCGAGCCTTTCTGCGAGCGCGTCCCGATAGGCGCCCTGCTCCTCGTCGAGGTGCATGCTTTCGGCCTCGGACTGGGTGCGGTCGGCGGCGGTCATGGCTACTTGATGGTTCCCGATGCCACAGAGGCGCCTACGGTGAACGTCGTCCTCCCGTTCACGACGACGACCGCGACGTTGACCGTCTCCTTGCCTCCCGAGCGGACGAAGTCCTGGCTGTCCGTTGAGCCGACCTTGGTCTTGGCGACGGCCGTGAAGCCCTGGCCCGTGAAGGCCTTCGAGTAGAAGTCGAGGATCTGGTCCGAGGTGGCGGTTGTCGACGCCACAAGCGATGCGCTCTGGGGGTTCGTGCTCGCGTCGTAGCTCGTCTGGAGCGGGGTCGCCCCGGGCATGATCGGGATGAGCTGGGTCGGGAAGCCGGGCACCATGGCATTGACGGTGGCGGAGGCCGAGCCGGACGGGGTCGCCGTCGCGCTCGCGGTGGCGCTCGGTGAGGCGGACGACGACGAGGCCGAGGGAGAGGGCGACGCCGCGCCTCCGTTCGCAGGGGACGAGCACCCCGCCATGGCGAGGGCTGCGAGTGCGATGACGGCGACAAGGCCTCCGTGTCGATTCCTCAGCTTCTGACCCATGCGCATTCTCCGTACGTTCGTTCCGTCGTGTGTCGCGTACCCAGTGGTCTGGGCCGAGCCCCCGGTCAAGTCTAATTGGCCGAGTCCAGCGCGCCCTGCCCTGTCGCCGCGGCCCCCTACGATTGAGGAGTGGACGATCGTGGCGCAGGGGGCGGCTGGCCAGACGCCGAGCCGCTCGATTCGCTCCGGCGGCGCGGAATCCTGCACGTCGACATGGACGCGTTCTTCGTGGGCGTCGAGCAGCGCGAGCGTCCCGAGCTTCGCGGGCAGATGGTCATCGTCGGCTTCCCGTCGGAACGGTCCGTCGTGCTGTCAGCGAGCTATGAGGCCCGCGCGTACGGCGTCCGCAGCGCGATGCCGATGGCGACGGCGCTGCGGGCGTGCCCCCGGGCGATCGTGGTTGAGCCGCGGCACACGCTGTACTACGAGGTGTCGCGCGAGCTCATGGCGCTGTTCGGCGAGTTCACCGATCTCGTCGAGCCCCTGAGCGTCGACGAGGCCTTCCTCGACGTCTCGGGTGCGGTCCGCCGGCTGGGGCCTCCAGAGCGCATCGCGGCAGCCGTCAAGGCCGAGGTCCGCTCGCGGCTCGGGCTCACGGCCTCAGTCGGGGTGGCCGCCACGAAGTTCGTGGCCAAGATCGCCTCGGCCCGGAGCAAGCCGGATGGCCTCCTCGTCATTCGGCCGGAAGAGACCGTTCCCTATCTTCACTCGCTGCCGGTCGGAGCGCTGTGGGGGATCGGGGGCAAGACGGCGGAAGTCCTCGCACGGCTTGGGATCCACACTGTTGAAGACCTCGCCCACACCCCTGATTCGACCCTCCAACGCATGCTCGGAGCCCCCGGCCTCCATGCCAAGGCGCTCAGCTGGGGGATTGATTCGCGCAGGGTCACCCCACATCGCGAGGAAAAGAGCGTGGGAGCGGAGGAGACCTTCGCATCGGATGTCGTGGACGATGAGGTGCTCAAGCGCGAGCTCCTGCGGCTCTCGCACCGCGTCGCGGCAAGGCTCCGCGCGGCGGGTCTTGAGGCGGGCACGGTCGCGCTCAAGCTCCGGTACGCGGATTTCTCGACCCTTTCGCGTTCGCGGGCGGTTACCGTTCCCGCGGATTCCGCGCACGTGCTCTACCGGGAAGGCGTTCGGCTTCTTGCGGGGATCGGGCCGCGGCCCCAGAGCGTTCGGCTCATCGGACTTCGCGGGGAGCGGCTTTCGCGGAGCGGCGGTGCCGTCCAACTGAGCCTCGAGCCCGGCGAGGACAATTGGCGCACCGCGGAGAAGACGATTGACGCCGTGTCGGCTCGTTTTGGACGCTCGTCCCTGCGCCCCGCAAGCCTTCTCGGCGAAGCCGCGGAACGCCGTCGTCCTTCTCCGCCGGGCGAGCCGCCGGAGCCCCCGGTGTGACCCTCGTCCCCTTTTGGTTGCAGGGGCGAGAGCCTATCCTTAAAAGACCTTGAATATAGATGAAGCATCGTATCGGCGGGCGCGGATCGGCGAGAACGAAACGGCAAGCTGCCGGGGAGTCTCACGGACGGGCTCGCGGAACCGGACGTCGGTCCGATGCGTTGTGCTGATGGCGGGTTGCTGCCCGCTGCAGCAAGCATGAAGGAGTCGCGATGCCTCTCTCCGAGCACGAACAGAAGATGCTCGAGCAGCTTGAGAAGCAACTGCACGAGGAAGATCCCAAGTTCGCAGACTCTATGGGTGCCGATGCTCTACGGCGATTCTCCACGCGCCACATCGTGCTCGGTGTGCTCGGCGTCATCGTGGGCCTCCTGGTCCTGCTCCTGGGCGGCGTCCAGTTCTCGAACATCTTCGTCGGCGTCGTTGGCTTCTTGATCATGGGCGCAAGCGTGTACTACGGCACGCTCCGCCGGGCGGGCCGCATGCGCACTCCCCGTTCGGGTCGCAAGCCCGAGGGAGGATTCCTGTCGAAGCTCGAAGCCCGCTGGGAAGAGCGGCGCAAAGAACAGGGCGGCGGCGAAGCCTGACCATCCTCCACTTCCCTCCCCAATAGCCTTGGCCGTGTGATGCGGCCCCGCCCTGAGGGACCCGCATAAGGCGGGTCCCGCGGCGTTTAACGGCGCTTCCGCGCGCGACGGCGGCGCGTCCTCAGGCTCGCCTGTGCCGACGCCCGCACGCCCTCAACCCACCGCCGCCCCATTGCCCCCACTTTTCCTCCACAACGCTCCACCCCGGTCTCCCGCGAGATTCCGGGGTTTTTTCTTTGTACTTCTGTGAGGAACCGTGCCGTGTCGCGTTGACGGTGGGGGATAGTGGAGTAAAGTGGTGGCTGTAAGAGGGAAGTGGCGGATAGGGACGTGCAGCTCCTCGGATCAGACGGGTGGTGGTGCCGATGTTGCTCGGTACGCATTCGCCGCGCCTGGACGAGAAAGGGCGGCTCATCCTCCCGGCCAAATACCGCGACGAACTTGCCGACGGGCTGGTTCTGACCCGGGGCCAGGAACGCTGCCTCTACGTCTTCAGCCAGAAAGAGTTCGAGCGGATCCACGAGCAGATGCGAGAAGCCCCTATCTCCTCGCGTCAGTCACGGGACTACCTCAGGGTCTTTCTGTCTGGAGCCTCTGACGAGGTGCCTGACAAGCAAGGGCGCGTCACGATCCCGCTGAACCTGCGGAAGTACGCAGGTCTCGACCGGGACCTCGCCGTCATCGGCGTAGGAACCCGGGCGGAAATCTGGGACGCCCAAGCGTGGGAGGACTACCTCACCGAGAAGGAAGCCTCCTTCTCGGAAACCGACGAAGACGCCCTTCCAGGGCTCTTCTGACGGAACGGCCGGCTGGCCGAGATCTCCAGCCGCCCGCGGCTCCGTCCTGGCTCACCTTCCCCGGTGCCAGGCTGGAACCCACGGTGCGGAGGGGGATCCCGATCAGTCGGCAGCCAAAAAGCCACACGGGACAGGTGTGGCGACGGGAACGCAGCACGGACAGGTGAGGCGCTCCCGGGACAGAAACGGCGCTCAGGAGGGGACATGCCGCAGCAGGACGACGACCGCCCGACATCGGAGCGACACGTCCCAGTCCTCAGGGATCGCTGCGTCGCCCTGCTTGCGCCCGGCGTCGAGGCGGCCAGGGCGGCGGGCCGCCCCCCGGTCGTCGTCGACACGACCCTCGGCATGGGCGGGCACAGCGAGGCCATCCTCGAGCGCTTCCCCGATGTGACCCTCGTCGGGATCGATCGCGACGAGCAGGCCCTCGCCCTCGCTGGGGCGCGGCTTGCCCCCTTCGGCGAGCGGGCGCGGCTCGTGCACGCCGTGTACGACGAGATCCGTGAGGTGCTCAGCGAGCTCGGGCTCGACGGGGCCGATGGGGTTCTCATGGACCTCGGTGTCTCGTCGCTCCAGCTCGACGAGCGCGAGCGGGGCTTCGCGTACTCCTATGACGCCCCTCTGGACATGCGCATGGATACGAGCCGGGGCCAGACGGCCGCCGACGTCGTCAACACGTACAGCCTCGACGATCTCGTCCGAGTCATCCGCAAGTGGGGCGAAGAGAAGTTCGCGGGGCGCATCGCCCGCCGCATCGTCGAGGAGCGCGCGGCGCGCCCGTTCGAGACGACCGGGCAGCTCGTTGAGGCGATCCGCGCCGTCGTTCCTGCCGGCGCGGCGAAGACCGGAGGCCACCCAGCCAAGCGCACCTTCCAGGCTCTCCGAATCGAGGTCAACGAAGAGCTCGATGTGCTCGAGCGCGCCGTTCCCGCCGCCATCGAGTCCCTGCGGCTGGGGGGCCGAATCGTCGTCATGTCCTACCACTCGCTTGAAGACAAGGTCGTCAAGAGCGCGTTCCAGTCGCGCTCGCGCTCATCGGCCCCTCCAGGCTTCCCGGTCGAACTCGAAGAGCACAAGCCGGAATTGAAGGTCATCACGCGCGGAACGGAAGTCCCGACCGCGCAGGAGATCGAAGAGAACCCGCGGGCCGCGTCGGCCCGTCTGCGAGCAGCCGAACGGATCAAGGTCAGGAGCCCACGATGAGCGCAGCTGCCCAGAGTAAGGCCGTCATCGCCGGCACGTCTGCCGTCGCGGGAAGCCTTGCCCCGGCCGGCGCACCCCGGCGCACCCCGCTCTCGGTCGTCCGTTCCCTTCCGGCGCGGCGCCGTGCCCCGTTCGCGATCTTCTGCCTCGGGGTGCTCGCGGTCGCGCTCCTGACCGTTCTCGTGCTCAACATCGCCGTTTCCACGGGCCAGTACCAGCTCGTCCAGCTCCGGAGCGAGCAGCTCGGCCTCGAGAAGCAGAATCAAGACCTCGCCCAGCGTGTCCAGAACTACGAGGCTCCCCAGAATCTGGCGGCGCGGGCGGCACAATTGGGCATGGTGGCGTCGACGTCGAAGGGACAGATCGACCTGAGGACGCTCCTCGTCACCGGGAAGCCCAAGCCAGCGGACAAGGGTGCGTCGGCGGGGGCGGTCATCGCGGCCCCGGAGGTTCCGGGACTCGTGGCCTCCGCTCCGGCGGCGGCGCCCAGCGGCTCGGACATGCTCAAGCCCGATCAGGCCAAGCAGTCCGCGGGTGCGTCGGCACCGCAGACCCCTGCGGCACAGGCGGCGCCAGCCGCGGCCGCCAAGCCGACCCCGGCTCCGCAGCTCAACGGCGGCTCGGTGCCGGCCCCCCAGCAGAAGACGCCGGGCCAGTAGACCAGTGAGGCGGGACGCCAGGCCCGCGCCGGGATCGAGCAAGGGACGAGAAGTGGCGACATCGACGAAGCGGACTCCTGCCGGACACGGGAACGCTGACCGAGTGGCGAAGGCCCGCTCGGGGCGGGCGACCCTGTACCGGGCTGGCGGCGCAACGGGCCGGCTTCGGCTTGGTGTCGGCGCGATGCTCGCGCTGCTCCTCGTGATCGGCGGCCGCCTCGTCCTCGTGCAGGGGTTCGGCGCCGGTGGATACGCGCAAGCCGCGCTCGACAAGCGGCTTCAGACCACCGTGCTTCCCTCGCAGCGCGGAGAGATCGTCGACGCGTCCGGGAAGCTGCTCGCCCAGAGCGTCATTCGCTACAACATCACGGTCGATCAGCCGAAGGCGACGAATTTCACCGACTACAAGCGGCGCGACAAGGACGGCAATGAGACGCCCGTGACCCGGAATCAGGCGATCTCCGACCTCGCCGGCGTGCTCGGGATGCCCGTGGACCAGGTCACCGCGGCCATCACGGGAGACAAGAAGTTCAACTACGTTGCGCGCAACGTCACCCCCGACGTCGAGGCCCGGGTCTCCGACCTTGCCTTCCCCGGCATCTACACGCAGGGCACGTCCCAGCGCGTCTACCCCCAGGGCGCCGTCGGCGGCAACCTCGTCGGATTCGTCGGGAGCGACGGAACCGGGCTCGCCGGCATCGAGCAGACGCAGAACGCACAGCTTTCGGGCAAGGACGGCAAGCGCGTCTACGAGATCGGCGCCGACGGGCTCCGCATTCCTGTGGCGACGGATCAGCTCACGCCGGCGCAGAACGGCCAGACGATCAAGCTCACGATCAACTCTGACCTCCAGTACTTCACCCAGCAGGCCATCCAGACTCAGACCGACAAGTACAGCGCCCAATGGGGCATCGCGATCGTCCAGGACGTGACGAACGGGAACATCCTCGCGATGGCGGACTCGAACCCGGTGGACCCCAACGACCCGGGCAAGTCCGCCGCCAAAGACCGCGGCGTGCGCGCCGTGACCGCCGCCTACGAGCCCGGATCCGTCGAGAAGACCCTCACGATGTCCGCCCTCATCCAGGAGGGGAAGGCGAATCCGCTGAGCGAGTACACCGTCCCGCCAACCGTCACCGTCGATGGGCAGACGTTCGCCGACGCGTTCACGCACGGCACCGAGAAGCGCACGCTCGCGGGCATCCTCGGCTACTCGATGAATACCGGAACCGTCCTGGCGGGGCAGGCGCTGAACAAGCAGGAGCGCTACGACTGGCTCACCAAGTTCGGGATCGGCCAGGCTCCGGACGTTGGACTGCCGGGAGAGGCTGCCGGCATCCTTGCGACTCCTGACAAGTGGGACGGGCGTCAGCAGAACACCGTGCTCTTCGGGCAGGGCCTCACGCAGTCGACTCTCCAGACCGTGCGCGCTTACCAGGCGATCGCGAACAACGGCCTCTTGCTCCAACCCCGGCTCATCGACGGCTACATCGGGGCGGACGGCACCGAGCACAAGTCCGCGACGCAGCCTTCGAGCCAGGTGATCAGCAAAGAGACCGCCCAGCAGGTCAAGGACATGCTCGAGAGCGCAGTGACCAAGGGTGAGCTTCATCCGGCAGCCATCGACGGCTATCGGGTGGGCGCCAAGACCGGAACGTCGGAGGCTCCCCGCGAGGACGGGGTGCCGGGCTACGACGGCGTGACGTCCACGCTCATCGGCATGGCGCCGATGGAGAACCCCAGGTTCATCGTCTCTGTCGTGATCCAGCGGCCCAAGAATGACATCTTCGGCATCGGCAACGCCGACGTGTTCCGCGCGGTGATGTCCCAGACACTGCACATGTACAACATCCAACCGTCATCGGGCACGCCCGCTCAGTTCCCCCAGTACGCCCAATAGGCCGACCGATCACGCCGGCCGGAGATCGCCGCCGTGACGGCGTGCTCGGCCCGCCCAGGGCCTCGTCGCCGATCTCTCGGGCCGGGCCGAGCCCGGCCGAGCGGCTAAAGTTGGAACCTGACGAAGAGCAGCGAAGGTAATTGTGAGCGAGCACGAGAGTCCCCAGGACCGGCCGTCCGTCGCGCAGGCGGATGCGTCGGCCCGGTCCCCATTCCGGCCCCAACACGTCGATCCTGTGCCTCTGACTTCGGTCGCGGCCTTGCTCGGCCTGCCGGCGGAGGCCGTCGGCGCTGTCCACGTCACGGGCGTCTCGCTCGATTCGAGGAGCGTCGAGCCCGGCGACCTCTACGTCGCCGTCCCGGGGACGGGGCGCCACGGCGCATCGTTCGCGGCGCAGGCCGTCGAGAAGGGCGCGGCGGCCATTCTCACCGACGAGGCCGGTGCCCGTATCCTCGCCCTCGACGGGGCGCTCTCGGATGCGGCCGTCCTTGTCGTGGACGATGTGCGCGCCGCCGTCGGGCCGGTTTCCGCGTTCGTCTACCGCAGCCAGTCGGCGCCGTCGGAGGAAGATGCGCGGGCGCCCATGATGCTGCTCGGCGTGACCGGGACGAACGGCAAGACGACGACGACGTACTTCGCGAACGCGCTCCTCGCCGCCCTCGGCCACCGCACGGGACTCATCGGGACGATCGAGATCGTGGCCGGTCGAGAAGCGATCCCGAGCAGGCTCACGACGCCCGAGTCCACGGACGTCCACGCCCTCCTCGCTCTCATGCGCGAGCGCGGCCTCACCGCTGCTTCGATGGAGGTTTCCTCCCACGCGATCGAGTACCGGCGCGTTGACGGAGTCAGGTATGACACGGTCGGTTTCACGAACCTGACGCAGGATCATCTCGACCTCCACCTCACGATGGACGATTACTTCGCCGCGAAGGCGAGGCTCTTCGCCCCCGATCGCGCCGCGCGCGGCGTCGTCGTCGTCGACGACGAGTGGGGACGGCGTCTCGCGCGAGAGGCCGCGATCCCCGTCCTCACGCTCTCGCTCGCCGCAAACCCGGCCGAGGGCGCGGACTGGACGCTCGCCTCGACCGAGCGCAGCGGCCTCGGAACCGCTTTCGAGCTCCGCGGTCCAGACGGCCAGGCGCTGAGGCTTCACACGGGCCTTCCGGGCGCCTTCAACGTGGCGAACGCGGCACTCGCGGCGCTCATGGTCCACTCCGCGGGCGTCCCGCTCGACGAGATCCAGCGCGCCGGTGAGGTCGCGGACCCTTTCAGCGTCGAGGTCCCCGGCCGCATGCAGCTCGTCGGCACCCAGCCAGCCGCCGTCGTCGACTTCGCACACAACCCCGACGCCCTCGATCGCGCGCTCGAGGCCGTGCGGCCGCCCGGCGAGGGCCGCCTCGTCATCGTGTTCGGGGCCACGGGACAGCGCGACCAGGGCAAGCGCCCGATCATGGGGGCCGTCGCGGTGCGGGGGGCCGACGTCGTCGTGATCACCGACGACGACCCCCACGACGAGGACGCCGCGGCGATCCGAGCCGACGTGCTCGCGGGGGCGCGCGCCGAGAACGACGCGCTGGGCCTTGGCCGCGTCATCGAGGAGGTCGCGCCGCGGGCCGCCGCCATCCGGCGTGCCGTTGAGCTTGCCACGGCGCAGGACGTGATCCTCGTCGCCGGCCGCGGCCACGAAGTGTTCCAAGAGGTCAAAGGCATCGACCTCGAGCTCGACGATCGCGTCGAGCTCCGCGCGGCCCTCGAGGCCCGCGGATTCCGCACCGTGGGGGCCGAGCAGATAGAGTCCACAACCGATGATTGAGTTCAGCGCCGCGGACATCGCCCGCATCACCGGCGGGCGCCTCGTCGGCGATCCCGGCATCGTCCCCGTCCACGTGACCACCGACTCGCGCGAGGCCCGCGCGGGTTCCCTGTACGTGGCCAAGCCCGGCGAACATGCCGACGGCCACAGCTTCATCGGCGCGGCCTTCGCTGCCGGCGCGGTCCTGGCGCTGTGCGAGCGCGAGGTCGCGGACGACGACGGCGCGCCCTTCCCTGCGGTCGTCGTTCCGGACGCCGTGCTCGCCATGGGGACCCTCGCGAAGGAAGCCGTGCGGCGGATCCGCGAGGTCCGGGCGAATCGGGGCGAGGCCTTCACAGTCGTCGGCATCACCGGCTCGGCTGGCAAGACGACAACGAAGGACCTGCTCGCGGGAATCTTCCGCTCGACTCCCGAAGGGTCCGCCGCGTCGGCATCCGTCATCGCGCCGCAGGGGTCCTACAACGGCGAGGTCGGCGTCCCGCTGACCGTCTTCGAGGCCGACGAGTCGACGCGGTTCCTCGTGATCGAGATGGGCGCGACGGGCATCGGGCATGTCGCGTATCTCGCCGACATGGTGGCGCCGGACATCGGCGTCGTCCTCGCGGTCGGCACGGCGCACGCCGGGGAGTTCGGCGGGGTCGAGAACATCGCGCAGGCCAAGGGGGAGCTCCTTGAAGCCCTCTCGCCCGCCGGAACCGCCGTGATCAATCTCGACGATTCACGCGTCCGGGCGATGGAATCGCGCACGGCCGCGCGCAAGGCGTTCTTCACGTCGGATCCCGCCGCGGCGGCCGGGGCGTCGGCCCGCGGTAGTGTCGTCGTCGCGCTCGACGCCCACGTCGGGACCGACGGCTGCCCCGCGTTCGGCCTCCGGATCGACGGCGAGGAGCCGCTCCCGGTCCGCAGCCAGCTCATCGGCGCCCACCACACGGCCAACCTGCTCGCAGCCGCCGCCGTGGCCCACGCCGCCGGCGTCCCGACCTCGGCCATCGCGGCGTCCCTGTCCGAACAGGGTCCGGCGAGCCGGTGGCGCATGGAGCGCACCGACCGCCCCGATGGCGTGACGGTCATCAACGACGCCTACAACGCGAACCCCGAATCGATGCGCGCCGCCCTCCAGACGCTCGCCGACCTCGGCCGGGATCGCCGCACGTGGGCGGTCCTCGGGGCCATGCTCGAGCTCGGGGACGAGTCGATCGCGGCGCACACGGCCGTGGGGACGCTCGTCGTGAGGCTCAACATCGATCGGCTCGTCGTCGTCGGACGCGAAGCACGGGCGCTGTATGTCTCGGCCGTCAACGAAGGCTCGTGGGGAGACGAATGCACCTTCGTGGAAGACACGGATGCGGCCTTTGCGCTACTCGAGCGGGAGCTCGCCCCCGGCGACCTCGTCCTCGTCAAGTCATCGAACGGCGTGGGCCTTCGGCACCTCGGCGATCGGATAGCATGGGCCGCGCAGGCTCAGCCCACTGACCCCGCCGGAACGGAGCTCATGTGATCGCACTGCTGATCGGGGCCGCGCTCGCGCTCGTGCTCGCGTTCGTCGGCACGCCCTTGTTCATCCGGCTGCTCGTCCACCGCGGCTACGGGCAGTTCATCCGGGATGACGGGCCGACGAGCCACCACACGAAGCGCGGGACGCCGACGATGGGTGGCACAGTCTTCGTCCTCGCGACCGTCTTGGCCTATTTCCTCGCCCATTTCATCGTGTGGCTCATGCACCCCGCGACAGGCGGGCCCACGGCCTCGGCGCTCCTGCTGCTCTTTCTCATGGTCGGCATGGGGTTCGTGGGCTTCCTCGACGATTTCATCAAGATCTCGAAGCAGCGCAGCCTCGGCCTGAGTGCGCGTGCCAAGCTCATCGGCCAGGGCGCCGTGGGCATCGCGTTCGCGCTCCTGGTGCTCCAGTTCCCGGACGGCAACGGGCGGACGCCCGCGTCCATGACGGTCTCTTTCCTGCGAGACATCCCGTGGCTCAACCTCGCGTTCGCGGGAACGGTCGTCGGGGCGATCCTGTTCGTCGTGTGGGCGAACTTCCTCGTCACGGCGGCGAGCAACGGGGTCAACCTCACCGACGGCCTCGACGGCCTCGCTGCGGGCGCATCGATCATGGTCTTCGGGGCCTACACGCTCATGGGCATCTGGCAGAGCAATCAGCATTGCGGCTCCGCGCGCGTGCCGGGTTCGGTGTGCTACGAGGTCCGCGATCCGCTCGACCTCGCGCTCCTCGCCGCGATCATGAGCGCGGCGCTCGTCGGATTCCTCTGGTGGAACACGTCACCCGCAAAGATCTTCATGGGGGACACGGGGTCCCTCGCGATCGGAGCGGCGATCGCGGGCTTCGCGATCCTGACGCGCACCGAGCTCCTGCTCGGCATCATGGGCGGCCTCTTCGTCCTCATCACGCTGTCCGTCATCCTCCAGGTGGGCTACTTCAAGGCCACGAAGGGCAAGCGGCTCTTCAAGATGGCGCCGCTCCAGCACCACTTCGAGCTCAAGGGCTGGGCCGAGGTAACCGTCGTCGTGCGATTCTGGGTTCTCGCCGGGCTCTTCGTGGCCGTGGCGCTGGCTGTGTTCTACGCGGAATGGGTGGCAGGGCTGTGACAGCGGGGCACAACGCCGCGCGGCTGGCGGCGCAGGCCGCTCAATTCAACACGGAGTGGGTGGCAGGGCAGTGACGGGTAGCTGGGACAAAGGTCATGGCGGCGCGGTCGAGCGGCGCCTCGAGTCGCTCACGTCGTGGGATGCCGACTGGTCCGGACTCCGCGTCGTCGTGACAGGCATCGGGGTTTCCGGCTTCGCGGCCGCGGACACCCTCATCGAGCTGGGGGCCAGCGTCGTCGTCGTCGACGCGTCGGTGACGGAGCGCACGGAGGCGCAGGCTGAGACGCTTCGGATCGTCGGCGCGGTCGACGTCCTCCTCGGCCCCGACGCCGTCCAGTCCCTTCCCCTCGTCGAGGGCGCGTTGCCGGACCTCGTCGTCACCTCGCCCGGGTGGCGGCCCGACCAGGCCGTCCTCGCCGCGGCTGCCCGCAAGCACATCCCCGTGTGGGGAGACGTCGAGCTCGCGTGGCGCGTTCGCTCCCGGCGCGGCAAGAAGACCGCCGAGTGGCTGGCCGTCACCGGCACGAACGGCAAGACGACGACGGTCGGCATGGCCGAGTCGATGCTTCGCGCCGCGGGGATCAAGGCGATCGCCGTCGGGAACGTCGGCACTCCGATCCTCGACGCGATCCGCGAGCCGGTCGAATACGACGTGTTCGTCGTCGAGCTCTCGAGCTTCCAGCTCCACTGGGCCGAATCCCTCTCGCCGCTCGCGTCGGTCGTGCTCAACGTCGCGGAGGACCACGTGGACTGGCACGGCTCGTACGAGAGCTATCTCGCCGACAAGGCGAAGGTGTACCACAACACGCGGAAGGCGGCGGTCTACAACGTCGAGCAGATCGAGACCGAGCGCATGGTCGAGGACGCCGACGTCGTCGAAGGATGCCGCGCGATCGGCTTTACGACGGGAACGCCCGGGCTCAGCATGCTCGGCGTCGTCGAGGGCCTCCTCGTCGACAGGGCCTACATCGCGGAGCGCCGCGATCAGGCCGCCGAACTCGCATCGATCAAGGACCTCGGAAAGATCGCCCCGCGGCATACGGTCGCGAATGCGCTCGCGGCCGCGGCGCTCGTCCGGGCGTGCGGCGTCGAGCCGGTCGCGGTCCGGGAGGGCCTCCGGCGCTACCTTCCGGGCGATCACCGGATCCAGCCGATTGCGTCCGTGGACGGCGTCGAATGGGTCAACGATTCGAAGGCGACCAATCCGCACGCGGCCGCCGCGTCCCTCGCGGCGTTCGAGTCCGTCGTGTGGATCGCGGGTGGCCTCTCGAAGGGTGTGACCTACGACGAGCTCGTCTCGCGCAATGCTTCGCGTCTCAAGACGGTCGTCCTCATCGGAGTCGACAGCAGGGAGCTCGCGGCCGCGCTCGCGCGACACGCGCCGAATGTCCCGGTGATCTCCGTGGAGCCGGGCGAGACTGGAGGAGACCAGCCGGACGGGGCATCGATCATGGACGAGGCCGTCGCGCGCGCTGCCGAGGTCGCCGTGGCCGGCGATACTGTGCTCATGGCGCCGGCAGCGGCCTCGATGGACCAGTTCGCGTCCTACGCCCAGCGGGGCGCGGCGTTCGTCGACGCCGTCCAACGGCTCGTCGAGAGGCAGGCCCACAGCAAGGAGTAGAGGATGGCCACAGCGCAGCAGGAGCGGCCGGCCAAGACCGCGCAATCGCTGTGGCGGCGCCTCGAGGGCCCCGGCCCGCTCGGGGCGGGGGCGGGCTACTACCTCATCCTCGGCTCGACGCTCGCACTCATGGCCATCGGCATCATGATGGTGCTCTCGGCGTCGAGCGTCGAGAGCATCTCGCTGGGCGAGAGCCCCTACACGGCGGCCCTCAAGCAGACCGCATTCGGCGCCGTCGGCGTCGTCGGGATGCTCATCATCTCCCGGATCAACGTGCGCTGGCTCAAACGCCTCGCCTGGCCCGGCATCGGCGTGACGCTCGTCCTGCTTCTGCTCGTCCAGCTCATCGGCAAGCGAGTGCTCGGCAACCGGAACTGGATCGACGTCGCCGGGTTCAGCCTCCAGCCGTCCGAGTTCGCAAAGCTTCTCCTCGCGCTCTGGATGGCGACGGTGCTCAGCAAGAAGGCCAACTTGACCCATAGCTGGCTCCACGCGCTCGTGCCCGTCGTCCCCATGGGGCTCGCCGTCGCGGCGCTCGTCATCTGGGGCCACGACCTCGGCACAACCCTCGTCATCCTGCTCGTGGTTGCGGCGGGACTCTTCTTCGGCGGCATCCCGACCCGGATCTTCCTCGTATGCGGCGCCCTCATGACAGTCGGCGCGATCGGCTTCGCTGTCACAAGCCCCAACCGCATGTGCCGCATCTACGAGTGGCTCGGCCAGAACCCCCCGGTCTGCCAGCAGGACGGCGCGGATTTCGGCTATCAGGTACAGAACGGACTCCAGGGCCTCGCGTCAGGCGGCTGGCTCGGAGTCGGCCTCGGCCAGAGCCGGCAGAAGTACAACTGGATCCCCGAGGCGCACAACGACTTCATCTTCTCGGTCCTCGGCGAAGAACTCGGCCTGTTCGGCACGCTCCTCGTCCTCGCCCTCTTCGCCGTCATGGCTGTCGCGATCTTCCGCGTCGTCGTGCGGCAGCAGGAGCTCTTCCCTCGCGTCCTCGCGGGCACCATCATGGCCTGGCTCCTCGGCCAGGCGGCACTCAATATGGCGATGGTCACGGGACTCCTTCCCGTCATCGGCGTCCCGCTGCCGTTCATCTCCTCGGGAGGCTCGGCGCTCGTGAGCTGCCTGTGTGGCATCGGCGTAGTCTTGTCTCTGGCCCGCGAGGAGATGCGGCCCGCCCGCGCCGCGCGCACGAAGCGGACGGCGACGAAGGCGCAGAAGGCGACGAAGCGGAAGGCCACCACCTAGCAATGCCCGATCAGGACCTCTCCCGGGCGGCCGGACAGCCGGTCGCGTCCGGCCCGTCCGTCGTCCTTGCCGGCGGGGGGACCGCCGGCCACATCAGCCCGCTGCTTGCGATTGCGCGCGCCGTCGAACGACGCGACCCGTCGGCGAGGATTCTCGCCGTCGGAACCGCGTCCGGCATGGAGACGCGCCTCGTTCCCGAAGCCGGCTTCGATCTCGCAACGATCGACAGGGTTCCGCTGCCCCGCAAACCGAGCCTCGACCTCGTCAAGCTCCCGCGCCGGCTCGCGGGTGCCGTCAAGCAGGCGGAACGCATCCTCGTCGACGCGGAGGCCGATGTCCTCGTCGGGGTCGGCGGCTACGTGTGCACGCCGCTCTACCTCGCGGCGCGCCGTCGCGGCACCCCGATCGTCATCCACGAGGCGAACACCCGGGCCGGTCTCGCCAACCGGGTCGGCGCCCTCTTCACGCAGCGTGTAGGCAAGGCATTCGACGAGACGCGGCTCAGGCATGCCCGCCTCGTCGGGATGCCCATGCGCCGCGAGGTCTCGGGCCTCGACCGCGACGCCGACCGCGACGCGGCGCGCCGCTCCCTCGGCCTCGACGTCGACCGCCCCACGCTCGTGGTCACGGGCGGGTCCTCGGGGGCGCTGAGCATCAACCGGACGATCGCGGCGTCCCTCGCCGCCCTCGCGGCCGCCGGCATCCAGACGCTCCACATCACGGGACGCGGCAAGTCCCTCGCAGCGGACGACGGCGCGCCGCTCGCCGCCGAGGGCTACCGCCAGGTCGAATACGTGGATGGCATGGAGCTGGCCTACGCGGCCGCCGATCTCCTGGTGTGCCGCTCGGGCGCCGGAACGGTCTGCGAGGTCGCCGCCGCGGGCGTCCCTGCCGTGTTCGTCCCGCTCCCCATCGGGAACGGCGAGCAGGCCCTCAACGCGCGGGGCCTCGTCGAGGCAGGTGCCGCGAAGCTTGTGCGCGATGCGGACTTCTCCCCGGAGTGGCTCGAGCGCGAGGTCATCCCGCTCGTGACCGAACCTGCGGCGCTCGCCGAGATGTCCGGGCGCGCTCGGACGCTCGGGATCCGGGACGCGGATGACGCGATGGCGACGATGGTCATGGAGGCAGCGAGCTCGTGAACGGACAGACCACTCCTCAGCCCGGCACGGCGCTGGCCGAGCTCGGCCGCGTGCATTTCGTGGGGGTGGGCGGCGTCGGGATGTCCGCCGTCGCGCGCGTCATGGTGGCGCGCGGCGTGCCCGTGAGCGGCTCCGACGCGAAGGACCTCCCGGTCATGCGGGAGCTGGCGGCACTTGGCGCGCGCATCGCCGTCGGCTACGACGCGGCGAACGTCGGCGACGCCGAGACGGTCGTCACGGGCTCGGCGATCCGGCCGGACAACCCGGAGCTCGCCGAGGCGCGCGCCCGCGGCCTCCCTGTGCTCCACCGCTCTGAGGGCCTCGCGGCCGCGATGGCGGGCAGCCGCGTGCTCGCCGTCGCCGGCACGCACGGGAAGACCACGACGACGTCGATGGCCACGTGGATGCTGCGCGGCGCGGGGCTCGACCCGAGCTTCGCGATCGGCGCGAACGTTCCGGCGCTCGGCGTCAACGCAGCCCACGGCTCGACGGACATCTTCGTGGCCGAGGCTGATGAGTCCGACGCGTCGTTCCTCAACTACCGCCCGTTCGTCGAGATCATCACGAATGTCGAAGCCGATCACCTCGACCACTACGGGACGGCCGAGGCCGTCCACGCCTCCTTCGACGCGTTCGCCGCCCTTCTGCCCCCGGACGGCCTGCTCGTCGCGTGCGCAGACGACGTCGGCGCGCGCGGCGTGGCCGAGCGTGTGCGGGCGGGAGCGGCGGACGACGGCGGCCCGCGCGTGCTGCTCTATGGCACCTCGCCGGATGCCGACCTGCGGCTCGGGTTCGGTCCCCACGGCGCGACGCTCGCGTGGGACGGCGGCGAGGCTGCCCTCCCGCTCGTGGTCCCGGGTGTCCACAACGCCCTCAACGCGGCGGCGGCGTTCGGTGCCGTCGTCGTCGGCCTCGGCGCCGATCCCGACGCCTGCGCGGCGTCGCTCGCGACGTTCAGCGGCGCGGCGCGGCGCTTCGAGTTCAAGGGCGAAGCCGACGGCGTCCGTGTCTACGACGACTACGCCCACCATCCGACCGAAGTGCGGGCCGCCCTCGCCGCCGCGCGCGGCGTGGCCGGAAGCGGGGGAGTGCACGTTCTCTTCCAGCCGCACCTGTTCTCGCGCACGCGCGAGTTCGCGGCGGAGTTCGCCGCCGCGCTCGCGCTGGCGGACACGGTTCGCGTCCTCGACATCTATCCCGCACGCGAGGATCCGATCCCGGGGGTGACGAGCGAGCTCGTCACGGCATCGCTTCCGGGCGGTTCCTACGCGCCGTCGGCCGCTGCGGCCATCGCGGAGCTGGTCGCCGCGGCCGCTCCCGGGGACATCGTCCTGACCGTCGGGGCGGGAGACGTCACGTCCTACGGGCCCGCGCTCGTCGAGGCTATCGCTGCGAGGGCTCACGGAGGCCATCCGCATGGCACCTAGCCCGCGCAAGCCCAGAGTGCCCCGCTCGGGCCCGGCGGGCGGCCCCGAGGCACCGGCCGAGGGCCGTGAGCCCGGCGGGGGAGAGGGGCACCGCGTGTCCCTCGGCGCGTCGGCCAAGGTCACCGTCCTCCGCCCGATCCACGACGACGACGGCGAGCCACAGGGCGTCGACGACGCGGACGGGGGGTCGACGGCGACGCAGGCCGCGCGTGCCGACGCCGAGCCGGCCGCGAAGCGCGCACGGCGCGGGCTGGGCCGCGGGCGGAAGGCCGCGTCGTCGTCGCCCGCATCCCCGCGGCCGTCGGGCGACGTCCTCGCGTTTCCCGTGCCCCGCGCGAAGCGGATCCGGAGAAGGGCGATCATCATCGCCGCGACCACGGTCGCTCTCGTCGCGGCGCTCATGGCCGTCGTCGTCTTCACGCCCGTGCTCGCGGTGCGCACCATCGCCGTCCAGGGGACCAGGATGCTCGCGCCGGCCCAGGTCACAGCGGCCCTCAAGCCCCTCGAAGGCCGATCTCTCACACTTGTCGGGCCGGATGACGTGTCGCGGCTCCTCAAGCCCATTGTGCAGGTCAAGTCGGCCCAGAGCCGCGCCGTGCCCCCGAACACGCTTCTCGTCACGATCGTCGAGCGGATTCCCGTTGCGCTCGTCAAGCAGGACAAGGGCTTCTCGGTGGTCGACGGTGACGGCGTCGAAGTCGCCCAGACGGCCGATCGCGGGGCATTCGCCGTGCCCGTGATCGATTCGGGCGGAAGCGCCCTCCCGCACGCGACGTTCCTCGCGATCACGGGCGTCCTCGCGGCCCTTCCCGCCGACGTCCTCTCGCAGCTTGCCACGGCCAAGGCCGATTCGGTCGACTCGGTGCAGCTCAAGCTCGCGAACGGCAAGACCGTGATCTGGGGAAACTCGGACGACCGTGATCTCAAGGCGAAGGTGCTCGAGGCGCTCATGAAGGCCACGGAGAATCCCGTCAAGGGTCAGCCGCCGGTCAATGTCTACGACGTGAGTGTTCCGCGCCATCCCGTGACCCGCTGAGTGCTCGGGGCGGGCCGCCAGGCCTCTCGCGACAATGCGCGCGACACGCCTTGGCGGTCGTTGCACGCGGGAAGTGCGGGAAATACCGTCTTCACCAAGAGCTAGTTGACATAACTATAACCTTCGACTTGAAGGTTAAGGTTGTGCGATTCGAACCTCTTGCAGAACAGCAGGCTTTCGAACAAGGGACACTCAACGTGGCAGCACCGCAGAACTACTTGGCCGTCATCAAGGTCGTCGGCATCGGCGGCGGTGGCGTGAACGCAGTAAACCGCATGATCGAAGTCGGTCTGCGAGGGGTGGAATTCATCGCCATCAACACGGACGCGCAGGCGCTGCTCATGAGCGACGCCGACGTCAAGCTCGATGTCGGGCGCGAGCTCACCCGCGGCCTCGGCGCGGGCGCGAACCCCGAGGTCGGACGCCAGGCGGCCGAGGACCACTCGGACGAGATCGAGGAAGTGCTTCGCGGCGCCGACATGGTCTTCGTCACGGCGGGCGAAGGCGGCGGAACCGGCACGGGCGGCGCTCCCGTCGTGGCGCGCATCGCCCGCTCCCTCGGTGCCCTCACGATCGGCGTCGTGACGCGGCCGTTCACGTTCGAGGGCCGCCGCCGCGCGACCTCGGCCGAGAATGGCATCGAAGCACTCCGCGACGAGGTCGACACTCTCATCGTCATCCCCAACGACCGCCTGCTCTCGATCAGCGACCGCAACGTCTCAGTGCTCGACGCCTTCCGGTCGGCGGACCAGGTGCTGCTTTCGGGCGTCCAGGGCATCACCGACCTCATCACGACTCCCGGCCTGATCAACCTCGACTTCGCGGACGTCAAGTCCGTGATGCAGGGCGCCGGCTCGGCGCTCATGGGCATCGGCTCGGCGCGCGGCGAGGACCGCGCCGTCAAGGCAGCCGAGCTCGCCATCGCGTCGCCGCTCCTCGAGGCATCGATCGACGGTGCCCACGGCGTCCTGCTGTCGATCCAGGGCGGCAGCGACCTCGGCCTCTTCGAGATCAACGAGGCCGCGCGCCTCGTCCAGGAGGTCGCGCACCCCGAGGCCAACATCATCTTCGGCGCGGTCATCGACGACGCGCTCGGCGACGAGGCCCGCGTGACCGTCATCGCGGCCGGCTTCGACGACGTCAAGGCCACGTCGCCGTCGCTCGAGGACACGAAGGCCAAGGCCGCTGCCCAGGCTGCGGCAGCTGCTGCCCAGCAGCCGATGGCCGTGCCCGCCGCGCCGCGGCCCGTGGCCCAGCCCACGCCCGTGCACGCGGGCCTGAGCCAGTGGAGCCAGTCCTCGGCGGGATCGTCGGCCGACTCGGGCTTCGACGTCGAGCTCCCGGCCGTCGTCGAGCATGACCTCACCGGCTCGCGCGACGACCTCGACGTGCCCGACTTCCTCAAGTGACCCTCGGCATCGCGGCGCCGGGCACCGACGGCGCCGACGCTGAGCGCATCTTCTGGTGGCGCCGGGACATCCGTCCCGGCGTCACCGCCGCGTTCACCCAGGTCTCGGGCGGGAACCTCGCGTTCCACGTCGGAGAGGACGACGACGGCGTCCGCAGCCACCGCGCGGCGCTCGCGGGCGCGGTGGGGGTCGACAGGGTCCGCTACATGGATCAGGAGCACGGCGACCGCGCCGCGTGGGCCGAAGGCTCCGGCGACGCGCCGGTTGCCGACGCGCTCCTGTCGCGAGGGCTGCCGGTCGCCGTCATGGTGGCCGACTGCGTGCCGATCCTCGTCGTCGGCGAATTCCCGGATGGACGGCCCGCGCTGGCAGCCGTCCACGCGGGCCGAGCCGGGCTCGCGGCCGGGGTCGTGAACTCCGCCGTGGACGCGCTGCGCGAGGCTGGCGCGCGAGGCCTTGAGGCCTGGATTGGGCCCAGCATCTGCGGCCGCTGCTACGAGGTGCCGGCGGCGCTCCGCGACGAGATCGAGGCGAAGGTCCCCGGGACGGCATCGACGACGTCGTGGGGAACGCCGGGGCTCGACCTTCCGGCGGGCGTCGAGTCCCAGCTGGACGCGCTGGGCGTCCCGGTCCACCTGGAGGCCATCGCGTGCACGTTCCAGGAGACCCGCCTGTTCTCGCACCGCCGTGCGCCCGGCGAGGGGCGCTTCGCGGGAGTGGTGTGGGCACATGGCTGAGCGCGCCGCCCAGTCGAATGACCGAAACGCTCGGCGCGAGCAGCTCGCGTCGAACCTCGATCGGGTCCGCACCCGGATTCATGACGCCGCCCGCGCAGCCGGGCGCGCCGATCAGCCGGAGCTCATCGTCGTGACGAAGTTCCACCCAGCCGACGACGTGCGGTTCCTCGCAGAGCTCGGCGTGACGGACATCGGCGAGAGCCGCGATCAGGAGGCCTCCGCCAAGGCGGCCGAACTCGGCGAACTCGGACTTTCGTGGCATTTCATCGGCCAGCTCCAGACCAACAAGGCCAAGAGCGTCGTCCGCTACGCCGACGCGATCCACTCGGTGGATCGGCCCTCGCTCGTCGCCGCGCTGGCCAAGGCCGCGGCCAGCGAGCCGTCTCGGGCTGGACGGCTGCCGCTCGCGTGCCTCGTCCAGGTCAATCTCGATCCGCTCGCCGAGCCGGGCCGGGGAGGTGCGCTGCCGAGGGAGATCCTTGGCCTCGCGGATCTCATCGCGTCATCTGAGGGCCTCCGGCTCGCTGGCGTCATGGCTGTCGCGCCGCTCGGAGAGGATCCGTCCCGCGCATTCGCTCGGCTGGCCGACTGCGCCGCGTTGCTGCGCGGCGATCACCCGGATGCGATGATGATCTCGGCGGGCATGAGCCAAGACCTCGAACAGGCCATCGCGGCGGGCGCGACACACGTTCGGATCGGGACGGATGTACTCGGTCCGCGGCCACGCGTGCTGTAGCTTCGAAGAGTCGGGACCTTCAGGGCCGGGACCCGGTGCATGAGGACCGCGCGGCCCGAGTACAGGAGTCGAGCATGGCCGGAGTTATGCGGAAGACGATGGTTTACCTCGGCCTCGCAGACAGCGATGAGCAGTTCGAGGCCGAGCCCCAGCATGTCCGCACGGATCTTACACGTACGGAAGAGGACAATCTGGTGCACACCGAGCGCGAAGAACGCCGTCCGGCGTTTTCCACCCGCGAACCCGCATCATCCGAGGTTGAGGAGTATCGGGCCCCCGTGACCCCCATCAAGCGTGCTGCGGCCGTGCGCGAAGACGCCGGGCTGCGCCAGATCACGACCATCCACCCCCGCTCCTACAACGACGCCAAGGTCATCGGCGAGAGCTTCCGCGACGGCATTCCCGTCATCATGAACGTCACGGACATGGGCGAGGCGGACGCCAAGCGGCTCGTCGACTTCTCGGCTGGACTTGTCTTCGGCCTGCACGGGAGCATTGAACGCGTGACGAACAAGGTCTTCCTTCTGACGCCGTCGACGATCGAGGTCCTGGGCGAGGACAAGAACGCCAGCGAGGGCCAGGCGACCTTCTTCAACCAGAGCTGAGTTCCGGCATGGGCATTCTGTGGGCCGTCGTCTTCCTCGTCCTCGAGCTCTTCTTGGTGGCGCTCGTCGCGAGGCTCGTGTTCGACTGGGTCCAGTCGTTTGCCCGTACATGGCGGCCTCGGGGTGCGTCGCTCGTCGCGGCGAGTGCGGTCTACGCGGTGACGGACCCGCCGATGCGGCTTTCGAGAAGGATCTTCAAGCCGATCCATCTCGGTTCGATCAGCCTCGATATCGCCTTCCTGATCCTCGTCATTGCGGTGTACATCGCTATGGCTATCGTCCGGAATCTCGCGTAGGTTCTTAGCAAAATTGTTCCGGGATCCTCGAGGCGGCGCGCACATGCGGGCGGCCCAAGTGGAGCTACCGGGCGAACGTCAGTTACCGTAGTCACGGTGGCGCAAGCCCCTGACTGACTAGACCAAAGAGGTGAGCAGATGGCTCTGACGCCAGAAGATGTCGTCAACAAGCGTTTCCAGCCGACTAAGTTCCGCGAGGGATACGACCAGGACGAGGTTGATGACTTCCTTGACGAGATCGTCATCGAGCTTCGCCGCCTGAACCAGGAGAACGACGAGCTTCGCAAGAAGGTCGCCGAGCTCACCTCGAAGGGCGGCGCACCCGTGGCGGCCGTGCCCGAGAAGCCTGCTGCGGAAGAGGTCAAGCCGGCTGAGGTCGCCAAGCCCGAGGCTGCGCCCGTCGTTCCCGCCGCCCAGGCGCCCGCGGCGGCGCCGGCCGTCCACGCTCAGACCGCCGAGTCGGCGGCTGGCCTCCTCGCGATGGCCCAGCAGATGCACGACAAGCACGTCCAGGACGGCGTCGACCAGCGCGACAAGATCATCGCCGAGGCTCAGATCGAGGCGAGCAGCCTTGTGAGCGAAGCCCAGGAGAAGTCGCGCAAGACCCTCGGTGCGCTCGAACAGCAGCGGTCCGTCCTCGAGCGCAAGGTTGAGCAGCTCCGTGGCTTCGAGCGCGACTACCGTGCGCGTCTCAAGGCCTACATCGAGGGCCAGCTCCGCGATCTCGACGCACGCGGCTCCGTCGTGTCGAGCGAGATCCCAGACAACGCCGAGGTCTGAGACCCCGAGCTCTCTGGCCGACGGCCGCGCATATGCGGCCGTCGGCTTCGGCATGTCAACGGAAAGCAGTATGGAAAACTCATCGGTGACCCCGTCGCAGGGGCCTGAGCCGTCGTCGAACGGCCGCCGCCGCGTGTCGGGACGGGCCATCGCCGTCCTCGCGGCCCTCGCCGTCGTCGTCTACACGTTCGACCAGCTCACGAAGCTCTGGGTGACGAGCACCATGGTGGAGGGGGAGCGGACCGCCGTCCTGCCCCCGCTGCTGCACTGGTACTACATCCGCAACTCAGGCGCTGCGTTCTCAATCGGCGAGAACGTCACGTGGGTGTTCAGCATCATCATGACGGCCGTCTCCGTGGCGATCATCCTGTACGCACGCAGGGTCCGGTCGCTTGGCTGGGCCGTCGCCCTCGGGCTCGTGCTCGGCGGCGCGCTCGGCAACCTGACCGACCGCCTGTTCCGTGAACCGTCCTTCGGCATGGGTCACGTCGTCGACTTCATCCAGCTCCCCAATTTCGCGATCTTCAACGTCGCCGACTCGTGCGTCGTCACCGGAGTCGCGCTCATCTGCCTCCTGACCCTCCTGGGCGTCGGGGCCGATGGAAGTCGTCACGGGAAGGCGCGGTCCGCCGCGGGCCGTGCGGATCAGGGTGAGCCTGACGGTTCCGGGCGCCCGGGCGAGGAACCGCCCCGTGCCTGAGCCGCACATTGTTCCGGAGGAACTGGGCGGGCAACGGGCGGACGCAGGCCTCGCGGTCTTGCTCGGGGTCTCCCGGTCGGCCGCCGCGCAGCTTCTTGCGGGCGGGCATGCGTACTGCGCGGGCAGGGCCTTGGCCAAGTCGGATCGGCTCGCCGCCGGCGACGAGATTGTCATCGACGCGCCCGAGCGGCGCGATCCTCTGGAAGTGGTGGTTGAGCACGTGGACGGCCTGGACATCCTCCTCGACGACGAAGACTTCGTGGTCGTGGACAAGCCCGTGGGCGTCGCCGCGCATCCGTCGCCGGGGTGGGTCGGGCCGACCGTGGTGGGCGGTCTCGCCGCGGACGGCTTCCGGATCTCGACGTCCGGCGCCCCCGAACGGGCCGGCATCGTGCATCGGCTGGACGTCGGAACCTCGGGCGCGATGGTCGTGGCGAAGACCGAGCACGCGTACACCGTCCTCAAGCGCGCTTTCAAGGAGCGCACCGTGGACAAGGTCTACCACGCCGTCGTCCAAGGCCTCCCTGATCCTCTCGAGGGGACGATCGACGCCCCGATCGGCCGGCACCCCGGCTACGACTGGCGTTTCGCCGTCGTCGAGGACGGCCGCGCGTCCGTGACGCACTATGAGGTGCTTGAAGCCTTCGGACGCGCGAGCCTCGTCGAGGTCCACCTCGAGACTGGGCGAACGCATCAGATCCGCGTGCATTTCTCCGCGCTCCACCATCCGTGCGCGGGCGATCTCACGTACGGGGCGGATCCCCGCCTCGCGGCCGAGCTCGGCTTGACGCGCCAGTGGCTGCACGCCCACCGCCTCGGCTTCGCCCATCCGCGGACGGGCGAATGGGTGCAGGCGACGAGCCCGTATCCGACGGATCTCCAGTACGCGATCGACGCTCTTCGAGGGGGCGTGCCCGGGCATTGACGGTGCCCGCACGGCGCCCTACCCTGACGGCGACAACGGGAGGACCGGATGAGGCGAGTCATGTCACCCGATGCGAACGGGCTCCGGCGGGCGAGTGTCACCGCGATCGGGGCTGCGGCCCTCTGGCTGATCGGCATCGCTCCGGTTCCTGGGGTCTACCTTGAGCGTGATCCCGTCCGACGCCTCGAACTCCTCCGCGCGGGGGAGCGCGGTTGGATCATCGGTCACCACCTCGCCGCGGCGGGTACGACGGCGGTGCCTGCCGCGTTCGCCCGCGTAGCCCTTGCCCTGCCGAAGGGTCGGTCGAGGCGCTACGCCGCCGCGGCTGCCGGTGCGCTGGCCCGGGGCGGGCGGCGCACTTGCCTTGACCGGCGACATCCCGCCTTTCCTCTTCTATCTGGCCGAGCAGCTCGCCGCCGCGAGCCTCCTGCGGCGCGGCACCGCCGAGCCCCGAGCCGCCACGCCTAGACTGGTTCGGTGAGCTCCACCGGTTCGTTCGTCCACCTCCACAACCACACCGAGTACTCGATGCTCGACGGCGCGGCCCGGCTGGGCGACTTGTTCGGCCACGCTGCGGAGCTGGGCATGAACGCCCTTGCCACGACGGACCACGGATTCGTCTTCGGGGCCTTCGACTTCTGGAAGAAGGCGAACGACGCCGGGGTCAAGCCGATCGTGGGCGTCGAGGCGTATCTCACGCCGGGGACCGCGCGGCGAGACAAGACCCGCGTGCGCTGGGGTGACGGCGGGCGCGACGACGTCTCCGGCGCAGGCGCCTACACCCACATGACGATGTGGGCCGAGAACACCCAGGGCATGCACAACCTGTTCCGCATGTCCTCGCTGGCCTCCCTCGAGGGCTACCTCTACAAGCCGCGCATGGACCGCGAGCTCCTGCAGACCTACGGCAAGGGCCTCATCGCCACGACCGGATGCCCGTCCGGGGAGGTCCAGACCAAGCTGCGCCTCGGCCTCTACAAGGAGGCGCGCGAGGCTGCGGCCGAGTTCCGGGACATCTTCGGCCACGACAATTTCTACTGCGAGCTCATGGACCACGGGCTCGAGATCGAGCGAGGCATCCAAGCCGATCTCATCAAGCTCGCGAAGGATCTCGGCCTCCCGCTCGTCGCGACGAACGACCTCCACTACACGCACGCCGAGGACGCGTCGAGCCACGCCGCGCTCCTCTGCGTCCAGTCCGGTTCGACGCTCGCCGACCCCAAGCGGTTCAAGTTCGACGCCGACGAGTTCTACCTCAAGTCCCCGGCGGAGATGCGCGCAATCTTCAGCGAGCACCCCGACGCGTGCGACAACACGCTCCTCATCGCCGAACGGTGCAACGTCGAGTTCAACACCAAGGCCAGCTACATGCCCCGCTTCCCCTGCCCGGACGGGGAGAACGAGGAGTCGTGGTTCGTCAAGGAGGTCGAGCGCGGCCTCCACTACCGCTTCCCCGGCGGCATCCCGGACGAGGTGCGCAAGCAGGCCGAGTACGAGATCGGGATCATCACCCAGATGGGTTTCCCCGGCTACTTCCTCGTCGTCGCCGACTTCATCAACTGGGCCAAGGACCACGGGATCCGCGTCGGTCCGGGACGCGGCTCGGGCGCGGGCTCGATGGCCGCGTACGCGATGCGCATCACGGATCTCAACCCGCTCGCGCACGGCCTCATCTTCGAGCGCTTCCTCAACCCGGACCGCGTCTCGATGCCCGACTTCGACGTCGACTTCGACGATCGTCGCCGTCCCGAGGTCATCAAGTACGTGACCGAGAAGTACGGCGACGACCGCGTCGCGATGATCGTCACGTACGGGACCATCAAGGCCAAGCAGGCGCTCAAGGACTCGTCGCGCGTCCTCGGCTACCCGTTCTCCGTGGGGGAGCGGCTCACGAAGGCCATGCCGCCGGACGTCATGGGCAAGGGCATGCCACTCGTGGACATCCACAACCCCGAGGCGAAGCGCTACGGCGAGGCCGAGGAGATGCGGGAGCTCCTGCGGTCGGACGCGGACGCGCAGCGCGTCTTCGAGACGGCCCTCGGCCTCGAGGGGCTCAAGCGCCAGTGGGGCGTCCACGCCGCGGGCGTCATCATGTCCTCGCATCCGCTCATCGACATCGTCCCGATCATGCGCCGCGAGCAGGACGGCCAGATCATCACGCAGTTCGACTACCCGACCTGCGAAGGCCTCGGCCTCATCAAGATGGACTTCCTCGGACTGAGGAACCTCACGATCATCACGGACGCCCTCGACAACATCAAGCTCAACCGTGGCCACGAGCTCGACCTCGAGCGGCTCGAGCTCGACGACGCGGCGTCCTACGAACTGCTCGCGCGCGGTGACACGCTCGGGGTGTTCCAGCTCGACGGCGGCCCCATGCGCTCGCTGCTCAAGCTCATGCGCCCCGACAACTTCGAGGACATCTCCGCCGTCCTCGCGCTCTACCGCCCGGGTCCCATGGGCGCGAACGCCCACACGAACTATGCCCTGCGCAAGAACGGGCAGCAGGAGATCACGCCGATCCATCCCGAGCTGGCGGAGCCGCTCGAGGACATCCTGGGCGGTACGTTCGGCCTCATCGTGTACCAGGAGCAGGTCATGGCCATCGCGCAGAAGCTTGCTGGCTACTCGCTCGGTCAAGCCGACATCCTCCGCCGCGCGATGGGCAAGAAGAAGAAGTCGGAGCTGGACAAGCAGTTCGAGGGCTTCTCGGCCGGCATGCACGAGCGCGGCTACTCGGACGCCGCCGTCAAGACCCTCTGGGACATCCTCCTGCCGTTCTCCGACTACGCGTTCAACAAGGCGCACTCGGCCGCCTACGGCGTCGTCTCCTACTGGACCGCCTACCTCAAGGCGCACTACCCGGCCGAGTACATGGCCGCGCTCCTGACATCGGTGGGCGACGACAAGGACAAGTGCGCGATGTACCTCAACGAGTGCCGGCGCATGGGCATCACGGTCCTCCCGCCGGACGTCAACGAGTCCGCGCTCAACTTCACCCCGGTGGGGAATGACATCCGCTTCGGCATGGGCGCGATCCGCAATGTCGGCGCGAACGTCGTCCACTCGATGGTCGAAGCGCGCGAGGAGAAGAAGGCCTTCACGGGCTTCAGCGACTTCCTCCAGAAGGTCCCCGCCGTCGTCTGCAACAAGCGCACGATCGAATCGCTCATCAAAGCCGGCGCGTTCGACTCCCTCGGCCATCCGCGGCGCGCCCTGGCGATGATCCACGAGGAAGCCGTCGACGCCGTCATCACCTTGAAGCGCAACGAGGCGGCGAATCAGTTTGACCTCTTCAGCGCGTTCGACGGCGGGGGAGAGGATGGCGGTCTGGCCGCGGGGCTGTCGGTCGAGGTCCCGGATCTGCCCGAATGGGAGAAGAAGGACCGCCTCGCGTTCGAGCGCGACATGCTCGGACTATACGTCTCGGATCACCCGCTCCAAGGCCTCGAAGGAGTGCTCGAGGGCCACTCGGATCACGCGATCTCCCACCTCATCTCGGACGAAGGCCCGCAGGACGGCGCGATCGTCACGATCGCGGGCATGATCACGTCGCTGAGCCGGCGCATCGCGAAGGCGAGCGGCAACGCGTATGCGCGGGCGGAGATCGAGGACCTTGGCGCGTCGATGGAAGTCATGTTCTTCGGTCAGGTCTACGGGCCGATCTCGTCGATCCTCGCCGAAGACCTCATCGTCGTGGTCAAGGGCCGCCTCCAGCGGCGCGACGACGGCGCCGTGACCCTGAGCGCGATGGAACTCACCGTCCCCGACCTGAGCCAGGCGGGCGGCGGCCCCATTGTCATCTCGATGCCGACGCACAAGGCCACCGAGCGCGTCGTGACGCGCCTCGGCGAGGTGCTCAAGACGCATCCGGGCCACAGCGAAGTCCAGCTGCGGCTTCACGGGACTCGGAGCATCGAGATCATGAAGCTCGGAGTGCATCTGCGGGTGAATCCGAACCCCGCCCTGTTCGGAGACCTCAAGGTCCTCCTCGGGCCTGCGTGCCTTGATGCCTGATTCTCCCGAGGCCGCCCCGAGTTTCTGGCCCGGCCTCGGCACGATGCTCCGGTGGCTGTTTGCGCCTGCCGCCGCCGGCCCGGTCCTCGGCGTAGCGTGGTGGCTCGCGTCGCCCGGAGGCCGCCTCTACGGCGACGGTTCCGACTACGGAGTGTGGCTCACCCGAGACTTCATGTTCGCGGGATTCGCAGCCCTCGCGGCCGTGTGCGTCGTCGTCCCCGTCGTGTGGGTGCACGACCGCCACGGCTTCGCGGGTCGCTCCCTCGCCGCGCTCGTCGGCTCGGGCGCAGGAAGCCTGCTCATGTGGCTCACCGGAGTCGGGCTGGGCCGTGCGTTTGGCTCCCCGCGATCTGATCCGAGCATCGACGGATCCGCCTTCGGGCTCCAGACGCTGAGCGAGCTCGCGCTCTGGCCGGCGATTGTCGCCGTCGTCGTCCTTGGGCTCGTGACTGTCCTCTGGTCCCCGCCCACCCGCCCTTGAGCCCACCCACCCGACCCTAGTCCCCGCCTACCCGCCCTTGACCCCGCCCACCCGCCCTTGAGCCCGCCCACCCGCCGCTGGTTCCCGTCCTCACCCTGACAGCCCGCGGGGGACCGTAGACTGGGTTGGTGACATCGCCAGCCCCCGCCCTCGACTTCCGCACGATCGACCTGAGGGGCAGCAGCCTCAGCCTTGCCGAACTGCGCGCCGTCGTGCCCCGGCTCGAGGCCGAGCAGGGCAGCGCCGTCGAGGATGCCGTGCGCGGCATCATCGCGGACGTCCGCTCGGGCGGCTTCGCGGCCCTCTCGCTCCTCGCCGAGAAGTTCGACGGCGTAGCCCAGCGCCACCCGCGCGTGCCGGCCGCGGCGATCGCGAGCGCGCTCGACACGCTCGATCCCGGGGTCCGAGCCGCCCTCGAGGAGTCGATCCGCAGGGCACGCCTCTTCGCCGAGGCGCAGCGCCCCGAGGACGTGACGATTCGGCCGGGCGACGGCGCGATCGTCACCCAGCGCTGGGTCCCGGTGCGGCGCGTCGGCCTGTATGTTCCCGGCGGCCTCGCGGTGTACCCGTCGTCGGTTGTCATGAACGTTGTGCCGGCCCAGGCCGCCGGCGTGGGCTCGATCGCGCTCGCCTCTCCGCCGCAGAAGGACAATGGGGGCCTCCCGCACCCCACGATCCTCGCCGCCGCCGCCCTGCTCGGCATCGACGAGGTCTACGCGATCGGCGGCGCGCAGGCGGTCATCAGCTTCGCCTACGGGATTCCTTCGGGAGAGGACGCCCAGGGACACCTGCCCGCGATCGAGCCTGCCGACGTCGTGACCGGCCCGGGCAACATCTTTGTCGCGACGGCGAAACGCCTCGTCAAGGGCGTCGTCGGCATCGACGCGGAGGCGGGCCCGACAGAGATCGCGATCCTCGCCGACGCGACCGCCCGGCCTGACCTCGTTGCGGCGGATCTCATCAGCCAGGCCGAGCACGACACGCGGGCCGGTTCCGTCCTGGTGACAGACTCACCCGAACTCGTCGAAGCCGTGCGCGAACAACTCGCCAGCCAGGCGGAGGGCACAAAGCACCGCGAGCGCGTGCTCGCCGCGCTGTCGGGGCGCCAGTCGGGTGCCGTCCTCGTGGACGACGTCGACGCCGGGATCGCGGTGTGCGACGCCTACGCGGCCGAGCACCTCGAGATCATGACGGCCGACCCGCGGGCGGCGGCTGCGCGGATCCAGAACGCTGGCGCCATCTTCGTGGGCGATTACAGCCCGGTGAGCCTCGGCGACTATTCCGCAGGCTCGAATCACGTGCTTCCCACGAGCGGCACGGCCGTCTTCTCGTCCGGGCTCAACGTCACGACTTTCCTCAAAGCCGTCCAAGTTATCGACTACAGCGAGCAGGCCCTTGGTGAGGTCGCGGGCCACATTCGGAGTCTCGCGGATGCCGAGGACCTCCCGGCCCACGGCGACGCTGTGGACCGGCGCTTCGGCTGAGTCGCCGCCGTCGACAACCACCGCACCTAGTGGGACCCACTACTACATCTGGTGATCGACCGTTGGTGACCTAGGGCGCACCCCCTAGAATCAGAGGATGTACTGCCCTTTTTGCCGCAATCCGGACTCGCGCGTGGTCGACAGCCGGATCCAGGACGACGGCGCCGCAATCCGCCGCCGGAGGCAGTGCCCGAAGTGCGGCCGCCGGTTCACGACCATTGAGACGACGAGCCTCACGGTCATCAAACGGTCAGGAGTCGGCGAGCCGTTCAGCCGGTCGAAGGTCATCAACGGCGTGCGCAAGGCCTGCCAGGGACGTCCCGTGACGGAAGACGATCTCGCGCTCCTCGCCCAGGAGGTCGAGGAGGCGGTGCGCGCGAGCGGCGCCGCCGAGATCAAGGCGCACGAGGTTGGGCTCGCGATCCTGGGGCCGCTTCGGAAGCTCGACCACGTCGCCTACCTGCGGTTCGCCAGCGTGTATCAATCCTTCGAGTCTCTCGAGGACTTCGAGGCGGCGATCGCCCTGCTTCGCTCGGAGCAGGCGGAGATCGCAGCCGAGTAGCCGGATCCGCGTAGCCGGACGCGACGGCCGCGGCAGCCTGGGCAGGCTCCCACGGCCGTTCTCACACAGCGGCGCAGAGTCCTACTTGTGGAGCTTGTGGTGGATCGCGACCTGCAGCGCCGCTCCCACGATGCCGGCTTCGTTCTTGAGCTCAGCCGGGACGATGGGCGTCCGCAGCTTGAGGCGCGGAAGATACTCGTCAGCTCGCTTCGAAATCCCGCCGCCGACAACGAAGAGCTCAGGCGAGAAGAGGAACTCGACGTGCGAGAAGTAGCGCTGGAGGCGGACGCTGTAGTCCTCCCAGCCGATGCCGTCGCGTTCGCGCGCGACGGCGGAAGCCTTGGTCTCGGCGTCGAAGCCATCGATCTCGAGGTGGCCGAGTTCGGCGTTGGGGACGAGCTGGCCGTCGAACACGAACGCCGACCCGATGCCGGTGCCGAGAGTGATGACGAGCACCGTGCCGTCGATGCCCGCGCCGGCACCGTAGCGAACCTCGGCGAGGCCCGCGGAGTCCGCATCGTTGATGACTTCGACCGGTCGGCCGAGGCGTTCGCTGAAATGCTTGTTGACCTCGAAGTCGATCCACGACTTGTCCACGTTGGCCGCTGAGCGCGCGACGCCGTGCTGGATGATCGCGGGGA
Organism: Sinomonas sp. ASV322; assembly: GCF_030908245.1. Taxonomy (GTDB): domain Bacteria; phylum Actinomycetota; class Actinomycetes; order Actinomycetales; family Micrococcaceae; genus Sinomonas. The sequence goes on from NZ_JAVFJJ010000001.1 coordinate 144,099, forward strand.
AAGCGACTCCCACCGGCGTGTCGGTGTCGGGCGCCTCGTCGCGCTGGCTCAGCTCGTCCACGATGTGCGCGACGACGTCGGCGACGGGCTCGGGAGCGGCAGGCTGCGGCGTCTCGATGCGCACGCGCTCACCCACGAGCTTGCCCTTCTTGAGATCGACGATGCCGCCCTTGATCCCCGTGCCGCCGATGTCGATGCCGATGAGGTGGTTGGACTTCTTCTTGTCGCTCTTTGACATGCGTTCCGCCTCTCGCGGGTCAGGGTCTGGAGGGGTGGTACTGGGCGCCGAATGGGAGGGCTGTGCGCCGGGGATCAGGGGGCCGTGAGGATCTCGGCCCCCGAGTCGGTGACGACGAGCGTGTGCTCGAACTGCGCCGTCCGCTTCCGATCGCGCGTGACGACGGTCCAGCCGTCGTCCCACATGTCCCACTGGATCGTGCCGAGCGTGAGCATCGGCTCGATCGTGAAGACCATTCCCGGCTCGAGCACCCGGCTGTAGGCCGGTGCGGCGTCGTAGTGCGGGATGATCAGCCCGGAGTGGAAGGCCTCGCCGACCCCGTGGCCGGTGAAGTCCCGCACGACGCCGTAGCCGAAGCGTCTCGCGTACGACTCGATCGTGCGTCCGATGACGTTGATCTCACGTCCCGGCGCTACGGCCTTGATGGCGCGGCGAAGGGACTCCTGCGTCCGCTCGACGAGGAGCCTCGACTCTTCGTCGACGTCGCCCACCAAGAAGGTGTAGTTCGTGTCCCCGTGGACGCCGTCCTTGAACGCCGTGATGTCGATGTTGATGATGTCCCCATCCGCCAGGACGGTCGTGTCCGGGATGCCGTGGCAGATGACCTCGTTGACCGACGTGCACAGCGACTTCGGGAAGCCCCGATAGCCGAGAGTCGACGGGTAGGCGTCGTGGCCCACGAGGAACTCGTGCCCGATCCGGTCCAGTTCGTCTGTCGTGACGCCCGGACGGATGTGCCTGCCGACTTCGACGATCGCGTCGGCGGCGATCTTCCCCGCCGTGCGGATCCGCTCGATTTCCTCGGGCGTGTAGACGTCGTTCCCCTCGTACCGCTCGGGCGAATCCTTCCCCACATAGGCCGGGCGTGGGATGGAGCCCGGGACCTTGCGCAGAGGGGAAACGGCCCCGGGCACGAGCGTGCCCACGGGTGCCGTGGGTGACGGAGAAGGCATAGGCTGAGTGTACTCGCGAGGGAAGGGTGACGAACGGCATGACGCAGTATTGGTACAACGTCCGAACGCATCAGGTCGAAGAGGACGCCATGAGCGATTGGACCCAGCTCATCGGGCCGTACCAGACGCGCGAGGAAGCGGAACACGCACTCGAGAAGGTCAAGGAACGCAACCGAGCGTGGGACCCTTCGGACGCTGACGGAGACGGCTGGTCCGACAAGGACTAGAGAAGGCCCAGCCGGATGACCGGCGGGGCCTTCTCCATATCAGAAGCTGTGCTCGGGCCCCGGGAACACGCCCGACCGCACGTCGTCCCCATAGTGGCGAGCCGCGTCGAGGAGCGTCTCGCGCAGATTCGCGTACCTCTTGACGAACTTCGCGATGCGGGTGCCTTCGCCGCCGCGCAGGCCCGCCATGTCCTGCCACACGAGCACCTGCCCGGTCGTCGAGGCGCCGGCGCCGATCCCGATCGTCGGAACCGATACGGCAGCGTCGACCGCCGCCGCCGTGTCCGCGGGAACCATCTCCATGAGGACGCAGAAGGCGCCCGCCGCCTCGAGGGCCTTCGCATCCTCGATGAGGCGAGCTGCGTCGTCGCCCCTTCCTTGGACGCGATAGCCGCCGAGCGCGTGCTCGCTCTGCGGCGTGAAGCCGATGTGAGCCATGACGGGGATGCCGGCCTGGACCATTGCACGCACCGTGTCGGCGTAGTAGGCCCCGCCCTCCATCTTGACGGCGTGGACGAGGCCCTCCTTGAGGAAGCGCACCCCAGTCTCGACGCCTTGGGCCGGCGAGGTCTCGTAGCTGCCGAACGGGAGGTCGGCGACGACGAGCGCGCGATGGGCGGACCGGGCGACGGCGCGGCACAGGGGGATGAGTTCGTCGACCGTGACAGGGAGGCTCGTCTCATGGCCGAACACGTTGTTCGCGGCGGAGTCCCCGATGAGGAGCACCTCGATGCCCGCCTCGTCGAAGATCTGCGCGGCGTATTGGTCGTACGCCGTGAGCATCGCGAACCGCTCGCCACGTTCTTTGGCGGCCGCGAGGTGGTGGATCCGGATTCGTCCGCTCGGGCGCGACGGCGTTCCGGACGCCCGCGGGCCGCTTCCGTAAGGAGCGGGAGACTCGGGAGAAGTGGTGGGGACCATACCGACGAGACTAGTCGAAGCTGAGTAGAGTGGGGGATGCGCGCAAGGGCCTGAACTCGTAAGGGAGACACCCCATGAACCGTCAGCAGGAATTCGTGCTCCGCACCATTGAGGAGCGCGACGTCCGCTTCGTCCGTCTGTGGTTCACGGACGTCGTGGGCTCGCTCAAGTCGGTCGCTCTCGCTCCGGCGGAGGTCGAGGGGGCGTTCGACGAGGGGCTCGGCTTCGACGGCTCCTCGATCGAGGGACTTGCGCGGGTCTCCGAATCGGACATGCTCCTGCAGCCGGACCCGTCGACGTTCCAGATCCTGCCGTGGCGCGGAGAGACCGAGCCGACCTCCCGCATGTTCTGCGACATCCTGACGCCGGACGGCGAGCCCTCCCTGGCGGATCCCCGCAACGTCCTCAAGCGAACGCTCGCGAAGGCCGCCGAGATGGGCTTCACGTGCTACACGCACCCAGAGATCGAGTTCTATCTCCTCGAATCGGACCAGCTGGGCCCGGACGGCGCGCCCGTCCCGATCGATCAGGGCGGCTACTTCGACCACGTGCCCGGCGGCGTTGCCCAGGACTTCCGCCGGACGGTCGTCAACATGCTCGAGTCCGTCGGGATCTCGGTCGAGTTCAGCCACCATGAGGGCGGTCCGGGACAGAACGAGATCGACCTTCGCTACGCCGACGCGCTCCAGACCGCGGACAACATCATGACGTTCCGCACGGTCGTGAAGGAGGTCGCCATCCAGCAGGGCGCGTACGCGACGTTCATGCCCAAGCCCTTCACCGTGCACCCCGGCTCGGGGATGCACACCCATTTCTCACTCTTCGAGGGGGACACGAACGCGTTCCACGAGCCGGGTGCGCAGTTCCAGCTCTCGAAGACGGCCCGGCACTTCATCGCGGGTCTTCTGCGCCACGCCAACGAGTTCACCGCGGTCACGAACCAGTTCGTCAACTCATACAAGCGTCTGTGGGGCGGCGGAGAGGCGCCCAGCTACCTGAGCTGGGGCCACAACAACCGCTCGGCCCTCGTCCGCGTTCCCCTGTACAAGCCCGGCAAGGGCCAGTCGGCGCGCGTCGAGTACCGCGGCATCGATTCCGCCACGAACCCGTACCTCTCGTACGCGGTCCTCCTCGGCGCAGGGCTCAAGGGCATCGAGGAGGAGTACGAGCTTCCGGAGGCCGCCGAGGACGATATCGCGTCGCTTTCGTCAGCCGAGCGCCGCGTGCTCGGGCACTCGCCGCTCCCGTCAAGCCTCCACGATGCGATCAGCAGCATGGAGGACTCCGAGCTGATGGCGCAGATCCTCGGGGAGCAGGTCTTCGAGTACTTCCTGCGCAACAAGCGGCAGGAGTGGAACGAATACCGCCTCGAGGTCACTCCGTACGAGCTGCACCGCAATCTGGGCATCCTCTAGGCTGCCATGGCGCCCAGCCTGACGCGGCGGCTCATTGCCCTCGGATCGTCGGATCCCGAGCGCGCGGAGAGGTTCCTCGCGGCACGTGAACTGGCGGGGATCGACGAGGAGGTGCTCCTTGCAGGGCTCGGGGTCGCGCCCGACCCGGACACGGCCCTTGTCATGCTCGTCCGGCTGCTCGAGCGGGATCCGCGCCTGCGGGCGACGGTCGAAGCGGGTCTGACGCGCAGCGAGCCCCTGTTTCGGCTCCTCGGCGCCTCCGAGGCCCTCGGCGAGTTCCTCGTGCGCCGGCCGGAGCACCTCGACATCTTCGATGCGGCTTCGTCGGCGGAACCGCGCGGCGCAGACCCCGCCGCGCTCCGCGCGTCGCTCTTGCGCTCCGTCGGCGCTGACCCGGGAGCGAGACGGCCGGTCGCCTCGCGGACCGGCGCGGACGCCTACGAGGCGCTCCGGGTCCGGTACCGCCGTCATCTGTGCGAGCTTGCCGTTCGCGACCTCGGCGCCGCCTCGCCGACCGATTTCCTGCCCACGGCCGCGGCCGAGCTCGCCGACCTCGCGTCTGCGGCCCTCGATGCGGGGCTCGCCGTCGCCCGCGCGGAGGCCGCGGCGACGTTCGGGGAGGAAGCCGTCGCCGCCGTCGCCCTCGCAGTCATCGGCATGGGCAAATGCGGCGCGCGCGAGCTCAATTACATCTCCGACGTCGACGTCATCTACGTCGTCGACGTCGACCAGGGCCCGGGGCCCGACCGCCTGGACGACGCGCTCGTGCTGAGGATCGGGACCGCCCTCGCCACGGGGCTGTCCCGCGCCGTCTTCGGCACGGCCCGCGAGCCCGCCCTCTGGCAGGTCGACGCGAACCTGCGGCCGGAAGGCAAGGACGGGCCCCTCGTGAGGACGCTCGATTCACACCTCGCGTACTACGCGCGCTGGGCCCAGAGCTGGGAGTTCCAAGCGCTGCTCAAAGCGCGATGGATCGCGGGCGACGGCGACCTGGGGCACCGCTACGAGGTGGCCGTCGCGCCCCTCGTCTGGGCATCCGCGGGGCGCGACGGCTTCGTCGAATCGGTCCAGGCGATGCGCCGCCGGGTCACGGAGCACATTCCGGCGGCGGAAGCAGACCGGCAGATCAAGCTCGGTGCGGGAGGGCTCAGGGACGTCGAGTTCACGGTGCAGCTCCTCCAGCTCGTGCACGGACGCGCCGACGAGTCGCTGCGCGTGCGCGACACGACGTCGGCGATCGCCGCCCTCGCCGCTGGCGGCTACATCGGCCGAGCCGCCGCCGCGGAGTTCGACGCGTCGTATCGACGCCTCCGCCTGCTCGAGCACCGCATTCAGCTTGCGCACCTCCGCCGGACGCATCTCATGCCCATCAAGGACGACGCCCTGCGCGCCCTCGCACGGGCCGTCCAAGGCGTCATGGACACGTCGAAGGCGTCTCCGGAGTCCCTCCTCGACTCGTGGCACCGCACGAAGCGCAGTGTGCGCGAGCTGCACGAGCGCATCTTCTATCGGCCCCTCCTCAATTCGGTGGCGAACCTGAGCCCCGAGGAGGCCAAGCTCTCGCCCGAGGCGGCGCAGGGCCGGCTCGCGGCGCTCGGCTATCGTGACCCGCGGGGCGCCATGCGGCACATCGAGGCGCTCACGGCGGGAGTGAGCCGCCGGGCAGCGCTTCAGCGCCAGCTCCTGCCCGTGCTGCTCGATTGGCTCGCCCAGGGTGTCGACCCCGATGCGGGGCTCCTCGCGTTCCGCCGCGTGAGCGAGACGCTCGGGACGACGCATTGGTATCTCGGAATGCTTCGCGATTCGGCGGCCGCGGCCGAGCGGCTGTGCTACGTGCTCGCGAATTCGCGGCTCATTGCGGACCTTCTCGAGGTCTCGCCCGAATCCGTCGCCTGGCTGGGGCACGATCGGGATCTTGCCCCCGTTCCCCTCGACGTCCAGTGGCAGGAGATCCAGTCCAAGATCTCCCGCCATGAGGACGCCACGTCCCGTATGCGGCTCATCCGCCTCATCCGCCGTCGCGAGATCCTCCGGATCGCGATTGCGGACAGCGCGGGACTGCTCGATCAGGACGAGGTCGGGCGAGCGCTTGCGGACGTGGACCAGGCGGCCGTCTTGGGCGCGCTGCGCGTCGCCGAGGATCAGGCCGCGGCCAACGGGCCGCTCCTCACGAACGTGCTCGTCGTCGCCATGGGCCGCCAGGGCGGCCGCGAGATCGGCTACGGTTCCGACGCCGACGTCATGTATGTCCACCGGCCGCTTGCCGGCGCCGATCCCGACGCCGCCCAGCGCCAGGCCATGGGGATTGTCACGTCCCTCGCGGGGCTCCTGACGCAGCCGCTCAAGCCGGCGGTCCAGGCCGAGCGCGTGCTCCAGCTCGACGCCGATCTTCGGCCCGAGGGCAAGTCTGGCCCCCTCGTGAGGACGCTCGAGTCGTACGCCGAGTACTACCGCCGGTGGGCGCTCGTGTGGGAGGCCCAGGCCCTCCTGCGGGCGCGGCCCATGGCGGGCGACGACGGCCTGGCCGCCGACTTCACGGAGCTCATCGACGGCGTTCGGTACCCCAAGGAGCTCTCGGCCGCGGCCATCACCGAGATCCGGCGAATCAAGGCCCGCGTCGAAGCGGAGCGGCTGCCACGCGGTGCGGACCCGGCGCGGCACGTCAAGCTCGGCCGGGGCGGGCTGAGCGACGTCGAATGGCTCGTCCAGGTCATCCAGCTCGAGCATGGCGCCGCGAATCCCGAGCTGAGGACGACGTCGACGCTCGCGGCCCTTGCCGTGGCAGAGCGCCTCGGCTACGTGGGGGCGGCGGACGCGGCGCTCCTGGCCGAAACCTGGCGGCTCGCGAGCCGCGTGCGCAGCGCTAATGTCGTGTGGACCGGGAGGGCGTCGGACATGCTTCCGTCGTCCCGCCGGGATCTCGAGGCGGTGGCTCGTTGGTGCGGGTATGCGCCGGGCCAGGCGACCGCGTTCGAGCAACGCTATCTGCAGCTCACGCGGCGCACGCGTCACGTCTTCGAAGAGAGGTTCTACGCTGCGGGCTAGGGCTTAGCAGCGCGCCCGGTGCTCTGCCCAGGGCCCGGGCGCGCCGACGCCCGAACCGCCCTCAGGCGCCGTGCGTTGAATTACAGTATCTCCAACTGATGGACACGTAAAAGAGTTGGCTGGCCCGAGCCGGACTGTGACGTGCTGTCGCAGTGTAGGAGGCGTCGAGCTCAGCTCTGCGAAGTGACCGGAGGCAGGGCCGACCACGGGAAGGTGATCCACCGGTCCGTGCGCCGCCAGACGAAGTCCGGTTCGAGGATGGTGCGCGGCTTGCTGTAGAGGCACACCGTGCGGACATCTGCGCCCCACGCGGTGATGAGGTCGACGACCTTGGCGAGCGTCCGACCGGAGTCGGAGACGTCGTCGACGAGAAGGACCCGTTTCGCGTGGACGGACGCCTCGTCGAGGAGCGGCGGAAGCACAACGGGCTCGGGAAGGCGCTCGTCGATTCCGGTGTAGAACTCAACGTTGAGCGCGCCGCATGATTTCGTGCCGAGCGCGTAGGCGACGGCCCCTGCGAGCAGGAGGCCGCCGCGCGCGATGGCCACGACCACGTCGGGCTCGAATCCGCTCGCGACCACGTCGGCGGCGAGATCGCGCGCCGCAGTTCCGAAGTCGGGCCAGCTGAGGACTTCGCGCTCGGATTCCCCGAGGACCGCCGTTCCTGAATCGTCGAGCTCAGATGTCATTCCCTTAAAGTACCCGAGCATCGGCCGCCAAGGTGACGTCGTCAGAGCCGCGACCAGCCCGAGGGATTCCAGGCCGCGACCGCGCGATGATGCTTCGGCTCGAGGATTTCGAGACGCACGAGCGGGACGGGGAGCCCCGAGAGCTCCGAGACGGTCTCGCCGCTTGTGGCGATGGCGTCCTCAAGGCTCTCCGCCGTGACGGGGTGAACGATGGGTCCCGTCTTCCCATCGCGGTAGTAGGCGACGCGAATGAACTCCATACCGGTGACGGTACGCTCGTTGGGCTTCGTCGGGAACGGATAGCGCGGGAGGTCACTCGCGGTTCACCGGCCCGAGGCGATGGCGACCGCAGCCTTCTCGCCAATCAGGACGGACGGCGCGTTCGTGTTGCCCGTCGGGATGATCGGCATGACGGATGCGTCGGCGACCCGGACACCCTCGAGGCCGCGAACCCTCAGGGATCGCGGATCCACGACGGCGAGCTCGTCGAGTCCCATCCGGCACGTTCCCACCTGGTGGTGATACGTGACGGCGGTCTCGCGGACGTACCGCTCGAGGTCCTCGTCGCTGTCGCCGACTTCGGGGCCCGGGTACACCTCCTCCTGACCCCATGCCGCCAGTGCCTGCGCGCGGCCGAGCGTGCGGCATTGCCGGACGGACGCGACGAGGGAGTCGACGTCGGCCTGGTCGGCAAGAGCCCCGAGGTCGATCTTGAGCTCGTCGTCGAGATTCGGCCCGGAGAGTCTGACGGAGCCGCGGCTCGCCGGCCGCACGATGCCGGCGACGAGGGAGAAGCCGTTCTCCGGTCCCGTCATCGAATCGAGGAAGTACATGGGCAGCGAGAAGTGGATGGGCTGTGTGTCGGGGACTGGGAGGTCGGGACGGCTCTTCCAGAACAGGTGCGTTTCGGCGGCGCCGACCCGCGCGGCGGGAACCGGCTTCTTCGTGGTGGTGAAGATGACGGGCGACAGCAGATGGTCGTGCAGGTTCTTGCCGACGCCGTCCAGCTCATGGACGGGCTCGACGCCGGCCTCCCGCAATTCGTCTGACGGGCCGATGCCCGATCGCAGGAGGATGGCCGGCGTGCCGATCGCCCCAGCGCACAGGATGGTTTCCCGCGCCTCGAGAACGCGGGTCTCACCGTCGGCGACGTATTCGACGCCGGTGACTCGGCCGCCGTCGACCGTCAGCCGGTGCGTCTCGGCGTCCGTGATGATCGTGAGACGGTCGCTGTCGGCGACCGGTTTGAGATAGGCGTGCCACGTGTTGAATCGCTTGCCGTCGCGGACGTTGAGCTGCATCTCGGAGACACCCTCGACGTCGCCGCTGTTGTAGTCGTCGTTGAGCTTGATGCCGAGCTCCTGCGCGGCCTCCATGATGTCCGCCTGGAGCGGGCTGCGCGCGAAGTCCTTCCGGACGTCGAGCAAGCCTGTCGCTCCGCGCAGTTCGGAAGCGCCGCCGTCGTAGTTTTCGATCGCCTTGAAGATGGGCAGGACGTCGTCCCAGCTCCAGCCAGGGCACCCCAAGTAGGCCCACGTGTCGTAGTCCTGGCGCGCGCCGCGCACCCAGATCGTCGCATTGAGCGCGTGCGAGCCTCCCATGACCTTGCCGCGGGGGAGGCGCAGACGCCGGCCGAGGCAGCCCTCCTGCTCTGTCGTGACGAAGGCCCAGTCCTCGGGTCCACCCCACAGCGCGCCGGCCGCGGCGACGTCGGCGATGATCGGGTTCGTGTCGTATCCGCCAGCTTCGAGGACGACGACGCGGTGCCCGGCGTCGAGCAGCCTCCTCGCGACGACGCAGCCCGCCGATCCGGCTCCGACCACGATGTAGTCCGCGTCCTGTGGCATCGCAGCGTCCTCCCTTTCGCTTCCGGGGCACGTTTGGCCCGCGTTCCCTCCAGAATCTCCCTCCGGGACCCGTGCGGGTTTGACCGTGAGCGCAGGGCCTGCGGTGCGTCAGTGCACGTTCGCGCTCGGGCGACCGACCGCCGAGGCGAGCGCGAGGGGGACTGCTAGTGTTCTGAGTCACACCCCGATCGAAGAAGAGACAGTCCATGCCGACGACTCGACGACGAGCCGACCGCGAGACGGTGTCCAGCACCGATGTTGCAGAGTTCAGCCGTCTCGTCTCCGAGCGATTTGCCCCTCTGAGCGTCACCGCCGAGCAGGGGAGGACGTTCCACGGCCGGATCCGGGGGCGAGTGCTCGGCACGGTCCAGGCGTTCGACGTCAGGGCTAACCAGCACTCGGTGACGCGCAGCCTCGCGGAGGCCGCTGCGACTCCTCGCGACACCTACATGGTTCACGTTCAGCTGTCCGGCCGGAGCTATATGGTCCAGTCGGAAAAGTCGGCCGAGCTCGCGCCCGGTGACGTCGCGTTCTACGACAGCGACGTGGCCTACAGCATCGAGGCCGACGACGACTTTCACCACATGATCCTCGTCATGCCCCGCGCGGCGTTGGCGGTCCCGGCGGCCGGGGCCGCCGAGCTCGCGGCGACGCGCCTCGGGGAGAGCGGGATCGGGGCGATCGTGTCGCCGTTCCTCGTGCAGCTGGCCGGCGTGATCCACGAGTTGCCGAGTCATATCGGCATACGGATGGCTCGCAACGCCGCGGACGTTCTCGGCACCGCGATACTCGCCGAGCTGGGCTCGTCGACGCCTCCCGAGTCCCGGTCCGCTCGGCCGCGCTTGTGGTTGGAGGCCCTCGCCTACATCGACGACCATCTTGATGACCCGGACCTCAGCCCGTCCCGCATTGCGAACGAGCTCTTCGTCTCCGTCCGTCTCCTGCACCTGACTTTCGCCGAGAGGGACCAGAGCGTGGGCGGCTGGATTCGGACTCGTCGGCTTGAGAGCTGTGCCCGCGACATCGCGGACCCATTCCGGGCCGGCGTTCCCCTCAGTCGCATCGCCGCAGAGCACGGCTATCACGATTCCGCGCATTTCTCGCGCCTCTTCAAGGCCGTCTACGGAGAGTCTCCCCGTGATTATCGGGGACGGCACCCAGCGCGCTGATGCGCACCAGCTGAGGGTCTGCGCGTCCCGGAGCGGGCCGGACACGAAAAAGTCCGCACGGGCCGCAGCGCAGGAAATGCGTGCGGCCCATGCGGACTCTCGGGGCGGCGATCCGGCTAGCGGAGCCTCGGATCAGACGCCGAAGTAGAGCTCGAACTCGTAGGGGTTCGGGCGGAGCGAGAGGGGAGCGATCTCCTTCTCGCGCTTGTACGCGATCCACGTGTCGATGAGGTCCTGCGTGAAGACGCCACCGGCCTGGAGGAACTCGTTGTCGGCATCGAGCGCGTCGAGGGCCTCCTCGAGCGAGCCCGGAGCCTTGGGGATGTCCTTGGCCTCCTCGGCGGGGAGCTCGTAGAGGTCCTTGTCGATCGGGGCGGGCGGCTCGATGCGGTTGCGGATGCCGTCGATGCCGGCCATGAGCTGGGCCGCGAACGCGAGGTACGGGTTCGACGACGGATCCGGCGCGCGGAACTCGATGCGCTTGGCCTTCGGGTTGGTGCCCGTGATCGGGATGCGGATGCCGGCGGAGCGGTTGCCCTGCGAGTACACCATGTTGACCGGGGCCTCGAAGCCCTTGACGAGGCGCTTGTAGGAGTTCACGGTCGGGTTCGTGAACGCAAGCACGGCGGAGGAGTGCTTGAGGAGGCCGCCGATGTACCAGCGGGCGAGGTCGGAGAGGTTCGCGTAGCCCTTCTCGTCGTAGAAGAGCGGCTCGCTGCCGTTCCAGAGCGACTGGTGGCAGTGCATGCCCGAGCCGTTGTCGCCGAAGATCGGCTTCGGCATGAACGTGACGGCCTTGCCCCACTCCGTGGCGGTGTTCTTGATGACGTACTTGAACTTCTGCAGGTCATCGGCGGCGCGGACGAGCGTCGAGAACCTGTAGTTGATCTCGGCCTGGCCCGCGGCGCCGACCTCGTGGTGCGAGCGCTCGACCTCGAGGCCGACGGCGTCGAGGTTCAGGACCATGGCGTCGCGGAGGTCGGCCTGGTGGTCGACCGGCGAGACGGGGAAGTAGCCGCCCTTGAACGGGGTCTTGTTGCCGAGGTTGCCGCCCTCTTCCTCGCGGCCGTTGTTCCACGGCGCCTCGATCGAGTCGACCTTGTAGAAGGAGCCCTGCGGCGAGGACTCGAACTGGACGTTGTCGAAGACGTAGAACTCGGCCTCGGGCGCGAAGAACGCGGTGTCTGCGATGCCGGTCGACGCGAGGTAGGCCTCGGCGCGCTCTGCGACGCCACGCGGGTCGCGGTGGTACGGCTCGCCCGTGCGCGGGTTGACGATCGAGAAGTTGAGCGCGAGCGTCTTCTCGACGCGGAACGGGTCGACGTACGCCGTCGTCACGTCAGGGATGAGCTGCATGTCCGACTCGGCGATGCCCTGGAAGCCGCGGATGGACGAGCCGTCGAACAGCTGGCCGTTCACGAAGAAGTCCTCGTCAACGGTCTTCGCGGGAACGTTGAAGTGCTGCTGAACGCCGGGGAGGTCGGTGAAGCGGATGTCGACGAACTTGACGTCCTCGTCCTTGATGAACTTGAGGACTTCCTCCGCAGACTTGAACATCTGTTCTCCTTACAGGTCGGAATGGCACGCACCGGGCGCGAACGGAACGCAGGCATAATCACCGCGCGGCGCAGGCGCCGGGCTGCAACGGCACTCAGCCTACGAACACGGGATTTCCCGGCAGTGTCCGCATTGTTTCAGCGAGGTTACATCACCCCGCTGCCGTGGACCCACGCTAGGCGGTTGCGTGTCGGACGGTAAAGAAGAGCCCGTAATGCACGGCAGATCGACGTAAAGCGCACGCAACTAGAATGGTGCGGTGATCGACCGCAAAGACATCGGCTCGTGGCTCAGCGGGCCTCCCACCGAGCCGGGCTATTACCCGGGTCGCGCCCTGGGGCTCCCGCGAACCGGTCCCGGATCAGTCGCCCGCCTGGGCCGTCGCGTTGCTGCCCTCTGCATCGACTGGGCGGCGTGCCTGCTGATCTCGGCGGCCTTCTTCCAGTCGGACTCGATCGCGACGTTGGCCGTCTTCGCGGCCGAGCAGATGGCGCTGGTCGGAACAGTCGGCTTCGGCCTCGGGCACCGCATCCTGGGGATCAAGGTTGTCCGCCTCGGCGGTGGCCCGGCGGGAATCCCGGCGGCCATCATCCGCGCGCTCCTGTTGTGCCTCGTCATCCCCGCCGTGGTGTTCGACGCCGACCAGCGCGGCTTGCATGACAAGGTCGCCAAGACCGTGCTTGTGCGAATGTGAACGAGCCCGGGATTCCCACTGGCATCCCGCATCCATGACGTGAGGCCCGCCGCCTCGCCGCTAACGGCGAGGCCGCGGGCCTCACGAAGTTGGTCTTGACGCGGCGGCAGGCTCAGCGGCCGCGCATCGCGCGCCGGTCGGGGCGCACTCGGGTCGGATCGATGCCCTTCGGGATCGGAAGCCGGGTGCCGAGCGAGGCGAGCCGCTTGTTGACGGCCTGCACCTCGACCTTGGTGAGCTCCGGCTTGAGCTTCTGGAGGGCCTTCGCGACCTTGTCGATCGGCGTCTGCCCTTCGTCGCGACCCGACTCGACGACATGGATCGGCACGTTCGGGAGGACGCGGGCGAGGCGCTTCCGCTCGCCGTCGACGAGCTGGCGCACGCGGCTCGCGGGGCCTTCCGTCACCAGGACGACGCCGGGCCGCCCGACCGCGCGGAACACGAGGTCCTGCGTGCGCGGATTCATCGCCACGGGTTGCTCTTCGACGATCCAGCCGCGGCGGAGCGTGCTGAGGGCAGCGCCCGCAGCCCCGGGCTGGCCTTCGATCTGTGCGAACGCGGCGCGCTCGGCCCTGCGGCTCAGGATGAGCACGGCGCCGAGGAGACCCAGCATGATGCCGATGATGAGGCCTGTGACCCAGTTCTCGAGCAGGAAGCCGACGAGGAGGCTGGCGCCCACCAGGACGAGGAACGCCAACGCCATGAGCCAGACGACGTTCGGGTCTGACCGACGGGTCATCTGGAAGACCTGGATCATCTGCTGGAAGCTGTTCGGCTTCTTCGCCTTCTTCGGAGCGTTCTCCGAGGGCGTGGTGGAGGGGTTCTTCGCCATAGTCCCTCAATTCTATGTGAAGTGCCCCCACGTGGAACGCCGCCCGCCGGACGAAGTCCAGCGGGCGGCGTTCCCTAGCGAGAGTGGGCGCAGTGCCTCAGCTTCCCTGGGCAGCGAGAAGCGTCGCCGCTTCCTGCCGCGTCGTTCCAGACGACTCGATGTGTGCAAGCTGCGGCGGGATTTCCCAGCCCTTCTTGCGCATCGCCGTCGCCCACAGCCTGCCGGCGCGGTAGGAGGAGCGCACGAGCGGACCGCTCATGACGCCGAGGAACCCGATCTCTTCGGCCTCCTGCGAGAGCTCGACGAACTCCTGCGGCTTGACCCAGCGATCGACGGGGTGGTGCCGCTCGGACGGGCGCAGGTACTGGGTGATCGTGATGAGGTCGCAGCCGGCCTCGTGGAGGTCGCGCAGGGCTTGGGAGACCTCATCGCGGGTCTCGCCCATGCCGAGGATCAGGTTGGACTTCGTGACCATGCCCTGGTCGCGCCCCTGGGTGATGACGTCGAGGGAGCGCTCGTAGCGGAAGGCCGGGCGGATGCTCTTGAAGATGCGCGGCACGGTCTCGACGTTGTGGGCGAACACCTCGGGCTTGGCCTCGCAGATCGCCGTGATGTGCTCGGGCTTGCCGGAGAAGTCGGGGATGAGGATCTCGACGCCGGTGCCCGGGTTGAGCTCGTGGATCTTGCGGATCGTCTCGGCGTACAGCCAGGCTCCCTCGTCCTCGAGGTCGTCGCGTGCAACGCCGGTCACGGTCGCGTAGCGCAGGGCCATCGACTGGACGGAGCGCGCAACCTTCGTCGGCTCGAAACGGTCAAGCGGTGATGGCTTGCCCGTGTCGATCTGGCAGAAGTCGCAACGGCGCGTGCATTCGGAGCCGCCGATGAGGAAGGTGGCTTCCTTGTCTTCCCAGCATTCGAAGATGTTGGGACAGCCGGCTTCCTCGCAGACCGTGTGAAGGCCTTCCTTCTTCACCTGGTTCTTGAGCTGGATGAACTCCGGGCCCATGTGGACCTTCGCCTTGATCCAGTCGGGCTTGCGCTCCACGGGCGTTGCGGCGTTGCGCTGCTCGATGCGCAGCATCCGGCGCCCTTCGGGTGCGAGCGTCACAGAAGTGCTCCTTCGCTTTCGGAAATGGGCTGATCGGCGACGAACTCGTGCGCGCGGCGCGCGAACTCTTCGGCGAAGCGGTCCACGACGTCGAGCGGGGTGACCTCGCGCCCGATCTCGGCGGAGATCGTCGTCGTGCCGGCATCGGCAATGCCGCACGCGATGATCTGCTGGTATGGCTCGAGGCTGTTGCTGCAGTTGAGGGCGATCCCGTGACCCGTGATGCCGTGGTGCACGCTGATGCCGATGGCCCCGATCTTCCGGTCGTCGCCGCGCTCGTCGGCGCGGATCCAGATGCCGGCGCGACCCTCGACGTGTTCGGCCTTGATGCCGTAGTCGGAGACGACGGCGATCATGACGTCTTCGAGGAACTCGACGTACGCGCGCACCGCGCGACGCTCTTTGAGCCGGATGATCGGGTACGCGACGAGCTGGCCTGGACCGTGCCACGTGAGCTTGCCGCCACGGTCAACGGGAACGACGGGAGTGCCGTCGAGCGGCCGCTCGTGGTCCTCGGTCCGCTTGCCGGCCGTGTAGACCGCCGCGTGCTCGAGCAGGAGGACTGTGCTGGGGGCGATGCCGGCTTCCACCTCATCGTGGAGCTGCCGCTGCGCCGCGAGTCCGGCGGCGTAATCGACGTAGTCAGGCGCGAACCCCAGCCGGGTGAACGCAAGAGTCATGCGGACCAGCTTAGTCCTCCGGCCGCTTAGCGTTGGCATGAGATGACTCACATCACGTTGGGCTGGGGCCTGTGGATAACTTTCAGCGCGTGTCGGAGGCTTCGGGTAGACATGGGACATGGAGCGCCTTGAGCCGGCCGGGGGAACGCCCGGCGCACCTGCATCGACGTCGTCGCCCACATCGACCGAGCGCGCTGCGAGCTCGACGGCGCGTGAGGCGCCGGTACCGGACCTGCCGGGCTACGACGTCGCCCGGCTGCTCGGGAGTGGAGGCTCGGGCGACGTCTGGCTCGTGCGAGACAAGGCGACCGGGGAACGGCTCGCCGCCAAGGTGATCCGCCCGGCCGCCCGGGGAGACCGCGGCGATCCTGCTCTGGCCGCGCGCCGCGAGCTGCGAATCCTCCGATCGCATGCGCACCCTCACCTTCTTGCGTTCCGGGACGTCGTCGCGTGCGAGGGGCCCCGGGATGGAATCGTGGCGGTGCTGTCCGAATACGCCGCGGGCGGATCGCTCGCGCGACTTGTCGGCGTGCGCCGCAGGCTCACCGTCGGCGAGACCGTGACGACGATCGGCCCCATCGCGCAGGCGCTCGCGGCCCTTCATGCCGAGGGAACCAGCCATGGAGACGTCTCGCCGGGCAACATCCTCTTCTCGGCACACGGAAAGCCGCTCCTGGCCGACTTCGGGGCCGCTCAAATGGTCGCGGATCCTGCCGGAGAGCGCGCGGGCACGCGCGGCTTCGCCGACATCCGCGACGACACGGCGGACGACGCGACGCGGAGGAACGCCGACGTCTTCGGCCTCGGCGCGGTCGCGTGGTTCTGCCTCACCGGCGAGGCCCCGCCGCCGACGGCCGAGCGCCCGCCGCTCACGCTGCTCGTCGAGGAGGCCCCGAGCGAGCTCGCGTTGGCGATCGAGGCGGCACTCGCCGAGGTGCCCCGCGAGCGGCCGACGGCGTCGGAGCTCGCACGGGCGGTCTTCCGGAGCGCCCGGGCCCAGCCCGTCGACCTTGCTCCGGCCGTCGACGACGACGTGCTCGCCGAGCTCGTGACGAGGGTCCAGCCCGAAACCAGCCGCCGCCGATTCGGCTGGCGACTTCGGCGAGGCCTCCGGCACCCGCGGTTCGCGAAGCACGGGCACGACGGCGCGCGCCGTCGGGATCCTGGGTTCCTCCGCTCGCGCGGCCTGCGCGTGCCGGCCAGCCGGGGCGCCCGCGTCGCGCTCGCCGTTTCGGCCTTCGTGGCGGCGATCGGGCTGTGGTGGACGGCCGCCGTGATCCTGCCGGCGGAAGATCCCGGTGGCGACGCGGCCAGCCGCGCGGGCCACTCGTGGTCGCGACTGCCTGACTCGCTCCGTGGCCGTGCCGAATCGACCGATCCCGTACAGGCCGTCCAGGCGCTCGCGGAGATCCGCGGCCTGGCCGTCTCCGGGTCGGATCGCGAACTCTTGCGCCGTGTCAACGTACCCGGCTCCGAGGCCGCCCGGGCGGACGCTGCCTTGCTCGACGAACTCGCGGCGCAGGGCCGACGGCTCGCGGGTTTCACCGCCCGCGTCGTCGAGGCCCAGCGCGAGGACTCGGATTCCCCGCCGGGGCACATTGCGGTCGTTCGGGTGCGGGTCGTGTCGTCGGGTTACGCCGTCCTGGGCGACGACGGCCGCGAGCTCACGGCCCCAGGTGCCGGAAAGGACCAAGTCCTGCGCGTCGTCGTCGAACGCGACGGCGGGCCGTGGCGCGTCGCGAGGATCCTTGCAACGTGAGCCACGTCATGGTCCGACGCGACCGCGCGGCCCCCGCGGGCGACCGGTCCGCGCTGCCTAGAATCGGAGAATGACAGCCTCCAGCTACTTCCGGTACCCCCATGTCCACGGCGACCTCGTCGCGTTCGTGGCCGAGGACGACGTGTGGCTCGCCCCCGTGGACGGCGGCAGGGCGTGGCGGATCTCGGCGCTCCGGCTCCCTGCCCGCAATCCCCGCTTCACTCCCGACGGCGCCAAGGTTGTGTGGACCGTCGTGCAGGGCAGCGCGCCCGAGGCCGTCGCTGCGGACGTCGACGGGGGAGGCTTCCACCAGCTGACCTATTTCGGCCATCAGACCACGCGGGTCAAGGGCTTCGACCTGCTCGGCCGCGTGATCGTCACGAGCGCCCACAATCAGCCCGACGCGCGCCACACGCACGCCTACGCGATCCCCGTGGAGGGCGGGTGGCTCGAGGAGCTCCCGTATGGGCCCGTCGACTCGGTGGCCTTCGGCCCGGCGATCGGCGACGAGCGGCCCGTCGTCGTCGGAAGTGTGCTCACGCGCGATCCGGCGTCGTGGAAGCGCTACCGAGGAGGCGCGGCGGGGAGGCTGTGGATCGACGCCGACGGCGGGGGCGAGTTCCGGCTCCTGACCCCAGAACTCGGCGGCAACGTCTCTGATCCGATGTGGATCGGGAACAGGATCGCGTTCCTTTCGGACCATGAGGGCTACGGCAACGTCTACTCGGTCGGTCGCGACGGGGCGGATCTCCGGCGCCACACGGACTTCGACCGCTTCTACGCCCGCCATGCAAGCACGGACGGCTCGCGGATCGCCGTGGAGTCCGCAGGGGAGCTGTGGCTCCTCGACGGCCTCGACGCCGAGGCGCGGCGCCTTGACCTCTCCCTCGGTTCCGCGTCGACCTCGCGCCGTCCCGTGCCCCTCGCCGTGGGCCGTCACCTCGGGGAGGCGGTGCCGACGCACGACGGCGTCGCGAGCGTTGTCGAGGCGCACGGCACCGTGCATTGGCTCACCCACCGGGACGGTCCGTCGCGCGTCGTCGAGGCAACCCCCGGCGTTCGGGCGCGCCTCGCGAGGCCGCTCGGCCAGCACCGGGTGGCGTTCATCGCGGACCACGCGGGCGAAGAGGCACTCTTCGTCAGGGACCTCGCGGATCGCGGGTCGTGGGACGACGACCTCGATGGTCTCCCCGCGCCCATGCCGGCGCGCGGCATCGAGTCACGTTCGGATGAGGGTGGGCTGCCGGCGCCAGTGCCCGCGGGGTCGGGCCAGGTTCCCGTCGTCGTTCCGATCCGCCCCGAGCAACGCTCCTATGTGGTGCCCGTACGATCGGCCCTGAGGCTCGCAGACGAGGAGTCCGGCCGTGGACTCGCGAGCTTCGCGCTTCCGACGCCCAGCCGCGCCGCCGAGCTCGCGCCGAGCCCAGATGCGCGGCACATTGCGATCGGCACGGCGTTCGGCGAAGTTCATCTCGTCGACGCAGAGACCGGTTCAGCGCGCGTCCTCTCGAGCGTCGGCGAGGGCAGCGTCGACCAGCTCGCGTGGAGCCCGGATTCGCGCTGGCTCGCATGGAGCGAGCCCGTGACGGCCTTCGGCTCGCGCTCGAAGCTCCGCATCGCGGACGTCGCGACGGGCGAGATCGCGGATGTCACCGACGGGCGTTTCTGGGACGCGTCGCCCGTCTTCACTCCGGACGGGAAGTATCTCGCGTTCCTCTCCGGCCGCAGCTTCGACCCCGTCTACGACGGCCACTCGTTCGATCTCTCGTTCCCGAGCCCCATCAAGCCTTACATCGTGCCCCTTGCCGCGACGACGGCGTCGCCCTTCGGCCCGCGCGTCGCCGGCTTCGTGGCGAGCCCCGCTCACTCCGGGGCGGCGGATGGCTCGTCCCAGCCCGGCGACGGCCCCGGGACGGGCG
This sequence comes from Sinomonas sp. ASV322, assembly GCF_030908245.1. Classification (GTDB taxonomy): domain Bacteria; phylum Actinomycetota; class Actinomycetes; order Actinomycetales; family Micrococcaceae; genus Sinomonas. The sequence continues at coordinate 163,152 of NZ_JAVFJJ010000001.1, forward strand.
ACGACCCTGCGGAAGGCGGCGCCGCGCCGTCGTCCGCTGCAGTCTCGGTGGATCTCGAAGGGCTCGCGCATCGCGTCGTCGCCCTCCCCGTCCGCCAAGGCAATTACTCGCGCCTCTCGGCTCCTGCTGGCGCGCTCCTGTGGCTTTCCCACGACCTTTCAGGGGCAACCGGGGAAGGCAAGGCGAAGCCGGGGGACAAGGACCCGCAGCCGTCCCTCGAACGCCTCGACCTCGCCGACGGCCGGACGTCGACTCTCGTCGGTGCCCTTGACGACTACCGCCTGTCCGGGGACGGGACGCGGGTCGTCTACGTGAGCGAGCGCACCGTGCGGTCCGTGCCGAGCGGCGCGCGCGCCGACGACGGAAGCCCGGACCACATCAAGGTCGATCTTGAGCGGATCCGCGTGCGCCTCGATCCCGTGGCCGTGTGGCGCCAGGCCTTCTCCGAGGCGTGGCGTCTCCAGCGTGACTTCTTCTGGACCGCGGACATGGCCGGGCAGGACTGGCGCGAGATGCGCGAGCGGTACGAGCCCATCGTCGAGCGCCTCGGTTCGCACGACGACCTCGTCGATGTGCTGTGGGAGCTCCACGGCGAGCTCGGGACGTCCCACGCCTACGTCACACCGGCCCTAGCGACTGAGCCGGGCGCTGGCGGCCAGGGACGACTCGGCGGCGAGTTCGACTACGACCGCGGCTGGGTCGTCCGCCGTGTGCTCGCAAGCGAGTCCTCGGATCCCCTCGCGACCTCGCCCCTCGCCGCTCCGGGCGCGGGGGTCCGGGCCGGCGACCGGCTCCTCGCGGTCGACGGCGTTCCCCTCACCCCCGAATTCGGCCCTGCCATGGCGCTCGTGGGCGCCGCGGGCAAGACGGTCGAGCTCACGATGCTCAACGGGCCCGCGCACGGCGAGCAGCAGGGGGACCAGCGCCGCATCGCCGTCGTTCCGATCCGCGACGAGGAGCGCCTCCGCTACCAGGACTGGGTCCAGGCCAACCGCCGGCTCGTGCGCGAGGCCTCGGAGGGGCGCTTCGGCTACCTGCATGTGCCGGACATGGCGGCACGAGGCTGGGCTCAGCTGCACCGCGACCTCGACACGGAGACGGCCCTTGACGCTCTCGTGGTGGACGTCCGTCGCAATAGGGGCGGCCACACGTCGCAGCTTGTCGCCGAGCTCATCGGACGGCGCGTGACGGGCTGGAGCATGCCGCGCGGCGAGCAGCCCCGCACGTATCCCCGCCACGCGCCGCGCGGCCCCGTCGTCATCCTCGCCGACGAGTTCGCCGGGTCGGACGGAGACATCATCACCCAGGTGGGGAAGCTGCGCGGCATCGGTCCCGTAGTGGGCACGCGCACGTGGGGCGGAGTCGTCGGGATCGACAACCGTTTCCGCCTCGCGGACGGAACGGCCGTGACGCAGCCGCGCTACGCGACCTGGTTCGGCGGGGGCGTCGGCTGGGGAGTCGAGAACCGCGGCGTTGAACCCGACATCGAGGTCGCGTACCCGCCGCACGCCTACGCCGCGGGGATCGACCCGCAGCTCGAGCATGGAATCGGCGTTCTCAAGGAGATGCTCATGGAGATCCCCACCGAGCGGCCGCCGGCCCGCGAGGGATACCCGGGCGTTCGCCCGGCGCCGCTTCCGTCGCGTCCCCAGAACCGCGCGGACGCTGAGACCGCGCCTGCCTACGAAGGCTGACCCCCGGGGCAGCAGAAGGGCCCCGCCCGTGCCGTGGCACGCGCGGGGCCCTTTTCGTGCGTCCGCTGGATCAGCCCACGAGGGTCGCGTCGAGCGTGATGTCGAGGCCCTTGAGGGCCCCGCTCACGGGGCAGCCGGTCTTGGCGTCGTCCGCGATCTTCTGGAACTCCTCCTCGGAGATGCCCGGAACCTTGGCGGACATCGTGAGCTTGCTCGTCGTGATGCCCGTGCCGGGGATGAAGTCGACCTCTGCCTGCGTGCGGATCTCGTCTGCCGTGTAGCCGGCCTGCGCGAGACCGCTGCTGAAGGCCATCGAGAAGCAGGCCGAGTGGGCTGCGGCGATGAGTTCCTCAGGGCTCGTCTTGCCGTTGGCTTCTTCGCTGCGGGCCTTCCACGTGACGTCGTAGGTGCCGAGTCCGGACGAGTCGAGGGTCGTCTGGCCAGATCCCTCGATGAGGGTGCCGTTCCAAACGGTGTGGGCAGTGCGTGTGGTGGCCATACTTTGCTCCTAGATCGGTGCTGGGTTGACTGAAAGTGTGGACTGGCCCGGCCATCGTAGGCACAAGAAGGCCCCGTCTGCGCGCGGGTTAAGCGTTGAGCGCAGGCGGGGCCGGGGGCCCGTCAGGGCACGGAAAAGCGGCGGATCAGGGCCAGATTGTCGCGATCGCGATGTTGAGCAGCCCGAGGCCGCCGACGGCGTGGGCGAGCCCTGGAGCGACCGTCTCACCGGCCTTCCGGCGGCGATTGCCGACGAACGCGAGGGCGCCGACAACGATCGCGATGATGAATTTGAACGTGAGCTTGACGTACGTGTTCGCCGTGAGCGGCTCGATGCCGCTGTCGGCCTGCTTCGACAGGACCGTGATGAGGCCGACGAGGATGATGCCGGTGACGAGCTGGGTCATCGCCCCGTCGAACTGACGCGCCCCAACGGTCGGATTCTTCATGTTGGCAATCCACGGTCCGACGATCATGGCCGCGCCCACGATGTGGAGAAACACGACGATGCTGAGAACGACAGTCATGAACCCGATTCTAGTGTCGCTGGCGGGTAGCCCTTGCCGTTCCGGCGCCCCGAGGGGTACCAAGTGGGTAACAAAAAGGACGACGGCGCCGCCCCCGCAGAGGGGAAGCGGCGCCGTCGTCCTTGCGTGCCCTGAGGCAGACGGGGAAGCGGCCGTCAGAGGCCGAGATCGGCCTCGAAAGCGCCACCCTCGAGGCGTGCGCGGAGCGTCTGCAGGAAGCGTCCCGCGTCGGCGCCGTCGACGAGACGGTGGTCGTACGTGAGCGAGAGGTACATCATCGAGCGGATCGAGATGACGTCGTCGCCCTCGGCGTTCTGCGTGACCCACGGACGCTTGACGATCGCACCCGTGCCCAGGATCGCAACCTGCGGCTGGTTGATGATCGGCGTATCGAACAGCGCGCCGACCGAGCCGATGTTCGTGATGCTGAACGTGCCGCCCGAGAGCTCATCGGGGCCGATCTTGCCGCTGCGCGTGCGGGACGCGACGTCGGCGATGCGGCCTGCGAGGCCCGCGAGGTTGAGGTCGCCCGCGTTGTTGATGACGGGGACGAGGAGACCCTTCTCGGTGTCCACCGCGATCGCGAGGTGCTCCGCGTTGTGGTAGGTGATCTCCTGCTTTTCCTCGTTGTACTCCGCGTTGAGCTTCGGGTGCTGCTTGAGCGCCTCGGCAACGGCCTTCGCAATGAACGGGAGGAACGTGAGCTTCACGCCGTTCTGGGCCAGGAACGCGCCCTTGGCGCGGTCGCGGAGCTTCGCGATCTTGGTCATATCGATCTCGTGGACCTGCGTGAGCTGGGTCGACGTGTCGAGCGACTCGCGCATACGGCGGGCGATGACCTGGCGGATGCGCGGAGCCTTCTCCGTCGTACCGCGCAGGGAGGACGCGACGACGGCCGGCGCCGAAGCGGCCGGCGTGGCCGCGGGGGCGGCGGCTGCCGTGGCCGCCTGCCGCGCTGCGGCCTCCTTGGCCTCGGCGGCGGCGACGACATCCTGCTTGCGGATGCGGCCGCCGACGCCGGTGCCCGTGACCGTCGCGAGGTCGATGCCCTGCTGGTTCGCGAGCTTGCGCACGAGCGGCGTGACATAGCCCGCCTCCGCGCCCGTGGCGGGCGCAGCCGGCGCCGGGGCGGCCACAGGGGCGGGAGCAGCAACCGGAGCCGGCGCCGCAGGAGCCGGGGCGGGAGCCGCGGGAGCGGGGGCAGCAACCGGAGCGGGAGCCGGTGCAGCAGGCGCGGGCGCTGCGGGTGCGGCGGCGGGGGCCGACGCAGCCACGGCGGTCGCGCCCGAGCCGATGATGGCGAGGACGGCGCCGACCGCGGCGGTCTCGTCCTCGCTGACCCGGATCTCCTGGAGCGTGCCGGCCACGGGAGAGGGGATCTCCGTGTCGACCTTGTCGGTCGAGACCTCGAGGAGCGGCTCGTCAACCTCGACGGAGTCGCCCACGGCCTTGAGCCAGCGGGTCACGGTGCCCTCGGTCACGCTCTCGCCGAGTGCCGGGAGGGTGACCTCGTGGCCCTCCGACGCGCCGTTGCTCGCGGCGGCCTCGGCCGGAGCGGGTGCCGGGGCGGGCTCGGGCTGCGCCGGGGCGGCCTCGGCGGGCGCGGGGGCGGCCGCGGCCGGTGCCTCCTGAGCGGGGGCGGCCGGGGCCGATCCTGCGCCCGAACCGTCGCCGATCCGCGCGAGCGGAGCGCCGACCTCTGCGGTCTCGTCCTCGTTGACGAGGATCTCCTCAAGGATCCCGGCGAAGGGCGAGGGGATCTCGGTGTCGACCTTGTCCGTAGAGACCTCGACCAAGGGCTCGTCGACCTCGACGCGGTCGCCCACCTGCTTGAGCCAGCGAGTGACGGTGCCTTCGGTGACGCTCTCCCCGAGAGCCGGCAAGTTGACGGATTCAGACATTGTCTCCGTGCTCCTTATGTGGTTCGTGTCGTGCGATGTAGTCGGATGCCGGGTCGGATCAGCCGTGGAGGGGCTTGCCGGCCAGGGCGAGGTTGGCTTCGCCGAGCGACTCGTTCTGGGTCGGGTGGGCGTGGACGAACTGGGCGACGTCCTCGGGGTAGGCCTCCCAGTTGACGATGAGCTGCGCCTCGCCGATCTGCTCGCCCATGCGGGAGCCGATCATGTGCACGCCGACGACGGGACCGTCCTTCTGGCGCACGACCTTCACGACGCCGGAGGTGCCGAGGATCGAGCTCTTGCCGTTGCCCGCGAGGTTGTACTCGATCGACTGGACCTGGTCGTCGCCGAACTTCGCCTTGGCGGCCTTCTCGGTGTAGCCCACCGTCGCGATCTCGGGCTCGCAGAACGTGACCTTCGGGATGTTGACGTCCTCGACGACGACGGGGTTGAGGCCCGCGATCTCCTCGGCGACGAAGATGCCCTGCTGGTAGCCGCGGTGCGCGAGCTGGACACCCGGGACGATGTCCCCGACCGCGTAGATGTTGCCGACGCCCGTGTGGAGACGCTCGTTCGTGATGACGAATCCGCGGTCGATCGTGACGCCCTGCTCCTCGTAGCCGAGGTTGGCGGTCACCGGGCCGCGGCCAACGGCCACGAGGAGGAGCTCTGCCTCGAACGTCTTGCCGTCCACGAGCGTGACCTTGACGCCGTTGTCGTCCTGCTCGACGCCCTGGAAGAACGTGCCGGTGTTGAACTTGATGCCGCGCTTCTTGAACGCGCGCTCGAGCTGCTTGACGATCGCCTCGTCCTCGTTCGGGACGAGCGAGGGCAGGCCTTCGACGATCGTGACGTCGACGCCGAAGGACTTCCACACCGAGGCGAACTCGACGCCGATGACGCCGCCGCCGAGGACGATCGCAGACTTGGGGATGTAGTCGAGCTCGAGGGCCTCGTCCGAGGTGATGACGCGCCCGCCGAGCTCGAGGCCCGGGAGGCTGCGCGAGTACGAGCCCGTGGCGAGGACGATGTTCTTGCCCTTGTAGGCGGTGCCGTCCACCGTGATGGTGTCCGGGCCCGTGAGCCGGCCTTCGCCTTCGATGACCGTGATGCCCTTGGACTTGATGAGGCCGGTGAGGCCCTTGAACTTGCCGGCGACGATGCCGTTCTTGTACGCGTTGACCGTCTCGATGTCGATGCTTTCGAGGCTCACGTTGACGCCGTACTTCGCGGAGTCACGCGCGTGGTCGGCGAGCTCGGCGGCGTGGAGCAGCGCCTTCGTGGGGATGCAGCCGTTGTGAAGGCACGTGCCTCCAAGCTTGGCCTTTTCGACAAGGCCCACGCGGAGGCCGAACTGAACGGCGCGCAGGGCAGCGGCGTACCCGCCGCTGCCGCCTCCGAGGACCAAGATGTCGAATTCCTGCGCAGTAGGCTGGTCGGCCACGTGACGCTCCCTCGTAGTGAAGGACGGCAAATGCCGTCGTGGTGACGATATGCCTGCCAGCGCGAGCTGTCAGGCCGGGTATCAGGGCAACCCTATCTCCCTGACGGACTATGCTCCACCTTCTCACCGCCGTTTGTCCCCGCGTTGTGTCAAGGCTCACGGCGACGAGAAGCTTTCGCTTTGTGGAGTTATCTTCTCACAAAGCGAAATTCATTGGCGGAGTTGCCTAGAGATGTGTCGAGGATCACATCGACTGTGAAGTGCAGAGAGGGGCGCCCCGCGCGCCGGGCGCCCCCCCCCGGTCTTGGGGGAGCCCCGAAACGGCCCGGGGAGGGAGGCCCC
>NZ_JAVFJJ010000001.1:169564-588017 GCF_030908245.1 Sinomonas sp. ASV322
GGTGGGGCGGCTCCCCGGGGGGGGTGGGGGGGGGGCGGGGGGGGGCCCCCCCCCCCCCCCCCCCCTCTCGGGTCTTCGGGGACCGCAGATCGGTACGTGCTCGTCAGGACGCGGCCGCGTCGGCGACGCCCTCGAGATAGCGCACGAGGGTGCGGACGATCGCTCCCGTGCCGAGCTTCGGGGTGTAGCCGTAGGCCGAAGCTGTGTTGTACGAGGGGCCGGCGATGTCGATGTGTGCCCACGGGATCGGCGAGCCGTCTGCCCGGTCGCCCACGAACTCGCGCAGGAAGATGCCCGCCGTGAGCATGCCGCCCGGCCGGTCGCCGACGTTCGCGATGTCCGCGACCGACGAGTCGAGTCCGGCTCTCAGCTCGTCGGGAAGCGGCATGGCCCACGCGGCCTCGCCTTCGTCGTCGGCCGCCGCCTTGAGCGCGCCCGTCACCTCGGTGTCCCCCATGAGCCCCGCCGTCCGCATTCCCAGCGCGATGATGGCTGCGCCTGTGAGTGTTGCGACGTCGATGATGGCGTCGGGGCCTTCTTCGCTTGCGGCGGCGAGCCCGTCTGCCATGACGAGGCGGCCTTCGGCGTCCGTGTTGAGCACCTCGACGCTCGTGCCGCCGCGCGTCACGATGACGTCGGACGGTCGCTGCGCGCTGCCCGAGGGCATGTTCTCCGCGATGCACAGCCACGCGGTGACCTTGGCCTTGACCCCGAGGCGAGCCGCGGCGACGACCGCGGCGAGGGCCGATGCGGCGCCGGCCATGTCGCTCTTCATCTCGTCCATCTTTGCCGCAGGCTTGATGGAGATGCCGCCCGAGTCGAACGTGATCCCCTTGCCGACGAGATGGATGGACGGAGCCTTGGACGCCTGCGACGGCACGTATTCCATCTTGACGAGTCGAGGCGGGCGCGCGCTGCCCTGGCCCACGGCGAGGATGCCGCCGAAGCCGTCCTTCTCGAGCCGCTTCTCATCCCACACGGTGATCTTGACGGGCAGGCCCTTGGCGAGGTCCTTCGCCGCGTCCGCGAAGGACGCGGGGAAGAGCTGGCTCGGCGGCATGTTCACGAGGCTTCGCGTCGTGTTGACCGCATGGCCGACGACGACGGCCCGCGCGAGCGCAGCGTCGGCAGCAGCGCTGCCTGCCGCAGGGGAGAGGACGACGACGCGCGCGACGTTGGGCTTCGCGGCGGCGGACGAGCGCTTCCGGTGCTCGGTGTAGGAATACGCGCCGAGCGCCGCGCCTTCGGCGACGGCTGCGAGATCGTCGGCCGTCGGGGCCGGGAGCGCGAGGGCAACCGTCTTGAGGCCGGCGAGCTGCCTCACGGCGGAGCCGGACGTGCTGCGGAGCTGATCGCGGGAGGGGGCATCGCCGTCGAGCTTTCCGACCCCCGCGAGGGCGATGACCTGGGTGTTCAGCTCGGGAACACCGGGAAGCCGCACGAGTGAATCGGCCGCGCCGGTGGCGCCGAGCATGGCGAGCGTGGCCTGGATTGCCTCGGCATTCTTGGCGCTCAGGGGGCTGTCGAGGAGGACGGGGCCCTCCGGCCCCTGGGCGACTCCGATGACTACCGCGTCGCTGGGGTGCTTGCGCAGATCCCGGGCGACGGCGCTCAGTGATGCTTCGGCGTTGGTGAACACGGTGTGGGGCCTCGATTCTTCGCGTGCGGGCAGAATGCCTGCGGGCCCGTCAGGCGTCGTGCGTCCCCTTCCGTGCCCGGACTTCCGATCGTAGTCGGTGGTGGAATGATGGAACGCCGTGCGCCGTTGTCCTTGAGGAGACCGTCGCTGCGGCACGCCCTGTCGGTTCTCGTAACAGCTGCCGCCAAGCCGTCGCCGAGAGGAGCGAACGCCACATGAACGACCCCCTGGGTGGGCCACGCCAGGATCCTGCCGGCCTGTACGCTGCGGCGCAGGAGCTCTTGGATGATCCGGAGCTCAAGGGGCTTCCGATGCTCATGGGCTTCACGGGGTTCGCCGACGCGGGCCACGCGGTCGAGCAGATCACGACCGAGCTCCTCCGCTCCGGATCCCCGCGGACTCTCGCCGAGTTCGACGTCGACCAGCTCGTCGACTACCGCGCGCGGCGTCCGCGCATCACGTTCGTCGAAGACCACCTCGAGGACTATGCGCCGCCTCGGCTCGCCCTCCACGTGCTCGACGACGGGCTCGGCCAGCCGTATCTCCTCCTCGCCGGCCCCGAGCCCGACTTCCAATGGGAGCGGTTCGCGCGCGCCGTCGTCGGCCTCGTCGAGGAACTCGACGTGCGGCTGGTGGTGTGGACCCACTCGATACCCATGCCCGTCCCGCACACGCGGCCCCTAGGCGTCACGGTGCACGGGAATAGGCCCGAGCTCATCGAGGGCATCTCGCGATGGAAGCCGGTCGTGAGCGTGCCAGCCGCGATTGGCCATCTTCTCGAGCTCCGGCTCGTCGAAGCCGGCCGAGGCGTCGCGGGGTTCGTCGTCCACACACCCCACTACCTGGCCGAGGCGGAGTACCCCGCAACGGCTGTGGCGGGCCTCGAGCACCTGGGGGCGGCGGCGTCGCTCATGCTCCCCACCGACCGTCTGCGGGAAGCCAACCGGGAGATCGAGCGCCAGATCGCCGAGCAGGTTGCCTCCTCGGACGAGGTCCGCGAGCTCGTCGAGGGGCTTGAAGCGCGATTCGACGAGCGCAGCGAGGACGTCCCGCGCCGCTCGCTGCTCGCGGCCATGAGCGGAGAGCTTCCGGACGCCGAGGTGCTTGGCGCCGCGGTCGAGGCGTACCTTGCGACCCAGGACGGAGGGCGCGAAGAGCCCGGCTTCCGAGATGAGACGCACGACGACGCCGCCGACGACGGCGGGACTGCGGAAGGAGCTGCGCCCGCCGACTAGGATCGGTGGGGTGAACAGCTGGCGCGCGTGGACAGTGTGGGGGATCGGGGTCTTCGCGTACCTCGTGGCAGTCGTTCAGAGGACCTCGTTCGGCGTGGTCGGGCTCGAAGCTTCGGACCGGTTCCACGTCGGCGGTGCCGTCCTCTCGGCGTTCACGGTGCTCCAGCTCGTCGTGTATGCCTCGCTCCAAATCCCGGTCGGCATGCTCGTGGACAGGTTCGGCTCCCGCGTCATGGTCTCGACTGGCGCCGTCTTCATGGCGCTCGGCCAGCTCCAGATTTCGGTGGCCGAGTCGGTCGTGACAGGCATCATCGGGCGCATGCTGGTCGGCATGGGGGACGCGATGACGTTCGTCTCGGTCCTGCGCCTCGTCCCACTCTGGTTCAATGCCAAGCGGGCGCCGCTTCTCACTCAGCTCACGGGGATGCTCGGCATGCTCGGCCAACTCGTGAGCGTCATCCCGTTTCTCGCGCTCCTGCACGCGCGCGGCTGGAGCACGGGCTTCCTTTCGCTTGCCGCCCTGTCCGTCCTCGTCGTCGTCCTCGTCCTCGCGGCGTTGCGCGATGCCCCGCAGGGAAGCGCACGGACCGCCGAGGGGACGCCTGAGGGGACCAAGGCGGTGTTGGCGGCGGCCTGGCGGCAGCCGGGAACGCGGCTCGGCTTGTGGAGTCACTTCACCGTGCAGTTCAGCGGGACCGTGTTCGCGCTTGCCTGGGGCTTTCCGTTCATGGTCGCCGGCCAGGGCTACGACTCCGGGACCGCGGCCGCGCTCATGTCCTTCTTCGTCGTCGTGGCGCTCCTGGCTGGCCCGCCCATGGGCCGTTTCGTGTCCCGCCACCCTCTGCGCCGCTCGACCCTCGTCCTGCTCATCACGGGGCTCACGGCCCTCGTATGGGCGGTCGTGCTGCTGTATCCCGGGCGGGCGCCGCTATGGCTCATGGTCATCCTCGTCGCGGTGCTCGCTGTCGGCGGCCCGTCGTCGATGATCGGTTTCGACTTCGCGCGGACGTTCAATCCCTCGCACCGCCTCGGCACGGCGACCGGCATCGTCAATTCGGGCGGCTTTGTTGCGGCCCTCGCGACCATGTTCCTCGTGGGGTACCTGCTGGACCTCCAGCATGCGCTCGGCATGTCCCCAGCAGGCCTGTATTCGCTTGATGCGTTCCGGGTCGCGCTCGCGGTCCAGCTCGTCGTCATGGGCTTCGGCTCGGCGATGATCTTCGGTGTGAGACGCAAGGTGCGACGCCAGCTCGCCGCAAGCGGCGTACACGTCGCTCCTCTCAAGGTGGCCTTGGGCGTCGCGCTCGCCGACGCGCGGGCGAGGCGTCTCGCCCGCCGCTGAGGACCCTTCGACCGCGCCGTGCCCCTCCGCGGGATCGGGCCGTATGTCCTCCCCAGAAATTGCCTCCCGCGTGTCGTCCACATAGGGCTCATCGCGCAGGGCCGGCGCCGTGCCGCGCCGGAAGACTAGCGGCATGGACAAGGCGATTCACGACGACGCAGACGGCACCGGACCCCTCGACGCGCCCGGACCGGCACCGGGTGCCCTCTCGATCCGAGAGCCGGAAGATCTCCTGGGATTCATTCCCCACACGATCGGGGAGTGGCCGCGCGAGAGCCTCGTGGCGGTATCCGTCGGAGCCGGGTCGATCGGCGTGACGGTTCGGGTGGACCTCCCGCCACCGGGTCGGGACGGAGACCTCGGCGCCTATGCGGCAGCGGTCCGGGACTACCTCCTGACCGATGTTCTCGCGGAGGGCGCCGTTCTCGCGGTCTACACGGCAGAGCCCTGGGTGGTCGTGGGGTCGCCGCCGCAGGGCAGCCTCGTCGGAGCGCTTCGGGAAGCTCTTGCGGAGGCAGGGCTCCCTCTTCTCGACGCGTGGATCGTGGGCGAACGCTTCTGGCGGAGCCTCCTGTGCGAACGCAGCTCGTGCTGCCCCTGGCCGGGGAAGCCGCTCGACGCCATCACCTCGAGCCAGCTCGGAACGGAACTCGTCTACCGCGGCAGCACGTATGAATCGTGGGAGCCGTCCGGTGGTTCGGCCGAGGGGGAACCACCTCGCCACGCCGATCCTGCCGCACCTGCGCGCTCGGGGGCGCCGCCGGGGCCCGTGCCCTCGGACGCCGCCGCTGAGGCGCTCCTCGAGCGGCTTCGCGGCGCTGAGGATGCGTGGTGGGAGCCTCCCGTCTTTGCCGCGGCTCTTGCGGCCTGGGACGATACGCTCAGCAGCGACCGCGCCCCTGAGGCTCGCCGCGTGGCGCTCCTGGCGGCAACACTGGCCCGCCCAGCCGTCCGCGATGCCGCGATGGTGTCGGCATCCATCGGAGCCTCTGCGGCGTGGCGCGGGTCCCCCGCAATCGGGATGGTCCACAGCGCGGACGGGCCGATTCCTGAGCTCCCGGGCGGGCTGAGCGCGCGGGACGTCGAGCGCTTGATCTTGGCGTGGACCGAAGGCGAAGGCGACTGGCCCGAAGGCGCCGTGCTCGAGTTCGGGGCCGTGTTGCTCGGCGCCACGCGCGCTGCACCCGATTGGAGGCGGATCGCGCGCCTCGAACGCCAGGCACGGCGCCTTACCGAGTTCGAGGACCCAGAGGTTCGTGCTCCCGCCCTGTCCCTTCTCGGCTGGATCTGCTGGGCGCGCGGCCGCGGATCGAAGGCGGCCGGATATCTCAGGCGTGCCCTGACCGTCCAGCCCGGATATCGTTTCGCGGAGCTTTTCGCGGGAATGATCGATGGTGGAGAGCTCGCGGGCTGGGCGAAGCGCCCCGAGACAGCGTGGCGGCGGCTTGAGGATGTCGCATAGCCGCGATTGCGTGGTGAATGCCGTGGAGACGGGAAGGGCGTGCGACAATGGACGACAGACCCGGTCGGGTCCGAGCACCGGAAGCCAGATTGTCCCTCGCGAATATTCCGTCGGCGGGAACGAATCAGGCTGCTGGAGGGTTGTTATTTGAGACCCTTCGGTCCGGATCGCGCATGGCGCGTCGCACGGACTTGACAGGGTCATAGTGGTGTTGCCCTCATGGTGACGCCGGACAGCAGCAGGAAGGTGATCGTGACGCCCCCCACGGAGAAGGAAACGGCTCAGAAGGCCACGGCTGAGACCGAGGCGCTCAAGGCTGCATCCACCAAGCGCGCGACGGCGGGCCCGCGCTCCAAGGCCTTGGCGGCAACCAAGGCCAAGGCACCGGCGCGGAAGACCGCGAGTGTGAAGGATGGGGACGCGAAAGACGCCCCGACGGACGGCGCGGCCGCACCCGCAGAGGCGGAAGAGCTCGAGGCCGCGGATCTCGATGCAGTGACTCCCGGCGACGAAGAGCTCGCTGCCGAGACCGACGCCGAGGAAGCCGACGAGGAGAAGGAGACGCGCGGTTCGGCCGCGATGGTCATCTCCGACGCCGACGAGGACGATGCCCCGGTCCAGCAGGTCACGTCTGCAGGTGCGACGGCGGACCCGGTCAAGGACTACCTCAAGCAGATCGGCAAGGTCGCGCTGCTCAACGCGGAACAGGAGGTCGATCTCGCGCTGCGGATCGAGGCCGGCCTGTTCGCGAAGCACAAGCTCGATGAAGATGGCGGGACGTACGACGCCCAGTATCGGCACGATCTCGAACGGATCGTGCACGACGGCGAGCGGGCAAAGAACCACCTGCTCGAGGCCAACCTGCGCCTCGTCGTCTCGCTTGCGAAGCGCTACACGGGGCGCGGCATGCTCTTCCTGGATCTCATCCAGGAAGGGAACCTCGGCCTCATCCGCGCAGTCGAGAAGTTCGACTACACCAAGGGCTTCAAGTTCTCGACCTACGCGACGTGGTGGATCCGCCAGGCGATTACGCGCGCCATGGCGGACCAGGCTCGCACCATTCGCATCCCTGTCCACATGGTCGAGGTCATCAACAAGCTCGCCCGCGTTCAGCGCCAGATGCTCCAGGACCTGGGCCGCGAACCCACCCCGGAAGAACTCGCCAAGGAACTCGACATGACCCCCGAAAAGGTCGTCGAGGTGCAGAAGTACGGCCGCGAGCCGATCTCGCTGCACACCCCGCTCGGCGAGGATGGCGACTCCGAGTTCGGCGACCTCATCGAGGACTCCGAGGCAGTCGTCCCGGCCGACGCCGTGAGCTTCACGCTCCTCCAGGAGCAGCTGCACTCCGTCCTCGACACGCTCTCCGAGCGCGAGGCCGGCGTCGTCGCGATGCGTTTCGGATTGACCGACGGCCAGCCGAAGACGTTAGACGAGATTGGCAAGGTCTATGGGGTGACGCGTGAGCGGATCCGCCAGATCGAGTCCAAGACGATGTCGAAACTTCGGCACCCGTCGCGCTCCCAGGTGCTGCGCGACTACCTCGACTAGGCACCGCCCGGCCAGGCGCTGCCTGGTGGGCACCCCACGGCGAAGCGCCGGGGCCACCGCGGTTTCAACCGCGGGGTCCCGGCGCTTCGCTGTTGATGCGTTCAGAGTGCGGGTCGTTGCCCCGTCATCCAAGCCTCACCGGCCTAGGCACCACTGACTCAGGAGTCATTGGCCGAAGCCGAACGGCGGCGTCAAGCCCGTGTAGTCGCCCACAACCTTCGCGTCATAGGGCGCGAAGAGTCCGACCGTCGTCGTGCTGGGGCTGTACCCGGACACGTTGAGCAGCCCTTCCTGGCGGACGATCATGCCGGCCGGGTTGACCTCGATGACCCGGTTGTTGAACTGATCGCTGATGAGCGTGTTGCCGGTCGCGAGGCGGACCGCCCGCGTGGGCAGAGGGGCCCGGTTGCTGCCCTTCTGGAGGTCGGTCGTGTAGCTGAAGACGACCTCGCCTGCCATGGTCACCTCGATGACCCGGTTGTTGTTGGAATCCGTGATGAGCGTGTTCCCGCTGGGAAGCCGGCTTGCGAACGCCGCCCCGCTCAGGAGCTCGCGGCGCGGGTCCTCGGGGTACTGCCACACGATGTCGTGCTGGCGGTTGACCTCGATGACCCGGTTGTTGTTCTCGTCGGAGATGAGGATGTTCCCGTTGGCGAGCAGTTCAGCGCTGTTGGGGTTGTTGAGCTGATCGAATCCGATCCCCGTGACGCCCGTCATGCCGTACTGCCACACGATCTCCTTGGACTGCGTGACTTCGATGATCCGCTCGTTGGACTGGTCGGTGATGAGGACGTCCGTATTGGGCAGCCACGTCGATTGGACCGGCGTATTGAGCTGGTTCGGGCCCGAGCCGGTCACCCCGAACTGCCCGTACTGCCAGACGATCTGCCCGGACCGGTTGACGAGGATCACCCTGTTGTCAGGGCAGCCCTGCGGGCACTCGGGCACCGTGCTGGGTGGTGTCCCGGTGCCGGCCATCAGAGTGAAGGACCCGACTCGCTGGGCGTCGTTGGTGCCGATGATCGAGCGGGCCGAGAAATCGTTGGGGCCAAGGCCGAACTGCCACACGATCTGGTGGGCAGCGTTGACCTCGATGACGCGATTGTTGAATTGGTCGGCGATCAGGAGGTCGCCGGGTTGGTTGAACGTGGTGGAATCGGCTGAGGATCCTGCCGAGGCGAGGGCTTGGGCGACGGCGGGAGCGGCCGTGCCCATCGCGACGACGAGGACCGAGAGGCTCGCCGCGGAGAGCCAACGGCGGAGCCGGCCAGTGCGGGCCGGTGCATTGAACATCGGGTTGTCCTTTCCAGGGGCACGACCGCACCGCCGGAAGGAGAGAGCGGCGGCAAACGGGCCTGGGTCCCTATAGACGATTCTCCCGGCCCGATGGTTCACGTCCTACGCCCGGCGAAGCCCAGAGAACGCGGATAGGCCCGGACACCATCGGTGTCCGGGCCTATCCGGCGGCTGTTCGGGCTACGAACGGCGAGGCGTGACGCGCGAGGCGACGGACGCCGTCGTCCGGCAGGTCAGTCCTCCGGAAGGGCGGCCTTCTCGCTCAGGCGGTCCGTCTCGTCGTGCCACTCGGATGCGAGAGGGCGCAAGGTCGTCTCCACGGCGCGCGCGTGGTGCCCACAGAACATGAGCTCTCCGCCGGACGCCTCGAGGACCACAAGCACGTAGGCCTGGGCTCCGCAGCGGTCGCAGCGGTCGACTGCGGTCAGGGTGCGATCCGCAAGGGCTGAAGTCATCTTGGCCTCCTTCACTTCACCGGGCAGTTCCGCGGTTCATCTCATCTAACACCCCACTGCCAGTTGTCCCATCCCACGAAACGGCTACTTTCGCTCGCGGCGTATCAAGCTTCTGTAACGAGGAGGACCTGATTCGGGGCCGTGGGTCCCGATTCGGTCTCCGCCAGAGTGGCAGAACCGCTGAAACGCGGGTTGCGATTACCCTGTGGAATAGCGCGTGTCCCGACCGCCCACCCACATGCCTTGATGAAGGAGCCCCTCGAGCGTGACCCCGAGCTCTGAATACACCGCCCGACACCTGTCGGTCCTCGAAGGTCTTGAGGCCGTGCGCAAGCGACCGGGCATGTACATCGGTTCAACGGATTCCCGCGGGCTCATGCACTGCCTGTGGGAGATCATCGACAACTCCGTCGACGAGGCCCTCGCGGGCTTCGGGCATGACATCAAGGTCATCCTGCACCCGGACGGATCCGTCGAGGTCCACGACGACGGTCGCGGCATCCCCGTCGACGTCGAGCCCAAGACGGGCCTCACGGGCGTCGAGGTCGTGTTCACGAAGCTCCACGCGGGCGGGAAGTTCGGCGGCGGCTCGTACACGGCCTCGGGCGGCCTCCACGGCGTCGGCGCGTCCGTCGTCAACGCACTCTCGGCGCGCCTCGACGTCCAAGTGGACCGCGGCGGCAAGACCTACCAGATGTCGTTCCGTCGCGGAGAGCCCGGCCGCTTCGCGGACACCGGGTCACGTCTCAATCCAGAAGCCCCGTTCGAGCCGTTCGTCGAGGATTCGGTGCTCGACGTCGTCGCGAAGGCCAAGCGGGGCGTGACCGGCACGCGCATCCGCTACTGGGCGGATCGCCAGATCTTCACCTCCGACGCACGGTTCTCCTACGACGATCTCGTGGGGCGCGCGCGCCAGACGTCGTTCCTCGTGCCTGGCCTCAAGATCACGGTGCGCGACGAGCGGCGGCTGGCTGGGACGCCGGGGGAATCGGGCCCGCACGAGGAAGTCTTCCATCACGACGGCGGGATCTCGGAGTTCGTGGACTTCCTCGCGATCGACGCCCCGGTCACCGACACGTGGCGGTTCCACGGCTCGGGGACGTTCAAGGAGACGGTGCCGGTGCTCGACGACCAGGGGCACAGCCGGATCGCCGAGGTCGAGCGCGACTGCGACGTCGACCTCGCCGTCCGCTGGGGGGTCGGCTACGACACGGCGGTCCGGACCTTCGTCAACATCATCGCGACGCCCAAGGGCGGAACCCATCAGGCCGGATTCGAGGCTTCGCTCCTCAAGGTGTTCCGCAAGGCGGTGGAGACCAATGCGCGCAAGCTCAAGGCCGGAAGCGACAAGATCGAAAAGGACGACGTTCTCGCGGGCATGACGGCCGTGCTCACGGTCCGCCTCGCCGAGCCCCAGTTCGAGGGCCAGACGAAGGAGATCCTGGGAACCCCGGCGGTCCGGCAGATCGTCTCGCGCGTCATCGAGAAGGAACTCGCGGCGAAGCTCAACTCGACTGCACGGGCGGACCGGAACCAGAGTTCCGTTCTGCTCGAGAAGGTGGTCAACGAGATGAAGTCGCGCGTGACAGCGCGGCTCCACAAGGAGACCCAGCGCCGCAAGACGGCGCTCGAGACCTCGACCCTCCCGGCGAAGCTCATCGACTGCCGGACCGACGACGTCACGCGGTCCGAGCTGTTCATCGTCGAGGGCGATTCGGCCCTCGGGACAGCACGCCATGCGCGCTCGTCCGAATTCCAGGCGCTTCTGCCCATCCGGGGCAAGATCCTCAACGTCCAGAAGGCCTCGGTCGGCGACATGCTCTCCAACGCCGAATGCGCGGCCCTCATCCAGGTGGTCGGGGCGGGCTCCGGCCGCAGCTTCGACATCGACGCGGCGCGGTACGGTCGCGTGATTCTCATGACGGATGCCGACGTCGACGGCGCCCACATCCGCACCCTCCTGCTGACGCTGTTCTTCCGCTACATGCGGCCCATGATCGAGGCGGGGCGCGTCTACGCGGCCGTCCCGCCGCTCCACCGCGTCGAGGTCGTCAACCCGGGCAGCAAGGCCAATGAGCTCGTCTACACGTACTCGGACGCCCAGCTCCACGCGCTCCTCAAGCGCCTCGCGTCCGAGGGCCGGAAGCACAAGGAGCCACCGCAGCGCTACAAGGGCCTTGGCGAGATGGACGCGGACCAGCTCGCCGAGACGACCATGGACCCGCGCCATCGGAGCCTGCGGCGCGTGACGATCGAGAGCGCGCAGCGCGCGGAGGAGGTCTTCGAGCTGCTCATGGGGTCCGATGTGGCCCCGCGCAAGGACTTCATCGTCTCGGGCAGCGCGAACCTCGACCGGGACCGGATCGACGCGTAGGGCCGGGGCCGTGCCTAGCTCGTGAGCCCCGGGACGAGAAGAAGCACTGTGGGGACGGCGAGAAGAAGCGCAGAAGCCGCGAGCACGGCCGTCCTCGCGGCCCCGCCGAGCGGCGGCCGCGGGCTCAGGAGACGGCCGACCCTCGACGCGAGGGACGCTTCGCCTTCGTCCGGCATCCCGCTCTCGGAGCGGGCGTCGGCCACAGTCGTTGTGACGGCGGCGGCCCCGCCTTCCGATGCCCCTTCGCTGCGGCCGAGCGCGACGAGTGCGATGGCGCGGACGAGGACACCGTCGGGCGTAGTCCGGCGTGCGACGTCGTCCGCGAGCATCTCGACGAGCGAGGACACAGCCTGCCGGGAGAGGCGAGAGGTCGGGAGCCACGGAAGTGCCTGGCGCCACGCCTCGAACGCCCAGAGGAGCAGGTGGTGGCGTTGCGTCAGGTGGGCCCGTTCGTGGTCGACGACGGCGGCGAGCTCATCCGGCGTGAGGACCTCCATGAGCCCGTCGGAGAGGACCGTGACGGACCGCGAGCCCCCGGGAAGACAGTATGCGACCGGAGCCGGATGGCTGATGACGAGCGTGCGTTCCATGGCTCCCGACGGCGAGCTGAGCACTTCGAGGAGCTCTCGGTGCCGCCGGCGCTGGGTCGTGATGCGCGCATACGTGAGCCCGAGCGTGAACACGAGGTGTGTTCCGAGCAGCGCCGCAGCGCACAGGGCGAAGAAGTGCCAGAAGGGCAGTTCCGCCGACGAGCGATTGCCCAAGATGATCTCGGCGGCTCGCCGCACCGCGTGGATGAGGTTGTCCCCGAGCGGTTCGAGGCCGTAGACGAGCATCGCGCCGATCATCGAGAGCCCGCCCGCGAGCGCGATCGACTGCCACAGGACCATCGCCGTAAAAGGTGACCGCGATGTCCAACGCGCGCGGGAGAGGGCCACTGGCACCGGCCATGCGAGCAGGACTGCCAGCAGTGCGAGGAGGTACGCGGTCAGGAGCACGGCCGGTCCGGAAGGACTGAGCTCGGGTCAGCCGCGCGACAGAAGCCTGCGCAGAGTCGCGGCCTCGGCCTCGCTCACGCTGCCGATGAAGCGGGCGAGGACGGCCTCGCGGTCGGGCGCCGTGCCGAGGGCTTCGTGCATGAGCCGGGCCGTGTGGTCTTCGCGCGTCGAGACGGCGCGGTAGCGATGCGGACGCGTTCCGCGCTCGCGCTCCACGAGGCCCTTCTTCTCGAGCCGGGAGAGGACGGTCAGGACCGTCGTGACCGCGAGATCCTTCGCCTCGTGATCCTGCCCCTCGCTCTGGGCCAGGCGGTCCCGCAGCTCATTTGCGGTGGAGGCCTCCGATGTGGACCACAGCTGGTCCATCACTGAACGCTCGAGCTCCCCGAGGCTTGCCATCGTTCTGTCCTCCCCTGATGATCGTCCCGGGTCCGGGTGCCAGCCGACAGGATGGATCCGAAACCCTGACCCTCATTCTACGTGAGGTAGAAGAAGGGCGCAGCACAAGCCTAGCGTGTTCGCTGTCGGCGGCACGCGTGGCGCGACAGTGCCGGTGCGCCGGCGCGGAAGTGCTGTGGGGGTGCGGGGCCCGACCGAAGTGTTCTACACTCTGTAGAAGAATCATTTCTACGGAACGTAGAAGATTCTCGAGCCGTCGACAGGAGCGCAGATGGACGCCTTGGAAATCGCCCGCTGGCAGTTCGGCATCACGACTGTCTACCACTTCATGATGGTTCCGCTGACCATCGGACTCGGCCTCGTCGTCGCCGTCATGCAGACGGCCTGGAAACGCACCGGCAAGGCCGAATACCTCAGGATGACCAAGTTCTGGGGCAAGCTCTTCCTCATCAACTTCATCATGGGCGTCGCGACGGGCATCGTGCAGGAGTTCCAGTTCGGCATGGCGTGGAGCGAGTACAGCCGCTTCGTCGGTGATGTCTTCGGGGCGCCGCTCGCCATGGAGGCGCTCCTCGCGTTCTTCGTCGAGTCGACGTTCCTCGGGCTCTGGATCTTCGGATGGAAGCTCCTGCGCCCGGGCCTCCACCTCGCCGCCCTGTGGTGTGCCGTCATCGGCTCGGCCGTCTCGGCGTATTTCATCATCGTCGCGAACAGCTGGATGCAGCATCCGGTGGGCGTGACCGTCGTCAACGGCCGGCCGGTCATGACCGACCCCTGGGCCGTCTTCACGAACAACACGGCACTTGTCGCCGTGCCCCACACGCTCCTCGGCGCCCTCGGCGTCGCGGGAGCGTTCCTCCTCGGCATCTCGTGGTACCACCTGTGGCAGCGCCGGCGCGACGGCATCGACACGGCGGGCGCCGACGGGCGCGTGATCCCCGGGGAGGACCTCGAGCTCCCGGGCCGCGACCGGACCGACCACCGCGTGTGGCTGCGCAGCCTGCGCATCGGTGCCGTCGTCGCCATGATCTCCTTTGCCGGCACGGCGATCACGGGTGACATTCAAGGCAAGCTCATGTTCGAGCAGCAGCCCATGAAGATGGCCGCGGCCGAGGCCGCGTGCCACGACGGGACGAGCTTCTCCGTCCTGTCCGTTGGCGACGTCGGCTCGAAGGACTGCTCGAACGTGGCCGCGGTCATCGAGATCCCGGGCCTCCTCTCCTTCCTCGCAAAGGGCGACTTCTCGACCGACGTCAAGGGCGTCAACAGCCTCCAGAGCCAGTACAGGCACGCCTACGGCACGAACCTTCCGAACAATCCCATCTACGGCGACCGGGCCGGCCAGCCGATCCAGTACGTACCCGTCATGGAGGTCACCTATTGGGGCTTCCGGATGATGATCGGCTTCGGCGGGCTCGCAGCCCTTGCTGCCGCCGTCGCGCTCTATCTCACGCGCAAGGGCACGGTGCCGCAGTCGCGGTGGCTCATGCGGCTCGCCGTCGTCGGCATCCTCGCGCCTTTCGGCGCGAACGCTGCGGGCTGGATCTTCACCGAGATGGGCCGCCAGCCGTTCGTCGTCGCGCCGAATCCCGCCATGGCCGGGAGCGTGGATCAGGTGTTCATGTTCACCGCGGCCGCCGTCTCGCCGGGCGTGAGCGCAGGAGAGATTCTCACCTCTCTCATCGTCCTCACACTCATCTACGCGGCCCTCATGGTCGTCGAGGTCCGGCTTCTGTGGCGCTACACGCGCGGCGGCGTCGCCTCCGCGATGCCCGAGCTCACGGCCCCGCACAGTGGCAAAGGGGACGGGCCGGGAGACGGCAAGCAGTCCGACGACGTCCTGGCCTTCGCCTACTAGGAGCGCACCATGTCTTCAGAAGTTCTGCCCACCGTCTGGTTCTCCGCGGTCGCCGTCCTCTGGATCGGCTACCTCTTCCTCGAAGGCTTCGACCTCGGGGTCGGTATGCTCATGAAGCTCTTCGCCCGCAGCGATGCCGAGCGGCGCGTGCTGCTCAACACGATCGGCCCCGTGTGGGACGGCAACGAGGTGTGGCTCCTCACCGCGGGCGGCGCCACCTTCGCAGCGTTCCCGCGCTGGTACGCGTCGCTGTTCTCTGGCCTGTACCTGCCGCTCACCCTGGCCCTCGTCGCGCTCATCTTCCGCGCTGTCGCGTTCGAATACCGCGGCAAGATCGTCTCGGAGCGGTGGACGCGCGCATGGGACTGGGCCATAGCGCTCGGCTCGGGAGTTGCGGCGTTCTGCGTCGGGGCCATGCTCGCCCTCACGACGACCGGCCTCCCCCTCAACGCGAACGGCGACCGGGTGGGAGGGCCGTTCGCGTGGCTCAACGGGTACGCCGTGCTCGGCGGCGTGGCCGTCGTCGCCTTTGCGCTCGTCCACGCGCTCGCCTTCCTCGCGCTCAAGACCGACGGTGAGATCCGTTCGAGGGCCCACCGCTCGTTCCGCCGTTGGATGCCCCTCGGGCTCCTTCCGCTCGTCGCGTGGGTCGCCGTCGTCCAGCTCGCCGACGGCAAGTGGTGGAGCTGGGTCCTCACGGGCCTCGCGGCCGTCGCGGCATTGGCATCGTGGATGCTCGCGAACAGGGGATCGGAAGGCCGCGCGTTTCTGCTCCTCGCGGGCTTCCTCGCGACCGGCGCGGCAGCGATCTTCAGCGCCGTGTTTCCCGTCGTGCTTCCCTCGACCCTCGACGCGGCGCACAGCCTCACGGTCACGAACGCGTCGTCGTCCGCGACGACGCTCGGGCTCATGACGGTCGTCGCGCTCATCGGCCTCCCGCTCGTCCTCGCGTATCAGAGCTGGACCTACTGGGTGTTCCGCAAGCGGATCACGGTGGGCAGCATCCCGAGCGCACACAACGTCGTGCCCGCGTTTGTCGCCCGGATCGTGACGGGCCGCAGCCCCGCGGATGGCTCGCCCGCGGCAGGAGCCTGAGCCCATGCGCCCCAGCGTCCCGCCCGGCCGCACGACCAAGGCCGCGCTCGCCGTCCTCGGCGTCCTCGCGGTCGCCAAGGCCGCTGGCCTCGTGCTCGTCGCGCAGGGCCTCGCGACCGGCCTCTCCGACGCGTTCGCCGGCGCGCCCGACGGGCCGGGCGCGTGGCGCGGGGCGGCGCTCATGGCGGCTGCCGGCGTCGTCGTGCGCGCGGTGGCGGAGTGGGGCTCGCTCCAGGCGGGGCGCTGGGCCGCAGTGGGCGTGCGCGAAGAGCTCCGAGCACGGCTCGTGGGCGGGGCCCTCGAGCACGGCGGCCGCGCCGCGCCGGACGGGCCGGCGGGGGCAGAGGACGACGGCGCTGCCCGCGTCGCGTCGTCGGCTGCCGCGACCGCCGTGCTTGCCGTGCGCGGCCTCGACGCCCTCGACGCGTACTACACGGCGTACCTCCCGGCCCTTGTGCAATGCGCCGCGATTCCGCTGCTCGTCGGCGCGCGCGTCCTGGGAGCCGACTGGGTGAGTGCGCTCATCATCGCGCTCACTCTGCCGCTCGTCCCCGTCTTCATGATCCTCATCGGCAAGCACACCGAGAATCGCGTCGCGGCGGCGCAGCACGCCCTCGCCCGCCTCGGCACACACCTCGTCGAGCTCGCCCAGGGGCTCCCCGTCCTCGTCGGCCTCGGAAGGGCCGGCGAGCAGCGCAGGGCGCTCCGTTCCATCTCGGAGGAGTTCTCGGCCCGAACGATGGCGACGCTGAGGGTCGCGTTCATGTCCTCACTCGCGCTCGAACTTCTCTCGACCATCTCGGTCGCGGTCGTCGCGGTCTTCATCGGGGTTCGGCTCGTCAACGGCGAGCTCCCGCTTGAGACCGGCATCCTGGCCCTCGTCCTCGCCCCCGAGTGCTTCCAGCCAGTGCGCGACCTTGGAACCGCGCACCATGCGAGCCAGGACGGAATCGAGGCCCTTCGGCGGGCCGAGGACGCGATCGCCCGTCCGCACGGCACCCCGCTCGCGCGAGCCGCCGGCATCGCGTCTGATCAACCTGGCCTTTCGGCGCCGACCGCCCTGCGCGCCGAAGGCCTCCGCGTCCGGTATGACGGCCGCGACGACGCGGTGCTCGACGGCATCTCCTTCACGGCCCCCGCGGGGGAGATCACGCTGCTCGCGGGGCCGAGCGGGGCCGGCAAGACGACGCTCCTGCACGTCGTCGCCGGACTCGTCTGTGACGGCGCCGCGGCGAGCGTCCGCGGCGCGCTCGCGGGGGCAGAGCCCGAGCGCATCGCCTACGTTCCGCAGCATCCGCAGTTCACCGAGCCGAGCGTCGGCGCCGAGCTCGCCCTCGCCGCAGAGGGGATCCCCGGGGATCAGGCTGAAGCCGCCGTCGCCCACGTGCTCGATGCCGTCCTGTGCACGGGACTCGCCTCGGCCGCCCCCGCGGAGCTGAGCCCCGGGCAGCAGCGGCGCATCGCCGTCGCCCGCGGCCTCCTCCGCGTCCGCGCGGGCGCGACCCTCGTGCTCCTCGACGAGCCCACCGCCCATCTCGACGCGCGATCGGCCAGCGCCGTCGAGGCCGCTATCGCGGCTCTCCGCGGAAGCGCGACCGTGCTGCTCATCGCCCACGATCCCGCGACGGCGGCGCTCGCCACCACTCGCGTCGAGCTCGCGGCCGCGCCACGCGAGGTCGCGGAGCCCGCGACTCCACCCGTCGCGGGCCGCTTCGAGGTGGACTCGTTCGCGCCGGATGAGAGTGCCGCGCGCGCGGGGTCAATACCGTGCGACGACGGGGCGGCGGCGCCCGGAGCGACCCTCCGCGCGCTGTGGAGCCTCACCCGCCCTGACCTGGCCCGGTATCTCCTCGCCGCCTTCGCAGGGCTCGGGTCCGCGTCGGCGGCCGCGGCGCTCGCGGGCCTCTCCGGCTGGCTCATTGTGCGCGCCGCCGAACATCCGCCGATCCTGTACCTTCTCGCGGCGATCGTCGGCGTGCGGTTCTTCGGGATCGCGCGCGCGGTGCTCCGCTACGCCGAGCGGCTCGCGACCCACGCCGCCGTCTTCGCGACCCTCACGGCACTGCGCGACAGGCTCTGGCGCTCGCTCGCGTCCCGTGGCCTGAGCGCGCGTCGGCTCCTCGTCCCGGGCGCCGCGCTGGAAAGCCTTATCGGGGACGCCGAGTCCGTCCGGGACGAGCTTCCGCGCGTCGTCCAGCCCGTCGCGACAGCTGTCCTCGTTGGCGTGGCTTCGCTTGTCGCGATTGGCTGGCTCCTGCCGGGGCAGGTTCCCCCGCTGGCGTGCGCCGAACTGGCGGCACTCGTGGTTGCACCGATCGCAACCCTCTGGGCGGACCGCCGTGCCGCACGCGACATCCAGGCCGGGCGAGCGCGCCTGCTCGAAAGGATCGGGCAGGTGCTCTCGGCGGCCAACGACATCAAGGCCAACGGGCTCGCGCCGCGAGTCCTCGCGTCCATCACGGCGGACGATCGCCGACTGGCCGCATTCGAGCGCCGCGGAATCGCCGCGGAGGGGCTCGGCAAGTCCCTCGTCGTCTTGGCCATGGGGTTCGCCGCCGTCGCAACGCTCGCGCCGGGCAGCGCGCCCGCGCCGGTCCTGGCCGCCGTCGTCATGCTGCAGCTCGCGCTCGCCGAGCCGTTCGCGGCGGCGAGCACCGCGGCCCAGCGGGTTCCCGCACTCCGTTCAGCCCTGCGTGGCCTAGTGCAGGCCTCGCGCGAGGGCGACGCGCGGGCCGTGCAGCCTTCCGCGGGGCCGCACCCCGAAATGCCCCGGCCCTCTGAGGGGTTGGCGATCGAGGGCTTGGCGGCGGGATGGCCAGGGGGCCATGACGTCTTCGGTGGCCTCGACGCCGTCGTTGACCCGGGGGAGTGGCTCATCGTGGCAGGACCATCGGGAAGCGGCAAGACCACGCTTCTCGCGGTGCTCCTCGGCTTCCTTGCGCCGCGCGCCGGGGCCGTCCGCGTCGGCGGCCGCGTCGCATGGTGCCCCCAGGAGTCCCATCTGTTCGACTCGACCTTCCGTGGGAACCTTGCCGTCGCGCGTGCCCGTGAGGATGCACCGGACGACGACGAGCTGTGGGCCGTGCTCGACCGCGTCGGCCTCGGCGACCATGTCCGCGGGCTTCCCGGCGGGCTCGACGCGCGGATCGGAAGCCGCGGCTCCCAGCTCTCGGGAGGCCAGCGCCAGCGGCTCGCCGTCGCACGCACGCTCGTCGCGGGCGCCGCCGTCGTCCTCCTCGACGAGCCGACGGCGCACTTGGATCCCGAAGCTGCCCACGAGCTCGTCTCCGCCCTGCACACGGCCCTCGCCGACCGCGCCGTCATCATGGTCACCCACCGCGCGGCGGAGCTTCGGGACGGGGATCTGCTCGTCCGGCTGGACGCCCTCGGCGATGGCGTCCGGCGGTTCGCGCTCGCGAGCTGACGCTCCCTCGGGCCGAACCCGTGCCGAGGCGGAACGAAATCGACGCCTCCAAGCGAACATGTCAAATTATTCTGGCATCTGAAATGCCTTTGACATGACAGGAATTGCAATTTAGTTTACAGAATTGTGAAAACGCGTCTGGGAATTCTCGTGACCGTCGTAAGCCTCATTTCGTTCGTGCTCATCGCGGCCAGCGGCGCCGCCGCAGACGCGCATCCCACCGCCGTCGCCCACCGGGCCCCGAGCTGCGGGCCCCATGTTTCTGTGCTCACGCCGACGTCCCCAGACGGGGCGATGGCCGCCTCCGACGCGGGCATGCCGAAGGGCGCCGCGCTCTTCGCGAAGGCGGCGGCCCACCATGCGACGTGGCGCTCCGCGCTCCAGTGCACGGCCATGAGGTCGCGGCACGAACGGGCGGCTGCGCCCTCCGCGACCAAATATTCGCTCAACTGGTCCGGATATATCGCCGCCGCGACCGCACCGACCTACGCGCAGGCCGAATGGGGCGTGCCGGCCGTGACCTCGACGGGGAGCGGGCCCGCCTACTCGTCCATCTGGCCCGGGATCGGCGGGGCCGGCGGAACGTCCGGAACGCTCATCCAAGCGGGAACGGAACAGGACGTGACAGGAGGCAGCCAGTCGACGTTCTTCTGGATCGAGGTCGTTCCGAACGACCCGTACGAGCTCAGGATCTCGAACCTCGTCCCCGCCGTGGGCGACGACGTTGCGGCCGCCGTGTCATGGAACAACGGGACGGCCTACTTCACGCTGTGCGACTACACGCAGCAGTCGTGCGTCACGGCGCAGCAGACCGGCGTCGCGGCGCCCGGGAACAGCGCCGAATGGGTCGTCGAGCGGCCCACTCTGGGCAGCGGCGCAGTCGCGGACCTCGCAGGCTTCGGCACCGTCTCCCTCAGCAATGCGTATTACGGCGCGGGAGGGACGTACTACGCGGCCTCGGCGGGCGGCGAAGCGACGGTCATGCTCAATTCATCAGGGAATGCCCTCGCGTATCCCGGCGCGTTCACGCCCGCAGGGGCAGGATTCACTGACTACTGGCTTTCCTACAACTAGCCCCGGACGTCGTGCAGATGATGCTCGACGTCGTGGAGGAAGTACTGGGCGAGGGTCACGACCGTGAACTCCGAGCCGTTGCTCCGCAGCCCTCGGCGCCCGTAGGACTCCTCGGGCACCGCGGCGAACGCGTCGCGCGCGGACGCGCCCCGTTCCGCCAGCTCAGCCCGCACCGCTTCCGGGTCCGAGTCCGCGTAGGCCTTCTCGAGCGCCGTCGCGTCCTGATCCCAGTTCGCGAACCTCGCGCCGTCCTCGGCGAGCATGAGCTCGAGCCGGTGCCGGAAGAGTTCGAAGACGTCCCGCACGTGGCAGCCGTATTCGAGTGGCGACCAGGTCTGCTCGTCGGGGCGCTTGCGGACCTCCGCATGGCGGAGCGCCGCGTCCCAGCGAGGCAGGGTGGAGTCCACCCGCCGGGCGACGTCACGGGGTGTGAGGCCGGTCGCCTCGAAGCCGCATTCGGGGCACCGCTCGGTGAGGACCCAAGTCCAGTCCTTGGTGTCAGGGGTGATCGCCATGCCCGCAGTCTACTGGCCGGCTGCGGTGCGCTTCTCCGGCGCGATGACCTTGATGACAGCGGAATCGTCATGCGCAGCGAGGCCCTGCGCCTGCCCGAGGAGGTAGAGCTGCTCGGCCGCTGCCGCGACCGGCGACGCGAGACCCGCGGCCCGGGCCGCCTTGCCCACGATCCCCATGTCCTTCACGAAGATGTCGAGGCGACTCAGGACCTCCGCGCCGGCGCCGGCGTAGGCCTCGAGCATGCGGGGGCCGCGATTCGCGAGCATGAATGATCCCGCGGCCCCCGCGTTGAGCGCTTCGAGCGTCGTCGCCTGGTCGAGGCCGAGGGCATCCGCGAGGGCGAGGGCCTCGGCTGCGGCCGCGATGTGCACCCCGCACAGGAGCTGGTTGACCGTCTTGAGCGCCTGGCCGTCGCCGGGCCGATTCCCTACGACCGTGAGCGTCGACGCGAGGAGTTCGAGCACGGGTCGTGCCTTCTCGAGGTCCTCGGGCGCCGCTCCGACGACGATGAGCAGATCGCCCTCGCCGGCGCGGACGGGGCCGCCCGAGAGCGGCGCGTCGACGAGGCCGACGCCGAGCGCGGCCAGGCCCTCAGCCGCCGCCCGCACGGCCTCGATGCCGACAGTGCTCGTGAGGATGACGACGGAGCCTCGCCTGAGCGAGCTCGCGACGCCCTCCGCGCCGAACAGGACATCATCGAGCTGCTCGCCGGTGCGGACGGCGAGGACCAGGGCGTCGGCCCCTTCCGCGGCGGCACGACCCGACGTAAAAGTCGCGACGCCCGCCTCGGCCGCGAGGTCGAGGCGCGCTTGGGCGATGTCGAAGCCGTGCACCGTGAGCTGGCTTGCAAGGCGTGCGGCCATGGGCAGGCCCATGGCCCCTAGCCCGAGGACTGCGACGACGGACGTTCGGGCGGACGCGATGAAATTCTCGGACATGGTGTCTCCTGGGGGCGGGCGGGGATCAGAACGTGCGGCTGAGCGTGCGGGTCACGTCCGCGAGCGATTCGTCGTCGCCCACGTTGCCCGCGAACACGACGTAGGGGATTCCACGCGCAGGGCCGTCGACAGGCTCCCAGAGCGAGACGATTCCCGGGAGCATGGGTCCCCGGACGATCGCGCGGCGGATCTCGAGCCCGTGTGCAGCGACATCCGAGGACGTGATGCCGCCCTTGGCGATGACGAAGCGCGGCGGCGTCGTCGTGAGCACGCGGTTGACGAGGCGTACGACGGCGGCGCTCACCGTGCGAGCGATCCGCAGGCTCTCGGCCGGGTCGTCCGAGCGCACGAGTGTGCGGCTCGTGTGGACGATGACGTCGCCCGCAGCGAGGGCCTCAATGACGACCGCGACGCGTGCGTCGAGGTAGGCCTCGGCCCGCGGCGGGTCGAGGAGGTGCTCGACGTCGAGCTCGACGATGCGGGATGACGAATGCTGTTCCGTGAGCCGCGCGAGCTGGCGGGTCGTCTGTCCGACATGCGAGCCGACGACGATGAGCCCGCCCGCGGCAGCGCCCCCGAGGGCGCGGTCTTGGCCGTGGAAGATCTCGTCCGCGGTGAGGGGCTTTCGTTCTTCCTGGCCGATCCGGCCTCGCACAAACGGTGGACCCACGCGGTAGAGGAGCTTCTTCCCGCGGCCTTCGGCGGCCTCGAGCCCGAGGGCCAGGGCGCGGAAGTCGGACTCGGCCACGATGTCCGCGACGATGGGCGTCGACGATTCGGCGGGCGCGATCGCGTCGGCGATGGCCTCGGCGCCCGCGCGGATCGTGCCGAGGTCGAGGACGATGACGTCGGAGGAGGCGAGCCGCCCGGCCGACTTCTCCTCGACGTACGCGGGAAGGTACGACGTGGAGAAGCCGAAGCTCGCGTCCCGGGCGAACTCGGTCTCGCTCACGCGGGTCAGCGCGGCAGCGCCGTCTGGGCCGCTCGTCCGCATGTAGTGCTCCCCGCCGATCGTGACGCGTCCCGCGTCGGGGAATGCGGGGACGATGACGATCCCGTCGACGGCGCCGCGGCCGCCGTCGGCCGTACCGTGCTCGGCGAGGGCCTCCGAGATCACGTCGGTCTCGAGCGGGAAGTGGCCCCGGAGCGTCGAGTCGCTGCGGCTCACGAAGGCGATCTCGGTGCCGCTCTCGGCCGCAGCCTCGAGGGCGGCGCCCACCACTTCGCGGTTTCGGCGCGCGGCCTCGTCCGGGTCGAGACTGCGGGTGTTGGTGAGGACATAGACGGCGGACGCGCGCGACCCCGAGAGCTCGACGCCGAATGCCCACCGGAAGTCGTCGACCTCCCAGCTCGTGAGCACGGGCAGATCCGCGACGGACTGGGTTCCGGTCGGATCGTCGTCGAGCACGACGAGGACGCGGCCCGAGCGGGCGACGGCGGAGGCGACTGCCGCGGCGGGTATCAGCGATTCGGCGGGATACGGGGCAAGCGCATCGGCTTCGAGGAGCAAAGTGACACTTCCTTGTGCTGGGCGTTCGGCCACAGACATCATTTGTAAGATGTCTGACATCTACCTCAAGGGTGGCACATCCTCGATCGGACCGCAAACGGTCCGAAACCGATCAGCCGAAGCTCGGGCCGACCTCTTCGACGCCCTGCGAGAGCGGGACGCCCGAGCCGTCGCGCCGACCATGCTCGCTGGGGAGCGAGCGCGCGACGCCCGCCGTCGAGGAGGCCTTCGCGGGCCCGTGGCCCGCCCAGGCCACGAGGAGAACATCCTCGCCCTTGAGATAGCGGTGCGAGCGCACGCCGCCCGTCGCGCGCCCCTTTGCGGGGTACTCGGCGAACGGCGTCACCTTCGCTGTTCCCGGCGCGGTACCCGGGAGCGCGCCGCGGCTCCCCGCGATCGTGACGACGACGGCGGCCTCGTCGCCCGGCGCCACGACGCCGAAGTACAGCACCTTGTCCCCCTCCGCGAGCTTGATGCCGGCCATGCCGCCAGCGACCCGGCCCTGGGGCCGCACGCTTGACGCGGGATAGTGGAGGAGCTGGGCCTGCTCCGTGATGAAGGCGAGCGAATCGTCGTCGGCCGCCGGCGCGGCACCGATGACACGGTCGCCTGCCTTGAGCGTGATCCCCTCCCAGTCCTCGCGGTTGAGCGGGTATTCGGGCGTGACACGCTTGACGATGCCCTGCTCCGTCCCGAGCGCAAGCACCGTGTCGAGCGGGACGAGCGCGACCAGCGCCTCGCCCTTCTCGAGCGTCACGAAGTCCTTCGCGGGCACGCCGCCCGCAAGGTTCGGGAGTCCCGCGGCCGGGGCGAGGACCGGGAGGTCGACGGCCTGAAGCCGCACCATGCGCCCTGCCGACGTCACGGCACCCAGCTCGCCGCGCGCCGTCGTCCGCACGACTGAGCGGAAGACGTCGTGCTTGACGCGCGGGCCGCCCTCGGCGAGCGGCTCGGCGGTCGCGGTGCGGGCCATGACCCCCGACGCCGAAAGGACCGCCCAGCATGGTTCGTCGGCGATCTCGAGCGCGAGGGCGGGCGCCTTGCCCGGGGCCTTCTTGGCGTCGCCGTCGCCCGAAGCGGCGAGCGCGGACGCCGGCCGTGCCTCGGACTCGAGCAGCACCGTGCGGCGCGGCGTGCCGTACTTCGCCGCGACGTCGCCGAGCTCCCCCGACACGAGCTCGCGCAGGAGCAGGTCCGAGCCGAGGATCGCCTCGAGCGCCTCGATCTCGCGGCGCAGCTCGTCCTGCTCCTTCTCGAGCTCGATGCGCGAGTACTTCGTGAGCTGGCGGAGGCGCAGCTCGAGGATGTAGTTGGCCTGGATCTCGGAGAGGTCGTACACGGCCATGAGCCGTTCGCGCGCGACGGCGGCCTCGTCCGAGGTCCGGATGATCTGGATCACCTCGTCGATGTCCATGATCGCCACGAGGAGGCCCTCGACCAGGTGGAGGCGGTCCTTGCGCTTGCCCAGCCGGAACGCTGTGCGCCGGCGCACGACCATGAGACGGTGGCCCGCGTAGACGCGCAGGAGCCCGAGGAGGCCGAGCGTCTGGGGCTGCCCGTCGACGAGCGCCACGTTGTTGATGCCGAACGAGTCCTCGAGGGGCGTGTAGCGGTAGAGCTGCTCGAGGACGGCGTGCGGATTGAACCCGTTCTTGAGCTCGATCACGAGGCGCAGCCCGTGGTTGCGGTCCGTGAGGTCGACGACGTCGCTGATGCCCTGGAGCTTTTTCGAGTTGACCGCGTCCTTGATCTTCTCGATGACCTTCTCGGGCCCGATCGTGTACGGGAGCTCGGTCACGACGAGTCCCGTGCGGCGCGCCGAGAGCTGTTCGATCGCGACGGTCGCGCGCGTGCGGAACGAGCCGCGTCCCGTGCGGTACGCGTCCCGGATGCCCTCGAGGCCCACGATGCGCCCGCCCGAGGGAAGGTCCGGTCCCGGCACGAGCTGCATGACGTCGTCGAGGGTCGCGTCGGCGTTCGCGATCACAAGCTGCGCGGCCGCGACGACCTCGACGAGATTGTGGGGCGCCATGTTAGTGGCCATGCCGACGGCGATGCCCGTCGCTCCGTTGACAAGCAGGCTCGGGAACGCGGCCGGGAGGACCTCGGGCTGCATGAGCTGGCCGTCGTAATTCGGGACGAAGTCGACGACATCCTCGTCGAGATCATCCGTGAGCGCGAGCGCGGCGGCGGCCATGCGGGCCTCGGTGTAGCGGGGCGCGGCGGGACCGTCGTCGAGCGAGCCGAAGTTCCCGTGCCCGTCGATGAGGGGCAGGCGCAGCGAGAAGTCCTGCGCCATACGCACCATCGCGTCGTAGATCGCGGCGTCGCCGTGCGGGTGGAGCTTGCCCATGACCTCGCCGACGACGCGGGCGCTCTTGACGTGCGCGCGGTCGGGCCGCAGGCCCATGTCGCTCATCATGTAGAGGATGCGCCGCTGCACGGGCTTGAGCCCGTCGCGCGCGTCCGGAAGGGCGCGCGAATAGATCACGGAATACGCGTATTCGAGGAACGACGTCTCCATCTCGGACGCGACATCGATGTCCGTGATGTTCTCGGCCGGGGCGTCGCCCAGGGGCAGCATTTCGGAGGACTTCCCGGACGGGGACGATCGACGTGCCAACGCTTGCTGAATCCTTACAGTTGAGATGACGAGGGGGAGAACGGGGCCTGAACTAGGCTAAGCCTATGGCGGATCAGGGCTCTGTCAGCGCATATCCCCAGCACTGGGAAGCCGATGTCGTGCTCCGGGACGGCGGGACGGCCCATTTGAGGCCTATTCGCCCGAGCGATGCCGAGGCGCTTCAGGCATTCCACCTCGGCCAGTCGGAGAACTCGGTCTACCTGCGCTTCTTCAGCTACAAGGCGCGTCTCACCGACGCCGAGCTCAAGCGCTTCACGGAAGTGGACTACCGCGATCGCGTGGCCCTCGTCATCACCATCGGGGACGAGATCCTCGGCGTGGGCCGCTACGACCGGCTCGACGATCCCGCCGAGGCCGAGGTCGCGTTCAACATCTCCGACCGCCACCAGGGGCGCGGACTCGGCTCGATTCTCCTCGAGCACCTAGCGGCCGCGGCCCGCGAGCGCGGAATCCGCCGCTTCACCGCGGAGGTCCTGCCCGAGAACCGCAAGATGCTCACCGTCTTCGCCGAGGCTGGCTATGCGGTCGAGCGGCATTTCGACGACGGCGTCGTCATGGTCGCGTTCGAGATCGACCCGACCGAGAAGTCCCGTGCCGTCATGGAATCGCGCGAGCATCGTGCCGAGGCCCTCTCGGTGCGGGGCCTCCTCGCTCCCAGGTCGGTCGCGATCGTCGGCGCGAGCCGGCGCTGGGGCTCGATCGGTCAGCAGCTCCTCGCCCATATCGTCGAGGGCGGCTTCCCGGGCGGGGTTGCCGCGGTCAACCG
Organism: Sinomonas sp. ASV322; assembly: GCF_030908245.1. GTDB lineage: Bacteria > Actinomycetota > Actinomycetes > Actinomycetales > Micrococcaceae > Sinomonas. The sequence goes on from NZ_JAVFJJ010000001.1 coordinate 196,141, forward strand.
GGAGGCCCTCGAGCTCGGGGGGATGCTCACCTACGCGGGCATTCGGGACGTCCCCGGGCCGGTCGACGTCGCCCTCGTCGCGGTGCCGTACGACGACGTCGCCGAGGTCGTCGCGGAATGCGCCGCCGCGGGGGTCAGGGGAGTCGTCGTCGCCTCCGCGGGCCACGCGGAGGACGGCGAACGCGGCCTCGCACGCCAGCGCGAGCTCGTGCGGGACGCCCGCGCGCGCGGCATGCGCGTCGTCGGTCCGGGCTCGCTCGGCATCGTCAACACGGACCCGGACGTGCGGCTCAACGCGTCCCTCGCCCCCGACATGCCGCGCCGTGGCACGCTCGGCCTGTTCAGCCAGTCCGCCGCGATCGGCATCGCGCTCTATGCGGCGGCCGCGCGCCGCAGGCTCGGCTTCTCGACCATCGTCTCTGCGGGAAACCGCGCGGACGTCTCGGGCAACGACGTCATGCAGTTCTGGGAGGACGACGCCGCGACGAGCGCCGTCGCCCTGTACCTCGAATCCTTCGGCAACCCGCGCAAGTTCTCGCGCATCGCGAGGCGCCTCGCCCGGACCAAGCCCGTCGTCGTCGCGAAGAGCGACGTGCTCGGGGTCCGGCTGCCCCCCGGGCACGCCGTGCGGGCCTCCGAGGCCCCGCCGGGGGCCCTCGATGCGATGCTGCGGCAGGCCGGGGTCATCCGCGTCTCGACGCTCGAGGAGCTCGTCGACGTGGCCCAGGTGCTCCAGGGCCCGTTGCCAGCGGGTCCCCGGGTTGCCGTGGTCGCGAACGCCGTCTCGCTCGGCCGCGTCGTCGCGGACACCTCGGAGTCGCGTGGGCTTGTCGTACGGCTCAACGCGTGGGACGTCGACCTCTCGGGCCCCTCGACCGCGCTTCCCGAGTTCACGGCGCGGGTGCTCGAGATCATGGACAGCGGAGAGGTGGACGCCGTCGTCGTCGCCCTCGTGCCCACGGCGGGCGTCCGGCCGCACGCCGTGGCCGAGGCCCTCGCGGAGTGCGCCGCGTCCCGGTCGAAGCCCGTCGTCGCGGCGTTCACGGGCATCCTCGGCCACCCCGAGGACGCCGAGGGCATGATCCCCGATGACTCCGGCGCGGAGCTGACTCCTGCACGGATTCCCGCCTTCACGAGTGCCGGCGACGCGGTCGCGGCCCTCGGCGCCGTCGTGCGCTACAGCGAATGGCTCGCGCGGGAAGAGGGGACCCAGTTCGAGGCCGAGCACGACGCCGCCGCGGCGGACGCGCTCATCGCGCGGGTGCTCGCCCAGGCCGGAGCCGCGGGCACTGACCTCGTCCGGCTCGAGCCGGACCTTTCGGCGGCCCTCCTCGCGTGCTACGGCATCTCGGTCCTCCCGTCCCGTCCCGTCGTGAGCGCGGAAGAGGCTGTCGCGGCGGCCGACGAGCTCGGCTGGCCGGTCGCTGTCAAGTCCACCGCGGCGAGCCTCCGCCATCGCCTCGATCTCGGGACCGTGCGGCTGGACATCCGCGACGAGGCATCGCTGCGTTCGGCCGTGGGCGTCATGGAGGAGTCGCTCGCCGCGTACGGACCGCTCGCCGAGGCACCGGGCGAGGCGGCGAAGCTCGAGGTCCAGCGGATGGCTCCCCTCGGCGAGGCCTGTGTCGTCCGGGCGATCGAGGATCCGCTGCTCGGCCCGGTTGTCTCGTTCGGGCTCGCGGGGGATGCCGTCGCGCTGCTCGACGACTGGGCGCACCGCGTCCCGCCGCTCACGACGCAGGACGTGGGCGACCTCGTCAGGGCACCGCGCGCCGCGCAGAAGCTCTTCGGCTACGAGGGGCTGCCGGCGCTCGACGTCGCCGCCCTCGAAGGGCTCGTGGGTCGCGTCGCCCTCCTCAAGGACACGCACCCCGAAGTGTCGGTGCTCGAGCTCAGGCCCGTCGTCGTGAGCGAAACGGGACTCACCGTCCTCCACGCCGACGTGTGGCTCGGCAATGCCGCCCACCGCACGGACACCGCCCGCAGGGCGATGTCCGAGCAGTAGGGTAGGCCCGCGCGAGCCCACCATGGCAGAACGCGTGCTCGACGTGGGTTCTGGGACAATGGTGCGCATGAGCCATACGCCGTCCCCCCGCGTGCCCGGACAGGAGACCGCGGCGCCGAGGACCCTGAGCGCCGACCTCGAGCGAACCGGCTTCTACCCGCGGCTCGTCGCCGACGTCGTCGACGACGCCCTCGACGGCGCGCCGACGCTCGCCCACCTCGTGCATCTCGAGACCCACTTCGAGCGCGCCGAGGTCCGTCGCCATGTGACCGTCCTCGCGCTCACGGACGAGCTGCTCGTCATCACCCACGTCGACGAAGCGCCGCTCGAGGCGGACCCGCAGAGCACCACGGCACAGGTCTCGACCGAATCGGTTCCGCTCGCCCAGATTGCGACGGTGGTCTTGAGCTACGTGTTCTCCGAGCCCGCCGCGTACCAGCCGGGGGATCCGGTCCGCGAGGTCACGCTCGCGATCGCGTGGTCTGGCGGCCAGCGGGTCGACATGCTCCCGGCCTCGTGCGGCGACCCGAACTGCGACGCCGACCACGGGTACACAGGGACCATTGCGCAGGAAGACATTGTGCTGAGAATCAGCGCCGAGGCGGACGGGCCGGAGGCGGTCAGCACCGCGAAGCACTTCGCTCGGCTCCTGCGCGCCGCGAACGCGGCGAGCCCGTCGGGTCCGGCAGGAGGCGCGGCGGGCGCCGCGGCCGATTCCCCGCGGCCCAGGCTCGCAGGCTTCGGCGGGCGCGTCCGCGGCCACGGGGGCCGCCAGTGACGGCTGTCGGGCAACCGCTGCCCGAGCCGCCCGCGTATGGTCGCCGCAGCCTTACCGAAGTGCTTCCGAGCTGCGCCGCCGCGCTCGGCCTCCCGGGCTTCGACAATGCTCTCGGCCTGCCCGCGGCCTCTCGGGTCTGCGTCGTCATGGTCGACGGACTCGGCCGCTCGCTTCTCACCCAGCGGGCGGCCCACACGCCATTTCTGCGCGCCAAGCTGCAAGAGGGCCAGGGCGGGATCCCGACGACGCTCGACGCAGCATTTCCCAGCACGACGGCGTCGTCCCTCGCGAGCTTCGGAACGGGACTGCCGCCGGGGCAGCACGGGATGGTCGGCTACGACGTGCTCGCGCCGCACCTCGACCGCGTCGTGAACCAGCTCGGGGGATGGGACCCGGACGTCGATCCGGACCGATGGCAGCCCTTCCCCACCATCTTCGAGCGCATGGCCGGGACCATCCCGGTCGCGACCGTGAGCCTCCCGCAGTTCGAGCGCTCGGCGATGACACGCGCGGCTCTGCGGGGCAGCCGGTTCATCGGGGCCGAAACTCTCCATGCACGCTCGACGGCCGCGGCCCAGACGATGGCCGCGACACCGCGCATGCTCCTCTACTTCTACCTCAACGATCTCGACAAGGCAGGCCATCTCTCGGGCTGTGGGTCGAGGGCCTGGGAGGAGGCCCTCGAGGAAGTCGACTCGTGCGTCCGACGCCTCGACGCCCAGCTTCCCGGCGGGACGCTGGTCCTCGTCACGGGCGATCACGGCATGGTGGATATTCCCGAGCACCGGCGCATCGACTTCGGGGCGGAAGCCGACCTCATCGAAGGGGTGCGGCATACCGCGGGCGAGCCCCGCATGGTCCATCTGCACGTCGAGGATCCCGCGCGCGACGGCGCGGTGCAGCGCGTGATCGACCGCTGGCGCGAGCGCTTCGGCAGCCAGGCCTGGGTCATGACGCGGAAGGAGGCCGTCGAGGCGGGCTTCTTCGGCGACGTGCGCGAGGAGGTCCTGCCGCGCATCGGCGACATCCTGGTCGCCGTCCACGGCGAAATCGCCCTGTACGACGGCCGCCGCGTCCGCCCCACCGCGTTCTCGATGGTGGGCCAGCACGGCTCGCTCACGAAGGCGGAGCGCCTCGTCCCGCTCGTCGTCTTCCGGGCCGGTGGCCCGACGAAGGCGAAGCGGAGGCGGCGTGGCTGAGCTCGTCTTCTTCACGGGAACAATGGACAGCGGGAAATCGACCCTTGCGCTCCAGATGGACTACAACCACCGAGCGGGCGGGCGCCGCGGAGTCCTCTTCACGAAGCACGACCGGGCGGGGGAGGCCGTGATCACGAGCCGGCTCGGGCTGCGGGTCGGCGCGACCGAAGTCACGGGCGGGCTGAGCTTCTGGGACGAGGTCGTGCGGCTGCGCACATCCGGCCACGAGGTCGACTATCTCGTGTGCGACGAGGCCCAGTTCTACGAACCCGCCCAGGTCGACGAGCTCGCGCGGGTCGTGGACGAGCTTGAGGCGGACGTGTACGCGTTCGGGATCCTCACGGACTTCCGCACCGAGCTCTTCCCGGGATCGCGGCGCCTCGTCGAGCTCGCCGACCGCATCGAGGTGCTCCAGGTCGAGACGCTGTGCTGGTGCGGGCGCCGGGCGACCCACAACGCGCGCACCGTGGGCGGCCGCATGGTCCTCGAGGGGGACCAGGTGGTCATCGCGGACGTGAACGCCGCACAGGACGAGGGGAAGGTGGGGGAGGAGGTCGGCTACGAGACGCTGTGCCGCCGGCACCATCGCGAAGGCCGGACGGCTGCGACTGCCAACGTCCTCCGCGAGGAAGAGCAGCTCTTGCCGTTCGGCGACTGACCCGCGCGTCGACGATGGCCGATGCGGACGGCGCTAGTCGCCCTTCGTGCCGAAGACGATTTCGTCCCAGCTGGGGATCGACGAGCGCTTGGGCCGCGACGAACGCCGTTGCGGCTCTGCGGCGGGTTCGTCGGTCGCAGAGGATTCGGCTCCGCCCGATTCCGACGTCTCCGCCGTAGCCGGGGCGCTCGCGGGTGCGGGTGCCTCGTGGTCGCCGTCCGCGGGTTCGGAGTCCCCTCCCGATGCAGGCGGTTCCGCCGCGGCGTCGGTCGAGTCTTCCGGCTCGGACGGCGCGTCCTGCTCGGTGTCGCTCCGCTCCGGACGCAGGGTCGGGGCGGCGGGCAGGATGGTGACTTCCCGGGTCGCCGTCAAGATGCCCGGGGCCAAGCGCAGATGTCCGTCCTCGGACGAACGGCTCGCCTCGTCCTCGCGGGGCAGACGCGGGAAGATCGGGGTGATGCTGTCGCGGACGGGCTCGAGCCGGCGCGGGCGCGGCTCGCCGTCGCGTCCTTCGCGCTCGGACTGGCCCTCGGCCGGTCGGGGATGCGCGGCCGGAATGCCCTGCGTGAGCAGGAGCGCGAGGGCGTCGTCCGCGTTTTCGTCGACCCCGAGGCGCTGGCCCCGACGGGCCCGGAGCATGTCGAGGAGATCGGTTTCTGCGTCGTGCGCATCCTGCTGGGCCGGCTCGGCTTCGACATCGAAGGGACGGTCGACGACGGAGAGGCGCCGCGGCGACGTCGGGCCGTCCAAGGGCTCGAGCTCGCTCAGCTGCTGCGCCCAGCGGTTCGCGTTCGCGACGGTCCGGCGCACGGGATTGAAGGTCCAGGTTGCGGGGGGCTCCTCGCCGATTGACGACGGGGCTCCTTCGGAGAGCTCGAATCGTGCGACGACGGTCCACAGGCCGTCCCGTCGACGCCACGAGTCCCACTCGACCGTGGACGCGTCCACGCCGTGGACGGCGAGCCGATGAGCGACCATGTCGCCAAGATGCGCGGGACCCTCCCCGAATTCGGCGGCAAAGGCGGACTGTGCGGGCGGCGGAGGCCCGACTTCCGCGGCCTGGGCGAGGCGCACCATGTGCTCCCGCTCGGCGAGGACCGGCGTCTCATACCGCTGGACCCTCGCGAGCGGTATCCCGGAGGCTTCGGCGATGCTCTCCGCTGAGGCGCCGGCACGGATCTCGGCTTGGATCTGGCGGGGGGACATGTTCGCGGCGCCGGACGGCGCCGGCCGCTGGGGAGCCGGGCGTGCGATAGCGCGCCGGAGCGCCTCGTCGAGGGGCAGGCGGAATGTCCCGCCCGAGCCGGCGGTCAGCAGAAGGTGCTGGCCGTCGTCGTGCACTCCGACGAGGCGAAGTTCCTGCAGATGATCCTGCGGCTGATCCCGCATCGACGCCTCCAGCGTTGCCTAGTCCTCGACAGAACTTTGCCATCCTCTTCCTCGGATTTCCGGGCAATCGCTCGGTGTGCCGCGACATCGGCACGGTCAATTTCTGTTCCCGAGTGGCGAAACCGGCGCCGATCGGGAACAATCTCCCCGTCACTGGGCACAAAATGGGGGCCGAGTGCGTTAGAGAGTGGACTACGTGGAGTGACCACGTGACGAAGCGATAACCGGAGCGTGAACGAAGAACTATGGCGACCGATTACGATGCGCCGCGCAAGAACGAGGAAGAGCTCAACGAGGATTCGATCGAAGAGCTGAAGACGCGGCGCACGGACAAGCAGTCCGCCTCGGTGGACGAGGACGAGGCCGAGGCCGCAGACAGCTATGAGCTGCCCGGCGCGGATCTGTCCGGCGAGGAGCTGCTCGTGCGAGTCCTGCCCGCGCAGGCGGACGAATTCACGTGCGCATCGTGCTTCCTCGTGCGCCACAGGTCGCAGATCGCCCGTGAGAAGAACGGCCTGTACTACTGCAAGGAATGCGAGGGCTGACGCGCGTCAGCCTTGCGTGACGGCCAGTGCAGCGACGAGCTGCGCTGGCCGTCGCGTTGAGACGAGCCAGTACGGCGTGGGGTCGTCCGGATCGTCGAGCTGGACGCGGACGACGGGCGAGATCCATCCGCGCAGGCACAGGTAGGCCCTGCCGTCGAGCCGTGTGCCGCGCTCGGCGGTGGCTTCGTCGCCCATGAATCCCTCGGCCGAGGCGACGAACTCGCGGGGCAGGACGGCGCGGCCCGCGCGGAACTCCTGCGGGGTCACGACGACGGCGGGCGTCGTCGCGACGAGGATCCCGCACAGCACGACGAAGACGATGGCGGCGCCCGTGAAGCCCGCAGCAACGCTGATCGGCGCGAGCACGAGGACGCACGCGCACGCGATGCCGAAGACGACCACCCACACCCACCACGCGGGCCAGAGCTTCTCACTGAAGACGGCTCCCGCGGATTCTCGGGGCAGGGGTGCGGCGGAGGACGAATCAGACATGGTTCCAGCTTTCCATTACGCGCTCGCAAGCGCCAAAGCGGGCGGACAGGCCCGCGCCAGCCGATACAGTGGATGGGTGACCGCAGCCCAGACGACTGACGACCAGCCCGACGCCATGGCTGACCCGGCCGAGATCGCCCGTTCGGCGGCCCACGACGCGTGGCGGCCGACCCTCGACGTCGAGGTGGTGATGCTCGACGACGGCCTGCCGGCGCCGTCGTACGCTCACCCCGGCGACGCGGGCGCCGACCTGCGCTCGCGCATCGACTTCACCCTCGCTCCGGGGGAGCGCCGCCTCGTCCCGACCGGGGTGAGCATCGCGCTGCCGTTCGGCTACGTCGCCCTCATCCACCCGCGGTCCGGCCTCGCGACGAAGCACGGCCTCACCGTGGTCAACGCGCCGGGCACCGTCGACGCCGGCTACCGCGGCGAAATCGCGGTGACGCTCCTGAACACGGATGTCCGCGAGACACTCAGCCTCCAGCGCGGCGATAGAATTGCACAGATGGTGATCCAGCGCGTCGAGTACGCGCGCTTCGTCCCTGTCGCCGAGCTCTCGGAGTCGGCGCGGGGGACCGGCGGCTTCGGCTCCACCGGGGGATTCTCGGCGCAATAGCGCCTGCACGGACCGGGCCCCGCCCTGCGGGAGCGCCAGGACGGCTGACTGAAGGAGTTGTAGACGTGCTGTTCGGACGTGGCAAGAACGCCAAGCTGACGGCCGAGGACCCCACGGTCCTCGGCGCCCCTCGGCGGCGCCCCGAGCCAGACAAGAGCGGCTATGGCCGGCCTGACAAGGGCCCCTTCGACGCGAGCGAGAAGGACACCGCCGTCGGCTACGTCGATCTCGGTGCCATCCTCATCCGGCCCATCGAGGGCCTCCAGATCCGTCTCGAGGTCGAGGAGGCGACGCGCCGCGTCGTCGCCGTCACGATGGACCTCAACGGCTCGAGCCTTCAGGTCCAGGCCTTTGCGGCTCCGCGCTCTGAGGGACTGTGGGGTGAGATCCGGGCGCAGATCGCGCAGTCGGTCGAGAGCCAGGGCGGCACGGTCGAGGAGGTCGAGGGAAGCTTCGGCGCCGAGCTCATCGCGAAGCTCCCGACGTCGATGGCAGACGGCCGCCGCGGCCACCGCGTCGCACACTTCATGGGGGTCGACGGCCCGCGGTGGTTCCTCCGCGGCGTGATCTCGGGCAACGCCACGACGGATCGCGGAGCGGCGGCGGAACTCGAGGAGCTCTTCCGATCGGTCGTCGTCGACCGCGGCGAGTCGCCGCTCCCGCCCAGCGAGCTCCTGCCCCTGCGGCTCCCGGTCGATCAGGCGCAGGCCGAGGGCGAGGCGTCGGACGCGTCGCCGGATCAAGCTCCGAGCGCGCCGGAACGCGGCCCGGAGATCACGCATCTTGGCTGACGGTCCGACCGCGATCCCGTCGGATTTCTCCCGGCTCCCGGATCGGGGCCGAGTCGCGGGGGAGGGCGTCATCCGCTCGGTGACGTTCGTGCCACCGTCGGAGGCTCCCAGCTTCAGCGCCCTCATCGAATCGAGGAGCGCGCCGCATCCGGGTCGCGGCCCCGCCGTCCGCCTCATCTGGCTCGGCCGTCGGCGTCTTCGCGGGGTCAGTGCCGGCACGCCCCTGCGGTTCTCGGGCATGCTCTCGACGCACCGGGGCGAGCCGACCATCTACAACCCCCGCTACGAGATCCTCGCGAAGGAAGACTAAGAAGGACTAGGAGAGGCAGCCATGGGCCCCGCCGGAGAGCACAAGGAACACGAGGACCGGGAGGCCGGGCGCTCGGGCTTCGCCCGGGAGATCGCGAGCGCATATGCCGCGAAGGCCGGACTGCATCGTCACGAGGACGGTCGCATCGACGTGCTCCGCAGCGCGGGCGGCATCCGCGGCGTCGTCGAAAGCGTGCTCCCGGGGCTCGTCTTCCTCGTCGCGTTCACGGCTCTCAAGGACCTCGTGCTCTCCGCCGTTCTTTCGGTGGCTGTCGCCGCCGTCTTCGTCGTCGCCCGCCTCGCAGGGCGATCGACGCCGACCCAGGCGTTCGCGGGCATCGTCGGCATCGGCGTGTCCGCGGCTCTCGCGCTCTTCACCGGCAAGGCCGAGAACTTCTACGTGTCGGGGTTCGTCACGAACGCGGCCTACATCCTCGTGCTCGCCATCTCGATCGCGGTCCGCTGGCCGCTCATCGGTGTCCTGTTCGGCTTCCTGCGCAACGAGGGCCTCCACTGGCGTGGGGACGCCGTCAGAGCCCGGCAGTACCGGATCGGCACGTGGATCATGGTTGCCGTGCTCGCGCTGCGGCTCGTCGTCGAAGTTCCGCTCTACCTCATGGGCGACGCCGGGCTCGTCGCCCTCGGCGCGATGCGGCTCATCCTCGGGGTGCCCCTCTACGCGCTCGGCCTCTGGCTTGCCTGGCTTGTGACTCGCGTGATCGCGAGCGCGCCGGAGGACGCCGCCCGCGCCGCGGAGGGCGACGCGCGCCCCTAAGGGTCGACCGCCGACGCGGTCGCGTCAGCCGTCGAAGCCGTCGTCCTCGGTCTCGTCGGACACGAGCTCGTCGGATTCCGCATCGCCGGCGCCGGGCGAGAGGAGCACGCGGAGCTCGTCCTCGGCAGCGATCGTCGAGACGAAGAAGAGCTCGTCGCGGTGGTCGATGACGTCGTCGCTGCTCGGCGCGAGAGGTGCCTGATCCCGCAGGATCGCGACAAGGGTCGCGTCCGTGGGCCAGTCGATCTGGCCGACGGTCCGGCCGATGAGGTCGGAGCCGTGCGGCACCGTGAACTCGACGAGTGACGCGACGCCGGTCTGGAGCGTCAGGAGCCGCACGACGTCGCCGATCTCGACCGCCTCCTCGACTAGCGCGGTCATGAGGCGCGGCGTGTTGACCGCGACGTCGACGCCCCACGAGCCATCGAACATCCAGTCGTTCTTGGGATTGTTGACGCGACCCACCGTGCGGCCCACGCCGAACTCGGTCTTGGCCAGAAGGGAGACGACGAGGTTGACCTTGTCGTCGCCCGTCGCGGCGACGACGACGTCGGCGCCGTCGACCTGGGCCTCCTTGAGCGTCGAGAGCTCGCACGCGTCGCCGATGAGCCACTTGGCGCCCCTGAGCCCGCTCCGTCCGATGACTTCGGGCTTCGGGTCGATGAGGAGGACCTCGTGCCGGTGGGCGAGGAGTTCGCGCGCGATGGAGGAGCCCACGCTTCCGGCTCCCGCGATGATGACTTTCACATGCCCTCCTTGGCGGGCGGCGCGGCGAGGATGCGGGCCACCTCGGACGAATCGTCGAGGCGCATCATGACGTGGACCGTGTCGCCCTCCTGATAGCCCGTGCCCGGGCCGGGGATGATCCCCTCGCCGAACCGGGTCAGATACGCGACCCTGACTCGCGCGGCGCTCTCGATCGCCGACACCGGCTGGCCCAGCCACGAGGGGTCGAGGTCCACCTCGGTCAGCACAAGCTGGCCCGACGCGTCGCGGAAATCGCCCGCGATCCCGGCCTCTGGGAGGATGCGGCGCAGCACCTGATCGGCGCTCCAGCGAACCGCGGCGACCGTCGGGATTCCGAGCCGCTGGTAGATCTCGGCGCGGCCCGGGTCGTAGATGCGGGCGACGACATGGGGCACATGGAATGTCTCGCGCGCAACGCGCGTCGCGAGGATGTTGGAGTTGTCTCCGCTCGAGACGGCCGCGAAGGCGTAGGCCCCCTCGATGCCGGCCTGCTTCATCGTGTCGCGGTCGAAGCCGATTCCCGTGACCTTCCGGCCGCCGAACGTCCGGCGCAGGCGGCGGAACGCCCGGTCGTCCTGGTCGATGATGGCCACCGAGTGCCCCGAGTCCTCGAGCGTGTGGGCGAGGGAGACGCCGACGCGCCCGCACCCCATGATCACGTAATGCGCCACGCATGCTCCTTGCTTCCTCAGCCGACATCAAGCCGGCCCGCCTCCGTGCATGGAGGCTCGAGACCCAATCTATCGAATCGGCCGCCGGTCGCGTCGTGTCCCGCGGGCGCAGACTATGACTTGCCGCGCGCAGCGCATACCGTGTCAGAGTGCTGCAGATACTCAACGCGGTCAAACGGGTGCTCGTCGGGCGGCCTTACCGCAACGACCGGATGAGCCACACGCTTCTTCCGAAGCGGATCGCCCTCCCGATCTTCGCCTCGGACGCGCTCTCGTCCGTCGCGTACGCCCCGGATGAGATCCTCCTGACGCTCGCACTCGCGGGCGTGGGTGCTGTGGCCTTCTCGCCGTGGGTCGGGATCGCCGTCATCCTTGTTCTGCTCACGGTGGTCGCGTCGTATCGCCAGAACGTCCACGCCTACCCCTCAGGCGGAGGCGACTACGAGATCGCGACTACCAACCTCGGCCGCGTTGCGGGTCTCACCGTCGCGTCCGCCCTGCTCGTCGACTATGTCCTGACCGTGGCGGTCTCGATCTCGTCTGCCGCGAGCTACCTCACGACCGCGCTCCCGTTCCTGGCCGGCCAGCGGTCGGCGATCGCCGTCATCGGCGTCCTCGTCCTCGCCCTCGTCAATCTGAGAGGCGTCAAGGAAGCCGGCACCGTCTTCGCAGCACCGACCTATGTCTTCATGGCCTCGATCCTCGGCATGACGCTCGTGGGGCTCGTGCAGTTCCTCACGGGCAACCTCAAGCCGGCTGCGAGCGCGGCCTTCGAGATCGTTCCTTCCCCGGATTTCGACCAGGGCCTTGTGGGCCTCGCCGGCGGGTTCCTCCTCCTGCGGGCGTTCTCCTCGGGTGCCGCGGCGCTCACGGGCGTCGAAGCCATCAGCAACGGCGTGCCGAACTTCAGGGCGCCCAAGAGCGAGAACGCGGCGAAGACGCTGCTTCTCCTCGGCGCTGTCGCGGCGAGCATGCTCGCCGGAATCCTGTTCCTCGCGAACACGACCCACGTCCACCTCGTGCAGGATCCCGCCATGGGGCTCCGACAGAACGGGCAGCCGCTTCCGGCCGACTACGTCCAGACCCCGGCCATCGGTCAGATCGCCGACGCCGTCTTCGGCAGCGGGAGCATCGCGTTCTACATCGTCGTCGTGGCGACGGGCGTCATCCTCGTCTTTGCGTCCAACACGGCCTTCAACGGCTTCCCGATCCTCGGGTCGATCCTCGCGCAGGACGGCTATCTCCCGCGCCAGCTCCGGACCCGCGGCGACCGCCTCGCGTTCAGCAACGGGGTACTCGCGCTCGCGGCGGGCGCCCTCGTGCTCATCATCGCCTTCGACGCCGACGTCACCAAGCTCATCCAGCTCTACATCGTCGGCGTCTTCGTTTCCTTCACGTCAAGCCAGTTCGGCATGATCCGGCACTGGACCCGCGAGCTCAAGCGCGTCAAGGACCGTCATGTCCGGCAGCGCATGGTGCGCTCGCGGGTTGTGAACTCGATCGGCTTCGCCATGACCGCGACGGTGCTGGTGATCGTGCTCATTACGAAGTTCGAGCACGGAGCATGGATCGCGATCCTCGCGATGGTCGTCCTGTTCCTCATCATGTGGAGCATCCGCGCGCACTACGACAGGGTCGCGCGCGAGCTCGCGGTCGGCGACGACTCGTCGGCGCGTGCCCTCCCGAGCCGTGTGCACGCCGTCCTCCTCGTCTCCCACGTGCGCAAGCCGGTTCTCCGCGCGCTCGCCTACGCACGCGCGTCCCGCCCCTCGCGGCTCGACGCCGTCACCGTTGATATCAGCCCCGAGGAGACGGCCCAAACGGTCGCCGACTGGGAAAAGCTCGACATCCCGGTGCCGCTCACGGTCCTCGCGAGTCCCTTCCGCGAGACCGTCACGCCACTGCTCGATTACATCGAGAACGTGCGGCGCGAGTCGCCACGCGACCTCATCGTCGTGTATATCCCGGAGTACGTCGTCGGGAAATGGTGGGAGCAGCTCGTCCACAATCAGACGGCACTCCGGATCAAGGCCCGCCTCCACTTCGAGCCCGGCGTCATGGTCGCGAGCGTCCCGTGGCAGCTCAAGTCGTCGGAGCACGCACGGAGGTTCCAGGAGCTATGAACACACTTCTTGACCTGCAGCTTGGGGCCATCGCCCATGGCGGGCACACCGTCGCGCGCCACGAGGGCCGCGTCGTCTTCGTCCGCCATGGCCTTCCGGGCGAAGCCGTCCGGGTACGCCTCACGGAGGCGGAGGAAGGGAAGAAGTTCTGGCGGGCCGACGTCGTCGACGTGATCGAGGCCTCGCCGGCCCGGCGCCCGCACGTGTGGGCCCCGGCGGACGCGCTCGCGGCCTACGCCGAGGGCCGACTCCCCGTCGGAGGGGCCGAGTTCGGGCACATCGACCTCGCGGAGCAGCGCAGGCTCAAAGCCGCTGTCGTGCGCGAGCAGCTCGAGCGCCTGGCTCGCCTCGAGCTCGACGTCGAGGTCGAGGCGGTGCCAAGCGCGTCGCCACGCGCTGGCGCGGCCGACGACGACGGTCTCCGCTGGCGGACACGCTGCAGCTTCGCGGTCGACGACGGCGGGCGGCTCGCGATGCACGCCCATCGCTCGACTGAGACGATCGCGGTGCACGACATGCCGCTCGCGGTCGATGCGATCTCGAAGCTCGGGCTCTGGGACGTGGACCTGACCGGCGTCGAGCGGGTCGAGGTCGCGGCGCCCGCGGCCGGGACGCCGCCGCTCGTCGTCTTCACGCTCGCCGAGGAGCTTCCGTCCGCGCGACTCAAGGAGCTCGTCGAGGCCGTGGATCCGAGCGCGTCCGTGAGCGCCGTCGGGCCTCGCGGGAAGACACCGCTCACCCTCCGCGGCCACGGCTCTGTCGCCGAAGAAGCGGGGGGCTACCACTACACCGTGACGGGTGAAGGGTTCTGGCAGATCCACCGACGAGCGCCCGAAACGCTCATGGGTGCTGTGCTCGACGCCGTCGGTCCCGTTCTGGGCACGGGAGCGGCGGTCGCCGACCTGTACGCCGGCGCGGGGCTGTTCACGGCGCCGCTCGCCGCGGCCGTCGGGCCGTCCGGCTCGGTCCTCTCCGTCGAGGGCTCGCCCGGGACGAGCAGGGACGCGCGCCGGACGTTCAAGCATCAGCGGCATGTCGACGTCGTCCAGGGACGCGTCGAACGGGTCCTGCGGCAGCGCTCGGGCGGGCGCTTCGACGCCGTCGTCCTCGACCCGCCGCGCGCGGGGGCCGGCCGCGAGGTCGTTCGCCAGCTCGTGGACGCCGCTCCCAGGGCCGTCGCGTACGTCGCATGCGACCCAGCGTCGTTCGCGCGAGACCTCGGCTGGTTCCGGGAGGCCGGATGGCGGCTCGAGTGGCTCCGGGCGTTCGATCTGTATCCGCAGACCCACCACGTAGAGACGGTCGCTCTGCTGCGGCCCGGATCCTGAGCCCGCCCGGATCAGGGTGGGGGACGGGGCGGACGGTCGCTCTGCTGCGGCCCGGCGCCTGAGCCCGCCTCGCGCCGCCCGCGGTCCAGTCCGGTTGATTCTCCTCGATCGGTCGAAACGCGGCGTGTCCCGCCAGAGCACGATTCCGAGGGCAGATGAACCGGACTGGAACGCGCGCCTCGACGTGCCGCAATCGCCCTCCCCAGAAGTGGAATGGGCGTGTTGTCCACATGGGCCGGCTTGCGTCCCCACGGCGATGACTGACGTGAACTGCTTGGGGGATGGACCCTCTTAAGCTCTTGCAGTCGCTCGGCGGTGTGGCCCGTGCCAGGACGCTCCTTGACGCCGGCCTCGGGCGGAGCGATCTGGTTTTTCTCTCAAGCCATGTTGCGAGACCGAAGCGAGGTGTCTACGCGATGCCTGACTGCCGCAGCGATTACCTCGCGGCGATCATGCACAACGGAGTAGTCAGCTGCGCGTCGGCTGCGCGTGACTACGGGCTCTGGATTCGCAGCGCTCCTCGGCAGGTCCATCTCGGGTGTCCTCACGGATACCTGCGCGGGACTTCGGGCCCCGCGACCCCGTTGTTCCACCGAGGCCTTCGATACCCCGCTCACCACACGCTCCCCTTGGCGGCCGTCGAGGACGTCGTGTTTCACGCCCTTCGCTGCCTCCCAGCCAACGTGGCCGTTCCGCTTGTTGCATCGGCCGTCAGGGTGCACGGCCTCCGGATTGAGCTCCTCGAGGAGGACCTCTTGGCGCGCAAATCTGGCCGGGTCCTCACAACGCTCCGACTCGTCGATCCTCGAGTCGAATCGCTGCCGGAGGCTGAGGCCCTCCTCCTCCTCTTGGAGATCGCGCGCGAATTAGGTGTGGACGTGGAACCCCAGGCATTCGTTCCGGGCGTCGGTCGGGTCGACTTCCTCATCGCCGGGTTCCTCATTATTGAGATCGACGGGTTGGCCTATCACAGCGACCGGGCGTCGGCGCGGCGCGACCGCGGGCGGAACAATGCGGCGACCTTGTATGGCTACCGCTGCCTCCGATACGTACCGGAGACCGTGTGGAACGAGCCCGAGCGGATCGTTGCCGAGATTCGGGCGGCGCTGACGGGGCGCGTCATGCGGTGAGGGTGAGGCGGACCCCCATTCCAGTCCGGTTGATTCTCCTCGATCAGTTGAATAGGCGGCGTGTCGGGCGGGACGCGTCCTGGTGGCCTGAAGAACCGGACTGGAACGCATGTGACGGTCGCTCTGCCCAGGCCCGGCGCGCGGAACTAGGATGGGCGGTGGCGCCGGGAGCCAGTGCGCGGCGGGCGCAAGCTAGCTTAGGCTCACCTAACTAGCAACGGCCCTTCCGCGCGGCAAAGATGGCAGTGTTGCGAGAGGAGTGGTGCATTGAGCACTGTGGACAGCTTCGGATCCAAGGGCGTACTGAACGTCGGTGGCACCGATTACGAAATATTCCGACTGAGCGCCGTGGAGGGGTCGGAATCCCTCCCGTTCAGCCTCAAGGTTCTGCTCGAGAACCTTCTCCGCACCGAGGACGGTGCCAACATCACGGCGGACCATGTGCGTGCCCTCGCCGGGTGGGACCCGAGCGCGCAGCCCAACACGGAGATCCAGTTCACGCCGGCGCGCGTCATCATGCAGGACTTCACAGGCGTCCCCTGTGTCGTGGACCTTGCGACGATGCGCGAGGCGATCAAGGACCTCGGCGGCGACCCGGAGCGCGTCAACCCGCTCGCGCCGGCCGAGCTCGTCATCGACCACTCCGTCCAGATCGACGTCTTCGGCAACGCCGGCGCGATCGAGCGGAATATGGAGATCGAGTACCAGCGCAACGGCGAGCGGTACCAGTTCCTGCGGTGGGGCCAGACGGCGTTCGAGGACTTCAAGGTCGTCCCCCCGGGCATGGGCATCGTCCACCAGGTCAACATCGAGTACCTCGCGCGCACCATCATGACCCGCGAGGTCGAGACTCCGGAGGGCACGGTCCTCCGCGCGTACCCCGACACGCTCGTCGGCACCGACTCCCACACGACGATGGTCAACGGCCTCGGCGTCCTCGGCTGGGGCGTGGGCGGCATCGAGGCCGAGGCTGCGATGCTCGGCCAGCCCGTCTCGATGCTCATCCCGCGTGTCGTGGGCTTCAAGCTCTCGGGCTCGATCCCGGCCGGCGCGACCGCGACCGACGTCGTCCTCACGATCACCGAGATGCTGCGCAAGCACGGCGTGGTCGGCAAGTTCGTCGAGTTCTACGGCGAGGGCGTCGCGGCGGTCCCCCTCGCGAACCGCGCGACGATCGGCAACATGAGCCCCGAGTTCGGCTCGACCGCTGCGATCTTCCCGATCGACCAGGTCACGCTCGACTACCTGCGCCTCACGGGCCGTTCCGAAGAGAACCTCGCCCTCGTCGAGGCGTACACCAAGGAGCAGGGACTCTGGCACGACGCGGCCCACGAGCCGCGGTTCTCCGAGTACCTCGAGCTCGACCTCTCGACCGTCGTCCCGTCGATCTCCGGGCCGAAGCGCCCGCAGGACCGCATCGAGCTCTCCGACGCGAAGGAGCAGTTCCGCAAGGACCTCCACAACTACGTCGAGATCGGCGACGGCCATGTCGAGGACGGCACGGTCGACGAGACGCTCGACGAGTCCTTCCCGGCCTCGGACGCGCCGACGACGACCGAGGCGGACAGCCACGTCCACGAGACGGCGCGGCTCTCCAACCCGCTCGAGTCCGCCGCGAGTGGGGCATTCGGGCGCGCGTCCAAGCCGACCCACGTCAAGATGGCCGACGGCCGCGAGTTCGAGCTCGACCACGGTGCCGTGACCATCTCCTCGATCACGTCGTGCACGAACACGTCGAACCCGTCCGTCATGCTCGCAGCCGCGATCCTTGCGCGCAACGCGGTCGAGAAGGGCCTCGCGTCCAAGCCGTGGGTCAAGACGTCCGTCGCCCCGGGTTCGAAGGTCGTCACGGACTACTACGAGAAGTCGGGCCTCGTGCCCTACCTCGAGAAGCTCGGCTTCTACACGGTCGGCTACGGCTGCACCACGTGCATCGGCAACTCCGGTCCGCTCGAGACGGAGATCTCCGAGGCCGTCCAGGCCAACGACCTCTCGGTCACGTCGGTCCTTTCCGGCAACCGCAACTTCGAGGGCCGCATCAACCCGGACGTGAAGATGAACTACCTCGCGTCCCCGCCGCTCGTCATCGCCTACGCCCTCGCCGGCACGATGGACTTCGACTTCGACACGGAGCCGCTCGGCCAGGACCAGAACGGCAGCGACGTGTTCCTCAAGGACATCTGGCCGAACCCGACCGAGGTTCAGCAGGTCATGGACGCATCGATCGACCAGGACATGTTCACGAAGTCCTACGCGACGATCTTCGACGGCGACGAGCGCTGGCAGTCCCTCCCGACGCCGACTGGCTCGACGTTCGAGTGGAGCGACGACTCCACGTACGTCCGCAAGCCCCCGTACTTCGAGGGCATGAAGGCGCAGCCGGACGCCGTCTCCGACATCGAGGGCGCGCGCGTGCTGCTCAAGCTCGGCGACTCCGTCACGACCGACCACATCTCCCCGGCCGGCTCGTTCAAGTCGGAGACCCCCGCGGGCCAGTACCTGCTCGCCCACGGCGTCGAGCGCAAGGACTTCAACTCCTACGGCTCGCGCCGCGGCAACCACGAGGTCATGATCCGTGGCACGTTCGCGAACATCCGCATCAAGAACCAGCTTCTGGCCGATTTCAACTCCGGTGCCGGAGTTGAGGGCGGCTTCACGAAGGACTTCTCACAGGACGGCGCGCCGCAGGCCTACGTCTACGACGCCGCGATGAACTACCAGAAGGCCGGCACGCCGCTCGTGGTCCTCGCGGGCAAGGAGTACGGCTCCGGCTCCTCCCGCGACTGGGCCGCGAAGGGCACCGCGCTCCTGGGCGTCAAGGCCGTCGTCGCCGAGAGCTACGAGCGCATCCACCGCTCGAACCTCATCGGCATGGGCGTCCTTCCCTTGCAGTTCCCCGCCGGCGAGTCGGCCGCGACGATCGGCCTCACGGGCAACGAGGTGTTCTCCTTCGAGGGCATCACGCAGCTCAACGAGGGCACGACGCCGTCGACCGTCACGGTGACCGCGACGGCGGAGGACGGCAGCGCGAAGTCCTTCGACGCCGTCGTCCGCATCGACACCCCCGGCGAGGCGGACTACTACCGCAACGGCGGCATCCTCCAGTACGTCCTGCGCCAGATCTCGGCGAAGTGACGTATCACGCTGACGTAGCCAATCGCTGAGCAGGTCGCGCGAGGGCCCCCACCGCAACGGTGGGGGCCCTCGCCCGTTCGGCCCGATTCCGGGCGGATTCCGGGGCCTGCGAGGCCCAGGCGCTAGAGTGGGTTGAGCACGATTCGAGCAAGGAGCCGCCGTTGGGCATTCTGGAGAGCATTCGGGGACCGAAGGACCTCGACCGACTCACCTCCCACGAGCTGACGGATCTGGCCGAAGAGATCCGCCGGTTCCTTATCCGCAACGTCGCCCAGACCGGGGGGCATCTCGGCCCGAATCTCGGGGTCGTGGAGCTCACGCTCGCAATCCACCGCGTCTTCGACTCGCCGCGCGACAGCGTCGTCTTCGACACGGGACATCAGTCGTACGTGCACAAGCTCCTCACGGGGCGCCAGGACTTCTCAACCCTTCGGCAGCAGGGCGGTCTCTCGGGGTACCCTTCGCGGGCCGAGAGCGAGCACGACATCGTCGAGTCTTCGCACGCGTCGTCGTCCCTCTCCTGGGCGGACGGCATCTCGAAGGCCCGCAAGCTCACGGGCCAGGGCGACCGCTACGTCGTCGCCGTCGTGGGGGACGGCGCGCTCACTGGCGGCATGGCCTGGGAGGCCCTCAACAACATCGCGGCAGACAAGGACCGCCGCGTCGTCATCGTGGTCAACGACAATGGGCGGTCCTACGCGCCGACCGTCGGCGGCTTCGCCGATTACCTTGCGTCGCTGCGGCCGGCGATCGACGCCGTGCGCACGGCTGCCGCGTACGAGGGCACGCTCGAATTCTGGAAGAAGCGTCTCCAGGAGGGCGGGCCCGTGGGCCGCTTCGCGTACAAGAGCCTTCACGCCGCGAAGAAGGGCGTCAAGGACTGGTGGGCGCCGCAGGGCATGTTCGAGGACCTTGGGCTCAAGTACCTCGGCCCCGTCGATGGACACGATGAGAGGGCCCTCGAGAACGCCCTCACGACGGCGAAGAATTTCGCGGGGCCCGTGATCGTCCACGCGATCACCGAGAAGGGCCGCGGCTACGCCCCGGCCCGGGCCGATGAGGCGGACCAGTTCCACGCCGTCGGCATCATCGACCCGGACACGGGCCAGCCCGTCTCGGCGAGCGGGGCCGCCTCGTGGACGAGCGTCTTCGCCGACGAGATCGCGGCCATCGCCGACGAGCGGCCTGACGTCGTCGGCATCACCGGGGCGATGCTCATTCCAGTCGGCCTGCACAAGTTTGCCGAGCGTCACCCGGAGAGGGTCTTCGACGTCGGCATTGCCGAGCAGCACGCGATCACGAGTGCCGCCGGAATGGCGTTCGGCGGTCTGCATCCCGTCGTCGCCGTGTACTCGACGTTCCTCAACCGCGCGTACGACCAGCTGCTCATGGACGTCGCGCTCCACAAGGCGGGAGTCACGATCGTGCTCGACCGCGCCGGGGTCACGGGACCCGACGGCGCGAGCCACCACGGCCAGTGGGACATGGCGCTCGTCCAGAGCGTCCCGGGCCTGCACCTCGCGGCGCCGCGCGACGCGACGCGGCTCCGCGAGGAGCTGCGCGAGGCGGTCGCGATCTCCGACGCCCCGAGCGTCGTGCGCTTCTCGAAGGGGACAGTCGGCCCCGAGACGCAGGCGATCGAGCGCCTCGCCGACGGCGTCGACGTGCTTCGCCGCATGGGCACCGGGGGACCGGGGCAGCCCGGACCCGACGTCCTCCTCGTCGCCGTGGGC
Organism: Sinomonas sp. ASV322; assembly: GCF_030908245.1. GTDB lineage: Bacteria > Actinomycetota > Actinomycetes > Actinomycetales > Micrococcaceae > Sinomonas. The sequence goes on from NZ_JAVFJJ010000001.1 coordinate 216,565, forward strand.
GCCATGAGCGATCTCGCGCTCGATGTCGCGGAGCGGCTCGATCACCAGGGCATCAGCTCGACGGTCGTCGACCCCCGCTGGGTCCTCCCGGTCCCGAAGAGCGTCATCCGGCTCGCGGCCGAGCACCGCATTGTCGTATGCCTTGAGGACGGGGTGCGCGCGGGCGGCGTCGGCTCGCGGATCCGGCAGGAGATGCGTGCGGCAGGCGTCGACACCGCGCTCAACGAGGTGGGCCTCCCGGCCGAGTTCCTCGACCACGGGACCCGAACGGAAGTCCTCGCGCGCGTGGGGCTCACGGGCCAGCAGATCACGCACGACATCGTCGCCCAGGTGCTCGGCACCAAGGTTCCGTTCGCGCGCCCGCTCCCGGGACAGACCGCGCCGCGGACCGGAAGCCTCCCGCAGCTGTGAGCTCTGGAGCGAAGCCCGACTCGGCGGCCTGGCTCGACGGTGACCTCCCGCGCCAAGGAGAGCTCGTCGTCGCCCGCAACCGCAAGTGGGACGGGAGCGCCCATTGGGTCGTTCCGGGGTTCCACCTCGGCGAGGACGAGCACGGCGCATGGATCTACCAGGGGCGCGGGGAGTTCATCTCGCGGCCCGGCGTCGCCCTCCACACCCTTGCCGATGCGGTCCTGCTGGTGCCCCGGGAGGGGAAGTACGCCGCGACCTTCTACGACGACGAGAATCCGGGCGAGTTCCGCATCTATGTCGACCTCGCGTGGGACCTCGCGTGGCGTCGGATCAGGGCGGCGTCGGCCGGCCGCAGGGGTGCCGTCGAGTTCCACATGATCGACATGGACCTTGACGTGATCCGCTCCGCGACGCGCGGCGTGTTCGTGGATGACGAGGACGAGTTCGAGGAGCACGCCGCGAGCATGGCGTACCCCGAGTGGCTCGTAGGCGCCGTGCGCGACGAGTGCGCGCGGCTGTACGAGGCCGTTCGGAATGGAACAGGGCCCTTCGGAGGCGCGGCCGACGCATGGCTCGCCCGGGGCCGGCAGCATACAAGAGAGGACCGTTCATGAGCTTCCTGCGCTTCTACCGTCGCCGCGGCGACGGCACACTCGAATTCCGGGAGGCATGGCACGACGCCGAAGCGGCGCAGTTCGTCGTCAACCACGGCACCGTGGGCCACGTCTCGACGTCCAAGTCCACGGACGACGTCGACGCTGCCGCCGGCGAGGCGCTGCTCGGCGCCTTTGCTGCCCAGTGCGGCGAGGACGGGTACGCGGAGATCCCGGAGTCGGAGCTGCACCGCGTCGTCGCCCAGTTCTCGCTCAAGACCCAGGACGGGACGGAGCGCGACAGGTTCCTCGAGCGTCAGGCCGTCGGCGCCCTCGCGGCCTACCTCGCGTGGCGGGGCCTCGGCACGGTCGATGGCAGCTCGCTCGGATCAGGCAAGCTCACGATCTTCACGCGATGCGTCGAGCCGAACAAGGCCGTCGCGGCGGTCAAGACGTGCCTGCGCGAGGCGACGAGCGATTTCACGAAGCTCTCGATCGCCGTCGCCGGCCCCGACGAGCCCGAGGCATTCAAGCTCAAGCACGCGCCCGCGGGCGTCCGCAGCTTCTCACTCTGACCGGGGCGCGCGGGCCCCAGCGGGCCCGAGTAGGCTGGCGCTATGACTGACTACCGCCGCCTCGGCCGCTCCGGCCTGACCGTCTCGACCGTTGGCCTCGGGTGCAACAACTTGGGCCGCGCCAACACCCCCACCGAATCGCAGGAGGGGACCGACGCCGTCGTCCACGCCGCGATCGAGGCCGGCATCACGCTCTTCGACGTCGCCGACGTGTATGGGAAGACGCCCGGCCTGAGCGAGGAGATGCTCGGCCGTGCGCTCAAGGGCCGTCGTGACGACGTCATCGTCGCGACGAAGTTCGGCATGGACATGCACGGCGCCAACGGGAAGGACTTCGGTGCGCGCGGCTCGCGGCGGTATATCCAGCAAGCCGTCGAGGCGTCCCTGCGCCGCCTCGGAACCGACTGGATCGACCTGTACCAGTTCCACACGCCGGACCCCGAGACGCCGATCGAGGAGACGCTCTCGGCCCTCGACGACCTCGTGCGCGAGGGCAAGGTGCGATACATCGGGCACTCGAATCGCGCGGGGTGGCAGATCGCCGAGGCCGAGTTCGTTGCGCGCATGGGCGGCTACACGCCATTCATCTCGAGCCAGAACCACTACAACCTCCTCGACCGTCGCGCCGAGCTCGAGGTGACGGAGGCGGCCGAGGCGTACGGCCTCGGCGTCCTGCCCTACTTCCCACTCGCGAATGGGCTCCTCACCGGAAAGTACTCGCGCGGAATCGCGCCAGAGGGTTCGCGGCTCTCGCACTCGAGGACCAACCTCGTCCACGACGCCGACTGGGACCAGCTCGACCGATTCTCGGCCTTCGCGGAGGAGCGGGGTCTCACCGAGCTCCAGGTCGCGTTCTCGTGGCTCGCGGCCCAGCCGTCGGTCGCGAGCGTCATCGCCGGCGCGACGCGGCCCGAACAGATCCGCGAGAACGCCGAGGCCGCGTCGTGGCAGCCGAGTGCGGAGGACCTCGCCGAACTCGACGAGATCTTCCCGCGCACGCCCAAGGTCGCGCTGTTCTGAGCCGGCGCCAGCCAGCCTGCTCCTTTCGGGGCGAACCCTATGCATGACGCCTCACGCCCCGTCCCGCACGAGCCGAGCCGAGATCCCGTGGCCATCCTCCTCGACTGCGACACCGGCATCGACGACGCGCTCGCGCTCATCTACCTATGCAGCCAGCCGCACGTCGAGCTCGTGGCGGTCACGAGCACGCCCGGCAACGTGGACGCCGCGCAGGCGGCGCGCAACAACCTCGCGCTCCTCGAGCTGTGCGGCCGTCCCGACGTGCCCGTGGTCATCGGCGCGAGCTCGCCCCTGCGCGTCCCGCTCGTGACGACGCCCGAGACCCACGGACCGCAGGGGATCGGCTACGCCGAGCTCCCGCCCGCGCGTCGCACGCTGGACGCACGGGACGCCGTCGAGCTCTGGGTCGAGGCCGCCCGGGCACGCCCGGGGGAGCTCACCGCGCTCCTCACAGCGCCGCTCACGAACTTCGCGTTGGCGTTGCGCGCCGAGCCGCGGCTCCCAGAGCTCCTCAGGCGAACCGTCATCATGGGCGGCTCGTACTACTACCAGGGGAACACGACCCCGACGGCCGAGTGGAACGCCCACGTGGATCCGCATGCGGCGGCTGAGGTCTTCGCGGCGTTCGCGGGCCAGCCCGAGGAGCGGCTCCCGACGGTGTGCGCGCTCGAGACCACTGAGCGGATTGAGCTGCGCCCCGAACACGTCGCGGCGCTCGCCGAGGCCGCCGGGTGCGCCGACCCCGAGCTCGTGCTTCCAGAGCAGCCCGAGGGGCTGCGGAGCCGCGCCTCGAACGGGCTCGTGCGGCACGTGAGTGACATGCTGCGGTTCTACTTCGAGTTCCATCGCGGCTACGACCAGGGCTACGTCGCGCACGTGCACGACTACTTCGCCGCGAGCGTCGCGGCCGGGACGGCTTACTGCGCGACGCGGACCGCAAGCGTGCACGTCGAGACCGAAGCCCCGCGGCTCATGGGGACCACGGTTGCGGACTACCGTGGGCTGTGGGGAGAGCCGCCGAACGCCCGGATCGTGAGCGACAACCGGCCGGACGAGTCGTTCGCCGAGTTCGTCCGTTCGGTCGGGGCGCTCGCGCGAACGCTCGGCTAGACTCGCAACCGGGCCCCCGCGAGGGACCTCCGCCGAGGTGACATGAGGCGGAACCCCAGTCCATCCGCAGCATCGAAGGCCGCCATCGAGGGCCTTCCCATCATCGAAGGACAAAGTCCGTCATGTCACATCAGCTCACTGTTGATGCGCCCCGCCGTTCGCCCCTGAGGGTCGTCCTCACGATCCTCGGCGTCGCGGCGGTCGTCGCGACCTACGCGTTCCTCATCGTGTCCCAGCCGGCCGACGTCGTGAATGGGCCTACAGCCGCCTCGGCGCTCGTCGCACTCGCCGGCTTCGGCCTCGCGATGGTGCTGCTCTTCGTCGGCATCCTGCCGACATTGCCGACGACGACGCTCGCCCTCATCCCCGTCGCGCTTGTGCTCAACATCGTTCTCGGCCAATTCGTCGGAAGCACCCTCGTCCCCATCTATCTCGACTCGATCGGCACCGTGCTCGTCGGCTTTCTCGCGGGGCCTTCGGCCGGCGCCGCGACCGGGCTGTTGAGCAACCTCGTCTGGTCGTTCTTCAATCCGTCGGTCCTCCCGTTCGCCGCGGGCGCGGCGGCAATCGGCGCCCTGGCCGGCGTCGCGGCCCGCCTCGGCATCGTGCGCCGCTTCTACCTGGTGCCTGTCGCGGGGGTCGTCACGGGCTTCGTCGCGGCGGCTATCGCGGCGCCCATCGCGGTGATCGTCTTCGGTGGAACCGCGACGGGCGCCACCGGGGCCGTTATCGCGCTCTTCCGTGCAGCTGGGGACAGCCTCGTCCAATCCGTGACCACGGGAGCTTTCACGTCGGATCTCCCCGACAAGCTCGTGACCTTCTCTCTCGCGGCCGCGTTGGCGTACGCGCTCCCGCGGCGGAGCACGCGGCGCTTCGAGTTCGTCCGCCGCCACCGCGTGCTCGCGGGCGCGAAGCGCTCGGTGGAGACCGCGGACACCAAGGCGGCACCTGCTGCCTGAGTTTCCCGCGCACCATCCCGAGCCCGGCGATGGCGGTCCCCTCGACCGCGACTCGACGCCGAAGCAGCGCCTGAATCCCCTCACCGGGCTTGTCCTCGCGGGCTCCGGGGCGCTGGCGTGCCTGGCGTGGGCCCATTGGGCCGTGTGGCTTGCGGTGCTCGCGGCCTCCGCGGGCGCAGCCGCGGCGGGTCGAGTGCTCGGAAAGGTCGCGGCCGCGGCGTCGATCGTCGTCGTGCCGTTCGCGCTGTGGGCCTTCGTGATCCACGGCCTGTTCTTCCCCGAGGGACGCGCTGTGCTCGCCGCCCTCGGCCCAGCCCGCGTGACCGCGGAGGGCCTCGCGTACGCGGGCGGGATCGTGCTGCGCACCGCAGCGCTCGTCGTCGTCATGCTCGCGTTCTCGACGTGGGTCGAGGTGCCCGTGCTCCGGGCCGCGCTTGTCCGTCGCGGTGTGCCGGCACAGCTTGGGTACGTGCTCGCGACTGCGTTGGGCCTTGCATCCACCGTCGCGGAGCGTCTCGAGCGGATCCGCGAGGCGCAGGAGGCGCGAGGGCTCATCGTGCGGCAGAGCCTCGGGGGTCGGTTCGTCGCAGCGCGGCTCCAGGTGGTGCCCCTTGTCCTCCAGCTTGTCGACGAGGCCGGCGAACGAGCCGCGGCCCTCGAGGCCCGCGGGCAGGCTCTCCCGGGCCGCCGCACGTCGTACGTCGACGAGCCGGACTCGCGCGCCCAGCGCACGCTCCGCTGGGTCCTCGCGACGGCGAGCCTCGCCGTCGTCCTCTCCGTCGTGGTGCCCGCCGTCGCGGGCGTCCTCGGGGGCGGGCGATGACGCCGGTCCTGACGGCGCACGTGCGGCGCTTCGCGTACGACGACGGGCCGGCGGCCGTCCGAGACGTGCACCTCGCGCTTGAGCGGGGTGCGCTTGTCGCCGTGCTCGGCGCGTCAGGGAGTGGCAAGTCGACGCTTGCGAAGATTATTGCGGGGTGGGCCCTCCAAGGCGGCCACGCGCGGTTCAGCGGGACACTTGAGCTGGCCCCCGGGCCGCGTGGCGCCGGGGGACGGCTCGACTTTGCCGGGGGTCATGACGATCCGAGGCTGCAGCTCGGCGCGTGGGGCGAACGCGTCGCGTACGCGCCGCAGAGGGCCGGCGACCTGCTGACCGGGGCGGCCGCGAGCGTGGGGGAGGAGCTCGCGTTCTCGCTCGAGCAGCGCGGGATCGAGCGGGGCGAAATGCGCGACCGCGTGCGGCGGGGGGCCCGGGCAGTGGGGCTCGAGGATCTTCTGGACCGTCACCCGGGGCGGCTCTCGGGCGGTGAGCAGCGGCGTCTTGCGCTCGGCTGTGCGCTCGTGGAACGGCCCGACGTCGTTGTGCTCGATGAGCCGTCAGCATCGCTTGACGCCGCAGGTGCCGAGGCACTCGTCGAACTCGTGGCTAGGCTGCGCGGGGGCGGGGCGACCGTCGTGGTGTTCGCGACCGGCGTCGACGCCCTTGTCCGGCACGCGGACCGGTGCCTCCTGCTCGACGGCGGGACGGTGGCAGCGGAGGGCACACTGGACGACGTGTTCGCGTCGGCGGCGTTCGCGGAGTCTGGGGTGGTGCCCCAAGCCCGGGAGCGGGAGCCCGGCTGTCCGATGGTGGGCGCCGAGGTTCCGGCGACCGGCGTCCCGCTCGCCGAGCTCGAGCGGGTGACGTTCGCGTATGCGCCGCGCCGGTCTGGCCGGTCGGCGCGCACGGTGCTCGACGGAGCGTCCGTTGCGGTCCACGCCGGCCAGGTGATTGCGCTCACGGGGCCGAACGGAGCCGGCAAGTCCACGGCATTGCGGCACTTCGCGGGGCTTGCGCGGCCATCGTCCGGGACGGTCCGGATCGGCGGGTCGGACATCGCGGGCGTCCCGGCAGGCCGGGTTGCCGCGACGGTTGGGACGCTCTTCCAAGACCCGCGCGATCAGCTCTTCGAACGGACGGCGCTCCGCGAGGTCTCATTCGGTCTCGGTGCCTTGGGCCTCGCAGGGGAGGCGGCGCGGTCGCGGGCTTTCGAGGCGCTCGATGCCGTGGGGCTCGCGCAGCGGGCCGACGTGCACCCGTATGAGCTCGCGGCGTCCGAGCAGCGGCTCGTGGCCCTCGCAACAGTCCTCGCGCGGCGCCCGAGGGTGCTGCTGCTCGACGAGCCGACCGTGGGGCTCGACGGCCGGGCGCTCGCCCGCCTCGACGCGGCGGTGACCGGCGCGGCCCAGGCGGGTTCCGCCGTCGTCCTCTCGACCCACGCGATCGCTTGGGCTCGGCGGATGTCCCACCAGGTTCTCGCACTCGACGGGGGCCGATTCGTGGGGGCATGACCGCGTCTCACCTGACGGATCTCACCCTTCGGCGTGGAACTTCCTTCCGTTGACGCGTTCGGAGGCGCCGACCCGGTCGAGGTACGGCGTGATGCCGCCGAGATGCATGGGCCAGCCCGCCCCGAGGATCATGCAGAGGTCGACGTCCTCCGGACCCGCGACGACCCCCTCTTCGAGGAGGAGCCCGATCTCCTGCGCGAGTGCGTCGTGGCACTGGACGAGGACCTGCTCGCTCGTCGATGGCGAGCTGCCGAAATGCAGGCGGGCGAGAGTTGAGGCCGGGATCTCGTGGCCGCCGTCTTCCGTTGGCGCCCAGAGCCCCTTGATTCCTGCGTCGATGAGGGCCTGCTGGTTCGCCGAGACGTGAAAGCGCTCGCCGAATGCGGCGTGGAGCGATTCGGACACATGCTGCGCGACGGGAAGCCCCACCATGGCAGCGAGCGTGAACGGCGACATGGGCAGGCCCATCGGCTTGAGGGAGGCGTCCGCGACCTCCGCGGGCGTCCCCTCGTCGAACGCTGCCGTGACCTCGCCCATGAGACGCAAGAGGACCCGGTTCACCACGAAAGCGGCCGCGTCCTTGACGAGTACAGCGGTCTTCTTGAGCGACCTGGCGAGGGCGAACGCGGTTGCGAGGACGGCGTCCTCCGTCTTCGGGGCACGCACAATCTCGATGAGCGGCATGACCGCGACCGGGTTGAAGAAGTGGAAGCCGACCACGCGCTCGGGGTGCTGGAGGTCCTCGGCCATCGCCGTGACGGAGAGCGACGACGTGTTGGTCGCGAGGATGCACTCGGGCGAGACAACGGCTTCGACCTCGGCGAAGACCTGCTTCTTGACCGCAAGTTCCTCGAAGACCGCCTCGATCACGAAATCGGCGTCCGCGAACGCCTCCTTCGAGACCGAGCCGGTCACGAGGGCCTTCGTGCGCGTCGCGGCGTCCGGGGAGAGGCGCCCCTTCGCGAGGAGCTTGTCGACTTCGGCGTGGACGTAGCCGACGCCCTTGCCCACGCGCGCATCATCGACGTCCGTCATGACGACCGGCACCTTGAGCTGGCGCGCGAAGAGGAGCGCGAGCTGGCTCGCCATGAGCCCCGCGCCCACGACGCCGACCTTCGTCACGGGGCGCGCAAGCTTCGCATCGGGCGCGCCTGCCGGCCGCTTCGCGCGGCGCTGGACGAGGTCGAGGAACGCGTACACCGTGTCTCGGAACTGGGGCGACTGCATGAGCTCCGTGAGGGCCCCGACCTCGAGCTCGGCGGACTCCTTCTGGGTTGCGAGTTTGCCGGCCTCGAAGACGTCGAGCACCTTGCTCGGCGCGGGAGCGGCGTCGCCGGACTTGGCGGCGACGAGGGCCCGCGCGGCTTTGGCTGCGGCGTCCCAGCGCTGGGCGACGGCGGGGTCGGTGGCGGGATCGACGGCGTGAGGGCGTTCGACGGCGGTGTTCCCCGCGAGCACTTCGCCCGCCCATGCGAGGGACTGCTCGAGGAAGTCGGCGGGTTCGAAGAGCGCGTCGGCGACGCCAAGTCCAAATGCCTCCGGGCCCGCGATCGTCCGGTTGTTGCTCAGCGGGTTCCCGATCATGACCTTGAGCGCGGCCTCGGGGCCGATGAGCCGAGGCAGCCGGTACACCCCGCCCCAGCCGGGAACGAGGCCGATGAACGCCTCGGGCAGCCCGATGCCGTTCGCCCCGGCCGAGACGGTGCGGTACGTGCACGCGAGCGCGATTTCGAGGCCACCACCGAGCGCCACGCCGTTGATGAAGGCGAACGTCGGGACGCCGAGGTCGGCGAGCAGGTCGTAGGCCTCGTGGCCGAGCCGGGCCATCATGGCCCCGTGGGCCGGATCCTTCAGCTGCTTGACCGTCGTGAGATCGGCGCCCGCGACGAGGAAGTAGGGCTTGCCGGTGACGGCGACAGCGTCGATCTCCCCGGCGGCGGCGCGGTCCCGAAGCGTTTCGAGGGTGCGGCCGAGCTCGACGAGCGTGGAGGGCCCGAGCGTCGTCGGCTTGGAGTGGTCGAAGCCGTTGTCGAGGGTGACGAGCGCGATGCGGGCGCCCGCGGTTCCGCCCGCCCCCGGAACGACGATGTCCTTGACGAGGGAGTGCGTGACGATCTCGTGGGGCACTGCTGCCGTGAGCGCCGCGTACTGGTCGAATGCAGAGGCGGTCATTCACTCGCCTTTCCGGTAGTCGGGGTGGAGGGGATTCTCCCAGATGACCGTGCCGCCCATGCCGAGCCCGATGCACATGGTCGTCATCCCAAAGCGCACGCTCGGGTCCTCGGCGAACTGTCGGGCGAGTTGGGTCATGAGGCGCACGCCTGACGAGGCGAGGGGATGCCCGACGGCGATCGCGCCGCCGTAGCGGTTGACGCGCGGGTCGTCGTCGGCGATGCCGAAGTGATCGAGGAAGCTCAGCACCTGGACCGCGAACGCCTCGTTGATCTCGAACAGCCCGATGTCCTCGATCGAGAGCCCTGCCTTCGCGAGCGCCTTCTCTGTCGCGGGCACTGGCCCGATGCCCATGACTTCGGGCTCGACTCCGGCGAACGCGAACGAGACGAGCCGCATGCGCGGCGTGAGCCCGAGTTCGTCGGCAGTCTCGGCCGAGGCGAGGAGGCACGCCGTCGCGCCGTCGTTGAGCCCGGCGGCGTTGCCCGCCGTGATGCGCCCGTGGGGACGGAACGGCGTCCTCAGGCCCGCGAGGTCCTCGAGCGTGGTCCCAGGCCGGGGCGGTTCGTCGGCCGTCGCGAGGCCAAAGCCCTCGCCGGGGCGGTGGGTTGCGATCGGCACGAGGTCCGGCTGGATCTGGCCGTTCTCGTAGGCCGCCGCGAGCTTCGCCTGCGACGCGACGGCATACCGGTCCGCGCGCTCCTTCGTGATGGCGGGGAAGCGGTCGTGGAGGTTCTCTGCGGTGCTGCCCATCGTGAGCGCGGTCGGGTCGACGAGCCGCTCGGCCATGAACCGAGGGTTCGGGTCCGTGCCTTGGCCCATGGGGTGGTTGCCCATGTGCTCGACGCCCCCAGCGATGACGACGTCGTACGCGCCGACCCCGATGCCGCTCGCCGTCGTCGTCACCGCGGTCATGGCACCTGCGCACATGCGGTCGACGGCGAAGCCCGGCACGGTCTTCGGGAGGCCCGCGAGGAGCGCGGCGCTGCGTCCGATCGTGAGGCCCTGATCGCCCGTCTGGGTCGTTGCGGCGATCGAGACTTCGTCGACGCGCTCGGCCGGGAGCGTCGGGTTGCGACGCAGGAGCTCCCGGATCGTCTTGACGACGAGGTCGTCGGCGCGGGTGCCGTGATACATCCCCTTGTCGCCGGCCTTGCCGAAAGGGGTGCGGACGCCGTCGACGAAGACGACGTCCCTGATGTGCCTGGTGGTGGCCATGGGCAGCTCCTGTGGGTGGAGGGGAATCAGATGATGGGAGGCAGGCGTGGAAACCTCGAGGCGTGTCGTGCTTCTTCCATGTTACTAGTGAGTAACTTACGGGGCAATGGGTGTCGCGCCGTGCGGCTTCGCTCAGATCGCGGCCGGCGGCGCCGTCTCCGCGCCCTGAGCGTACCGGGCCGCAAGCTCGCGCTTGAGCACCTTTCCGCTGGGGCCCATCGGCAGCTCGGCCAGGAGTTCGATGATCCGGGGGTACTTGTAGGCCGCAAGGTGCTGCTTCGCGTACGCGCCAAGGTCGTCGACGGTAACCGAGCTCCCGGGGGCCACGACGATCGCTGCTGCAACTTCCTGGCCGTGCACCTCGTGCGGAACCCCGTACACCGCCGCGCTCACGACGTCGGGATGGTGGCTGAGGACCTCTTCGACCTCGCGGGGGTACACGTTGTAGCCGTTGCGGATGACCATGTCCTTCTTGCGGTCGAGGATGCGCAGGTACCCGTCATCGTCCTTGATCCCCAGGTCTCCCGTGCGGAACCATCCGCCGACGACCGCCTCGGCGGTGGCCTCCGGCCGATTGAGATAGCCCGCGAAAAGGTTGTGTCCGCGGATGACGAGCTCCCCGAGTTCGCCGCTGGGCAGCAGCTCGATCGCGTCGGCAACCTCAGGCCGCGCGATCTCGACCTCGACACCCCAGATCGGAATGCCGATCGTGCCCGGGCGCGGCGCTGTGCCGACGTGGTTGAAGCTCGCCACAGGAGAGGTCTCAGTGAGCCCGTAGCCTTCGTAGATCTCGGCGCCGAAGACCTCGCGGAACCTGTCGAGCACGGCCAGTGGCAGGGAGGCCCCGCCTGAGATTCCGTAGCGGAGGCTCCGGGGGCGCAGGGGGCTCGCCTTCGAGGCCTCGATGAGCGCCACGTACATCGTGGGCACGCCGAAGAAGACGTCGATGTCGTGCTGGTGGAGCAGCTCGAGCGCGGTCCCGCCGGTGAACTTGGGGCACATGACGATGGTCGCGCCGGCGCGCAGGCCTGCGTTGAGGACGCAGGTCTGGCCGAACGTGTGGAAGAGCGGGAGCCCGCCGAAGACCGTGTCCCCAGGGCGGACATCGAAGGTGCTCGTCAGGAGGACATTGACCTGTTCGACGAGTGCGAAATGCGTTCCGAGGGCCCCCTTCGGCTTGCCCGTGGTTCCCGAGGTGTAGAGGATCGTCGCGATGTCGGCAGGCTCGCGCGGGACGTAGCTCTCAAGAGGGTCCGCGGCACCCGCCTCGGCTTCGAGCCGGGACGGGCCCTCCGCGTCCTCGGGGGCCATGACGGTCACGACGTCGATGCCCGCGGCGTCCGCTGCGGCGGCCCCTTCGCCCAGCAGAGGGGCCGCGCAGACGAGGAGCCGAGACGCGCTGTCGCGCAGCATGTATTCGATCTCGCGGGCCCGTAGGAGTGCATGGACCGGAAGGACGATTCCCCCGAGCGCGAGTACCGCGTAATACACGCGCGCAAAGTCCGCGACGTTCGGAATGAGGATCGCGACCGTGTCGCCCGGTCCGACGCCCCGCGCGCGGAGCGCGCCAGCATATGCGCGGGTCTGGTCCCACAGCTCGCCGTAGGTGGTCTGTTCGTCGCCGACGACGAGGGCCGTGGCCTGCGGCATGCGAGCGGCGGATTCGGCGAGGATGGCCGCGACCGAGATCGTGCCGAATCGTCGGGGTGAAATGGTGTCTGTCATGGTGTGGGCTCCGTGCGGGGAGGGTGATCGGAATCACTTTCCGCCATCATGCAGTGATACTCAGTTCCGTGTCAATTGAGACTTAGTGTCACCGTGCCGTCTCTGCGTACGATGGGCCCATCGCTGGACTAGGGAAGGAAGCCACGTGAGCCAGGAGCCCAAAGACGAGCCGACAGCCAAGGCACCTGCGTCAGATCGAGCGGCCGGGCAGGCTGACGAGGTCAAGGTCACGCGTGCCGGCGCTGCGTGGACTGCCGTGGTCGTCGCGCTCGCCGTCCTGGTGTTCCTCATCGTGTTCTTCCTCCAGAACCAGGACACGGTGAGGGTTCGGTTCCTCGGGCTCGACGGGCAGGTCCCGCTCGGGCTCGCGCTGTTCATCGCCGCGGTGGCTGGCGGAATCCTGGTGGCGATCGCCGGCGCGGCACGGATCATTCAGCTGCGCATCGCTGCCGCACGCCGCCGTCGCCCGCCGCGACCCGACGCCCGCTGAGCGAGGCAGAGTCACCCGTTCGGGGGACCCGAAGCCCCCTTGCGAGGGAACCGCGCGGCGTCCCGACTCGCGACGCTTGGGGGTATGGAGAACCAGGCAGCACACCTCACAGCATCCCCACGTTCGGCCGTTCGGCGGCGCTGGCCAGAACTCGCGGCCCCGATCACCGCGATCTGCGCCGCTCTCTACGCCGCCGCTGCCGGCCTATGGCTCGCGCTCGGGCACCAATATCCGTTCGGCACCGGAACCTTCCAGTCTCCGAGCCTCCTGACCCGTGACTGGCCCTCCCAGTCGGCCGCCGTCCTGGCCATCGGCGCGGCCCTCGCGGGCTCGGTGCTCGCTGGGCTGGTCGCGCGCAGGAGGCGGCCGGGCCGGCTCCTCACGGGGGCCGTCGTCGTCTTCGCGACCGCCTTCGCCCTTGCCTTCCTGACGGTTGTCGCGGACACGAGCATGCTCGCCATCCTCGGCTATCTGCCGTTCATGATCGTCAAGCTCGTGAGTGACCCCGGCTGGTTCGCCGGCCGCGATATCCCCTGGGCGGGCGTCGCGAATGAGTACGCCGTGCTCGCCGGCTCGGTCCTCTGGATCGCCGTTGCGGTCGTCACCGTGAGACGGCGCGTCGGTGCGTGTCTCGTGTGCGGCCGCCCGGGCCTGGACGCTTCGCGCGCCCATAGGCCTGCCGCTCGCCGCAGCCCGGTCTGGGGCGCCGCCGCGGTGTGGACTGCGATTGCCATCCCGCTCATCTATGCCGCGACCCGGTTCGCGTGGGCCGTGGGCATTCCGCTAGGGCTCGACGACGACTTCTACCGTTGGCTCCGCAGCGAGGGCGGGCTCAGTGCTGCCGTCGGGCTCGCGTCGATGGCCGCCGTCGGCGCCGTCCTCACGTGGGGGCTCATCGCGCGGTGGGGCGAAAGGATCCCTGCGTGGGTTCCGGGGCTGGGAGGTCACGATGTTCCCGTGGCCGCGGCCGTTGTCCCGGCTCTCTTCGTCGCGAGCGTGATCTTCCCGGCTGGGCTCCAGATGATCCGCGAAGGGCTTGGGCTCGCACCGGGCCTCGTCAGCACCGTGACCCCAGCAGACTGGGGCGCGTACGGGCCGACGCTTCTGTGGCCTCTGTGGTCGGTCGCGCTCTCAGCCGGTGCCATCTCGTACTGGCTTCGGCGTCGCGGGGCCTGCCCACGATGCGGTCGTGCCGACTGACCATGGCGCTGACATCAAGCAGGGCGCGGGACAGAATGTGTGTCATGCGGCAGTTCATTCTCCGCCCCGCGCCCCCTCGCTGGCGGCGGAGGCTCGGACGCGTGGCCTTCCTCGCGCTGGGTGCCCTGCTGTCTGCGCCCTACGTCCTCGTGACCGTCTGGGCGGCCGAGCTCTATCGGTTCGCCGCGGTCAACCCGATCGCCCCCGTCTTCGCGACCGCCGTCGGGCTCGGACTTTTCGCGGTGCCCGCGTCGCTGCGCGTCACGGCGGCGCTCGAACGAACTGCGTCCGACGAGCTCCTCGGGACGCGGCTCGGCGCCCAGACGGCGCGAGCCGAGCTCTCCGACGTCCTGCGAGCCGCCGCGTGGTTTGCCGCACATCTGGGCGCGGGGCTCCTGTTCGCCGTCGTCCTCGTGGTCCTCGTGCCGCTCGACGTACTCCTGGTGCTCACGTGGGCGGGAATCGCGCCTTCTGCCGACATCGCACGTGCCGCTCCCGGCTTCGACGGGCCGACGACGGCGGTGCTCGTCCTCGTAGGCACGGCGGCGTGCGGGACGCTCCTCGTGGGCGTCGGCACGCAGCTGCCGCGATGGGCCGTGCTCCTCCTCGGTCCCTCCACCGGCCAGCGCCTCGCCCTCGCGGAACGCTCGGCGCGCCTCCAGGCCCAGCGCAACAGGCTCGCGCGGGAACTCCACGACTCTGTGGGGCACGCGCTCGCCGTCACGACGTTGCAGGCGGCCGCGGCCCGCGCGCACCTCCGCGACGACCCCGACGCGGCAGAGACCGCCCTTGAGGCCGTCGAGGAGACCGGGCGCCGCGCGCAGGCAGAGCTCGACGCCGCCCTCGCGATCCTGCGCGATCCGACGCCGGACCCAGGCCGGGACGGAAGTGCAGCGCAGCCGCCTGGACTCGACGAGCTCGACGCTCTCATCGGCTCCTTCCGGGCCGCGGGGCTCGCCGTCGAGACGGACCTGAGCCTCAACGCTTCCGTCAACGTGCCCGACGTCGTGTCCCACGAGGCCTATCGCCTCCTGCAGGAGGCCCTCACCAACGCGCTGCGGCACGGCGCGGGGCATCGGGCGTCCCTGCGGATGACGGCAGACCACGGCGTCCTCCGGGTGCACGTCGACAACCCCTTCGCCTCGCAACCCGGCGAGCCTCTCAGGGGCCGAGTTCCCGAGCCGGGCCGGCCGGGCGGACTCGGGCTCATTGGCCTCCGGGAGCGGATCGTGCTTCTCGGCGGTCGGCTCGAGGCCGGGCCACGCGGCGCCCTGTGGGCTGTGGACGGCGAGCTTCCATTGGGAGCGCAGGCCGACGCAGCGCATGAAGGGGCCGTGCGATGGTGACGGTGCTCGTGGTTGACGACGACGCCCTCGTCCGCTCGGGGCTTCGCGCGATCCTTGCCGGGCGGTGCGCGATCGACGTCGTGGGGGAGGCCGTCGACGGGGCCGACGCCGTGTCCCAGGCCCGTGTCCTTCGGCCCGACGTCGTGCTCATGGACGTCCGCATGCCCGGCATCGACGGCATCCAGGCGACGCGCCTCATCCTCGGCGCTGGGCCCGCGGACGACGGCGGAAGGCGAACGCGGGTCCTCGTGCTCACGACGTTCGGCAGCGATGAATACGTCTACGAAGCACTCCGCGCGGGAGCGGCGGGATTCCTGCTCAAGCGCTCGCGGCCCGAGGAACTCGCCACGGCGATCGTCACGGTGGCGGAGGGGGAGAGCCTCGTCTTCCCCGAGGCGATCCGGACTCTCGCCGCTGCACATGTCGGCGCAGCGGGCAGGGGCCTCACGCGGGCCGGACTGACGCAGCGGGAAGAGGAGGTCCTTCGTGGCCTCGCGCGTGGGGGCAACAATGCGGAGATCGCGGCGGATCTCTACCTCTCGCCTGAGACCGTCAAGACCCACGTGGCATCGCTCCTCGCGAAGCTCGGGGTGCGCGACCGCACGCAGGCCGTCATCGCGGCCTACGAGTCGGGCTTCATTGATCCTCGGCGTGGGCCTTCTTCTTGACCGGGAGCGGCTCGGGGTGCTCGAAGGAATCGAGGACGGTCGGGAGCACGCGCTCGATCTGCCATTCGCGAGCGCCGAGATCGCGCAGCGCGGCGGCGAGGGACTCGGCCGTGAGCGGCACGGGCGGGCGCCACGCGATGCGCCGCAGATGATCGGGCGTCAGGAGGTTCTCCGTCGGCATCCCGAGATCCTCGGCGACGGCCGCGACGCGTGGCCGGGCCGTTTGCAGGCGGGCTGCGGCCTCTGGGTCGCGGTCCTCCCAGACGCGCGGCGGCGGGGGAGCATTCGTCTGCAGGTGCAGCGGCGGGAGCTCGTCCTCGGAGAGGCTTCGTGCCGTCGCGACAGCCCGGAGCCAGCGGGGCGCTTCACGCTGCGCGGCCCGGCCGTGGAAGCCCTTCGTCGCGATGAGCTGGGGAACGGTCGAGGGCATCGAACGGGCGACGGCGACGAGCGCCGAATCCGGGATGAGCTTGCCCGGCGCGATATCTCGCTTCTGCGCGAGCGCGTCGCGTTCGGTCCACAGTTCGCGCACCGCGGCAAGTTGGCGGCGGCTGCGGATGTGGTGCACGCCGGACGTGCGGCGCCACGGATCCGGCTTGGCCCCCGGGAGTCCGGCCGCGAGAATGGCCGCGAACTCCTCCTCGGCGAACTCGAGCTTCCCCTGTGATGCGAGCAGCTCCGCGAGCTCGTCGCGCAGCTCGACGAGCACTTCCACATCGAGGGCCGCGTAGCGCAGCCATGGTTCCGGAAGAGGGCGGGTCGACCAATCGGCGGCCGAATGCTCCTTCGCGAGCCCGAAGCCGAGGAGCTGCTCGACGACGGCCGCGAGACCCACGCGGGGCAGGCCCGCGAGCCGGGCGGCCAGTTCAGTGTCGAAGAGCCGGTCAGGCCACATGCCGAGCTCGGCGAGGCACGGGAGATCCTGTGTCGAGGCGTGGACGACCCATTCGACGCCACGCAGCGCGTCGTTGAGGGCCGCGAGGTCTTCGAACGGCTCCGGGTCGATGAGCCACGTCCCGGCACCCTCGCGCCGGATCTGGACGAGAAAAGCCCGCTGGCCGTAGCGGAATCCCGAGGCACGTTCTGCGTCGACGCCGGCGGGGCCGCTTCCGCCCGCGATCGCCGCCGCAGCCCGCTTGAGCCCCTCGAGTGTATGGATGACGAGCGGCACGCCGTCGCGCGGTGCATCGAGTTCGACGACGGCGGGCACGGGCTGCGCGAAGCCGTCCACGTGCACGTGGGTCGTTTCGGCGCCGGAGCCGATCGGCTGTGGGGCGGCGGAACCGGCGGCTCCGTCGGGTTCCGAGGCAGCGTGGGTCGCGTCCTGAGACTGTGCGGTCATGATGTGCTGAGTCTACGCCCGGGTGACACTCAGTTCCGGCGCCGCGGGAGCGGCGCGACGCCGTCGGGCAGCGGCGGAAGGCCCGCGAAGGTGCAGATCATGTCCGCCCACGCCTCGAGGTGGGACCGCACCGCGGGGCCCTGAGGGGTCCACGAGGCGCGCAGTTCGATGTCGATCGATTCGCGGCGCCCCGCGAGGGTTCCGAAGCTCTCCGAGAGAACGCGGGTGGCCGTTCCTCCGGCTGCCGTGTATTCGGCTCCGTGCTTCTCGAGGGCTTCGACGAGCCACGTCCAGGCCACCGACCCCAGGAGGGAGTCCTCGGCCATCTCCGGCTCGAGGCGCGCGCGGATGTACGTCACGATCCGGAACGTGCCCTGCCACACGGCGGGGGGCTCGGGATCGTGGAGGAGGATGAATCGGCCCGTCGCGAGCTCGGACGAGGCGAGCTCGGGCGCGGCAGGATGTCCAGCGACGCGGCCAAGCCCCGACGGCTCGAGCACTTCGGCTTCGAGCGCGACGGCGTATGGCGCGAGCCGGGCTGGCGCCGGGATTTCCTGGAGCTTGAGCTCGGGGCGCCCGACGGCGGCCCGGAGCGAGCGCAGGGCACTCAGGAAGTCCGCAGGCAGCTGAGCTAAAGCGGTCACGATCACAGCGTACGTCGAGGGGCCCCTGCCTGCCGGTCTGGCACGCCGGGGCCCCTCGACGCACGGGAGCGCGGCTAGCGGGCGAGCTCCTCCCGCAGCGCGGCGACAAACGCGCTGCCCTCTGCGCGGCTAGTGGGCGAGCTCCTCCCGCAGCGCGGCCACAAAGGCGCTGCCCTCTGCGCGGCTCAGCGGGCGAGCTCCTCCCGCAGCGCGGCGACAAACAGATCTACATCCTGCTCCGTCGTGTCGAACGAGCACATCCAGCGCACCTCGCGGCGCGCGGCGTCCCAGTCGTAGAACGCGAACCGCTCGCGAAGGCGGTCCGCGACGCCGTCGGGCAGGATCGCGAAGACGCCGTTCGACTGGGTCTCCTGGGTGAGCGCGACGCCGTCGAGCCCCTCGACCGCGGCCCGAAGGCGCGCCGCCATCGCGTTGGAATGCGCGGCGGAGCGCAGCCACAGGTCATCTTCGAGGAGCGCGAGGAACTGCGCGGAGACGAAGCGCATCTTCGACGCGAGCTGCATGTTCATCTTCCGCAGGTACGCGAGCCCGTGCGCGGCCTCGGGGTCGAGCGCGACGACGCACTCGCCGAACAGCATCCCGTTCTTCGTTCCGCCGAAGGAGAGGATGTCGATGCCCGCCTCACGGGTGAAGGCCCGCACGGGCACGCCAAGGCCTGCCGCGGCGTTCGCGAGCCGCGCGCCGTCCATGTGCACCTTCATGCCGAGCGAGTGAGCGTGCTCCGTGATGGCCCGCAGCTCGCCGATCGAGTAGCGGGTGCCGAGCTCGGTCGTCTGGGTGAGCGATACCGCGAGCGGCTGCGCGCGGTGCTCGTCGCCCCAGCCCCAGGCCTCACGGTCGATGAGCTCGGGGGTGAGCTTGCCATCCTCAGTGGGCACGGCGAGGAGCTTCATGCCGCCGACGCGCTCGGGCGCACCGTTCTCGTCGACGTTGATGTGGGCCGTCTGCGCGCACACGACCGCCCCCCAGCGCGGCAGGAGCGACTGGAGCGAGAGGACGTTGGCTCCCGTGCCGTTGAACACGGGGTACGCCTCGACTCCGTCGCCGAACAGCCTCTGCATCTCGGACTCGAGCCGCGCCGTGTACTCGTCGGCGCCATAGGCGGTCTGGTGGCCGCCGTTCGCCGCGGCGAGCGCCGCGAGCACTTCGGGATGCGCGCCCGAGTAGTTGTCGGATGCGAAGCCGCGACGCTCCGTGCTGTGGAGCGGCCAGCCGGCGGGAGGTCCCGGCACCTGGCCGGAGGACACAGCGGTGGGGGCAGGGTCGATCGAAGTCACTGTCACAGTATTGCGTACCGTTCTCTCGGAGATCTCGGGGGTGCTGCGCTCACGCCGTGAGGTCGAGGCGCGCGCCGTTGATGCCGGCGGCGTCCTCGGCGAAGAGCGCGACGGCACGGGCCGCGAGCTCATCGACGTGCGTGTAGCCCGGAAAGCGGCGCTCGGGGTGTGCGGCACGCATTCCGTCGTCGAGGAGGGCCTTGACCGCGAGGACGACGGCGGCGCTCGCCTGGGGCGCGGGATCCTCCTTGCGCGCGGACTGCGCCGCGGCGAACCCCTGCGCCATCGCGCGGGTCCACATCTCGGCCGCGGCCTTCGCGGCGGCGTAGTTCGCGATCCCTGCGGTCGGCCGGTCGAGGGTCGTGGAGGTGACCATTGCGAAGCGGCCACGCGACGAGGCAACCAGCCAGTCGAAGAAGGCGCGACTCGTGTTCCGCAGGGTCGTGATCGCGGCGCGCGAGAGGATGTCCCAGTCCTCGTCGCTCTGCTCGGTGAGAGTGCCGCCGCCGCGCCATCCGCCCACGAGGTGGAAGACGCCGTCGACCGCCCCGAACGTCGTGCCGAGCTCGGCGGCAAGGGCCTGGACCGCCCCGAAGTCGGCGAGGTCGCACACGCGCTGGGGCACACCGCCGTCGTTCGCTTCAGCAGGCGGCGTGCCGAACGCCGCGGCGAGCCGCTCGGCGTTGCTGCCCACGGCGATCGCGGTGGCTCCCGCGGAGCGGAGGGCACGGACCGCCGCTTGGCCGGACGCCGAGGTGGCGCCGGCGACGACGACGACCGCGCCCTGCGCTCCCTCGGACCCGGAGGTCACGCCGCGGCTCCCGGCAGGGGCGCCTCGCCCGTGATGCCCGCGGTGGACTCGATGACTGAACGCATCTTCTTCTCCAAGGCCTCGTAGAACATCGACAGCGGGAACTCGTCGTCGAGCACCTGGTCGGTGATCTCCCGCGGCGTTCCCGTGAGCGGGAGCGCGTCGGGGCCCTTGGCCCACACGGAGGCGGGGTTCGGGGTCACCGTTCCGGAGACGAGCTTGTACGCTGCGAGCCAGTGTGCCACCTTCGGGCGGTCGATGGAACGCCAGTACAGTTCGTCGATCGCGTCCCCGAGGGCGCTCACGACGGCCGGGACCTCGGCCCAGTCGATCGCGAGCTTGGTGTCCGTCCAGTGGAGCACGCGATGCTGGTGCATCCACGCGAAGAGGAGCTGCCCGCCGAGCCCGTCGTAGTTGCGGACGCGGCTGCCCGTGATCGCGAAGCGGAAGATCCGGTCGAAGATGACCGCGTACTGGACGAGCTTCGCGTGCCGGCGCGCCTCGGGGTCAGCGTTCTCGTCGCGCTCGATCTTGACCGACTCGCGGAAGGCCGTGAGGTCGCAGCGGAGCTCCTCGAGCGAGTAGAGGAAGAACGGCATGCGCTGCTTGATCATGAACGGGTCGAACGGGAGGTCGCCCCGCATGTGGGTGCGGTCGTGGATGAGGTCCCACATGACGAACGTCTCCTGCGCGAGCTTCTGGTCGGCGAGCAGCTCGGCGGCGTCGGCGGGGAGCTCGAGGTTCGTGACCTTCGTCGCGGCGTCGAGGACGCGGCGGAAGCGCGCGGCCTCGCGGTCGGCGAAGATCGCGCCCCACGTGAACTTCGGCACCGCGCGCATCGCGACCGTCTCGGGGAACAGCACTGCGGAGTTGGTTGCGTAGCCCGGCGTGAAATCGAGGAAGCGGATCGGCACGAAGAGCTTGTTGCTGTAGTCCCCGGCTTCGAGCTCGGACACGAACTCGGGCCAGACGACCTCGACGAGCACGGCCTCGACGAGCCGATCGCGGCTGCCGTTCTGCGTGTACATGGGGAACACGACGAGGTGCGCCAGGCCGTCCTCGCGGTGAAGCTGCGGCTCGAAGGCGACGAGCGAGTCGAGGAAGTCGGGCACGCCGAAGCCGCCGTCGGCCCAGCGGCGGAAGTCGTCGACAGCGAGGCGCAGGTACTCGGAGTCGTGCGGGAAGCGCGGCGCGAGGGCGTGGATCCCCGCGATGATCTGCTCGACGAGTTCGTGGGCCTGCTCGTGGTCGCCTGCCCCGGGGACGGACCCGTCCTGGATCTGGAGCGTCTGAAGGCGGATGGCGGCGTCCTTGAGGCTCAGCCAGGCGGGGTCGTGGGCGACGGCGCCGGCGGACTCGGGGGCGTGAACAACGGTGGTCATGGGAGTCTTCGCTCTCTCTCGGGTGGGAAGCTGATTCGAGAGTAGCCATGAACAAGGATCACTGTGTGTAAAAAGCCTTGAGCAATAGAAAGTCTATTGCTCAAGGCTTTCGAAGTTGCGCCGTGCCCTCGCGGTGCAGGGCCTCGGCGTCACTCCCCGTCGGGGACGAGCGTGAGCGAAATCGAATTGATGCAGTATCGCTGGTCGGTCGGGGTCTCGTACCCCTCGCCTTCGAACACATGCCCGAGGTGTGAGTTGCAGTTCGCGCAGCGCACCTCCACGCGGTCCATGCCGAACTTGCGGTCGTGGAGGTAGACGACGGCGTCGTCTGCGAGCGGCGCCCAGAACGACGGCCAGCCGCAATGCGAGTCGAACTTCTCGCGGCTCGTGAACAGCTCGGCTCCGCACGCGCGGCACCGATAGCTGCCCTTCGTATGCGTGTCCCAGTACTCGCCCGTGTAGGCGCGTTCAGTGCCCGCTTCCCGGAGCACGTGGTACTCGGCTGGCGTCAGCCGATCGCGCCATTCGGACTCGGGGCGGGATCCCGCCTCAGGGTCGGCGTGCGGGGCGCGAGGCGCAGAGGTGGGCTCAGGAGAACTCATGACCAGTCAAACGATCAGGAGTCGCCGATAAATCCCGTGCCCGCGTAAAGGTGCAGAACGGGGATGCCGATCCGGCGCTGGGCCTGATTCGCCCAGTCGGTGTGGAACGTGTCCTCGATGGCGTGCGGGAGCGTCACGACGATGGCCTGCCCCGCGCCCGAGGCCGACGCCCGGTCGGCGAGTCCCACGACCGGATCCCCCTCGATGAGGGTGCCCGTCACGTCGGCGCCGAGGCCCTCGAGCGCCGCGAGCGATCCCTCGAGCGCCGTCTGCGCGACGCCCCGCTCGGCCGCCGGATCGGTGTGGCCCGAAAGTCCCTCGAACGCCTTGCCGAATTCGAGCAGCGAGAGATGGTCGAGGAAGTCCACGAGAAGCCTGCGTTTCCGCCCGACTGGCACGAGGACCTCGAGGGGAGTGTCGCCCTCGACGAGGTCGGACACCGCGGCACGCTCCGCGGGTCCCAGGGCGACTTCGGTCAGGATGAGGATCGGCGCCGTCATGGGTTCAGACTAGCTGTCACGTGCGTGTTCGCCCACAGCTTTCGTGTGCGGGTCTCGTGCCGTGAGGCGAAGGGCTTCGGCACCTTCCTCACGCCCTGACTCCCTCGCGGGAGTCGAAATCGGCCTGGAGGAACTGGAGGAAGTCCGGTCCCTTGGAGAGGTCTCCGCTCCACTGCCTGCCGTCGACGAACGCCGCGGGGACCCCGTTGATCCCGCTGTCCAGCGCGAGCCTGGTGGAGTAGCGTGCCCAGGCCACATACGTGCCATGGTCGACGCACGTGCCCGCCTCAGCGCCCACCGACGCCATGAGCGACTTGAGCTCGTCGTCGCTCAGGCCGGCAGACCCTTCCGAAGGCTGGCGGGCATACAGCAGGTCAAGGAAGCCGGCGTAGCGGTCGGGGTGGCCGTTGGCGACGCACGCGGCGGCGTTGGCCGCGCGTAACGAATATCGGGTCGTGGACCGATGGTCGAGGAATGCGACAGGCCGGTACTCGACGGTGATCCGTCCCTGATCGCGCAGCCGGTCGAGGGCCGGCCCGTACGAGGCGTGGAATTCGGCGCAGTACGGACACGCGAAATCCACGTAGACCACGACCCGGGGCGGTTGGCCCTTCGGAGCGGCGTCGGCACCGGGCGGGTGCGGCGGCGGGACTGAGGAACCCGGACCGAGAGGAGCCGGCGAGGGGAGGGTCCTGACGTCGACGTCTGAGGCCGCGACAGGTTCCACGCGGCCGTCGGCGAGAAGCCTGATTCCGCCGTTTGCGTTCATGTTGGCGGGTCTCGGTCCGCGGTCGGGAAGGGCGGACGAAGGGTTCGAAGGATTGCCCCCGGTCAAGGGGCCGGCATAGAAGCGGAGCGCTCCGGAGGACGCGAGCGTCGCCACGAGGGCGACGGCGAGGGCCGCCGAGGCAAGGCCCGTGTAGCCGATCACGAGACCGGCGACGGCGAGGCCCCGCCCGTCGTCGCCGCTCCGCCTGATCCGGGAGAGGGCGACGTGGCCGAAGACGACGCCGAGCAGGCTCACGAAGAAGGAGCAGACGAGCGACGCGATCGCGAGCGGTTCGGTACGTCGCGGCGGTGGGGGAGAGGCGGGTGCTGGGTAGGGCGGTGGATTGGGCGAGGGAGCTGACCGCGGGTCCGTCCAGACAGTTGACGGCGGCGCCCACGGGGCTCTCGTTGGCTGTTCGTCATTCACGCGGAGCGCTCCTTCGGCTGTGCAGGAGCCCCTTCAGTGCCCCCCATGGGCGAGAGCATAGTGCCGCGCCGGAATCCGCGGCAGGGAGTGCCGATACTCGATTCCGTGGCGCGCGCCACGCGCCCGAGCCTGCGGGTACTCGATTTCACGGTCGAGGCCGAGCCTCGCTGGAGTGGAGGGGCGCGCCGTCGTCCGCTCCGTGCCTTCAGGCTTGCGAGAATGGGGCCATGCCCCGAACACCCGCGTCCGCCCGCCCGTCGGCCAGTGAGCCGCTGCCCCGCAGCGTGTGGGCCCTGCTCGGAGCCGGTGCCGGGCTCGCGGCGGCGTCCGCCGTCGCCGCGTCAAGCTCGGCGCTCGCGGCCTACTTCGCCCGGCGGGTCGTGACCCCCGAGCGGGTCAAGGCAGAAGACCAGGAGATTCTCGCCGTCCAGGGCACCGGCGCCGAGCGGCGGGTCATCCTCAAGGCCTCGCCGGATACCGTCGTCGACGGCCAGTACAGCCTCTTCTTCGCAGGCGGCGCCGGCCATGTGCGGCTCGGCCCCCTCGAGGACTACTCGCCCGGCGACGAGACGGTCACGCGACGCGTCGTGGCCGAATACAGCGGCGACCTGTCGGCGGCTGTGCGCGGCAAATGGAGCGGGGTCGTGTTCTCCTCGCCGGCAGACCTCGGGTTCGAATATGAGGACATCGACATCCCGACCGAGCTCGGTCTCGCGCCCGCGTGGTTTGTCCCACACGAGAGCGCGGAGGGATCGTCGACGTGGGCCATCATGGTCCACGGCCGCGGGGCCACCCGCCAGGAGACGCTTCGAAGCCTCATCCCCGCCCGCCGGCTTGGTCTCACGAGCCTCATCATGTCCTACCGCAACGACGGCGACGCTCCCGCGACCGCCGACGGCCGCTACGGCCTCGGCATGACGGAATGGCAGGACGTCGAGGACGGCATCGCCTACGCTCTCGCCCACGGGGCGCAGGATGTCGTGCTTTTCGGATGGTCGATGGGCGGCGCGATCAGCCTTGCGGCCGCCGACAGGTCGAGTCTGCGGCAGTACATCCGCGCTCTCGTCCTCGACGCGCCCGTGGTCGACTGGGTCGACGTCCTCGCTCATCAGGCGCAGGTCAACCGGATCCCCAAGGGGATCGGCCGGTTCGGGCAGCTCCTGCTCGCGCATCCGTGGGGACGCCGCATCACGGGGCTCGCGGCGCCCCTCGACTTCCGGGCGATGGACTGGGTGACGCGCGCCGTCGAGCTGCGCACGCCAACCCTCATCCTGCACAGCGCGGACGACGACTTTGTGCCATTCGGGCCCTCGGCACTCCTCGCCGGCCGGAATCCGGAGATGGTGACCCTCGAGACGTTCCGGAGGGCCCGCCACACGAAGGAATGGAACGTCGACGCCGAGCGCTGGGAGCTCGCGATCACGTCGTGGCTCGCCCAGACGCTCGCGCCACGGCCCGGGCCCGGTGGGCCCGCGCCGTCGTCCGTGGGAACGTCAGCGGGCGCTTAGGGGCGCGACGGACGCCTTCGTGAGCCGAATGAGGTCCGCTGGGGCGAGCTCGATGTCGAAGCCCCGGCGGCCGCCCGAAACGAGGATCGTCTCGAAATCGAGCGCCGATTCGTCGATCGCCGTGGGGGAGGGCTGGCGCTGGCCGAGCGGGGAGATCCCGCCAAGCACGTAGCCCGTGCGGCGCTCCGCCGCCGCGGGGTCGGCCATCGACGCCTTCTTCGCGCCGAACGCCGCTGCCGCGGCTTTGAGGTCCAGGTTCCCGCTCACGGGGACGACGGCGATGCACAGTTTCCCGGCGACGTCGCCGCCGAGGTCTACGACGAGTGTCTTGAAGACACGCTCTGGGGCGACCCCGAGCACCTCGGCCGCCTCGAGCCCGTAGCTCGACGACGACGGGTCGTGCTCGTACGGGTGCGCCGTGTACGCGATCCGGGCGGCGTCGAGCGCCGCCGTCGCGGGCGTCCCGGGCCCGCGGCCGCCCCTCGTCTTGCCTGTGGATCGCACCGCTACCTCGCGCTGTCTTGTGCTCGTTCATTCACGGTCATGAGGGTATCGCCCATCGGGCGCACGTTGGCGACGGGCGGGCAGTGCGCTGGCCCCGCATGTCGACGTGCCCCGCGCCCCTTGGCGCCTGAGGCGGCAGACGACTATGCGCGGTAGCATACGGGCGTTCAGCGCGCTCGGAGAAGAAGGTGAACCAGTGACGAACGAAGTTCGCAGCCGCGCCGTGGTGCGGCAGCTCATCGCCCGAGTGCAGACCCTTGTCTGAGGTGTTGATCTGGGCAGGCTTCGCGCTGGGAGTCTGCCTCGTGGTGGGAACCTCGATGAGCATCATCGGCGCGCTGGTCGTGGCGCGGCGTGTCGATTCGTGGGTCACCGCAGTCATCGACACAGGGCTTGACCGCGCCTTCCTCCTGGCGCTCCGCGGCGTCGACTCGTTCGAACGGCGCGACCGGGCCCTCGGCTGGCAGGGCCCGCTGACGCTCGTGGTCCGCCTGACCGCGTGGATGGGGATGCTTGTTGTCGGCTTCGGGCTGCTCATGCTGCCGGGTACCGACGGCGATTTCGGCGCGGCCCTCGAAGACGCCGGCTCCTCGATCTTCACACTCGGGTTCGCGGTCCCCCACAGTGGCGGCGGACAGTTTGTCGCCTACGTCGCCGGGTTCGCCGGCATGGTCGTCATCGGTCTTCAAATCGGGTACCTGCCGACCGTGTACACCTCGTTCAACCGACGCGAAACCGAGGTCAGCCTTCTCGTCGCGCGGGCCGGAGCTCCCGCCTGGGGACCAGAAATCCTGCTGCGCACGCACTGGGGAACGGGCAGCAGCGACTCGGGGCCGGTCCTCGACGAGCTCTTCGTGCGGTGGGAGCGGTGGACCGCGGAGGTCGCCGAATCGCACACCACCTACGTTGGACTGCTACGCCTGCGGTCGCCGAAGCCGAACTCCCACTGGCTGACGTCCCTGATTGCCGTCATGGATGCCGCCGCCCTCCACCTTGCCCTTGCCCCCGACGCGGAACCGAGGATCGCGGCGCGGCTGATGCTGCGTATGGGCTTCGAAACCCTCAACGATATGGCGCAGGCCATGAAGCTGCCGGTGCCCGATCTGGCGCAGGCCTCCGTCGACTCGACCCCCATCTCGGTCACCTTCGACGAGTTCGCCCGGGCGGCCGCCTCTCTTCGCTCGGTCGGCTACCCAGTCACGGAAACCGACGAGGACGCGTGGCCCCACTTCGCGGGATGGCGGGTGAACTACGATCGCGCGGCGCTCGCGCTGTGCCGTGAACTCGACGCACCGCCGTCAATGTGGACAGGCCCCCGACGGTGGCCTTCCCAGCCAACAGCACCCCAGCGTCCCAACCCCGGACGGTCACGCACGCAGAAGTGAGCGGAGAGCCTCAGGCGGTCTGGCCGAGGTGGCACTCGCCGGCCACCTTGCGCTTGATGCGCACGAGCATCGCGGTCATGCCGCGCAGCCGCAGCGGCGAGACGGCCCGGTCGAGACCGAGCTCGTGGGCGATGTCGTCAGGCACGGCGAGGATCTCGTTCGCGGGGAGGCCGTCCAGCCCCTCGGCGAGGATGCTCGCGAAGCCGCGCGTGGTCGGGGCCTCGCGCGGAGCGGTGAGGAAGAGGCGCACGGTCGGGGACGCGCCGTCCTGAGCGGGTTCCGTCTCGATCGTGATGAAGACCGGCGACTGGCACTCGACGACCTGCTCAAGCCGTTCGGGGTGGTTCTCGTACCGCTCGGGCAGCTCGGGGAGCGACTGCGCGAACTCCAGCAGGAGCTGAAGCCGGTCGCGCTCCTCGAGCCCCTGGAACTCGTCGATGATTTCCGCGAGCGCAGCGGGTGTGGTGTGAGTCGTCATGTCCCTTCCAGACTATGCCCTGCGATGCACGGCGCGGCGGCCTCGCTGTGAGACCGCCGCACCGTACTGCCGCTAGTTGCCGCGCCTTAGCTGAGCGGCCACGTGCCTCGTTCTTCACCCTTAACAATCGGAACGCGCACCGCATTTCCCCACTCGGTCCACGAACCGTCGTAGTTGCGCACGTTCTCGAAGCCGAGGAGGTACTTGAGTGCGAACCACGTGTGGCTCGAACGCTCGCCGATGCGGCAGTACGCCACAACCTCGTCGCCTGCCGTGAGGCCGGCCTCGCCGAGGTACAGGTCCTCGAGCTGCTCGCGCGACTTGTAGGTGCCGTCCTCGGCCGCCGCGCGGGCCCACGGGATGGACGCAGCCGTCGGGATGTGGCCACCGCGGAGGGCGCCCTCCTCGGGGTACGCGGGCATGTGGGTGCGCTTGCCCGTGTACTCCTCAGGCGAGCGGACGTCGATGAGCGGCTTGCCGAGGTGCGCGAGGACATCGTCCTTGAACGCGCGGATGGGCGCGTCGTCGCGCACGACGACGGGGTAGTCGCCCTCGACCGGGGTCGGGACCTCGGTCGTGAGCTCGCGGCCCTCGGCGATCCACTTGTCGCGACCGCCGTCGAGGAGTCGGACGTCCTCGTGGCCGAAGAGCGTGAACACCCACAGCGCGTACGCGGCCCACCAGTTCGACTTGTCGCCGTAGATGATCACGGTCGTGTCGCGGGAGATGCCCTTGGAGGAGAGGAGCTTCGCGAACGCGGGGCCGTCGACGTAGTCGCGAGCCACCTCGTCGTTCAGATCGGTGTGCCAGTCGATCTTGACGGCGCCCGGGATGTGGCCCGTCTCGTAGAGCAGGACGTCCTCGTCGGACTCGACGACGGCGAACGTCCCGCCTTCGAGCGCGCCGTCGGCGAGCTGGGCGGCGAGCCACTCGGTGGAGACGAGTCGCTCCGGGTGGGCGTAGGCAGCGAACTTCTCGTTGCTGTCGAAGGGGTAGCTCATGGCGGTTGCCTTTCGCTCGGCTGGGCCGGGCAGCCGCCGCAGAGGGACGGCATGCCTGGAAAAATCCCTTCCAGCGTAGTCACGGTGCGCGCGTGCCGTGAGAGCCGTCGTCGTCGGCTGTCATGCTGCGAAACATGACGTGCGGGTCCGCGATATCCTTGCCTCTGCCCCTCAATCCATGTAATCGCCCCTTGGGACCCGTTTGCGGCCCCCCGGGCCCAATGACGGACGGAATCCTTGGCGACTGTCGCACACCTGACCACTCGCACGCCCAAAGTGTCGGTGGAAGATCTCCTGGCCGGCCTGCACCCCTCGCCCCGCTTCGGCGAGGTCTCGTTCGACAGCTACCGGCCGGATCCTGCCCAGCCGTCGCAGGCCGCGGCCGTCAGGTCTCTTCGCGAATTCGGCACATCGATGGACGGCACGGGCGGCGGCGGGGGACTGTTCTCCCGGTTCTTCGGGGGCAGCAAGGCCAAGGGCCGGGCGGGCATCTACCTCGACGGCGGCTTCGGCGTGGGCAAGACGCACCTGCTTGCATCGCTGTGGCACTCGGCTCCGGGCCCCAAGGCCTTCGGGACCTTCGTCGAATACACAAATCTGGTCGGCGCCCTGTCATTCCGCAAGACCGTCGAGGCACTCAGCTCGTATCGGCTCGTGTGCATCGACGAGTTCGAGCTCGATGACCCCGGCGACACCGTCCTTATGTCGCGCCTCATGCGCGAACTCGCGGACGCTGGCGTCAAATTGGCCGCGACCTCCAACACGCTCCCCGGCGCGCTCGGCGAGGGCCGCTTCGCCGCCGTCGACTTCCAGCGCGAAATCCAGGTGCTCGCGGATCAGTTCGACGTCGTGCGGATCGACGGCGAGGACTTCCGCCACCGCGGACTGCCCGCTGCGCCGCCGCCGCTCAAGACCGACGAGCTCGACGCGCGGATGAATGCGGAGTTCGACGGCGGCGTGGTCGCCGTCGACGACTTCGGCGCCCTCATGAAGCACCTCGCCGGGGTGCATCCGAGCCGCTACCGGCAGCTCATCGATGGGATCGACGGCATCGTCTGGAAGGACGTCCACACCATCGAGGAGCAGGCGGTCGCCTTGCGCTTCGTGGTCCTCGCCGACCGGCTCTACGACAAGGATGTGCCGGTCCTCGCCTCGGGCGTGCCGTTCGACCAGCTCTTCACGGCGGAGATGATGGGGGGCGGCTATCTCAAGAAGTACTTCCGGGCCGTCTCCCGCCTCACCGCCCTCGCCCGCGAAGGCCAAGCCCACGAGCCTGCATAGGCCCGTTGTCCGAGTCCCGCTGGGTCTGACCGCGGACGCAGAAATGCCGGTCCCGCCTCTCAGCGGTACCGGCATCCCTGTGACGTATCTTGGTCGGTCCGGCTTCTGCCGGCTGAGTCCCTAGGACTGGCCCCCGATAGGTCGGGCGAGTTCCTCGAAGACTTCGAGACCCCTCGTGCAGCTTTCGGTCCTGGCCGCGATCGCGTCGACTGAATTCACGGCCACCTCCTTTCCCCTCAGGGAGCCACAGTGCTCCACCACAAGAGATGGTAGCCACGTGTCGAGCCCAATCCAACCCCCTCTCTGGAGTTTGGGGGCATGTCTCAAGGAATAGGGCTGGGGGCGGCCCGCACGCGGCTACCGGGGGAAGAGAGATGGGGCGGGCGCAGGTATGACGCGACATCCGCAGAGTTCCAAGGTGAACAATGGGTTAACGACCGGGTGGCGGCTTGAGGCGGCTTTTCGCCGAGCCGG
Organism: Sinomonas sp. ASV322; assembly: GCF_030908245.1. GTDB lineage: Bacteria > Actinomycetota > Actinomycetes > Actinomycetales > Micrococcaceae > Sinomonas. Next base: position 246,788 of record NZ_JAVFJJ010000001.1, read on the forward strand.
GTCTTTTGGCGAGCCGGCCCTCACAGGAACTGGGGCGTACACAAAAGGCGCCCCGAAGGGCGCCTCGCGAGTGGGCGATACTGGGATCGAACCAGTGACCTCTTCCGTGTCAGGGAAGCGCGCTACCGCTGCGCCAATCGCCCATGTTCAGTTGTGCCCCCAGTGGGGTCTCTTCATTGGGAAGTCCCTTTAACAAGAAGAGAGCGGACGACGAGATTCGAACTCGCGACATCCACCTTGGCAAGGTGGTGCTCTACCAACTGAGCTACGTCCGCAGGGGAGGGGTGAGCCTCTCCGTGGGCGATACTGGGATCGAACCAGTGACCTCTTCCGTGTCAGGGAAGCGCGCTACCGCTGCGCCAATCGCCCGGAGCCCCGGATCAACCGGGATTCAGGATGTGCACCGAGGTGGGGACGGGATTCGAACCCGCGTATACGGCTTTGCAGGCCGCTGCCTCGCCTCTCGGCCACCCCACCGTGTTGGCACCCACGAGGGTGCTTCCGACAGTGTCCTGCGAGCGGACGACGAGATTCGAACTCGCGACATCCACCTTGGCAAGGTGGTGCTCTACCAACTGAGCTACGTCCGCAGGGTGTCTGCTCGGCTTCTTCCGTTCTGGCGATTCCGTTCTCGGGTCGCCGTTCGGGCTTCTTGGCCGCGCTTCAACGAGTAAAGACTCTATAGGACCGATGGGCAATGCACAAATCGCGCCGCGGGGAAGCGGCGGTCGTGGGGCGGCAAACCACAAGCGTGCAATTCTGAGCGCAGATCCCGGGGATGATTTGGAACCGCGCCGCGGGTGGGCTAGAGTCGTAGAGCGCTCGACGAAGGGTGCATCAGATCAGCGCAGAACAGTGCAGAGGAAATCTGCCGGATCGCTGGGCGATTGGCGCAGTGGTAGCGCGCTTCGTTCACACCGAAGAGGTCACTGGTTCGAACCCAGTATCGCCCACATCGAAACCCCCGGATGCCGTCCGGGGGTTTTCCTTGTTCCCGGCGGGATGCGCCCAGACCGTGCTCGTCACGGGCCGGGCTTGGCTTGTCGGACCCGTGTGAAAGGGTGACGTCATGACAGTCCCCGGCCTCGCCGCAGAATCCCCCGACGGCTTCGGAAGGATGTACCGCCGGTCGCTCTCCGATGAGCCGACCGTCCCGTCCATCACCACCGTGATCGCCCAGCAGCCGCTGGATCTCGACGGGTGGCGCAGCTACATGGCGGCCCGGCACATCGCCGACCATCCTGAGCTGCGTGAGGCTCTCGACAGCCCCGCGAGGATCCGCCAGCTCGTCCGCACCGCGGTCGATGCGTCCCACGAGTACGCGCGCTCGGCCGCCCAGCGCGGCGACCGCGTCCACGGTTTCGCGGAACAGCTCGCCCTCCAGGCCCTCGGGCGCGCCAATCGGCTCGACGAAGCGAGGGAGGAGCTGAGCCGCAACGGCGAGGAAGGGTTCGGGGCGAGCGTCGAGAGCTGGTGGGAGAGCTTCGGGGTCGAACCGATAGCGCCCGAGCAGACCGTGTGGAACACATCGGTCGGCTATGCGGGGACGCTCGACCTCGTCGCGCGGATCAACGGCCGGGTCTGCCTCGTCGACTACAAGACGAAGGGGACCACGCGTGATGGGCGTGTCAAACCTCCGGACGACAAGGTCGCAATGCAGCTTGTGGCCGGTATGAAGGCCGAGGAGTCCCTGGTCGACGCATCGGCGGGGGAGTGGGAGGCCTGGCAATACGGTGAGGACCCGCTGCTGATTGCCGTCGCGATCGGCGAGACCGAGTACGCAGCCGTGCGGGTCAACCCGGACGTGAGGAAGTTCCATTGGGCTACGTTCTGCCGCCTCCGTCGCGTCTGGGCGGCGCGGGTCGAGGCGGCCGCGGCTGGCCGCACCCTGCTTCCGCTTCCTCCGCCGCCGGGGACCCCGAGCCAGCCCGCTGACTAGACTTAGCCCTGCCCACCCGCCCTCAATCGCCCCAGCCCTCACCACGCATCGAAAGGCTCCCTCAGCCATGGCCATCCTGCCCATCCGGATCATCGGCGACCCCGTGCTGCGCACGCCAGCGGACCCCGTGACCGAATTCGGGCCCGAGCTCGAACGCCTTGTCGAGGACATGCTCGAGACGATGGACGACGTCGACGGCGCGGGACTCGCCGCACCCCAGGTCGGCGTCAGCAAGAGGGTCTTCACATACCAGATCGACGGCACGCGCGGGCACATCGTCAACCCCGTCCTGTCCCTGTCGGAGGACTATCAGGACGACGTCGTCGAAGGGTGCCTCAGCATCCCCGGCGTCGCATTCCCCGTGCATCGCAGGCAGAAGGCGACGGCGACGGGCTTCGACGCGCACGGAAACCCCCTCGAGATCGACGCGGACGGGATGCTCGCCCGCGCCTTCCAACACGAGACCGACCACCTCGATGGCATCCTCTTCGTCGACCGCCTCGAAGGCGATGACCGCAAGGCGGCGCAGCGCGCAATCCGCGCGATCGACTACGGCTCGGTGGCCGGCCAGACCGTCACGAAGCGCGCGGGCCACGTGGGCTCGGCCTTCGGCAAGGGAGCCTCCTTCGCCGGAGGCGGGTCGTTCGGCGAGGCGGGGGCATCCGCATGAGGGTCCTTTTTGCGGGAACCCCTGCGGTCGCGGTTCCCTCGCTCGACCGGATCGCCAATGAGCCCGGGCTCGATCTCGTCGGCGTGCTGACCCGCCCCGACGCGCCGATCGGACGCAAGCGGGTCCTCACGCCGTCGCCCGTCGCCTCGCGCGCCGAGCAACTCGGCCTGCCCATCGTCAAGGCGAGCCGGATCACGCCCGAGGTGACTGAACAGCTTGCGGCCCTCGCCCCGGACATCGCGGCCATCGTCGCGTTCGGGGGGCTCGTTCCGCCGGCCGCGCTCGCGGTTCCTGCCCACGGGTGGATCAACCTCCATTTCTCCCTGCTTCCCGCGTGGCGAGGCGCCGCTCCCGTCCAGCACGCCGTGATCCACGGAGACGACGTCATGGGCGCCTCGACCTTCCTGCTCGAGGAGGGGCTCGATACGGGCCCCGTGTACGGGACGATGGCGATGACGCCGTCGGCCGACGCGACGGCTGGGGAGCTGCTTGCAGAACTCGCCGAGAGCGGAGCCGGGCTCCTCGTCCGCACGATGGAAGGGATCGACGCCGGCTCCCTGATCGCACATCCCCAAGTGGGTGAGCCGAGCTACGCTCCCAAGCTGACTCTCGACGACGGCCGGATCGACTGGTCGCAGCCAGCTCTCGCGATTCAGCGCAGGGCGCGCGGCGTGACGCCCGAGCCGGGGGCGTGGACGCTCCTCGACGGGCAGCGGTTCAAGCTGGAGCCGCCCACACTCCGACCCGACGTCACCGGCCTTGAGTCTGGGCGCGTCATGTGGAACGGAAGCTCGCTGCTCGTCGGCACGGCGACTCACGCGCTCGAACTGGTCCGTGTCCAGCCCGCCGGCAAGAAGATCATGGGAGCCGCGGACTGGGCCCGGGGCGCCGGGACGCGAGAGGGGATGAGGTTCGAGTGAGGGACGAACGGCGCAACGAACGCGGGCGCGAGCGGAATCGCGGCGGCGCCGGCCCTCGCCGCTTCAGCCAGCAGGCGCCGAGCGAGCGCTCGAGGAACGCGGACCCCGCGCGTCTCGTCGCCTTCGAAGTCCTGCGTGCCGTCTCCCGGGATGACGCGTACGCGAACCTCGTCCTTCCCGCGCGCATCCGGCACCACCGCCTAGACCGCAGGGACGCCGGGTTCGCGACCGAACTCGCCTACGGCGCGCTGCGGGGGCAGGGGACGTACGACGCCGTCCTGTCCCGTTGCGTCGACCGCCCCCTCGATCGGCTCGACCCGGCCGTTCTCGACGTCCTCCGCCTCGGCGCACACCAGCTCCTCTCGATGCGTGTCCCGCCTCACGCCGCGCTCGACCAGACGGTCGCCCTCACGAGGGCCGTGGTCGGGGCCGGGCCGGGCTCGCTCGTCAACGCCGTCCTGCGCCGTGTCAGCGAGCGGGGGCTCGACTCGTGGCTGGACGAGCTCGCCGCGGAAGCCCCCGACGAGATCGAGGCCGCGGCCATACGGCATTCGCACCCCGCGTGGATCGTCCGAGCGCTCCGCCAGTCGCTCGTCGCGCACGGTCGGCCCGTCGACGAGATCGACGAGCTTCTCGAAGCGGACAACGCCGCCCCGGTCGTGAACCTGGTTGCGCTTCCCGGCCTCGGAAGCCTCGACGAAGCTCTCGAGGCCGGAGCGACGCCCGGAGAGCTCGTCGAAGGCTCGGCCCTTTCCTCGGGCGGCGACCTCGGCCGCTGGGCCGCCGTGCGGGGAGGGACCCTTCGCGTTCAGGATGTCGGCTCGCAGCTCGTGGCGCGGGCCGTTGCCGCGGCATCGACCGCCGCCGGCACAGGCGACGGCGCTCGGTGGCTCGACCTCTGCGCCGGCCCGGGCGGCAAGGCCGCGCTCCTCGGCGCCCTGGCGGCGGAACGGGGCGCGACGCTTCTCGCGAACGAGCCCGCGGAGCATCGGGCCGAGCTCGTGCGCCAGGCCTTGCGCCCGGTGCCCCATGAGGCCTGGTCTGTGCGCACCGGCGACGGCCGGACGCTCGGCAGCGAACAGCGCGGCGAGTTCAGCCTCGTCATCGCCGACGTCCCGTGCAGCGGGCTGGGCGCGCTTCGCCGACGCCCGGAGTCGCGGTGGCGGCGCACGCCGCGCGACCTCGCCGAGCTCGCGCCCCTCCAGCGCGAGCTGCTCGATTCGGCCATTGAGGCGGCGGCGCCGGGCGGCGTCATCGGCTACGTGACGTGCTCGCCGCATCCCGCGGAGACTATCGCCATCGTCGAGGATGCGCTCCGCCGCCACCGCGACATCGAACCCCTCGACGCGGGGGCCGCCCTCGACGCCGTGGCGCTCGAGCCTCTCGGCGCTGGGCACCCCCTGAGCGGCGGGCGAGGCGCGACGGCCCAGCTGTGGCCGCACCGCCACGGGACCGACGCCATGTTTCTCGCGCTGTTTCGCAAGCTATCCCATGAGGAGTCCTGAGTGAGCCGCTGCTGCATCCACCCGAGCATCCTGTCCGCCGACTTCGTCAACCTCGAGGCCGAGCTTGCCCGCATCGGTTCCGCCGACGCGGTCCACGTTGACGTCATGGACAACCATTTCGTCCCGAATCTCACGCTCGGCCTTCCCGTGGTCGAGCGGATCCAGGCCGTGAGTCCCATCCCGCTCGACGCGCACCTCATGATCGCCGACGCGGACCGGTGGGCGCCGCTCTATGCGGATCTGGGCCTTGCGTCCGTGACGTTCCACGCCGAGGCGGCCATGGCGCCGATCAAGCTCGCGCGCGAGCTGCGCGCGCGTGGGTCGAAGGCAGGCATGGCATTGCGTCCCGCGACCGCCGTCGAGCCCTACCTCGACTTGCTGGGTGAGATCGACATGCTGCTCATCATGACGGTCGAGCCAGGTTTCGGCGGGCAGGCATTCCTCGATGTGACCCTCCCCAAGATCCGTCGCGCCCGCGCGGCAGTGGACGGAAGCGGAGCGAAGGTCGCCATCCAGGTCGACGGCGGGATCTCCGCGTCGACGATCGAGCGTGCCGCCGAAGCGGGAGCCGACGTCTTCGTCGCGGGCTCCGCCGTCTACGGGGCCGAAGACCCGGCTGCAGCGATCGCGGCGCTTCGCGCGTCAGCCGAGGCGGCGCTTCGCGCGGGAGGCCCTGTCCGCTGAGCCTCGGCGCCCGGGCAGCCAGGCCGGGGAGCGGCGGCGATTTGTGACGCCACGTCACGGCGCCGACACGGGATGTGCCACAATGTCAGTGGCCGTTTGATTGATGCGTCAGCAGCGATCGGCGGCCGTCAGCAAACTAACGTGCTCCGGGGTCGGTGAAAGTCCGAACCGGCGGTGATAGTCCGCGACCCGGCGGCCCTCTCGTTGCGAGAAGGCCAAAGGTTGAACCGGTGGAACTCCGGTACCGACAGTCAAAGTCTGGATGGGAGAAGCACGTACAGTCTGCGGTGCGCCGTATCGGCGTCCCGCTTCTGTCGCAACCCCGGAGCCGCTGCGGTCCGGAAAGGAAGGTTGCGATGGACTTCATGCAGTGGCTCTTGACAGCGCAGATCCCCGTGGCGGGGTCTGCCCTTCTTCTTCGCGAGGTGCTCGGCAACGCCTTCGGCCTCGCGAGCGCCCTCGGCGGGATGGCCCGCCGGGTGTGGGCGTGGCCCGTGGGAATCGCGGGAAATCTCCTCCTTTTGACGGTCTTTGCGGGAACGGCCTTTGCCGGTGCGGCGTTCGGCGTGGCACCCGCGGGCGGCGTCGGCTCGGCCACACTCTGGGGCCAAGTGGGCCGGCAGGTCATGTTCCTCGCCGTATCCGCCTACGGGTGGGCCCAATGGCACCGCTCCCGATCGGCTGCCCGGCGTGCGGATGGCACGGGGCGCAGCCATACGGGGCATGACAGCGCGGCGGGCGATGGCGCGGTTGCGCCACGCTGGGCGGGCGGGCGAGCCCGGTTTGGCCTCGTCCTCGCGATGGTCGCGGGCACCGCGGCCCTGACCCCGGTCTTCTCCTCACTCGGTTCGTATCCGCCGGTGTGGGCGGACGCGTGGACGTTCATGGGATCGCTTCTCGCGACCTACGGCATGGCGCGCGGCTGGACCGAATTCTGGCTCATCTGGGTCGCCGTCGACGTCGTCGGCGTCCCGCTTCTCTTCAGCGCCGGGTATTACGCGAGCGCGACGATGTACGCCTTCTACGGAGCGTTCACCCTCGCGGGCTTCTTCGTGTGGTGGCGAGCCCAACGCCGCGAGGCCCGGCGGGCGGCCGCCGTCGCGTCGGCACCGCTTTCCGCCGAGAACACGGCGGTGATCGCATGAGCACGGTCGGCGTGCCGGGGACCTCGTCCCTGCGCGCTGTGGACGCGGACGCAGCCCACATGCAGACTGCGCTCGAGCTCGCGGCGCAGGGCGTGCGCGGCGCGAACCCCCTCGTCGGGGCCGTCGCGGTCTCGCCCGACGGAGCGGTCCTCGTGACCGGATTCCACCGCGGCGCCGGCACTGCGCACGCCGAGGCGGACGCCATCGCAGCGGCGCAGCGCGACGGCGTCGACCTCTCGGGCGCGACGATGTACGTGACCCTCGAGCCGTGCAACCACACCGGCCGCACGGGGCCCTGCGCCCAGGCGCTCATCAGGGCGGGCGTCGCGCGCGTCGTGTACGCGATCGACGATCCGCACGACGCGGCGTCGGGCGGAGCGCGGACCCTGCGCGCCGCGGGCGTGAACGTCGACTCGGGCGTTCTCGCGGACGACGCCGAAAAGCTCAACGAGCGCTGGCTCACCGCCGTCCGCACGCGCCGCCCGTTCGTGACGGTGCACATCGCGCAGACGCTCGACGCGAGGATTGCCGCGAAGGACGGCACCAGCCAGTGGATCACATGCCCCGAGTCGCTCGCAGACAACCATGCGATCCGCTCGCGCATCGACGCGATCCTCGTGGGCTCCCAGACGGTCGCCGTCGACAACCCACGGCTCACGGCGCGTGGCACGGATGGGAGCCTCCTGCCACATCAGCCGCTCCGTGTCGTCATGGGCCTGCGAGACGTCCCCGCGGACGCCGCAGTCCGGGGGACCGACGGTCGGTTCCAGCACGTCAGGACCCAAGACCCGGCCGCGGCGCTCGCCGAGCTGTTCGAACTCGGCGCCCGGCACGTCATGGTGGAGGGCGGCTCGCGCGTCATCGCGGCGTTCCTTGCGGCCGGGCTCGTCGACGAGCTCATCGTCTACGAAGCGCCGACCGTCCTCGGAGCCGGCAAGAGCTCGGTCGCCGACCTGGGCATCCGGACGCTCGCCGAGGCGCAGCACTGGGCGTGGGACGAAACCGGCGGAGGGGCGGTTCGACGACTCGGCAACGATCTCCGCCTCCATCTGCGGCCCGGCCCCGAGTCCACCCAGCACACCACCCTTGCCTCAGCAGAAGGAAGCAACTGATGTTCACCGGAATCATCGCAGAGCGCGGGACCATCGAGGCCGTCGAATCAACGGGCGAGAGCGCCGTCATCACCCTGACCGCCCCGAGCCTCGCCGAAGACCTGCCCCTCGGCGGCTCGATCGCCGTCGACGGATGCTGCCTCACCGCGATCCGCAACGACGGGCACACCTTCTCCGTCGACGTCATGGGGGAGTCGCTCGTGCGCACGACAATCGGCTCGCTCCTTCCCGGCGACCGCGTGAACCTCGAGCGCTGCGTTCCCGCGGGCGGGCGGCTCGACGGGCACGTCGTGCAGGGCCACGTCGACGGCGTGGGCGCCCTCCTCGAGCGGGAGCCGCTCGAGAACTGGCACCGTCTGCGCTTCTCGATCCCGTCCGCGCTCGCCCCCTATGTCGCCGAAAAGGGCTCCATCGCGGTCGACGGCGTATCCCTCACCGTGACGGCGGTGAGCCCCGCGGGGGAGGCTGAACAGTGGTTCGAGGTCGGCCTCATTCCCGCGACCCTCACCGAGACCGGGCTCGGCGGCAAGCCGATCGGGGGCGGAGTGAACCTTGAAGTCGATGTGCTCGCGAAGTACACGGCCCGGCTGCTCTCTTTCGATTCGGTCGCCCAGGGCGGCGTGCCGGATGCGACGCAAGAGGGGGCGACGGCATGAGCGCCCACGCCCAGGCGATCCGACTCGAGCCCATCCAGGCAGCTGTCGATGCGCTCCGCCACGGCCGCGCCGTCGTCGTCGTCGACGATGAGGACCGTGAGAACGAAGGCGACATCATCTTCGCCGCGCAGTTCTCGACCCCAGCCCTCATGGGGTGGACCATCCGCCACTCCTCCGGCGTCGTGTGTGTGCCCCTCGACGGTGCCTCCGCCGACCGGCTGGCGCTTCCACCCATGGTCGTGCTCAACGAGGACTCGAAGAGGACCGCGTACACCGTTTCGTGCGATCTCCGGCACGGGATCTCCACGGGCATCAGCGCGACGGACCGTTCAAAGACCGTCGCCGCCATCGCGGACGCATCCTCGACGGCCGCGGATTTCACCCGCCCGGGGCATATATTCCCGCTGCGGGCGGTTGACGGTGGTGTGCTGGCCCGGCGTGGCCACACCGAGGCGGCCGTTGACCTGTGCCGTCTGGCAGGCTTGGCTCCGGTAGGAGTGATCGCAGAATTGGTCCACGACGACGGGGAGATGATGAGGCTGCCCGCCCTGCGCGGATTCGCCGACGAGTTCGGATGCCCCCTCGTCTCGATCGCGGACCTCGTGGAATTCGTGGCGTCCCGGGCGGACGCCGGGAAGGAATGAGATGAGCAGCGCTTATAGGGCGAGTGCCAACGGTGCGAGGCGCCCTCACCCGGTGGCCGGCGGCCCGATCGTCAAGCTTCCGACGGCCTTCGGCGATTTCGTCGCGCAGGCCTGGATCGACGAGGAGACCGGGGCCGAGCACCTCGCGGTGAGCTCGCCCGAGCCGCCGGCCGACGGCGTCGCGCCCCTCGTGCGACTTCACTCGGAGTGCCTCACGGGCGATGTCTTCGGCTCGTATCGCTGCGATTGCGGCGAGCAGCTCGCCTATGCCCTCGCCGTCATCCGCGAAGAGGGCGGAACGCTCCTCTACCTGCGCGGGCAGGAGGGCCGCGGCATAGGCCTCGCGAACAAGATCAAGGCCTACGCGCTCCAAGAGGCCGGTTTCGATACCGTCGAGGCCAACGAGCAGCTCGGCCTCCCCGTCGACGCACGCTGCTATGAGGCCGCCGCGCAGATCCTCGCGGAGATGGGGCTCACGCGCATCCGGCTCCTGAGCAACAACCCGGACAAGCAGAACCGGCTCGCGCAGGCTGGTGTGCACGTCGTCGAGATGGTTCCGACCGAGGTGCCCTCGCGCGCCGAGAACCTGCGCTACCTCCAGACGAAGAAGGAGCGCATGGACCATCGCCTCACCCTCGACGTCGAGGCCGTCCTCCCGCGGCTTCCTCGCATCAACCCAGACAACGACTGACCAGCCCGACAGACGGCAGAAGGAATCACCCACGTGAGCGGACACGGCGCCCCCACCCTTTCACTCGACGACCCCCAGCTCGCCGAGCTGCGCCTCGCGATCGTCGCGGCGAGCTGGCATACGCAGATCATGGACGGCCTTCTCGACGGCGCGCTGCGGGCCGCACGCGAGGCGGGCATCGAGTCGCCGACGGTCGTGCGCGTGCCGGGGAGCTTCGAGCTTCCTGTAGTCGCGGGGCGGCTCGCGGACACGCACGATGCGGTCGTCGCGCTCGGTGTCGTGATCCGCGGCGGCACCCCGCATTTCGAGTACGTGTGCGAGGCGGCCACGTCGGGGCTCACCGACGTGAGCATCCGAACGGGCGTGCCTGTGGGCTTCGGCGTGCTCACGTGCGACACGGAGCAGCAGGGCATCGACCGGGCCGGGCTGCCGGGTTCGTCCGAGGACAAGGGGCACGAGGCGACGACGGCGGCGCTGCTCACCGCGGCGACCCTGCGATCCCTCTGATCCGGGCCGCCGTCGCCCGTGGCGGCTTCGTCACACGTGCCGCGTCATGGGGCCGTCCACGGTGCGGACGGCCTCGCACGCTCCAGTAGGCTTGACCCGTGAAGGATTTCGAGTCGCTGTTCGCCGAGCTCAGCGAGAAGGCGACGAGTCGCCCTGAGGGCTCCCGCACCGTCGCCGAGCTGGACTCGGGGGTCCACGGCATCGGGAAGAAGATCGTCGAAGAGGCCGCAGAAGTGTGGATGGCGGCCGAGTATGAGTCGGACGGGGCAGCCGCTGAGGAGATCTCCCAGCTCCTGTACCACGTTCAGGTCCTCATGATCGCGAAGGGCCTCACGCTCAAGGACGTGTACACGCATCTCTAGCCGCGGCGCGCGCCCGCACCCCTTTTCTGGGCGCCCCGTGGCGAGAAGCCAGGCACGATCCCTTCCGAAAAGAAAGACCACCATGCTCCGTGTAGCAGTCCCCAACAAGGGCTCCCTGTCCGAAGCCGCTTCCTCAATGCTCGCCGAAGCCGGCTACCGCCAGCGCCGTGAAGGGCGCGAACTCGTCATGCTCGATCCCGAGAACGACGTCGAGTTCTTCTTCCTCCGTCCCCGCGACATCGCGGTCTACGTCGGCCAGGGCACGCTCGACGTCGGCATCACGGGCCGCGACCTGCTCATCGACGCCGAAGTCGAGGCGGAGGAGCTCCTCCCGCTCGGCTTCGCAGCCTCGACGTTCCGCTTCGCGGGTCCCGCGGGCGAGTTCACGTCTGTGTCCGAGCTCGAAGGCCGCAGGGTCGCGACGAGCTACGACGGCCTTCTCCGCACGTATCTCAAGGATCAGGGCGTCACGCCGGCTCGCATCGTTCGCCTCGACGGCGCCGTCGAGTCCTCGGTCCGCCTCGGCGTCGCCGACGCGATCGCGGACGTCGTCGAGACCGGCAACACGCTCAAGGCGGCCGGCATGGCCGTCTTCGGCGAGCCGATCCTGCAGTCCGAGGCGGTCCTCATCGGCCGCCGCGGCCACGCCCTCACGGCAATCGAGGTCCTCATCCGCCGTCTCACGGGCGTCCTCGTGGCCCGCAGGTACGTCCTCATGGACTACGACGTGCGGAAGGACCTCGTCGAGCAGGCCTCGGCTCTCACACCGGGCCTCGAGTCGCCGACAGTTTCGCCGCTCCGTGACTCGGAGTGGGTTGCCGTCCGCTCGATGGTTCCCAAGAAGGACACGAACCGGGTCATGGACGAGCTGTACGAGCTGGGCGCGCGCGCGATCCTCGTGAGCAGCATCCACGCGTGCCGGATCTAGCTCAGGCCTAGGAAGGGAGCGAGCCATGGGCGTTGCCGTCCGTGTCATTCCGTGCCTCGACGTCGACGCGGGCCGCGTCGTCAAGGGTGTCAACTTCCAGGGACTTCGGGACGCAGGCGATCCCGTCGAGCTCGCCCACCGGTACGACCGAGCGGGCGCCGACGAGCTCACGTTCCTCGACGTCACCGCATCGTCGTCGGAGCGCGAGACGACGTTCGACGTCGTGCGCCGCACCGCGGAGGAAGTCTTCATTCCGCTCACGGTCGGCGGCGGCGTGCGCGGCGTGGCCGACGTCGACCGCCTCCTGCGCGAGGGCGCGGACAAGGCGTCGATCAATACGGCCGCGATCGCCCGTCCCGAGGTCATCGACGAGATCACGCGCCACTTCGGCTCGCAGGTGCTCGTGCTCTCGGTCGACGCGCGCCGCGTCCAGGGGGAGACGCACACCTCGTCCGGCTTCGAGGTCACCACGCACGGCGGTCGCCGCGGAACGGGCATCGACGCGGTCGCGTGGGCCAAGGAGGCTGCCGACCGTGGCGTGGGGGAGATCCTGCTCAACTCGATCGACGCCGACGGCACGAAGGAGGGCTTCGACCTCGGGCTCATCCGGCTCATCCGCGCGGCAGTGCGGGTACCGCTCATCGCGTCAGGCGGCGCCGGGGCGCCCGAGCACTTCCCTCCGGCCATCGAGGCCGGCGCGGACGCGGTGCTCGCAGCGTCGATGTTCCATTTCGGTCCGGACGACATGATCGCCAAGGTCAAGGCGGCGATCCGCGCGGCCGGCCACGAGGTCCGCTGACCCTTTCGCGCGGTCGAAAGGCCTCAGGCCCTCACACGCGCCGCAGCCGCCCTGCCTCGCTCCAGCCGGGGCCGAGGTAGGGCGGCTGTTCTGTCCCTTCAGCGACGGTGTAGAGGGTCTCGGCGCCCTCGGCGAACGCCTCCTGGGCGAGCGCCGCGAGCAGGCCCGGCGCGAGCTGCTCGGGCAGCTGCCCTTGCTGGAATTCGAAGCGGCCGACGGCGGCGATTCCGTCGCCGTACGCGATGCGGGCCTTCGCCGCGGGGCGGCCGAAGAGGGTGAGCTCGACGACGTCGTACTCCCCAAGGGGCGCCTCGATGACATCGGCGCCTTCCGGGAGGACCGGGGACGGGTCGACGTCGGAGGTCCGGATGGCGAACACGACGGCCTCGCCGGACGCCACGGGCGAGACGGCTAGGCGACCTTGCTCGCCGCCACCGAGCGCTTCCCAGAGCGGCGCGAGGGAGGTCCAGATTTCATCGAACACGGTCATGAGCGCGTTCCTTTCCGGCTCGCGGATCGTCCGCGGACGCGGGCGGCGCGATTGTCAGGGGCCGACGTCAGCGGTCGTGAGGAGGGCGACGGCGTCCGGCTGGCCCTCGAAGGTCACGAGGGCGTGCGAGCCCCGTCCCGTCGCGTGGAGCAGCAGCTCCCCGGGCTCGCCGACGATCGCGACCGACACCGGCGCGCGCTTGGCGACGTGCCGCGGGCCGTGCGGGCTCACAAGGACGATGCCGAGGTCCACGCCCCGGTACAGGATCGCTGCGTGCCGCACGAGGTGGTCCCACAGGGCGTCCGCGTAGGCCGTGTCAAGCGCTCTGGGCGCCCACTTCGCGGTGGCGCGGCGCACGTCCTCGGTGTGGACGAAGAACTCGGTGAGATTGGCCGCCTCGTCGAAGCGCCCGATGCGCAGCGGCGATGCCTTGGGCGGGCCGGCCCGGAAGGCCTCGACGAGCGAGCAATAGCCTTCGGTCGTCGCGTGCTTGCCGGCGAGGCGCACGGTGGCAGCGTCGGACACGCCACGGAGCCCGCGCACGGCGAGCCCGAACCCGACCCGGGGGCTGCGTTCGCGCAGATAGAGGTGCGCGGCGAGCTCCTTCGTCGTCCAGCCCTCGCACAAAGTGGGCGCGTTCGGGCCGGCCGCGAGCAGGGTCTCGGCCAGGACTTCCCGGGATGGCGGAACGAAGAGCATCACTAGCGAAACTAGCACGCGAGCGGGGGCCCGCGCGCGGGGACGGGCGCGCACGTCGCGCGCACTAGACTTGAGGGGATGTCTGAGCAGATGAACCCCACCGCACGCGCCGCCGGAATGGCTGTCGGCGAGGCTCCCGTCCGTGCCCAGGACGACGGCGCCCCGACGCTTCCGGCCGAAGTCGCCGAACGCCTCAAGCGGGACGCGGCCGGTCTCGTGGCCGCCGTCGTCCAGCAGCACGACACGCGCGAAGTGCTCATGGTGGGGTGGATGGATGACGAGGCGCTCCGCCGCACGCTGACGACCGGGCGCGTCACGTTCTGGTCCCGCTCTCGGCAAGAGTACTGGCGCAAGGGCGACACGTCCGGGCACGTTCAGTGGGTCAAGTCCGTCTCGCTCGACTGCGACGGCGACGCCCTCCTCGTCGAAGTCGACCAGATCGGCGCGGCCTGCCACACCGGCACGAGGACCTGCTTCGACGGCCGGGGGATTCCCGCCGTCGTCGGCTCGGCCTGAGCCCGCCGCCAACCTCGCCGCACAGGTCGAGCCGGCGGCAGCCTAGCCGACACGCCGCCCCAGCCGACCCACCGCCCTATCCACCCGCCCACCCGCCCCTACGGAAGGCCCGCACGCAAGCTATGCTCGACCTCGGAGTCATCGAACCCTCTCTCGGGGAGTTCCGCACGCTCGCCGCAGACCGTCGGGTCGTCCCCGTGCGCGTCAAGCTCCTCGCGGACGCCGAAACGCCCATCAGCCTCTACCGCAAGCTCGCGGACGGGCACCCGGGCACATTCCTCTTCGAGTCGGCGGCCGTGGGCGGCGCGTGGTCGCGCTATTCGTTCATCGGCGCCGAGTCACGCGCAACCCTCACGAGCAAGAACGGCGAGGCGCACTGGACTGGCGAGCCGCCGGTCGGCGTCCCGACCGGCGGCAACCCGCTCGAGGCCTTGCGGGACACGATTGCGGCCCTGCGCACCGAGCGCTTCGCGGGCCTCCCCCCGCTCACGTCCGGCATGGTCGGCTTCGTCGGCTGGGAGGCCGTGCGTCGCTGGGAGAAGCTTGTCTCCCCGCCCGAGGACGACCTCGAGCTCCCCGAGCTCGCGATGAACCTCGTCACGGATCTCGCGGTGCACGACAACGTCGACGGCACCGTGACGCTCGTCGCGAACGCGATCAACTTCGACAACAGCGACGAGCGTGTCGATGAGGCCTGGCATGACGCTGTCACGCGCCTCACGCGCATGGTCGAGCGCGTCCTGCAGCCCGCCCCCGCGGCCGTCTCAGTCCTGGGCCCGGTCGTCGATTACCGGGACAAGGTCCAGGAGAACTGGGAAGAGTCCGGGTACCTCGCCGCGATCGCGCGCGGCAAGGAGGCGATCGTGGACGGCGAGGTCTTCCAGGTCGTCATCTCGCGCCGCTTCGAGCTCGACTTCGACGCCGCGCCCCTCGACGTGTACCGCGTCCTGCGTGCCCTCAACCCGAGCCCCTACATGTACCTCCTGAGCCTCGCCGATGCCGACGGCCGCGAGTACTCGATCGTCGGCTCGTCGCCCGAGGCGCTTGTGACCGTCACGGGGGACCAGGTCGTGACCCACCCGATCGCCGGCTCGCGCCCCCGCGGTGCCACGGTCGAGGCGGACCGCGCGCTCGCCGAAGAACTCCTCGCGGACGACAAGGAACGGGCCGAGCACCTCATGCTCGTCGACCTCGCGCGCAACGACCTCTCGAAGGTCTGCCGCCCGGGCACGGTCGAGGTGAGCGAGTTCATGGCCGTCGAACGGTTCAGCCACATCATGCACCTCGTCTCGACGGTCGACGGCCACTTGCGCCCCGATGCGACCGCCTACGACGTGCTCGCGGCGACGTTCCCGGCCGGCACGCTCTCGGGCGCGCCCAAGCCGCGTGCGCTCCGGCTGCTCGACGAAGTCGAGCCGCGCCGGCGGGGCGTGTACGGAGGGGTCGTGGGCTACTTCGACTTCGCGGGGGACATGGACATGGCCATCGCGATCCGCACGGCGCTCCTGCGGGAGGGCCGCGCGTACGTCCAGTCGGGCGGCGGCATCGTTGCCGACTCCGACCCGGCCACGGAGGCCCTTGAATCCGTGAACAAGGCCGCCGCGCCGCTGCGCGCCGTCCACACCGCCTCTGCCCTCCGCTCCGCGAGCACGCTCCCCGGCGTGGGGGTTGGGAGGGCGCGTGGCTGAGCCGGGCCGGAAGCCCGACGGGACGACGGCGGGACATGAGCCTCGCCGCGTCGCGGCGTGGGCGCGCAAGTCCACGGTCGTGGCGCTCAGTGTCCTCGTGGCCATCGTGGCGTTCGCGACGACGACGCAGACCTGGATCGATGCCGACGTACAGGGCGCTGCCGTTCGGACCGCCCACGTGGCCGTCCAGGGCAGCAAGGCGGCCACGGCCGTCACCGCCCTCGCGCTCGTCGGCCTCGCCGGCGTGCTCGCGGCCGCCGTCGCGGGGCGGATCGGGCGCGCGGTGGCGAGCGTCGTCGTCGTCCTTGCCGGGCTCGGCGTCGCGGCAGCCTGCCTTGCCGTCATCGCGGATCCCCGTGGCGCCGCCGACAGCTCGATCGCCACGGCGACCGGGGCTTCGGGCGCGCCGGCGACGACGGCGCTGACCTGGTTCCCGGCCGCGGCAGCTGTCGCTGGCCTGCTCCTCGCCCTGTGCGGCCTGCTCGCCCTGCTCGCCTCGCGCCGGTGGCCCACCCGGACGAAGTATGACGCCGGTCGGCGCAGAGATCCGAACGCACAGACGGCTGGATCGGCCGACGGCGAGCGGGCGGGCGATCAGACGAATGCGCCGGCGGGGCGCGTCGACGACATCGACGGCTGGGACCGCCTGACCCGCGGCGAGGATCCGACGGCCTGAGGCGCGCGCCATACGTTCCGCGCACACCCCGAAAGCCGCGACGCGGAACGCCTCGGAAGCCGCCACGGCCCTCCGAAGATGGCAGAATGGCCACTAGACCCCCGAATGAGGAGAAGGAAGACATGAGCAACGCGAGCGGTTCCCAGAGCAGCACCAAGGCAGTCGTCCACGGCGAGGACCTCGGCCACGGGAACAGCCCTGCCGCGTGGACCTGCGTCTTCATCATGCTGATCGGCTCGCTCGTGTCGAGCGTCGCGTTCATCATCGCGAACTCCCCGATCTTCTGGGCCGGCGTCGTGATCGTCGGCATCGGCCTCGTGGTCGGCTGGGCGATGCGTCGCGCGGGCTTTGGCGTGGGCGGCAGCAAGCTCAAGAACACCCACTGATGTCGACGGTCCTCGACGACATCATCGTCGGCGTCCGCGAGGACCTCGCCGACCGCATGCGGGACCTTCCGCTCGCCGCAGTGCGTTACGCCGCAGCCGAACGCCCCGCGGCGCTCGACGCCTTCACCGCGTTGGGCGGCGCCGACGATCCCCGCAGCGAGCTCAAGGTCATCGCGGAGGTCAAGCGCCGGAGCCCCTCGAAGGGTCAGCTCGCCGATATCGCGGATCCCGCGCAGCTAGCGCGCGAGTATGCCGACGGCGGCGCCTCGGTGATCAGTGTCCTCACCGAGCGGCGGCGCTTCAACGGGAGCCTCGCCGACTTCGATGCCGTGCGGTCCGCCGTTGGGATTCCGCTCCTGCGCAAGGACTTCATGGTCGATGAGTACCAGTTCCACGAGGCACGTGCCCACGGCGCGGATCTCGTCCTGCTCATTGTCGCGGCCCTCGACGACTTCCAGCTCAAGGACTTCCTCGACCTCACCCACGATCTCGGCATGAACGCGCTTGTCGAGACCCACACCGAGGACGAGGTCGACCGCGGCCTCGCCGCGGGGGCGCGGATCCTCGGGGTCAACGTACGCAACCTCAAGACGCTCGACGTCGACCGCGCCGTGTTCGGCCGGCTCGCCGACCGCATTCCGGCGGGGCCCATCGTCGTCGCCGAATCGGGTGTGCGGGATGCCGACGACGTGGCGGAGTACGCGGGCCTCGGGGCGAACGCCGTGCTCGTCGGCGAGGCGCTCGTGACGCACGGGTCCCCCCGCGAGCGGATCGCAGACTTCCAGCGGCGTGGCGCCGCGGCCATCGCCGAACGGCACCACGCGCACTGAGCCGGGCGGCCCGCGCCGCGGCTCGGGCAGTCGGCAGACAACAACCAAGGACGGAGACATTCGTGGCCGAGAACGCGCCAGAAGGATCCGCGGCGGCCTCGGGCCCGAACGCGGACACGAACGATTCCCGGGGGCCCGCGGACGCCTTCCTCGGGGGAAGCCTGCGCCACGCGGCCGGGCCCTACTACGGCGCCTACGGCGGCCGCTGGATGCCAGAGTCGCTCATCGCTGCCCTTGACGAGCTCGAGGAGACGTTCGAGAAGGCCAAGCAGGATCCGGAGTTCCTCGCGGAGATCGCGGAGCTCAACCGGAACTACTCGGGCCGGCCCTCGCTCCTGACCGAGGCGAAGCGCTTCTCGGCCCACGCGGGAGGGGTGCGCGTGTTCCTCAAGCGCGAGGACCTCAACCACACGGGCTCGCACAAGATCAACAACGTGCTCGGCCAGGCGCTCCTCGCGAAGCGCATGGGCAAGACCCGCATCATCGCCGAGACGGGTGCCGGCCAGCACGGCGTCGCGAGCGCCACGGCCGCGGCGTTCCTCGGCCTCGAATGCGTCGTGTACATGGGCGCCGAGGACTGTCGGCGCCAGGCCCTCAACGTCGCCCGCATGCAGCTCCTCGGCGCGACCGTGGTCCCCGTGACCAACGGCTCGCAGACCCTCAAGGACGCCATCAACGACGCCCTGCGCGACTGGGTCGCGAACGTCGAGACGACGCATTACCTTCTGGGCACAGCGGCCGGGGCCCATCCGTTCCCGTCCCTCGTCCGCTTCTTCCACGAGGTCATCGGCGAGGAGGCCCGCGCGCAGATCCTCGAGCAGACCGCCAAGCTGCCCGACGCTGTGTGTGCGTGCATCGGAGGCGGATCCAACGCGATCGGCATCTTCCACGGGTTCCTCGACGATCCGTCGGTGCGACTCTACGGCTTCGAGGCCGGCGGCGACGGCGTCGAGACGGGCCGTCACGCTGCGACCATCACGCTCGGCCGCCCCGGCGTCCTCCACGGCGCCCGCTCGTATCTCATGCAGGACGAGGACGGACAGACGATCGAGTCGCATTCGATCTCGGCCGGGCTCGACTACCCCGGTGTGGGTCCCGAGCACTCCTACCTCCACGACATCGGCCGCGTCGCGTACGAGCCGATCACGGATGCCGAGGCCATGGAAGCGTTCAGCCTCCTGTGCCGCACGGAGGGGATCATTCCCGCGATCGAGTCGTCCCATGCGCTTGCCGGGGCCATCAAGGTGGGGCAGCGTTTGGCCGCGGAGGGAGGCGACCCGAGCGATCGGATCGTCATCGTGAACCTCTCTGGCCGGGGCGACAAGGACGTCCAGACGGCAGCCGACTGGTTCGGCATGCTCGACGAGAACGGCCAGGTCAAGGGCACAACGCTCTCGACGAGGCAGCCCAAGGGAGCCAGTCCGCACACCGCCGGCGCAGTCGGCACGGGGGAGGAGAACGCATGAGCGCGTCGCAGCAGACCGGGCCGGTCACGGGGGAGCGGGCGGCCGTGAGCAAGGTCGCGGCGGCGATCGACCGAGCAAAGGCCGAAGGCCGTGCGGCCCTCGTGGGCTATCTGCCGGCGGGCTACCCCAGCGTGCAGGAGAGCATCGACGCCGCCATCGAACTGGCGCGGAACGGTGCGGATGTCATCGAGATCGGCATTCCGTACTCGGACCCGGTGATGGACGGAAGCGTCATCCAGGCAGCGACGACGGAAGCACTGGCCCGCGGATTCCGCGTGGCGAGCGTGTTCGACGTCGTCAAGGCCGTCACCGACGCAACGGCCGCGCTCGGTACCGCGGTGCTCGTCATGACCTATTGGAATCCCGTCATGCGGATGGGCGTCGACGAGTTCGCGCGCCGCCTGGCCGAAGCAGGCGGAGCGGGCCTCATCACGCCCGACCTCATTCCGGACGAGGCGGCCGAATGGTTCGACGCGTCCGAGAAGTACGGTCTCGACCGCGTGTTCCTCGTCGCCCCGTCGACGACGCCCGAACGCATGGCCATGACGGTCGCAGCGACGCGTGGCTTCACGTACGCCGTGTCGCTCATGGGAGTGACGGGTGCGCGCGAGGCGGTCGACCAGAGCGCCCAGCGCGTCGTCGCGGGGGCCCGCGAGGCCGGCGCCGAGCGGGTGTGCGTGGGGCTCGGCGTCTCGAATGCCGAGCACGTCCGAGAGATTGCCGCGTATGCGGACGGCGTGATCGTCGGCACCGCGATCGTGAGCGCGCTGCGCGACGGCGGACCGGCTGCGGTCGGCCGCCTTGCCGCCGAGCTCAGCTCGGGCCTCGGCCGAGCGACGGGCCCTGCGTGACCCTCGCGGTCGCTGAGCGAGTCTTCGCGCCTGCGGCGATCCCGACTCCCCCGTGGTCCGGGTTCGATCTCCCACTCCCGTGGGGTTCGCTGCGGATCCACGCCTACGCGCTCTGCATCCTCCTCGGCATCGTCGTGGCCCTGTGGCTCACGGCGCGGAGGTGGAAGGCGAGGGGCGGCAGAGTCGACTCGATCTGGGACATCTCGATCTGGGCGATCCCGGCCGGGATCATCGGCGGGCGCCTCTACCATGTGTTCTCCTCCCCGGACCGGTACTTCGGGCCGGGGTACAACGGCACCGGCGATCCGTGGGCGATCCTGCGGATCTGGGAGGGCGGCCTCGGCATCTGGGGTGCCGTTGTCCTCGGTGCCGTCGGGGCGTTGATCGGGTGCCGCCGTTCCGGGGTGCGGCTCACGGCCTTCATGGATGCCGCCGCGCCGGGCCTCCTGCTGGCTCAGGGCATCGGCCGGTGGGGCAACTACTTCAACCAGGAGCTGTTCGGCGGTCCGACGACGCTGCCGTGGGGCCTTGAGGTGGACCCGTCGAACCCGAACTTTCCAGCCGGCTACGCGGTGGGCACGCTGTTCCACCCGACGTTCCTCTACGAATGCGTGTGGAACCTTGTCGGCGTCGTGCTGCTCGTGTGGCTTGACCGTCGGTTCCGTGTGCGCGGGGGGCGGCTGTTCTGGACATACGCCGCCTACTACACGCTCGGTCGTGTGTGGATCGAGGCCCTGCGGATCGATCCCGCCCAGCAGATCACGCTGTTCGGCGTCACGACGCGTCTCAATGTGTGGACGAGCATCGTCGTCTTCCTTGCCGCAGCCCTTGTGCTCCTCGCCCTGAGCGCGCGCCGCGCACGCGAGACGGATAGCGTGTGGCTCCCCGGCCGCGAGCCCCTGGGCGGGGGCGGTGCCGGGATGGATCAGGAGCCCCTCCAGGACGCGTCGTATGCAACCTCTGGTGCCCCATCGGCAACTGATATCCAACATTCGGACTCGGCCGTCTCGGAATACGGCGACCATGGTAAGGTGACGTCACATCGAGCCGCCCTCGATGACCCGCGTCCCGCATCTCAGGACGCGTCGGATTCGGCAGGGGGCGAAGGCAAGTAGGGCTTCGGCCAGGCTCGCCACGATGCAGGCCACCGCCAGCGCGTCGCTCGCACCACAAGGATGTGGATCACCGGTCACCCGAGCTCCGTAAAGCCGGGCCAGGGTGGGTAGGAGGCTCGACGCTGTTCGACGGCGCGGCGCTCACCCTACAATTTCCAGTAATCATCGCCGTGTTTGGGCGCACCATGCCCGGCAATGCGGGGCCAACGTTGTCCCCTGTCGCGAATCGACCAGGAGGAAGGACGTTTCGTCATGACTCACCCGACACACGGCACCGCCGTCGAGCCCAGCGCAGGAGTCGAACACAGCGCAGGAGTCGAACACAGCTCAGGGGGGGCCACCTCCCCGTTCGAGCGATTCTCGGCCCTTCCGGCGTCGACGGGCCTCTACCGTGCGGACCAGGAGAAGGACGCGTGCGGTCTCGCAATCGTCGCGACTCTCCGTGGCGAGGGCGGGCACGACATCGTCGATGCTGCCCTTCATGCGCTGCGGGCGCTTGAGCACCGTGGCGCTGTCGGCGCCGATGAAGGAACGGGCGACGGCGCGGGCATCCTTCTCCAGGTCCCGGACGCATTCTTCCGCGCGGCTGTCGACTTCGAACTCCCCGCCGCCGGGCAGTACGCGGTGGGCATCGCGTTCCTCCCTGCCGAGGACCGCGAGGACGCCGCCGCGCGCTCCGGCATCGAGGCACTCGCCGAGTCGGAGGGCCTGACGGTCCTCGGCTGGCGCGAGGTCCCCGTCGTCGCTGAGCTCGTCGGAGCGATGGCGCGCGCGTGCATGCCGCGCTTCGCGCAGCCGTTCTTCGCCTCGGCGACGGGCGCGGAGCTCGACCGCAACGATCTCGACGCCCGCGTGTGGCGCATTCGTAAGCGCGCCCAGAACAAGCATGGCGTGTACTTCCCGTCGCTGTCGTCGCGCACGATCGTCTACAAGGGCATGCTCACGACCGCGCAGCTCGAGCCGTTCTATCCGGACCTGTCCGACGACCGGTTCACCACGAAGCTCGCCATCGTGCACTCGCGCTTCTCGACGAACACGTTCCCGTCGTGGCCGCTGGCCCAGCCGTTCCGCACGATCGCGCACAACGGCGAGATCAACACGGTCAAGGGCAACCGCAACTGGATGCGCGCTCGTCAATCGCAGCTCGCGAGCGCGCTGCTCGGCGACGTCCCCGAGGAGCTTTTCCCGATCTGCACGCCCGGCGCCTCCGACTCGGCCTCGTTCGACGAGGTCGCGGAGCTCCTGTGGCTTTCGGGCCGGCCGATCACGCACGCGATCATGATGATGATCCCCGAGGCGTGGGAGAACCACGCGACGATGGATCCGGCTCGCCGCGCGTTCTACGAGTACCACTCGCTCCTCATGGAGCCGTGGGACGGCCCCGCGGCCGTCTCGTTCACGGACGGGAGCGTCGTGGGCGCGACGCTCGACCGCAACGGCCTCCGGCCGTGCCGCTACTGGGTGACCGAAGACGGCCTCGTCGTCTTCGCGTCGGAGGTCGGCGTCGTCGACATCGAGCCCGCGAAGGTCGTCAAGAAGGGCCGCGTCTCGCCGGGCAAGATGTTCGTCGTCGACACCGAGGCTGGGCGCATCATCGAGGACGCCGAGGTCAAGGCCGAGGTCGCGGGCGCGAACCCGTGGCAGGAATGGGTCGACGAGAACGTCATCCGCCTCGACGAGCTCCCCGAGCGCGAGCACGTCGTCCACACCCCGCAGTCGGTCAACGTCCGCCAGCGGACGTTCGGCTACACCCAGGAAGAGCTGCGCGTCCTCGTCGGGCCCATGGCCCGCACGGGCGCGGAGCCGATCGGCGCCATGGGCTCGGATACCCCCGTCGCGGTCCTCTCGAAGCGTCCGCGCCTCCTTTTCGACTACTTCGTGCAGTCGTTCGCGCAGGTGACCAACCCGCCGCTCGACGCGATCCGCGAGGAGCTCGTGACGAGCCTCAACGGCGCGATCGGGCCCAACGGCAACCTGCTCAGCACGGGCCAGGTGCGGGAGAAGCAGCTCATCCTTCCGTTCCCGGTCATCAACAACGACCAGCTTGCGAAGATCGCGAACATCGAGGCTGCCTCGGGGCCCAATGCGGGCGACCGGATCGCAGTCAAGATCCGCGGCCTCTATCGGCCCGAGGGCGGCGAAGCCGCGCTTCGCGCGCGCCTGACCGAGATCTGCGAGCAGGTCTCGGGCGCGATCAACCGCGGGGTCCAGTACATCGTGCTCTCGGACCGTGATTCGAACGCGCAGTGGGCGCCGATCCCGTCGCTCCTGCTTGTCTCGGCGGTGCACCACCATCTGCTGCGCAGCGCGAACCGCACGAAGTCTGCGCTCGTCGTCGAGGCGGGCGACGTGCGCGAGGTGCATCACGTCGCAGTCCTGCTCGGGTACGGCGCGTCTGCCGTCAACCCGTACCTCGCGATGGAGTCCGTCGAAGAGCTCATCCGCTCGGGGGACCTTCCGGGCGTGAGCCCCGAGGCCGGCGTCTACAACCTCATCAAGGGCCTCGGCAAGGGCGTCCTCAAGATCATGTCCAAGATGGGCATCTCGACCGTCGCCTCGTATTGCGGCGCGCAGACGTTCGAGGCGCTGGGCCTCTCCCAGGATCTCGTCGACGAGTTCTTCGCCGGCACGCACAGCCAGCTCGGCGGTGTGGGCCTCGACGTCATCGCGGCCGAGGTCGCGGCGCGCCATGAGATGGCGTACCCTGCGTCGGGCATCGAGCAGCCCCACCGGGCGCTCCTCAACGGCGGCGAGTACCAGTGGCGCCGCGACGGCGAGCCGCATCTGTTCAACCCGGAGACGGTCTTCCGCCTCCAGCACGCGACGCGCGAGCGCCGCTACGACGTGTTCAAGGCGTACACGAGGGGCGTCGACGACCAGTCGAAGAACCTCATGACGCTGCGCGGCCTGCTCGCGTTCCGTGAGGGCATCCGCCCCGCGGTGCCGATCGAGGAAGTCGAGCCGGTCTCGAGCATCGTCAAGCGCTTCTCGACGGGCGCCATGAGCTACGGCTCGATCTCGAAGGAGGCCCACGAGACCCTCGCGATCGCCATGAACCGCCTCGGTGCACGCTCGAACACGGGCGAGGGCGGCGAGGACGTGGACCGCCTCCTCGATCCCGAGCGGCGTTCGGCGATCAAGCAGGTCGCGTCGGGACGCTTCGGCGTCACGAGCCTGTACCTCACGAACGCGACGGACATCCAGATCAAGATGGCCCAGGGCGCGAAGCCCGGCGAGGGCGGCCAGCTCATGGCCCAGAAGGTCTACCCGTGGGTCGCGCGGACGCGCCATTCGACTCCCGGCGTGACGCTCATCTCACCGCCGCCGCACCACGACATCTACTCGATCGAGGACCTCGCGCAGCTCATCTACGACTGCAAGCGGTCGAACCCGAGCGCGCGCGTCCACGTCAAGCTCGTCTCGGAGGTGGGCATCGGCACGGTCGCCGCAGGTGTGACGAAGGCGAAGGCCGACGTCGTCCTCGTCTCGGGGTACGACGGCGGAACCGGCGCCTCGCCGCTCAACTCGCTCAAGCACGCGGGCGTCCCGTGGGAGCTCGGCCTCGCCGAGACGCAGCAGACGCTTATGCTCAATGGGCTGCGCGACCGCGTGGTGGTGCAAGTAGATGGCCAGCTCAAGACCGGTCGCGACGTCGTCATCGCGGCGCTCCTCGGCGCCGAAGAGTACGGCTTCGCGACGGCGCCCCTCGTCGTCTCGGGCTGCATCATGATGCGCGTGTGCCACCTCGACACGTGTCCCGTGGGCGTCGCCACCCAGAACCCTGAGCTCCGCGCGCGTTTCGCGGGCAAGCCCGAGTTCGTGGTCAACTTCTTCGAGTTCGTCGCCGAGGAGATCCGCGAGGTCCTCGCGCAGCTCGGCTTCCGCTCGCTCGAGGAGGCAATCGGGCGCTCGGAGTTCCTCGACACGAAGGACGCGATCGACCACTGGAAGGCTGAGGGCTTGGACCTCTCGCCGATCCTGGCGGGGCTCGACTTCGACGAGGATGCGCCCCTGCGCAACCTCACGGGTCAGAACCACGAGCTCGACAAGCACTTCGATGTCGAGCTCATCGAGATGTCCCAAGACGCGCTCAGGGATCGCAGCCCGGTCAAGATCAGCCTGCCCGTGGTCAACACGGACCGCTCGGTCGGCACGATGCTCGGGCACGAGGTCACCCGCACGTTCGGGACCGAGACGCTTGCGACGGACACCATCGACGTGACCCTCACGGGCACGGCCGGCCAGTCGCTCGGCGCGTTCCTTCCCGCGGGCATCACGCTGCGGCTCTTCGGAGACTCGAACGACTATGTCGCCAAGGGCCTCTCCGGCGGCCGCGTGATCGTCCGCCCGGACCGCACGAACGTGTTCCCGGCCGAGGAGAACGTCATTGCCGGCAACGTCATCGGCTACGGCGCAACGAGCGGCGAGATCTTCCTGCGGGGGATCGTTGGGGAGCGCTTCCTCGTCCGCAACTCGGGTGCCACCGCCGTCGTCGAGGGCATCGGCGACCACGGCTGCGAGTACATGACCGGCGGCCAGGCCGTGATCCTCGGCCGTACCGGCCGCAACTTCGGCGCGGGCATGTCCGGTGGAACCGCCTTCGTGCTCGACCTCGACCCCACGAAGGTCAACACGCAGTCGCTCGACACGGGCGAGCTCACGCTCCTCGAGCTCGACGACGAGGACCGCGACATCGTGCGGAACCTCATCGCGAAGCACGCGGAGGAGACGGGCTCGCAGCTCGCGCAGCGGCTGCTCGACAACTTCGACGACACCGCGGCCCGTATGACGAAGGTCCTGCCGCGCGACTACGCGGCGGTCCAGCAGACCCGTCTGAGCGCCCTCGAGGAGGGCCTCGACCCGGACGGGGAGGAAGTTTGGTCTCGCATCCTGGAGGTGACCGGTGGCTGATCCACGCGGATTCCTGAAGGTTCGGCAGCGTGAGACGCAGCCGCGCCGTCCTGTTCCCGTCCGCATCATGGACTGGAAGGAGGTCTACGAGGCCCAGGAGAACGGCGTCCTCAAGCGCCAGGCGAGCCGCTGCATGGACTGCGGCATCCCGTTCTGCCACCACGGCTGCCCGCTCGGCAACCTCATTCCCGAGTGGAACGACCTCACGTGGCGCGGCAAGGAGCAGGACGCGAGCGAGCGTCTTCACGCGACGAACAACTTCCCCGAGTTCACGGGGCGCCTGTGTCCCGCGCCGTGCGAGTCCGCGTGCGTGCTGGGCATCAACCAGCCGGCCGTGACGATCAAGCAGATCGAGGTCTCCATCGCCGAGCAGGCGTTCGAGGGCGGGTTCGTCGAGCCGCTTCCGCCGGCGCGCCTCACGGGCAAGACGGTCGCCGTCGTCGGCTCGGGGCCCGCGGGCCTCGCCGCCGCCCAGCAGCTCACGCGCGTCGGCCATACGGTCGCCGTCTATGAGCGGGACGACCGCATCGGCGGCCTCCTGCGCTACGGCATCCCTGACTTCAAGATGGAGAAGGAGGTGCTCGACCGCCGCCTCGAGCAGATGAAGGCGGAGGGCACACGCTTCCGTTCCGGAGTCGACGTCGGCCGCGACGTGAGCTGGGACCAGCTGCGGCGGCGGTACGACGCCGTGGTCGTGGCCACGGGTGCGACACTGCCGCGCGATCTCGCGATCCCCGGGCGCGAGCTCGACGGCGTGCACTTCGCCATGGAGTACCTCGTCCAGTCCAACCGGGTCGTCGCCGGGGAAACGGTCGAGAACCAGATCGACGCACGCGGCAAGCACGTCGTCATCCTCGGCGGCGGTGACACCGGCGCCGACTGCATCGGCACGGCGCACCGGCAGCAGGCCGCCTCCGTCACGACGCTCGCGATCGGCACGCAGCCCCCGTCGGAGCGCCCCGCCCACCAGCCGTGGCCGATGTTCCCGAACCTCTTCGAGGTCGCGAGCGCGCACGAGGAAGGCGGCGAGCGGACCTACCTCGCGTCGACGGTCGAGTACATCGGCGAGAACGGCAAGGTCACGGGCCTCAAGGTCGCCGAGACCGAGTTCGTCGACGGGAAGCGGCTCCCGAAGGCCGGGACGGAGCGGATCATCCCCGCAGATCTCGTCCTCCTCTCGCTCGGCTTCACGGGCGCGGAGAAGTCGGGCCTCCCCGAGCAGATCGATGCCCCGTTCGACGAGCGCGGCAACGTGGGGCGCGACGCCGCCTATATGACGGCGACCCCTGGCGTCTTCGTCGCGGGAGACGCCGGGCGCGGCCAGTCGCTCATCGTGTGGGCCATCGCCGAGGGCCGCGCCTGCGCGGCCGAAGTCGACCGGCACCTCATGGGCAGCACCATCCTCCCGGCTCCGGTCGCCCCCACCGACCGCGCCATTTCAGTCCTCTGATCCAACGCGCAGGGCCTGCCGAAGCAAAGCGTCGGGGGGCCCCGCGTGCTTGAGTGGGATCGAATCCCGCGAAATTCATCCCCCAGACATCCATGTCCCGCACACAACCCCTAGGGTGAGGTATATGAGACGCGCGAAAATCGTTGCCACGTTCGGCCCGGCCATTTCGAGCTATGAGAAGACCCTCGCGGTCATCGAAGCTGGCGTTGACGTGGCCCGGCTCAACATGAGCCACGGCGACCACAGTGTCCACGACGCGACGTATGAGAACGTCCGCAAGGCCTCCGCCGAGCTCCACAAGGCAGTCGGCATCATGGCCGACCTTCAGGGCCCCAAGATCCGGCTCGGCCGCTTCGTCGAGGGCCCCCACGAGCTCGCGCCCGGCGACGTCTTCACGATCACGACCGAAGACGTGCCCGGCACGAAGGAGATCTGCTCGACGACGCTCAAGAGCCTGACCGAGGACGTCGCACCGGGCGACACGCTCCTCATCGACGACGGCAAGGTCATGCTGCGCGCGACGGCGGTCGACGACGTCAAGGTCACGACCGAGGTCGTCATCGGAGGCATGGTGTCCAACAACAAGGGCATCAACCTTCCCGGCGTTGCCGTCAACGTCCCCGCTCTGAGTGAGAAGGACGAGGTGGACCTCCGCTGGGCCCTCCAGCGCGGCGTCGACTTCGTGGCGCTCTCGTTCGTGCGCGACGCGAAGGACATCGAGCGAGTCCACGAGATCATGGACGAAGAGGGCCGCCGGGTTCCGGTCATCGCGAAGATCGAGAAGCCGCAGGCCGTCGAGCAGCTCCACGAGATCATCGACGCGTTCGACGCCATCATGGTCGCCCGCGGCGACCTCGGCGTCGAGCTGCCCCTCGAGGAGGTCCCGCTGGTCCAGAAGCGCGCGATCGAGCTTGCACGCCGCTGGGCCAAGCCGGTCATCGTCGCGACCCAGGTCCTCGAGTCCATGATCGAGAATCCGCGTCCGACGCGCGCCGAGGCGTCCGACTGCGCCAACGCTGTCCTCGACGGCGCGGACGCCGTCATGCTCTCCGGAGAGACGAGCGTCGGGGCCTACCCGATCGAGACCGTGCGCACGATGGCGAAGATCATCGAGTCGACCGAGGATCACGGCCTCGAGCGTGTTCCGCCGCTCGGTTCACAGCCGAAGACGCGCGGTGGCGCGATCACCCGCGCCGCCGTGACGATCGCCGACCAGCTCGACGCGAAGTACATCTGCACGTTCACGCAGTCCGGCGATTCGGCTCGCCGCCTGAGCCGCCTGCGCCCGCAGAAGCCGATCTTCGCGTTCACGCCGCTCGCGTCGACCCTCAACATCCTGAGCCTGTGCTGGGGCATCCAGCCTCGCCTGGTCGAGTTCGCGCTGCACACCGACCAGATGGTCGCCCAGGTGGATGAGTACCTTCTCCGCTCGAGCCTGGCCGATCCCGGCGACCTCGTCGTCATCGCCGCCGGTTCGCCTCCCGGCGTTGCCGGCTCGACCAACGCGGTGCGCGTCCACAGGGTGGGCGATATCGCCGACGCCGGTGCCAAGCCCGAGCGCGAGCAGGTCGGCCCGTGGCCGCTCCCGCAGGAGCCCCGCGGCGTCTGACGCCTTGACGGCATGAAGAAGGGCGGTACCCGAATCGGGTATCGCCCTTCTTCGCTCGCCCCCAGAGGGGAAGCGACGGTCAGCTGACCTGGCTGATGATGGTCTCGGCGACTTCGCGCATGCTCAGACGGCGGTCCATGGACGTCTTCTGGATCCAGCGGAACGCCTCCGGCTCCGTGAGGCCCATCTTGGTCATGAGCAGGCTCTTGGCGCGCTCGACGAGCTTGCGGGTCGCGAACTGCTCCTGCAGGTCGCTCACCTCTGCCTCGAGGGTCTTGATCTCCTCGTGGCGCGAGAGGGCGATCTCGATCGCGGGGATGAGGTCGTTGGGGGTGAACGGCTTGACGACGTAGGCCATCGCCCCGGCGTCACGAGCGCGCTCGACGAGTTCCTTCTGGCTGAACGCGGTCAGGAGCACGACGGGGGCGATACGGGCCTTGACGATCTTCTCGGCCGCCGAGATGCCGTCCATCACGGGCATCTTGACGTCCATGAGCACAAGATCCGGGCGAAGTTCCTCGGCCAGCTCAACGGCCTTCTCGCCGTTGTCGGCCTCGCCGACCACCTCGAAGCCCTCGCCTCGGAGGATTTCGATGATGTCGAGGCGGATGAGGGTTTCGTCCTCGGCAACGACTACGCGGCGCGCCGGAGTGGCTTCCGCTGCGGCGGGCTTGGCGGACGGTGTGGGCTTGGCGGTCGTCTCCGACGTCTTCTCGGACACTCGGGCTCCTTGCTGCAGGTGAACGTGGATCTAGGTCGATCCTACCGGGGGACGCGCCGTCGCGCGCGAGTGACGCGGTAGGCCGCGGCGTCGGCGTGCCTGTAGAGTGGTTCCGCGCAGCCGACGCAGTGCGGTGCGCAGGCAGGCCCGAGTGGCGGAATCGGCAGACGCGCCGCACTCAAAATGCGGTATCGAAAGGTGTGAGGGTTCGAGTCCCTCCTCGGGCACCGTTAGGATGGTTCCTCGGCACGGGGTGAACCCCAGGCATCCGGAAAATGAACAGCAGGTGACATCCGGTCTGGGCTGGGCACACGCGCCGCATCACTGCCGACTTCGGATGGGACCCCGGGTGGACATCACCGCCATGATCGCGCTGGTCATCGCGCTCGCGCTCTTCTTCGACTTCACGAACGGCTTCCACGACACGGCGAACGCCATGGCGACCCCGATCGCGACGGGAGCCATCTCGCCGCGCAAGGCGGTGGCGCTCGCCGCGGTGCTCAACCTCGTGGGAGCGTTCCTCTCCACCGAGGTGGCGAAGACGATCTCGAGCGGAATCATCCGCGAAGGCACCGCGGGCGTCCACATCACGCCGGAGGTCATCTTCGCTGGCCTCATCGGTGCGGTCGTGTGGAACATGTTCACGTGGCTCCGCGGACTCCCGTCGAGCTCCTCGCACGCTCTCTTCGGCGGGCTCATCGGAGCCGCCGTCGTCGGCATCGGCCTGTTTTCGGTGAACTTCGTCACGGTGCTCTCCAAGGTCATCATCCCGGCGGTCGCGGCACCCCTCATCGCGGGAACATCGGCTTGGGTGTGCACGCGCCTCGCCTACGCCATCACGTCCCGGCGCGACGAGGTGACGGGGGCGAAGCTCCACCAGGGCCGGGCGGGCTTCCGCGTCGGCCAGATCTTCACGTCGAGCCTCGTCGCGCTGTCCCACGGCACGAACGACGCACAGAAGACGATGGGCATCATCACGCTCGTCCTCATCGCGGGAGGCCTCCAAGCTCCCGGGAGCGGACCGCAGTGGTGGGTCATCTTCGCGTGCGCAGCCGCGATCGCCCTCGGAACCTATGCGGGCGGCTGGCGCATCATCCGTACCGTGGGCACGGGCCTGACCGAAGTCCGGCCAGCCCAGGGCTTCGCCTCGGAGTCGAGCACGGCCGCAGCCATCCTCGCGTCCTCGCACCTCGGCTTCGCGCTCTCGACGACGCAGGTCACCAGCGGCTCCGTCATCGGTTCGGGCCTCGGCCGCAGCGGGACGTCGATCCGCTGGGGTACCGCGGGTCGAATCGTTCTCGGGTGGCTCCTCACCCTCCCGGCGGCCGCCGCCGTCGGCGGGGCTGCAGCGCTCGTCGTCGGATTCGGGCCGATCGGCGTCATCGTCGTCGCGGCGTGCGGGATCGCCGCCATCGTGTGGATGTTCGTGCTCAGCCGCCGCGAACGGGTGAGCCACCACAACGTCGTCGAGGTCGAGGAGGCCGGGGACGCCGTGAGCTTCCCGGATCGCCGCGTGCGCACTTCGAATGGAGGGAACCGATGATCGACTGGGCAGGGTTCTTCGTCGTCGCCGCTGCAACGATCCTCGGGGCCGGCAGCATCGTCCTGTTCTTCGCTCTCGGCGTGCGCCTCGGGGCCGAGGGCAAGGATCCGCTCCGCGGCGGCGAGCAGCGGCGACGGCTCGGCATCGTGGCCGCGTCGCGCGTCTGCTACGCGCTCGCCGGGATCGCCGTCTTGTACGGCGTCTATCTCATGGTGCCGTACTTCAAGCACTGACTTGGGCGCCGAGGGCTAGGCTGGCCCCCATGGGAGAGTTCGTGTACTACGTGGGGGCCAGCCTCGACGGCTACATCGCGCAGGACGGCGGCGGGTTGGCCTGGCTCGAGAAGTTCAACGACGTCGAGGGCCTGGGGGAGTCCTACCAGACGTTCGAGGACCGCGTGGGCTGCGTGGTCATGGGCGGCGAGACGTACGACTGGATCCGCGAGCACCACCCGGGCGAGTGGTCGTACAAAGTGCCGTGCTGGGTGTTCACCCACCATGAGCACACCGCCCCGGAGGGTGCCGACGTCGTGATTGTGCGTGGCGACGTCGCCGAATTCGCCGGCGAACTGCGGCGCGACGCGGGGGACAAGGACGTCTACATCGTGGGCGGCGGCGACCTCGCGGGCCAGTTCCTTTCGGCGGGTCTCGTGGACCGGATCGTCGTCACGCACGTTCCTGTCGTCCTCGGCGGCGGGGTGCCGCTGTTCGGCGGGCGGGCGCTCGAGAACCCGCGCGACTACCGCCTGGCCGGCGTTTCGGAGCGCGCGGGAACGGTCGAGCTCGACTACCGGCTCGCGTGAGCCGGGCCGCGTCTGCCGAGCAGGGCTGGGCCCCTTGAGCCTGACTGCGCCTACGCCGTGCCGCGGGCGTCTCGCAGCAGGTTGGTGATCCTCGCCGTGCAGACGCGACGTCCCTCGGCGTCCCAGATCACGACCTCGTGGGATGCCACGCTTCCGCCCAGATGAAGGGCCGTGCACACCCCGCGGACCACGCCCTCCGACACAGCGCGGTGGTGCGTCGCATTGAGGTCGAGGCCGACGGCGATCCGCCCGGGTCCGGCATGCAGAGTCGCCGAGAACGAACCGAGCGTCTCGGCGAGGGCCGCGCTCGCTCCGCCGTGCAGGAGGCCGACGACCTGCGTGTTGCCCGCGACGGGCATCGTCGCGACCGAACGCGCCGGCCCGAGCTCCTCGAAGACGATGCCGAGCTTCGCCACGAGTGCCCCGACGCCGGAGTCCGCAAGCCAGTCGCGCAGATGCGCCGGGATGTTGGCGTCGACGAGCTCCTGGGCGTAGTTGCCGGGCACGCCCACGACGCGGCCGGTCCGAGTGTCTTTCCCGTCCATGCCCACTAGGCTGGCACCCGTGAGTCAAACGAGCAAAGCCGAGTACGCCGTCGTCGATCCTGTGGGGAAGCCGGGGAGGCTCCTCGTCCTCGACGGGCACTCGATGGCCTTCCGCGCGTTCTTCGCGCTTCCAGCCGAGAGCTTCCGGAACGCCGAGGGCCAGCACACCAACGCCGTGCACGGCTTCACGTCGATGCTCATCAATCTCGTGCGGGACCAGAAGCCGACCCACGTCGCGGTCGCGTTCGACGTGAGCGACGAGACGACGCACCGCAAGGCGGAGTACAGCGACTACAAGGGCGGCCGCAACGAGACCCCCGCCGAATTCCGGGGCCAGATCGACCTCATCAAGCGGGTCATGGAGGCGCTCGGCATCCGCACGCTCGAGCTTCCCGGCCATGAGGCGGACGACATCCTCGCGACCCTCGCGACCCAGGGCCGAGACGCGGGCATGGAGGTCCTGCTCGTCTCAGGGGATCGGGACACCTTCCAGCTCGTCAACGACCACGTCTTCGTCCTCTACCCGCGCAAGGGCGTGAGCGACATCCCACGCATGGACGCCGCCGCGATCGAGGAGAAGTACTTCGTCCCGCCCGCCCGCTACCCGGACCTCGCCGCGCTGGTCGGCGAGTCCGCGGACAACCTCCCGGGCGTGCCCGGCGTGGGCCCGAAGACGGCGGCCAAGTGGATCACCCAGTACGACGGGCTCGAAGGGGTCATCGCCCACGCGGACGAGATCAAGGGAAAGGCCGGCGAGAGCCTCCGCGAGAACATCGAGTCGGTCGAGCGCAACCGCCGCCTCAACCGCCTCCTCACGGATCTCGACCTCGAGGTCTCCCTCGACGAGCTCGCCGATCCTCAGCCCGATACCGCGGCGATCGAATCGCTCTTCGACGAGCTTGAGTTCCGCACCCTGCGCACCCGGGTTTATGAGGTGTTCGCCACGGCGCCGGAGGCGTCGGGCGAGGACGTATTCGAGGTCCCGGAGCCCACCATTCCCAGCGAAGGGGAGCTCCCCGCTTCCCTTGCGCGCCTCGCGGAGGCGGCCGACGGCGGTGCTGTCGCCGTCGCGGTCCGCGCGGAGCCCGCGGGCGAGCGCCAGGAGGCCGTCGCCGTCGCCCTCGTCGCCCATCGAGTGGCGCTCTACGTCCCGCTCGACGGACGATTCCCGCCCGCGCTGTCCGACTGGCTCGCGAATCCCACGGAGCTCAAATCCGTCCACGAGTACAAGGAGACCGCGAAGGCCCTTCGCGCCGTCGGCGCCGAGTTGGGCGGCGTCGTCGACGACGTGTCGATCTCGGGCTACCTCATCGAGCCCGACCGCCGGAGCTACGCGCTCGCCGACCTTGCGCAGCATCATCTCGACGTCCAGCTCGGCGCGGCCCCGGCCGCAGGCCAGCTCGCTCTCGACTTCGAGGCCGATGGCGAGGTCGCCCACGCGCTCGTTCGGGAGGCCGCCGTCGTGCACGCCCTGCATGCGGACTTCGCCCCGCGTCTCGCGGAAGTCGGGGCCTCGGCGCTCCTGGCGGACCTCGAGCTCCCGCTCGCCCGCGTCCTGCTCGACATGGAATGGGCCGGGATCGCCGTCTCGACCCAGCAGATCGACCAGCTCATGGACGATCTCGGACGCGCGAGCGAGGAAGCCGCCCAGAAGGCCTACGCCGCGATCGGGCACGACGTGAATCTCGGCTCGCCGAAGCAGCTCCAGACTGTCCTCTTCGAGGAGCTCGAGCTCCCCAAGACGAAGAAGATCAAGACGGGCTACACGACGGACGCGGCGTCCCTCAAGGAACTACTCGACAAGACGGGCCATCCGTTCCTCGAGGGGCTCATGGCGCATCGCGAGTCGAGCAAACTGCGTCAGATGGTCGAGACGCTCAAGAAATCCGTCACCTCGGATTCGCGCATCCACACGACGTACGCGCAGAACATCGCCGCGACGGGCCGTCTCTCGTCGAACAACCCGAACCTGCAGAACATCCCGATCCGCTCCGAGGAGGGCCGCCGCCTGCGCGACGTCTTCGTCGTGGGGGAGGGCTATGAATCGCTCCTCGCGGCTGACTACTCGCAGATCGAGATGCGCATCATGGCCCACCTTTCGGGCGATGAGGGGCTCATCCAGGCGTACCGCGAGGGCGAGGACCTGCACCGCTTCGTCGGCGCGAGGATCTTCCACGTCGAGCCCTCCGAGGTGACGCCCGAGATGCGCTCGAAGGTCAAGGCGATGTCCTACGGCCTTGCGTATGGGCTCACGTCCTTCGGTCTGTCCAAGCAGCTTGAGATCTCCGTGGACGAGGCCCGGAACCTCATGAAGGACTACTTTGACCGCTTCGGCGGCGTCCGCGACTATCTCCGCGGCGTCGTCGAGCAGGCGCGCAAGGACGGCTACACGTCCACGATCTTCGGGCGCCGCCGGTACCTCCCGGACCTCAACAGCACCGACCGCGCGCGGCGCGAACTCGCCGAGCGCGTCGCGCTCAATTCGCCGATCCAGGGCTCAGCGGCGGACATCATCAAGCGCGCGATGCTCGGAGTCGAGCGCGAGCTGCGGGCCCGGGCGCTCACGTCTCGGCTGCTCCTCCAGATCCACGACGAGCTCGTCGTCGAGGTCGCTCCGGGAGAGGAGACGGCGGTCCGCGACGTGGTCGTGGGCGCGATGGGCTCGGCAGCCGAGCTTTCGGTACCGCTCGACGTCCAGGTCGGCGTGGGGCGGACGTGGAACGAGGCGGGTCACTGACCCATGAGCCAGGGGGACCGATACGTGAGTGACTACGAGGTGCGGCGCTTCCGCCCGTCTCTTCCGGGGGACGAGGGCTACGAGGCCACGCGCGAGTGGATCGGGGCCGTGGGGTCCGGCTTCTACGACAAGCGGCGCTCGGACGACTACGCGGCCAAGATCGCGGCCTCCTACGTCGCGGACGGCCGCGAACTCACGGGGGCCTACCAGCGCGAACCCGTTCCTGCCGGGACGCTGCCCGCCGGTGTGCCGGTCGCGACGTTCGGCACGTTCCGCAAGACGCTCAATGCGGGGTTCGGGGTCCTCGTCCCGGCCCACCTGATCACGGCGGTCACCGTTCGGACGAGCCATCGCCGCCGCGGCCTCCTGAGGCGCCTCATGACGGAGGACCTCGCGAGGGCGAAGGCCGACGGCGTGCCCGTCGCCGCGCTCACGGCGTCCGAGGCCTCGATCTATCGCCGCTTCGGCTTCGGAGTCGCGACCGCCGAGCGGCGCATCACGGTGACGACGGGGCCTCGCTTCGGGCTCGCCGTTCCGAGCGACCGCCGGGTCGAGGCGGCCGATCCCGCCGCGCTCCTCGAGCTCGCGCCCGAGATCTTCGCGAAGGTGCATCGTGTCACCCCGGGCTCGATCGACCGTCAGGACCGCTATCGCCTCGCCGCGGGCGGGCAGTGGGACGACGACGGCGGAGAGGACCGCGCGCTGCGCGCGGCCCTGCACTTCGGCCCGGCCGGCGAGCCAGACGGATACGTGACCTACGCGTTCCGGGGCTGGTCCCACGAGCCGCACACGATGGACGTGCACGATCTCGTGGCGGCGACGCCCGAGGCCTATCTCGCCCTGTGGGAGTTCCTCGGCTCGCTCGACCTCGTGCGGCGCGTCTCGTGGGCCGAGGCCCCTGCGGAGGACCCCCTCGCGTGGGCGCTCGAGGACTCCAGGGCGCTCAAGGCGGATGCGGCGTCGGACATGCTGTGGCTCCGGATCCTCGACGTCCCCGCCGCCCTCACGGCCCGCCGCTACGGCGTCGACGGAACTCTCGTCCTCGAGGTAGTCGACGGGCTCGGACTCGCTGGAGGCCGCTATCGCCTCGGGGTTGCCGACGGCACGGCGAGTGTCGAAGCGGCCGACGGCGAGGAGCCGGAACTCGTGCTCGACGTGGCCGAGCTCGCGTCGATGTACGTCGGGGGCGTGCGGGCGACTACCCTTAGGGAGGCAGGGCGCATCACGGAGACCACACCCGGTGCTGTCCTCGCCGCGGACCGGTTGTTCGCCGTCGAGCGCGCGGCCCGCTGTCTCACCCACTTCTGATCCGTACCCACCCCCCAGGGCCGGGCCCTAGGGCAGTCGGCTCGACGATTCCGGGAGCGCCTATGCCCGCCTTGCTGCAGCCCGTGCCGCGGCGCGCCCTCCTCGCGGCCGCGGGTGCTTCGGTCGTGGCGGCCCTCGCGGCATGTTCCGCTCGCGAGACCGCGGGGACCGCGATCGGGGGGCCTGAATGGGAGGTCACACCGTCTCCCGTGCCACCCACGCCGAGCCCGACGCCACACCCCGCGCACGAGCTCGACGCCGCCGGACGGAAGGCGGTCGAGGCCCGGTTCGCGGGCCGCGTTCCGCGGGACTGGGGCCTCGCCGTGCCGGGCGTCGTGACCCACACGACCTCGGGAGCCGTCGCCCTCACGTTTGACGCGTGCGGTGGGCCGGGCGGGGGATCGGCCTTTGACGCCAAGCTCATCGGGACACTGCGCACCCTGCGCATCCCCGCGACGCTCTTCCTCAATTCTCGATGGATCGCGGCCAATCCGTCCCTTGCGGCCGAGCTCGCGGCTGACAGGCTCTTCGAGCTCGGGAACCACGGAACCGCCCACATCCCGCTCTCGGTCTCAGGCCGTTCCGCCTACGGGATCCGCGGGACCGCGTCGCTCAGCGCGGCGCTCGACGAGCTGCTCGGCAACGCGGCGCGGATCGCGGAGGTTGCGGACGCGCCCGTGCCGTGGTTCCGCCCGGGAACGGCGTTCTACGACGACGTCGCCGCGCAGGCAACTACCGCGGTCGGGCTCGTGCCCGTCAACTTCTCCGTCAACGCCGATGCGGGCGCGACGCTGCCGGCGGCCAAGGTCTCTGCGGCGCTTGCGGGCGTGAAGGCCGGGGACATCGTGATCGGCCACATGAATCGCCCGGGATCGGGGACCTCGGCGGGCTTCGCGGCGGCCCTTCCGCGCCTCGTCGAGAGGGGAATCCGGTTCACCACCCTCTCGCAGTCCGGCCTCGTCCTTCCGGGCGCGCCGGCCTCTGCGTAGCGGCGGCAGAGAGAGGCATCGTCGCTTTGACCCGCTTTGCCGGCCCACACTAGACTAGACGGGCGCGTACTGCGCAGCTTGTTCCAATCCAATTTTCAGGATGCCGTGCTTCCGCGCGGCTGCCTGACCGACTGACTATCCACATCGGAGCCCCTACTACATGACCATCACCTCCGCCGAGAAGTCCGGCACCCCGCAGGTCGCGATCAACGACATTGGCTCTGCCGAGGACTTCCTCGCCGCCGTCGATGCCACCATCAAGTACTTCAACGACGGCGACCTCGTCGAGGGTACTGTCGTCAAGGTCGACCGTGACGAGGTCCTCCTCGACATCGGGTACAAGACCGAGGGCGTCATCCCCTCCCGCGAGCTTTCCATCAAGCACGACGTCGACCCGGGCGAGGTCGTGTCTGTGGGCGATCAGGTCGAGGCGCTTGTCCTTACCAAGGAGGACAAGGAAGGCCGCCTGATCCTGTCGAAGAAGCGCGCCCAGTACGAGCGCGCTTGGGGCGACATCGAGAAGATCAAGGAAGAGGACGGGGTCGTCACCGGCACCGTCATCGAGGTCGTCAAGGGCGGTCTCATCCTCGACATCGGTCTCCGTGGCTTCCTCCCTGCTTCGCTCGTCGAGATGCGCCGCGTGCGCGACCTGGCCCCGTACATCGGCCAGAAGCTCGAGGCGAAGATCATCGAGCTCGACAAGAACCGCAACAACGTGGTCCTGTCCCGCCGCGCGTGGCTCGAGCAGACCCAGTCCGAGGTCCGCTCGACGTTCCTCAACAAGCTCGAGAAGGGCCAGGTCCGTTCGGGCGTCGTGTCCTCGATCGTCAACTTCGGCGCGTTCGTGGACCTCGGCGGCGTCGACGGCCTCGTGCACGTCTCGGAGCTCTCGTGGAAGCACATCGACCACCCGTCCGAGGTTGTCGAGGTCGGCCAGGAGGTCACGGTCGAGGTTCTCGAGGTGGACCTCGAGCGCGAGCGCGTGTCGCTCTCGCTCAAGGCGACCCAGGAGGATCCGTGGCAGACCTTCGCGCGCACCCACGCGCTCGGCCAGGTCGTCCCGGGCAAGGTCACCAAGCTCGTTCCGTTCGGCGCGTTCGTGCGCGTCGAGGACGGCATCGAGGGTCTCGTCCACATCTCCGAGCTTGCCGAGCGTCACGTCGACCTCGCCGAGCAGGTTGTCTCCGTGGGCGATGAGATCTTCGTCAAGGTCATCGACATCGACCTCGAGCGCCGCCGCATCTCCCTCTCGCTCAAGCAGGCCAACGAGGGTGTGGACCCGGACTCGACCGAGTTCGACCCGGCGCTCTACGGCATGGCCGCCGAGTACGACGAGGAGGGGAACTACAAGTACCCCGAGGGCTTCGACCCGGAGTCCAACGAGTGGCTCGAGGGCTACGAGGCGCAGCGCGCCGCGTGGGAGCAGCAGTACGCCGACGCGCAGGCCCGCTGGGAGGCGCACAAGAAGCAGGTTGCTCAGCACCTCGCCGACGACGCCGCTGCGGCATCCGGTGGCCGCGAGGCCGCGCCGACGAGCTACTCCTCCGAGGCTCCGTCCGTCGAGAGCGGCACGCTCGCCTCGGACGAGGCTCTCGCCGCGCTCCGCGAGAAGCTGACGGGCAACTGATTCTCCTCGGCTGACGCCACCCGATCTGAATCACACCGCACGAAGGGCGGGTCCTGCGAAGGCAGGGCCCGCCCTTCGCTGTGCGCAGCGTGCAACGCCACAATTCGGTTCGGATTCCGGCGGTCTTTCCCGGAATGTGGCAGTGACTTGTGGCGTTCCGAGCGGCGATCGGTGCTAGCGGAGATCCACCCAGGACGTTCCGAGGTCATGGGCCGCCGACGCCCCGGCCGTGAGGCTGGCTAGGCGCTCCGCGAAGGCGGTGACGGCGCCGTCGTCGTCCTCGACGGCGACCCGGAGCGTCGCGGCTCGCGCGCCGTAGTCCGTGCCGAGGACGGCGACGCCGGCGGCGCGGAGATCGTTCTCGAGGCGTCCCGCGGCCCCATGGGCGGCATCGACACCGAGGAGCCGCAGTCGTTGCCGTCGCACGAGCCGCGCTGTCGCGAGCGCCTGCGACACCGAATCGGAGTAGGCCCGCACGAGACCGCCGGCGCCCAGCAGGATGCCCCCGAAGTACCGCACGACGACGGCGACCGTATCGCTCAGGTCCGCCGCGCCGTCGACCGCTGCTCCCTTGAGGAGCGCTTCGAGCATCGGGACGCCTGCCGTGCCGGACGGCTCGCCGTCGTCGCTGCTGCGCTGGGTCGTGCGATCGGGACCCAGGACGAACGCGCTGCAGTGGTGGCGTGCATCGTGGAACTCCCGCCGCAGCTCGGCGACGAGAGCGCGCGCCTCCTCCTCGGATTCGACGCGCCGGAGGACCGTGATGAAGCGCGAGCGCTTGATCTCGAGCTCGTGCCGGTGCTCCCCGTCGATGGTGCTGTAGCGGAGGGCATGGCTTGTCGTCTCGGTCACCGGTCCAGCTTAGGTGCGGGCGGGCGGGTGGGTTCAACCAGCTACAGTGGCCTCGTGCTGAGAGTGGGCCTGACGGGCGGGATTGGGGCGGGCAAGTCGGAGGTCGCCCGGCGGCTCGCCGAGCTCGGGGCCGTGCTCGTGGACGCGGACGCAATCGCCCGCGAGGTCGTCGAGCCCGGAACCGCGGGCCTCGCCGACGTCGCCGAGGCGTTCGGGCCGGAAGTCATGACGGACGACGGCGAACTGGACCGAGCGGCGCTTGGCGCCATCGTCTTCGCGGACCCGCGGCGACGAGAGCTCCTGAACTCGATCGTGCATCCCCTCGTACGGGCGAGGGCCGCGGAGCTCGTCGCGGCGGCTCCCCAGGACGCCGTCGTGGTCGAGGACATTCCGCTTCTCGTCGAGACGGGACAGGCCGCGCGCTTCGACGTCGTCGTTGTCGTGGAAGCCCCGGACGAGCTCAGAGTCCGCCGGCTGGCTGACCGCAGGGGCATGGGTGAGGACCAGGCCCGCGCCCGCATGGCCGCCCAGGCGTCGGGCGAGGAGCGCCGTGCCGCAGCGGACCACGTCATCGAGAATAGGGGCAGCCTCAGCGAGCTGCGCGCCGCCGTCGACCGCCTCTGGCGCGATGTCCTCGAACCAGCCGCGACGAGCGAAGGGCGCGGGGCGGAACGCGGTTAGCCGCCGACGAATGCGGACATGTCCTGTCCGCAGTGCAGCGTAGAT
Source organism: Sinomonas sp. ASV322 (assembly GCF_030908245.1). Taxonomy (GTDB): domain Bacteria; phylum Actinomycetota; class Actinomycetes; order Actinomycetales; family Micrococcaceae; genus Sinomonas. The sequence continues at coordinate 287,887 of NZ_JAVFJJ010000001.1, forward strand.
TTGATGCATGAGCCTAGCGCAGGAGATCAATCGCGTCGTCGCACCGTTCGAGGTGGTCAGCGAGTACCAGCCCGCAGGCGACCAGCCGACCGCGATTGCCGACATCGCGGAGAGGATCCAGAACGGCGAGAAGGACGTCGTGCTCCTCGGCGCGACCGGCACCGGCAAGAGCGCGACGACGGCGTGGGTCATCGAGAAGCTTCAGCGGCCCACGCTCGTGCTCGTGCAGAACAAGACGCTCGCGGCGCAGCTCGCCAACGAGTTCCGCGAGCTCCTGCCGAACAACGCGGTTGAATACTTCGTCTCGTACTACGACTACTACCAGCCCGAGGCGTACGTCCCGCAGACCGATACGTTCATCGAGAAGGACTCGTCGATCAACGAGGAGGTCGAGCGGCTGCGACACTCGGCCACGAACTCGCTCCTCACGCGCCGCGACGTCATCGTCGTCGCAACGGTCTCGTGCATCTACGGCCTCGGCACTCCCGAAGAGTACGTCGCCGGGATGGTCACGCTCCGGAAGGGCATGGAGCTGGACCGCGACGCGCTCCTGCGGCAGTTCGTCGCGATGCAGTACGTCCGCAACGACATGGACTTCCACCGCGGCACGTTCCGTGTGCGCGGCGACACGGTCGAGATCATCCCGATGTACGAGGAGCTCGCGCTGCGCATCGAGTTCTTCGGTGACGAGGTCGAGAGCGTCCACACGCTCCACCCGGTCACGGGCGAGGTGATCCGCGAGGAAACGGAGATGTACGTCTTCCCGGCCTCGCACTACGTGGCAGGCCCCGAGCGCATGAACCGCGCCATCACGGCGATCGAGGACGAGCTCGCGGAGCGGCTCAAGGCGCTCGAGTCGCAGAACAAGCTCGTCGAAGCCCAGCGCCTGCGCATGCGCACGACCTATGACCTCGAGATGATGCAGCAGATGGGCTTCTGCTCCGGCATCGAGAACTACTCGCGGCACATCGATGGCCGCGACGCCGGGACGGCCCCGCACTGCCTCATCGACTACTTCCCGGACGACTTCCTGCTCGTCATCGACGAGTCCCACGTCACCGTCCCGCAGATCGGCTCGATGTACGAGGGGGACATGTCCCGCAAGCGAACGCTCGTGGAGCACGGCTTCCGGCTGCCTTCGGCGATGGACAACCGTCCCCTCAAATGGGACGAGTTCCTCGAGCGAATCGGCCAGACGATCTACCTCTCGGCGACCCCGGGCAAGTACGAGCTCGGGAAGTCCGACGGCGTCGTGCAGCAGATCATCCGCCCGACCGGCCTCATCGATCCCGAGGTCGTCGTCAAGCCGACGAAGGGCCAGATCGACGATCTTCTGGGCGAGATCCGGGACCGCGTGGAGCGGGACGAGCGTGTGCTTGTCACGACGCTCACGAAGCGCATGGCCGAGGACCTCACCGACTACCTCATGGGCCACGGCGTCAAGGTGCAATACCTGCACTCGGACGTCGACACGCTGCGCCGCGTCGAGCTCCTGCGCGAGCTGCGCCTTGGCGTGTTCGACGTCCTCGTCGGCATCAACCTCTTGCGAGAGGGCCTCGACCTGCCCGAGGTCTCGCTCGTGAGCATCCTCGACGCAGACAAGGAGGGCTTCCTCCGCTCGTCGACGTCCCTCATCCAGACGATCGGCCGCGCGGCCCGCAACGTGTCCGGCCAGGTGCACATGTACGCGGACAGGATCACGGACTCGATGGCCCAGGCGATCGATGAGACCAATCGGCGGCGCGAGATCCAGATCGCGTTCAATCGCGAGAACGGCATCGATCCCCAGCCGCTCCGCAAGCGCATCGCGGACATCACGGACCAGCTCGCGCGCGAGGACCAGGACACGCGTGCCCTCCTTGAGAGCAACCGCCTCGCGAAGGGCGGCAAGCGGCGCGGCGCGGGCGATTCGACCGAGAAGGCCGAGGCCGAGCTGCGCCGTGACGGCCTCGCGGCGGCCCCGGCAGAGGATCTCGTGGGCCTGATCCAACAGCTCACCGACCAGATGCACGGCGCGGCAGCGGAGCTCCAGTTCGAGCTTGCCGCGCGCCTGCGCGACGAAGTGGCAGACCTCAAGAAGGAGCTCCGGCAGATGCAGGCCGCCGGGCATGCCTGAGCTCGCTGAGACCTTCGGTTCGATCACTGCTCAGCGGCGCCGTGCCCAGCGCCGAACGGTTGGTGTTCTCGCGGCTGCCCAGCTTCTGAGCGGCGTCGGGAACGGCGCAACGCTCGCCGTCGGGTCCCTCCTCGCCGTGCAGTTCGCCGGCTCCGACGCGTGGGCTGGTTCCGTCACGACCACCCTGACGCTGAGCGCGGCGATGACGGCTCTCCCCCTGAGCGGCATCGCGGCGAGGCACGGGCGCAGGGCCGCCCTCGTGGGTGGCCTCGCGGCCGCCTCGGCGGGGGCCGCACTCGTGGTCCTTGCGACCATCGAGTCCTCGCTCGTCGTCCTCCTCGCGGGTGCGGTCCTGCTCGGCGTCGGATCGGCCGTGAACCTCCAGTCTCGCTTCGCCGCCGTCGACCTCGCCGACAGCGCCCGCCGGGGTCGCGACCTCTCGCTCGTCGTCTGGTCCATCACCGTGGGCGCGGTCGCCGGCCCGAACCTCATCCGTCCCGGCGCGGCGTTGGGCACCGCGCTCGGGCTGCCCGGCACGGCCGGGCCCTTCGTCATCTCCGTGGCCGGCATGGCCCTCGCCGCGGCCCTTCTTCTTGTGGGCCTGCGCCCGGATCCGCTGCGCGAATCCCAGCGCCTCGCCGCGCTCGACGTTTCAGCCCGTCTGGGGTCGGCAGCGGCGGACGACGGCGCCCTTCCGCCCGAGTCGGTTCCGCCGGGACGCGGCTGGGCCTCGCTGAGGGCGGGGGCGCGTGCCATCCGCTCCTCGAGCGGGGCGACGCTCGCCGTCGCCAACGTCGTCGTGGCGCAGGCCGTGATGGTCTCGGTCATGGCGATGACCCCGCTCCATCTCTCGCACCTCGCGATGGCGCACAGCACCGGGGGCGCGGACCGCGCGAGCGTCGACGCGTTCGCGATCATCGGCTTCACGATTTCGCTGCACATCGCGGGGATGTTCGCGCTCTCGCCCGTCATGGGCTGGCTCGCGGACCGCTGGGGCCGGCGGCGCACCCTCGCCCTTGGGCAGTCACTCCTCGTCGCGGCCGTCGCCGTGGCGGGGCTGGGAGCCGGCGATCCGGTGCTCGTCACCGCCGGACTCGTCCTGCTTGGCCTCGGTTGGTCGGCGTCGACCATTTCGGGCTCGGCCCTCCTCGCCGAATCAGTCCACGGGGCGAGCCGCGTTCTGGCGCAAGGCGTGTCCGACACCGCAATGGGACTCGCGGGCGCCCTCGGTGGCGGGACGGCCGGCGTTGTCATGGCCGGGCTTGGCTACGGCGGGCTCGCCGCGATCGCGTCGGTGCTGAGCGGTTGCGTCCTCGCCGCCGTCGCCCTGACGAGGCCGCGATCGCTCGCTGCCGCGTGACCTGTCCCGCGTGACCTGTCCCGCCGTGGCCCCGTCGCGGCCCACCCGCGCGGCGCGGCCTCTGACCCGAGCTGGCTAGGCGGCGCGCGCCATGGCGAGGAGCCTCGCGAAGATGGCCTCGCCGTCGTCCGAAATCCCGTCGTGATGGAAGTCAGGCGTTTCCCAGACGCGGAGGCCGCGAACACGCCCCGCGGTCTCGAGCGAGAGCGCGCGGTCCACGTAGATGTCGTCCCGGTAGACCGCAGCCGCGACGGGCACTGCGTTCTCGGCAAGGCGCGCCGGGTCGTAGAGCCTGCCCCAATCGGACTTCTCGGCGAGCAGCCGCGCCGTTGCGGCGAGTGGCGCGAGCGCGGGGTCCTGCTCGAAAAGCCACGGGCATACCATCTCTCCCAGGAGGAGCGGTTCGGCCGCGTCGGCGCGGAAATCCGGGTATTCGTCGAGCACGCGCCACGCGGCCCAGGCGGAAGCCTCGCCCTGCGCGTAGATGGATTCGTGGAGGACGGCGTAGAGCGGGTTCGGCGCACGGGTCACGAGGGACTGGACCTGGGTGAGGAACGAGTCGGAGAGCCGGTCCCCGTCGGCCCCGTGCGTGAACGCGTCCTCGAGCAGGTGGTGCAGCGAGTCGACCCGTGTGTTCCCGCCGAGGAGGTTTCCCACGAGCTGGAATCGTTCCGGCGAGAGCCGGCTCCCGTCGGGGAGCCGCACACCGTGCGCACGGAGATGGTCGATGACCTCGGTGGCCCGTGCGCGGTCCTCGGGGTACCACGAGAAGTATTCGGCGTTGCGCGCGGCGAGGCGCGCGTAGGTTGCGCGATACACCCGCTCGGCTGGGCCGTCGAGCGGCGCGAGTCCGCCCGTGATGAGTGCCTCGCGCAGGCCGTTGGGGGCGATCGAGAGGTAGGTCAGGGTGCAGAAGCCGCCGAAACTCTGCCCGTAGACGGTCCATGGGCCGGAGCCGAGGGCGCGCCGGATGGCCTCGCAGTCCAGGACGATCGAGTCGGCCCGGAAATGGCTGAGGTATTCCGCCTGCTGGGCGGGCTCGCCGCGCAGCGGCAGGGTAGTCCGGTCCGCCGGCGTCGAGAGGCCGGTGCCGCGCTGATCGAGCATGAGGATGCGGAACTCCTTCGCGGCCTCCTTCATCCAGCCCGAGAGCGACGTGACCCGGTTCCCGCGTCCGCCCGGCCCGCCCTGGAGGTAGACGAGCCACGGGAGGCGGGCCACGACGTCCGCCGGATGAGCGGAGGAGATCAGTTCCCGGGCGAAGACGTCGATGGCCTCGCCATCGGGGTCGCCGTGGTCCAGCGGGACCGCGAAGACATGCTCGGTGGCGCGCAGCCCCCGGAACGCATGCTCCCCGAGGACCCGGTGGCGGGCCACGTCGACACGCCTCACGGCGCGGTGCCGAAGGAGGTGAGGGCGCCGCCGGTCAGGCGGAAGGTGTCCCACTCCTCCATCGGAACGGCCCCGATGCTCCGGTAGAACCCGATCGACGGCTCATTCCACTTGAGCACGCTCCATTCAACGCGCGCGTAGCCGCGTTCGACGGCGATGCGCGCGAGTTCCGCGAGGAGCAGCTTGCCGTAGCCGCGACCGCGGGTCTCGGGGCGCACGTAGAGGTCTTCAAGGTAGATCCCGTGCGTGCCTTCCCACGTCGAGTAGTTGAGGAACCACAGCGCGAAGCCCGCGATGCGCGACGAGCCGGTGCCGTCGGCATCGTCGATCACGTGCGCGAAGATGGCCGGGTTCTCGCCGAAGAGCTGCGCCTCGAGCACCGGGACGGTGGTCTTGACGGCGTCCGGCTCACGCTCGTAGACGGCGAGCTCGTGGATGAGCTCGAGGATTGCCGGCACGTCGTCACGGGCAGCCGGCCGGAGGCCGGCGGCGGGCGGGCGGGAAGAATCGGGCCGGAGGCCGGCGGCGGGCGGGCGGGAAGAACCGGGCCGGAGGCCGGCGGCGGGCGGGCGGGAAGAACCAGCGCGCCGGAGCGTGCCGACGGTCAGGGAGTCTGTGGAGGGGGATTCCATGTGTCCAACTTAGCCGCCCAGCCGCCCGATCTGCGTGACACGGATGACGGCGGATCCCGCCTCGTCGCTCGCCGCAAGGTCCACGTCAGCCGAGAAGCCCCAGTCGTGGTTCCCCGCCGGATCGTCGAAGATCTGGCGCACGTGCCATACGCCGGGCTGTTCGTCGATGATGAGGAGCTGGGGTCCGCGCGCGTCCGGCCCGGTCCCGATGTCCTCGTGCTCCTCGAAGTACCCGTCGAGCGCGCGCTCCCACGCGGCGACGCCGAAGCCTTCGTCTCCATCCAGATCGGCAAGCGCCTTCGAGTCCTCGTCCGCGAACAGCTCGACGCGGCGGAACAGCTCGTTGCGGACCATGACCCGGAACGCCCGGAGGTTCGAGGTGAGGGCCGGGGGCGGGGGAGGAGGAGCGTCGTGCGGGTGCAGCTCGTGGCCGCTCGTGAGCTCCTCCCATTCGTCGAGGAGGCTCGAGTCCACCTGCCGTACAAGCTCGCCGAGCCACGCGACGAGGTCCTCGAGATCCTCGCGCAGCGCGTCTTGTGGGACGGTCTGGCTGAGCGCCTTGTAGGCGTCCGTGAGGTATCGCAGCACGATGCCCTCGCTGCGCGCGAGCGAATAGAACTGGACGAATTCGCCGAAGTCCATCGCGCGCTCGTACATGTCCCGCACCACGGACTTGGGGGCCAGCTCGAAGTCGCCGACCCACGGCGCGTGCTTGCGGTATTCCTCGAACGCGGCCTCGAGGAGCTCCTTGAGCGGCTCCGGGTACGTGACGGCGTCAAGGAGCGCCATCCGCTCGGTGTATTCGAGGCCGTCCGCCTTCATCGCGGCGACGGCGTCCGCGCGGGCGCGTTTGAGCTGCGCGGAGAGGATCTGGCGCGGCTTCTCGAGCGTTGCCTCGATGACGGAGACGACGTCGAGCGCGTACGACGGCGACTCCGGGCCAAGCAGGTCGAGTGCGGCGAGCGCGAAGGGGGAGAGCGGCTGGTTGAGCGCGAAGTTCTCCTGGAGGTCGACCGTGAGGCGCAGGGTCCGGCCGGTCGCGCGGTCCTCGGCGCTCTCATCGGCCTCTGGGATGCGTTCGACGACGCCTGCCGCGAGCAGCTCCCGCAGGATCCCCAGTGCCCGCCGCATGAGCCGCAGCTGGACTTGGCGCGGTTCGTGGTTCTCCTCGAGGAGACGGCGGGCAGCAGCGACCGGGTTGCCCGGACGCGCGACGAGGTTGAGAAGCATTGCGTGGGTGACGGTGAAGCTCGAGGTCAGTGGCTCGGGCGCCGCGGCGACGAGCCGCTCGTACGTCGGCTGTCCCCACGAGACGAACCCCTCGGGCGGCTTCTTCTTGACGACCTGACGGAGCTTGCGGGCGTCGTCGCCGAACTTTGCGCGGGCCTTCTCCATGGCCCGGTTGTTCTCGATGACGTGCTCGGGCGCCTGCACCACGACGGTCCCGGCGGTGTCGAAGCCCGCTCGCCCGGCTCGGCCGGCGATCTGATGGAATTCGCGCGCGTTGAGGTGCCGCGTCCGCTGGCCGTCGAACTTGGTGAGCGCCGTGAGCAGGACCGTGCGGATCGGCACGTTGATCCCCACGCCGAGCGTGTCCGTCCCGCAGATGACCTTGAGCAGCCCCGCCTGGGCCAGCTGCTCGACGAGGCGCCGGTACTTCGGCAGCATCCCCGCGTGGTGCACTCCGATCCCATGCCGCACGAGCCGATTGAGGGTCTTCCCGAACCCTGCGGCGAAGCGGAAGCGTCCGATGAGCTCGGCGATGCGGTCCTTCTCTTCGCGCGTGCACACGTTGACGCTCATGAGCTGCTGGGCCCGCTCGATCGCCTCGAGCTGGCTGAAATGCACGACGTACACTGGCGCCTGCTTCGTGGCGAGGAGCTCTTCGAGCGTCTCGTGGACGGGCTTCTCCTCGTAGTAGTAGTGCAGCGGAATGGGGCGCTCGGCACCCGCGACCGTCGTCGTCGTCCGCTTTGTGCGCTCGGTGAGCTCGCGCTCGAACCGGCCCACGTCGCCGAGCGTCGCGCTCATGAGGAGGAATTGCGCCTGGGGCAGCTCAAGAAGGGGGACCTGCCACGCCCAGCCGCGCTGGGGATCGGAGTAGAAGTGGAACTCGTCCATGATCACCGGACCGAGTTCGGCCGCCGCTCCCTCGCGCAGCGCATGATTGGCGAGGATCTCGGCGGTGCAGCAGATGATCGGCGCTTGGCCGTTCACGGATGAGTCGCCCGTGATCATCCCGACGTTCTCCGCACCGAAGATCTCGCACAGGGCGAAGAACTTCTCGGAGACGAGCGCCTTGATCGGTGCCGTGTAGTAGCTCCGCTGCCCGGTCGCGAGCCCGTAGAAGTGAGCGGCGATTGCGACGAGTGACTTTCCGGAGCCCGTCGGCGTCGCGAGGATCACGTTGTTGCCCTGCACGAGCTCCATGACCGCCTCGTCCTGGGCGGGGTACAGCGAGAGCCCGCGGCCCTCGGCCCACGTGACGAACGCCTCGTACACCGCGTCCTGCAGATTCTCGGGCGCGGTGGTGTCTGGGGCATCGGGGAGGAGCTGGTCGAGTCTCATGGCGACTTCAGCCTAACCGCACTAGCGTGGAGCCATGAGCGCTTCGCCCACGTGGGATCCCGCCCTCTACGTCCGCTTCGGCGACCATCGCGGACGGCCATTCTTCGATCTCACCTCCCGGATCGGCGCCGATTCGCCCCTCCACGTCGTCGACCTCGGGTGCGGGCCGGGAGCACTCACCGCCGCGCTCGCGGACCGCTGGCCCGACGCTCTCGTCGAGGGAATCGACAGCTCGCCGGACATGATCGCGGCGGCCGAGCGCACGACGCCCGGACGGCCCCGCCTGAGCTTCCGGCTCGGCGAGATTGTGGCCTGGGAACCCGAGGACGACGTCGACGTGCTGGTTTCGAACGCCGCGCTCCAATGGGTGCCGGGCCACCAGGCGCTCATCGGGCGGTGGCTCGAGCAGCTTGCACCCGGCGCGTGGCTTGCTGTGCAGGTGCCGGGGAACTTCGGAGCGCCCTCTCACACGCTCATGCACGAACTCGCGGAGTCATCGCAGTGGGAACGAAAGCTGCGCGGAGTGCTGCGCCACAGCGACGCCGTCGGCGAGCCCGCCGACTACCTCGAGCTCATGCTCGCGGCGGGCTGGGAAGCCGACATCTGGGAGTCGACGTACCTCCAGGTCCTCGCGGGTGAGGATCCCGTGCTCAACTGGGTGCGGGGCACGACGCTCCGGCCTGTCCTCGATGCGCTCACGCCCGAGGAGGGGGTGCAGTTCGAGGAGCAGTACAACCAGCTCCTGCTCGATGCGTATCCCGTGCGGGACTACGGCACCGTGTTCCCCTTCCGCCGCATCTTCTGCGTGGGTCGGAAGCCCGACGACGCCGCGGGGCCCGTCTGAGCGGAGCGCTCGCCGCGGCCTTGAGTCACCAGCCCCGCGCGCGCCACTCGTCGAGGTGCGGGCGTTCGGCGCCGAGCGTCGTCGGCGCGCCGTGCCCGGGATGCACGACGGCGTCGTCCGGATACACGTCGAAGAGCCGCTCGACGACGTCCCCGATCAAGAGGGTGAAGCGATCGGGATCCTTCTGCGTGTTGCCCACGCCGCCCGGGAACAGCGAGTCGCCGGAGAAGATGAGGTGCGGGCCGTCGTCGTCCTTGAGGACATACGCGATCGAGCCCGGCGTGTGGCCCCGCAGATGGACCGCCGTGAGGTCGAAGCCCTGGAAGTTCCCGACGTCGCCGTGGTCGAGCACGACGTCGACCGGCACCGGGATGCCGGATACGTCCTGCCGCCCGGCCGCCGTGTGGGCTCCGGTCTCGGCCACGAGCCCTTCGAGGGCCCGCACATGGTCCCAGTGCTGGTGGGTGGTGGCGATGAGCGCGAGCCGGGCAGGCGCCGACGCGTCCCCGGCTCCCTCGGCGAGGAGCGCACGGATGGCCGGGAGATCATCGGCGGCATCGATGAGGACCTGGTCGCCCGATTCCTTCGCCGTGATGACGTACACGTTGTTGTCCATGTCGCCGACCGCAACGCAGCGGACAGTGACGTGCTCGAGGTCGTGGATGAGGCTCGTCATGGCGCCAGTCTAGGTGCGGGCGTCCCGATGTGGTCCGTCTCGCGCGGCGCTACTCTGGTGCGCATGCAGGAAGCGGACTTTCCCGGGGCGTGGCGGCCCGACCAGAGCCAATCGATGCCGCTCTTCGAGCAGCTGCGACGGCATGTCGCCGACCTTGTGACAGTCGGCGGGCTTCCCGCCGGCAGAAGGCTTCCGCCGGTGCGCTCCCTCGCGGCCGAGCTGGGGGTGGCTCCGCATACCGTCGCCCGCGCGTACCGCGAGCTCGAAGAGGCCAAGATCGTCGTCACGAGGGGGCGTGCGGGAACGGTCGTCGCGCCCCGCGATGCCCGCGAGCAAGAGCTCACGACGGCGGCCGCCGCCTACGCTGCCGCGGCGCGGGCGCGCGGATGCGAGCTCGAAGAAGCTGTGCGGCTCCTCGAACAGGCCTATTCGCGGCTGTGATCAGACTTTCGCGCACCGGGGGAGCACGTTCACCGTGGGCCTCGGCGGTGCGTTGGAAGTTCGAAGACGTTTTCGACTAGCATGGTCCCGTGCAGACTGCTCCCACACCCACGGATCTGGCGGATCACGCCGCCCATGCGCGGGATGACGCACCCGTGAGCGCCCTCCGGGCCGACCTCTCCCGGCTCGTCGTCAAGGGGGCACGGGAGCACAACCTCCGGAACGTCGACCTCGACCTGCCCCGCGACGCAATGATCGTCTTCACGGGCCTCTCTGGCTCCGGGAAGTCCTCGCTCGCCTTCGACACGATCTTCGCGGAGGGCCAGCGCCGCTACGTCGAGTCACTGTCCGCGTACGCGCGGCAGTTCCTCGGCCAGGTCGACAAGCCGGACGTCGATTTCATCGAAGGGCTCTCGCCGGCCGTCTCGATCGATCAGAAGTCGACGAGCAAGAACCCGCGTTCGACCGTGGGCACTATCACCGAGATCTATGACTACATGCGCCTTCTGTGGGCGCGCGTCGGGCGTCCGCACTGCCCGATCTGCCACGAGCCCGTGACGCGGCAGACGCCTCAGCAGATCGTCGACCAGCTTCTCGATCTCGAGGATGGGACGCGCTTCCAGATCCTCGCTCCGGTGGTGCGCGGGCGCAAGGGCGAATTCGTCGACCTCTTCAAGGAACTTGCGGCGAAGGGCTACGCGCGCGCACGGGTGGACGGAGAGATCGTGCAGCTCTCCGAGGCTCCCAAGCTCGGCAAGCAGTTCAAGCACACGATCGAGGTGGTCGTCGATCGCCTCGTCGTCAAGGAAGGCATCCGCCAGCGCCTCGCCGATTCGGTCGAGACGGCGCTCGGGCTCGCGGAGGGCCGTGTTGTCGCCGATTTCGTCGACGTCGCGCCCGACGACGATGCCCGCACCCGGGCGTTCTCCGAGCACCTCGCGTGCCCGAACGAACATCCCCTGGCGATTGACGAGATCGAGCCGCGCTCGTTCTCGTTCAACAACCCGTTCGGAGCGTGCCCCGCCTGCACAGGCATCGGCACGAAGCTCGAGGTCGACGAGGAACTCGTCGTCCCCGATCCGCAGCTGAGCCTCAGCGAGGGAGCCATTGCTCCGTGGTCCCTCGGAACCGCCACCCAGGAATACTGGACCCGTCTCCTCGAAGGCCTCTCCGACGAGCTCGGCTTCTCCATGAACACGGCGTGGCACAGCCTTCCGCAGTACGCCCGCGACGCGGTTCTCTACGGGAAGGACCACAAGGTCGTCGTCCAGTACCGCAATCGCTTCGGTCGCGAGCGCAAGTACAGCACGGGCTTCGAAGGCGCCGTGTCCTACATTCAGCGCAAGCACGCCGAGACCGAGTCGGACTACGCGCGGGACCGCTACGCGGAATACATGCGCGAGATCCCGTGTCCCGAATGCGGGGGAGCGCGGCTCAATCCGGCGTCGCTCTCGGTCCTCGTGGGCGGAAAGTCGATCGCGCAGGTGTGCGCGCTGCCGCTGCGCGAGGCGAGCGAGTTCCTCGCGACCCTCGATCTGACCGAGCGCGAACGGCACATTGCCCATCAGGTCCTCAAGGAGATCGACGCACGCCTCGCGTTCCTGCTCGATGTCGGGCTCGAGTACCTCAACCTCGAACGCGCCGCCGGGACCCTCTCGGGCGGCGAGGCTCAGCGCATTCGGCTCGCGACCCAGATCGGCTCCGGCCTCGTCGGTGTCCTGTACGTCCTCGATGAACCGAGCATCGGGCTACACCAGCGGGACAACCGCCGTCTCATCGAGACCCTCACGCGACTTCGCGACCTCGGGAACACGCTCATCGTCGTCGAGCACGACGAGGACACGATTCATGAGGCCGACTGGATCGTCGACATCGGACCGGGCGCGGGCGAGCACGGCGGTATGGTTGTGCACTCGGGGTCGCTCGCCGACCTCCTCGAGAACCGGGGATCGCTCACCGGCGACTATCTCTCGGGGCGCCGGCGGATCGAGGTGCCGCGGAAGCGGCGGCCGATTGACCGCAAGCGCCAGCTCAAGGTCATCGGTGCCCGCGAGCACAACCTGCAGAACGTCGACGTGACGTTCCCCCTCGGCGTGCTCACCGGGGTGACGGGCGTGAGCGGTTCGGGCAAGTCAACTCTCGTGAACGAGATCCTGTTCAAGGTCCTCGCGAACCGGCTCAACGGCGCCAAGCAGGTCGCCGGTCGCCACACTCGCGTGGAGGGCCTCGAGCACCTCGACAAGGTCATTCATGTCGATCAGAGCCCGATCGGCCGCACGCCTCGCTCCAACCCCGCGACGTACACGGGAGTGTTCGACCACATCCGCAAGCTCTTCGCCGAGACCACCGAGGCGAAGGTCCGCGGCTACCAGCCCGGCCGATTCTCCTTCAACGTCAAGGGCGGCCGCTGCGAAGCATGCTCGGGTGACGGCACGATCAAGATCGAGATGAACTTCCTGCCGGACGTCTATGTCCCGTGCGAGGTATGCCACGGCGCCCGGTACAACCGCGAGACGCTCGAGGTCCACTACAAGGGCAAGACCATCGCGGACGTCCTCGACATGCCGATCGACGAGGCGGCCGAGTTCTTCGCGGCGTTCGGCCCCATCGCGCGTCACCTCACCACCCTCGTGGATGTCGGCCTCGGCTACGTGCGCCTGGGACAGCCCGCGACGACGCTTTCGGGCGGCGAAGCGCAGCGCGTCAAGCTCGCCTCCGAGCTCCAGCGACGCTCGAACGGGCGAAGCATCTACGTGCTCGACGAGCCGACGACCGGCCTTCACTTCGAGGACATCCGCAAGCTTCTCCTCGTGCTCCAGGGTCTCGTCGAGAAGGGCAATACGGTCATCACGATCGAGCACAACCTCGACGTCATCAAGAGCGCGGACTGGATTATCGACTTGGGCCCCGACGGGGGGTCCGGCGGCGGTCAGGTCGTCGCCACAGGGACTCCCGAGGACGTTGCCAAGGTCGAGGTGAGCCACACCGGACGCTTCCTGGCCGAGATCTTCGCGCGCTGATCGATGAACGCCGCGGAATGCGTGTCGCCCCCTGCGGCCGGCAATATGCCGTGAGATTCATGTGAGTTTTAGGCATGCCGATCGGTATGCGAGACTGTCCCGGTGACTGACAGCCCGGCCCTCGTGATCTTCGACCTGGATGGCACACTCGTCGATCCCGCCGGCAGCATCACCGGAGGCATCGCCTTCGCCCTTGAAGCCAACGGCCTGCCCGTGCCCGACGCGGCGACGCTCGATTCGATGGTAGGGCCGCCGCTTCTCGAGTCCCTGAGCCGTCTCGCAGAGGTTCCCGCCGACGTCGTGCCCGCGGTCGTCCACGCGTATCGGCGGCGCTACATCTCGACCGGAATGACGCAGAGCCGCCCGTATCCGGGCATTCCCGAGCTGCTCGATCACCTCCGAGGCGCGGGCTATCACCTTGCGGTCGCGACTCAGAAGCCCGAGGCGCTCGCGAAGAAGCTCTTGACCGTCCAAGGTCTCGACTCACGCTTCCACAGCATCCACGGGGCCCCCGATGATGAGACGCTGCCCCCGCTCGCGGACGGGAAGGCGAGCATCGTCGCCGCGGCCCTTGCCGTCAACCACGCCGTGCCGGAACGCTCTCTCATGATCGGAGACCGCCGCCACGATGCGGCCGGGGCCGAGGCCAACGGCCTCCGCTGCGTCGGTGTTGCCTGGGGCTTTGCCGAGCCCGGCGAGCTTGAGGTTCTCGAGCTCGCGGCCTACGTATCGGACGCGGTCGAAGCGGGCGCCGCCGTCGAACGACTTCTCCCTCTGGACGGGTATGCGGCCGTCCCCGCTGCTGCCCCTGTTCTGTCCGGGTCTGCAGACCCCGAACCCGTGGAGGCCGACTCGTGCCGCTGATGTACCAGGCAAGCCGAACGAGCATCCGAGCCCTCATCTCCGGCCTGTGCCGTCCGACCGTGACGGGTCTTGAGAACGTTCCCGTGGAGGGACCGTTCATCGTCGCGTCCAATCACCTCTCGTTCCTCGACTCGGTCATCATCCAGGCGCTCATGCCGCGCAAGGTCGGGTTCTTCGCGAAGGCCGAGTACTTTACCGGGCGGGGGGTCAAGGGCAAGCTCATGAAGGCCTTCTTCGAGGGCGTGGGTTCGATTCCGGTTGAGCGCGGCGAGCAGGCGGCCAGTGTCGCGGCCCTCAAGACGCTGCTCGACGTCCTTGAGCGCGGAGAAGGCGTCGGCATCTATCCCGAGGGAACGCGCTCGCGCGACGGGCTCCTCTACCGCGGCCGCACGGGCGTCGGCTGGCTCACGCTCACGACAGGTGCGCCGGTCGTGCCCGTGGGCCTCGAGGACACCGACAAGCTCCAGCCGGCAGGGAAGAACACCGTCAAGCCCCAGCATTTCAGCATGCGGGTCGGCGAGCCGCTCTACTTCGACAGGCTGGGCCCGGACCATTCCCTTCCCGTGCGCCGCGACGCAACGGACCGGATCATGGACGCCATCGCTGCCTTGAGCGGGCAGGAACGGGCTGACGGCTACAACAAGCCGCCGGCCCACGAGTAATCGCGGGACCACCCCGCCACCCTCACCCGCCCCACCACCCACATCAACCCAGCCACCCTCACTAGACTGAAGCAGTGGCAGATCCAGCGAGCTACCGGCCGAAGACCGGGGAGATTCCGACTGATCCGGGCGTCTATCGGTTCCGCGACCCGCACGGACGGGTCATCTACGTAGGCAAGGCGAAGAACCTCCGCCAGCGGCTCACGTCCTACTTCGCGAACCCCGCGACGCTCCTGCCGAAGACGTACGCCATGGTGCACTCCGCTGCGAGCGTGGAGTGGACGGTCGTCGGGAGCGAGCTCGAGGCGCTCCAGCTCGAGTACACGTGGATCAAGGAGTTCGATCCCCGCTTCAACCTCGCGTTCCGCGACGACAAGACCTACCCCTATCTCGCGGTGACGATGGGGGAGAAGTTCCCCCGAGTCCAGGTCATGCGCGGCGACCGCCGCAAGGGCACACGGTATTTCGGGCCGTACACCGCGGGCGCCATCCGCGAAACGATGGACACCCTCCTCAAGGTCTTCCCCGTGCGCAGCTGCAGCGCCGGGGTGCTTCGGCGGGCCGAGCAGAGCGGGCGACCGTGCCTCCTCGGCTACATCGACAAGTGCTCCGCGCCGTGCGTCGGCCGGGTCACGCCCGAAGAGCACTACGCAATCGCCGAGGACTTCTGCGCGTTCATGGGAGGCGAGGCAACGCGCTTCATCTCCCAGCTCGAGAAGAAGATGGCCGCGGCCGCGGAGGAGCTCGACTTCGAGACGGCCGCGGCCCTTCGTGACGACGTCATCGCGATGAAGAAGGTCTTCGAACGCAACGCCGTCGTCCTGTCCGAGGACACCGATGCGGACGTGTTCGCGGTCGAGGAAGACGATCTCGAGGCGGCCGTCCAGGTGTTCCACGTCCGCGGGGGCCGGATTCGCGGGCAGCGGGGCTGGGTCGTCGAGAAGGTCGAGGAAGCGACCGGCCCGGCCCTCATCGAGCACCTCCTCCAGCAGGTGTACGGCGCGCAGGCGGAGACCGATGCGCGCATTCCGCGCGAGGTCCTCGTTCCGGTGATGCCGGACGACGCCGAACAGCTCACCGCGTGGCTCTCGGGCCTCCGAGGCGCCAAGGTCGATCTGCGGGTTCCTCAGCGCGGGGACAAGGCGGCCCTCGCGAAGACCGTGCGTGAGAATGCGGTCCAGGCCCTCCGGCTCCACAAGATCCGGCGCGCGGGCGACATCACCAACCGCTCTCTCGCGCTCCAAGAGCTTCAGGAGGCCCTCGACCTGGCCGAGCCGCCCCTGCGCATCGAGAGCTTCGACATCTCCCACGTCCAGGGCACGAACGTCGTCGCCTCGATGGTCGTGGTCGAGGACGGCCTCGCCAAGAAGGCCGAGTACCGCAAGTTCGCCATCTCCGGCGAGGCCGCCCGGGACGATACGGCCGCGATGCACGACGTGCTCACCCGCCGGTTCCGCAACTACCTGGCGGAAAGGGACCTTCCCGTCGAGGAACGAGACCAGAGCCGCAAGTTCGCCTACCCGCCGAACCTCGTCGTCGTCGACGGGGGCCAGCCCCAGGTCGCGGCCGCGGCCGCGGCTCTCGCCGAACTCGGCATCGGCGATGACGAGGTGCGCGTCGTGGGCCTCGCGAAGCGGCTCGAAGAGGTGTGGCTCCCCGAGGGGGACTTCCCGGTCATCCTTCCCCGCGCGTCGCAGGGCCTCTACCTGCTCCAGCGCATCCGCGATGAGGCTCACCGCTTCGCGATCACGTTCCATCGCCAGAAGCGCGGCAAGGCCATGACGGCGTCCGCCCTCGACGAGATTCCCGGTCTCGGTCCGGCTCGCAAGAAGGCGCTCCTGTCCCATTTCGGCTCGCTCAGACGGCTCCGCGCGGCGACGGCGGAGGAGCTCGCCGAGGTCGCGGGCGTCGGTCCAGCGCTCGCCGCGACGGTCTTCACGACGTTCCACGGCCCCGAGGCCGAGGAAACCGAACCGGCGGTGAACCTCGCCACCGGCGAAATCCTCGACTGATTGGCTAGGCTGGGCGCATGACCCAGACCAGCGCGGCGGACCCGCACGAGCCCACTGAGCTGATGCCCGTCAAACCACAGTCGGCTGAGTTCCTCATCGTGACCGGCATGTCGGGGGCGGGGCGGAGTACGGCTGCCAATGCCCTCGAGGACCACGGCTGGTACGTCGTCGAGAACCTGCCTCCGCAGCTTCTCGGCACGCTGTCCGAGCTCATCGTCCACGCCTCGGACAAGATCCCGAAGCTCGCGGTCGTCATGGACGTGCGCAGCAAGGCGCTCTTCGCTGACATCCGCGAAGCCTTGCATGCCCTCGACACCCGAGGCATCGAGTACCGGGTCCTCTTCCTCGATTCGAGCGACGACGTCCTCATCCGCCGCTTCGAGCAGGGCCGGCGCCCGCACCCGCTCCAGGGCGGAGGGCGTATCCTCGACGGCATCACGGCGGAGCGGGCACTGCTCGCCGAGCTCAGGGAACAGTCCACGCTCGTCCTCGACACGTCGGACTACAACGTGCACGGTCTCGCGACAGCGATCACGGAGCTCTTCTCGGAGAAGGGGCCCGTCACGCTGCGGCTCAATGTCATGAGCTTCGGCTTCAAGTACGGGCTGCCGGCCGACGCCAATTACGTTGCCGACGTGCGCTTCCTCCCGAACCCGCACTGGATCCCCCAGCTTCGCCCGCACACGGGCCTGGACCCGGATGTGCGCGACTATGTCCTTGTCGCAAGCGGTGCGGAGGAATTCGTGACCCGCTTCGTCCACGCCCTCGAGCCCGTCCTTGCGGGATACCGCAAGGAGAACAAGCACTACGCGACGATCGCCGTGGGCTGCACGGGCGGCAAACATCGCTCCGTGGCGATAGCCGAGGAGCTCTCGAAGCGCCTCGCCCAGCAGCCGCGCGTCACGGTGACGACGTCACACCGAGACCTCGGGCGGGAGTGACGCACCGGTGTTCACTGGCCAGCTTCCCCTCGTCCCGCCGGGCGCAGGATCCTCGGGCGGCACGCCGAAGGGTCCCTCCGTCGTCGCCCTCGGCGGCGGGCACGGTCTCGCGGCGTCGCTGTCTGCGCTCCGCCTCCTGACGGCGGACCTCACCGCGGTGGTCACCGTTGCGGACGACGGCGGATCCTCTGGGCGCCTGCGCCGCGACTTTGGCGTCATCCCCCCAGGGGACCTTCGCATGGCCCTCGCGGCGCTGTGCGACGACACGGACTGGGGTCGCACGTGGCGTGACGTCATGCAGCACCGCTTCACGTCGCCCGCAGGGACGAGCGGGCTCGAGAACCACGCGATGGGCAATCTGCTCATCATGACGCTGTGCGAGCTCCTCGGGGACGTCGTCGACGGGCTCCGCTGGGCCGGCGCGCTGCTCGGTGCACGGGGCCAGGTCCTCCCGATGTCCCAGATTCCGCTCATGATCGAGGGGACGGTCGCATCCCCGACGGGCGGCCCCGGAGAACTCATCCGCGGCCAGGCCGCGTGTGCCGTCGCGGGCCGCCTCGAGGACGTCCGCCTCCTGCCCGAGAACGCTCCCGCGTGCCCCGAGGCCCTCAGCGCGATCGAATTCGCCGACTGGATCGTGCTCGGACCCGGCTCGTGGTACACGTCCGTCCTCCCGCATCTCCTCCTGCCCGAGATGCGCCAGGCTCTCTCCGACACGCCGGCGCGGCGCTGCCTCGCGATGAACCTCCTGAGCGACACGAAGGAGACCAGCGGGATGTCGGCGTCGGACCACCTTCGCGTCCTGCAGCGCACGGCGCCGGAGTTCACGGTCGACGCCGTCGTTGCCGAGTATGGGACCGTGGGGGACCCCGCCGAGTTCGAGCGCGCGGCGGCCGAACTCGGGGCCGAGGTCCATTTCGGTAGAGTAGGAGTTTCCGGCCAGCGCGCTGTGCACGATCCTTTGCGGCTCGCGGGGGCCTATCACGAAGTGTTCTCCGGCAGCGGGAAATGACGCGGCGGATGACAGAGGGCATGTTGACAGGGGAATGGATGATGGCAGCGCAGACGGCGTCCGAGGCAGCAGCGCAGGAGGCACCCGCGTGGCACTGACCCAGAGCGTCAAGGAAGAGCTCTCGCATCTCACGGTCAAGAAGTCCTCCGAGCGAAAGGCCGAGGTCTCCGCGATGCTGCGCTTCGCGGGGGGCCTGCACATCATCTCGGGGCGCATCGTCATCGAGGCTGAAGTCGATCTCGCGTCGACCGCGCGCCGGCTCAGGACAGCGATCTCAGAGGTCTACGGCCACTCGGCGGAGATCATCGTCGTCTCCGGCGGCGGTCTGCGGCGCGGGAGCCGCTACGTCATCCGCGTCGTGCGCGAAGGCGAGGCCCTCGCACGTCAGACCGGCCTGCTGGACAATCGCGGCCGCCCCGTGCGGGGGCTGCCCTCCGCCGTCGTCAACGGTTCGGCCGCGGACGCGGAAGCCGTGTGGCGCGGCGCGTTCCTCGCCCACGGCTCGCTCACGGAGCCGGGGCGCTCGTCGTCCCTCGAGGTGACGTGCCCCGGGCCGGAGGCGGCCCTCGCCCTCGTCGGCGCGGCGCGGCGGTTGGGCATCGCCGCGAAGGCGCGCGAAGTGCGCGGGGTCGACCGCGTCGTCGTGCGCGACGGCGACACGATTGCCGCGCTGCTCACGCGCATGGGTGCGCACGATGCGCTCATGGCGTGGGAGGAGCGCCGCATGCGCAAGGAGGTGCGGGCGACCGCGAATCGGCTCGCCAACTTCGACGACGCCAATCTGCGCCGCTCGGCGCAGGCGGCGGTCGCGGCGGGCGCGCGCGTGGAGCGGGCCCTCGAGATCCTGGGGGACGACGTGCCCGAGCACCTGCGGTACGCGGGGGAGCTGCGCGTGGCCCACAAGCAGGCGAGCCTCGACGAACTCGGGCGCCTCGCGGATCCGCCCCTGACGAAGGACGCGATCGCGGGCCGCATCCGCCGCCTCCTCGCGATGGCGGACAAGAAGGCGGTGGAGACGGGAATCCCCGGCACCGAAGCGAACGTTACGCCGGACATGCTTGACGGCTGATTCGCGACGGCTTTTCTGCGTCCGATCGGCGCATCTGCATAGGATGTAGCCGTCACCAGCCCGTCCCGCGATGCCAACGCGCGGCGGGGAACCGACCGATGGAGGATAGTTGTGACCTACGTACTGCCTGAGCTCCCGTACGACTACGCGGCCCTCGAGCCGAACATCTCGGCGCGCATCATGGAACTCCACCACGACAAGCACCACGCCGCGTACGTGGCCGGCGCCAACACAGCGCTCGAGAAGCTCTCCGAGGCCCGCGAGTCCGGCAGCTTCGCCGACGTCACGCGTCTCAGCAAGGACCTCGCGTTCCACCTCGGTGGCCACACGAACCACTCGATCTTCTGGAACAACCTGTCCCCGGAGGGCGGCGACAAGCCCGAGGGCGAGCTGGCCGCCGCCATCGACGAGTCGTTCGGTTCGTTCGACAAGTTCGTGGCCCACTTCAGTGCCGCGGCGACGAGCCTCCAGGGCTCCGGCTGGGCGATCCTCGCGTACGAGCCCCTCGGCGGCAACGTCGTCATCGAGCAGCTCTACGACCAGCAGGGCAACGTCCCCGTCGCGACGGTTCCGCTCCTCATGCTCGACATGTGGGAGCACGCGTTCTACCTCGACTACGTCAACGTCAAGGCCGACTACGTCAAGGCGTTCTGGAACATCGTCAACTGGGCAGACGTCGCTCGGCGCTTCGACGCAGCCCGCGCCGGCGCGCAGAAGCTCGTCCTTCCCGCGTGAGTCCTGTGCGGTTCTGTGAGCACTGAGTTGCTCGGGACCGCGCCCGGCTGGTGAGAGATTTCTGTCACATTGCGGGGATTTCACGCCGAAGGCCCTGAAAGAGGGCCCGTCTGTTCACGGACGGGCCCTTTTTCCGTAGGATGGGGTGCGGAAAGGCTCACCAGCCTTTCAGCCATGGACAATGGAGACTCGGGCTGCTGGCCTTTCCTTGTGCAAATCTCTGCCCAATGATGTGCGAGACCGTTCAGACAGTCCGAGCAGTCACCCAGGTGGGATGCTCGGCTGAGCATCAAGGAGAGCTACCAGAGTGACTACCCGCATTGGCATCAACGGCTTCGGCCGGATCGGCCGCAACTTCTTCCGCGCAGCGCTTTCCCAGGGCGCCGACCTCGAGATCGTGGCCGTCAATGACCTCACGAGCCCCGAGACTCTGGCCCACCTGCTCAAGTACGACTCGGTGACCGGCCGCCTGGGCGAGAAGGTCGAGGCCCGCGACGGCAACCTCGTCGTCGGCGGCAACGAGATCAAGGTCTTCGCGGAGCGCGACCCCGCGAACCTGCCGTGGGGCGAGCTCGGCGTCGACATCGTGATCGAGTCGACCGGGTTCTTCACGAAGGCTGCCGACGCGAAGAAGCACCTCGAGGCGGGCGCCAAGAAGGTCATCATCTCGGCTCCGGCCACCGATGAGGACGTCACGATCGTCATGGGTGTGAACGACGGCCTATACGACGCCGAGAACCACAACATCATCTCGAACGCGTCGTGCACGACGAACTGCCTCGGCCCGCTCGCCAAGGCCATCAACGACGCGTTCGGCATCGAGCGTGGCCTCATGACGACGGTCCACGCCTACACGGCCGACCAGAACCTCCAGGACGGCCCGCACCGCGACCTCCGCCGCGCGCGTGCCGCCGCGATCAACATGGTCCCGACCTCGACGGGTGCGGCGAAGGCCATCGGCCTCGTTCTCCCGGAGCTCAAGGGCAAGCTCGACGGCTTCGCGATCCGCGTTCCCGTCCCCACGGGCTCCGCGACGGACCTCACGGTCACGGTTTCCCGCGAGGTGACGCGCGACGAGGTCAACGCCGCGGTCAAGGCAGCGTCCGAGACGGGCCCGCTCGCCGGCTACCTCACCTACACCGAGGACCCGATCGTCTCGAGCGACATCGTGTCCGACCCGGCGTCGTCGATCTTCGACGCCGGCCTCACGAAGGTCATCGGCAACCAGGTCAAGGTCGTCTCGTGGTACGACAACGAGTGGGGCTACTCGAACCGCCTCGTGGACCTCGCCGAGCTCGTCGCGTCCAAGCTCTGAGACCCGGCCGTAACGTTCTGGGAACTCGGATAGCCTGAGTCCATGACTGAACACACTCTCGACGAGCTGCTCGCCGATGGTGTCCGTGGGCGGCACGTTCTGGTCCGTTCGGACCTGAACGTGCCGCTCGACGGTTCCACCGTCACCGACGACGGCCGCGTCCGCGCATCGCTGCCCGTCATCGCCAAGCTGGCCGACGCCGGCGCCCGGGTCATCGTCATGGCCCACCTCGGCCGCCCCAAGGGGACCCCGGACGAGAAGTATTCCCTGCGCCCCGCCGTCGACCGGTTTGCGGAGCTTGCGGCCTTCCCGGTGCGCCTTGCGGGCGACGTCGTAGGCCCGAGCGCTCAGGAACTCGCGGCCGCCCTTGGCGACGGCGAGGCCCTCGTGCTCGAGAACGTGCGCTTCGACGCGCGCGAGACGAGCAAGGACGACGCCGAGCGAGCCGAGTTTGCGCGCGAGCTCGCCTCGCTCACGGGCGAGAACGGCGCCTACGTTGACGACGCATTCGGCGCCGTGCACCGCAAGCATGCGAGCGTCTACGACATCGCCGCAGTCCTCCCGGCCTACTTGGGGGAGCTCGTGCGGGCCGAAGTCGAGGTGCTCAAGCGCCTCACTGAGAGCGCCGAGCGGCCCTACGTCGTCGTGCTCGGCGGGTCGAAGGTCTCGGACAAGCTCGCGGTGATCGACAACCTCATCGGCAAGGCGGACCGCCTCCTCGTGGGCGGCGGCATGCTGTTCACGTTCCTCGCGGCGCAGGGCCACAAGGTTGGTTCGAGCCTCCTCGAGCAGGACCAGATTCCGACCGTCCAGGCGTACCTCGAGCGGGCCGCGACGGCAGGCACCGAGTTCGTGCTCCCGACCGACGTCGTGGTCGCCTCGAAGTTCGCGGCCGACGCTGAGTTCGAGGTGGCCTCCGCGGACGCGATCGAGGGCACCGCGTCCGGCGAGTCCGGTATCGGCCTCGACGTCGGGCCCGAGACGGCCGCTGCCTTCGCGAAGGAGATTGCCGCCGCGAAGACCGTGTTCTGGAACGGCCCCATGGGCGTGTTCGAGTTCCCGGCATTCGCCGCGGGCACGAAGGCCGTTGCGCAAGCCCTGGCCGACGCCACGACGGCGGGCGCGCTGACCGTGGTCGGCGGCGGCGATTCCGCGGCTGCCGTGCGCACACTCGGTTTCGCAGATGACCAGTTCGGTCACATTTCGACCGGCGGCGGCGCGAGCCTCGAATACCTCGAGGGCAAGGAGCTCCCGGGCCTCACGGCCCTCGGAGCCTAGACCCCTTCCGCGCTCGGGCGCCGTCTGGACTGGAAGTCCGGCGGCGCCCCCGCGTGCCTCAACCTCAGGACCAGCAGGATCACCAGGAGACACCGTGACCACCTCCTCGAACGGCACGTTCGACCGCACCCCGCTCATCGCCGGCAACTGGAAGATGAACATGGACCACGTCCAGGCCATCACGCTGCTCCAGAAGCTCGCATGGACCCTCGATGACGCGCGCCACGACTTCGGCCGCGTCGAGGTCGCCGTGTTCCCGCCGTTCACGGATCTCCGTGGTGTCCAGACGCTCGTCCACGGCGACGACCTCAAGGTCCTCTACGGCGGCCAAGACCTCTCGCAGTTCGACGCCGGCGCCTACACGGGCGACGTCAGCGGCGCCTTCCTGTCCAAGCTCGGCTGCGCGTACGTCCTCGTCGGCCACAGCGAGCGGCGCACGATCCACGGAGAGTCTGACGACGTCCTCAACGCCAAGACGCAGGCCGCGTACCGGCATGGGCTCGTCCCCGTCCTGTGCGTGGGCGAGGGCCTGGAGGTGCGTCAGGCCGGCGAGCACGTCGAGCACACGCTCGCGCAGCTCCGCGCTGACGTGGACGGCCTCACCGCGGAGCAGGCCGCGGCGCTCGTCGTGGCCTATGAGCCCGTGTGGGCCATCGGCACGGGCGAGGTCGCGGGGCCCGAGGATGCACAAGAGATGTGCGCGGCGATCCGAGCGGAGCTCGCGACGCTCTTCGGTCTCGAGGCGGCCGCCTCGACGCGCCTCCTCTACGGCGGCTCCGTCAAGGCGGCCAACGCCGCGGCGATCCTGGGCCAGCCCGACGTCGACGGCGTGCTCGTCGGCGGCGCGAGCCTCGACCCGGCCGAATTTGCTAGCATTGTCAGGTTCGAGAGCCACGCGGGCGCATAGCGTTCGGTCCGGCGAAGCCGCACATCACTCGAGGGAAGGCCACGAGGCAACACGGTGCAAGTACTCCAGATCATCCTGCAGATCCTGCTCGGCATCACGAGCCTGCTGCTGACCCTGCTCATCCTGATGCACAAGGGCCGCGGCGGCGGGCTGTCGGACATGTTCGGCGGCGGGATGTCCTCGGGCCTTGCGTCCTCGGGCGTCGCTGAGCGGAACCTCAACCGCTTCACCATCGTCCTCGGCCTCACATGGGGCATCGTCATCATCGCCCTCGGGCTCATCCTCCGCTTCTCGGGGGCAGGGGAGTCCTAGGACAACAGACTCGAAAGGGGCGGGAACAGCGCTGCTGTTCCCGCCCCTTAGCCGTTCAAGGGTCAGGTCCTGCGGGTGTTCCACCCCCTCAATCGTTCAAGGGTCAGGTCCTGCGGGTGTTCCACCCGCAGGACCTGACCCTTGAACTAGTGGCGCAACCTCTCGGACTAAGCCGAGGCCGGCTCTTTGCGGAGGAGATTCCCGGGCACCTTCGCGGCCGCGGCCGCATCGATGAGCCACAGCGTGCGATCGCGTCCGCGGGCCCCCGCCGCCGGGACCTGAACGGTCCCCGCCCCTGCCAGCGCGAGTCCAACGGCTCCAGCCTTGTCCTCGCCCGCCACGAGCATCCAGACCTCTCCTGAAGATTTGATGGCGGGCAGCGTGAGCGAGATGCGCGACGGCGGCGGCTTGGGCGAGTTCTCGACGCCGACGACTGTTCGCCCCGTCTCGCGGATGCCCGCCATCTCGGGGAAGAGCGAGGCCACGTGCGCATCCGGCCCCACCCCGAGGAGCAGGACGTCGAAGCGTGGGAGCGGCCCCGGCTCGTCCGGGCGGCTGTCGGAGTAGTCCGCGACGTGTTCGCGGGCAGCGGCATCGGCGAGCTGCCTCGCGTAGTCCGCGGCGGCGTCGTCGGCTGTCGCAAACTCGCCCGCAGCGCCCGGAACGTGCACGCGCGCCGGATCGAGGGGCAGCCTGTCGAGGAGGGCCTGCCTGGCCTGGAGGACGTTGCGGTCGGGGGAACCGGCCTCGACGAAGCGTTCGTCGCCCCACCACACGTTGACCTTCGACCAGTCGACGGCGGCGCATGCGGGGGAGTCGCCGACGGCTCGGAGCGTCCCGATGCCCATCGATCCGCCGGTGAGGACGATGGTCGCGTCCCCGTACTTGTCCTGGGTGTCGACGAGCTTCGTGATGAGCCGCGCCGCGATGGCCGCGAGCAGCACGCTCGAATCCGGATGGATGCTGACGCGGGGATCAGCGCTCACTGGGCGTCACACTCCTCAGGTTGGTGCGCGGAAGGCCCTCCGCAAGGACTTCGCCGAACACCTCGTCGGGGTCGAGGCGGCGCAGCTCCTCCGCGAGGCAGTCCTCGAGGGTGCGGCGGGGAAGGGCGATCCGCTGGGACGGCTGTCCCGGCTGGGTGAGCTCGGCGACCGTCAGGCCGGGGCGGTAGAGCTGGACGTCGCCCGACGCGCGGCTCAGACGGACGCGGCGGATGCCGGTCCCCGCCGGATCGGACACGATGGTGACCGGCACGTCGAGCTCAAGGGTGAGCCACGCCGCGAGGAGCACCGTGCTCGGCGAGTCGGAGGCGCCCTCGACGGTCACGGCCGTCACGGGGGTGTCGTCCGCCTGGTCGAGGGCAGCGGCCAGCTGGATGCGCCAGTTCGTGAGGCGCGTCCACGCAAGGTCCGTGTCGCCCGCGCGGTAGGTTTCGCGGAGGTGGTACAGCGCCTCGGTGGGGTCCGGCTCGTTGCCCGAGTCGGTGATGCGGCGGTGGGCGATGCAGCCGATCGACGACGCGCTGGCATCCACGGGAGCCCCGTGCGGCCACCACGCGACGATCGGGGCGTCGGGGAGCAGGAGCGCCGAGACGAGCGACTCGTTCTCCTCGGCAAGGCGCCCGTAGCCGCGCAGGACGACGACCTCGGACGCACCGGCGTCGCCCCCGACGCGGATCTGGCCGTCGATGCGGTCGGCGGAGTCACGCCCCGAGTCGACGAGCACGATGATGCGGCACGGATGCTCGCGGCTCGCCTGGTTGGCGGCCTCGATCGCTTCCTCTTCGTATCCGTGCTTCGTGATGACGACGAGCGTGAGGACCCGTCCGAGCGCCACGACGCCGCCCTGGTGGCGGAGGTTCATGAGCTCCTTCGATACCTTCGACGTCGTGGTGTGCGGAAGGTCGATGATCATGGTCGCCTCCAAGAACGTCCGTCGCGGGCCATGAGCGCGTCCGCGGACGCGGGGCCCCAGCTGCCAGGTGCATACGGCTCCGGCTTGTCGCCGGTCGCCGCCCAGTATTCCTCGAACGGGTCAAGGATCTTCCACGAGAGCTCGACCTCTTCGTGGCGGGGGAAGAGCGGCGGTTCGCCGAGCAGGACGTCGAGGATGAGGCGCTCGTACGCCTCGGGCGACGATTCGGTGAACGAGTGGCCGTAGCCGAAGTCCATGCTCACGTCGCGCACCTCCATCTGGGTGCCGGGGACCTTCGATCCGAAGCGGATCGTGGCGCCCTCGTCCGGCTGCACCCGGATCACGACGGCGTTCTGGCCGAATTCATCGGTGCTCTGGTCCCTGAAGAGGAGGTTCGGGGCCTTCTTGAACACGACGGCGATTTCCGTCACCCGTCGCCCGAGCCGCTTGCCAGCACGCAGGTAGAACGGGACGCCGGACCAGCGTCGCGTGTGGATGTCGACGCGGATCGCGGCATACGTCTCGGTCGTCGAATCGGCGGGGATGCCGTCCTCTTCGAGGTAGCCCTTGACGAGCTCTCCGCCCTGCCAGCCGCCCGCGAACTGGCCGCGGGCCGAGTGGAGCGAGAGATCCTCGGGCAGCCGCACCGCGGCGAGGACCTTCTCCTTCTCGGCGCGAAGGTCCTCGGCGTCGAAGGAGATCGGTTCCTCCATCGCGGTGAGGGCGAGGAGTTGGAGGAGGTGGTTCTGGATGACGTCGCGCGCTGCACCCACTCCGTCGTAGTAGCCAGCGCGTCCGCCGGTGCCGATGTCCTCGGCCATGGTGATCTGGACGTGGTCGACGTAGTTGGCGTTCCAGATCGGCTCGAAGAGCTGGTTGGCGAAGCGAAGGGCCAGGATGTTCTGGACAGTTTCCTTGCCGAGGTAGTGGTCGATGCGGAAGACGGCGTCCGGCGGGAAGACCGACTCGACGATGTCGTTGAGCTTCCGCGCCGACTCGAGGTTGTGACCGAACGGCTTCTCGATGACCACACGGCGCCACTGGCCGTCCGTAGCCTGCGCGAGTCCGTGCTCCGAGAGCTGGCGGCACACCTGCTCGAAGGCCTTGGGCGGGATTGACAGGTAGAACGCGTGGTTGCCCCGCGTTCCGCGCTGCTCGTCGAGCTGGGCGAGCGTGTCCTTGAGCCGTTCGAACGCCTCGTCGTCGTCGAACGAGCCCTGAACGAAGCGGACTCCCTCGTTGAGCTGGGCCCACACCGCCTCGTCGAAGGGCGTCCGGGCGTACTGCTTGACCGAGGCCTTGACCTCTTCCGCGAAGTCCTCGTTCTCCCATTCGCGCCGGGCGAAGCCCACGAGGGCGAAGCTCGGCGGGAGCAGGCCACGGTTCGCGAGGTCGTAGACCGCGGGCATGAGCTTCTTGCGGGCCAGGTCGCCTGTCACTCCGAAGAGCACGAGCGACGACGGCCCCGCGATGCGATTGAGGCGCCGATCACGAGGGTCGCGCAGCGGGTTGCGCCGCTTCGACCCGGTCGCGCCGTAGTCGTTCTCTGGCATGATGCCTTTCTATTCCATCGTGGGCGGTCCGCGCGACACAACGCGCAGCAAAAGCCGCCGGCCCGGCCGTGGTGGCCGGGCCGGCGGCTCGGTGCCTCAGCGGGCCAGCGCCGACACGAGCTCGGTCAGCTGCCCGACGCCGGCTGCACGGTCGGTGAGGTGGAGGCGCAGCACGGGGCGCCCGTGCTCCGCGAGGACCTGTGCGTCGCCCGCGGCCTGAGCCTCGATGAGCTGGCCGAACGTGAACGGACGCCCCGGGATTTCGACGTCGACATCCGTCGCGGCCGTGATCTGGAGGAACACGCCGACAGCGGGGCCGCCCTTGTGGTACTGGCCCGTCGAGTGAAGGAACCGGGGGCCCCAACCGAAGGTCGTCGGCCGGCCCGTGGCCTTCGCGAAGGCGTCGCGGACGCCCTCGAGCTGCGGGAAGGCCAAACGGTCCAGGTACGCTTGGACGCTCAGGTATCCGTCGGGGCCGAGCTGGGCGAGAAGCGCCTTGAGGGCCTCCTCGACCGTCGCTGCGCCGCCGAGCCACTCACCGCCGCGCACTTCGATCGGGCCTTCGGCGAAATTGGCCCGGGTCGGCTCCGGGCGCGCGTCGAGCAGGCCGCGCGCAGCGACCTTCGCTGCCTCGACGTCGGGCTGGTCGAACGGGTTGATGCCGAGGAGGCGGCCGGCGATCGCGGTCGCGAACTCCCATACGAGCATCTGGGTGGCCAGGGTCCCGCCGACGGCCGCCTCGTTCGCATCAAGGGAGGGTTCGGCGTCGGCGGTGACGAGGCGGACGACGAGCACGTCCGCGGCGCCGTCGTTCACCTCGGGCGAGTCCACGGACGCGACGACCGGGAGGATCCCCCTGCCGATCTTGCCCGTCGACTCGGCGATGAGCTGCTCGGCCCAGTCCGCGAAGCCCGTGATCCCGGAACCGTCCTCGACGATGACGATCTTGTCCCGCAGCGGGGAGGTTCCGCCGAGGACGGCTCCAAGCTGGAGCCCGATGTTGTCCTCGGAGTCCTCGCGCAGCAGCTCTGCGGCTTCTTCGGCTTCGTCGAGGAGCGCCTGGATGTCGACGCCCGCGAGACCCGACGGCACGAGCCCGAACGCGGTGAGCGCCGAGTAGCGTCCGCCCACGGTGGGATCGGCGTTGAAGATGGCGCGGTACCCGGCCTCGCGGCTCGCCGCTTCGAGGGGTGAGCCGGGATCGGTGACGACGACGATGCGCCGCTTCGCGTCGATGCCCGCCGCCTCGAATGCGGCCTCGAAGGCACGGCGCTGCGAATCGGTCTCCACGGTCGAACCAGACTTGGAGGAGACCACGATGGCCGTGGCCTCGATGCGCTCGGCCAACGCGCCGGCAACCTGCTCGGGGTCGGTCGAGTCGAGAACGACGAGGGGAACCCCGGCGGTCGCCGTGATGACCTCGGGCGCGAGCGACGATCCGCCCATTCCACACAGCACGATCCGGTCGACGCCCTCGGCCCGGAAGGCGTCCCGGAGGGCGACGATGTCCGCGACGAGGGGCTGCGAGACGCTCGCGGCGTCAACCCAGCCGAGGCGCTTCGAGGACTCGTCCTCCGCGTCCTTGCCCCACAGCGTGGGGTCCTTCGAGAAGATCCGGCTTGCCACGCCGTCGGCCGCCAACTGGCGAACCTGGGCCTCGATGGCCTCACGCGCGGCACCCGTCGCGTCGAACGTGAGGGCGCTCACGCGCGGGCTCCTTGCGCCAGGGCAGCGAGGGTGCCTTCGACGTCGGCGAGGAGTTCGTTCCAGGAGGCGACGAACTTGTCCAGGCCTTCGGTTTCGAGGACGGCGACGACGTCGTTGTAGGACACGCCGAGGTTCTCGAGGGCGTCGAGGTGGGCGTTGGAGTCGGTGTAGGTGCCGGTGACGGTGTCGCCGGTGATCTGGCCGTGGTCGTAGGTGGCGTCGAGGGTCTTCTCGGGCATGGTGTTCACCACGCCGGGGGCGACGAGGCCGGCGACGTAGAGGGTGTCGGGCAGGTTCGGGTCCTTGACCCCGGTGGAGGCCCACAGCGGGCGCTGGGGGAGGGCGCCGGCGTCGGCGAGGAGCTTGAAGCGCTCGGAGGTGAACTCCTCCTCGTAGACCTGGTAGGCCAGGCGGGCGTTGGCCAGGCCGGCCTTGCCCTTGAGCGCGGCGGCCTCGGGGGTGCCGATCGCGTCGAGGCGCTTGTCGATCTCGGTGTCCACGCGGGAGACGAAGAACGAGGCCACGGAGTGGATGGTGGAGAGGTCGTGGCCGTTGGCCTTGGCCTTCTCGAGGCCATTGACGAACGCGTTGATCACGGCGCGGTAGCGCTCGAGGGAGAAGATCAGCGTCACGTTGACGCTGATCCCGGCGCCGAGGGTCTCGGCGATGGCCTCGAGGCCCTCGAGGGTGGCCGGGATCTTGATGTGGACGTTGGCCTTGCCGACCTTGGCGTGCAGGCGGCGGGCCTCGGCGATGGTGCCGGCGGTGTCCCACGCCAGGCGGGGGTCGACCTCGATCGAGACGCGCCCGTCGACGCCGCCGGTGGCCTCGGCGATGGGGGCGAAGAGGTCGCACGCGTCGGCGACGTCGGCGGTCGTGAGCTCGAAGACGACCTGCTCGACGTCGGCTCCGGCGGCGACGAGCTCGCGGAGCCGGTCGTCGTAGCCGTGGCCCTTGGAGATCGCGGCTTGGAAGATCGAGGGGTTCGTGGTCACGCCGACGACGTTCTTCTCGGCGATCAGCGCCGCGAGCGAGCCGTCGGAGAGGCGCTGGCGGGAGAGGTCATCGAGCCAGATGGAGACGCCGGCGTCGGAGAGGGCCTTGGTGGGGGTGGTCATGGTGGGTTCTCCTTGGTGGGGGGTGATCGGGCGGGCGAGCGGGTCAGCTCGCCGTGGCGATCGAGTCCTTGGCGGCCTGGGCGACGGCCTCGGCGGTGATGCCGAACTCGTGGAAGAGGGTCTTGTAGTCGGCGGAGGCGCCGTAGTGCTCGAGACTGATGGTGCGGCCGTTGTCGCCGACGAACTCGCGCCAGCCCAGCGCCAGGCCGGCCTCGACGGAGACGCGGGCGGTCACGGCGGCGGGCAGGACGGACTCGCGGTAGGCGGGGTCCTGGGCCTTGAACCATTCGACGCAGGGCATGGAGACTACGCGGGCGGCGATGCCCTCGGCGGCGAGGGCCGCGCGGGCCTCGACGGCGAGCTGGACTTCGGAGCCGGTGCCGATGAGGATCACGTCCGGGGTGGTCTCGGCGCCGTCGCGCTGGGCCTCGGCCAGGACGTAGCCGCCCTTGGCGACCCCGGAGACGTCGCCGAAGGCGCCGTCGCCGCGCTCGTACACGGGCAGGTTCTGCCGGGTCAGGACGATACCGGCCGGGTTTGCGGTGTTCTCCAGGATGGTCTTCCACGCGTAGGCGACCTCGTTAGCGTCCGCGGGGCGGACGACGTCGAGGCCCACGATGGCGCGCAGCGAGGCCAGCTGCTCGACCGGCTGGTGGGTCGGGCCGTCCTCGCCGAGGCCGATCGAGTCGTGCGTCCAGACATAGGTGGACGGGATGCCCATGAGCGCGGAGAGGCGGATCGCGGGGCGCTGGTAGTCGGAGAAGATCAGGAACGTGCCGGAGAACGCGCGGGTCTTCCCGCCGAGGGTGATCCCGTTGACGATCGAGGCGGCAGCGTGCTCGCGGATGCCGAAGTGCAGCACGCGCCCGTAGGGGTTGCCCTTCCACGCCGCGGTCGAGCGGGACGCCGGGATGAACGAGGGCGAGCCTTCGATCGTGGTGTTGTTCGACTCGGCGAGGTCGGCTGAGCCGCCCCAGAGCTCGGGCAGGACCGGGCCGATCGCGTTGAGGACCTTCCCCGAGGCGGCGCGGGTCGAGACGTCCTTGCCCGCGGGGAACACCGGAAGCGAGGACTCCCAGCCCGCCGGGAGCTGGCGGGCTTCGATGCGCGCGTGCAGCGCAGCGGCCTCGGGGTTTGCCGCGGCCCACGCGTCGAAGGACTCCTGCCAGGCCGCGCGCTCGGCGCGTCCGCGCTCGAGGGCGGCCCGGGTGTGCGCGAGGACCTCCGGGTCGACCTCGAAGGACTTCTCCGGGTCGAAGCCCAGGACCTGCTTCAGGGCCGCGACCTCGTCGGCGCCCAGGGCCGAGCCGTGGATCTTGCCGGTGTTCTGCTTCGTCGGGGCCGGCCAGCCGATGACCGTGCGCAGCGAGATGATCGAGGGGCGCCCGGTCTCGGCCTTGGCCGCGGCCAGCGCCTCGTAGAGCTCGGGCACGTCCTCGGCGTACTCTCCGGTTTTGGTCCAGTCGACCCGCTGGGTGTGCCAGCCGTACGCGGCGTAGCGGGCCAGGACGTCCTCGGTGAACGCGACGTCGGTGTCGTCCTCGATAGAGATGTGGTTCTCGTCGTAGATCACCACGAGGTTCCCCAGCTCCTGGTGCCCGGCCAGCGAGGACGCCTCCGAGGTCACGCCCTCCTGCAGGTCCCCGTCCGAGGCGATGACCCACACGGTGTGGTCGAACGGGGAGGTGCCCTCCGCGGCGGCCGGGTCGTACAGGCCCCGCTCGCGGCGCTGGGAGTACGCGAAGCCGACCGAGGACGCGAGGCCCTGCCCGAGCGGGCCGGTCGTGATCTCGACGCCCTTCGTGTGGCCGTACTCGGGGTGGCCCGGGGTCAGCGAGCCCCACGTCCGCAGCGACTCGAGGTCCTCCAGCTCGAGCCCGTACCCGGCCAGGAACAGCTGGATGTACAGGGTCAGGGACGAATGCCCGGGGGAGAGGATGAACCGGTCGCGGCCGATCCACGCCGGGTCCGAGGGGTCGTGCCGCATGAGCTTCTGGAACAGCAGGTACGCCGCCGGGGCCAGGCTCATCGCCGTGCCCGGGTGCCCGTTGCCCACCTTCTGCACCGCATCCGCCGCCAGCACGCGGATCGTGTCCACCGCCTTGCGGTCCACATCGGTCCACGTCAGAACATCAACATCAACAGCAGGCACGGAAACGAGCCCCTCTCCATCGCAGACGGCCTCCGGCCCCGCGGGTCCCCGTCATGGTGGGCCCTCGGATGCCGGCCGGCCGTTCACCATTGAAACGTCTTCTTGTGTATCCCTCGCGTTGCGACAACGGGACAACCAGCTCACATACTACGCACGCGGCTCGGCAGGGGTCAGTGGTTTGCCGGAAATTGGGCCTAATGTG
Source organism: Sinomonas sp. ASV322 (assembly GCF_030908245.1). Taxonomy (GTDB): domain Bacteria; phylum Actinomycetota; class Actinomycetes; order Actinomycetales; family Micrococcaceae; genus Sinomonas. The sequence goes on from NZ_JAVFJJ010000001.1 coordinate 320,692, forward strand.
AATCACGGGACACCGTGGCGGGCGTGAAGCTGCCGAAACCGTCCCGACACGTGCGCGGGTATGATGGAGGTTCGTCGGAGAAGCAGAAAAGAGTAGCGCACCCGTGAGTACAGAGGCCCACGCTCCATCCCGCCCGAAGGGCTCAAGGATCGTCCGCAAGCTCAAGGCATATGTCGCTCTCACCAAGCCGCGCGTCATCGAACTCCTGCTCGTGAGCACGCTTCCCACGATGATCTACGCGCAGCGCGGCTTCCCGTCTCTGGGCCTCATCGCGGCGACCCTGGTCGGCGGCGCGTTCGCGGCCGGCAGCGCGGGCGCGTTCAACTGCTACATCGACCGCGACATCGACCGCCTCATGAGGCGCACGGAGAACCGCCCGCTCGTCACGGGCGAGGTCACGCCGCGCGAGGCCCTCGCCTTTGCGTGGCTGCTCGGCATCGCGTCCCTCGCGATCCTCTGGTTCGGCGCGAACCCGCTTTCCTCGGTACTCGGGGCCGCCGCGATCTTCTTCTACGTCGTCATCTACACGCTCGTGCTCAAGCGCCGCACGGCTCAGAACATCGTGTGGGGAGGCGCCGCGGGATGTTTCCCGGTGCTTATCGCGTGGGCTGCCGTGACCGGCACCGTGGCGTGGCCCGCCGTCGTCCTCTTCATGGTGATCTTCCTCTGGACGCCGCCGCACTATTGGCCGCTTTCGATGCGGTATGGCGAGGACTACCGGAACGCCCAAGTTCCCATGCTCGGTGCCGTGGCGGGGGCCAAGATCGTCTCGGTTCAGGTCGTCCTGTATGCGTGGGCCATGGTCATCTGCTCGCTCCTCCTCGTGCCGCTCGGGCACGCGGGCTGGGTCTACACGATTGCGGCGACCGCGACCGGCGGATGGTTCCTGTGGGAGTCCCACGCGCTCTACGCGCGCGCCCAGCGTGAGGAGATCGAGGACAAGAAGGCCATGAAGGTCTTCCACGGCTCGATCAGCTACCTCACGGTGCTCTTCCTCGCCCTCGCGATTGACCCCTTCGTCGGCGCACCGATCGTCGGCTGAGCCGCGCGACGGCGACGTCGCACCGCCGTGCCCTTGGGGGCTAGGCCTTCGGGCTCCAGCGAGCGAGGTCTGCGGCGTTGACGGCTGCCGCCATCAGCAATGCCGCGACGAACATGTGGAGGCCGACCAGAAGCGCCGGGATGCCCGTGTAGTACTGCGTGATACCGATGGCCGCCTGGAGCACCGTGAGGCCGAGAAGCGCCGCGACGGCGTTGCGGAACGGCCCGTGGAGACGGCGCGAAACCACCACGACGACGCCGAAGAGGGCGCCGAACGTGACGAGATAGGCCGGGACAGCGTGGATGTGGGAGACGAGATCCCAGTCGAGGCCGTTGCGCGGAGCGTCTGCGTCGCCCGCGTGCGGGCCGGCACCCGTGACGACGACGCCGAGGACGACGGCGAGCGCGGCCGCGACGGCCGTGGCGAGCATGACCGGACGCATTGAGCCGGGCAGCGCGGGGAGCGTGCGCGTCATGTTGGCCCCGGTCCGCCCATAGGTCCGGTTGACGAGAAGCGTCGCGAACACGACGAGTGCCATCGAGACGAGGAAATGCAGCGCCACGACCCACGGGTTGAGCTGCGTCAGGACCGAGATGCCGCCGATGACTGCTTGAGCCGGGATGCTCGCGAGCAGCGCGATCGCGAGCCAGAAAAGGTCGCCGCGCTTCTTGCGGAGGTTCCAGAGCGCGACGACCATCGCGAGCGCGACGGCGGCGAGCGCGAACGTGAGCAGCCGGTTGCCGAACTCGATGACGCCGTGGAAGCCCATTTCGGGGGTCGTTGTGAGGGAGTCGGCCGTGCAGCGCGGCCACGTCGGGCAGCCCAGTCCGGAGGACGTGAGGCGCACGGCTCCGCCGGTCACGATGAGCACGATCTGGCCGACGAGCGACGCCGCGGCAAGGGCGCGCACACGGGCGTCGACTTCGGTCGGGAGCCAGCCGACGAAGCGGGCGACGGCGGTCTGGGACATGATCAGTCCTTCTTCCGGGGTCTATTCAGTTCCACTTGAACCATCGCACGGCGGCGAGGCCGGCCACGGCCCCCCAGGCGACGAGGACGACGGCGGCCGGGATGTCGAGCGCTCCATGCAGGAACGCAGCGCGCGCGGCGTCGCCGAGCGCTCCCGACGGGAGGAAGGCGACAATGCCGGCGATCTGCGACGGCAGACGCGTGCTTGGGAGGGCGATGCCGCCGAACGCGCCGAAGAGGATCCACACGAGGTTCGTGACAGCGAGTGTCGCTTCGGGCCGTGCGGTTCCCGCGATGAGCAACCCGAGCGCCGTGAACACGGCTGCGCCGAGCGCGAGCAGGACGAGGCCGAGGAGGGCCCCAGGGAGCGAAGGCCTCCAGCCGAGAGCGAGCGCCACTCCGCCGATCACGACGACCTGGAGAGCGAACACGACGAGGACGGCGATGACCTTGCCCGCGATGAGACCCGCGCGCCCGAGCGGCGTCGTCGAGAGGAAGCGCAGCACGCCGTAGCGCCGGTCGAAGCCCGTCGCGATGCCTTGGCCCGTGAACCCGACCGAGAGTGTGCACAGGGCGAGCACTCCCGGCGCGGCGATGTCGATGCGGCTCGCGCCGAGTCCGTCGAGAAACGGTGTGACGGTGAGGCCGATGATTGCGATGAGCGGCAGGACGAGCATGAGGACGAGCTGCTCTCCGTTCCGCAGCATCGCGAGCGTCTCGTAGCGGCCCTGCTGCCACACGCGCGCGGCCAAGGGAGCGGCGCTCATGCTGACTTCCTTCCGGTGCCGGCGAGTTCTTCCTGGGCGGACGCTTCGGCGATGTCGAGGAAGACGTCCTCGAGGCTGCGGCGCCCGAGCTCGAGCGAGCTCGGCATGATCCTGCGTGCGTCAAGCCATCGGGCGAGGGCTGCGAGATGTGCCGTCGAGAGCTCGCCGTCGATCGTGTAGTGGCCCGCGGGCGTCTCCGAGATGCTCACAGGCTCGGTGCCGGAGAACGCCTCCGCGAGGTCGAGGGCTGCCGGCGCCCGAAGGGTGAGGCGGCGCGCCGTCGTCGTTTCGGTGCCGAGGAGTTCCGCGACGGTTCCCTCGGCGACGATGTGGCCGCGGTCGAGGATCGCGACCCAGTCGGCGAGCCGCTCGGCGTCGTCGAGCAGGTGGGTGGTCAGGATGATGCCGAGCCCCTGCGCGCGCAGGTCGGCGATGAGATCGAACACGACCTGACGGGATTGCGGATCGAGGCCCGCGCTCGGCTCGTCGAGGAAGACGACGTCGGGGCGCCCGACGAGGGCTGCGGCGAGTGCGACGCGCTGCTTCTGGCCGCCCGAGAGGCGGCGGATCGTCGTGCCGGCGAACTCATGGAGCCCGAGCCGCTCCGCAAGATCGGCGACGGGGAGGGGATTGCGGTACATGCCCGCAACGTGCTGCAGAAGCGCCAGAGGGCGTGCCGACGGCGGGAGGCCGCCGTCCTGGAGCATGACGCCGACCCGCGAACGGAGTTCGGCGTTCGCCGTCTGGGGGTCCTCGCCGAGGAGGCGGATCGTGCCTCCTGTGCGGCGCCGGAGTCCTTGGGCGCACTCGAGGGTCGTCGTCTTCCCGGCGCCGTTGACGCCGAGGAGTACCGTGACCTGCCCGGGGTAGGCCGCGAGGTCCACCCCGGCGAGCACGCGCTTCATGCGGCCCGCCTCGGCGGCGATCGGGCCGACGTCGTGGATCAGCCCCTCGATCTCGAGGCAGGGGGTACCGGTTCTGAGCACCCATACATTCTACGCAAGGTAGTAGTGCGCGGCCTCCGTGGGGCCCGCCGGGGTGTGTGATGCATCAGTCACTCAACTAAGTCCCGCCTTACTGGATGACATTGGCAGATTAGGCAATGATTGTTTTGTGTATTCCGTGGCCGAACAGAACCCGAGCAAGCGTGCCGCCGGTAGCCGCGCCGCCGGCGACGCCGAGGACCGCACGCGCAACCGCGTCCTGGGAGCCGTTCTCGAGCACGGTCCGGTGAGCGCCGCTGATCTGGGGGAGATGCTCAACGTCACGCCCGCGGCTGTGCGCAGGCATCTCGACGCGCTGACACGCGAAGGCGTCGTCGAGGTCAAGCGCGTCGCCACGTCTGGCATGGGCGCGGGACGGCCCGCCCGTCGCTACGTCCTGACGTCGCGAGGCCAATCGTCGATCGGCGACGATTATCTGGACATTGCGCGCACCGCGCTTCACCGGCTCGCCGAACTGGCTGGGCCGGGCGCCGTCGAGGACTTCGCCGAGGAGCGCTTCGGCGCCATGGAGCGCCGCTATCAGCCGATCGTCGACGCGGCGGGCGACGACGTCGCGGCGCGTTCGCGCGCGCTGGCGGAGGCGCTCACGAACGACGGCTTCGTGGCTTCCGCCGCCGAGGTTGCAAGCCGCGCACCGCTTCCCGCCCACATGGCAAGCGTCCAGCTATGCCAAGGGCACTGCCCTGTGCAGCAGCTCGCCGCCGAGTTCCCCGCCTTCTGCGATACGGAGACCGCGGTCTTCTCACGCCTCCTCGGCGTCGATGTGCGGCGGCTCTCGACCCTCGCGAGCGGGGGGCACGTCTGCACGACCCACATTCCCACGGGACGCGGCGGTCGGCTGCCATTTTCCGGCACGTCAGACCGCCACGTTGACCAAGCCCCCGACGTTAATGAAGCCCTACGAAACGAGAGGCCGTGATGACGGATCAATTGGCCGAGAAGCATGCCGTGGACGTTGAGCCTACGGTGATCTCGGAGATTCTCGAGAAGAACCCCGAGCTCCACGGGATCGGCAACTACGAGTACGGCTGGGCCGACTCGGACGTTGCGGGCGCCAACGCCCGCCGTGGGCTCGACGAGGAGGTCGTCCGCGACATCTCCGGCAAGAAGGGCGAGCCCGAGTGGATGCTCGACCTGCGCCTCAAGGGCCTCAAGTATTTCGACCGCAAGCCGATGCCGCTGTGGGGCGCCGATCTCTCCGGCATCGACTTCGACAACATCAAGTACTTCGTGCGCTCGACCGAGAAGCAGGCGGAATCGTGGGAGGACCTCCCCGAGGACATCCGCTCGACGTACGAGAAGCTCGGCATCCCGGAGGCAGAGCGCAGCCGCCTCGTCGCCGGCGTCGCCGCCCAGTATGAGTCCGAGGTCGTGTACCACCAGATCCGCGAGGACCTCGAGAAGCAGGGCGTGATCTTCCTCGACACCGATACCGCGCTCAAGGAGCACCCGGAGTTCTTCAAGGAGTACTTCGGAACGGTCATCCCTGTCGGCGACAACAAGTTCGCGTCGCTCAACACGGCCGTGTGGTCCGGCGGCTCGTTCGTCTACGTGCCGAAGGGCGTCCACGTCGAGATCCCGCTCCAGGCCTACTTCCGCATCAACACGGAGAACATGGGCCAGTTCGAGCGCACGCTCATCATCGCGGACGAGGATTCCTACGTCCATTACATCGAAGGCTGCACGGCGCCGATCTACTCGTCGGACTCGCTGCACTCGGCCGTCGTCGAGATCATCGTCAAGAAGGGCGCCCGCGTCCGCTACACGACGATCCAGAACTGGTCGACCAACGTCTACAACCTCGTCACCAAGCGCGCCGTCTGCCACGAGGGCGCGACGATGGAGTGGATCGACGGCAACATCGGCTCCAAGGTCACCATGAAGTACCCGGCCGTGTACCTCGTGGGCGAGCACGCGAAGGGCGAGACCCTCTCGATCGCGTTCGCGGGCGAGGGCCAGCACCAGGACACGGGCTCGAAGATGGTGCACATCGCGCCGAACACGAAGTCCTCGATCGTGTCCAAGTCCGTGGCTCGCGGCGGCGGCCGCGCGGCCTACCGCGGCCTCGTCCAGGTGCGCGAGGGCGCCAAGCACTCGGCCAACACGGTTCGCTGCGACGCTCTGCTCGTCGACACGATCTCGCGCTCCGACACGTACCCGTACATCGACATCCGTGAGGACGACGTGGTGCTCGGCCACGAGGCCACGGTGTCCCGCGTGAGCGAAGAGCAGCTTTTCTACCTGATGTCTCGCGGGCTTCCCGAGGACGAGGCCATGGCCATGATCGTGCGCGGCTTCATCGAGCCGATTGCGCGCGAGCTCCCCATGGAGTACGCCCTCGAGCTGAACCGCCTCATCGAACTGCAGATGGAAGGGTCCGTCGGTTAATGACTGAAATTTCGGAACGCGCTGTGGCGGATACCGCGCAGGAGGCAGTGCGAGAAACAGTGTACGAAAAGGCGCGAATCGGCGCGCCGTCGATCGCCGGCTTCACGGAGGAGGGCGAGAGCCTCTCGCCCGAGCCCGTCGTCACGGGCCCGCTCGGCGGTGCCGCGTCGAAGAGCCACTCGCACGGCGGCGGCTACGGCATCCCCGACAGCTCGCGTGCGGGTCGCCTCACGTCCTACAGCCTCGCGGACTTCCCCGAGCTCAAGGGCACGGAGGAGGACTGGCGCTTCACGCCGCTCCGCCGCCTCGGCGGCCTGCACAAGGACGCGCTCGACGGCGCCGCCCCGGCTGTCGCTGTCGAGGCCCCGGCATCGGTCCGGGTCGAGACCGTCGGCCGCGACGACGCCCGGATCGGCTCCGCTGGAATCCCCGAGGACCGCGTGTCCGCCAACGCGTGGGCGCACTTCATCGACGCGACCGTCGTGACGATTCCCGCGGGCACCGAGCTCGAGGACCGGATCCTCGTGACTCTCGCGGGCGAGGGCCTCGCCGCGGCAGCCCAGCACGTGGTGATCATCGCCGAGGAGGGGGCTCGCGCCGTCGTCGTCCTCAACCATGAAGGCCAGGCGATCGTCTCCGAGAACGTCGAGGTCGTCGTCGGCGACCGCGCAGACCTGACCGTCGTGACGCTCCAGGAATGGTCGGACGATTCCGTCCACGTGTCGTCGCAGCAGGTGAAGGTGGGCCGCGAGGCGAAGATCAAGCACGTCGCCGTGAGTCTCGGCGGCTCGCTCGTGCGCCTGACGCCGACCGTCCGCTTCGCCCAACCGGGCGGCGAGGCCGAGGTGTACGGCCTCTACTTCGCGGACGCCGGCCAGCACCTCGAGCACCGCACGTTCATCGACCACGCGCAGCCCAACTGCATCTCCAACGTGCTCTACAAGGGCGCGCTGCAGGGCAAGGATGCGCACACGGTGTGGGTCGGCGACGTGCTCATCCAGAAGCAGGCCGAGGGCACCGACAGCTACGAGAAGAACCAGAACCTCGTCCTGACGGATGGCTGCCGCGCGGATTCCGTGCCGAACCTCGAGATCGAGACGGGCCTCATCGAGGGAGCGGGCCATGCAAGTGCGACCGGCCGGTTCGACGACGAGCACCTCTTCTACCTCATGGCACGCGGCATCCCGGAGGATGTGGCCCGTCGCCTCGTGGTGCGCGGCTTCCTGAACGAGATCATCCAGAAGATCGGCGTTCCCTCCATCGAAGAGCACCTCACCGAGGCCGTCGAGCGCGAGCTCGAGGCCGGAGACAACTGACCCCAAGGATTGGTCCGGCGGCGCCGGGCACCGTTAGAGCACAGCCCCGCGCCAAGGGGCACTAGGAGAAAACACATGTCGACTCTGGAGATCAAGGACCTGCACGTCTCGATCGAGACCGAGCAGGGCGTCAAGGAGATCCTCAAGGGCGTGACGCTCACCGTGAAGACGGGCGAGACGCACGCGATCATGGGCCCCAACGGCTCGGGCAAGTCCACGCTCGCCTCGACGATCGCGGGCCACCCGCGCTACACCGTCACGTCGGGCTCGATCACGCTCGACGGCGAAGACGTCCTCGCCATGAGCGTCGACGAGCGCGCCCGCGCCGGCCTCTTCCTCGCGATGCAGTACCCCGTCGAGGTCCCGGGCGTCACGATGACCAACTTCCTCCGCACCGCGAAGGCGGCGATCGACGGCAAGGCCCCGGCGATCCGCACGTGGACGAAAGAGGTCAAGGATGCGATGGCGCAGCTGCGCATCGACGCGGACTTCGCCCAGCGCAACGTCAACGAGGGCTTCTCGGGCGGCGAGAAGAAGCGCGTCGAGATTCTCCAGCTCGAGCTCTTCAAGCCGAAGTTCGCCGTCCTCGACGAGACGGACTCCGGCCTCGACGTCGACGCCCTGAAGGTCGTCTCCGAAGGCGTCAACCGAGCCCACGCGGCCGGCAACATGGGCACGCTGCTCATCACCCACTACACGCGCATCCTGCGCTACATCAAGCCGGAGTTCGTCCACGTGTTCGTCGACGGCAAGATCGCCGAGCAGGGCGGCCCCGAGCTCGCCGACCGCCTCGAGGAAGAGGGCTACGACCGCTACCTCGCCGGCGCCGGCTCCGCGGTTCACGTCCAGGCCTGACCAAAAGGAGACACCGTGTCTGATACCCCTGTGGCCGGGCTTGAGCCGGGCCAGACCTCGCTCGAGGACGTCGAGGAGCGGCTCAAGGACGTGATTGACCCCGAACTGGGCGTCAACGTCGTGGACCTGGGGCTGGTCTATGGGCTCGAATACGGCGAGGACGGGGCGCTGCTCATCAGCATGACCCTGACCACCGCAGCCTGCCCTTTGACCGACATCCTCGAGGAGCAGGTGGGCCAGGCCCTCGATGGAGTCGTGGACGAGTGGCGCCTCAACTGGGTGTGGATGCCGCCGTGGGGCCCCGATCGGATCACCGAGGACGGGCGCGACCAGATGCGCGCGCTCGGTTTCAACATCTAGGCATCGCAGCTGACGACGGCGGCCGGCGGCCTTCCCCGCGGAAGGTTACCGGCCGCCGTCGTCGTGTGTCTCGAGCGTTGTTCGGTGGGGGAACGAGTCCGCGCGCCGATAGACTCGGAGGATGCCTTTCGTGGACCGGTTGTCCTGGTGGGCCGCCGAGAAGGCGGACGAGCCCGCCGTCGTCTGCGGACCGGAACACCTTACGTGGGGCGAGCTCGCCGCCTCCGCGACGCGGCTTGCGGGCAGCGGGCAGGATCTGCGGGTTCTCCAGTCAGGCAACGGCGTCGACTTCGCCGTCCGGTGGGCGGCAGGCGTCGCCGGCGACCGCGAATGCGCGGTCCTCGACCCGCATTGGCCCGCAGCGCTTTCCGACGAGGTCCGGGGACTTCTCGTGACGCGCTGGGCTCACACCCGGCCCGGGCCCGCCGAGCTTCGCGACGGCGCGCCCGAGTCGAGCTTCCTCGTCGGATTGACCTCGGGCACCACGTCCGTCCCCAAGGCGTTCTCCCGGACCAGAGCCTCGTGGAGGAGCTCATTCGACGCGTCGATCACGCTCTTCGGCCTCACATCCGAGGACAGGGTCCTCGCCCCCGGGCCGCTCTCAGCGAGCCTCAACCTCTACACGCTGTCCGAGTCCCTCTATTGCGGTGCATCGTTCCATACCCTTCCCGCATTCGATGTCGGCGACGCCCACGCCGAGATCCGCCGCCGGGGCATCACGCGCCTCGTGCTCGTTCCCACGATGCTGCGCGTGCTCGCCGAGCGTGGCTTCGCGGGCGACGTCGACGCGAGCGGGATCACGGCGATCGTGTGCTCAGGCCAGAAGCTCGACCGCCGCACCCTCGAGGCCGTGCGGCGATGGGCGCCCCAGGCCGTCGTGTGGGAGTACTACGGGGCTTCCGAGCTCAGCTTCGTCGCCGCGACCGCCCATGCGCCCGGCGCGGGGCCCGCGGAGGTGGGCACCGCCGTCGGCCGCGCGTTTCCCGGCGTGGACCTCGCGATCCTGGACGACGACGGCGTCCCCCTCCCCGACGGCGAAACGGGGAACATCAGCGTCCGGAGCGGGCTCGTGAGCGACGGCTATGTATGGGGCGACGACGGCCAGGCGTTCACACGGCTCGGCGAGTGGTGCACGGTCCGTGATCAGGGCTTCCTCAAGGACGGAGAGCTGCATGTCCTGGGGCGCACCCAAGACATGATCAACACGGGAGGGCACAACGTCTACCCGCATGAGGTCGAAGCGGCGCTGGCGATGCTCCCGGGGGTGGCCGAGGTCGTCGCGGCGGGCATCCCCGACGACATCCGCGGGCAGCGCGTTGTCGCGGGTGTCGTGCCCGCCCACGCCGGCCTGTGCCAGCTTCAGCTCCGCGCGGGGCTCGAGGGGCGCCTGTCACCCTCCAAGCGGCCGCTGCAGTACTTCGAGCTCGACGAACTGCCCGTCACGGAGCGGGGAAAGCTCAGCCGCACCCAGTTCCAGCGGTGGGTGCTCGAGGGGGACGCGCGTGCGCGGCCACTCGCCTGATACGGCGAGCGCTCCGCTCGTCATCGCGGGGCTTCGCACGCCGCTCGCGAGGGCGGGAACGGCGTTCGCGGACATTCCCGTGCATCGCCTGCTCGCCCCGGTCCTCCGGGCCGTCGTCGAACGCACGGGCCTGCCGAGCGCGCAGTTCGCCGACGTCATCGCGGGCAACGCCGTTGGCGGAGGGGGCAACGTGGCCCGCCTGGCAGCGCTCGAGGGGGGACTTCCCGACACGCTCCCGGGGCTCACGGTCGACAGGCAATGCGGCTCGGGCCTCGATGCGATCGTTCTCGCGTGCCGCCTCGTGCAGGCCGGGGCGGGGCGGGCGTATCTCGCGGGGGGAGCCGAGTCGATCAGCACGGCACCCGTGCGCGGTCGCCGCCGCCCAGACGGCGAGATCGACTTCTTCTCCCGCGCACAGCACGCGCCGACGCGATCGGACGAAGCCGAGCCCGGGGATCCCGACATGGGCTTCGCGGCCGAGACTGTCGCCCGCGAGGCCGGCGTTGCGCGCGCGCGGCAGGATGCCCTGGCCCTCCGGAGCCACCGGCGGGCGCTCGCCGCCCTGAAGGCAGGAACGTTCGACGGCGAAATAGTGCCCGTGCCCGCACGCGGCGGGTGGGTGCGGACGGACAACGGACCGCGGCCGCGGCTCGACGAGCGTCTCGTGGCGCGGTTTCCGGCCGCGTTCGTGCCGGTCGGCACCGTGACGGCCGGGAACTCGTGCTTCGACGCGGACGGAGCTGCCGCGGTCGCGGTTGTCTCGGCGGACGCTGTCCCCGCGTTCCCCGATTCGGCACCGACTGCCCTCGCGTTCCGGGGTGCCGCGACGGTCGGCGTCGATCCCCGCAGGCTCGGCCTCGGTGCCGCGGCCGCGGCCGAAGCTCTCCTCGCGGAGCACGGCGTGTCAGCCAGCGAGGTCGCGGCCGTCGAGTTCAACGAGGCCTTTGCGGGCCAGGTCCTCGCGTGCACGGACCGTCTCGGCCTCGACGACGCGTCGCTCGACCGCGTCCTCAACGCCGACGGCGGAGCGCTCGCCCTCGGGCATGCCTACGGCGCTTCGGGTGCCGTGTCTGTCGTCCGCCTTCTCGCCCGCGCGTCGTCGCTTCGGGACGGCGACCTATGCCTCGCAATGATCAGCTCGGCGGGCGGCATCGGGACGGCAGCCCTCTTCGAGACCCGCCGCCTCGCTCCCTAGCCAACGCCTGGCCATCTCTCGCCCGACTCGCCGGTGGGGATCTGGCCACCGCCGGGGATGGTCACGTCCGGCGAGAGCTACGCGTGGTCGTCGTCGCCGTCGCCGAGGCCCCGCGCAGCGAGCGCCTCGCCAGTCCGGCGGGCGTAGGCCACGGCGGAGAGCACCACCGGGACCGTGCGTGCTCGGACGTCGCGCTCGAGTCCCCGCGCCCGTGCCGCTTCGCCGACCTCGTCAAAGGCGCCTGCGATGACGGGGATGCTGCGCAGCATGATGGCGATGGCCAGGGCGAAGCGCTCCGGATTGGCCCCGAGACGCCGGAACGGCCGGGCGAGGCGGGCGACGGCGTCGAGCAGCGTGCGCAGCGGCACCGTCGCCGTGAGGAGGCCCGCGGCCACGAAGCACAGTGCGAGGTTCAGCACAATACGGGCCGCGGTGGCGGGGCCAAGCTGCCACCACTGGAACGCGCCGAGTACGAGGCACAGCGGTGCGAGCAGCCGCGCCGAGGCCGCAAGCCGCCGCCAGCCGAGTCCAGCCGAGAGCCAAGCCAGGAGGACCACCCCGAGGGCGGTCGCCGAGACCCGCCAGTCGAGCAGCACGAAGCTCGCTGCCCCTGCCGCGACCACGCCGAGGAACTTGGCCCACAGCGGCGCGCGGTGCAGCCACGAGTTGCCCGCCACGTAGCCCGCGAGGACCCCGTGGGACGGGCGGCCGCCCATCAGGCCGCCTCGGAGGGTGCCGAACACAGCGCGCGGTAGAAGGTGACGGCGTCTGCGGGCGCGCCGTCGAACGCGATCCTGCCGCGGTCGACGACGAGGGTGCGGTCGGCGTCGAGAGCCAGCTCGAGGTCATGGGTCGAGAAGACGATCTGCTGGGCGAGTCCCGCGAGCGAGCGGCGGAGGAGCTCGCGGTTGCGCAGGTCGAGGAGCGTCGACGGCTCGTCGAGCACGAGCACGTCGGGGTCCACGGCGAGCACGGCGGCGAGCGCCATGAGCTGGCGTTCGCCGCCTGAGAGGTCGTAGACGCTCTGGTCGGCGAGCGGCCCGAGAGCGAAGCGGTCGAGCACGGCCTGCGCGGCGGCCGCCCGTTCGGTGCGATTCCGCTGGCGTCGGCGCAGCGAGAGCTCGACGTCTTCGCGCCCGGTCGGCATGACGAGCTGCGAGAGCGGATCGGTGAAGACGAAGCCGACTCGCTGGCGAACGGCGCGGCCGTCGCGCCCGGTATCGAGCCCGTCGACGGTGACGGTTCCCGCCGTCGGCGCGATGAGCCCATTGAGCAGCCTCAGAAGAGTGGACTTGCCCGAGCCGTTGGCCCCGATCACGGCAACACGCTGCTCTGTGAGCACGGCCGACAACCCGTCGAGGATCAGCCGCTCCGGCTGATCCTCGACGGGGACGGCGACGCGGACGCCGGCGAGCTCGATGCGGCTCACGCGCCCTTGACCCTGCGCACGAGCACGTCGGGGAATGCTCTGTGGACGGCAACCGCGGCGAGCGAGGCGACGATGTTCTTGAGGATGTCACCCGGGTAGTACGCCAGATCCGCGACGAAGGCTGCCTGCCACGAGAGCTTGAGGTTGATCATCATCCCGAGCACGCCAAAGCCATGGATGACGACGACGGAGACGAGCATCGCGGCGACGAAGAACCACAGCGCGCGTCGCTTCGCCCCGAAACGGCGGATGATCGCCTGGGCGAGCAGGCCGAGCACGAACGCGCCGACGAGGAACGCGACGATGTACCCGGCCGATCCGCCGGCGAGGACCTGAAGCCCGGCGCGGCCGTTGGAGAAGATCGGCAGCCCGGCGAAGGCCAGCACGAGGTAGAGGCCAACGGCCGCGGCCGCGCGCGTCCCCCCGAGGACGAGCCCCGTGAGGGCGATGGCAAGCGTCTGGATCGTGATCGGCACGCCGAAGCTTCCCACCGGGATGCCCGGGGCGACGGCGGAGGCCGCGATGAGTGCCGCGAACACGGCGACGAGGGCGAGGGACTGCGCGTCCCACGCACGGTAGCGGCGGGCAGCGCCCTTCCCCTCCGATGCGGTCTTCTGGCTCATGGATTCCTCCCTTGCGGCCAGCGGGTGCTGGCGCCTACGCGAAAAGGCTACGTTTCGGCGTCGTCCCCGATTTTGTGGGACTCCCACGAGCCGCGAGGACCCAGCGTTGGCGAGCGGCCACAATCACGGCCGGTAGACTGGTCGAGGCCCGCATCCGGGCCGCGTCCCGAAAGGCCTTTCCCAAAGTGATCACTGTCCAAAACCTCGAACTCCGTGCCGGCGCGCGCCTGCTCATGGATGAGGTGACGTTCAGGATCGACAAGGGGGACAAGATCGGCCTGGTCGGGCGAAACGGGGCGGGCAAGACCACACTCACTCGCGTTCTCGCGGGGGAGGGCCTGCCTGCGGCGGGCGAAGTGACCCGCAGCGGCGAGATCGGCTACCTCCCCCAGGACCCGCGGACCCCGGACATGGAGCAGCTCGCGCGGGACCGCATCCTGTCCGCGCGCGGCCTCGACGTCGTGGTCCGGAAGCTTCGCGAGGCGCAGACAGCGATGGCGAGCGACGACGCGGACGTGCAGCGCAAGGCGATGGGCCGCTACGACCGGCTCGAGTCGGAGTTCCTCGCGGGCGGCGGCTACGCGGCGGAGGCCGAGGCCGCGGCGATCTCGGCGAACCTCGCGCTCCCGGACCGCATCCTCAACCAGCCGCTCCGCACGCTCTCCGGCGGCCAGCGCCGTCGCGTCGAGCTCGCGCGCATCCTGTACTCGGCCGCGGACACGCTGCTCCTCGACGAGCCCACGAACCACCTCGACGGCGACTCGATCGCGTGGCTGCGGGACTTCCTCAAGGCCCATCAGGGCGGGCTCATCGTCATCTCGCACGACGTCGAGCTCCTCGAGGCGACCGTCAACAAGGTCTTCCACCTCGACGCGAACCGCGCCGTGATCGACATCTACAACATGGGCTGGAAGCGCTACCTCGCCCAGCGCGAGACCGACGAGCGCGCACGACGGCGGGAGCGCGCCAACGCGGAGAAGAAGGCCCAGGTGCTCCTGGACCAGGCGAACAAGATGCGGGCCAAGGCGACCAAGGCCGTCGCGGCGCAGAACATGGCGAAGCGCGCCGAGCGCCTGCTCGCCGGGGTCGCGGAGGAACGCGTCTCGGACCGCGTGGCCGCGCTGCGCTTCCCGGAGCCCGCAGCCTGCGGCAAGACGCCGCTCCAGGCAGAGGGCCTTTCGAAGTCGTACGGCTCGCTCGAGATCTTCACGGATGTGGACCTCGCCATCGATCGAGGCTCGCGTGTCGTGATCCTCGGTCTCAATGGCGCGGGCAAGACGACGCTCCTGCGCATGCTCGCGGGCGTCGACTCGCCGGACACGGGCGAGGTCGTCCCGGGCCACGGGCTCAAGGTCGGCTACTACGCCCAGGAACACGAGACCCTCGATCCGGACCGCACGGTCCTCGAGAACATGCGCCGTTCCGCGCCGGACCACCTCGGCGACGCGGACGTGCGCGGCATCCTCGGTTCGTTCCTTTTCACGGGCGACGACGTCGACAAGCCCGCGGGCGTCCTTTCGGGCGGCGAGAAGACGCGTCTCGCGCTCGCGACCATCGTCGCGTCGAGCGCCAACGTCCTGCTCCTCGACGAGCCCACGAACAACCTCGACCCCGCGAGCCGCCGCGAGATCCTCGGGGCCCTCAAGACGTACAAGGGCGCGGTCGTCATGGTGAGCCACGACGAAGGCGCGGTCGAGGCTCTCAACCCCGAGCGCGTCGTGCTCCTTCCCGACGGCGTCGAGGACCTCTGGAGCGCGGACTACCTCGACCTCATCACGCTCGCGTAGGCCTCTCCTAACGCACCTCGAGCGGCTCCGCGCCCGTCACCCGGGCCAGATCGGCGTAGCTGATTGAGAGCATCGACTGGTGGTCGCCCGCGCCCGCCCACAGGAGGGGATAGCCCCTGAGATGCACGTCGATGAGTGTCCGCAACGGCTCTGGATGCCCCACCGGGGCGACGCCGCCCACGCGCTGCCCCGTGTGCTCCAACACGAACTCGGGCGCAGCGCGCTTGATCTTCCCCGAACCGAGCTGCCGCGCCACGAGCTTCGTATCGACCCGGGCGGCCCCGCTCGCAAGGATGAGCAACGGGGCGCCGTCGAGCTCGAACACGAGGCTGTTCGCGATCGCACCGAGCTCGCATCCGAGGACTTCCGCCGCCGCGGCCGCGGTGGGCACGTCGTCGTCGAACGTTGTGACGGTGTCCGGCAGGCCCGCCGCGAGGAGGGCGCGGCGCACGCGGTCGACGGCGGGGCGGTCGCCGTCAAGCGCGCCGGTCACCGGAAGCCCTGCGCGTCGAGAATGGCGTCCTCTTCCTCTTCGGCAGTGGGCCGCTTCCGCTTCTTCGGCGTGAAGCGGGCGGCGCGCGCCGCGGCATCGTCGGCCGCCTGCTGGGCCTCTGCGTGATCTTCGCCGTGGGCGCGCGCGGCGTCGGCGGCTTCGGCTGCCTCAGCCGCCGCGTCGATCGCGCGGTTGCGGGCCTGCTGCCGCGCCGCGTAGCCGAAGCCGATGAACATGAGGACGCCGAACGCGAGCCATTGAAGCGCGTAGGAGAGGTGCGTGCCGTCGTCGGGCTGCGGCTTGGGGAGGGACGCAGGGGTCGCGGAGGCCGCGGGAGTCTCGTTCGCCATGAGTCCGTACGACCCCGTCATGATCGGGTACTGAAGCTGCCCCGCGTAGGTCGGAAGGTCGATTGAGGCGAGCTGCCCGGCGGGGGCGCCGCGGTCCAGAGTGGGTTCGCTCGGGCGGAGGCGCACGACGACGGAGACCTCGCCCGAGGGTGGCGCCGGGACGGAGTCGGGCCCGCCCTGCTCCTGGTTGCCGATGGGGAGCCAGCCGCGATCGACGACGACAGTCTGGCCCGAGTCGAGGCGGAGCGGCACAACGACCTCGTAGCCCGGCTGCCCGTTGAGCGGGCGGTTGCGGACCACGCGCGTGTCGGCGACCTCATAGGAGCCCCGAAGGCTCACTTGCTGCCATTCGTGGCCCTCGGAGAGATGCCCGAACTGGTCGGACGCTTGGGCGAATGGCACGGGCGCCGCGTCGTAGTTCCGGTTGACGAGGTCGATCACTGCCTGGGCCTCCGCGAGACGCCCCATCTGCCAACGGCTCAGCAGGACGCATGCGACCGCGAAGAGGATGGCGAGGCCGAGGTACGTGAGCCATTGGCGCGAGAAGAGGAAGCGGTACACCTACCGTCCTCCGTTCCCGTGCAAGGAAGCCCCGTGCGGCAGGGTTTCCTTCCACAGGGACCGCGTCGTGAGGTACTCCTCGAGCCATTCGCGGTGCTCGTCGCACGCGAGCCACACCTTGCGCCGCTCGGGAGTGTGGATGCGGGGGTTGTTCCACAGAAGCTGCCATGTCGCCGCGCTGCGGCATCCCTTGCGCGAGCACACCGCTTCCGCGGGTTCCTCGCCCGGAAGCATTCCCAGCAGACTCACGCGCTCCTCTTCTCCTCGCCCGCTTCGTCCCCGCGGTCCCCACCGTCCCCAGCGCGCCCTGCGGGCCCGCCGCTGGCGGGCGTACCGCCGTCGTCCTCGCCGTCGAACAGCTCACCCTGAAGGACGACGTCGTCCTCGCGTGCCGCTGCGAGCCCGCCTTCGAGCTCGGCTACTGGGGGAGCGTCGATGAGGGCATCGCTGGGGGTCTCTGCCGTATCCTGGGCGTTCGCGATGACGACTGCGACCCACGGCAGGAACACGGCGCCGGCGACGGCGATCAGCTTGAACCATCCGTCGAGGACGAAGAGCATGATGATGCACACCATGCGGATGCCCATCGCGATCGCGTAGCGGACCATGCGCTTGTGCATGTCCTCGCTGTGTCCCGGGGCAGCCGAGGTGATGCTGTGAACCTCAGGATCCTCGGAGGTCCGTTCGTCCTCCGGTCCCTCGCCGGTCCCGTCAGTCAGTCTCTTCATCACACTCCCAGTCGATCTATTGTCCCACTCGTGCCGTAGCCGGGCGAATCGCGGGCCGCGCTGCTCATGACGCGCGAAGCCAGAGCATTTCCTGCTTCGCGGCCTGCGGGGCTCGACGTGCAGTTAGGATTCTCGACAGACAACGGCTGTCGGGTGCCGCGCACGCGTTACCCGCGCGGCCGCCGCACCATCACCTTCGAAGGAGCACTGTGAGCACGGAAGCCCACACGCCGCGCAGCGTCCTGGTCACGGGAGGCAACCGTGGCATCGGCCTCGCGATTGCGAAGGCCTTTGTCGCCAACGGCGACAAGGTCGCGGTGACCTACCGCACCCAGACCGAGCTGCCGGACGGGATCCTCGGCGTTCAGGCCGACGTCACCGACGAGGCCTCGGTCGATCGCGCGTTCACCGAGGTCGAGGCTGCACATGGCCCCGTCGAGGTACTCGTGGCCAACGCGGGCATCACGAAGGACACGCTCCTGCTCCGCATGAGCGAGGATGACTTCACGTCCGTGCTGGACACGAACCTCACCGGCGCGTTCCGCGTCATCAAGCGGGCATCGAAGGGCATGATCCGCCTGCGCAGGGGCCGCGTGATCCTCATCTCGTCGGTCTCGGGCCTCTACGGAGCCCCCGGGCAGATCAACTACTCGGCCTCGAAGGCTGGCCTCGTAGGCCTCGCCCGCTCGTTCACGCGCGAGCTCGGCAGCCGCGGGATCACGGCGAACGTCGTGGCACCGGGCTTCATCAAGACGGACATGACGGCCGAACTGCCCGAAGAGACGCAGAAGGACTACCTCTCGCGTGTCCCGGCCGGCCGTTTCGCCGACGCCGAGGAGGTCGCCAACGTCGTGCGCTGGATCGCGAGCGACGAGGCGGGATACATCTCGGGCGCCGTCATCCCGGTCGACGGCGGCCTCGGCATGGGCCACTGAGCCCCCCTCGAACTCCACGACGGAAGGAAGCAACATGACAGAGCAGGGTACGGCGCAGGACGCGCCGCTCGCGGGCAAGACGGCCATCGTCACGGGTTCGTCCCGCGGCATCGGCGCGTCCACGGCGAAGATCCTCGCGGGGGAGGGCGCCGCCGTCGTCATCAACTACCGGCAGAAGGCTCCGCGGGCGAACAAGGTCGTCGCGGACATCGAGGCTGCAGGCGGTCGCGCGGTCGCCGTGGGCGGCGACCTCACGAACGTGGACGACGTCGAGGCCCTCGCCCAGGCGGCGATCGACCATTTCGGCTCGCTCGACGTCCTCGTGCTCAACGCGTCGGGCGGCATGGAGTCGGGCCTCGGCGAGGACTACGCGCTCCGCCTCAATCGCGACGCCCAGGTCAACATGCTCAAGGCCGCGGCCGAGCGCATGAAGCCCGGCGCGCGCGTTGTCTTCGTCACGAGCCACCAGGCGCACTTCATCGACACCGTGCCCACGATGGACGCGTACGAACCCGTCGCACGGTCCAAGCGCGCGGGGGAGGTCGCCCTGCGTGAGCTTGTGCCGTGGCTTGAGGATCGGGGGATCACGTTCGTGGTCGTCTCGGGCGACATGATCGAGGGCACCATCACCGCGACGCTCCTGGACCGTGCTGCTCCCGGAGCCATCGAGGCGCGCCGCGAGGCGGCCGGCAAGCTCTACTCCGTGGACGAGTTCGCGGCCGAGGTCGCGAAGATGGTCACGGCCGACGTCCCGACGGGTCACACGGAATACGTGGGCGGCGCGGGGCACTTCACCGGCTGACCATTCGCCAGTGGAGATCTGGCCACTCGTCGCATTCCGACGAGTGGCCAGATCTTTCTCGACCTGTGGCCAGACCTCGCCATACGAGTGGCCAGGTCCGTGGTCAGACCGCCGCGAAGTGCCGCACGACGTCGAGGTACGGGAGGTCGACGGCGGCGTCCGCAGCCGCGCGGACCGCGGGCTTGGCGTGGAAGGCAACCCCGAGGCCCGCCGCGCCGAGCATGTCGAGGTCGTTCGCGCCGTCGCCCACCGCGACGCACGCCTCGAGCGGCACACCGCGCTCGGCCGCCCACACACGGAGGCTGTGCTCCTTGACCGCGCGGTCCACGACGTCTCCGACGACGCGGCCGGTCAGCCTGCCGTCCACGATCTCGAGCTCATTGGCTCGCCAGTAGTCGAGGCCCAGGCGTTCCGCGAGCGGGGCGAGGATCTGATTGAAGCCGCCCGAGACAACCGCCACGGCGTGTCCCGCTGCGTGATAGGCCTTCACGAGGTCCTCGGCGCCCGGCGTGAGCAAGACGGCGTCCCGTACGCGGTCGATGACGTCGACGGGAAGGCCCGCGAGCGTTTCAACGCGCGCGTGGAGGCTCTGGGCGAAGTCGAGTTCGCCGCGCATCGCGGCCTCTGTCACGGCGGCGACTTCGGCGCGCTTCCCCGCGTGCTCGGCGAGAAGCTCGATGACCTCCTGCTGGATGAGCGTCGAGTCGACGTCCATGATGAGGAACTTCCGCGCCGAATCCCGCACCGTCGAGGGAACGAGCGCGGCTTCCGCTTCGGCAAGGCCCTCGAGGGCGTGACGCGCCTCGGTCAGCCGGGCGACGTCGAGCTCGACATCCGCAACGAGGACTTCGTAACGCTCGTCCCCGGCGCGTTCGAAGCGGCCGACGGCGGCCCCCAGCGGGGCGAGCAGCGCGGCGGCGGCGTCGCCCGACTCGGGCGACAGTGCGCGCGCAGAGAGGACGAGGGCGAAGCGGGATGGCATAGGCGCGATTCTACCGAGCGCGCGCGTGGTTCGCCGACGGCGGAAGTCTGGAATAGGGTCTTCTCCATGAGCAATGTTCTCCAGTTGTCTGGGGTCAGCGTCGTGCGTGGAGCCAAGACGCTGCTGGACGGTATCGACTGGCAGGTCCGGGAAGGGGAGCGGTGGGTTGTCTTGGGCCCCAACGGCGCGGGCAAGACGACCCTCCTGCAGCTTGCGGCGGCCAGGATGCACCCCACCCGCGGCACCGTTGGCATCCTCGACGAGACCCTCGGCAAGGTTGACGTCTTTGACCTCCGGCCGCGCATCGGCCTTGCATCGGCCGCCCTCGCCAACCAGATCCCCGAGCACGAGAAGGTGCTCGACGTCGTCGTGACCGCTGCCTACGGCGTGACCGGGCGCTGGCGCGAGCTGTACGAGAAGGACGACGAGCGTCGCGCCTTCCGCCTGCTCAACGAATGGGGCATGGGTCCGCTCCTGGGCCGGGTCTTCGCCACGCTCAGCGAGGGCGAGCGCAAGCGCGTCCAGATCGCGCGAGCCCTCATGACCGACCCCGAGCTCCTGCTCCTCGACGAGCCGGGCGCGGGCCTTGATCTCGGCGGCCGCGAGGAACTCGTCTACAAGCTCAGCGAGCTCGCGCAGGACGACTTCGCGCCGGCCCTCATCCTCGTCACGCACCACCTCGAAGAAGTCCCGCCGGGCTTCACCCACGCATTGCTGCTGCGCGACGGCAAGGTCGTAGCGCAGGGCGAGATCGACGACGTCCTGACGGAGGAGAACCTCGGCGCGACCTTCGGGATGCCCCTCGAGGTCACGGCAAACGGAGGCCGCTACACCGCCGTACGCCGCGCTCCCGCGCCCGCCGCCGTCTGACCGTGGAGTTCTGGCGCGACCTCCTGGTCTTCATCGGCGGCCTCTGGGCCGGCACGATCAACACGATTGTCGGCTCTGGCTCCCTCGTGACGTTCCCGATCCTCGTCGCGCTCGGGTTCCCGCCCGTCAACTCGATCATCTCGAACGCCATGGGACTCGTGGCCGGCGGCTTCTCGGGAGCGTGGGGCTACCGCCGGGAGGCCGCGAGCGCGAGGCGGACGCTCGTGCGGCTCCTGCCCGTCTCGTTCTTCGGGGGCCTTCTTGGGGCGTTCCTCCTCCTGATCCTGCCCGAGAAGGTCTTCGGCTACGTCGCCCCGGTGCTCATTGTCGCGGCGATCCTGCTCGTCATCTTCCAGCCGCGGCTCTCAACGTGGGCCAAACGGCGCCAGGCCCTGACCCATGTGACTCCCGAGGAAGCGGACCACCAGAAGCTCCCCGCCATCCTCTACGTCCTCACGTTCCTCATCGGCGTCTACGGAGGCTACTTCACCGCCGCCCAGGGGGTACTGCTCATGGCGGTCCTGGGGATCTTCTTCCACGGGACGCTCCAGCAGTCGAACGCGGTCAAGGTCATCCTGAGCCTCGTCGTGAACCTTATCGCCGCGATCGCGTACCTGCTCTTCGCGTTCGACCGCATCAACTGGCTCGCCGTCCTCCTCATCGCCGTCGGCTCCCTGCTCGGCGGTTTCCTCGGTGCCGGCATCGGACGGCGGCTCTCGCCGACGGTCCTGAGGATCGTCATCGTCCTCCTCGGCGTCGTCGCGCTCGGGAACATGATCGCGAAGCTCGTGGCGCCGTGAACCGCGACCCGGAATGCACGGTGGGCACGATATGAACCGCGCCGTGAGCGCCGCATGAGCATCGTCCACATCGACAGCGCAGACGATCCGCGCGTCGCCGACTATACCCACCTCACCGATGTCCACCTCCGCAAGCTGCGAGAGCCGTCCGAGGGCCTGTACATCGCCGAGTCATCGCGCGTTCTGAGGCGCGCCCTCGCCGCCGGGCACCGCCCCCGGTCCTTCTTCCTCGCGGAGAAGTGGCTTGAGGGCCTCGCGGACGTGCTCGCCGCGCATCCGGAGGTGCCCGCGTTCGTCGGTTCGCCTGGGCTGCTCGAGGAGATCACCGGCTTCCACCTTCATCGCGGCGCCATGGCCGCGATGCACCGACCGGCGCCCGTCCCGGTCGAAGAGCTCCTCGCGGGGGCGCGGCGCGTCGCGATCCTCGAAGACATTGTCGACCATACGAACGTCGGCGCGATCTTCCGCTCAGCCGCCGCCCTCGGCATCGATGCCGTGCTCGTCACGCCGCGCTGCGGCGACCCTCTCTACCGGCGCAGCATCCGCGTGAGCATGGGCACGGTCTTCCAGGTTCCGTGGGCGCGTCTCCCCGAGGGCGGGTGGCCCGAAGGCATCGACGAGCTGCGCGACCTCGGCTTCGTGGTCGCGGCGATGGAGCTCACGGACGATGCCGTGGATCTCGACGAACTCGGCGCGCGCGGCCTCGATAGGCTTGCCCTCGTGCTCGGCACGGAAGGCGCGGGCATCCTGCCCGAGACGCTCGACGCCGTCGACCTCGCCGTGAAGATCCCGATGCGCGGGGGCGTGGACTCGCTCAACGTCGCCGCGGCGAGCGCCGTCGCGTTCTGGGAACTGCGCCCGAGGTGACCGTCGACTGCCAGCGGCGGACCTCGCCGTCGTGCTAAAATCGATGGCTGGCCCTCCAATCGGGAGGGCGTTCACACCTTGTCTCTGGCAAAATCCAGGGACATAAGCAAAGGGCCTATTGTGAAGTCTGATATCCACCCGAAGTACGAGCCCGTCGTTTTCAACGACCTCGCTTCCGGCGTCAAGTTCCTCACCCGTTCGACCGTCACCTCGGACAAGACGATCGAGTGGGAGGACGGCAACACCTACCCCGTCATCGACGTCGAAGTCTCGTCGGAGTCGCACCCGTTCTACACGGGCAAGCAGCGCATCATGGACTCGGCCGGTCGCGTCGAGCGCTTCAACGCGCGCTTCAAGAACTTCGGCAAGAAGGCCTGATCTGGCCTCTCGCCGCGCGAGAAGGCGCCGCCCCCTCGGGGCGGCGCCTTCTTCTTTGGCAGACGGCGGCGGTCCCAGCCGCGGGACTAGGCTGGGGCTGTGGCTGAACATCACGGCGAATACAAGGTGCCCGGCGGCAAGCTTGTGGTCGCGGACCTCGCGACCGACGACGGCGCCATCACCTGGGCGAGCATCAACGGCGACTTCTTCCTCGAGCCCGATGAGGCGCTCATCGACATCAATGCCGCGCTCGTCGGCCTTTCGGCCGATTCGCCCAATTCGACCATCAGCGCCGCGGTCGCGGAGGCCGCCGGTCCCGGCACGGTCATGTTCGGGTTCGATCCGGATTCCGTGGCGGTCGCGGTGCGTCGCGCTCTGGGCCACGCGACGACGTGGGCAGACCACGACTGGGAGGTCATTCCGCCCACGCCCCTGCACATCACCGAACAGGTCGCGCTCGACGAAGTGCTCACTCGCGAGGTCGGCGAGGGCACCCGGAGGCCGACCCTCCGCCTGTGGGATTGGGACGAGCCCTCGGTGGTCATCGGGACGTTCCAGTCTTATCGGAACGAGGTCGATCCCGAGGCCGTCGCACGGCACGGGATCACGGTCGTCCGGCGCGTGAGCGGTGGCGGCGCCATGTTCATGGAGGCCGGAAACTGCATTACGTATTCGCTGTATCTCCCGACGTCCCTTGTGGACGGCCTCTCGTTTGCGGACTCGTACCCGTTCCTCGACGCATGGGTCATGGAGGCCCTCGCCGTCGTCGGGGTGAAGGCGTTCTACAAGCCCCTCAACGACATCGCGACCGAGGCCGGCAAGATCGGGGGCGCGGCGCAGAAGCGATTCGGCAATGGGGCCATGCTCCACCACGTGACCATGAGCTACGACATCGATGCGGCGAAGATGACCGAGGTGCTCAGAATCGGCCGCGAAAAGATCTCGGACAAGGGGATCGCGAGCGCGCAGAAGCGAGTGGACCCCCTCAAGCGGCAGACAGGGCTCGCCCGGGGAGCCATCATCGAGGAGATGATCGCGACGTTCGAACGCCGCTATGGAGCCCGGCGGGTTGAATTGCCGCAGTCCTCGCTCGAGGCCGCGCGGGCGCTTGCGGCCACGAAGTTCGCGACGACCGCGTGGCTTCACCGCGTGCCGTAGGCACCTGCCCCTCTAGCCGCGGCGGGATCGCTCCTGTGCCACGAGGGACCTGTGCAGGTGGTCACGCTGCTCGACGACGAGTCGTCGCAGCGCCGCGGGAGCGTTCTCGTGGCCTACGAGCCACCCGTCGGCGAGGCGAATCACCTCGTCATCCTCGGGAGCCTGTTCTTCCCCGAGGCTCCGGTCTCCAGGAAAGAGTCCCGTCACGATCCGGCTCGCGATCTCGTTCGAGCGTTCAGACCACACGCGCTCGAGGCTATCGAAGTACACGTCGACGTAGGGGGTCCGAAGGCTCGTGGGGCCGAGCATGAAGCCTTCCGCCGTCGCTCCGAGCAGCTCGTTGGAGAGCGAGTCCTGGTCGACGACGGCCCTCCAGGCGGCGCGTTTCGTCCTCGCATCGGGCCGCGCGGCGGCCGCGAGGGCCCGGCCGACGCGTCCGCGGGCCGTCTCGTCCCTCGCGAGCTCGTCGTCGAGTTCGACGTCACTCGCCTGCCCCTGGGCCGCGAGGGCCTGCAGGAGGGACCACCGCAGCTCGGCGTCGGCCGAGACGCCCACAGCGCCGTCGTCCAGGAGGGCGCGCACTCTGCCAAGCTGACCGCCGCCGTA
This sequence comes from Sinomonas sp. ASV322, assembly GCF_030908245.1. Classification (GTDB taxonomy): domain Bacteria; phylum Actinomycetota; class Actinomycetes; order Actinomycetales; family Micrococcaceae; genus Sinomonas. The sequence continues at coordinate 345,479 of NZ_JAVFJJ010000001.1, forward strand.
CCTGCTGCCTTTCGCGAGGGCGCGTGCCCACGCGAGCTCGTGGTCGGATCCAGGCTCCGCGGCGTCGAGGTGTGCGGCGACCGATCCGAGATATTCGTTCCTGAGGGCGTCCCGCTCCTCGACGTGGGTGTAGCGCTCGATGGCCATGCGGGCGTTGTCGAGGACCGTCAGCAGGACTCCAATGGTCGTCTCGGCGGGCCCGAAGGCAGCGACGGCCCGCACATAGTCCCGGGCCGGAACTTCGCCGTCGCGGGCTGCGTGCCACAGCGCGGTCCAGCACAGAGCCCGTGCGAGCGGATCGGCGATGTCACCGAGGGAAGCCCGGACGGTCTGCTCGGACGCGGGATCGAGGCGCGCCTTGGCATAGGTGAGGTCCTCGTCGTTGACCAGGAGGAGGTCCGGCGTCGGCAGGCCCGTCAGCTGCGGCAGCTCGGTGAGCTCGCCGGCGGATCCGCCTTCGATTTCCACGTCGATGCTCTGAGTCCGCACGATGCTCCCGGCCTGCCCGCGCGAGTAGAGGCCGACGCGCAGTCGATGGGGGCGGGGCACGGAGGCGCCGGTCACAGCGTCGATCGCGGTCTGCCGCAGGGCCACGCGGGCGAGCCGACCGCCGTCGTACTCGACCTCGGGTTCGAGCAGCGGCAGGCCGGCGGTCTGAAGCCACGCCGCGGCCCATCCGTCCATCGCGCGCCCCGACGCCGCGCTGAGCGCATCGAGCAGGTCGGCCAGCGTCGTGTTGCCGAACGCGTGCCGCGCGAAGTACTCGCGGGCCGCCTCGAAGAAGGCCTCTTCGCCGACGAACGCGACGAGCTGTCTGAGCACCGACGCGCCCTTGGCGTACGTGATCCCGTCGAAGTTCTGCTCGGCCGCCTCAAGATCGGGGACGTCCGCCACGATCGGGTGCGTGGTGGGGAGCTGGTCCTGGACGTACGCCCAGCCCTTGCGGCGATTCGCGAAATTCACCCAGGACGTCTGCCAGTCGGTTGCACGTTCCACGGCGAGCGTCCCCATGAATTCCGCGAACGACTCCTTGAGCCACAGGTCGTCCCACCAGCGCATCGTGACGAGATCGCCGAACCACATGTGGGCCATCTCATGCATGAGCGTGTTCGCGCGGGCCTCGTACTGCGAGTCCGCCGCGCGGGACGCGAAGACGTATTGCTCTGTGAACGTGACGAGGCCCGGGTTCTCCATGGCGCCGAGGTTGTACTCCGGGACGAACGCCTGCTCGTACTTTCCCCATGGATACGCCGGCGCGAAGACCGAATGATAGAAGTCGAGGCCACGCTTCGTGAGCCCGAAGATGCGGTCCGCATCGAAGAACTCGGCGAGGGACGCGCGGCAGTAGGCAGCCAAGGGGACGCTGAGCGCGGTGCCGTCGAGGTCGCTGCCGGTCCATTCATCTTCGACCCGGTGATACGGGCCCGCGAGGACCGCGGCGAGATAGCTCGGCATGGGCGGCGTCGGGGCGAAGTCCCAGCGGACGACGGCGGGGCCCTCCTCGGTGCCTGGCAGCGTGGACTGCGCTGCAAGGGCTCCGTTGGCGCTCACGACCCAGTCGTCGGGCGCGAGGATCGTGAACGAGAACCGCGCTTTGAGGTCGGGCTGGTCGAAATGCGCGAAATAGCGCCTCGCGTCGGCCGGCTCGCATTGCGTGTAGAGGTACGTTTGGTCGTCCGCGGGGTCCACGAAACGGTGCAGCCCCTCGCCCGTGCGGCTGAACAGTGCGCGTCCCGTGATCTCGAGGACGTTGTGTTCGGCGAGGCCGCGGACCTGGAGGCGGGCGCCGTCGTACAGTCCCGCCACCTCCACCGGCTCGCCGTTCAGGACGACGCTTGTGACGTCGTCGCCGACAAAATCGAGAAACGTCTCCGCGCCCGGACGCGCACGGAATTCGAGGACGCTCTCAGTGGGGAACGCTCGCTGCCCCGCGTCCGGCGCGCCGCTCAAGTCAAGCGTGACGTGGCACGATTCGACGTCGATGAGCCCCGCACGGTGTGCTGCTTCGCCGCGGCTCAGATTCTCGCTCGACTTGTCGTGTGGCACGCGGCCATTCAACCACGGGACGCCGACAGCGCTGGGCGAGGGCGCGTAGGAAACACGTCAGAAACAGGGTCGACATGCGCGAGTCGCCGATTGGTGTAAAGCTTTGTCCATGTCGGATCTCTTCGAGGACTACGCCGTCGCCGCGGCCCGCACTGGGGCCTACGACGAGATGTTCGCGCCGGACCAAATCGCGCGACCCATGTACCGCCAGCTGGCGGGGGCACTAGCCAGCCTCGACCTTGCCGACGTGAGCTCGCGCGCCGATTCGATGGCGCGCACCTTCCTCGACCGCGGCGTCACGTTCGACTACGCGGGCGAGGAACGCCCGTTTCCCCTCGACATCGTCCCGCGCGTCATTTCCGCGGACGAATGGAATGTCCTCGAGCGCGGCGTCGCGCAGCGCGTCAGGGCGCTCGAGGCGTTCCTCAACGACGTGTACAGCAAGATGTCCGTCGCCGCCGACGGCGTCGTGCCGCGCAGGATCATCACGTCGAGCAAGCATTTCCATCGCCAGGTCCACGGCTTTGAGCCGGCGGGAGGCGTGCGCGTGCACATCTCGGGCATTGACGTCGTCCGCGACGGCGCCGGCACGTTCCGGGTCCTCGAAGACAATGTGCGTGTTCCGTCGGGCGTGAGCTATGTGCTCGAGAACCGCAGGGCCATGGCCAAGGGCCTGCCGGAGGCGTTCAGCGAACAGCCCATCAGGCCCGTCGAGGAGTATCCGCGGAGGCTCCTCTCGGCTCTTCGGAAGACCGCGCCTGCGGGTGTCGACGATCCGACCGTCGTCGTGCTCACGCCCGGCGTCTTCAATTCGGCCTACTTCGAGCACACCCTGCTCGCGGGCCTCATGGGCGTCGAGCTCGTGGAGGGCCGCGACCTCATCTGCCGCGGCAACCGCGTCTACATGCGGACGACGGCGGGCGAGCAGCGCGTGGACGTCATCTACAAGCGGCTCGACGATGACTTCCTCGACCCCCTCCAGTTCCGTTCGGATTCGATGCTCGGGTGCCCGGGGCTCGTCAACGCGGCACGCGCGGGCGGCGTCACGATCGCGAACGCGCTGGGGAACGGCGTCGCCGACGACAAGCTGGTCTATTCGTATGTCCCGGACCTCATCCGGTACTACCTGGGCGAAGAGCCGATCATCTCCAACGTCGACACGTTCCGCCTTGAAGAGGACGCCGCGCGCGAAGAAGTGCTCGATCGACTCGACGAACTCGTGGTGAAGCCGGTCGACGGCTCAGGCGGCAAGGGACTCGTGATCGGTCCCGACGCGACGCGGGACGAGCTCGACACCCTCCGGCGGCAGCTCGTTGCCGATCCGCGCGGGTGGATCGCCCAACCCGTGCTGCAGCTGAGCACCGTTCCCACGCTGAGCGGGAACAGGTTCGGCCCGCGCCACGTCGATCTGCGTCCGTTCGCCCTCAACGACGGCGACGATGTGTGGGTCCTGCCCGGCGGTCTCACCCGGGTGGCGCTCAAGGAGGGCAGCCTGATCGTGAACTCGAGCCAGGGCGGCGGGTCGAAGGACACCTGGGTGCTCGCGGAGTCCCGCAATGTGCCCGTCGAGGCCGAGCCTCGCCATTCGATCAGCATCCGCGAGAGGACGAGCGTCTGGCCCGTCGAGAGCAGCTGGCGCGACCGCGAGGCGGAACAGCAGCAGTGAGTACTCCGCGCTGGCGGGTTTCCGCTCCCGCCCATCCCGCCCCCACGACCCCGAATGCCCGAGGAGGGTTCCATGCTCAGCCGCATCGCTGAATCCCTGTTCTGGATCGGGCGCTATGTCGAACGGGCGGACGGCACGGCCCGCATCCTCGACGTCCATTTGGAGCGCCTGAACCATCTGCCGCCGGAGGACCAGCACAGCGTCGCCCAAGAGCTGCTCGCCGTCATGGGGTCGCGGCCCGAGCGCGAGGACTTCGGCCTGCCCGAGCTCCTCCATGCGCTCGCCTACGACCGCACGCATGCGACGTCGATCGCTGGCTCCCTCGGGGCCGCGCGCGAAAACGCACGCCGTGCCCGCGAGACCGTGTCGTCGAGCCTGTGGGAATGCCTCAACACGACGTACTACGGGCTCAGCCAGCACCGCAAGGACGTCGTGGGGACCTATCGCTTCTGCCATTGGGTCCTCGAGCGGACGGCGATGGTGGGTGGGCTCACGGACACCACGATGAGCCACGACGACAGCTGGCTGTTTCTCGTCCTCGGCCGCTCGCTCGAGCGGGCCGATATGACGGCACGCATGCTCTCGACGCGCGAGGTCCACACCGCCGGCATGTCCTGGGTCAACATGCTGCGCTGCGCGGGCGCGTACGAAGCGTTCCTGCGTACGCGGCGCGCCGCCTTCGACGACCGGCATGCCGCCGAGTTCCTGCTCATGGACCGGCTCTTCCCTCGGTCGATCGTGTATGCGCTGCGTGATGCGGATGACGCCCTCGAGAAGCTTGATCCGTCTGATCAGCGCGTCGGCTTCATCAACGACGCGCGGCGGGTCGTGGGCCAGGCCCGAACCTTCCTCGAGTTTCACCGGACAGACGATCTCATGATCGAGCTGCCCGAGCATATGGAACGCGTCCAGCGCGCCGTCGCGCAGGCTTCGGACGCGATTTCGCGCAAGTACTTCAATCGGGCCGATGAGCAGGCCTGGGTGGGAGAGGTGTCATGACCCGGCTGCGGATCGTCCATCGGACGGCCTACCGCTACAACAAGCGTGTCACGCTGAGCTACAACGAGGCACGCATGACGCCGCTCACGGAACCGCAGCAGGTCGTGCTCGAGTCGCAGGTCCGCGTGCTTCCGTCGCAGGCCGCGGTGAGCTCGTACAAGGACTACTGGGGCTCGCGCGTCACGGCGTTCGACATGCAGCTGCCGCATGAATACCTCGAGGTCACGTCGACCACGACGGTCGAAGTGCACCGGGTCGAGCGTGCGCCGTCCGACGGCGACGTCGTGCCGTGGGAGAGGCTGCGGAGCCCCGAGGTCGAGAACCAGTTCAGCGATTGGCTCCCGCAATCGCGCCTCTCCGGGCCGGGCAGCGAGGTGCTCGGCCTCCTGCCGGGCATCGCGGGCGGCCTTGGCCCCCACGATGCGGCCCACGCCGTCTTCGACTGGCTGCGGGGCGAGATGAGCTACATGCCAGGCACAACGGCGGTCACGACCGACGCCGAGCAGGCCTGGAACCAGCGGCAGGGCGTGTGCCAGGACCTCGCGCACCTCGCGATCGGCTCGCTCCGGAGCCTGGGCATCCCCGCGCGGTACATTTCCGGGTACCTGCATCCCCGGTCGACGGCGGATATCGGCGAGATCGTCGCAGGCCAGTCGCACGCGTGGCTCGAGTGGTGGGACGGCCAGTGGCGAAGCTGGGACCCGACCAACCACAAGCCGGCAGGAGACTTCCACGTGACGGTGGCTCGCGGTCGCGACTATCGCGACGTTCCTCCGCTCAAGGGCATCCTCTCGGGCGGCGGCGGCTCGCACCTGGACGTCTCGGTCGAGATCACGCGCCTCGCCTGAGTCCGCCGGGCCGTCCACGTCCGACGGCCTGGCACCCGGCAGAGGTGGTGCAGCCTGCTATCGGCGCGCGCCGAGGGAGCCCGCGGAGACGAGGGCGGCAGCCATGAGCGCGACGATGAGCCAGAACGCGCCGAGGAGCCCGGTGGATTCGGCGAGCAGGCCGATTGCTGGCGGCCCCGCGAGGTTGGCGAGATAGCCGATCGACGCGACGACGCTCACGCGCGCCGCGGGGTTGGAACCGCTCTCGGCCGCGGCCGACATCCCCAACGGGAAGCCCATCGACACGCCGATCGCCCAGAGTACGACGCCCGGGAGAGTGAGCCACGCCGAACCGCCGAGGATGAACAGGGCGAGCCCTGCGATGCCCAGGGCGGTCGTGACCCGGATCGTCCGCACCCGACCCAGGCGGTCGACGACGGGCCCTCCGAAGATGCGGGCGAGGGCCTCGCCCGTGGCGAAGACCGTGAAGAACAGGGCGGCGACGGCGGCGGTCTCGCCGTGGTCGTTCTGCGCCGAGAGGGTGAGCCAATTGTTCGCGGAGCCCTCGCCGAGCTCGACGCCCAGCATGACGACGCCAATGAGCAGGAGCCGCCAATCGGTCCAGCCTCGCAGCCATTGCCGGATGTGGTCTGCGCGGCTCATAGCCGGCCCGTGATCCTCTTCCCTGGTCCCGGACGGGATCGAGCCGGATCCCGCCAAGGCGACGGCGGCGATCGCCACGGCCTCGCAGACGAACTGCATCGACGGCGTGATCCCAGCCGCAGCGCACACGGCCCCGATGCCCGAGCCGATGGCGGCGCCGACCGACCACGCCGCGTGCATGAGCGGCATGAGCGTGCGGCCGGCCGTGCGCTCGACGGCGGCGCCCTCGACGTTGATGAGCACATCGAGCGTGCCGATGCCGAAGCCGGTGACGGCGAATGCCACGGCGACGAGGGGCAGGAGTCCGGCGGCGAGCATGCCGCCCATGAGCGCGATCCCCGCCGCGACGATGAGGAGTGCGCCCGTCACGCTGCGCCGGCTTCCCAGCCAATGGAGAATCGGAGTCGCGGCGAGGAGGCCCCCGATGGAGCCGACCGTGACGCATGCGAGGAGCAGCCCGATTGTCCCGGTATTGACGCCAAGTTCCTCGGTGACTGCGGGCAGGCGGGGGCCCCACGCCGAGACCGAGATGCCGCCCAGTCCGAAGGCTGCGACGATCGCATTTCGCCAGCGCGCGAGCGAGGCGCGCTCGAGGGTGGCCGAGGTCTGGGTCATGAGCGGGAACTCCTGGCTGGAACGTAAACTTTCCAGTGGAAAGTTTCTGCACCGATCGTAGCCGGAGCCCCCAGGGAAGGCGCAAGGCCTCGTGTCCGTGTCCCTAGGGGTGCGGGGGGAGAAGCTGCTCGAGAAGCGAGAGGACCCGGCCCACGTCGACGGCCTCCGGGTCAAGCAGCCACTGGATCTGGAGACCGTCGGACGCGGCGATGATGAGGGCCGCGACATCCTCAGGCGGAAGGCCGGCGGCAATCGTGCCGGCCTCCTGCCCATCCTTGATCTGGCCGGCAATCGCGCCGCGCAGTGACCGGAAGCGCTCGCGCACGAAGCCCTGTGTCTGGGGGTGCTGCTCTTGGATGGCGTCGGTCGTGAGCGTGGTGTAGAGCTGGACGAGGCCCGGAATCGAGCGATTCCGCTCCGCCGTCGCGGCCATGGCCCGCACGGGATCACTTTCGACGTCTCGAATGCCCTCCGACGTGCTCGCCTCGTGGGCGCGATAGACCTCGACGAGGAGTTCGTCGCGCGAGGCGAAGTAGTGCCGAAGGGCCGTGTGGGAAACCCCGATCGCTTCGCCGATCGAGCGCAGCGATGCCGCGTCGACCCCGCGCTCCGCGAAGAGCTCGATCGCGCTGTCGAGGATCTGGCGGCGCCTCGCCTCGCCCTTCGTCCGCGAGCGGCGTCCCGCGGCCTCGTAGTCCGGAGCTGTCGTCACCGGACCATCCTAGGAGCGCTGGGCTCGCCGGTGCGCACCGTCCTCACCAGGGCGAGGGCTTGTAGTCCTTGAGGAACACGCCGTAGAGGTCCGTCCCGCCCTCTCCCATGACGATCGGGTCGTACACCCGCGCAGCGCCGTCGACGAGATCGAGGGGAGCGTGGAACCCCTCGTCCGCGAGCCTGACCTTCGTGTAGTGGGGGCGCTCGTCGGTGATCCAGCCCGTGTCGACGGCCGTCATGAGGATGCGGTCGCTCGTGAACATCTCGCCGGCACTCGTGCGCGTGAGCATGTTGAGGGAGGCCTTCGCCATGTTGGTGTGGGGATGCCCAGGACCCTTGTATTTGCGCCCGAACTGACCCTCCATGGCGGAGACGTTCACGACGTACTTGCGCAGCGCCGTCGAACGCCGCATCGCCTCGCGCAGGCGGCTGATCAGCAGGAAGGGCGCGGTGACGTTGCAGAGCTGCACTTCGAGCAGCTCGAGGGGGTCGACCTGGTCCACGACCTGCGTCCACGAATTGATGGTCGCGAGGTCGGGAACGAGGCCGCCCGCGTCGATCGCCGTGCCGGCCTCGATCCGGTCGAGTGAGGCGGACCCGGTCGAGAGGGCCAGGGCCGTGACCGCATCAGGCGCGAGGACGGGGTGTCCTGCGACGCTCCCCGCGATCGAGAGCGGGTGGCGGTCATGCGCGTGCCCGAAGGTAAGGAGCTCGGGCCCGCCGTTGGACGCGAGGAGCTCGGCCGGGAGCGGCTCGTCTTCGGCGTCGACGAGCGGGCGGTACGCAGTGGGGGAGCGGCGCACGGTCTGGGCCGCGTTGTTGATGATGATGTCGAGAGGACCCTCGGCGTCCACCGAGTCGGCGAGAGAGATGACCTGAGACGGGTCGCGCAGGTCGATGCCGACAATCCGCAGGCGGTGCAACCATTCCCCGCTGTCCTCCATCGCGGCGAATCGCCGTGCCGCGTCCTTGGGGAAGCGCGTCGTGATCGTCGTGTGGGCGCCGTCGCGGAGGAGGCGGAGCGCGATGTACATCCCGATCTTGGCGCGCCCTCCCGTGAGGAGGGCGCGCCGACCGGTCAGATCCGTGCGCGCGTCGCGCTTCGCGTGGCTGAATGCCGCGCATTCGGGGCACAGCTGGTGATAGAAGGCATCCACCTGCGTGTACGGCTGCTTGCAGATGTAGCACGCCCGTGCCTTGATGAGGTGCCCGGCAACCTCTCCGGTGGCCGAGGGCTTGAGCTTGTTGCCCTTGGTCTCATCGTCGATGCGATCGGGGGCCGCCGTCGCCGTCTGGGCGATGACGGTGCGGTCGGCCTCGGCGATCGCATCCCGCTTCTGGGTCCGTGTGAAGCGCCGGTGCGCCTTGAACATCTTGCCCGTGGCGCGCCGCACGGCGATGAAGTCCGGGTGCTCCTCGTCGTACTCGTGGATCTTCCCGAGCACTTTGAGGCAGGCTTGGATTTCCTCCGGGCTCAATGCCTCGGTGGACGCGGGATCGGTGGAGCTCATGACCTCCTAGTCTACCGAGGGGTCTAGCGAGGCTGCACCTCTGCTGCTTCGCGCACGGACGACGACGGCGTGCCCGCCTCGGCGCCGTCGTCGGCTGCCGCGGTGGCTGCGTGGGCACCGTGCGACGTAGCGGCGGCGTGGTCCTCGTAGTCGGCCGGATGCTTGGAGGCCCAGGCCGCGGCAAGCTTGCGCTCGTCGTCGTCCGGCTCGGGCACGTGCTGGTCCTTGGCGAGCACGGTGATCCCGGAATCGGTGACCTGGAAGCCCCGGGCCTTGTCGAGCTTCGCGTCGAGGCCCACCGTAGCGCCGGCGGGAACAACGACGTTCTTGTCGAGGATCGCCCGGTTGATCACCGCGCCTTCGCCGATGCGGCAGCCGTCCATGAGCACCGAGTCGAGGATCCGCGCGCCAGCATTGACGCGCACATCGTGCGCGAGCACGGATCCTTCAACCGAGCCGCCCGTGACCACCACGCCGCTCGACACGATCGAATCGAGCGCCGATCCGACGCTGCCCCCGACGCCTCGCACGAACTTCGCGGGCGGGGATACGCTCTGCCGGGTGTAGATGGGCCACTTCGAGTTGTAGAGGTTGAACACCGGCAGCGGCGAGATGAGGTCCATATGGGCGTCGTAGAACGAGTCGATCGTGCCTACGTCGCGCCAGTACGTGCGGTCGCGTTCGGTGGAACCGGGAATCTCGTTCTGGGTGAAGTCGTAGACGCCCGCTTCCCCGCGATCGACGAAGTAGGGCACGATGTCGCCGCCCATGTCGTGCTTGGTGTCGAGCCGCTCGGCGTCGCGCTTGAGCGCCTCGACGAGCGCCTCGGAGTCGAAGACGTAGTTGCCCATCGATGCGAGGAACTGGTCGGGCGCGTCGGGGAGGCCGGGAGTGGTCGGGGGCTTCTCGACGAACGCCGCGATCTTCCCCGGATCCGTCGCGTCGGTCTGGATGACGCCGAACTGGTTCGCCATGCTGAGCGGCTGGCGCACGGCGGCGACGGTGGCCTTGGCGCCTGACGCGATGTGGGCCTGGACCATCTGGTCGAAGTCCATGCGGTACACGTGGTCCGCGCCGACGACGACGACGATGTCCGGCTGGTCGTCCTTGATGAGGTTGAGGGACTGGTAGATGGCATTAGCACTGCCGAGGAACCAGCTCTTGCCAACGCGCTGCTGCGCGGGAACCGACGCGACGTAGTTCTGCAGGAGCGTCGAAAGTCGCCACGTCTCGGAAATGTGGCGGTCAAGGCTGTGGGATTTGTACTGCGTGAGGACGACGATGTGCCGGTACCCGGAATTCACGAGGTTCGACAGGGCGAAGTCGATGAGTCGATACGAGCCCGCGAACGGCACGGCCGGTTTAGCCCGGTCCGCGGTGAGCGGCATGAGCCGCTTCCCCTCTCCACCGGCCAAGACGATAGCTAACACTCGTTTGGGCGCCATTGCGCAACCCCCGTCTTCCGTCGTTCCGGACAGTCTGACCCCCTCCGTCATCGGAGGATCGCCACGGGGTTCACACTAGATCACCAACCCGTCACCGACTACGTTGGTCCCGTGCGAATTGACATTGTGACCAAAGAATTTCCCCCGGAGATCTATGGTGGCGCGGGGGTGCATGTCGCTGAGCTCAGCAGGGTCCTCGCCCGCGAGGTCGATCTCAGGGTCCACGCCTTCGGCGCGCCCCGCGACGCGACCGTCGACGGCGCGGCGATCACGTCCCATCAGGTCCCGCCTCAGCTCGCGGGCGCGAACGCCGCGCTGCAGACCCTCGGGATCGATGTCGACATCGTGCCCGAGGTCTCGGGCGCCGATGTCGTCCATTCACACACGTGGTACGCGAACATGGCCGGGCACATCGCGTCGATCCTGTACGGCATCCCGCACGTTCTGAGCGCGCACAGCCTCGAGCCCCTTCGGCCCTGGAAGGCGGAGCAGCTCGGCGGCGGCTATCGTCTCTCGTCGTGGGTCGAGAAGACCGCCTACGAGGCCGCGTCGGCCATCATCGCCGTATCACACGGCATGCGAGACGACATCCTGCGCTGCTACCCGGGCGTTGACCCCGCGAAGGTCCGCGTGGTCCACAACGGCATCGACGTTTCCCTGTGGGGACGCGACGAGGGCACGGACTACGTGCGGGCACTCGGCATCGATCCCGAGAAGCCGTCGGTCGTGTTCGTCGGCCGCAACACGCGCCAGAAGGGCGTGCCGTATCTCCTCAGGGCCGCGTCCAAGCTTCCCGCCGACGTCCAGCTCGTCCTCTGCCTTGGCGCCGCGGACACTCCCGAGCTCGCGAAGGAGACCGCGGCCCTCATCGACGGGCTCAAGGCCGAACGCGAAGGGGTCATCCTCATCGAGCGCATGCTTCCGCGCGCCGAGCTCATCCAGGTCCTGAGCCACGCGACCGCGTTTGCCTGCCCGAGCATCTACGAGCCCCTGGGCATCGTGAACCTCGAGGCGATGGCGTGTGGCGCGGCGGTCGTCGCAACGGCCACCGGCGGCATCCCCGAGGTCGTCGACCACGGGACGACGGGCCTCCTTGTCCCGATCGAGCAGGTCACGGACGGGACGGGCACGCCGTTGGACCCGGAGAAGTTCGTGGGCGACTTCGCCGCGGCCCTGATCGAAGTCGTGTCGGACCCGGCGCGAGCACGTGCGATGGGCAAGGCGGGTCGCTCCCGGGCCGAGCAGAACTTCTCGTGGGGCAGCATCGGCAACGCGACCCTTGAGGTTTACCGCTCGGTCCTCGCCTAGCGACGAAGCGAGCGGACGGCCAACGCCGGCACCCCCAGCCGGCCCCGCGGCCGCGGCGGGAGCGGCCCCGGGGGGCCGCTCGCGGTCGTCGTCCGCTGCCCAGGTCAGTCGCGGCTCACGTTGATTCTCGTGGGACCGGGACCGCTGTCTGATGCCGCGGGGACGCGCACCTCAAGGACGCCGTCCTTGTAGCTGGCCCTGATATCGTCCTGCACCGCGTTCCGCGGGAGCGGCACCGCGCGCGAGAACGAGCCGTAGCGGAACTCCGAGCGGTAGCCCTCCTTGGCCGCGTTCTCGCTGCTCTCCTGACGCGTGGCCCGGATGTTCAGCTCGCCGTCGCGCACCGTGACGTCGACGTCCTGCTCCGGGTCGATCCCGGGGATCTCCGCCCGCACGACGAACGTGTCGCCGTCGCGGAACTCCTCGACCCTCAGCCACCCGGTGTCCCAATCGCCCTCCATAAAGCGGCGGACGTGTTCTGGGAACCCGAAGCGGCGGAACGGCGGCGGCACCGGCATGTCCCACGGCCCCCTGCGCGCCCATCCTTCGCCACCCATGGCATCCTCCTCCAAGGTCTGCCCGGTCCCCGTGGCCGGGCCCTGCCCTCAGGCTAGACCCGGCCTTCCACGCGCGGAAGCCGCGCGAGCGCGGCCCTGAGCGAAACTCTCAGGCCCTCGGCTTGGTCGGCTTGGCGTGCTTCTCGAGGCGCGGCTCCTGGCCTGATTCCCGCAGCGCCGCATAGTACGCCGCGGCCTCGTCCTGGCGCTCGGCCTCGGCACCCGTTGCGATCGGCGCGCGCACATGCTCGGGGCCGTAGCCGAACGCCTCGGCGAGGTCGAGCGCGTGCGGACGGAGCCGGGCAAGGAGGCGATTGATGTACTCGCCGACGGTGCGCCCGCGCTGCATGCTCAGGCGACCGTTCATGAGGTACCACGAGAGGTGCTTCTCGATGAGCGAAAGGCCGAAGAGGTCGCGCAGCCACGTGAGGATCTTCTTTGTGCCCGGGTCGCGGACCTCCGCGAGGGCCTCCGTGAAGGCCTCCCATTGGAGGAGCTCGGCATGAGCCCGGGCCGCTTCGATGAGCTCGTTCTGGTGGTGGTTGAACCGCGCGGCCGCCTCGGCCTGCGGAAGCTTGTTCGCCCCGTGCAGGGCCTGCGCGACTTGGGCGACCATCGTCTGGACGCGGTCGGCGAGGAGCAGACGCTGGGTGTCCTCGTCCCGAAGCGCGAGCGCGGCCCTCTGGGCGCGGCCGCTGTCGCGGACGAACTGCGCGACGGCCCCGAGCCCGGTCTTGTAGGCCACGCCGGCCGCCTGGCCGAGCGCGAACTTCGCGAGCGCCCCGACGCCCATGCCCCGGAATTCCTTGGCGTAGTCGTTGAGGAGGCGCTTGGCGACGAGCTGGAGAAGCACGTTGTTGTCGCCCTCGAACGTCACGTAGATGTCGAGGTCAGCGCGGAGCGATGCGAAGCGGTTCTCCGCGATGAATCCAGCGCCACCGCACGCCTCCCGGCACTCCTGGAGGATGTCGAGCGCGTTCCACGTCGCAAGCGGCTTGAGGGCCGCCGCGAGGGTCTCGAGCTCTTGGCGATCCTCGTCGGAATCGGCACGCCCCGAGAAGACGTCGTCGAACTTTGCCAAGAGCTGTTCGTGGGCGAAGCTCATGGCGTAGGCCGACGCGAGCCGTGGAAGAAGCCTGCGCTGGTGCCGCTGGTAGTCGAGGAGCACCTCCTCGGCCGTCTCGGAGGACGCGTTGAACTGCCGGCGTTCCGTCCCATAGCGGATAGCAGCGGTGAGGGCGAGCTTCGAGGCCGCCGTCGCCGCGCCGTCGAGCGACACGCGGCCCTGGACGAGGGTTCCGAGCATCGTGAAGAAGCGGCGGCCCGGGCTCGAGATGGGGGAGGAATAGGTGCCGTCGGGGGCGACAGCGCCGTAGCGGTTCAGGAGGTTGGTGCGCGGAACCCGCACATGGTCGAAATGGAGGCGCCCGTTGTCGATCCCGTTGAGGCCGCCCTTGACGCCGTCGTCCTGTCCGCCCACCCCGGGCAGGAACTCCTTTGTGTCGGGGTCGCGGAGAGGCACGTAGAACGCGTGGACTCCGTGATTGACGCCCTTCGTGATGAGCTGCGCGAACACGACGGCCGCGAGTCCGTCGTTGGCGGCGTTCCCGATGAACTCCTTCCACGCGGCCTTGAATGGCGTGTGGATGACGAACTCCTCGGCCTCCAGGTCGTAGGTCGCCGTCGTCGCGATGCTCGCGACGTCCGAGCCGTGGCCGATCTCCGTCATCGCGAAGCAGCCGGGCACCTCGAGGGACATGATGCCGGGCAGCCATTCCGCGTGGTGCTCCTCAGTGCCGAGGTGCAGGACAGCCGCGCCGAAGAGGCCCCACTGGACCCCGGCCTTGATCTGAAGCGACGGGTCCGCCGTGACGAGCTCCTCGAACCCCGCGATGTTTCCGCCGTGGTCCTCCTCACCGCCGAGCTCCTTGGGGAAGGCGCGGTGGACCGCCTTGTGGTCAACGAGGTACTTGAGCTGCCCGAAGACGCGCTCGCGGTGTTCCAGGTACGTGAGGCCCTCGAGCTTGTGGAGCTCGGGGCGCCCCGCAAGCTCGCGCGCAATGCGCCGCGTCTCGGCCCAGCCTCCGAGGAGCTGCTCCGCGAGCGACGCGACGTCGACGCGCTCGCCGGACGCCGGTTCGACGGCGAGCGCCTCGTCGGCGGCCTCGCCCGCCGTGGCGATGGTTTCGGAAGCGAGTTCGGTCATGGCTGCTCCTTCGTGGGGATCGGGTCTGCCTCGGCCGAGATGCCAGCGAAGAGCCAGTCGGCGATCATCGCGGCCATCGACTCAAGGGAGGGCTTGTGCGTGGATTCGGGGGTCTCGAGCCAGCGTTCGCCGGCCGCGCGGACCAGCCCGATGGCGGCCGCGGGCCAGAAGGCGATCGTCGCGTGCCGCCCGGGGGCGAGGAGGCGCTGCATGGGCAGCTCGATCATGCCGCCGACGGCGTCGAAGAAGTTCCCGAGCGCCGCGCCGGCCTCAGCGTCGGCCGGCCCGCCGGACGGCACGCGGGTGACGAACTCATACACGTTGGGCGAGCTCGCTGCCATGCCGAGGTACGCGGAGACCATCGCGCGCAGCCCCTCGTGCGGCGTCTGCGCCGCCCGTGCTGCGTCCGCGATGCGGTCTTGCATCTGCGCGAGCACCACCTCGCCCATCGCCGCCTGGAGGCCGGCCTTGTCTCCGAAGTAGCGGTAGAAGACCGACTTGGAGGTCCCCGCGGCCGCGGCGATCTCCTCCATCGGCACCTCGGAACCGAGGCGATGCACGGCGCGTCGCGCCGAGCGGATGAGCTCATGCCGGCGTTCTTCCCGATGGGCGGCCCACCGCGCGCTGCGGCCGTCTCGCCTCTCCGTGTCGTGGCCGAGGGCGTCTTGCCCGACAGTTACTTGCCTCACGGCGTCTTGCCTCACGGCGTCTTGCCTCACGGCGTCTTGCCTCACGGCGTCTTGCCTCACGGCGGGTGCCGGGTGCGTGTCGTTGTCCGCTGCGGGTTCTTGCGCGCGGAGCGGCAGCCGCGCCGCTGGGGGGAGGTTCACGATACCCAGCGTATCAGGTACGCTTGGTATCGGTAATTCAGCTCACACGGGCAATCCACCAGTATCAGGTGACCCCATCCCCACGGAGGCATGATGTCCACCCTGCGCAACGCCGTCGTCGTCGGCGGAAACCGCATCCCGTTCGCCCGCGCCAATGGCCCCTATGCCATGAGCTCGAACCTTGACATGCTCACGGCGGCCCTCGACGGGCTCGTCGCGCGCTTCGGATTGCAGGATGAACGCATCGGCGAGGTCGCGGCCGGCGCGGTGCTCAAGCATTCGCGCGATTTCAACCTCACGCGAGAGGCCGTCCTTGGCTCCTCGCTCTCGCCCGAGACACCGGCCTACGACGTCCAGCAGGCGTGCGCGACGGGGCTCGAGACGGTGCTCAGCCTCTCGGACAAGATCAAGCTGGGCCGGATCGAATCGGCGATCGCGGGCGGCGCCGACAGCGCTTCGGACGCGCCCATCGTCGTGAGCGAGGGGCTGCGCCAAGCGGTCCTCGAGCTCAACCGGGCCAAGACGCTCCAGCAGAAGCTCAGGGCTGTTTCGAAGATCCGGCCCAGGGACGTCGCGCCCGTCGCTCCGGGTACGAACGAGCCCCGCACGGGGCTCTCGATGGGGGAGCACCAGGCTCTCACGACCGCCCAGTGGAAGATCACACGCGAGGCCCAGGACGAACTTGCCCTCGCAAGCCACCGCAACCTCGCGGAGGCCTACGAGCGCGGCTTCTTCGACGACCTGCTGACTCCGTACCGAGGCCTCACGCGGGACGGCAATCTCCGCGCCGATACGTCCCTTGAGAAGCTCGCATCGCTCAAGACCGTCTTCGGGCGTCAGCTGGGCGATCGGGCGACGATGACCGCAGGCAACTCGACCCCGCTCACCGACGGCGCCTCGACGGTGCTTCTCGCCTCCGAGGACTGGGCCGCATCCCACGACTTGCCCATCCTCGCCCGCATCGTCGACGGCGAGGCCGCCGCCGTGGATTTCGTGCACGGCAAGGACGGCCTCTTGATGGCGCCCGTCTTCGCCGTGTCGCGGCTTCTCGGCAGGCTGGGGCTCACGTTCGAAGACTTCGACTACTTCGAGTTCCACGAGGCCTTCGCCGGAACCGTCCTCTCGCACCTCGCCGCGTGGGAGGACGAGGAGTTCTGCCGCGAGCGGCTTGGCCTCGACGGGGCGCTCGGCAAGGTGGATAGGGCCAAGCTCAACGTCAATGGCTCCTCGCTGGCTGCGGGGCACCCGTTTGCCGCGACCGGTGGGCGGATCGTCGCGTCGCTCGCGAAGCAGCTCCATGAGCGCGGTGAGGTCAACGGGCGGCCTGCGCGCGGCCTCATTTCGGTCTGCGCGGCCGGTGGGCTCGGCGTCGCCGCCGTGCTCGAGGCCCGCTGAGGGTGAGCGAGATGACAGACAAGTACACCGCGTTTGTGAGCCACGGCTGGGGCCGCGACCTCGCGAAGCGACTGGGCCTACCGCAGCCCGTGGCCCTTCGCCGCCATGCCCCAGGGGAGCGGCTTCCGGAACCCGTGCTCGTCGTCGGGTCGGGTCCGTCGGCAGGCGTGCTCGCCGCAGCGCTCGAGGATTGGGGGGTCGAGGTGCGCCGTGAGGGGGCGGACGACGGCGGCGCGTCGCCTCAGGTGGGCCCCGACGGCGCTCGCCGATCCAAGCTAGGGGCGGTCCTTCTGGTCCTCGACAGCGTCGAGCGCCCCGAGGACCTGAGCGGGCCGGTGCTTGCCGCCGGCAGGGCGCTCCGTTCGCTCGCCGGGTGCGGGCGAGTCATCACGGTGTCCCGCCGCGCGTCGACCGCTGACGACCCCGCGGTCGCGGCAGCGCGGCAAGGCGTCGAGGGCGTTCTGCGCTCGCTCGCGAAGGAGCTGCGCGCCGGGGCGACGGGCAACGGCATCCTGCTCGCGGAGGGTGTGCCAGCGGATGCGGCGAGCGTGCTCGGTGCGCTGCGCTTCCTCCTCTCGGGCAGATCGGCGTTCGTCGACGGACAGTTCCTCACGGTTGGCACAGATGGGGGAGAGCTTCCCGAGGATCCCGAGCGTCCGCTGAGAGGGAAGGTCGCCGTCGTCACCGGCGCGGCGCGGGGCATCGGTGCTGCGATCGCCCGGACGCTTGCACGCGACGGTGCGAAGGTCGTGGTGGTCGATGTCCCGGCTGCCGGCGATTCTCTCGCGCGGGTGGCCAACGGCGTCCGCGGAACGGCGCTCCAGCTCGACATCACCCGCCCCGACGCCGGCGAGCGCATCCTCGAGCATGCGCTCGGGCGCCACGGTCGCCTCGACATCATGGTCCACAACGCGGGCATCACGCGGGACAAGCTCCTCGCCAATATGGACGACGCGAGGTGGAACTCCGTCATTGCGGTCAACATCGCCGCCCAGCTGCGCATCAACGAGGCCCTGCTCGCGTCCGAGCGGTTCGGTGCGGGGGCCCGCATCGTGTCCGTCTCCTCGACAAGCGGGATTGCGGGCAATCGCGGACAGACGAACTACGCTGCGTCGAAGGCTGGCGTCGTCGGCATGGTGCGTTCGACGGCGGTACGGCTCGCCGCGCGCGGTGGAACGGCCAACGCCGTCGCCCCGGGGTTTATCGAGACCGAGATGACGGCCAAGATCCCGTTCGCGACCCGCGAGGTCGCGCGACGCCTCAACTCTCTCCAGCAAGGCGGGCAGCCGCAGGACGTCGCGGAGGCGATCGCCTTCCTCGCGTCCGACGCGGCAGGCGGCATCTCGGGCAACGTCCTGCGCGTGTGCGGGCAGAATCTGGTGGGCCAATGAGCGCGGCACCTGCTCGAGGGATCGAGACCGTCGAGCTTCCGGAGATGCCCTCGCTGTCGCGTCTGTACGTGGGCGCGGCGCGCGAGGCCGCGAAGAAGCTCATGAAAAAGGGTGCGATGCGCGCGGCCCTTCCGGCCGCCCGCCACCACGTGATCGGGGTTCGGCCGGATCTCGGGAAGATGACGGCGTATCAGTCCCTTCTTGGCGAGACGAAGCTCGACATCGCTCCGGCGGGCTACCTGCACGCGCTCGCCTTCCCCGCGGCGATGTCGGTCATGGCCCGGGAGGACTTCCCGCTCCCGCTCCTCGGGATGGTCCATGTGCGGAACAAGGTCGAGTATCGCCTTCCCGTGCTGTATCCAGACCTCCTCGAAGTCACGGCCTGGGCCGAGGGGCTGGCGGGCCACCGGGCCGGCACGCAGGTCGGGCTAGTTGTCGAGGTGCGGCACGCAGGGAACGACGACGTCGCGTGGCGAGGCGTGTCGACGTACCTCGCGAGGGGCGTCTTTCTGCCGGGGCTCGACAAGCCCAGTCCCGCCGGGCCCCGGGGGGAGTTCCGGGCGCCCCTTCCAACCGCCCTGTGGCGTCTGGGCTCCGAGACCGGACGCGAGTACGCGGCCGTGTCGGGGGATTTCAATCCGATCCACCTGAGCTCGATCTCGGCCCGTGCCCTCGGCATGCGCCGCTCGATCGCTCACGGCATGTACACAGCCTCGCGGGCGCTCGCCGAGGTCGGCGCACAGAAGGGAGACGCGTTCGCGTGGGACGTGACGTTCGAGGCGCCCGTGTTCCTTCCGGCACGCGTGTGCTTGAACATCGCGGACTCAGTCGACGATCATGGCGCGTGGGAGCGGTCCAACTTTGCCGGGTGGAGCCCGACGTCGGGGCGGCGCCACTTCGTGGGAAGCGTCGGCCGGCTGTAGCAAGGTTGAGTTAAAACGACGAACACCCCCGGTCCGAAGACCGGGGGTGTTGCCGATGTCGCTAGTCATCCATGAAGGATGTCGCGAGCCATCACATGTGTGCGCGGAGGGGGACTTGAACCCCCACGCCCTAAACGGGCACTAGCACCTCAAGCTAGCGCGTCTGCCATTCCGCCACCCGCGCAGGTGACTCCGGAGGGGTCCGCTTGATGCTTTTCCCATCGGGGCAACGAGTAGATACTCTACACCATTCGAGGCAGGCCGATGACACGCTGCAAGGCGTGGCGGGTCGCCCTCGTTCGCGTTGCCCTAGTCCGATCCGAACCCCGTGATCCCTGGAAATCCGGGCGGCGCGGCGCAGTGGATGCTTGTGGAAACGACGAATGCCCCGGCCTTCAGACCGGGGCATTCACCAACGTGCGCGGAGGGGGACTTGAACCCCCACGCCCTAAACGGGCACTAGCACCTCAAGCTAGCGCGTCTGCCATTCCGCCACCCGCGCAGGTGGTCTCGGAAAGCAACACATGAAGCGTTTTCCTCCCGAACAGCGAATAAAACTCTACACGATTCTGAGCGCATGAAGAAATCGGGAGCTCCCACAGCCGTCCAAGGGTTCGCGGGCTAGGCTGGCTTCACCGAACCGTCGATGCCGAGGAGGAACTCCCATGTCCGACCGCCCAGTCGAGGGCCCGCTCCGCGCGGAAGACGAGGTAGTCCAGATCTGCCGGGACCTCATCCGGTTCGACACGAGCAACTTCGGCGACGCCGCCGGCCCGGGGGAGCGCGCAGCGGCGGAGTACACGGCGGGACTCCTCGAAGAGGTCGGCCTCGCTGCGGAAATCTTCGAATCGGCGCCTGGCCGCGCGTCGGTCGTCGCCCGCCTTGAGGGCACGGATCCTTCGGCGAGCGCGCTCGTGGTGCACGGGCATCTCGACGTGGTTCCCGCGCAGAAGGAAGACTGGAGCGTCGACCCCTTCGCCGCCGAGCTCAAAGACGGGCTCATCTGGGGGCGCGGCGCGGTCGACATGAAGGACATGGACGCGATGGTCCTCTCGGTCGTCAGGGAGCTCCAGCGCACCGGAACCCGCCCGAGGCGCGATCTCGTCATCGCGATGTTCGCGGACGAGGAGGCGGGAGGCACCTACGGTGCCCGATGGGCCGTGGATCACCGCCCCGAGCTGTTCGACGGCGCGAAGGAGGCGATCAGCGAGGTCGGCGGTTTCTCCGCCGAGATCGGGGGCCAGCGCACGTATCTCCTGCAGACCGCGGAGAAGGGCCTTTCGTGGCTCAGGCTCACGGCGTCGGGGCGCGCGGGACACGGATCGCAGACGAACACGGACAACGCCGTCACACGGCTCGCGCGCGCGGTCTCGCGGATCGGGGACTACGAGTGGCCGATCGAGCTCACGGATACGACCCGTCGATTCCTCGATGGCGTCACCGAGCTCACGGGCATTGAGTTCGACCAGGAGAATCCGGAGATCCTCCTCAAGGAGCTCGGCACCCTCGCGCGCTTCGTTGGCGCGACGCTTCAGAACACCTCGAACCCCACGGTGCTCAAGGCCGGCTACAAGGACAACGTGATCCCAGGGCACGCCGAAGCTCGTGTCGACGTCCGCACGCTCCCGGGCCAAGACGAGCTGGTGCTCGAGAAGATCAGGGAACTGGCGGGCGACGGCGTCGACCTCGCCTACGTCCACCACGATGTCTCGCTCGAGACCCCGTTCGAGGGGTCGCTCGTCGAGGCGATGGTCGGGGCGCTCGAGGCCGAGGATCCCGGGGCGAAGGTCCTTCCCTACACGCTCTCGGGTGGGACCGACAACAAGTCGCTCAGCCGCCTTGGCATCACGGGGTACGGCTTTGCGCCGCTCCAGCTTCCCTCCGACCTCGACTTCACCGGCATGTTCCACGGCGTCGACGAGCGTGTCCCGGCGGCTTCGCTCGAGTTCGGAGCCCGCGTGCTGCGGCGCCTCCTGACGACGTACTGATCCACTGCAGCGCAAGCGCCCGCCGGGGACCCTCGACGACAAGGAGGCGGCATGAACCTCGATCCCTCTGTTGTGCTGCCGGAAGCGCTCATCGAGCGCATCCACTCGAGGGCGCCCGGCTACGACGAGCGCAACGAGTTCTTCCGGGAGGACTTCGACGAGCTCGCGGCCTCCGGCTACCTCAAGGCGTTCGTCCCGGAAGCCGCCGGCGGGCTGGGAGCCAGCCTGGCCGACGTCGTTCGCCTTCAGCGGCGCCTCGCCGCGGCCGCGCCGGCCACGGCGCTCGGGGTCAACATGCACCTCGTGTGGACCGGCGTCGCACGTGTCTTCCAGACACGCGGCGACACGGCGCTCGACTTCGTCCTCGACGAAGCGGCGGCTGGTGAGGTCTTCTCGTTCGGGATATCCGAGGCGGGCAACGATTCGGTCCTGTTCGATTCGGTGACCGCGGCCGTTCCCGACGCCGATGGCGGCTACCGTTTCACGGGGACGAAAGTCTTCACGAGCCTCGCCCCCGTCTGGACCCGCATGGGCACGTTCGGCAAGGACACGACCGGCCCGGAGCCGGCGCTCGTGTACGGCTTCATCCGCCGCGACGCGCCGGGGTGGCGGCATCTCGATGACTGGGACACGCTCGGCATGCGCGCGAGCCAGTCGTGCACGACCATCCTCGAGGGCGTTCACGCGCCCGCCGACCGCATTGTTCGACGGCTGCCGGTCGGTCCCAATCCGGATCTGCTCGTCTTCGGGATCTTCGCCGTCTTCGAGACCCTGCTCGCCGCCGTGTACACAGGGATCGCAGAGCGTGCACTTGCGCTGGGTGTCGAGGCGGCGCACCGGCGCACGTCACTCAAGAACGGCGGTCGGCCGTACGCGAAAGATCCCGACATCCGCTGGCAGCTCGCCGATGCCTCGATGGCAGTCGACGGCGTGCTGCCGCAGCTCGAGCGGGTGGCGGACGACGTCGACGCCCTCGTCGACCGCGGCACCGCCTGGTTCCCGGCGCTCAGCGGCCTCAAGCACCGGGCGACCGAGACGGCCCGCCGCGTTGTCAACACGGCCGTCCGCGTGGGCGGCGGGGGAGGGTATTTCCGCTCTCACGAGCTCCAGCGGCTCTACCGCGACGTGCTCGCGGGCCTGTACCACCCGTCCGATCCCGAGTCTGCGCACGCGACCGTTGCGAACGCCCTTCTCGGGCCGCTCGAGGACTGAGACGGCTACGGAGTCCGCTCGACGACCATGACCCGTCGTCGGAGCCAGTACATCCGACCCCCGCCCATGTAGAGCCGGCTCCGTTCGAGCTCCCATCGGCCGTATTCTGCGTGCTCCCGCACACGTTGGCGGGCCTCGGCCAGCGACTCTCCCGGATTGACGGACAGCACGAGATACTCGTACGGCCCCTTGAGTGCCCCGCTGGCAGGACTCGAGCTGAGGATCCGTTCCTTCATGGCCTCGCTTCCTGACGTATGCCAACATCGCCTTCGGCGCCGGGGGCCGTCTAGGCAGTGCCCCGGAATCAGATTACCGTGGGGGCCATGAGCATCGACCCGCGCGTTGCCCTCAATTCGCTCACGGCGGCCCTCGAGGAACACCTTGTGGCCGCGGCTTCCCGCCGCGGCGATGACGATCCTGCCGTCGAAACCGCCTATTTCGCGGTCGCGGATGCCTTCGAGGCTTATGCCGACGCGCTCTACGATGCCTACGGCGAAGACCTTCCGATAGATCTGCTCGAAGAGGGCGGGGAGGAACAAGGCTAGGCCGTCCGGGTCCTGCGGCGCACGAGTTGCGGGGCGCGCTCGCCCTGGCACTAGGCTTGTGGGGTGAAGACTTGGCGCCAGGCTCCCGTTCCTCCCCTCCCCGGTCGGAGCGGATCGATCCGGCTGTGGGACTCCGCCCGCGGCGAGCTTGCTGAGCTTCCAACGGCCGCCGAGCAGTCGGTGTACGTGTGTGGGATCACGCCGTACGATGCGACCCACCTCGGACATGCCGCGACCTACGTCGCGTTCGACGTGCTCAACCGTGTGTGGCGAGACGCGGGAAGCGCCGTCGCCTACGTGCAGAACACGACCGACGTCGACGATCCGCTCCTTGAGCGCGCGGACGCGACCGGCGTCGACTGGCGGACCCTCGCGAAGGAGCAGATCGCCCTCTTCCAGGCCGACATGGAAGCGCTCAACGTGCTTCCCCCGGACCATTACATCGGTGCGGTCGAGTCGATCCCGTGGATCGTCCCCGAGGTTGAGAGGCTCCTCGACGAGGGGCTCGCCTACCAGCTCGCCGGCTCGGAGGGCGAGCCCGACGGCGACATCTACTATGACGTGACCGAGGCGACGCGCAGGGCCGACTTACCCGAGGCATGGCGCCTCGGGCAGGTTTCGCACCTCACGGTCGCGGAGATGATCTCAGTCTTCGGCGAGCGGGGAGGCGACCCCGAACGCCCGGGCAAGCACAGCCCGCTCGATCCGATCCTGTGGCGCGAGGCCCGGCTCGGCGAGCCCCATTGGGACGGCGGAACTCTGGGCCGAGGCCGTCCCGGCTGGCATATCGAATGCACGGTCATCGCGCAGCGCTTCCTCCCGGCACCGTTCACCGTCCAGGGCGGCGGCTCCGACCTCGCGTTCCCGCATCACGAGATGGGAGCAGGCCACGCATGGTCGCTGCACCACGTGCCGCTCGCGCGGCATTTCGCCCACACGGGCATGGTGGGGCTCGACGGGCAGAAGATGAGCAAATCGCTCGGAAACCTCGTCCTCGTCTCAAAGCTGCGCGCGGCCGGCGAAGAGCCGCAGGCCATCCGGCTCGCGATCCTCGCCAACCACTACCGTTCCGACTGGGAATGGACCGCGGAGCTCTTCGACGCGTCGAAGGCACGGCTGGCCCACTGGCGGGACGCGATCCCGCACGCCCCGCTGGGATCGGGGGAGCTCCTTCTCGCCGAGATCCGCAAGGCCCTCGCCGATGATCTTGACGCGCCTCGGGCGCTCGCGGCCGTCGACAAGTGGGCCGATGACGCCCTCGCGGGCGGCGACTCCGAGCCGGCCGACGGCGCGCTCGTCACCGCGGTGCTCGACGCGCTCCTCGGCGTGCGCCTCTAGGCTTCGAGCGCCGGCCTCGGGACGGCGTCTCAGGTCGTCGAGGCGCCCCCGTCTTTGCCGCGGCGCTTGAGATAGCGCTCGAACTCTCGCGCGATCGATTCGCCCGTCGCCTCCGGGAGATCGGCCGTGTCCTTGGCCTCTTCGAGCTGCTGGATATAGGCCGCGATCTCCGGGTCCTCCGTCGCGAGCTCGTTGACGCCCCGCTCCCAGGCTTCGGCATCCTCGGCGAGGTCATTCGTATCGAGCGGGATCTGGATGAGCTCTTCAATCCGGTGCATGAGAGCGAGCTGGGCCTTCGGCGAAGGCGCCTGAGCGACGTAATGCGGAACGGCCGCCCAGAGCGAGACGGTCGGAATCCCCTGATGGTCCGCGGTATCCGCGAACACACCGACAATGCCGGTCGGACCCTCGTACTGCGAGGCCTCGAGGTTGAGGCGTTCCCTCAGGTCGCCCGTCTCGCTCGTGGCCGTCACCGGAATCGGCCGGCTGTGCGGGACGTCAGCTAGCAGGGCCCCGACGACGACCAGGTAGTCGACGCCGAGGTCTTCGACGAACTCCATGAGGTCCTCTGTGAATGCACGCCAGCGGTACGACGGCTCGGTGCCCTGTACGAACACGAGATTGACCGGGTAGTCCTCAAGCCGCGCGGTGGAGATCCGCGTCGAAGGCCAGCGGATCCTGCGGCGGCCCGAACCGGAACGGCGGACCGTGGGCCGCGTGAACTGGAAGTCGTAGTAGTCGTCGGCGTCGATGGCCCCGACCTTCTGGGCCCCGAATTGCCGCTTGATGGCGCGCACCGCCTCGCTCGCAGCCTCGCCCGCGTCATTCCAGCCTTCGAAGGCCGCGATCATGACCGTGACCCGCTCGCCCTCGGTAGGCGTCGGGAAGAGGCCGGGGTGGGGAGCCGGGGCGTCGGCGTCGAACTCGTTCATCGCTCCAGACTATGACCATGCACCCGCGTTCGCAGGGTCGTTGGGGTCAGCGTCGTGCGAGTTTCGCGCAGGGAGTACACGCCGTGGCGCCCCGTAGACTGGTGCATATGCGCCTCCCCGCCGAAACTGACGCTGCCCTGCGTGCCGTCCTCTGGGATATGGACGGCACGCTTGTCGATACCGAGCCCTATTGGATCGTCGCCGAGCACGAGCTCGTCGAGTCCTTCGGCGGGACGTGGGGGCACGAGCAGGCCATGCGCCTTGTCGGCCAGGCGCTTCCGACGTCCGCCGGCATCCTCCAGGAGGCCGGAGTCGCGATGGGAGTGCGCGAGATCATCGACACCCTGACCGCGCGCGTCGTCGAACAGCTCGGCGTGGCCGTCCCGTGGCGTCCAGGCGCACGCGAGCTGCTGACGGAGCTTTCCGCGGCGGGGATCGCGTGCGCGCTCGTGACCATGTCCGAGCGGCCCATGGTCGAGCGCATCCTCAAGCACCTCCCGGCGGGTACGTTCGCGGCCGTCGTCACGGGGGACTCCGTGACTCGCGGCAAGCCAGACCCCGAGCCATACCTCAAGGCCCTTGACCTGTTGGAGGGTGGGCTCCCGGGCCTCACCGACTCTGAGTGCGTCGCGATCGAAGACTCGCTCCCGGGCGCGACCTCAGCCGTCGCGGCAGGCCTCGCGACCATCGTCGTGCCGAATGCCCTCGACCTCCCCGTGGACTTGGGTGCTGCGCATTGGGCCACGCTCGCCGGCCGCACCGCCGGCGACGTCGCGGCGGTTCTCTCCCAGGTCGTCACGGCACAGGCCGTCACGGAAACAGCGGACCGGGTGGGCGCGTGAGCGGAAGCCTTGGCGATCAGCAGCCGCCGCGGCCCGAGGGGGAGCACGCCCACTCCGCGGCCGGGCGATCCCGGGACGGGATCCGCCTCGGACGAATCGCGGGGGTGCCCGTCTACCTCGCGTATTCGTGGTTCCTCATCGCGGGCTTCACCGTCGTCGTGTACGGGCCCACCCTTCAGCTGCGCCAGCCCCAGCTCGGCACGGGTGCCTACCTCGTGGCATTCGCATACGCCGTTCTCCTGCTGATCTCAGTCCTGGTCCATGAGCTCGCGCATGCCCTGAGCGCTCGGGCGTTCGGATGGCCCAGCCAGAAAATCGTCCTCAACCTGTGGGGCGGCCACACCCAGTTCGAGAGCTTCACCGCGTCGCCCGGCAAGTCCGTTGTCGTCGCCCTCGCGGGGCCCGCGGCCAATCTCCTGCTGGCCGGCGGTGCGTGGGCGCTCGTGAACGCGGTGAGCCTCCACGGCGTCGCGGACATCCTCGCCAACATCTTCATGTGGGCCAATTTCCTCATTGGACTCTTCAACGTCCTCCCGGGGCTTCCGCTGGACGGCGGCCGGCTTGTCGAGAGTGCGGTCTGGAAGGCAACAGGCTCACAGGAGAAGGGGACCATTGCGGCGGGATGGGCGGGGCGCGTCGTCGTCGCCGGCGTGGTCTTCCTCGGCGTCGTCCTCCCACTCCTTCAGGGCCAAGGGTTGGACATCTCGTTCACCCTCGTGACGGTGCTCATCGCGGGATTCCTGTGGCAGGGCGCTACCGCCTCGATCCGCAACGCCGGGTTCCGCAGCCGCCTTCCCAACGTCGTCGCGGGCAGACTCGCAGCTCCGGCCGTGGGCGTGCCCAATTTCGCCACGGTAGAGCAGGCCGTCGGGGCAGGCGCCGGGCAAGGCACCGTCGTCGTCCTGTGCGCGCCCGACGGCAAGCCGCAGGGCGTCGTCGATCCGGCGGCGATCGCCCGCGTTCCCCACGAGGCCTGGGCCTCCACGCCCGTCACCGCGGTCGGGTACGCCCTCGCGCCAGGCGCGTATGTTCCCGAGACTGCGTCGGGCCAGGAACTCGTCCAGTACCTCTCCCAGCTCCAAGGCACCGAGTACGCCGTCGTCGACGCCTCGGGCCGCGTCGTCGGCCTGCTGAGCCAGCGTGCCGTCGTCGCCGCCATCTCCGGCCGCCCCGCGCGTTAGCCACGGGCGACGTGCGTCGCCCTGAAAGCTCCACCTCATGAAGAAGGGACCCATGACCGAAAGCAGCACTCCGGCATCGCCCGCGCTCGCCCCGGAGCCCACGGGCTCGGCCATCCGCCGCGGGCCATTCCGGGTCGGCGAGCGGGTCCAGCTCACCGACGAGCGCGGCCGCATGAACACGATCACTCTCGAGGCCGGGGGTGCGTTTCACACCCACAAGGGCTTCCTGAACCATGACGCGGTCATCGGACTGCCCGACGGCTCGGTCGTGACGAACACGGCAGGGCACCAGTATCAGGCCCTCCGGCCGCTGCTGTCTGACTTCGTGCTCTCGATGCCGCGCGGTGCGGCGGTGGTGTACCCCAAGGACGCCGGGCAGATCGTCACGATGGCAGACATCTTCCCGGGCGCTCGAGTCGTCGAGGCCGGGGTGGGCTCCGGCGCCCTGTCGATCTCCCTCCTTCGGGCGGTGGGCGACGGCGGGTACCTCCACTCGTTCGAGCGCCGCAAGGAATTCGCTGACATCGCGCGCGGCAACGTCGAGACGATCTTCGGGGGGCCGCATCCCGCGTGGCGGATCTCGCTCGGCGACTTCCAGGAGGAGGTCGTCAAAGCAGAGGAGCCGGCGAGCGTCGATCGGGTCGTGCTCGACATGCTCGCGCCATGGGAATGCCTCGACGCCGTCGCCACAGTCTTGGCCCCCGGCGGCGTGTGGATCAACTATGTCGCGACGGCGACCCAGCTTTCGCGGACGGCGGAAGCGATTCGTGCGGACGGCCGGTTCACCGAGCCTGATGCCTGGGAGTCGATGGTCCGCGGGTGGCATCTCGAGGGCCTTGCCGTCCGCCCCGAGCACCGCATGGTGGGGCACACGGGTTTCCTCCTCGTCACCCGGCGGCTCGCCGAGGGCGTGGCGCCGCTCGTCCGCAAGAAGCGGGTGAAGACGGAGTTCAGCGAGGAAGACCTCAACGCCTGGACCCCTGAATCCGTTGGCGAACGCGCCGTGTCGGACCGGAAGCTGCGCCGGGCCGCGCGCGACGCCCGAGCCGGGCGGCCAGAGGAAGCCTGAGCGTCGCTTCGCGGATGCTTTTTGGCCTCCCAAACGTTGCGTGAGTGTAACGCTTAGTGACTCTGGTGCTTCGGAGAGTTTCGGCTGGCTCTTGTGGAGCTAGTGTCGAAGTATCGGAAGATCCGAGCGGTGGGAGGGTGTGAGAGTCATGGAAGAGCGCGATGGGACCGGGACCGGTCGCGACGATGCCGTCCAGCGTGCAAACGCGGAGCAATTGAGCGTTCTCGAGCGTCAGGTCAACGTCCTCCGGGATAAGCTCCGGGCGGTGGATCGGCAGCTCTCCGCGGCGACGTCGAACAACACCCGCATGTCGGAGATGCTGCAGACGGCCAAGTCCGAGATCGTACGGCTCAAGGCCGCCCTCGAGCATGAGGGCCAGCCCCCGTACAGCTACGGCACGGTTGTCCAGCTCAATCGCCGCCGTCCGGCCGGGGGCGCCGCGGCTGCCGTGACGGACGAGAGCGTCGACGTCGTGACATCGGGGCGCAAGATCCGCGTGGGCCTCAGCCCGCTCATCTCCCTCTCGGAACTGAGCGTCGGCCAAGAGGTACTTCTCAACGAGGCGTTCGAGGTCGTCGCGGGCCTTGGCTATGAGCGTTCCGGCGAGCTGGTGACGATCAAGGAGCTGCTGAGCCCTGATCGCGTCCTCGTGATCGGTCGCGGCGACGAGGAACGCGTCGTCAGGCTCTCCGGGCCGCTCCTCCTCGAGCAGCTTCGGGTGGGCGACGCCGTCTCGATCGACAACCGGACACAGACCGCCCTCGAGAAGGTCCCACGCTCAGAGGTCGAGAATCTCGTCCTCGAGGAGATTCCGGACATCAGCTACGCGGACATCGGCGGCCTCGCCTCCCAGATCGAACAGATCCGGGACGCCGTCGAGCTACCGTTCTTGCACCCGGGACTGTACCGCGAGCACGGGCTCAAGGCCCCCAAGGGCATCCTCCTGTACGGCCCCCCGGGCTGCGGCAAGACGCTCATCGCGAAGGCCGTCGCCAATTCGCTCGCCGCTCGGGCGATGGAGCGCGCTGGCCAGGACATCAGGAGCTACTTCCTCAACATCAAGGGCCCGGAGCTTCTCGACAAGTACGTCGGGGAGACCGAGCGCCACATCCGCCTCATCTTCTCGCGAGCCCGGGAGAAGGCGTCGGACGGAAGCCCTGTCGTCGTCTTCTTCGATGAGATGGACTCGCTGTTCCGCACCCGTGGGACGGGGGTCTCCTCCGACGTCGAGACGACGATCGTCCCGCAGCTTCTGAGCGAGATCGACGGAGTCGAACGCCTCGACAACGTGATCGTCATCGGCGCGTCGAACCGCGAGGACATGATCGACCCCGCAATCCTCCGGCCAGGCCGGCTGGATGTGAAGATCAAGATCCAGCGACCCGACGCCGAGGCCGCGGCGGACATCTTCTCGAAGTACCTCACCGCCGACCTACCAATCCACACGGCGGATCTTGGCGAGCACGGAGGCGACCCCGAGGCGACGGTCCAAGCCATGATCCAGCGGACCGTCGAGGCGATGTACTCGACGGACAAGGTGAATGAGTACCTCGAGGTGACCTATGCGAACGGCGACACCGAGATCCTGTACTTCAAGGACTTCAACTCTGGCGCGGTGATCCAGAACGTCGTGGATCGCGCCAAGAAGGCAGCCATCAAGGAGCTTCTCACCACGGGTTCGAAGGGCATCCGGGTCGAGCACCTCCTCCGCGCCGTGGCCGATGAGTTCCGCGAGCACGAGGACATGCCGAATACGACGAATCCCGACGATTGGGCGCGCATCTCCGGAAAGAAGGGAGAGCGCATCACATACATCCGGACGATCATCCAGGGCAAGGGAGGCAGCGAGCCCGGTCGCACGATCGAAACGGCCCAAAGCACCGGCCAGTACCTGTGAGTCGGCACCGGGAAGGGGAGTGACATGTCGACCAGCGAACACGGGCCCGACGGCCTGCCAGCGGGCGGAGCCCTACGGGTCATGGGCTCCGAGACCGAGTACGGGATCCATGCGCCGTCGACGCCGGGAGCGAATGCGACATATCTCTCGTCACAGGTGATTGCTGCATACGCGCGCCTCACGCGGGAACGGCTCCATGCCTCGCCGGGGGCCGGGTGGGACTACACCGACGAGACGCCGCTTCGAGATGCCCGCGGCTGGTCGGTTCGGCGCAGCCAGGCTCATCCGGATCTCCTGACGGATCTCGAGCCCGTGCTCACGGCGGAGGGCGTCGCGCTCGCCCACGGTCCTGCCGAGATCGAGCTCGACGGCGATCAGGAGCCGGCTCTCATGAACCTCGTGCTGGGCAATGGCGCGCGCCTCTATGTTGACCACGCCCATCCCGAGTACTCGAGCCCCGAGGTCACGAATCCGCGCGATGCGGTGGTTTGGGATTCCGCGGGGGACGCCGTGGTCCTCGCCGCCGTGAGGGCGCTCGCCTCCGACCCCGAGCACGGGCCGATCAACCTGTACAAGAACAACACCGATGGCAAGGGTGCTTCGTACGGCTCGCACGAGAACTACCTCGTGCCGCGTTCGGTGCCGTTCTCGGACCTCGTCCGCGGCCTCATCCCGTTCTTCGTTTCGCGTCAGCTCGTCTGTGGGGCAGGGCGCGTCGGCATCGGGCAGGACGGCCGGACTCCGGGATTCCAAGTGAGCCAGCGTGCTGACTTCTTCGAAGCCGAAGTCGGGCTCGAGACCACGATGCGCCGACCCATCATCAACACGCGGGACGAGCCGCACGCCGTCGCCGACAAGTACCGGCGCCTGCATGTGATCGTGGGCGACGCCAATTGCAGCCACGTGGCGAACTATCTCAAATTCGGCACGACGGCTCTCGTGCTGAGCCTCATCGAGGCGGGCGCCGCCCCCGCGATCGAGATCCACGAGCCGGTAGCCGCGATGCATCGGCTCAGCCATGACACCGACCTGCGCGAAACAGTGCGCTTGCTGGACGGACGCCGGCTCACCGGGCTCGAGCTCCAATGGATCTACTTCGAGGCGGCTGCCAAGCTCGCGGCCGACGCCGGAGTTGCTGCCGAACACGGGGGAGACGGGCATACCGCCACGGTCCTGCGGCTCTGGGAGCGCGCCCTCACCGCGCTCGGATCGGATCTGGATGCCGCAGCCGGCTACATCGAATGGGCGGCGAAGCAAATGGTCCTTGAGGGCTACCGTGCGCGAGACGGCCTCGCCTGGAGCGACCCGCGACTCGGCCTCATCGACATCCAATGGTCGGACGTCCGCCCCGAGCGCGGCCTCGCGAATCGGCTCATGGCGAGCGGGCGCCTCTCGCGCATGGCGGACGACGTCGAGATCGCCCGCGCGGCGATCGAACCCCCGGAGGACACCCGGGCCTGGTTCCGCGGAAAGAGCATCCAGCGATTCCCGGCCAACGTCGCCAGCGCGAGCTGGGACTCGGTCGTGTTCTCGCCGCCGGGCAGCTACCGGCTTCAGCGCGTCCCCACCCGTGAGCCGCTGCGCGGCACGCGCGCGCTCACGGGCGGGCTCTTCGAGAGCCACCCGGATATCCAGGGGTTCCTCGACGCGCTCCTCGGGGAGCGGCATACCTAGCTCCACGGTCCTGCTTCCCGAAGTCCGGTCAACGGCATGAAAGAGTGACAGTATTGGTCTCACAGCCCGTCGCACAGGCGGCGAGTTCGATGCAAGGAGGCGGCTATGGCCGGTCAGGAGCAGAAGAGCAGCCAGTCACGGGAAGACGTCGAAGACGTCGAACCGGGTGCCGCGCCCGCACCGGCTGCTCCGCAGGCGTCTGAGGCGACCCAAGGCGTTGACGATCTGCTCGACGAGATCGACGGCGTGCTTGAGAGCAACGCCGAGGAGTTTGTGCGAGGTTTCGTCCAGAAGGGCGGCCAGTAGGCCTCCAGGATGAACGACTTCCTCGCAGAACGCGTCGTCGGCAACGCGACGTCGTCCTTCACCGAGCATCTGGCAGCCGTTCGTCCGGACCTGCTCCCATCGAATCGGGTGGTTCCGTCTGACGCGTCCCACCTCTCACCGCACGGTACAACCGTCGTCGCGATGTCTTTCGCGGGCGGGGTCCTCATGGCCGGCGACCGCCGTGCAACGATGGGCAGCATGATCGCGAGCCGGCACATCGAGAAGGTCTTTCCGGCGGATCAGTACTCGGTCCTCGGAATCGCCGGAGCGGCCGGTCTCGCAGTCGACATCGTGCGCCTCTTCCAGGTCGAACTTGAGCATTACGAAAAGATCGAGGGCACGCTCCTGAGCCTCGAGGGGAAGGCCACGCGGCTCGGGGCGATGATCCGCGCGAATCTGTCGCTCGCGCTCCAGGGCCTCGCGGTGGTCCCGCTCTTCGCGGGCTTTGATCTGTATCAGGGCGTGGGGCGCCTCTTCTCCTACGACGTGACGGGCGGCCGCTACGAGGAACTCGAGCACCACTCGGTGGGCTCGGGATCCGTCTTCGCGCGCGGAGCCCTCAAGAAGCTGTGGCGGCCCGGCCTCGCGGAGGCCGATGCCGTTCGGGTCTCCGTCGAGGCGCTTTTCGACGCGGCCGACGACGACTCCGCGACAGGCGGCCCGGATCCCCTCCGTCAGCTCTGGCCGGTCGTGTACACCGTCACCCGCGTGGGGAATCGGCGGGCGTCCGAGAACGAGCTGGCGCAGATCGCGGGCGACATCTTCGAGCAGCGCAGCATCGCAGGACGGGAGGCCTGACATGACCCAGCCGTTCTACGTTTCGCCCGAGCAGGTCATGAAGGACCGCGCTGATTTTGCACGAAAAGGTATCGCGCGAGGCCGGTCCGTCGTCGTGCTGTGCTGCCGGGACGGAATCGCGCTCGTCGCCGAGAACCCCTCGCCGTCGCTCCACAAGATCGGCGAGATCTACGACAAGATCGCCTTCGCGGCAGTTGGCAAATACAACGAGTTCGAGAGCCTGCGCCAGGCGGGCGTGCGCTACGCCGATGTTCGCGGCTACTCGTACGACCGTGTCGACGTCACCGGGCGCGGGCTCGCGAGCGTCTACGCGCAGAGCCTCGGAGCCGTGTTCACGGCCGAGCAGAAGCCCCTCGAGGTCGAGCTCACCGTGGCCGAAGTCGGGCACGACGTCGGCTCCGACCACTTGTTTCGCCTCACCTTCGACGGCTCGATCGCCGACGAACGGCGCTTCGTCGTCATGGGAGGAGCCGCCGAGCGCGTCGCCGAGGCCGTCATCGGAGGGTGGAGTGCCGAGGCGTCCTTCGCCGAGGCAATCCAGCTGGCGGCCAAGGCCTTGCGCGATGAACGCACCGATCCGACGCTCAGCCTCGAAGTTGCGGTCCTCGACCGGAAATCCGAGACCGGGCGGGGACTCCGCCGAGCATTCCGGCGCATCAGCCAGGATGAGCTCACGGAGCTTCTGACCGGGCCGATCTAGCCGCTGGCCAGCTTCCCTGGCCCGCAGAAACGACGTTAGGAGCCGCGTGGACCGCCGCATCTTCGGGGTCGAGACCGAGTTCGGGATCGCGTACTCGAGCCCGCAGGGCAGGCCGCTTGCCCCCGAAGAGGTGGCGCGCTACCTGTTCCGCAAGGTCGTGAGCTGGGGCCGTTCGTCCAACGTGTTCTTGGGCAACGGCTCGCGGCTCTATCTCGATGTCGGATCCCACCCCGAGTACGCAACGGCAGAATGCGACGACGTCGCCCAGCTCGTGGCGCATGACCGAGCCGGCGAGCGCATTCTCGTAGACCTCATCGACGAGGCGCAGAAGCGGCTCCGCGAGGAGGGGTTCGACGGCAGCGTCTACCTCTTCAAGAACAACACGGACACGGCCGGCAACTCGTATGGGAGCCACGAGAACTACCTCATCCCGAGGCGCACAGAGTTCTCGAGACTCGCCGAGATCCTCATCCCGTTCCTCGTGACTCGACAGCTCTTGTGTGGCGCCGGCAAAGTACTCCGCACGCCCCATGGACCCGTGTACGCCTTCTCCCAGAGGGCAGACCACATCTGGGAGGGCCTCTCCTCGGCGACGACGCGATCGCGCCCGATCATCAATACGCGGGACGAGCCGCACGCCGATGCCGAGCATTTCCGACGCCTGCACGTGATTGTGGGCGACTCGACGATGTCCGAGACGACCACGATGATGAAGATCGGCACCGTCGATCTGATCCTTCGCATGATCGAATCGGGCGTCATCATGCGGGACCTGAGGATGGAGAACCCGATCCGCAGCATCCGGGAGATCTCGCACGACCTCTCGGGGCGCGCCGTCGTCCGCCTCGCGAACGGCACCGAGATGACGGCCCTTGACATGCAGCGCGTCTATCTCGAGAAGGCGTCGCATTTCGTTGGCCAGCATGGAGCGCACACTCCGCATGTCGCGCGCATCCTCGGCCTGTGGGAGCGCACCCTGGACGCGATCGAGTCCGGGGACACCTCGGGGATCGACACCGAGGTGGACTGGGCGATCAAGAAGAAGCTCATTGACAGCTACTGTGCGCGCCATGGCGTCGATCTCGATTCGGCGCGCGTTGCCCAGCTCGACCTCACGTATCACGACATCAGCCCCGAGCGCGGACTCTTCTTCCTCCTGCAGCGCCGGGGCCAAGCCGCACGAGTGGTCGACGACGCCGCCATTGCGACGGCGGTGGAGTCGCCGCCGCAGTCGACGCGCGCGAGACTCCGGGGACGCTTCGTCCAGGCGGCGCAGGCGGCAGGAGCGGACTACACGGTCGATTGGGTTCATCTCAAGCTCAATGACAGAGCCCACCACACCATCTTGTGCAAGGATCCGTTCTCCAACGAGGACTCGCGCGTCGACGAACTGCTCGAGACTCTGCGGCCCTTCACTGGATGACGTGCGGGACATGAGGCTGAAACGGGCGTTCTCAGGCTGAGTCGCTACCCTAGAGGGGGCCTTCGGCCTCGACCGTCGCCACGAATGGCGAAGAATCTCCACAGGAAGTAGATCAGTGCGCCGATTCCTTGCGCTCGTGCTGCCCCTTGCGCTGCTTATCGCGGGCTGCAGCTCTGGAGGCTCGAACGGGCCGACAAGCCAGTCCGCAGGCGATGTTAACGCCTTCAGTTCGCTCAAGGTGACTCCGGGGGACAAGGCCCCGACCGTCGATTTCGCCAAGCCCCTGTCTGTGTCGACCCCCACGATCAAGGTGGTTCAGGAGGGATCGGGCGCCGCCGTCAAGGCGGGGCAGTCCGTCGTCGTCAGCGTCCTTGCGCTCAAGGGAACGGACGGCAGCACGCTCGGCGATTCATTCTCCTCCGGGCAGCCGCAGAAGGTCCCGGTCGACGACAGCCTCAAGCAGGGGAACTCCGTCCTCTACAACGCGTTCGTCGGTGCCAAGATCGGTTCGTACCTCGCCTACGCGACCCCGCCGGCGAGCGCCGACAAGGGCGGGGACAACGCGACGACTCTTCTCATCGTCAAGATCACCGACGCGAAGGACATCCCGGCCCCGCTCAAGAAGCCAGAGGGAGACCCCGTGACTCCGCCCGCCGGACTTCCAGCGGTGACCGAAGACTCGAAGGGCGTCCCGCAGATCGACGTCAAGGGCGTCGCGAAGCCCGCCCAGCTCGTCTCTCAGGACCTCATCAAGGG
The DNA here is from genome assembly GCF_030908245.1 of Sinomonas sp. ASV322. Classification (GTDB taxonomy): domain Bacteria; phylum Actinomycetota; class Actinomycetes; order Actinomycetales; family Micrococcaceae; genus Sinomonas. Next base: position 381,257 of record NZ_JAVFJJ010000001.1, read on the forward strand.
CAAGGGCGCCACGGTCCAGGCGACGGACACGATCGTTGCGAACTACGTGGGCGTCAACCTCTCCGACGGGACCAAGTTCGATTCGAGCTACGATCGCGGGACGCCGGCCACCTTCGGCCTCGGCCAGGTGATCGAGGGGTGGACCAAGGGCCTCACGGGCAAGACCGTCGGATCCCGGGTTCTCCTCGTCATTCCTGCCGCGCAGGCGTATGGCGACCAGGGCCAAGGGCAGGCGAAGGGCGACCTCGTCTTCGTTGTCGACATCCTCGGCGTCCAGTAGATTCAGTCGGACGCCCAGCAATCCATCCCACGAGAGGAACACCATGTCCTTCGGACAGCGCGAATACGACCGACAGAAGCCTGAGATCGACTTCCCCGAGGGTCCTGTGCCCACGGAGCTCAAGATCGTGGACCTCGTCGAGGGCGACGGCCGAGAAGTTGTGGCTGGCGACACCGTCACGACGCACTACGTCGGCGTCGCGTGGTCCACGGGGGAGGAGTTCGACGCAAGCTGGAACCGTGGGGCTCCTCTCGACTTCCGGGTCGGTGTCGGCCAAGTCATCCAGGGCTGGGACCAGGGCCTCCTCGGCATGAAGGTCGGCGGCCGCCGCCGGCTCGAGATCCCGTCGGACCTCGCCTATGGGCCTCGCGGTGCGGGCGGTGTCATCGGCCCGAACGAGTCGCTCATCTTCGTCGTCGATCTTGTCGGAGTGGGCTGAGTCGGAGCGCACTGACACAGCACCGTTTCATCATCCGGGGCGCGGGCAGCACATGCTGTCCGCGCCCCGCGTGCGTTCCGGGTAGCCTGCACATGTGTCCCAGAAGAAGACCGAACGTCTCCTGAACCTCCTCATCGCGCTCCTGCATACCGAGCTCGGCATCTCTCGCGAGCGGCTCCTCAAGGACGTCTATGGGTGGGTGCCGGGAGCCGATCGCGAGCGGGACGCGGTGGAGCGCCAATTCGAACGGGACAAAGCCGATCTCCGGGCGCTCGGGGCCGAGATCCTCGAACGCCAGGGCTACGAACGCGCAGACAGCCCGTCGATGACGTCCCTCTACCGGATTGACCCTCGGCAGTTCCGCCTTCCAGAACTTGATTTCACGCGGCAAGAGCAATCGTTGCTCGCCCTCGCCGGCCTCGCGTCCCAGGGCGCACTCGCCGGCGCAGCAGCCAGGGCGGCCTTGCGGCGCCTCGAGGCCGCGGGAGCGCTCCCGGACTCACCGCCGTCGCTCGTCCAGCCGCGCGTGCGCCTCGATGACCCGCGCTACGCGACGCTCGCCGATGCGGCTTCTCGCCGTGCCGAAGTCACGTTCCAGTATTTCGCGACGAGCACGGGCCGCGAGGAGGAACGTTCGGTGCAGCCGTGGGGGCTTGGCCAGCGCTACGGGCAGTGGTACCTCGTAGGACTGGACACAGGCCGGCAAGCGCCGCGCGTCTTCCGTCTTTCACGGATCCGGGGCCGCGTGAGCGTCGGCGTGGAGCGATCCTTCGACGTCCCCGCCGAGGGTGCCGTCCACGAGCAGCTCGAGCGCCTCTCAGCTCTCCCGGAGCAGCTCGCGCGGGTCCGCATCGCCGAGGGCCGTGCGCTCGAACTCAGACTGACGGCGTGGAAGCCCGTGAATGCCGAGGCACCCGAAGGGTGGGAGGCGGGTTCTTACAGCTTCCGCGACGTGACCGTCGCGGCCGATCATCTTGCGGGCTACGGCGATGCGCTCGTCGTCGAATCGCCGCCCGAGCTCGCGCGAGCCGTCGTCGCGCGCTTCGAAGGGGCCCTCGCCGCGCTCGGCACTGCGGGAGCCGCTCCCGTTACGCGGGGACCCGAAGGACGGAAGACGAGGCCCTCCGACGAACGGTTCGGACGGATCGTCGATCTTGTGCCTTACCTGCTGCAGGGTCCAGTCCAGATCGGCGCCGCGGCGGAGCGCTACGGCGTGTCGCCGCGCCAGCTCGAACAGGAACTCTCGGTGCTCGAATACACCGGACCGACGGATGTGGGCGGCTGGCAGGACTACATCGAAGTCGACGTGCACGACGGCGTCGTGAGCCTGGCCAATGCGCCCGAGCTCGCGCGCCCCCGCCGGCTCAGCGTCGAGGAGGCGCTCTCGCTCCAGCTCGGCCTTCAGACGCTGCTGCCGATGGCTTCGGCCGACGAGCGTCCGACCCTCGAAGCACTTGTGGAGAAAGTCCGTGCCGCCACCGCCCACGGCGCGCGGGCGATGCCAGAGGTCGACGTCGATGCGGAACCGCAGCGCAACGCCGACCTCGTGCCGCTCCTCCGCACGGCCGTCGCCGACCGCAGCACGCTCCTGCTCGAATACCTCAACCCGACCAAGGATGAGCGCACCGAGAGGCTCATCAGCCCGCTCGCCCTCCGTTCGGATGGGGATCGCTGGTATGTCGAGGCCTATTGCCATCGGGTTTCGGAGCGGCGCGTCTTCCGGGTCGACCGCATCGTCTCGCTCACGCCCGCTGATCCGCTTCCGCTGCCGCCTGGGATCGAGGCCGTACTGGCCGATCGCCTCATCGAGCCGAGCGATGCCGACGTCGAGGCCGTGCTGCGGCTCGCCCCAGAGGCGCTGTGGGTTGAGCATGAGTATGCCGCCGAGGACGGGATCGACCTCGTGGACGGGAGCCGTCGCGTCCGGATGCGCGTCGCAGGGCTCGACTGGCTTCCTCGCTTTCTCGCACAGTTCGGCGGCTCAGTAGCCCTCGAGGGCCCCGAGCCCGCCGTCGAGGCCTGCCGGGCATGGCTGACGCGTGCGCTGGGCGCATCCCGCACCGGATAGGCTCTTCCTGTGCCGTGGTGGTTCTGGATCCTGCTCTGGGCGGCGCTGCTGGTCGGCGCTGCGGGTGCCGTCGTGGGCAGCGGCTATTGGCTCGTCCGCAAGGCGCTGCGGGTGGTGAGCGACGCCGGGGCGGACCTTGCGCGGCTGTCGGCACCCCGCGCCGCGAGCGGCGCGGACGTGCTCCGGAACGAGAATGGTGTGGATCCTCCCGCGCCCGGAAGCGCGGTCTTCGCCGACCCCGACGCCATGAGGCGGGCCTACGTGCAGGGGAGGGCCGATCGCCGCACGGCACGGACCGCTCGGCGCGTTGCGCGGAGGGCGCAACGGGGGCAAGCGCAGTCACTCCGTGACCTCGGACTCATCTAGACTTGAATCAGAAGGAAAGGATTTCTTGTGCGTATCTTCGAAAACCCAGCGGTCATCATTGTCATCATCGTCGTGGTGCTCCTGCTGTTCGCGGCGCCGAAGCTTCCGGGCATGGCGCGCAGCCTTGGCCAGTCAATGCGGATTCTCCGTTCCGAGGTCAAGGAGATGAAGAAGGACGGGCAGGATGCGTCGTCGTCGGGTTCTGCCGAGAAGCCGGCTGATGAGCAGCCCGTTGAGGGCAAGGTCATCCCGCCGAAGGGCGCTGAGGGCGACGGCGGAGCCGCCGGCCCGTCCCAGCGCGCCTGAGCGTGACCGCGGCCAAGGGGCGAAAGGCCAATCCCGAAGGCCGGATGCCCCTCCTCGAGCACCTCAAGGAGCTCAAGAACCGGCTCGTCAAGGCGGCAATCGGAGTTCTCTTGGGGGCGGTTGCCGGCTGGTTCCTCTACGATCCTCTGCTTGAGGCTCTCCAAGAGCCGGTCAAAGACATCGCGGCCCGAACGGGCGGCATGTCGGGGATCAACTTCTCGACCGTCGGCTCGCCGTTCGACTTCAAGCTCCAGCTCTCGATCCAGATCGGGCTCGTGCTCGCGAGTCCCGTGTGGATCTACCAGGTCTGGGCTTTTGTCATGCCTGGACTCACGACGAAGGAGCGCCGGTACACGCTCGGCTACATGGCCGCGGCGGTCCCGTTGTTCCTTGCGGGCGTGTGGGTCGGGTGGTCGGCCACACCGCAGGTCGTCCGAGCGCTCACCCAATTCACGCCGTCCGGGTTCTCCAATCTCATCGACGGGCGCGAATACATCGACTTCGTGACGCACATGGTGCTGTTCCTCGGCATCGCGTTCCTCGTCCCCGTGCTCCTTGTGGGACTCAACGCGGCGGGCATCCTCCCTGGCAAGACGATCCTCAAGGCGTGGCGCATCACGGTGTTCGCGGTGTTCGTCATCGCGGCCTTTGCGGCACCGGGGGCCGATGTGGTCTCGATGTTCATGCTCGCCGTCCCGCTGCTCGCGCTCTTCTTCGCCGCGATCGGCGTGTGCCTGCTACGGGATCGGCGGCGAGCGAGGAAGCAGGCGAAGGCCGCTGCGGAGACGGACGCCGCGGCTGACTCGGCCACGTCACGCGAGGACCTCGACAAGTTCTAGGCTGGACCCATGTCCTCTGTCCCCGACAACCTCAGCCCGGCAGAGCGGTTCGCCCTCGACGCCGAACGCCGGGCCTTCGCCAAGACCGAGCTGGGGGCCTTTGCCGCCGACCTGCCGTTTCCGCTGGACCCTTTCCAGCGCGAGTCGTGCCGCGCGCTCGAAGCGGGTAACGGCGTCCTCGTCGCCGCGCCGACCGGTGCCGGCAAGACGGTCGTGGGTGAGTTCGCCGTCTATCTCGCGCTCCGCCGAGGGCTCAAGGCCTTCTACACGACGCCCATCAAGGCCCTGTCGAACCAGAAGTACAGCGAGCTGTGCGAGGCGTACGGAGCCGACCGAGTGGGCCTGCTCACGGGAGACGTCACGCTCAACGGCGAGGCGCCCGTCGTCGTCATGACGACCGAGGTCCTCCGCAACATGCTCTACGCAGGCTCGTCGACGCTCGACGGACTCGGCTATGTGGTCATGGACGAGGTGCACTATCTCGCTGACCGATTCCGCGGCGCGGTCTGGGAAGAGGTGATCATCCACCTCCCGAAGGACGTCCGCGTCGTGTCCTTGAGCGCGACCGTCTCGAACGCCGAGGAATTCGGGGCCTGGCTCGACACGGTGCGGGGCGAGACGGACATCGTCGTCTCGGAGCACCGGCCAGTGCCGCTCTGGCAGCACGTCATGGTCGGGCGGCGGCTCGTCGACCTCTTCGCCACGCGTCAGTCCTTCGAGGATCTCGCCGATGCGCACGACCACCTAGGAGTCCCGGACGCGGCGCGCTCCGCGGACGCCGCGGAGCGTCCGGCGGCGCGGGCGGGGGAGCCCCGAGAGCTGACCTCCGTCAATCCCGAACTGGCCGAGATCGCGCGGCGCGAGTCGCACGCCGATTACCGCGCCCGATTCGCGCACGGCGGCAGAGGACGACGGCGGGACGACCGTTCGCGCGGTCCTGCCGGCGGGCGGCAGGGCGGGCGCCCCGAAGGCGTCCAGGCGTCCGCGACGCGCGCGAGCCGTCCCCAGATGATCCAATCGCTTGAGCGGCAGGGGCTGCTCCCGGCGATCGACTTCATCTTCTCGAGGGCCGGATGCGACGCCGCCGTGCAGCAGTGCGTCGACGCGGGCCTCGACCTCACGACTCCGGCCGAACGCACCCAGATCGCCGAGGCCGTTGAGGCCGCCGCGAAGGATCTTCCGCCCTCGGACCTCGGCGTTCTGGGGTTCTGGGGCTGGCGCGAGGGGCTGCTGCGGGGTCTCGCCGCTCATCATGCGGGCCTTCTGCCGACGTTCAAGGAAGTCGTCGAGAAGCTCTTCGCGGCTGGCCTCGTCAAGGCTGTGTTTGCGACGGAGACTCTTGCGCTGGGCGTCAACATGCCTGCGCGGAGCGTCCTCATCGAGAAGCTCGAGAAGTTCAACGGCGAGGCCCACGTCGACATCACGGCGGGGGAGTACACGCAGCTCACGGGCCGCGCCGGGCGGCGCGGCATCGACGTCGAGGGGCACGCCGTCGTCCAATGGCGGCCTGGGCTCGATCCAGCGGCCCTCGCGGGGCTCGCGTCCCGCCGGACCTATCCGCTCAACTCGAGCTTCCGGCCTACATACAACATGAGCATCAACCTCGTGGCCCAATTCGGCCGAAAGAGGGCACGCGACATCCTCGAAAGCTCCTTCGCGCAGTTCCAGGCCGACCGCTCGGTCGTGGGGCTCGCGCGGCAAGTGCGCGACCGTGAGGAATCGCTCGCGGGCTACGAAAAGGCCATGACCTGTCACCTCGGCGACTTCACCGAGTACGCGCGCCTCCGCGAGGAGCTCTCGTCCGCCGAGAAGTACGCGTCCCGCGAGGCCGGCCGGGCACGGCGGAACATGACCGTCGACTCGCTCGCGCGTCTCCAGCCCGGCGACGTCGTCGAGTTCGCGCAGGGTCGGCTGAGCGGCACCGCCGTCGTCCTGGCCGCGGACACGAACGCTCGCGAACCCCGCCCGCACGTGCTGACCTTCGACCACGATCTGCGCCGTATCGGGTTCCAGGACCTCGAGGGTCCCATCGAGCCGATCGCCCGGATCCGGATCCCCAAGCATTTTGACCCCAAGCGGCCCAAGGACCGGCGCGACCTCGCCGCATCGATGCGCCACGCCGTCGACCGCTCGCGCAGTGGGCACGACGCGGCGCGCGACCACGCCCCGGGTCGGCATGAGCCGCGCCGCTCTCGGCGCGACTTCGCCTTCGCCGCGGGCTACGAGGACACCGAACAGCGGATCGCGGAGCTGCGGCGCAGACTGCGCACGCATCCGTGCCATGGCTGTGCCGAACGCGAAGACCACGCGCGGTGGGCCGATCGCTGGACCAGGCTGCGCCGTGAGACCGACCGACTGGTCGAACAGATCCAGGGGCGCACCAACACGATCGCCAAGACGTTCGACCGCGTGTGCGAGGTCCTCGAAGCCTACGGCTGCCTCGAGGGCGCCGACGGCGACCTCCGCGTGACGGACCGGGGCCAGCAGCTTCGCCGCATCTACGGGGACAAAGATCTTCTCACCGCGCTCGCCCTACGAGCCGGTGCGTTCGACGACGTCGACGAAGCGGAGCTCGCGGCCCTCGCAAGCATCCTCGTGTATCAGGCGAAGCGCGACGAGCCGGGCCTGCCGCCCAAAATGCCGACCGTTTCGCTCGACATCGCTGTCGACATCGTGCTCCGGGAGTGGTCCCAGCTCGAGGACGTCGAGGAACAGCACCGCCTCCCGCGCACCGCGGAGCCCGATTTCGGGCTCGTGTGGCCGCTGTACAAGTGGGCGCGCGGGCGCGACCTCCAGAACGTGCTCGCGGGCACCGAACTCGCTGCGGGGGACTTCGTGCGGTGGGTCAAGCAGGTCATCGACCTGCTCGACCAGCTCGCCGACGTCCCAGGCATCGAGCCGCGCGTGCGGCGACTCTGCCACGCCGGGATCGACAGCATCAAGCGCGGCGTCGTCGCCTACTCGGGCGTCGCCGACTGACCGAACGGTTTCGGCACGGAATGCACGCCCAACGCCGCATCGACAGCGCCGCGTCGACAGCGCCGCCAACAGAAAGGCCACGCAAGGCATGAATGAATCCGGCACGCCCGCAGAACGTGCTCTGACCCTCTATCGCAACGGCTCGGTCTACTCGACCGCGGATCCCTTGGCGTCGGCCATGCTCGTCGACGGCGACACCGTGGCGTGGGTCGGCACGGAACACGCCGCCGAGTCGATTGCGGGCCCCGGGACGAGGATTGTTGACCTCGACGGAGCGCTCGTGGCGCCCGGATTCGTCGACTCGCACGTCCACCTTGCCGACACGGGCCTGGCCCTGCAATCGCTTGACCTAACGGGCGTCCGTTCGGCCAGAGAGCTCCTCGATGCGGTGTCCGCTGCACCCGCAGCAGAGGGCATCCTGCGCGGCCACGGCTGGGACGAGTCTCTGTGGGACGATCCGACGCTGCCCACGGCGGAGGAGCTCCACCGAGCGGCCTCCGGCCGCGAGGCGTTCCTCGTACGCGTCGACGTCCACTCGGCGCTCGTCACCGCTGGCCTGACCGCCGCCGCGGGCGCCGCCCCTCTCGAGGGATGGTCGAACGGCCCGGTGGCTACACAGGCCGCGCTCGGGGCGATCCGGGAGACCGCGAGGCCCTCTCGCCCCGCCGAGCTCAGGGCCCTCCACCGCACGGCGCTCGAGCACGCCGCGAGACAGGGCTACGTCGCCCTCGTCGAACAGGCGGCGCCCCAGATCGCCGGGATCGAAGACCTCCGTCTCTTGCTCGGGGATCGCGGCGACGACGCGCTCCCCGAGGTCATGGCGTACTGGGGCCAGCTCATCTCCGAGGCGGACGAGGGGCGCGCGCTCCTTGCCGAACTGGGCGTTCCGGTCCTGGGCTTCGCCGGCGACCTGAGCATTGACGGCTCCATCGGCTCCCGGACCGCGTTCCTCACAGAGGACTACGACGACGATGCCGGACGCCGCGGGGTGGCGTACCTCGACCCGGAACAGGTGGCACGGCATCTCGCGGCGTGCTCCGAGCTGGGGATTCAGGGCGGCTTCCACGTGATCGGCGACGGCGGGCTCGCGATCGCGCTCGAGGGCCTTCGCCGTGCTTCCGAACGCGTTGGAGCCTCGGCCATCCGCGCGGCCGGGCATCGCCTCGAGCATGTGGAGATGGCGTCCGCCGAGGCGATCTCGGCGCTTGCGGGCCATGCCGTGACCGTGAGTGCGCAGCCGCTCTTCGACGCGGCCTGGGGGACGCCCGGCCAGCTCTACGATCGGCGTCTGGGCACGCGCAGCAGGGGAATGAATCCGTTCGCGAGCTTCGCCTCGGCAGGGGTCCCCGTGTGTTTCGGCAGCGACGCGCCCGTCTGCGCCCTCGATCCGTGGGCGAGTGTGGCGGCATGCTTGCGGCATTCGACTCCGAGTGAGCGCATCTCGGCTCGGGCCGCGTTCATCGGTCACACCCGAGCGGGCTGGCGCGCCGTTCGGCACCCGCACCCGCTCATCGGTCAGCTCGTTCCGGGAGCGCCTGCGAGCTTTGCCGTGTGGGAGGTCGACGAACTCATGGTCCAGGTTGCCGACGAGCGGGTGCAGGCGTGGAGCACCGACCCGAGGGCCCGCACCCCGTTGCTCCCGGCCCTCGACACCGAGAACCGTCCGCGCTGCCTCGCGACAGTTCATCGCGGCGTCGAGCTCTTTCGCGCTGAGGGATTCGCCGCGTGACTTGCGTCATGTGTCGCGGTTTGCGGCGGTGAGAGCCTTTCCGGGCACGCCGAAAAGCGAGCTGAGGTGGGGAAACGTGCGTCGTCGCAGGTCGGGAGACGGTTGACAGGACTGGTGGGGCACGTAGGATCGATTGTCATCGGGCTGCGCCGCGGTGCGGACAGTCCAGTCGCCGCCGAGCAGCTCGGGCGGTGGCACTGCCCCTGGGGGCAGGTCCACGTGTCAGTAGAAAACAGTCGGGGGACTGACCAGCTGCCAGCCCCGCGACTGGCCCGAAGGCGCGTGGGCCTGCCTGGGCACTGGATATAATGGGACATTGCGCCCTCTTCCGCGGGCGCCGACCCTGTCCAGTCTCCGAAAGGGACGCCCGCGTGCGTATTCTGACGATCATCCCGACGTACAACGAGCTCGAGTCCCTTCCCAAGACTCTCGGGCGGCTGCGTTCGGCGGTGCCCGCGTCCGACGTGCTCGTGACCGACGACAACAGCCCTGATGGAACCGGTGCGCTGGCCGATCGCATCGCCGCGGAGGATTCCCAGGTTCACGTCATGCACCGCAGGGGCAAGGAGGGCCTCGGGGCCGCTTACATCGCCGGCTTCAAGTGGGGCCTCGAGCGGGACTACGACGTCATCATCGAAATGGACGCAGACGGATCGCACCAGCCTGAGCAGCTTCCGCGTCTTCTCGATGCGATCGAGAGTGGCGCTGATCTCGTGATCGGCTCGCGCTGGGTTCCCGGCGGGTCGGTCGTGAACTGGCCGTTCTACCGTCAGCTCATCTCGCGGACCGGCAGCACCTATGCGCGGATCATGCTCGGCCTCAAGGTCAAGGACATGACTGCCGGATATCGTGCCTTCCGCCGCACGACGCTCGAGAAGCTCGATCTGGGCGCCGTCGAGTCGGTCGGCTACGGTTTCCAGGTCGACCTCGCGTGGCGGGTTGCGAAGATGGGGCTCTCCGTCGTCGAGGTACCCGTGACCTTTGTCGAGCGCGAGCTCGGCTCGTCGAAGATGAGCGGGAACATCGTCGTCGAGGCCATGCTCAACGTCACGAAGTGGGGCCTTTCCGATCGCTGGGCGCGGCTCACGCGCCGCGCCGAGCGCTGAGACTTCGACTCAGGGGCTAGGGAGCGCGAAGGTCCGCGACCGAATCCCGCGCGACGAGGCGGACCGGGAGGCGGATGTCTCGCGGCTCTGATCGTGCGTCGAGCAGCATGGTCATGATCTGGCGCCCCAGTCGTTCCTGGTCGAAGGCAATTGTCGTCAGGCCGGGCGCGAGGAGGGCGGACGTCGCCAGGTCGTCGTGGCCGATGACGCTCACGTCACACCCAATGCGTTTGCCGCATGAATGCGCCGCGTCGTAGATGGCCGCCGCCAGATAGTCTGAATTGACCACGAACGCCTGGTGGGCTGCGCCTCTCAGGGAACGCGCCACGGCTCGCGAGACGCTTTCGTGATCGAGGGGGCAGCGAATGATCCGGCCCTCCATGTTCCATTCCCCGCAGAGCCGGATGAACTCGGCCTCTCGCCCCCAGTCTGCGGCGAGCTCGGTGGGCGCCGCGACGAGAATGGCACTGCGGTGCCCACGTTCGCGGAGGTGTCCCACGGCGAGCTGCACGGCGCTGGGATCGTCAGGACCGACGGTGGGAACTCGGGCCGATGTCGCACGATCGGCTGGGTCCGGCGTCCGGTTGAACGCGACGACGGGAAGGCTTGAGTGCGCTGCCGCCCATTCGGCAAGCGGACCCTTTCGGCCGATCGGGGCGATCGCGATGCCGCCAACCCCCTCTGCCGTGAGCCGTCGGAGGGCGGCAGCCTCGCGGGCCGGGTCGTAGGCCGAGTTGATGATGAGCAGCGACGCCTCGTCCTCCTCCGCGCGCATTTCCATGCCGCGCAGCACGTTGAGGAAGAACGGGTTCCGCATGTTCCGGATGATGACGCCATAGACGGTCGACCGTCCGGTGCGCAGGCTGCGCGCCCGGGCGTCCGCGTGGTAGTCGAGGTCACGGGCCGCCGCGAGCACGCGTTCGACGGTCGACGCCGCCACGCGGCCGGTCCCGTTCAGGGCGTAGCTGGCGAGAGCAGTTGAGACGCCTGCGCGCTGTGCGACATCCAAGAGCGTGGGCCGCGCGGCCATGTGCCTCCTCTGATTGGGCTTCTCCGCGGGCGACAGCCGCGGTCGTTCAAGTATCAACCTTGCAGATGCGGGCCCTCGTGCAGCCGGCCGATAACCCGCGGCCGGTTCACCTGATGTTCGGTTTCCCTGGGGCAAGCGTTCAGCAAGATTCACCCGAGCGGCCACGGCGGTGCTGAATGGTTTAAGCATCGGCGGCCCGAGCCGCCGCACTCGCACCTTTCTCGGAGGAACAGCCATGATCTCTCGTCGAACCGCACTCACCGGAATCATTTCCCTGATCTCAGTCGCATCAGTTCTCACTGCGTGCGGAAACGTGACTCCGCCTGCGGACGCCTCGCAGTCCAAACCGTCGGCTTCGGGTGACTCTGTCGTGATCACCTACAACTCGCCGGCCCAATGGGGAAACTTCGGCGAGGTGCTTCCAGCCTTCACCAAGAAGACCGGCATCAGCGCCCCCAATGATCCGAAGAACTCCGGCCAGGCGCTTGCCGCACTCCAGGCCGAGAAGGGGGCGCCGGTTGCGGACGTAGCCTACGCTGGCATCGCCTTCGCGGGCCAGCTCTCGGCAGCTGGTGTCCTCGAGAAGTACGTCCCCGCCGGGGCCCAAGCTGTACCCACCGGCCTGCGGGATCCAGGGGGCCTCTGGTCGGCCGTGCACACCGGCACGGTCGCCTTCATCGTGAACAAGGACCATCTGGGCGGTGCCCCGGTCCCCACGAGATGGAAGGATCTCCTCGACCCGAAGTACAAGGGGAAGGTCGGGTATCTCGACCCGACGCAGGCGGCCGTCGGATACTCGGTCGCGACAGCAGCCAATCTCTCGCTCGGCGGGAGCCTCGATGACTGGCGTCCAGGGCTCGAGTATCTGAGGGCGCTGAAGGAAAACGGCGCTTCGACCTCTGCCCAGACGGCGACGGCGAAGGTCGCCCAAGGCGAGATCCCGATCCTCATCGACACGGATTTCAACGGCTACAAGCTTCGCGACACCGGAGCGAACGTCCAGGTGGTCATTCCTGAGGAAGGATCGCTCCAGATCCCCTACATTGTGGGGCTCGTGGCGGGAGCGCCCCATCGCGCCAATGGGCAGGCGCTGCTGGACTTCTACTTCTCGAAGGATGGGCAAGAACTGTTCGCGAAGGGCTACATGCGCCCAGTGGTTGGGAGCGTCCCGGCGGATATCGCCGCCAAAGTGCTGCCGGACGCGGACTACCGGCGTGCGGTGACGATCGACTACGCGAAGCAGGGCGCGGTGCAGCAAGACTTCATCAAGCTGTACCAAGACAAGGTCGGCTTCTGATGCCGACCGGGTCGCTCTCAGCGCCGCGCGGCCTTCGATTCGGAGACGTGCTCCCCGGGGCTTTCGTCCTGGTCCTCGCGCTTGCGCCGGTCCTGCTGTTCAGTGTGTATCCGGTCGCCGTCCTGGTGGCCAACTCCTTCGGCGTAGGTATCGCACCGGCCAGTGGTGGCTTCACCCTCGAACACTATGACCGAGCCTTCGCATCGAAGAGCGTCAGTTCTGCTCTGGGAAACTCTGTGCTTGTTGCCATCGGGAGCGTCTGCATCAGCCTCGGGCTCGTCCTGCCGATCGTCCTTCGCCAAGGCAAGCGCAGCGCAGCCCGGCGGGAGAGGGCCAGCGCCTCGGCCGCCGACACGCTGCTGGCTCTCCCGATGGCCCTCCCGGGCATCATCATCGGGTTCTTCGCCATCGTGCTCGTGGGACGGACAGGCCTCCTCGGCCTCATCTGGGAAGGATTTTCCGGGTTTGCGTACGTTTTCGGCGGGATGCTCGTGGCGTACGTCTACTTCAGCTTCCCCCGCGTGCTCGGACCTCTGCGGGGCGCTGCCGCCGCTCTCGACCCCGCGCTCGCTGAATGCGCCCGAACTCTCGGGGCATCGCGAGTGCGTGTTTTCGCGACCGTGACCCTTCCGATGCTCCTGCCTGCCGTCATTGAGACGTGCGCGACGGCGAGCGCCGTGGCCCTTGGCGGCTACGGCACGGTCGCCACATTGTCTGAAGGTGTGCGACTGCTCCCGCTGAATGTCGTCAACGAACTCACGACTGGCTATCGCCTCGCCGATTCGTCGACGCTTGCCGTTCTCTTGGCGCTCGGCGCCGTGGCGGCCATCGCGGTGGGGCGGCTCCTATCGCGGGGCGCGAAGTGGGCGGTGAGCCGCGCATGAACCGAGCCGTACTCGCCGTCGTCCTGTCATTCGTCCTGCTGCCGATTCTCGCGACCGCCATCGCCGCCACCAGCGTCGACTTCTCCCACGGCCCGTGGGGCGGTGGACCCACGCTCGACTGGCTCGGCTACGCCTGGGTCCCACTCGCTCCAGTGGTCGCCCGAAGTCTCGCGATCGCGCTGGGCGTCGTCCTGCTCAATCTCCTGCTCGGCGGCGTGATTTCGTGGTGGGTTGCACGGCGCCCGTCGTGGGCGACATTCCTTGTCGGCTACCTCGTGAACGTTCCGCTCGCCATTCCCGGAATCGCTTTGAGCGTGGCCCTCGTGGGGACCTTCCCGCCGTTGCGTCCGAGCGGATTCCTCCTCGTCATGGCCCACCTCGTCTTCACGCTTCCGTTCACCCTCGCCGCACTCGTCCCTGTGCTCGCCGATCCCAGCCTGCGGGCGGCTGAGGACGTGGCGCGGAGCCTTGGCGCGAGCCACGTGCGCGTGGCCCGGACCATCACGATTCCCGCGTGCGCCGTAGGGCTCGCACAGGCAGCAGCCATGGTCTTCGCACTGTCTTTCGGCGAGTTCAACATCAGCTTCTTCGTGAATCCGCCCGCGGCGCCCACGATTCCGTTCGCTCTGTTCGACGCCTATTCGACAGGGCGCCTCGAGCTCGCCTCCGCCCAGACCATCATCTTCATCGCCTTCATCGTGCCAGTGCTCGGCGCGATCGTTGCCCTGCAGCGACGGGCAGGAAGGAGCAAGACATGACGATCGTCCCGGAATCCCTCGCGGCCCACGCAGGGCTCCTCATCGAGCGGGCCACCGTGCGCTACGGCGGAACGGTGGCGGCGGGGGAGATCACCCTCGACGTGGCCCCCGGAGAAACAGTCGCACTCGTCGGCCCTTCCGGGTGTGGGAAGAGCACGACTCTCCGTGCGGTCGCCGGCCTCGTTCCGCTCAGCGAAGGACGCATCGCGATCAGAGGGCTCGACGTCACTCGTGCTGCCCCGCCCTCGCGCGGCGTAGGACTCGTTCCTCAGAACTACGCCCTGTTTCCGCACATGAGCGTCGCGGCCAACATCGCGTACGGCATGCGGGCGCGGAGAGTCCCTGCGACAAAGCGCCAGCGCACCGTCGACGGGCTCCTCGAGCTCACGTCCCTCGGACATCTCGCCGATCGCCGTCCAGACCAGCTCTCGGGCGGACAGCGCCAGCGGGTGGCCCTCGCCCGGGCCCTCGCCGTCGAACCGAGCGTGCTCTTGCTTGACGAGCCGATGGCAGCTCTTGACCCGCAGCTTCGTGGCGGTCTCCGGCGAGAGCTCGCCGAGCTGCTGCGCGCTGCGGACAGCGCGACGCTCCTTGTGACCCACGATCAGCGCGAGGCGCTTGCCCTCGGACAGAGGATCGCTGTGCTCCGCGAGGGTCGCATCGTGCAGTTCGGCACAGCTCGCGAGCTCTGGAACGACCCGGCCGACGCCTTGGTTGCGGATTTCCTCGCCGGGTCTCGGCTGCTCGATGCGCATCTCGACGGGGAGCATGCCGTGCTCTTCGACGGCCGCTGGCGGGTGCCTCTCGACGGACTCGTCAAGCGGACTTCGGCCCACGGACGAACGCGCGTTCTGATGCGCCCCGAGTCGCTCATGATCGTTGGCGACGCGCCTCGCGATCAAACAGCGCTTGACGCCGAAGTGACCCATACCGAGTTCGTCGGCGAGGCGCTCCACATCACGCTCGAGGCGGCGGGGACCGTCCTCACCATCCGAACTCCAGCTGATGTCGGCGTCCCCAGGCACGTCCGCGTCGCTGTGCGACCAGGCCACGCGAGCCTCCTCATCGGCTCGCCCAACTGAAGGAACCCCATTGCTCGAACTCGAAATCCTGGGCGGCAGCGCAACAGCGCCGACCGCGCATGGTGCAGCCTCCTCGTACCTTGTGCACGGTCGGACTGGACTCATCCTCGTCGATGCGGGACCCGGTTCGCTCCTCGCCTACTGCCAGGCGGGCCACGACCTTGCTGAGCTCCGGGCCATCGTCGTGACACATTTGCACGCCGACCACAGCCTCGACCTCATGGCGTGGGCCTACAGATGGACCTTCCCACAGGTGCGGCCACGGATCCCCGTCTACGTCCCCCGCGAGGAGATCGATCGCCTGAGAAGGTTCGACGAGCTCTTCGGCATCGAGTCCCTGCCAACCATGAACAGCCCGATCCTCCAGTCATGGGAGATACGCGGCCTTGCGCGGGATGGCGTGACCTCGTTGGAGGCGGACGGACTGCAGTTCCGCTCCTACGCCGCCCACCACAGCGTTCCATCGGCGGCCCTGCGCTTCGAATCGCCGGACGGTGGGGTGGTCGCCTTCTCCTCGGACACCGGCTACTGCCGGCCAGTTCTCGAGGCGGCAGCGGATGCCGACATCTTCGTGTGCGAAGCGACCTATCTCGAGGCCGACGACGACGCGCTGGTGGGGCACGGGCACCTCACCGCCAGAATGGCTGGCGAGCTGGCCTCCGAAGCCAGCGTGAGACGCCTCGTCCTGACGCATCTTTCTGATCCTGCGATGGGCGCTCAGGCTCTCGTGGACGCTGCCGAGGTGTTCCGTGGCCCTGTCCAGCTCTCGGTGGCGGGAGAAA
Organism: Sinomonas sp. ASV322; assembly: GCF_030908245.1. Classification (GTDB taxonomy): domain Bacteria; phylum Actinomycetota; class Actinomycetes; order Actinomycetales; family Micrococcaceae; genus Sinomonas. Next base: position 397,202 of record NZ_JAVFJJ010000001.1, read on the forward strand.
CCATCCGCCCGAGCAGCGTAGTCGAGCGCGGTGGCGGCGCGGGATAGGGCGCCTCATCCAGAGCGCGGACGACGATTGAGGGGCGGGAACCCATTCGGTTCCCGCCCCTCAATCGTCCGACAAGTGCACTGTGCCGTGCGTCAGCCGGCGCGCTCTCCGCGCTTCTCCCTGAGGAGCGCGAGGCGATCCTCGAGGATCTGCTCGAGCTCCGGGATGCTGCGCCGCTCGAGGAGCATGTCCCAGTGCGTGCGAACGGCCTTCTCGGCGTTCTCGGACGGCCGCTCGCCGTCGACGAGGAACGCCTCCTTGCCGGTCTTCGACGTCCAGACGGGAGGGATCTCCGCCTCGGAGGAGAACGTCACGAAAACCTGCTCGCCGTCCTCGCACCGGTACTCGACGCGCTGACGCGGCGCCGGCTCGACGCCGGCTTCGCTTTCCATGGACTGTGCACCCAGACGCATGCCGCGCAGGCTGCGGTCGCTCATATCTTCTCCCTCACGATCTGCTGCCCGGCCTCAGGGCCTGACGCACATGACAACGCCCGCCGGAGCTCGCGTGTTCCCGGGCGGACTTCCCATTATAGGCCGGACGCTGCAGGAGCGCGCTCGGTGCGGTCAGTGGCGTCGGTCAGGGCGTGTCGTCGTCGCCGGCGAGTCGGCGTGGATGGTGCTCGAGGAGCCGTTGGGCCTCGGCATCGAGCTCTGACGGTCGGGAGGCCTCCTCCTCGAAGGCGCGTGCGTCCTCCTCCAGGTTCGGCACGGGCGCGGAGGTCAGCTCAGCGCCTCCAGCCGAGGGCGCCACGCCGTCGGCCGTGGAAGGCGCTGCTGAGGGGCCAACCCCCGCGGCAGCCGTTTGCCCGACGTTGCCGAGCACCCCGCCGATGCCTTTGAGTGCGTCCCCGACCTCGCTCGGGATGATCCAGAGCTTGTTGGAGCCGCCCTCCGCGATCTTGGGCAGCGTCTGGAGGTACTGGTAGGCGAGGAGCTTGGGGTCCGGGTCGCCGCGGTGGATGGCCTCAAAGACCTTCTGGATGGCCTGGGACTCGCCGTCGGCCTTGAGGACGGCGGCCTTTGCCTGGCCTTCGGCTTTGAGGATCTGCGCCTGCCGTTCGCCCTCTGCCGTGAGGATCGCCGACTGCTTGGTGCCCTCGGCCGTGAGGATCAAGGCGCGCCGATCACGCTCGGCCCGCATCTGCTTCTCCATCGAGTCCTGGATCGAGTGCGGCGGCTCGATGGCCTTGAGCTCGACACGCGAGACGCGAAGGCCCCAGCGGCCGGTCGCCTCGTCGAGGACGCCGCGGAGCTGGCCGTTGATCTGGTCACGCGAGGTCAGGGCCTCTTCGAGGTTGAGCCCGCCGACGACGTTGCGGAGCGTCGTGATCGTGAGCTGTTCGACTGCCTGGATGTAGTTCGCGATCTCGTAGGTCGCGGCTCGAGCATCGGTCACCTGGAAGTACACGACCGTGTCGATCGACACAACGAGGTTGTCCGAGGTGATGACCGGCTGGGGCGGGAAGGAGACCACCTGCTCGCGGAGGTCGAGGAGCGGCAGGAGGCGATCGACGAACGGGATGAGGAGCGTGAGGCCAGGCGTAAGCGTGCGCTGGTACTTGCCAAGGCGTTCGACGACGCCGGCGCGCGCCTGCGGGATGATGCGCACCGAACGGACGAGCACCGTCATGACGAACAGGATGAGTGCGATGACGACGACGATAAGGACAATTCCGCCTGCGTCCATGGTGATCCCCCTTGCTGTTGGTTCGCCTCAGGCCTGCTCGGCCGTCAGCTCCGATACGGTGAGGTTTCGTCGCCGGGAGCGACGACGGCTGTGGCCCCGTCGATGGCCACGACTTGGACGACGTCTCCGGGCAGGAACTCTCCGCGCTCGGCCCGCGCGGTCCAGACGTCGCCGCCGATCTTGATGAGTCCCTTGGCGCTGTCGACGGGCTCCATGACGGTGGCCCGCGAGCCGACGAGCCGATCGACATTGGTCCGGACGTCTTCGATGCCACGACGCATGCGCCGAATGGCGAGGGGGCGGACGAACACGATCATGCCGACGGAGACGAGAGCGAAGACGAGGCCCTGAAGCCAGGCCGGTCCGTGGAGCAAGGCCGTCACGAAGGCCGCGAGTGCTCCGCCGCTCAACATGAGGAAGACGAAGCTCAGGCTGACCATTTCGATCCCGCCCAGGACGAGGGCCAGCACGAGCCACAGCATCCACGCGTTGTTTTCGATCCAGTCCATCGACCGTCCTCCATCCCCCATTCCTTCCACTACCCTAGCCCAGCGGAACCCCCGTTGGGGGGCTTTGGCGGGCAACATGTTCATCGCGGGCGAGCGCCGCTCAGACGGCCACGAGGGGCTCGGGGAGGGGGCCGCTCGCATGCCGATCCGCCGACCTCCTGAGCGCCCCGACGGCCTCCCGAATGGTCGAGGGTGACTCGGTGAAGGGCAGGCGGAGCCGGTGTTCGAACGCGCCGTGCAGGCCGAATCTCGGACCGGCCGTGAGGGCAAGCCCCTCCTCCCGGGCGCCGAGGACGAGCTCGGACGATGACCACGGCGCGCAGCTGATCCAGAGCGCCAGCCCGCCCTCCGGATCGGGGATGGTCCACTCGGGAAACTGCTCGGTGAGGGCCGAGCGCATCGTTCTCAGCCCCTCGGAGAGCCGCACTCGCCGCTCGGCGACCAGCTCCGCTTCGCGCGCTATGAGCTCGACGGCGACGAGCTGCTCGAAGACGGGCGTGCCGAGATCCATGCTCGTCCGCGACTGGGCGAGCCGGGCGATGAGAGTCCTCGGGGCGCGGATCCATCCGACACGCAGGCCGCCCCACGCGAGCTTGCCGAGCCCGCCGACCGTCACGACGGAAGGGGAGAAGGCGGCGAGCGGCTCACGCGGCCCGCGCCGGAGGTCGAGCCACATGGTGGTCTCGTCGGCGATGAGCACCGTTGCGTGCCGGTCGGCCGCACGGGCGAGGCGTGCGCGCGCGTCGTCGGGCAGGCTCGCGCCAGTCGGGTTCTGGAAGTCGGGCATGACGTAGCCGACCGACGGCGCGGCGGCCCTGAGCGCGGCCTCTGCCTCTGTGAGGTCCCACCCTCCGTCGGTGTCGACGGGAACTGGGACCGCGCGCGCCCTCGCGGACAAGATCGCGTCGATGGCGTGGGGATAGGTCGGATGCTCGATGAGCGCGCGGTCGCCCGGGGAAGTAAGGAGCCGGGTGAGGAGCGCGATGGCGTGCTGAGCCCCCGACGTCACGAGGATCTGGTCGGGGTCTGTCGCAACCCCACGCCGGCGGAAATGCATGGCGACGGCCTCGCGGAGCTCGGGGTGCCCGACGATCTCATAGCCCGAGCGGGCGAGCTCGGGCCCGATCCGCTGGGCCGCCGCGGCGTAGCACGTCGCGACCGCGGATGCCGCCGGCATGGCGGCCTTGGTGAAGTCGAGGGGGATTCCGTCGGGCGCCGAGTCGGCGGATGGCCGAGCGCCAAGCGACACGAAGCTTCCCGAACCGCGACGGCTCTCGATCGCCCCCAGCTCCCTCAGGCGTGCGTAGGCGGAGGCCACCGTCGTCCTGCTCACCCGGAGCGCCGCCGCGAGGTCTCGCTCCGCGGGCAGGCGCGTCCCGTGCGCGAGCCGGCCGTCTAGGGAGACGAGCCTGATCCGGTCGGCGAGCGCGGAATACGCAGGCCCCTTGCTCCGCCACGGTCCGAGAACCGAGGCCAATCTCGCCGCTGTGATGCCGCTCATGAGGCCATTGTTCCAGAATTGGCCCTTTTATTGCAGTCCACTTGTGGCCATTCTCGACTCATGGCACTTTTTACCCGGGCGTCGATGCTCTCGTCGGGACTCCTTTCAAGCCCGCGCCTTCTGCTCCGCCTCCTCCGTCTCTATGTGGGACTCTTCGCCTACGGGATCGCGATCGCCCTGATCCTGAGGGCCGGACTGGGCGGCTCGCCGTGGGACGTGCTGGGACAAGGAGTGGCCAAGACATTCGGCCTCTCATTCGGCACGGCGACGATCGCCATCAGCGTCGCCGTGCTTGTCTTGTGGATCCCGCTTCGCCAGCGACCGGGCTGGGGGACCGTCTCCAATGCGGCCCTCATCGGGGTTTTCGCCGATCTCGGGCTCGCATGGGTTCCGCCCGCGAGCAGCGTGCCCGTCTGGGCGCCCGTTGCTCAGGCTGCATTCCTCACAGCGGGGCTCGTCCTGCTCGCCTTCGCGTCGGTTCTGTACATCGGCGCGGGCCTCGGCCCGGGGGCTCGTGACGGCCTCATGACAGGGCTCGTGGCGCGAACCGGTTGGCCCGTGTGGGCTGTGCGCAGCGCGATCGAGGTGTCTGTGACCGTGGCTGGATGGCTTCTTGGGGGAACGCTCGGAGTGGGAACCGCGATTTTTGCCTTCACGATCGGCCCCCTCATTCAGCTCGCGCTGCGCCTTCTCCGCGCCGAGCTCGAGCCGCGCGCTTCTCGGCACCCTGCCGGGTCCGAGCGCGAGGTCAGCGCCGGCGCAGCACGCTGAGCTCGACCGCGCCCTCGGTCTCGAGCGGGCCCGCGGGCAGCTTGGCGAGCAGGACGGCGCGCTCCGTGTGGTGCCCGGCCGGGCCCATGAGCGCTAGGTCGGCCGCCGCATCCCGGTCGAGAACGAGCGGAAACTCGATGGCACGGCGGTAGCCCGCCTCGAAATCCTGCTCGGCTGCGCGCGCGACCCCCTCGGCCTTGCCCGCAGGAACGTCGAGCATCGGCAGCAGGTCGCGCAGGCCCGCGAGGTGCTCCGGCCGCGGCGTCACGATGCACAAGACGCCGCGAGGGCGTAGCACACGCGCATACTCGCGGAGGTTGCGTGGGGCGAAGACATCGAGGACGACGTCGACCGAGCGGTCCGGCAGCGGAAGGTCACGCCAGAGGTCCCACACGACGGCTGCCGTCCGCGGAAGCTTCGCGGCGCGGGCGAGAGCATGCCGCGAGAGGTCGAGGGCGACGGCGCTCGCGCCGGGGGAGCGGGCCAGGACGGCGCCGAGGTAGTAGCCCGTGCCGGCGCCTGCGTCGAGCACCGCCGGGGAAAGGGCTCGGCGAGCGCCCGCGCCGTCGTCCGTCGGGCCGCCGGGTCCCGAAAGCGCGGGGGCCGCGGCGTCGGCCACGGCCTGTGCAATGGGCGCGTAGTATCCCGCGCCGAGGAAGCGCTCGCGCGCGGCGACCATCTCAGCCGTGTCCGGCACGAACCGAGTCCCGCGGCCCGTGAGGAAGTTGACGTAGCCCTGCCGGGCGGCGTCGAAGCGGTGGCCGGACGCGCACACGAGCGAACGTCCCCCCGCGCCGTCCGGGGAAGCCGCCCACGGTCCCGAGCATACGGGGCAGCGCAGTAGTTCTTGGGCGGGGAAGGGCATGGCCTCCATGCTAGCCGCGCCAGCTGGGACTAGGCTTCACGGCGTGAAGCCCGCCCAGCTCGATGCCATCCTGACCTTGTCCACTCCGTCTGTCCACGCCTCGGGCACGCGATGCGCCGTCGCAGCGACCCGACCCGACTTTCGGGCCGATGCACCAGTGGGGCAGCTCTGGGAGGTCCAGCTTGACGGAAGCCGGAAGCCGCGGCGGCTGACCCGAGGCTTCCGCGACACGGCTCCCCGCTATTCGCCGGACGGCGCTTGGCTCGCCTTCCTGAGAGCGGCCCCAGAGGGTCGCGCCCAGCTCGCGATCGTCGAGTCGGCGGGCGGTGAACCACGCGTCATCACGAATCGCCTGCTCGGCATCGAGCAGTTCGTGTGGTCTCCGGATTCGCGCCGGATCGCGTTCACGTCGCGCGAGCCCGAGCAGGGCCGCTACGGGAGCATCGAGGGCGTGGGTCCGCGCGCCGAGGACCCGCGCCTCGTCACGCGGCTCAACTACCGCGTGAACGGCCCCGGATACACCGCCGATCAGCGAGTGCAGCTGTTCGTCCTCAGCGTCCCGGACGCAGACGAGGAGCCGCTGGTCGCCGCGCGGGGCCGCGTCAAGGCAGACGAGGATGAGGCTCCGAGCGGGCTGCCCGAGGCGCGCCAGCTTACGTCCGGCGCCGTGGACTACGTGCTGCCCTCCTTCAGCGCCGACGGGCGCTCGATCTACACCGTCTCGGCGTTCGCCCCCGACGCGATCGACACCCTGACAACTCGCGTCGTCCGTACGCCGGCGGACGGCGGCGAGAGCATCGCCGTTGACCTCGCCGCGCCCGAGGCAGCCCACGTCGAGTCCGTCGCCGAAGCCCCTGACGGCTCGGGGCTCTTCGTGCTTGCCTCACAGCTCGGCGAATCGGGGACCGACTTCGTCGGCTGGGGCACACGGCTCTTCTGGCACTCCTTCGACGACGGCTCGACGGCGCAGATCAGCGTGGCCGACGACGATCTCGGGGAAGCGCCCGGCGCGCTCCGAGTCGACGCGGACGGGCGCGCGCTCGTGCTCGCGCGGCGGCGCGGCGCCGTCGCGCTCGTGGCCTACGTTCGGTCCGGCGGCAGGGAGGTCCTGGCCGACGGCGCCTTCGTCGTGACGGGCGTCGATTCGGCGGGCGACGCCGTCGTCGTCAGCGTCGCCGACGCGACGAGCCCCGGCGAGCTCGCCGTCGCACGTGCCACCGGCCTCGGGCGGCTCACGGACTTCGGTGCGCGCCTCGGTGAGGTTGCTGAGCCGCTCGTTCCCCGCGAATTCGTGGGGCAGAGCGCTGACGGAACGCCCGTCCATGGATGGGTCGTGCTGCCCGCCGAGGAGGGGCCCCACCCCGTTCTCCTGAACATCCACGGCGGTCCGTTCGCCCAGTACACGGGCGCCTGGTTCGACGAGGCGCAGGTCTACGCGCGGGCGGGATACGCCGTCGTCATGTGCAACCCGCGGGGATCGGCCGGATACGGCGAAGACCACGCGCGAGCGATCAAGGGACGCATGGGCACCGTCGACTTCGAGGATGTCCTCGGCTTCCTCGATTCGGTGCTCGACGCCCTTCCTGGACTCGACCGCGAGCGGCTCGGAGTCATGGGAGGCTCCTACGGCGGATACCTCACGGCGTGGACGATCGCGCACGACCATCGGTTCCGGGCGGCGATCGTCGAGCGCGGCTTCCTCGACCCCGCGAGCTTCGTGGGTTCGGCGGACATCGGCTGGTTCTTCCCCGGCGAGTACACCGGCTGGTCGGCGGACGAGATGCGCGCCCAGAGTCCCATGGCGTGCGTCGACGACGTCGCGACGCCCACCCTCGTGATCCATTCCGAAGAGGACTGGCGCTGCCCGATCGAACAGGCTCAGCGTTTCTACACGGCCCTCAGGCTGCGTGGAATCGACACCGAGCTGCTTGTCTTCCCCGGCGAGAACCACGAACTGTCCCGCTCTGGAACGCCGCATCATCGGAGGCAGCGCTTCGAGCACATCCTGCGCTGGTGGGCGCGGCACCTCCCCACCTCGGCGAACCCGGGTGAGGACATGACCGAGGGCTAGAAGCCGAGGTCTCGCGCGGCCGCCTTGGGCAGCGGTTCCGCCCACCGCGCCGCGTACTCCTCGTTCGAGCTGAGCGAGCGCAGCTCGGCCCTGTCGAGGTAGAGGGTTCCCGCGAGGTGGTCCGTCTCGTGCTGGACGATGCGCGCCTGCCACCCAGAGAATTCGGCGCGGCGCGGAGAGCCGTCCGGAGCGGTCCACCGTGCTTCGACGCGTGCGGGGCGCCGGACGACAGCGGTATAGCCGCGCACCGAGAGGCAGCCCTCGTAGAACGAGGCATCGTCTGCGCCGAGAGCAACGTAGGCCGGATTGAGGACGGCGAAGAACGGCAGGGGCAGCCGCTCGCGGGTCCGCGCAATGCCCTCGTCGGCAGCCCACGCGTCCTCGAGCACCGCGAGCCGGAGCGGGAGCCCGATCTGCGGCGCCGCGAGGCCGACGCCGGGCGCAGCGTGCATCGTGCGCCGCATGACCTCGACGAGCGCGGCGAGGAGGGCGGCGTCGAGCTGCCCGTCGAAGGGGATTGCCTGAGTCCTCAGCACGGGATGCCCGGCCTGGACAATGTGAGGAAGCTCTCCGGCTTCCACGATCTCGGCAGCGGCTTCGGCCAGACGGGCCGCGGACCACGGGCTGAGGGGTGCGGGGCTCATGGCCCCAGCCTATGCGGGACCCGCGGCGCGAGGGCGGCAGACACGAGGCGCAGCTCATCCCGTGGAGGCCCACCCGCACGCGCGCGCGACGAAGGCGTAGATCTTCGTCCGCAGCGCGTCCGACGCAGGGACCTTGACGACGCCGGTCGCGTCGCCCACTCGGATGGTGAGCGGGATGAGGGTCCCGACCTTGTCCTCGGCGACTGCATGGGGGTCGCAGCGGGCGGGGCGCATCGTGAGGGGAATCGGTGTACCTCCCGGCTCGATGCGAACGTTCGTTGGCCATGGCGCGGCCGGATCCTCGTCGAGGAGGGTCGTGTTGGAGACCGAGGCGAGCACGAGGTCTTCGCGAGCTCCCGGGGTAGGCGGCGGGTCGGCGCGGAGTTCGAGCGTGGCCGTCCGGGCGGGCCCCGTTTCGGTGAGCGTGTCGTCGAGGCGGAGTCCCGCGCTCTTCGAGACGCGGAGGGCGAAGCATTTCTCGGAGTGGATGCGCGGGAGCACCCGGTGCGGGTCGGCCGCGGGCACGACGACCGGCCCGCCTCCCGCGAGCGTCACCCTAACGGACGGGACGTCGTCGTCCGATGCCCCGCAGCGAGGAGACGCGGTCGCCGCAGGGAGGCTGATCGGGTATCCGGGCGAAAGCTCAGTCGTCCCAGACCATGTTGTGCCGTCCTCGAAGCGCGGGTCCACGAGCTCGGCGCGGGTGACCGTGACGCCGCTCGCAGTCGTGTCGTCGAGCTGAAGGACGATGGTCCCGCTCGCGTATCCGTCCCGGAACTGATCGACGACGACGGCGATCGGCGCCGCCGGCGACGGCGATGGGGCGGGTGTCCGCTGCCCGTCCGAGCGCAGGGGCGCGGGGGAGCAGCCGACGACGGCGACGGCCAGGAACGCTGCGACAGCGCCGAGGCGGCGGCGCGGGCTCATAGCTCTAGGCTACGTTCGCGACGCTGCGTTCGCGGCGAGGCCGAGGAAGTCTTGGGCCGACCGAGGAAGGGGCGAGGCGGCGCTCCACACGGCGCGCAGAACGCGCCCGAGGCGCAGGCTGGGCGTGCGTGCCTCGGCGAGGCGGCCGCTGCGCAGCGCGAGCTGCACCGCGAGGCGGCTCACCACGCCGGGGCCGAGGCCTGCTGCGACGCTCGCCGCGAGGGCGGCGTTGCTGCCCACCTCGAAACGCACGCCCTCACCGTAGGGCGCGAGGGCGAGATCGGTCGTCTGGCGGGTGCCGGAACCGGGCTCCCGCACGACGAGCCCGGCCGTGGCGATCGCCTCGGGAGGGATGTCGCCGTCGTCCGCCCACGGATGGCCTGGGCGCACGATCACCACGAGCTCGTCGCGGGCGACGTCGAGGTAGCGGAATCCCGTCTGCACGGTGGGCCCTTCGACGAAGCCCAGATCGGCTACGCCCGTCCGGAGGCGCTCGAACACCTCGTCGGTGTTGCCGACGTCGAGGGTGACGGTCACGCCCGGAAGGCGCTGCTGTGCTGCGGCGAGCCACTGCGGCATGAGGTGCTCGGCGACTGTCATGCTCGCACAGACATGCAGCGCGCCGCGCTCGCCTTCGAGGGCGTCCACGGCCCGGGCGACGCTGTCCGCGGCCTCGAGCACGTCGGCGGCGAGCCCGGCGATGACGCGCCCGCGGTCGGTGAGCTCCGTGCCCCGGGGAGTGCGCCGCGCGAGCGCGAACCCCGCCGACCGCTCCATCTGCTCGAGGAGTTTGGACGCGTTCGGCTGCGCCATGCCGGTCTCGCGCGCAGCCGCTCCGATGCTGCCCCGGCGCGCGAGCGCGTCCAAGAGCCGGAACTGCCGCAGATCCCAATCCCGAACGCCCATATATCCAGTATATGGCTCCATGCCGAACTGCCGTCTACTGGCGCGAGGCGGCGGCCGGAAGCATGGAGTCATGGCCCTCCACGGATCAACCGCCCCCACCCAGCCGAAAGCTCCGCCCCGCGGCGTCTCGATGCGGCTCATCGTCCCGGGCCTCGCAGCGGCCCTCGTCGGAGCCGCGATCGCAACGGGGCTCGCGGGGTTGGTCCCGGGCGCGAGCCCCTTGCTCCTGGGCATCGTCCTCGGGCTAGCCGCGCGCAACCTCGGGTTCCTCCCAGGACGCCTCACGGCCGGGCTCGTCGTCGCGGGCCGGGTTCCCCTCCGGATCGGGATCGTCCTCCTCGGCCTGCAGCTTTCGGTGCGCGACCTCGCGACCCTTGGCTGGGCCATTCCCGTGCTCGCGGTGGCCGTCGTCGGCGTCGGGCTCCTCTCGACCGTCGGGATCGGACGGCTCCTCGGCATCGCGCCGACCCGCACGCTGCTCATCGCGTGCGGCTTCTCGATCTGCGGCGCAGCCGCCGTGGCGGGCGTCGAGTCAGTACTGGACGCCGACGAAGAGGACACCGTGAGCGCCGTCGCCCTCGTCGTGCTCTTCGGAACGCTCATGATCCCCACGATCCCGTTCCTCGCGGAGGCCCTCCGCCTTCCCGAGCGCACGGCGGCGCTGTGGGCCGGGGCCTCGATCCACGAAGTGGCCCAGGTCGTCGCTGCCGGCGGCCTCATCGGTGGTTCCGCACTGACCCTCGCGGTCACGGTCAAGCTCGCTCGCGTTCTCATGCTCGCCCCGGTCGCTGCCGTGCTGTCCGTCCGCCGTCGTCCGGCCGGAGGCCCTGGCAGCGCCGCAAGGCCGTCGATCGTGCCCCTCTTCGTCCTCGGATTCGTGGCCATGGTCGCGCTGCGCAGCCTTGCGCCGGTTCCGCACGAGGTTCTCAGCCTCGCCTCGGCGGTACAGAGCTTCCTCCTGACGACGGCGATGCTCGCCCTGGGCGCCGGGGTCCGGCTTCGCGAGCTCGCACGGCGAGGAGGGCGGGCCGTCGTCCTCGCAGCTGCCTCGACCGCAGTCGTCGGCGCCGTCGGCCTGACCGGGGCGCTCGTGCTCGCGTAGGACGCCGCCCACCCTCCCGGCCCGCCCTGGGTCGCTCTCAGCCTGACGACAGGTTCATGCTGCACCACGCACAGCCCGCATTCCTAGCCTGAGCCCATGAGGAACCTGAGCCGTCGTCACATCATTCAAGGCGCGGGGCTCGCGGTATTCGGTGCGGTCGCCGGTGCAACCGCAGCCCGATCGAGCGTCTTCCCCCTCCCCGCCAGTGCGTCCGCCGCGACGCCCACGCCCTCGCCGGCGACAGGCGATGGGCCGACGTTGCCACCCGACCGGACCTTCGTCAGCACGAAGCTCACGACGCCGCACGTGAACGTCTGGTCCTCGTCGCCCAGCGCACCTGGGTTCCTCTTCGCGGGCCCCATGGGCCACGGGTCCAACGGCCTCATCATGGACAATCAAGGGCACCCGGTATGGCTCGAGCCCACAGGCGCTGGCGTCACGGATTTGAGGGTCCAGACATACCACGGCGAATCTGTCCTGACGTACTGGAGCGGCAAGGGGACAGGCGGCCACGGCGAGGGGGTCGGGGTGATCAAGGATTCCTCGTATCGCACGATCGCCCAAGTCTCGGCCGGCGATGGAGTCAAGGCCGACCTGCACGAATTCACGCTCACCCAGCGCGGGACCGCGCTGCTCACGGCGTATCCGACCGTCCGCCGCGACCTGTCCGCGCTCGGCGGCCGGACCGACGGGTACATGTATGACTGCCACGTGCAGGAGGTCGACGTCGCGACGGGGACGGTCCTGTTCGCGTGGAAGGCCTCCGACCACATTCCGCTCGACGAGAGCTACGTGAGGCCCTCCGACGATTCCTCCGCCGATGGCAGCACCGCCCAGAAGGCCTTCGATCCGTATCATGTCAACGCGGTCGATCCGCGTCAGGACGGGTACCTCGTCTCCTTCCGCCACACCCACACGATCTACCTCATCGACAAGACCGGGGCCGTGGTGTGGCGCCTCGGCGGGAAGCGCAGCGACTTCGCGATAGGGGACGGCGCCGCGTTCGCATGGCAGCACGACGTCCGCCAGCGCGCCGGCGGGGTGATCAGCGTTTTCGACAACCATTACAAGGACGGCACGACGGGGACGTCGAGGGGCCTGCTCCTCGCCGTCGACGAGAAGCAGCGCACTGCCGCGGTCAAGCTCGAGCTGGCGCGGGGCGGCCACCGTGGCAACGCGATGGGCAACGTCCAATTCCTCGACAACGGCCACTATCTCGTCGGATGGGGCTCTGACCCCTCCGCGACCGAATTCGCCGCCGACGGGACCCCCGTCTTCGAAGCGACCGGCATCGGAAACGGGTCCTACCGCGTGTACCGAGCGCCGTGGACGGCGCAGCCCGAGGCGCTCCCCGATGTCGCGGCCATCCAGGGCAACGGTTCCGCGATGCAGATCTTCGCGAGCTGGAATGGCGCGACCGAGGTAGCCAGCTGGAGATTCCTCACGGGCGAGTCGGCTTCGACCCTTGCGGAGGCCGTCGTCGTCAAGCGCACCGGATTCGAGACGACAGCGGCCGTCGCCGTGGCGCCTCACGTTGCCGCCGCCGCCCTCGATGCCAAGGGGAACGTCCTCGCGACGTCCGCCGTCATCGCCACCTAGTCACGTGCCCGAGCAGCGCGCGGTGTGCTGATTGAATGGGGGAATGCCGCCATGGTTCCCTGAGACGAGGTCTCCCCGCAGCGGGGTGGCCTACGTCATCGCGGCGGCCGTCCTCTGGGGAACAACCGGTACGGCGTCCGCGCTCGCGCCCGGCGTGAGTCCACTCGCCGTCGGTGCCGCATCGATGGGGTTCGGCGGCCTCTTCCTTGCCGTGGCCTCGGCCCGGCAGATAAGCCGGAACCGAGCGCTCGTGGCCGGCTCGTGGCCGCTCGTGCTCATCGGCGGGGCTGCCCTCGCGGTCTACGCGCTCTCGTTCTATACCTCGATGCGCCTCGCGGGCGTCGCCATCGGCACGGCGGTGTCGATCGGCGCAGCGCCCGTCGTTTCAGCACTCATCGAACGGATCGTCGACCGCCGGCAACTCACGCAGCGCTGGGCCGCCGGCGCCCTCGTCGGTGTCGCGGGAACCGTCCTCCTGTGCTTCGCACGCGGAGGTCGTGCTCAGGGCAGCGATGGGGAAGCCCTCGCGGGCGTCGCGCTTGGCGTCGTCGCGGCCGCCACCTACGCCCTCTATTCCTGGACATCGCACCGGCTCATGCGCCTCGGCGTCCCGTCGCGTGCCTCGGTCGGCGCGACGTTCGCCGTTGGCGCCGTCGGCCTGCTCGCCGTGCTCGCCGCCGTCGGGCGGCCGTTCCTCGACTCGTGGGGCAATATCGCCGTCGGCCTCTACTTGGCTGCCGTGCCGATGTTCGTTGGCCACATGATGTTCGGCTGGGGACTCAGCCGCGTCGCGGCGAGTACCGCGACGACGGCATCGCTCGCGGAGCCGCTCGTCGCGGCGGCGCTCGCCGTCGCCGTCGTGGGGGAGCGCCTGCCCTGGTTCGGCTGGCTCGGCATGGCATTGATTGTCGCGTGTCTCGCGGTCCTCACGGTGCCCGCAGGGCGTCCGCGGTTTCGGCCACGACGTACACGGCGTATTCGTGGAAGTCGATGAGGCGGCGTTCGCCGATCGCGTCGACGGCCCAGAACAGGTCCATGGGCGGGTGCAGATTCGTGACGCGACCGCGGAAGTGCACAACGCTGCCAACTTGCGCTTGAATCTCGTCCCCGCACACCAGCTCGCGGCACGAGCTGATCCTGCAGCCGTGAGGCATCCCCTACGCTCCTTGCGGACAAGCCATTCATACGTATGAATTAGGCTTATCCCGTGAGTGTGACCTATGCCACGCTGGCTGTCAAGCGAGCCTCACCGCGCAGCCGAAGGGCCGCCGTCAGCCGTCAAACAGGGGAGGGCGCGGCGACGGAATCCCGGCGAATCAACTCACCGGGGATTGTCGCGCCCAGCGGAGGCTGGCCCGTGTGAAGCGAATCGAGGAGGCGCTCGACGGCGGCCCGACCCATCGCGTAGTGGGGGATCGACACGGTCGTGAGTGCCGGGTGCATCTCCGCCGCGAACTGTTCCTGGTCGTCGTAGCCGACGATCGAAAGGTCCCGCGGTACGCGTAGGCCGCACTCGAGCGCGGCCGTGATGGCGCCGACGGCCATCCGGTCGTTGCCGCACACGATCGCCGTCGGCCTTTCCACCGCCTCCAGAAGGCGGTGAGTGAGGCTGTGCCCCGTGCTGATCTGGTAGTCGCCCGTCAGGATCCAGGACTCGTCGACTGGAACCCGTGCGGAGGCGAGCTCCTCCCGGAAGCCGATCTCTCTCTCGATCCGCGCGGGGTCGTCCTGCGGGCCTCCGATGTAGGCGATCCTGCGGTGTCCGGCCTCGACGACGGCATGAGCGGCGAGACGACCCCCAGCCACCTCGTCAGGAACAATCGCGGGGTAGTCACGGCGCGCAGAAGGCCAGGCATTGATGAGGAGCGAGGGGAGCTTGGCGAAGCTCGCTGGAAGATCGACCTCCCGCCACGACATGGCAGCGTAGAGCATTCCGTCGACCTGGCGTGAAAGCAGGCTGTCGATCGCCGCTGATTCGATCTTGGAATCCTGCCGCGAATCGATGAGGAGAAGCAGATAGCCGTTGTCCCATGCGTAGTCCTGGGCGCCCACGAGGACGCGTCCGGCGAACGGCGACGACGCGATGCGGTCGGTGACGAGTCCGATAGTCCGGCTGCGGCGAAGACGAAGATTGCGCGCCGTCTCGTTCGGCTGGTAGCCGAGTTCGTTGATGGCCGCCCAGACCCGCTGTTCGGTATCTTCCGGGATCTTGCCTGTTCTGTTCACGACGTGCGACACGGTGCTCTGGGAAACGCCAGCCAGCCGTCCGACGTCCATCATCGTCGGTTTGGCAAATCCTTTTGGATGGCGCGTCATGGCCGCCATCCTAGCGGCAGTCCCCGGGCCCACAGTGGCAACGGACGGCGGCGTGGTCGCGGTCCCGCGCCGTAGGAGACTCGAGCTGCACGGCGACGCCGTCCTTTACAAGTGCTGGGTGACGTAGCACGATCACGAATGTGGCCAGCAAACCGATTTCGACACCGAATCTGCGCGATCTGGCGCTGCTGCGGCGCGTCCGTGACCGCATGGACCGCGAGTACGAGCGGCCTCTCGATGTCGAAGAGCTCGCACGCGGCGTCAACATGTCCGCGGGCCATCTGAGCCGCCTGTTCAAGTCTGCCTACGGCGAGTCGCCGTACGGCTATCTCATGACGCGCCGGATCGAACGCGCCATGGCGCTCCTGCGACGAGGCGACATGAGCGTAACCGACGTCTGTTTCGCCGTCGGCTGCTCGTCCCTGGGGACTTTCAGCACGCGCTTCACCGAGCTTGTCGGCGTGCCCCCCAGCGTCTACCGGCGCGACGCGGCGGGGGAGACGGAGGGAATGCCTTCGTGCGTCGCGAAGCAGGTCACGAGACCGGTCAGGAATCGAGAAGTGCCTGTCGGAGGCCGTCGATAGCATGGCAAGCATGAACCTCACCATTCACGCGAGCTTTCTCCCGCAGGACGATCCCGACGCGGCCGTTGCCTTCTACCGCGACGTGCTCGGCTTCGAGGTGCGGAACGACGTCGGCTACAACGGGCTGCGCTGGATTACCGTCGGCCCGGCGGGCCAGCCGGGCACATCGATCGTCCTCTACCCGCCCACGGCGTCGCCGGGCATCACCGACGACGAGCGCAAGATGATCGCGGAGATGATGGCCAAGGGCACCTTCGCGAACCTCGTGCTGGCAACCCCCGACGTCGACGACGCGTTCGAGCGCGTGCAGGCGACCGGCGCCGAGGTCGTGCAGGAGCCGGCGGATCAGCCCTATGGCGTGCGGGACTGCGCCGTGCGCGATCCTGCGGGCAACCTGATCCGTATCCAGGAAGTCCGCTGATCTCAGCCCGACGCTGACCCCTGTTCCGCCGAGAGGATGGAGAAGACGATGACCTTGGCCCCGACGAGGGACCCCCAGACGCCCGCGCCGCATTCGGCCGACACCCACGACATGATCCGCGTCCAGGGTGCGCGCGAGAACAACCTCAAAGACGTCAGCGTCGAGATCCCGAAGCGCCGCCTGACGGTCTTCACGGGTGTCTCGGGGTCCGGAAAGAGCTCGCTCGTGTTCGACACGATCGCCGCCGAGTCACAGCGGATGATCAACGAGACCTACAGCGCGTTCCTGCAGGGATTCATGCCATCGCTCGCACGGCCTGACGTCGACCTCCTCGAGGGGCTCACGACGGCGATCATCGTGGACCAGGAGCGGATGGGGGCCAACGCCCGCTCGACGGTCGGCACCGTGACGGATGCCAACGCGATCCTGCGGGTCCTCTTCAGCAAGCTCGGCTCGCCCTATGTCGGCCCGCCGACCGCCTTCTCGTTCAACGTCCCGACCCGGAAGGCGAGCGGGGTCATGACGAGCGCGACGGGGGAGAAGACCGTCGTGCGCGAGGCCATCTACCACGGAGGCATGTGCCCGCGCTGCGAGGGGCGGGGCACGGTCTCCGACATCGACCTCACGCATCTCTACGATGAGACCAAGTCGCTCAACGAGGGCGCCATCCTGGTTCCCGGCTACACCGCGGACGGGTGGCTGGTCCGGACCTTCAGCGAGTCAGGCTTCGTCGACCCGGACAAGGCGATCCGCGACTATACGGAGAAGGAACTCAACGCCTTCCTTCACAAGGAACCGACCAAGATCAAGGCGAAGGGCATCAACGTCACCTACGAGGGGCTGATTCCCAAGATCCGCAAGTCGATGCTCAGCAAGGACATCGACTCGCTTCAGCCGCATATCCGGGCGTTCGTCGAGCGCCTCGCGACGTTCGCACCGTGCCCGGAATGCGGGGGCACCCGGCTTAGCGAGGGGGCGCGGATGTCGAGGATCGACGGCGTCAACATCGCCGACGCCTGTTCGATGCAGATCACGGACCTCGCGGCGTGGATCCGAGGGCTCACCGAACCCACGGTCGCGCCGCTCCTGAACGCCCTCGGAGAGAATCTCGACGCGTTCGTCGAGCTTGGACTCGGATACCTGTCCCTCGACCGTCCGTCCGGAACGCTTTCGGGCGGCGAGTCGCAGCGCATCAAGATGCTCCGGCACCTCGGCTCCTCGCTCACGGACGTCACGTATGTCTTCGACGAGCCCACGATCGGGCTGCATCCCCACGACATCCAGCGGATGAACGAGCTGTTGCTGCGACTTCGCGACAAGGGCAACACCGTTCTGGTGGTCGAGCACAAGCCGGAGATGATCGCGATCGCCGATCACGTCGTCGACCTCGGTCCAGGAGCCGGGTCGGGAGGCGGCACGATCTGCTTCGAGGGAACCATCGACGGCCTCCGGGCGAGCGGCACCGTCACGGGGCGCCACATCGAGGACCGTGTGTCGGTGAAGGAAGCGGTGCGCAAGCCGACAGGCACGCTTGAGGTGCGCGGGGCGAGTGCGCACAACCTCCAGAAGGTCGACGTCGACATTCCGCTCGGCGTGCTCGTCGCGGTCACGGGGGTCGCGGGCTCCGGCAAGAGCTCGCTCATCCACGGCTCCGTGGCGGGGCGCGATGGCGTCGTAGCCATCGATCAGAGCGGCATCAAGGGCTCGCGCCGAAGCAACCCGGCCACGTACACGGGTTTGCTCGAGCCGATCCGAAAGGCATTCGCCAAGGCGAACGGCGTCAAGCCCGCGCTGTTCTCAGCCAACTCCGAGGGCGCGTGCCCGACGTGCAACGGCAACGGGATGATCTTCACCGAGCTCGGATTCATGGAGACCGTCTCGACTCCGTGTGAGGACTGCGGTGGCAAGCGCTTCCAGGCCGAAGTCCTCGAGCTTCGCTTCGGAGGTCTCAACATCGCGGAGGTGCTCGAGCTGCCTGTCACGGAAGCGCACGCCTTCCTCTCCAAAGGCGAGGCCAAGACTCCTGCGGCCGCCACAATTCTTGCCCGCCTTGAGGACGTCGGGCTCGGCTATGTGAGCCTGGGCCAGCCGCTCACGACGCTTTCCGGCGGCGAGCGGCAGCGGCTCAAGCTTGCCAATCAGATGGGGGAGCCGGGCGGGGTCTACGTCCTCGACGAGCCGACGAGCGGCCTCCACCTCGCAGACGTCGAACAGCTGCTCGGCATGCTCGATCGGCTGGTCGACTCCGGAAAATCGGTCATCGTCATCGAGCACCATCAGGCGGTCATGGCGCACGCCGACTGGATCATCGACCTGGGCCCGGGAGCAGGGCACGACGGCGGCCGGGTCGTCTTCGAGGGCACGCCGGCAGAGCTTGTGGCGGCGCGGTCGACGCTCACGGGGGAGCACCTCGCGGCATACGTGGGCTCCTGACTGCGTGGTCGCCGTCGTCGGCTGAGGGTGGATTCACGGCCGCCGCGCGAGGATGATGGAAGTGCTTGAGGAGCGTGCGTGGTCCCGGGATTCAGCGGGCTGAATCCCGGGACCCGCCTTCAGTGCCAGTCGCTGATTTGTACATCGCGAGGTGCAGGGGAACCCTCGCCCGTCTCGACCAGAGACTTCAGACTCATGAGGAAAGTGGCCCACTTCGTGCTGCAGTGGTGCATGAACTCTACGGGTTCCTTCCAGCCTGCGTGCTTGAACAGGACGACGGTGTAGTTGCCGTCTTGGCGCAGATCCCACGTGATGGTTGTGCCGACCCATTCTTGGGGGCCGTCCACGACGCGCCACAAGACTCGCCTGGACCGCTCGAGCTCGATGACCTCCATATCGAAACCGCCGACTGGCGGGAACCGGAATTCGAGAACGCCTCCGAGCTCAGTGCTTCCGCTGGTGTTGTCGGTCCACCAGCCTGCGAGACCGTCGACGGTCGTCAGGGCGCCGTAGACCTTTTCCGGCGTCGGAGTCTTGACGCCGATCCGGTGCAGGATGTCCACCATGGTGATCTCCTCGGTTCATTGTTCTTGCCTTGTCTGATGATTGCGCTGGATCGCCTCGGCGATGCGCTTGACGCGTTGCAGCCTGGCGTCCCACGCGGATCCGACCGAGGCCAGCTGGGCTGCCGCGCGAGCGAGCTGGGCTTCGTCCACCCGGTACCGCCTTTCCCGGCCCTCCGCCGTCGCCCGCACGAGTCCGGCTCGGCCGAGCACGGTGAGGTGCTTGGACACTGCTTGCCGTGTGATGGGCAATGCGCGGCCAAGCGAGGTCGCGGTACCTCCTCCTTGAGCGAGGAGCAGGTCGAGCATTCGACGCCGGGTGGGGTCGCCGATGGCGGACCACAGTTCGTCGTCGATCGCTTCGCTTGGAGCGGTAGTCACGGGCGAACCCCGAGTGCCGCGATGTACGGCGCAATTCGAGGCAGGAAGTAGTCCCAGCCAGTGACGTGGTCTCGATACTGTTCCTCCAGGACCGCGACCTCCCAGCCCATCTCGCGGAAGCCGGTCTCCCTGAAGCTGAGCAGTGTCCCGGCTCCGGATGGGATCAGTTCGAAGGTGACCAGCAGCGAGTTTCCGTCTGCGGCGACTGCATCGGCCGGATGGGTCCAGCGGAACGAAAATGAGCGGGGCGGCTGCACGTCGACGACCGTGAGACGAACCACCTTGCTGCCTGTGTCGCGGTCGCCGAAGACGATCTCGCCGATGGCTCCCGGCGCGGGCTCGTACAGGGCCTCGTCCGGCCACCATTCTCTGACGTGCTCGGGATTGCTCACGACATCGAATACGATCTCGGGCGCTGCCTCGATGTAGATCTCACGTTCAATGGATCCGAACTCCATGCCAACCTCCTGCAACGTTTGGTTGCAGTTCAGGTTAGCTGCCGCCTCGAGAATGTGCAACCGTTAGTTGCGATACGGTGCTCCGAAGGATCGCTCGGCGGGGGAGCGGAGATCACGGATCGACGTGGCGCAAGGACTCCGGTCTCACGACTACGCCGTCGCGTACCGCCCTGACCGTACGGCGCGGGCGTGGGCCTTCACAGCCTCCTCCTCGCGGTTCTTCGGCGGCGTCGTTGCGACCAGGTCGTCGAGCAGATGTTGGGTGATGTGGGCGATCTCGTGCACGGCGCGGTCGAACGCGTCTTGGTTTGCCTTCGACGGCTTCGTCGTGCCTGCAATCTTGCGCACAAACTGCAGCGCGGCTGCGTGCACTTCCTCGGACGTGGCTGCTGGCTCGAAGTTATGAAGCGTGTGGATGTTGCGGCACATGCTCCGACCATACGCTCCGTGCGGACATCGTGCGGCCCGCCGATCTAGTGGACTCCGCCGTCGATGTCAGTCAGGGTGGCCCCCCAGGGCGGTTGCAGAGCCCTCGAACCGGATCATGCAATCCGCTGTATGCGGCGCCCGCTCAGGCGGCGCCGTCGTCGTACATCGCGGCTGCCCGCGCGAGTGCGGCGGCCCAGCGTCCCGGGAGGAGTTGTCGCGCCAGTGCGCGCTGGAGCCAGAAGATCGCGGTTCCTCGCGGGCCGATCCCGGCATCGTGTCCCCATTCGACACTGAGCCGGCTCCCGCCGTCGTCGAGCCGGCTGATGCGGATGTCCGCGCCGCCGCCGCGGCAGTAGTTGCTCACCTCGGTGGTCCACGTGACATGGCTCGGGTCGGACCAGTCGTACCGTTCGATGTTCCAGATGCCAAGCCTTGGCGTGCCCTCTCTGACAAGCGCCGTGCTCGGGCCGAGCTCGAGGATGCGGAAGCTCGCTGGATCGAGGGTGACTTTCCAGACAGCAAGGCGGCGTTCGCTGAAGTCGCTGAAGGCGCGGACGGCCTGTTCCGGCGTGGCCCGCGTCTCGAGCGTGAAACGCAGCCTCACGGGTACCTCCTGAGTGGGTGTCCGCGGCACGCACCGCCTGCAGCTTAGACTGCCGGGTCTTGATGGGCGACTGCAAGCAGCCGAGCAGCCGCGGCAGGCGCACCCGCCGTTCTTATCGTGCGTCCAACGCCGAACTTCCTCCCAGATGTCGAGCCCGCAACGGACCGTACTCCGGATGATCAGCGATGCTCCTCTTGGGAGGTCGGCTCTTCAGGGCTCGAGGGATCCTGACTCGGCGCATACCCCTGCTCCGAGCGCTTCTCGCGTGCGCGCACGGCTTTCTTGCGCGCGTTGTCGATGTCATTGCGGAGCCTTTGACCCTGGATGTTCCAGTCGAAGGAGAGCGCCGACGGATTCGCGAACCCGTCCCAGGCATCATCGAGGTAGTCGCAGAAGGCGTCGGCCCGGTCAAGGCGATCCTCAATCGGGCGAACGTCAAGTACAGCGGTACGCACGGCGGGATCCATGATCGGCGTGTCGACGATCATCGCGTCAATGTAGGAGAACGTCGCAACCATTTCGTGATGCATGTAGGCGCCAATGCTTGTAATTCGGTAGGGGCTTACATCGGACTCGCCCGGATGTGTGTCAAGAAGCCCTTTGGCGGTCGCGCGATCTAGGTGCCACCGCGTCTGATCTGGCTCGAATCCCCACTTCTGTGATTCAGCGAAGATTGAGTCGACCTCGATAAATCCCGCACGCTTTGTGGGATCCCCTTGAGCCTGAATGAAGGCGAGGAGCAGGGGCAATAGGAAGTGCTCGTGTTGATCTCCCTGGCTTATGTCGAAGAGATTCAAAATTCTGCTCGTCGACGGGTCGTAAAGATCGTTCTCACCGAGAATGATCGAGCGCATGAATTCGTGAACGGGGATCGTGTAGACCCCTCCCCGCTCGGCGACTTCCAGGATGCGCGCAGTCTCGACGTAGCCGCTACCGATGAAGCTTGATAAGTACTCAAGAGCTAAGCGTGTATTGCCACCGCTCATGTTCTCCAGTATTCCAATCAGGGTCTCGTTGGCGGTGAACCCTTCCTCGAGGGACTCCAGATACGCCTTCAAGTCGTGAGTATCGAGGCTCAAGTCGGTTCTGTCGTTCGCTGCCAGCAGTTGCTTGCGTGCAAAAGAGAGACGCCGCTTTACAATGCTGGAGATCCGAGCAGGGGCCACATGAAAGGCGCGAGGCTGGTACGCAGCGATCGATCCGCGAAGTTTTGATTCGAAGAAAGTTGTGGGGCGAAGCGACACGAAAATTGTAGCCGCAAGCGTGGAACTCATCGCTTGCGCTATCACGAACACTTCGTCTTGGAACTCGAGAGGGCGTTGGTCAATGTTGTCGAGGACGATCACCGACCGTCTCCGTGCTGTCGATTCGAGTTGCTGAAGCGAACGCTCGAGGTGCTTGCCGCGGTCTTCAATCAGCCGGGCCAGCTCCTGTATCTCGTGTCGCTGGAATTCGGCCGGATCCGATTCGGCCAGAGGACCGAAGATCCCTTTCTTGAACCTGTTCAGCTCGCGATTATAGACGGCTCGAACGAATCTATTCGCGTTGATGTCTATGCCATAGTTTGACTCTAGCTGGTCAGTGACGGAGTCGATGATATGTCTTCTCAGCTCGCTGTTCAGCGCGGGTTCGCGACCAAAGTCGACGTAGAAGACAAGGTGGTCTCGCAACTCTTCTGCAGCGTCGACGCGCAACAGGTGCCGGATGAACATAGTCTTGCCAACACCGACATCGCCCAAAAGGACCACAGGCTTGCTACTGATGACTCTTGAGACAAGGTCGCGCTTCAATGAAGGATTCAAGCCCTTTTTGTCTCGTACTGCTTCGCTTTGAACTCCAAGGACGTCCGGAAGATTGTCGTAGCGGGCTTTGATGATCTCTTTGCTCACGGATGCGTACTGCGAGAGCGTTCCACTGTTGTAGTAACAGTCACGAAGGAATTCATCTGAGACCTGCGCGTTGCCCTCGATGTCTTGAATGAAGACTGTGGACAAAAGCTTTAGGTCGGTTTCTCGCTCCGACCGCCGTCGGAACCCAGGGTAGTTCTTGATTGTCGAGGAGAGCTTCTGCGGAGGTTGGGATCCGGTGGAGCCCATCATCAACACTTGGTGCGCGGTGCGTTGCATGAGCGCGTTACGTGATAGCAGGTCCCAAAGCTTACGGAAGTTGTCGCGCATGTCCTCTAGGGACACGAAGACGATGGCCTCTCCTCTAGCGACCTCTTTGCCGTCATTTCGGGACGCCAAGAAGACGGCCAGCTGGGTTCCGTTTGCGATTCCTGCGAGCCCGATACCAAGCTGTTGGGCGTATTTCGTCACCTGGTCGATGGCGGCGCCTGCCATGGAGTCCTCGCGTAGCGTTGCCAATGCGACAGTGGGCCTTCCTGAGAGACCCGCGGGCAGCTTGAACGTGAGGCCCTCTCTCTTGGCCTCGATGACGAGCAGACGCGCGGGTGCCCCAACTATGTAATCTGCATACCCCGGATGCGCCGCGATCTCTGTCTCGATGCTCGCCCGTGGATGTCCGAGGCAATCGACCAGCAAGGGATCGACGAGTTGGAATCGAGTCGTGTCTTCGTTTCGTGCCGCTGGCGGGGAGCCTACCAGCTCTTGTAGCATCGCGAGCCCTGATTGATACGGATCCAACGTCACAGTCCAAATCATAGGTATGGCGCAGGGCCGAGTGAACTGATCGATGGCATGTCCGCAAGCGCGCCGAAGTAGCAGGGCCCGGGCGCCCCACTGAAGCTATTGGTGTCCCGACAATGTCAGTGTGGCGAGGTATTCGGCATGCGCGGCGGATGAGTCGGTGGCGTGGCGTTCGATGCGGAGAGTGCCTCGCGTGAACTTAAGGGACCAGTCACATCAAACGGAGCCCCATTCGGTGTTCGCCGATAATCTGCATTATGTCAAGTAACGGATGGCATGTTCACATCAGGTGCGAATACGAAAGCATTGACAGCTCCCCCAGTGAGCGCGCTGATCATCCTCGGTCGCGGAGGCCTGTCACGCGTATGGACTCAAGACGGGCCTCCGCCTCGTCGAATGCGCCACCGACAAGAACCTCACCGTCGTCCGAACACAGATAGAGCTCTATCGGATCAGCCAGATCAGTTCTGCCTGAGTCCAAATCCAGAGCCAGGACCTTGGCATCGATCCTCGTCACGTCCTCCTTCGCGGGGAACGCCCGCACTGATCTGACGGCCTTCCACGGCACCTCCCCTGCCAAAGTTGGCTGCCCCCGGAATCGCTCTCTGTAGATCCGGAGGCGATCCGCGGTGGCAACCAGCACGAATGGGAGGTATCCCGTGCGGTCGTATTGCCGCTGAGGCCACGACCGAAGCGGCGGAGCCATGAACCAAGCCCTGCCTGCCGGAAGAACCAGCGAACCGGGATACAAAGCGCGGATTCGCGCCATCTTCGAGGTGTTGGTCCGTTTGACGCCCTTCGCCAGGGCCCAGAGCATAAAGGGGAACAGGACCAGGAAGGCGATAGAGGCTACTTCTGGCGCATTCCACCCATCTCGCTCGATGTTGTGGATGAGCCGGTAGATCCAAGGACTCAAGAAGAAGTACATGGCAACGACAACCAGCACCCAACGCCCTATCGACTTCAACCCGCCCCTTCGTCCCAAGATCCTCAACAGCTGGCGCGATACTACGAGAAGCAGCCCTACCTGGTGCGAATACGCCGCTCCCCAATAGGAGAGGCCGGCACGGTGGCGCGCGGATCACGGCGCCTCTCGCGTGAGCGCGCACCCTCCGCTCCCCCAGCGTCCAACGTCGTCTCGTGGGCGTGGGCCTTCAGGATTCGCTGGCCCAGTGGCAAGCCGCGCTTATCGCCCAGCCGGCGCGGCCTGCCACCGAGCATCAGCGGTCGGCAGCCGTCTGACGTTGCGCCTCGAGAACGGCCATAGCAGCGTTGTGGCCTCCAATGCCGCTGACGCCCCCGCCTCGCTTCGCCCCAGACCCGCAGAGAAGGATTCGCTCGTGTTCAGTCGAAACCCCCCAGCGCTTGGCAGGGGTGCTGAGATCGGCGTCGTCCTCTGCGAACGGCCACGAGAGTGGCCCATGGAAAATGTTCCCGCCGGGCATGGCGATGGCGTCTTCGATGTCGAGGGTCGTCTTGGTTTCGATACAGGGGTTTCCGTCAGCATCGACCATGAGCACGTCCTCGATGGGTTCGGCCAGGACCGAGTTGAGCGATGCGATGACTGCCTGTTGCAGGTGCGAGCGCATTGCGTCATTGTTCTCGGCGGTCAGAAGGCGATCTGGCACATGGAGGCCAAAAACCGTGAGGGTGTGCACTCCTTCGGAAATCAGATCGGAGCCGAGGATCGAGGGGTCCGTGAGCGAGTGACAGTAGACCTCACACGGCAGCAGACTTGGAACTTCCCCACCAACGGCGTCGTCGTAGGCCCTCTTGAGCTGGCTGTAGGTCTCGTTGATGTGGAACGTTCCGCCGAAGGCCGCCTCGGGGGCGATCGAACTGTCGCGCAGCTTGGGAAGTCGCTTCAGGAGCAGGTTCACCTTGACCTGAGCGCCCTCTGGGCGCGCAGACCGATCTTCGGGTTTGCCGAGAAGCCTGTCAAGGACGTACGGGGCCACTCCGGACAGCACGTAGTTGCCGACGGCGGTCCGCTCTTCGCCGTCGACGATGAAGGTGACCGTGCCGTCGGGGTCGATCGAGATAACCTCGGCGCCCGTCAGAATTTCGGCGCCTGCGTTGAGGGCGGCGTCGGCCAGCTGACGCGTGACATGCCCCATGCCCCCGGCGGGGACATCCCAATCCCCCGTTCCTCCGCCGATGACGTGGTACAGGAAGCACCGGTTCTGGCGGAGACTCGTGTCTGAAGGGTCGGAGAAGGTCCCGATGAGAGCGTCGGTGGCGACCACTCCCCTCACGAGATCGCTCGAAAGCTTCGACTCGATGAACTCCGCGATGGGGCGCTCGAAGAGTGCCTCCCACAGGGCGTCGTCGCCGATGCGGGCTCGGACGCTGCTGCGGGTGGGCAGCGGTTCTGTGACCGTCGGCCAGAGCGCTTGGGCTACGCGAAGCAGGTCATCGTTGAGGTCGGCAAACGCCGCCGCATCGGCGGGAGCGCCGATCTGCTCGAATGATTTCCGCGTGGCATCGGGGTCGCCATTGTCGACGAGGAGCCCTCGGCCCTCAGGGTCGCCCGGGACCGGAGTGTAGGAGGCATAGCGCCGTCGTGCCAGTTTGACGTCTAGGCCGAGGTCTTCGATAACGGCCCTTGGCATCAGGCTGACCAAGTACGAGTACCGGGAAAGCCTTGCGTCGTGCCCCTTGAAGGCCAGCTTGCTGACGGCCGCGCCGCCCGTGGAGTCGAGACGTTCGAGTACGGTCACCGAGAGGCCGGCTCGCGCAAGGTACGCGGCGGCCGTGAGCCCGTTGTGGCCTCCGCCCACGACCACAGCGTCAAAGGTGGGAACCCGGGAGGTATCAGACATGTGCATGAGTCGCCTTCTGCTCGTCAGAATCACTGACTGACTAATCAGTCAGTTGTAGAATACAGGGGCAAGGGCAAGCTGTAAACGAGTCGGCTGCGATGGTCGTGGCCGCAAGACCAAGACCTGTGCGGATAGGATCAAACGGTGGCGAAAGACCGGACCCAGTTGCGTCGCGAAGAGATTCTCGAGGCCGCCGTCGAACAGTTCACCGCTCGCGGAATTGCTGGTACTCGGGCTGCCGACGTTGCGAAATCCCTGGGTGTCAGCAACGGGCTGATCTTCTACCACTTCGAAAGCAAGAATCAGCTCATCGCCGACGCTTTCGCGTTCGTCGTCGACCATGGGCTCCAAGCGCTGTGGAAGATCGTCGAGGACGACAGGCCGCCCTTGGAGCGAATGGGCCGGGCCCTGAGCCTTTACGGGCCGGACGAAGAAGCCACAGGGTGGCGGATCTGGCTTGACGCGTGGTCGGCTTCGCTCCGCAATGATTCCCTGCGCGAGACGATCGTCCGGTTGAACGATGCGTGGGAAGAGGCCTTCATGGCGCTCGTGCGCGACGGCGTGGAGTCCGGCGTGTTCAGCCTCACCGACCCGGAGCTGGCTGTCACCGCGATCATCGGAATCATGGATGGAACAGCGGTTCAGGCGGTCGTGCGTGGACAGACGGACCGGATGCGCAGCATTCGGCGCGCAGCTGCACGGGCGGTGACTGAAGTTTTGGGCTTGACGGAGACTGACAAGGCGCTCCTCCTTGAGTCGATGTCGCAGGCCAAGTAGGCCGTCGTCGCGTCGCGTTCCGTAATGAACGGACACAGATGGGCTCCAAACTGACTCATGAGTCAGTGTTGCCGACGTCACAGCCGGGCCTTTGGGGGTCGAGCTCAAGAATCTCTAATCCATCGCGCACCTGAGCCGCAGCACGAATAATCTGCGGCTGGGCGCTAGCTCGGAACTGAAGACCAAGCGGCCGGCCAACTGGAATGGGCGGCGAACGGGTCTTCGGCCCCACCAACAGGGCTGTCTGGCGTGTCGCGCCGCGGCGGACCGCGAACAAGAACTCAAGGCAAGGACAACGATGACCTTCTCCATGAAAATCGCTGCCAAGGGCGCAGCAATCCTGGCAGCCGGCGTACTCGCGCTGACCGCCTGCACCAATGCGTCCGAGGCGGGCGGCCCCAAGCCGAACAGTTCAGGTTCGGCCGGGGCCAGTTTCGACCCCAGCGCGGTCAAGAAGGATGAATCGCTTGCATCGCAGTTGCCGGACGCGCTCAAATCGAAGGGCACGCTCGTGGTCGGCTCTGATACGACGTATGCACCGGCCGAGTTCCTCGGTGGCGCGGACAACCACACCCCCATGGGCTACGACGTCGACCTCGTCAAGGCGATCGGCGCGACTCTGGGCCTCAAAGTCGACGTTCAGACCGCGGACTTCTCAGGGATCCTGTCCTCCCTCGGCCCGAAGTATGACCTGGGCATGAGCTCCTACACCGTCACCAAGGAGCGTTTGGGCGCGGTGAACTTCGTGAGCTACTTCAACGCAGGCACTGCGTGGGCCGTCCAGAAGGGGAACCCGAAGACGTTTTCCCTCGACGACGTGTGCGGGAAGTCGATCGGGGTGCAGACCGGAACCATTCAGGAGGACCCGGATCTCAAAGACCGCAACGCGAAGTGCCTCGCCGCAGGCAAGAAGTCGATCGATGTTGTCTCGCTCAAGGATCAGGCGGACGTGACGACGCGGCTCGTCAACGGCAGCTTGGACGCGATGGCCGCAGACTCACCGATTATCGGCTACGCGATCCAGCAGTCAAACGGTGCGCTCGAGAAGATCGGCGCGACGTATGACTCCGCTCCCGAGGGTATCGCGATCGCGAAGGGCGACACCGCCTTGGCCGATCTCATCCAGAAGGCGATGGCGAAGCTCATCGCTGACGGAACATACAGGAAAATCCTCGACACCTGGGGCACGGCCGACGGCGCGATCGCTAAGGCCGACGTCAATCCAGCCGTCTCTTCGTGAGCCTCGGGAGACCCGAGACTGTGATGCCACGACGGCGCCTGATAGTGTTCCTGTGACCGTGACGCCACGCGAGGAGGTGAGTCCCATGAACGCTGTCAGCACTGTGGGTGCTCCCCCGCTGTCATGGTTGGGCGACTGACATAGGTGTCGCTGGGAGCGCCTGAATTCACGGCACTCTCGAAAGGCACTAGCTATGCATCCTATTTTTTTCACCGCAGCGGCATCGTCGAACGGTGTCATTGAACGAGACTTCATGGTGGGCGAAGTCCCAGGTCTTCTGTGGTCGCCCGTGTCCAGCGTCAGTCACGCGCCCGTCGTCCTGATGGGCCACGGCGGTGGTCTTCACAAGAAGACGCCGGCGCTGGCGGCCCGAGCCCGTGACGTCGTCACCACGTGGGGCTTCCACGTCGTCGCGATCGACGCGCCGGGCCACGGGGACCGCGAGCGTTCCGCAGAGGACGATCGCGCCCGCGCCGATCTCCGGCAGGCTCACACGGCGGGCGACGCCGAGCGTTTCGAAATGGTCAGCGTCCGCTACACAGCCTCGCTGGCCGAAAGAGCCATTCACGAATGGCAGACGACCCTGGACGCGCTCCAAGAGCTGCCCGAGATCGGCACCGAAGCTCCTATCGGCTACGGCGGCGGCATATCGATGGGCACCGCGATCGGGATTCCTCTCACGGCCATCGAACCGCGGATTACCGCGGCCATTTTCGGCGGCGGATTCTTCGTGAACGAGGCTCTGATGGAGGCGGCGCGGCAGATCACCGTCCCGATCCAGTTCCTGCTTCCCTGGGACGACGAATACGTAGACCGGTATTCGTCTCTTGCACTGTTCGACGCCTTTGCCTCGAAGGAAAAGACGCTGCATGCCAACCCCGGAGATCACCGCAGCGTTCGCTGGATCGGGCTCGACAACGAATTCCTGGCCCGGCATCTCACCCGGGCCGCGACGGCGCCAGCTTGATCTGATCGGTATCGGCGTCCGGCTCCGCGCCGGACGCCGATACCGGCTCAGAGGGCGCTCAGTCTGGTCGACCGGACGGGAACCAGGGCGAAGACAGAACGTTCTGTCCACCGCCCGGCGCTATCATCTTGGCGTGAATGCGTCAGGCATAGCGCAGGAGGCACCTAACATTCCGGGTGGCCCGCGCGAGAGGATCCTCGCGACGTCGTATGAATTGTTCGCGCGGCGCGGCATCAGAGACGTCGGCGTCGACGAGCTCATTGCCCGCTCGGGTGTTGCCAAGGCGACCTTCTACAAGTACTTCCACTCGAAGGACGAGCTCGCGCTCGCCTACCTCGAACGCTGGTACGAGGCGCGCGGCGCGGCCATCGACAAAGCCGTCGAGCGTCGGGGCGGGGGCGACGCTGCGGCCCTGCTCGCCATCTTCGACGTCTTCAACGAGTGGTTCCAGGAGGACGCCGCCGAGGTCAGCTCGTTCCTTCACGTCATGATGGAAATGGGCCCCGACCATCCGGTTGGCCGCGCAAGCGTCGAGTACCTGAGCCGGACCCGCGCCCAGCTCGCCGAGCTCGCGACCGCTGCGGGACTCCTCCGACCCGAGGATTTCGCGTGGTCGTGCCACATCCTCATCAAGGGCGCCATCGTGGCCGCCGCAGAGGGCGACCTGCACGCGGCCGAGCGCGCGCAGCAGATGGCGTCGCTGCTCATCGAACACCACCGCGGGCCGAAGCACTGATCAAGGGGCGCCGCGCAGGCCGTTGCGACGCTGCTCGAGCCACTTGCGCTCACCCTCCCCCGGCGCGAGCCTCGCCGCCTCCTCATACTCGTCGGCGGCTTCGGCGAAGCGTGCGAGCCGACGCAGCAGGTCCGCGCGAACCGCATGGAACACGTGATAGCCGGAGAGGCTGAGGTCGTCCACAATGTGGAGCGCCGCAGCTGGACCTTCGACTTCGCCGACGGCGACGGCGCGGTTGAGCTCGACAACGGGCCCCGGAGCTAGCGTTGCGAGCAGATCGTAGAGGCGTACGATCTTCGACCAGTCTGTCTTCGCGGCGGTGCGCGCCGAACTGTGCACCGCCTGGATCGCCGCCTGGACCTGATAGGGCCCCGGACTGCCACGCCGGAGGCTCCGGCGCACGAGGTCGAGGCCTTCGTCGACGAGCTCGGCGTCCCAGCGCGAGCGATCCTGTTCGCCGAGCGGCACGAGGAAGCCGTCTGGGCCTGATCGTGCGGCCCGACGCGATTCCGACAGCAGCATGAGGGCGAGCAGCCCGTCCACCTCTGGCTCGGCCGGCATGAGCCGCGAGAGCGTGCGTGCGAGGCGGACCGCCTCGGCACACAGGTCCGAGCGTTCGCTCGGGGCCCCGAGCCCGGCCGAGTATCCCTCGTTGTAGACGAGGTAGATCACCGCGAGCACGCCAGCGAGGCGCTCGGGAAGTTCGGTGGCGGACGGTACCCGGTACGGTATTCCTGCATCGCGGATCTTGGCCTTCGCGCGGGATATCCGCTGGCCCATCGTCGCCTCGGGAACAAGGAAAGCCGCGGCGATCTGGGCCGTCGTCAGTCCTCCCAGCACGCGAAGCGCCAGGGCGACGCGTGCCGGCATGGCGAGCGCGGGGTGGCAGCACACGAAGAGGAGCTTGAGGCGGTCGTCCCCGAACGACTCGGGCTCGGGCTCGGCGTCCCACCGCGCGAGGGCGGCCTGCGCCTCCTTCTCCCCGCGTGCTGCTTCCCGCCTGAAGCGGTCGACGGCGCGACGGCGTGCCGTCGTGATGATCCACGCGCCGGGCTGCTCGGGCGTGCCGTCGGTCGGCCACCGCTCGGCCGCCGTCGCGAAGGCCTCCTGGACCGCCTCCTCAGCAAGCCCGAGGTCGCGCGTGGTCCTCAGGACGACCGACACCGCGCGGCCGTACTCCTCTCGGAACACGGCCGTGACGGCGTCGGTCTCGGGCACGGGATCAGCCACCCGAGGCGAAGGCCCGCACCTCGATCGGCAGGCCCGTGATTGCGGCGAGGCGCCTCCCCCAGGAGAGGGCCGCGTCGAGGTCGGGGGCCTCGATGATCTCGAACCCCCCGAGGTGCTCCTTCCCCTCGAGATACGGCCCGTCCGTGACGAGCACCTCCCCCTCTCCACGCCGGAGGACTGTTGCGGACGAGGGGTCCGTGAGCCCGTTGCTGAAGACCCAGGCGTCCGCAGCGCGCAGGTCGGCATTGAATTCTTCGATCTTCGCCATGATCGGCCCGAGGACTTCGGGCGGTGGCACCACGCCGTCGGGCTGGTACATGGCAATGAGGTACTGCGTCATGGCTTTTCGCCTTCCTTGTCGATGAGGCCCGGAATGGCTCTCACCTACTGGACGATCGGGCAGCCCCCTTTTCGACATCGGGCCGCGCTGAATCTCAGGAGCCGTCCGCGGCGGCCTCAAGGTCTGCAATGACGATCTTTCGCATCGCGAGCATCGCCGCCATCGCGCGCTGGGCGCGTTCGGGCTCGGGATCCTTGAGGAGCTCGGTGAGACGCGTCGGAATGATCTGCCAGGAGAAGCCGAAGCGGTCCTTGAGCCATCCGCACTGGCTTTCCTGGCCACCGTCGGCCGTGAGCGCGTTCCAATAGTGGTCAACCTCGGCCTGGTTGGCGCAGAACACCTGCATCGACACCGCCTCGTTGAACGTGAACTCTGGGCCTCCGTTGAGCGCGAGGAAAGGCTTGCCGTCGAGTTCGAACTCCGCGGTGATCGCGGTCCCTGCCGGCCGCGGGCCCGCCTCTCCGTAGTAATCGACGTTGGTGACCTTCGAATTCGGGAACACTGAGACGTAGAAGTTCGCGGCCTCTTCGGCCTGCGTGTCAAACCAGAGACAGGGGACGATATCCGGCATGGGTTCTCCTGGTGGGCTGGGTGTGCTGGACCCCTCGGATTCTGCCGCGTGTGCTCGACGGAGTGAAGGGCTCGCGCCGCCCAACTCATGCCGAAGGGATCGGGAGCCAGCTCACGAGTCCGACAGTGTTCCCCTCGGAGTCCTCGATGAAACCCATCCATTCCTCGGTCCCCGCCGGCCCGAGGGTGCTGTCGAGATGACGGAAGATCGCCGCGGGCTCTCCTACGACGCGCACTCCGCTCTCGGCGAGTTCTCTGACCGTCGCGACGACATCAGGCACCGAGAGATAGACGAGTGCCCCGGGAGCCCCGGTCTCGAGAAGAAGACGGACCGCGCCGAGCCGGAAGAAGACGAGCCCGGGAGGATCGAATCGTCCCGTCGGCGGCACGCCGAGAAGCCGTTCGTAGAACGCCGCCGCGCGGTCGAGGTCGACGACCCCCTGCGCAACCTGCACGATTTCCATGTCTCACCTCGCTGCTCGCTTTCGTCCCGGGAGCCTACGACGACGGCGCGGCCCGGCGGAAGCTGCCACGCCGCAGAGGCTGCGGTCCGTCCGGCGGCTCGGACAGGATCACGACGACCGGCCATGGCGCCCAAGGACCGCGTACTCTGGTGCCATGCCCACCAACGCAACCCCGGACGTTGTTCGCGCCCGCGCCGCCCGAACTGCCGTTCTCGCCTTCGCTGGGGACGCCGTCGTCGTCCTGTGGTTTGCCGCGACCGGCCGAGGGTTCCACAACGAGACGAATCCCGTTCTCGGGGTGCTCGCGACGGCGTGGCCCTTCCTGATCGGCCTTGCGCTGGCCTGGCTGCTCCCGCTCGTCCGCCGTCGGCCGCTCGCGGTGTGGCCGGCAGGGCCGGTCGTGTGGCTCGGCACCTACGTGGTCGGCATGGTGCTGCGCGGGGTGACCGGGGCGGGCCTCGCTGTGCCCTTCCTCGTGGTGGCACTGTGCGTCCTCGGCGCGGCGCTCGTGGGCTGGCGCGCCCTCGTGCTGCTCATCCGCCGCTGGGTCCGCAGATAGCCTGCCCCGGCGCGCTCCGCTATAGGGTTGGGGCAGCAGCACTCATCCACTCGATCGGAGGGCCATGATCACGGCATTCGTCTTCATCCAAACGGAATCGGACAAGATCCCCGAGGCCGCCGAGAAGATCTCGGCGATCCCCGGCATCAGCGAGGTGTACTCGGTTACGGGCGAGTGGGACCTCATCGCAATCGCCCGTGTCCGCCAGCACGAGGACCTGGCCGACGTCGTGGCCGACCACCTTTCGAAGGTCGACGGCGTCGTCGAGACCACCACGCACATCGCCTTCAGGTCCTACTCCCGCCACGACCTCGAGGCCGCGTTCTCGATCGGCCTCGAATAGGCATTCGGACGCGAAAAGGGGCCGTACCGCGGTACGGCCCCTTTTCGCGTCCGGGATCAGGACCGGGTGAAGCTGACCCACGTGTCGAGGGCGCGGGCCGCGGCGCCCGAATCGATCGAGACCTCGGCGCGGAGCTTGGCTGCGGCCAGGCGGTCGACGAGCGGAGCGTCCGCCGCACCGTCAAACGCCACGAGCCCCGCCGCTGCATTGAGGACGACGGCGTCGCGCACGGGTCCGCGATCTCCCGCCAGGACCCTTCGCACCACTTCGGCGTTGTGCCGGGCATCGCCGCCGCGGAGGTCGTCGAGCGTGGCCCGTGGGATGCCGAGATCTGCGGGGTCGAGCACCGACTCGCTCACGGCGCCGTCTCGAACCTCCCACACGCGCGACGTCGTCGTCACGGTGAGCTCGTCGAGCCCATCGTCGCCCCGGAACACGAGCCCGCGGCTCCCCCGGCCAGCCAGCACACCGGCGATCACCGGTGCAAGGCGCAGATCCGAGGATCCGACCGCGGACGCCTGCACGTGGGCAGGATTCGTGAGCGGGCCGAGGACGTTGAACGCCGTCGGAATCCCGAGCTCCTTGCGGGGGCCGGAGGCATGGCGGAACGACGGGTGGAACACCTGGGCGAAGCAGAACGTGATGCCGCATTTCTCCGCCGATGCCGCGACCTCCTCGACGTTCAGATCGAGGCGCACCCCCAGCACCTCGAGGACGTCGGCGGCGCCCGACGACGACGACGCCCCCCGATTGCCGTGCTTGACGACCTTGGCGCCAGCGCCGGCGAGGACGAGCGCCGCCGTCGTCGAGATGTTGACCGTGTTCTGCATATCGCCGCCCGTGCCGACGATGTCGAGCATTTCGCCGCGTACGCTGATCGGCGTCGCGCGCTTGACCATCGTGTCGACGAGGCCCGTGAGTTCGCCTACCGTCTCACCCTTGGCCCGGAGGCCGACGAGGAACCCGGCAATCTGGGCGTCGGTCGCGTCCCCGGCCATGATCACGTCCATCGCCCACGCCGTCTGCTCCTGCGTGAGGTCTTCGCGCTTGACGAGGGCTCCGAGGAGCGCGCGCCAGCTGTAGGCAGAGCTGATTCCGGGTTCCTGTGTGGTCACCCCCTGATGCTATAGGAGGCGTGACGACGGGCGAACGGATGACGTCGGCCACGGTTCCGCGGAATTTCGAGGGTTTGTAGAAAAAGTTCCCCGAACATGCGGTTCGCGTTGGGCGAACCCGCCGTTTGCAGACATAATGTCCTTGTGACGACAGCGACTCATGCCCCGACAACCACGGCACATCCCACGCTGAACCGCCCCAACATGGTCTCCGTCGGGACCGTGGTGTGGCTCTCGAGCGAGCTGATGTTCTTCGCCGGACTCTTCGCGATGTACTTCTCCCTCCGCGCGGCTTCCGCGGATCTGTGGGGCATGGAGACCGCCAAGCTCAACTTCCCGTTCGCGCTGGTGAACACGATCGTCCTCGTGGCGAGCTCGTTCACGTGCCAGATGGGCGTGTTCGCGGCAGAGCGTCTTCAGCCGCGACGGGGCGGCGGCGCCTTCGACTTCCTGCGCTGGGGCATGGTCGAGTGGTTCGTGCTGACCTTCCTCATGGGTTCCTTCTTCGTTGCCGGGCAGGCCACCGAGTACACGATGCTCACCGCCGAGCACGTCACGCTCGATGCGAACGCCTACGGCTCTGCCTTCTTCATGACGACCGGCTTCCACGGCCTCCACGTCATCGGCGGCCTCGTTGCCTTCCTCTTCATCATCGGGCGGGCGTTCGCTGCCAAGCGCTTCGGCCACTACGAAGCCACGGCGGCCATCGTCACCTCGTACTACTGGCACTTCGTCGACGTCGTGTGGATCGGGCTCTTCCTGGTCATCTACGTCCTCAGGTAACCACCTGCCACGGCGGCAGGCAGAAGAACTTTTGGAACGCGCCCCAGGGCAGCGGCACAGATGGATAGGAACGATTACGTGAAGGCACTCTCGCAGAAGCGGCGGCACCCGCTGGCAGTCATCGCGCTGCTGGTCATGGGCCTGCTGCTGACTGGCGTCCTCTACTCAGTGGCCAGCACGGCCAATCAGGCCAAGGCCGACACAGGGTTCTCGGCAACGGACGTGAGTGAGGGCCAGAAGCTGTTCGTGGCCAACTGCGCCACGTGCCACGGCATGAACGGCCAGGGCTCGGCCTCGGGACCGTCGCTCGTGGGCGTGGGCGCCGCGGCCGTCGACTTCCAGGTCGGCACGGGCCGCATGCCGATGCAGATGCAGGGACCGCAGGCTTACCGCAAGCCGCCGCAGTTCAACGCAGACCAGACTCGTCAGCTCGCGGCCTTCGTCGCAACGCTCGGCGCGGGTCCTTCCCTCCCTGACGAGGCCATGCTCGACGGCAAGGGCGACGCGACGCACGGCGGCGAGCTGTTCCGCGTCAACTGCGCCATGTGCCACAACGCGGCCGCGGCCGGCGGTGCGCTCACGCGAGGCAAGTTCGCGCCGTCTCTCGCAGGCGTCGAGGCCAAGCACATCTACGAGGCCATGGAGACCGGGCCGCAGAACATGCCGGTGTTCAGCGACGCGAACATCTCCCCCGAGGGCAAGCGCGACATCGTGACGTTCCTCAAGACCATCGAGTCGCAGGGCTCCCCGGGCGGTGCCGACCTCGGCTCGCTCGGGCCGGTCTCGGAGGGCCTGTTCATGTGGGTTGCAGGTCTTGGCGTGATCATCGCGTTCACGATCTGGCTCACGTCACGCACCTCCTGACGGTTCAGGAGAGACACGAAGTTTACGCCGCCCACGCGGCACTGATTTTGAAGAGCGACCCCGGGTTGGCCGGGGCCAAGGAAGGATGAGGGGAAACATGGGCAACCCTAGTGACGGCGCCCTACAGCAAGGGGGCACCGTAGCTACGGCTGATCAGGCCGGGGGGCGGTTCGAGGATCCGGGTATCCCGCCGCACCGCCTGCGTCTGGCCGATACCGACCCCAAGGCCGCCAAGCGAGCGGAGCGCCAAGTCACGGCTCTGTTCGTCATCTCGGTGGTCGGCACCGTGGTGTTCTTGGTCTCCTACTTCGCGATCGAACTCGGGAAAGACTCGAGCATCGACACGATTCGGACACAGAACATCCTGCTCGGTCTCAGCACGGCGTTCGCCATGCTTGGCATCGGGACGGGCATCGTCCACTGGGCGAAGGCGCTCATGCCGGACCACGAGGTCTCGGAGGCTCGCCACGCCGTGCGCAGCGAAGACGACCGCGCGGCCGCCGTGAAGATCGTGGACGACATCATCGAGGAGACGGGCATCAAGCGCCGCCCGCTGATCCGGAACACGCTCATCGGCGCGCTCGCGCTGGCTCCGCTGCCCGCCCTCGCCGTCTTCGGCGACCTCGGGCCCAACGCCAACGACAAGCTCCGCCACACGATGTGGGCGCCGAATGCGCAGACCGGCAAGAAGGTCCGCCTCACGCGCGACCCTGACGGCACGCCCATCAAGGCATCCGACGTGACGATCGGCTCGGCATTCCATGTCATTCCGGAAGGTCTCAACGACCTCAAGGAAGGCAAGCTGAACGCGAAGGCCAAGGCGGTCGTCCTTCTCATGCGTCTCAACCCCGACGATCTGCACATCACCCCGGGGCGTGAGAGCTGGAGCTACAACGGCATCGTCGCCTACTCGAAGATCTGCACCCACGTCGGCTGCCCCGTGGCCCTCTACGAGCAGCAGACCCACCACCTCCTGTGCCCGTGCCACCAGTCGACTTTCGACCTCACGCACGAGTGCCAGGTCATCTTCGGCCCGGCGAGCCGCCCGCTCCCCCAGCTGCCGATCGAAGTCGATTCCGACGGTTACCTTGTCGCGACCTCCGACTTCCACGAACCTGTTGGACCGAGCTACTGGGAGCGTGAGTACTCGTGAGCAACGCTGCGCCTACTTACCAGCCGCCGACCAAGGTCGGCCGCATCGCGGACTTCGTCGACCAGCGGACCGGGCTCTCGGCCGTCACCCGCGAGTTCGGACGCAAGGTCTTCCCGGACCACTGGTCGTTCATGTTCGGCGAAGTCGCGCTGTACTCCTTCGTCATCCTCCTGCTGTCGGGGACGTTCCTCACGTTCTTCTTCGACCCGTCGATGGCGGAGACCCACTACAACGGCGCCTTCGTTCCGATGCGCGGCATGGAGATGTCCGTCGCCTACCAGTCGTCGCTGCACATCTCCTTCGAGGTCCGCGGTGGCCTGTTCATGCGCCAGCTGCACCACTGGGCCGCGCTGCTCTTCGTGGCGTCCATGTCGGTGCACATGCTGCGCGTGTTCTTCACGGGCGCGTTCCGCAAGCCGCGTGAGATCAACTGGGTCATCGGCGGCGTCCTGCTCATCATGGGCATGGCGGAAGGCTTCACGGGCTACTCGCTCCCGGACGACCTGCTTTCCGGCAACGGCCTCCGC
The DNA here is from genome assembly GCF_030908245.1 of Sinomonas sp. ASV322. Classification (GTDB taxonomy): domain Bacteria; phylum Actinomycetota; class Actinomycetes; order Actinomycetales; family Micrococcaceae; genus Sinomonas. The sequence continues at coordinate 435,161 of NZ_JAVFJJ010000001.1, forward strand.
ATCATCGACGGCGTGATCAAGTCGATCCCTGTGATCGGCACGTGGATCTCGTTCTTCCTCTTCGGCGGAGAGTTCCCCGGTTCGGCGATCATCGGCCGCCTGTACGTGCTGCACATCCTGCTCATCCCGGCCCTGATCCTCGGTCTCGTGGCGCTGCACCTGATCTTCGTGGTCGTGCACAAGCACACGCAGTACCCCGGCCCGGGTCGCAACGACCGCAACGTGGTGGGCTACCCGCTCGGCCCGGTGTACGCGGCGAAGGCCGGCGGGTTCTTCTTCATCGTGTTCGGCGTTCTCGCGGCCATCGCCGCGATGTTCACCATCAACCCGATCTGGAACTACGGGCCGTATGACCCCTCCCCCGTGTCCGCAGGCACGCAGCCTGACTGGTACATCGGATGGGTCGACGGTGCGCTTCGCCTCATGCCCGGTGTCATCGGCGACGTCGAAGGCTACCGCCAGCACTTCGAGTTCCTGATCTTCGGCCAGACGCTCACGCTCAACGTGCTTCTCCCGGCTCTCGTCCCCGCGGGCATCGTCTTCACCGTTCTCTTCACGTACCCGTGGATTGAGCGGTGGATTACGAAGGACAACCGTGAACACCACGTCCTGGACCGTCCGCGCAACGCTCCGACCCGCACGGCGATCGGCATGGCCGGATTCACGTTCTACTGCGTGATGTGGGCCGCGGCGGCCTCCGACCTGATCGCGACCCACTTCCACGTGGCGCTCAACGACGTGACGTACTGGCTGCGGGCCCTGTTCTTCCTCGGCCCGATCCTCGCGTTCACGGTGACGAAGCGCATTGCGCTGGGCCTCCAGCGGAAGGACCGTGAAATCGCCCTGCACGGCCGGGAGACGGGCCGCATCGTCCGCCTTCCCCACGGCGAGTTCATCGAGGTCCACGCACCGCTCAGCGCCTACAAGCGCTACCGGCTCGTGTCGTTCGAGTCGCCCGAGGTGCTTCCGGCGCAGCCGAATGCCAAGGGTGTCGTGGACCGCAAAGAGCGTCGCCGCGCTGCGCTCTCGAAGTGGTTCTTCGAGGATCGCGTGGCTCCGGTCAGCCCCGCCGAGCTCGAAGCGGCGCATGCCCATGGCCACCACGAGGCCATCGAGTCGGCGCCCTCGGGTCACTGATCCAGGCAGCATAGGAAGGCCCCGCAGCGACACGCTGCGGGGCCTTCCTGCTTTCTTGCGCCTCGGTGGGTGCGCCGACCAGAGCGGAGGCAGGCCTGAGAGGCCGCGGACGCCTCTCCCCTAGCCCGTGAACCGCTGGGTCGAGTACGAACGCGGTGCGCGCACTCCGGGCCGCTGAAGGGGCACCCAGAGCTTGTAGCGATCGGCCCTGTAGTAGGACACCGAGTAGTCGACCATAGCCTTCGCGACGTACGCATGGCGCTGGATCTTGAGAAGAGGCGAGCCCATGTCCACCTTGAGGAGCCGCGCGATCGACGGCGACGCCGCGGTCGCCTCGATCATGTCCTCTCCCCATTCCATGACAAGGCCGTACCGCTCGCTCAGAACCTGATAGAGGGATGCTGGCGGGGGTCCGTCGGCGAATCCGGGGACGCGGTGCGCCAGGATGTAGTTCTCGTCGACGCTCATGGGCTCCTCATCAGCGAGGAGGAGGCGACGGAAACGCACGACGGGCGTGCCCTCGTCAACCTGAAGCTCGCGCGCGAGATGCGCTGAGGCGCCGATCTGCTCGAAGCTGAGGACCTTGGCGTCGGGGACCATCCCTCGTCGCTGCATCTCTTCGCTGTACGACGTGAGCTTCATCTGGAGGTCGAGCTTCGGCCGGCTCACGAAGGTTCCAAGGCCCACGATGCGGTCGAGGACGCCTTCGGCGACGAGCGAGTCGATGGCCTGGCGCACGGTCATCCGTGCGAGGCCGAACCGCTGGGCGAGCTCGCGTTCAGAGGGCAGGGCTGAGCCCGGAGATAGCTTGGTCTGGATGTGTTCTCGCAGGAGTTCGCGGAGCTGCACGTACATGGCAGTCTTCGAGGACCTGTCGAGCTTTCCGACGATGTTGTCGGCGTCCACCCGGCTCCTTCCAGATCGCTCATGCCGTTCTTAATGAAGGCTACACGCATATCTCGGACGGGTGGCTGGGCTCCATGGGCACACGGTACGGAAAAGCGCAGGGGCCCGGCATCTGTGCTGATGCCGGGCCCCTGCGCGCGGGTGATTCCGTCAGTGTGCGTGGTCCCCACGGCTGTACTCGAAGACCCAGCCGACGAGCGCGACGATGCCGATGCCGGCACCGATGAAGAAGATCCACCAGCCGACCGCAATGCCAAGGACGCCAATGGCCGCCGCCGCGCCCAGGATGAGCGGCCACCAGCTCCAAGGGCTGAAGTGCCCCTGCTCGCCTGCGCCCTCGTGGATCTCGGCGTCGTCCCGGTCCTCCGGGCGCGTGCCGACGCGGCGCGCCGTCACACCGAGGTAGGAGCCGATCATGCCGGCGAGACCACCGACAAGCAGCATGCCCATGATGCCGACCCACTCGTGCCAATTGGTGAGGAAGCCGTAGACAATCGCAACAGGAACGAAGAAGAAGACGCCCGTTCCGAAGAGCCAGGATTCGATTTTCACTAGTGCGTGTCCTTCCGGTCTGCCGCAATGGCCGCGGCGGTCTGGGCGTGCTGCACGGCACCGACCGACGAGAGCTCAGGGTGGTGCAGGTCGAGCGCCGGGCGCTCCGAACGGATGCGCGGGAGCGACGTGAAGTTGTGGCGCGGCGGCGGGCACGACGTGGCCCACTCGAGCGAGGCGCCAAAGCCCCACGGGTCGTCGACGGTGACCCGCTTGCCGCTGCGAGCCGTGATGTACACGTTCCAGAGGAACGGGATGAGCGACGCCCCGAGCACGAAGGAGGAGATCGTCGAGAACTGGTTCATCCACGTGAACCCGTCCTGCGGCAGGTAGTCCGCGTAGCGGCGCGGCATGCCGAGCACGCCGAGCCAGTGCTGGATGAGGAACGTGCCGTGGAAGCCAATGAGCAGGAGCCAGAAGTGGATCTTGCCGAGGCGCTCGTTGAGCATCTTTCCGGTCCACTTCGGCCACCAGAAGTAGAACCCGGCGAACATCGCGAAAACGACGGTGCCGAACACGACGTAGTGGAAGTGGGCCACGACGAAGTAGGAGTCCGAGAGGTGGAAGTCGAGCGGCGGCGACGAGAGGATGATCCCGGTCAGGCCGCCGAAGAGGAACGTGATGAGGAAGCCGAGGCTCCACAGCATCGGGGTCTCGAAGGTGATCGAGCCGCGCCACATCGTGCCGATCCAGTTGAAGAACTTCACGCCCGTCGGAACGGCGATGAGCATCGTCATGAACGAGAAGAACGGGAGAAGCACGGCGCCCGTCACGTACATGTGGTGCGCCCACACCGTCACCGATAGGGCCGCGATCGAGATGGTTGCGTAGACGAGGCCCTTGTAGCCGAAGATCGGCTTGCGGCTGAAGACCGGGAAGATCTCGGACACGATGCCGAAGAACGGCAGGGCGATGATGTACACCTCGGGGTGGCCGAAGAACCAGAAGAGGTGCTGCCAGAGCACGGCTCCGCCGTTCTCTGGATCGAAGATGTGGGCGCCGAATCGACGGTCGGCACCGAGGCCGAACAGCGCGGCCGCGAGCGGCGGGAACGCCATGAGCACGAGGATCGCCGTGATGAGGGTGTTCCACGTGAAGATCGGCATGCGCCACATCGTCATGCCCGGAGCCCGCATGCAGATGATCGTCGTGATGAAGTTGACGGCGCCGAGGATGGTGCCGAAGCCCGAGAGGCCGAGGCCGAAGACCCACAGGTCACCGCCCACGCCCGGTGTGAAGGTCGTGTTCGAGAGTGGGGCGTACGCGAACCAGCCGAACGAAGCTGCACCCTGAGGGGTGATGAAGCCGGCGGTTGCGATCGTCGAGCCGAAGAGGAAGAACCAGAACGCGAGGGCGTTGAGGCGCGGGAACGCGACGTCGGGGGCACCGATCTGCAGCGGCATGATCACGTTCGCGAAGCCCGCGAAGAGCGGGGTCGCGAACATGAGGAGCATGATCGTGCCGTGCATCGTGAAGAGCTGGTTGTACTGCTCCTTCGTCTGAAGGATCTGCATGCCCGGCTCGAACAGCTCGGCGCGGATGAGCAGCGCCATGATGCCGCCGAGGCAGAAGAAGATGAACGAAGCGATGAGGTACATGTACCCGATCGTCTTGTGGTCAGTGGACGTGATCCAGTTGACGACGATGCGCCCCTTGGACCTCGGCACAACCGGTGCGTTGAGCGCCCCGGCCGAAGGCGACTGTGTATAGGTAGCCACGATGTTCCCTTACTTCTTGTTCAGATCCGGGTTGCGGTCGTACGTCGTGTCGAGCAGACCCTTGGGCAGACCGGCGAGATGTGCCTGGAACTCTGCCTCCGAGACCACCTTGACGCGGAACAGCATCTCCGAGTGGTATTCACCGCACAGCTCGGCGCACTTGCCGTCGTACGTGCCTTCCTTCTGCGGGGTGAAGTAGATCTCATTCGGGTGGCCCGGAATCATGTCCCGCTTCTGGAGGAACGCGGGGATCCAGAACGAGTGGATGACGTCGCGCGAGGTCAGCTGGATCGTGACGGTCTTGTTGACCGGAAGGTACAGCGTCGGAAGCTTGGTGAGGTCGATCTGCGTGCCGTTGAGGTGGGCCTGGGTTCCGGCCTCGTAGACGTTCCCCTGGACGATGCCGCCCTGCTTGTAGTTGAAGTCCCACGACCACTGCTTGCCGACGACGTTGATCGTCACGTCGGGGTTGGCGTTCGGGGTGTCGATCGCGCGCTGGTCGCGGTCGGTGAAGTAGAAGAGGACGATCACGAGGAAGAGCGGGATCGCCGTGTAGAAAATCTCGAGCGGGAGGTTGTAGCTCGTCTGGCGGGGGAAGCCCGTGGTCCCCTTGCGGCGCCGGTAGGCAACGAGGCACCACAGGATGAGGCCCCATGTGACGGCGCCGACGATGAGCGCCGCGATCCACGAATTGACCCAGAGGTCAGTGATCATCGCCGTGTTGCTAGTCGTGTCCTTCGACCCCGGCAGCCAGCCATTCTGTACTTGGGATGTACATCCAGACAGTGCTAGCGCTCCGGCCGCGGCGACTGAGGCTACCGCGAGGATCCGAGTGCGCTGGCTGCTGGTTCGGTTCTGCGACCTCACAGACGGCCCTTCCTCTTGATGCTTCGGTCGGGGCCTCGCTCCCCCGCGGAAAGACCCGCAGAACTGCCCCGACGGCATAGTTTTACTACTCGGTGTAGAGCTTACAGCCATCCCGAAGGAATCGCCCACATGTCGGTGATGCACGTCGGCCGTGCCTCGAACACCCGTAAATGCCGGGGTCGAGGCACGGCCGATGAGAGGCGCGCGCTCGTCAGTGGAACGAATCCCCGCACGCGCACGAACCCTGCGCGTTCGGGTTGTCGATCGTGAAGCCCTGCTTCGAGATCGTGTCTTCGAAATCGATCGTGGCGCCCGCCAGATACGGGACGCTCATCTTGTCGACGACAACCTCGACGCCGTCGAAATCGCGCAGCGCGTCGCCGTCGAGAAGCCGTTCGTCGAAGTACAGCTGGTAGATGAGGCCCGAGCAGCCGCCCGGCTGCACAGCGACGCGGAGGCGCAGATCCGTGCGCCCCTCCTGCTCGAGGAGGCTGCGGACCTTGCCAGCGGCAACCTCGGTGAGCGTCACCTCGTGGGAGCCGATGGCCTCGATGGATTCGTTCGTTGCGGTGCTCATTCCTTACCTTCCCTCTGCGGTCCGTGCCGCTGAGCGCTGTCGAGGACGGTGTGCACGATTCCGACCTGACGTCGAAAGGTGCGTGCGCCCGTTTCCCTCGTTCTATGCTACGGCGGCCCCGTCCGTGCGCGCTAACCCTCCGCCGAACCGAGCGCGGCGAGGAGGAGCGCTTCCGCCACGATGCAGCGCTCGAATTCGCCCAGGTGCAGCGATTCGTTGGCGCTGTGCGCGCGGCTGTCCGGGTCCTCAACTCCCGTGATGAGAACCTCGGCGTCCGGGAACACCTCTTTGAGATCGGCAACAAACGGGATGGACCCTCCCATTCCCATCTGCACTGGATCAGTTCCCCACGCCTCGCGGAGCGCATCGAGCGCGAGCCTCGCGGCCGGCGAGTCCGTGTCGGCGCGGTAGGCACTCCCCCGCTCCCCCGGCGTGAACTCGACGCGGGCCCCGAACGGCACATTGGCCTCGACATGATGGCGCAGCGCTTCCATGGCCGCATCGGGATCCTGGCCCGGGGCCAGGCGCATGCTGATCTTCGCCCGTGCCGAGGCCTGGATCGTGTTGGATGCCACGGCGACGGACGGAACGTCGATGCCGATGACGGACAGGGCAGGACGGGCCCAGAGCCGCGCGGCGACGCTTCCACTGCCCGCGAGCCGCACGCCGTCGAGCACGCCCGCATCCGAACGGTACTGATCCTCGGGATAGTCGACATCGGGATCGGCGGCGACCACGAGGCCTGGAATCGCGACGTTTCCTTCGTCGTCGTGCAGCGTCGCGATGAGCCGGGCGAGGATCGTCGGCGCGTCGAGGATCGGACCGCCGAAGACGCCCGAGTGGACCGAGTGCGTGAGGACGCTCACCGACACTGTCGCATCGACGAGGCCGCGCAGGCTCGTCGTGAGGGCTGGCACGCCGATGGCCCAGTTGGCCGAGTCGGCGACGACGATGACGTCGGCGGCGAGCCTTTCGCGGTAGGTCTCGAGGAAGGCGCGGAAGCTCGGCGAGCCGTGCTCCTCCTCTCCCTCGACGAACAGGGTCACGCCGACCCCCGCGGCGTCGCCGAGCGTCTCGGAGACCGCGTGCCACGCGGCCAGATGGACCATGACGCCCGCCTTGTCGTCCGCCGTCCCGCGTCCGTAGAGCCGCCCCCCGCGTTCCTCGGGAACGAACGGCTCGGACTCCCACAGTGCGGGGTCCCCGGGCGGCTGCACGTCGTGATGGGCGTACAGGAGAACTGTCGGCTTGCCCGGCTGAGGGGGTCGGCGCGCGACGACGGCGGGGCCTCCCGGCTGCCCATCGGGACGCGGCGCGCGGAGGATCTCGACCCCTTCGAGGCCGGCCGCCGCAGCCAATTCGGCCACGGCCTTCGCGCTCCGTTCGAGCTCGGATGCGTCGAAGGCCTCCCATGCGATGCCGGGAATCGACGCAAGGGACACGAGCTCGGAGAGGGTCGTCTCGAAACGTCGTTGGACGGCGGCGCGCAGCTCGTCGGAGACACCGGGCGCGAGAGGCGCGAGTTCTGAAATCATGCCTTCACAGTACAATCCGGTGCCGAGCCCATCAATGGCGCACGGGGCGACGCCCGCGGGCCACGTCGGCGGCGTCCGTTGGATATTCTTGAATAGTGTTTGGACGAAAGAATGGGTCTGCGGCCGAGAGCGCCGGTCAGCCCGAAGAGCAGCCGGCGGCCCCCCTCGTCGGCAAGGGCGCGCCCACCCCGCGGCGCAAGGACCAGGAGGCGGCCCGCCGTCGTCCGATTGTCCCGACGGACCGCAAGGCCTCGAAAGCTGCCGAACGGCAGGCAGCGGCCGAGGAACGTGCGCGGACGCGCCGCGCGCTGGAGACCGGCGACGAGCGCTACCTCCCCGTCAAGGACCGCGGCGACCAGAAGCGCTTCACCCGCGACGTCGTCGACGCCCGCTTCAATGTGGGCGAGTACCTCATGTTCGCGGCGCTGGCCTTCGTGGTCATCTCGTTCGTCGTCCCCCAGGCGAGCGAGGCCCAGTTCTACATCCTGATCGCGTTCTGGGTGGTGTTCGCGCTCGTCATCCTCGACACGTTCTGGCTCTCGCGCCAGATCAGGAAGCGGCTGATCTCGAAGTTCCGCGAGGTCGAGCGCGGAACCGTCTGGTACGGCGCGATGCGCGCCCTCCAGTTCCGCCCGCTCCGGCTGCCCAAGCCGCAGGTCACGCGCGGCCAGTTTCCGTCGTGACGGGAGCGGCCTTGGTGAGGGCACGATTCACCGAGGCCGCCCAGAACGGGCCCTCATAGAGGAACGCCGTGTAACCCTGGACAAGGCTCGCCCCCGCGGCGAGCCTTTCCTGTACGTCGGCCGCCGTCTCGACGCCGCCGACCGAGACGAGCGCGAGGCGATCCCCCACAATCGATGCAAGGCGCCGCAGCACCTCGAGCGACCGGGCCTTGAGCGGGGCACCCGAGAGCCCGCCCGCGCCGCAGGCCTCGACCGCGGCCGGATCGCTCTCGAGGCCTTCGCGCCCGATCGTCGTGTTGGTCGCGATGACGCCCTCGAGCCCCAGGCCAATCGCGAGGTGGGCGACATCGTCGATGTCCGAATCCGCGAGGTCCGGCGCGATCTTCACGAGCAGCGGGACGCGCCTTCCTGCGGCGGCCGTGGATTCCTCGCGGACAGCCTCGAGCAGGGGACGGAGCGTCTCGACGCTCTGGAGAAGGCGGAGCCCCGGCGTGTTCGGGGAGCTGACGTTGACGACGAGGTAGTCGGCGTGCGGGGCGAGCGCTCGGGCGCTCGCGCGGTAGTCGTCCACGGCGTTCTCGAGATCGATGACCTTGGTCTTGCCGATGTTGACGCCGATGATCGGCCGATGCGCGCCATAGCGCCTCTCGAGGGACGCGCGGGCCGCGGCGATTCGCGGCGCGACGGCCTCTGCCCCGTCGTTGTTGAAGCCCATCCGGTTGACCACCGCACGGTCCCTGATGAGGCGGAAGAGGCGCGGCGTCGGGTTGCCCGGCTGCGCCTGGCCCGTGATGGTGCCCACTTCGATATGGCCGAACCCGAGCTCCGCGAGGGCCTCGATACCCCTCCCCTCCTTGTCGAAGCCGGCCGCGAGCCCGAACGGGGACGGGAACTCGACGCCGAAGACGGCCGTCCGCAGCTCGGGCCTGGGTGCCGAGAACGTCTCGAGCACCCGTCCGAGGCCCACGGTGTGCACCGCGCGGATCGCGCTGAAGCCGATCCGATGGGCGCGCTCGGCGTCCATCCATGAGAACGCGACACGGAAGAAGAGGGGGTAGAAGCGCATTCTCCCAGTTTCGCGCAGGAGAATGGCGGGCCACAAAACGGCGCGCGCCCAGCCCCTATCCTTCAGAGGGAAGGAGGGATCCGGCATGGAGCAATGGGGCCCCGATTTTCTCGGTCCGGGCTTCGAACAGCGTGCGCTCGGCGACGGGGCTACGGCGATCGGCACCCTGGTGCGGCACCGCCTCCGGCCGACGACGGCGGGATCGTCAGGCCCGGCCCTCGTGTATGTCCACGGGTGGAGCGACTACTACTTCAACACCGAACTCGCGCGCTTCGCCTCCGATCACGGCTGGCGGTTCTATGCCCTCGACCTCCCCGAGCACGGGCGGAGCCTGCGGCCGGGAGGGCGTCCAGGCTTCGTACCGTCGGCGGCGCATTATCTGCTCAGCATCGGTGCGGCGATCGACGTCGTGCGTGACGAAGGCGACGGCCCCATGGTCCTCATGGGCCATTCCACGGGCGGCCTCGCCGTCGCGCTCGAAGCCCAGCGCCGGCCCGAGCGGCTCGCGGGGCTCGTGCTGAGCAGCCCGTGGCTCGCGCCCTACGGCGGCCGCACCGCAGGGGCCATGCTCGAATGGGCGCTCGGCCCGAACGCGGACGCCCGTCCCGAACGGATCATCCCGCTCCCGCCGCGCGGACATTACTGGCGCGCGATCGCCCGCCAGGCGGGCGGCGAATGGGACGTGCGGGAGGATCTACGGCCGCGCGCGGCGTTTCCCGTGAGGGTCGGCTGGCTTCGCGGCGTGCTGGCCGCCCAGCGCGAGCTCGCGGACGGGCCGCGCATCGCTGTGCCGGCACTCCTTCTGGCCTCGACCCGGAGCGACACCGGGCTCGTGTGGCGCGAGCATATGCGTTCGCGGGATGCGGTCCTCGCCATCGCCCCGATGCGCCGTGCTGCGGCGGCGGTCTGCGCGTCGCTCGACGAAGTGCTTGTCGACGGCGGACTCCACGACGTCCTTCTCTCCGCGCCGGCCGTGCGGCGGGAGGCGTACGTGCGCCTCGGCGCGTGGCTCGACGCCCTCGTTGCCCCGACGGACTCCGCCGGCCGCTAGCTCTCGGACTCTGCGGCAGCCGCGTGATCGATCGCGCCGCCGTACCTGCGATCCCTGCCGGCGTAGATCTCGACGGCCTCCCACAGCGTTCGGCGATCGACGTCCGGCCAGAGCGTATCCATGAACACCATCTCCGCATACGCGGACTGCCACAGCATGAAGTTGCTCAGCCGCTGCTCGCCCGAGCTCCGGAGGAAGAGGTCGACGTCGGGAAGGTCAGGCTCATCAAGATAGCGCTGAATGGTCTTCTCGTTCACGGCGCGCGGACTGAGGACCCCCGCGACGACGTCGCGGGCGATCGCGGCCGCGGCATCCGCGATCTCCGCGCGGCCTCCGTAGTTGACGCACATCGTGAGATGGCACGTCGTGTTGCCCTTCGTGAGCTCCTCGGCCACCTCAAGCTCGCGGATCACCGAGCCCCACAGCTTGGGACGCCGTCCCGACCACCTGATCTGCACGCCCCAGGAATCCAGGGTGTCCCGCTGCCGCCTCAGGACATCGCGGTTGAAGCCCATGAGGAAGCGGACCTCTTCGGGCGAGCGGCGCCAATTCTCCGTCGAGAACGCGTAGACGGACACGTACTCGATGCCCAGCTCGATGGCTCCCGCCACGACGTCGAGCAGCGCGGGCTCGCCGGCCTTGTGGCCCTCGATGCGCGGGAGACCCCGCAGGTTCGCCCAGCGGCCATTGCCGTCCATGACGATGGCGACATGCCGGGGGACGAACTGCGCGGGAATCGTCGGAGCCTGCGCGCCGGAGGGATGAGGATAGGGGGCCACGATGGGGTGGCCCGTACGGCGGCTCGGTGTCACGTACTGCTCGTCTCCTGTCGCGTCGGGAGGGAATCGGGCTCGTCCCGCTCGACGAGCCGCAGCGACCGGACCGCGCGCTCGAGGTGCCACTGGACATAGGCCGCGACGAGACCCGAGGCCTCGCGGCGGTGGATGGGCTGAGAGTCGTCGGCTACGCCCCAGTCACCTGAGAGGAGAGCGGCGAGCAGGCGAACTGTCTCGGGAGCAGGCGCCGGGGAGCCGGGAGGCCTGCACTCATGGCATACGATGCCGCCGAGCGCCGCCGAGAACGCCGCATGAGGGCCGGGCTCGCCGCACCGGGCGCAGTCCGTGAAGCTGGGTGCCCAGCCGGCCGTCGAGAGCGCGCGCAAGAGGTACGAGTCGAGGATGAGCTCTGGCGCGTGCGCGCCGCGGCTCAGGGCGGCGAGCGCCCCCACGAGGAGCTGGTAGTGCGGGAGGGAGGCTTCGCCGTCGTTCGCCGTGAGCCGCTCGGCCGTTTCGGCCATCGCGGCCGCGGCGGTGTAGCGCGCATAGTCGGCCGCGATCTCGCTCCCGTACGTTCCCCGCGCGACGGCCTGCCCGACGACTTCAAGGGAACGCCCTCGGACGAGCTGGAGATCCGCGACCATGAACGGCTCGAGGCGCGCGCCGAAGCGGCTCCCGGTGCGGCGCACGCCGCGGGCCACGGCGCGCACCTGCCCATGATGCTTGGTCAGGAGGACGATGATCCGATCAGCCTCACCGAGCCTGTGGGTGCGCAGGACGACGCCGTCGTCACGGTAGCTCCGTGCAGCGAACGTCGATTCGGCCATGAGAGACATTCTCCCACCCGCCCGCCGACATCCGGTGGCACAGCGAGGGCCGCGCCGCACCCCTGCCGAGCAGGCAGGACGCGGCGCGGCCGAATCGCAAGGGGCCGAGCCTCAGATTCCTGCGCTCGCGTCGTCGCGGATCGCGCGGTTGACGGCCGAGATGACCGCCTTGAGTGCTGCGAGGCTCGTGTTCGCGTCGATGCCGACGCCCCACAGGATCCGCTCGCCGATGCCGCATTCGACGTACGCGGCCGCACGTGCGTTGCCGCCCTCGGACAGGGCGTGCTCGGTGTAGTCGAGCACTCGCACGTCGACGCCTTCCCTCGCGAAGATGTCGAGGAGTGCGGCGATCGGGCCGTTGCCGGTTCCGCTGCGCTGGACCTGCTCGCCGTCGATCCGGAGCGCGGCGGTGAGATCCATGGTCCCGTCGTCGCCCGTCTGGGTGCTGACGGACTTGAGCGCGTAGCGCCCCCAGACCTTGCCGCCGTCGACGGACGACGCCGGGAGGTACTCGTCGCTGAAGATGTCCCACAGCACCGCCGCGCTCACCTCGCCGCCGGCGGCGTCGGTGTGCTTCTGGACCACGCGCGAGAATTCGATCTGGGCGCGGCGCGGAAGATCGAGGTTGTGCTCGTTCTTCAGCAGGTACGCGACGCCGCCCTTGCCGGACTGCGAATTGACCCGGATCACGGCCTCGTACGTCCGCCCGACGTCCTTCGGATCGATCGGGAGGTACGGAACCTGCCACGTGAACTCGTCCACCGGAACCCCGGCGGCCTTCGCGTCCCGCTCGAGCGCGTCGAAGCCCTTCTTGATCGCGTCCTGGTGCGAGCCCGAGAACGCCGTGAAGACGAGGTCGCCGCCGTACGGCGAACGCTCCGGGACCGGGAGCTGGTTGCAGTACTCGACCGTCCGGCGGATCTCGTCGATGTTCGAGAAGTTGATCATCGGGTCAATGCCCTGGACGAACATGTTCAGGCCGAGGGTGACGAGATCCACATTGCCGGTGCGCTCGCCATTGCCGAACAGGCAGCCCTCGATGCGGTCCGCGCCCGCCAGGTAGCCGAGCTCGGCCGCGGCGACGCCCGTGCCCCGGTCGTTGTGCGGGTGCAGGGAGAGGATGATGCCCTCGCGCGGGTGCAGGTTGCGGCTCATCCACTCGATCGAGTCGGCATACACGTTCGGCGTCGCCATCTCGACGGTCGCGGGGAGGTTGATGATGACCTGGCTGTCCGCGGAGGCCTCGAAGATCTCTGCGACCTTGTTGGACACGCGCGCGGCGTACTCGAGCTCGGTGCCCGTGAAGGACTCGGGCGAGTATTCGTACGTGATGCGGGTGTCCGGGATCGTCTCCTGGTACTTCTTGCACAGGAGGGCGCCCTGGACGGCGATGTCGAGGATGCCCTCTTCGTCCGAGTTGAACACGACGCGTCGCTGCAGGACGGACGTCGAGTTGTAGAGGTGGACGATCGCGCTGCGGGCGCCCACGAGCGATTCGTACGTCCGCTCGATGAGGTGTTCTCGGGCCTGCGTGAGGACCTGGATCGTGACGTCCTCGGGAATGTGGCCGCCCTCGATGAGCTGGCGCACGAAGTCGAAGTCCGTCTGCGAAGCGGACGGGAAGCCGACCTCGATCTCCTTGTAGCCCATCTCGACGAGGAGCTTGAACATCTTGAGCTTGCGGGCCGGGCTCATGGGATCGATGAGCGCCTGGTTGCCGTCGCGCAGGTCGACGGCGCACCAACGGGGGGCCTTCTCGATGCGCTTGTTGGGCCACGTCCGGTCCGGCAGCTCGACGGTGATCTGCTCGTGGAACGGGACATAGCGGTGAACGGGCATGCCCGAAGGCTTCTGTGCGTTGCGCATGGTTTTACTCTAGGCCTTTCTCAAAAGCTGGGATCCGCTGTGGCCGGGCATCACAGAACTCCGCGGCGGGGATCCGGCCTAGCTCTTCGACGAACGTCGGTCCGTCAGCTGCTACAGGGCCCCGCCACGGCAGCTAAGAAGAAGGCGCTGCGCGATTGGCACCTCGTCACCATAGCACGGTGCCCCGCCGCGAGGCGGCCGGCTCGGCCGGTTCGGCCGCGCGCACACCTAAGATGAAGCCATCCGAGCAAGCCGAGGAGGCACCATGGCCGAGAGCCCCGCCGCGCCGTCTGGCGTTGACCGAGAGTACTTCGACGAGACCGTGCGACCGCAGGACGACCTCTATCGCCACGTCAACGGGGCGTGGCTCCGGGAGACCGAGATCCCGGCCGACCGCGCCCTCGTGGGAACGTTCGTCCAGCTGCGGGATCGCGCCGAGGAGGATGTCCGGGCCCTCATCGAGGAGCTCGCCGCAACGGAGCACCCCGTGGGTTCGGACGAGCAGAAGATCGGCTCGTTCTACCGCTCGTTCATGGACGACGCGCGGGCCGCACAGCTCGGCTCTGCCCCCCTCGCCGCGCTTCTGGCCGAAGTCGACGGAATCGACGACGCCGAAGGCCTCGTCACGACCTCGGCTCGCCTTGGGCGCGGGGGCAGCGAGGGCCTCTTCGGCTACTACGCGGCACCCGATGCCGGCAACCCCGAACGGGTCCTCCTGTATCTCTCACAGGGCGGACTCGGGCTCCCCGACGAGTCGTACTACCGCGAGGACAAGTTCGCCGAGGTACGCGCCGCGTACGAGTCCTATCTCGCGGACGCCTTCGCGCTCGTGGGGAAGGACTCCCCCGCCGAGGCAGCGGCCGCCGTCGTCCGCCTTGAGACGCGGCTTGCGGGACTGCACTGGGACCGCGTGACGCTCCGCGACCCGCAGAAGGCCTACAACCTCTACACGCAGGGCGCAGCAGAAGCCGCATTCCCGCATTTCGCGGCCTGGGGCGAGGCGACCGGGGTCAACGAGGCCTCGCGCGCCGAGCTCGTCGTGGGAAATCCCGAGTTCCTCTCCGGCCTCGCTCCCTTGCTTGCCGAGGTGCCGCTCACGGATTGGAAGCACTGGCTCAGCGCCCACGTCATCTCCTCTGCTGCGCCCTTCCTCTCCCCGGAGTTCGTCGACCGGCACTTCGCGTTCTACGGGACCGTTCTGAGCGGAACTCCCGAGAACAAGGAGCGCTGGAAGCGCGGAGTGGCCGCCGTCGAAGGGGGGCTCGGCATGGCCGTGGGGCGTTTGTACGTCGAACGGCATTTCCCCGCCGAGCACAAGGAGGCCATGCAGAGCCTCGTCGACGACATCGTCGAGGCGTACCGCGAGAGCATCGTCATCCTCCCCTGGATGGGCCCCGAGACCCGCGAACGGGCGCTCGCAAAGCTCGCAGCGTTCCGGCCGAAGATCGGCTACCCGGACGAATGGATCGACTTCTCCGCGGTCGAGGTCCAGGACGACGACCTTCTGGGCAACGTGAGGCGCGCCAACGCGGGCGAGCTGGACCGGCTCCTCGACGAGATCGGCAAGCCGGTGGACCGCATCAAGTGGCTCATGACCCCTCAGACGGTCAATGCCTACTACCACCCCCTCATGAACGAGATCGTCTTCCCCGCAGCGATCCTCCAGCCGCCCTTCTACCATCCCGACGCCGACGCCGCCGTCAACTACGGCGGGATCGGCGCCGTCATCGGACACGAGATCGGGCACGGCTTCGACGACCAGGGCTCGCAGTTCGACGGTGACGGCGCGCTGCGCAACTGGTGGACGGACGAGGATCGCGCGGCCTTCGAGGCACTCACGGAGCGGCTCGTCGGGCAGTTCGAGGTCCTCTCACCCGCTGAGGCGCCCGGGCACAGCGTCAACGGAAAGCTCACGCTCGGGGAGAACATCGGCGATCTGGGCGGTCTCGGCATCGCCTTCAAGGCCTACCGCCTCCACCTCGACGGCGTCGAAGCACCAGTGATCGACGGATTCACCGGGCCTCAGCGGTTCTTTGTCTCGTGGGCCACCGTGTGGCGCCAGGTGTGCCGCGCCGAAGAGTCGGTGCGGCGGCTCGCGATCGACCCTCACTCCCCCAACGAGTTCCGGACCAATACGATCGCGCGGAACCTCGCGGCCTTCCACGAGGCCTTCGGCGTCGCGGCGGGGGACGCGATGTGGCTCGAACCGGAGGAGCGCGTCGAGATCTGGTGACGTCTCACGAATGGGGGCCCCGGCATCGTCGATGCCGGGGCCCACTCGTGTGGCGAAGCGTGCCTAGTGGCCGAACGCGGCCTGGCACGTGCTGTCGGCGGCCGTCTGGGCGACGACGTTGTCCGGCAGCTTGGGCGAGTAATGGGTGCCGGTCGGGAAGTCCTGGCCCACGTAAACCTGAACGCCTGCGACATTCGCGGCGTGCACCTGCGAGTCCGGGATGCCGAGCGCCGACGCAACATCCTTCGCGACGTCCGCAAAGTTCGGGCCGAAGTAGACGTTGGTCGTGGCGACCCCGTTCGCCGTGAACTCGGTCGTCTTGGCGAAGCCTTGGCCGATGAGGAACTTCGCGACGTCGAACGCACGCCCTCCCACGCCTGAGCCATTCGCGACGGCGACGGGCTGTAGGGCCTTGTTGTAGGCGGGCGAGGCCGTGGTGGAAGACGTCGTCGACGGTTCCGAGCTCGCGGTGGGGCTTGGAGAAGGCGCCGCGGGCGCGGTGAGGTCCCTGTTGTCGCGGAGCGCCTGGAAGAGCGCCCCCGCGTCGGGCTGCTTGACCTGGACCCGATTTGGATCAGCCGGATACGGCTCCCACGGGACCGTCACGAACGCGACCTTGCCGAGATCGACGGATTTGAGGCGGCCCGCGATCGTGAGCATGGCCTGCGGATTCGCGAGGCCGCTGTCTACCGTGAGGTTCTTTGTGACGGTGTCGGCGATGCTCAGGAGCTTCGGGACGTCCGTGAGCGTCCCATCCGACTTGACCTTGCGGGCGAGCGAGGCGAGGAACTCCTGCTGGGACTTGATGCGGGAGAGGTCGCTCCCGTCGCCCACGCCGTGGCGGCTGCGGAGGAACGCGAGCGCCATCTCGCCTTGGAGCGTCGAGGTGCCCGCGGGGATCTTGAGGCCCGACATCGGGTCGTCGATGGCCCCATTCACGCACACCTGGACCCCGCCGATCGTGTTCGAGAGGTCCTTGACCGCGGTGAAGTCGGCGACCATGAAGTGGTCGATCGTCAGCCCCGTGAGCTGGTTGACCGTGTCGACGGCGCAGCCCGGCCCTGCCTCGGACATCGCCGAATTGATCTGGCCGACCGCCTGTGCCGGATAGTCCCGGTTCGTCTTGGGGTCGTGGCACTTCGGGATCGGGACCATGAGGTCGCGGGGGAAGCTCGTGATCGAGACGACCTTGTTGTCCGCCGAGATGTTCATGAGGATCATGACGTCGGAGTTGCCATACCCGGAGCTGTCGGCCTGCGATCCATAGGCGGCGTCCGCCCCCTCCCGCGTGTCCGTCCCGATGATGAGGATCTGGAGGGGATCCGTCGCGTCGTTGCTCGCGTCCGCTGTCGAGTTGCCCGCGCTCAGCGGCGCCTCGCGGATGTTGGTCTGAAGACGCAGCGCCCAGTAGCCGGCGAACGCGACGATTCCGACGAGCGCCAGAGCCACCACGGCGCCGAGAGCCCTTGCCCAGAGTGGTACCGTGCGGCGCGTCCGGACGTGACGCGGGACGTGCCCTGATGTGACCAAATGGAGCCCTCCGGTAAGTGGTACTCCAAGCCATTTTACAGAGGCGACTGTGAGGGCCCTGTGCAGGTCAGAAGCCGAGCCGTCCTAGCTGCTTGGGATCGCGCTGCCAATCCTTCGCAACCTTGACGTGGAGATCGAGGTAGATCTTGGTCCCGAGGAGGGCCTCGATCCCCCTGCGCGCGGTCGATCCGACCTCGCGAAGCCGGGCGCCGCCGCGCCCGATGATGATCGCCTTCTGCGAGGGACGCTCGACGAAGAGGTTGACTCGCACATCGAGAAGCGGATTGTCTTCGGGGCGGTCCTCCCGCGGGACAATCTCGTCAACGACAACGGCGAGAGAGTGCGGAAGCTCGTCTCGGACGCCCTCGAGAGCAGCCTCGCGCACGAGTTCCGCGACCATGATCGCTTCCGGCTCGTCGGTGAGCTCGCCGTCGGGATAAAGCGGAGGCGAGGGCGGCATGTGGCCGATGAGCACATCCGCGACAGTCTCCACCTGGAAGCCGTCCTGGGCCGAAACCGGGACGATGTCCGTGAATCCTTCACCGCCCAGGACCTCGCGACCGAGCTCGGTGACCGCGAGGAGCTGCTCCGTGACACCGGCCCGGTCGGCAAGGTCGGCCTTGGTGACGATCGCCACGATGGGCTTGCGGCCGACGGCGGCGAGCTGAGCCGCGATGAATCGGTCACCCGGCCCGATCCGCTCGTTGGCGGGGATGCAGAAGCCGATCGCGTCAACCTCGGAGAGCGTTTCCGCGACCAGGTCATTCAGGCGCTGGCCGAGAAGCGTGCGCGGCCGGTGGAGTCCCGGGGTATCGACGAGCACGAGTTGGGCGTCGGGCCGATGCACGATGCCGCGGATCGTGTGACGGGTCGTCTGCGGCTTTGCCGACGTGATGGCAACCTTCTGGCCGACAAGGGCATTGGTGAGCGTGGACTTGCCGGCGTTCGGGCGCCCGACCAGGACGGCGAATCCGGCGCGGAAGCCGCCGTCGTCCGCCGTTGCGCCGCTCGCCCCTCCGCCGGATGATGCCGCCCTGTCGTCCCGCCTAGCCATGCTGTCTCCCTGTCGTGTCAGTGTTATGCCTCTCGGCGTTATGCCTCTCGGCGTTATGCCTCTCGGCGTTGTGCCTCTCGGCGTTATGCCTCTCAGCGTTGCGCCTCTCGGCGTCATGCCTCTCGGCGCGCCTATCTGAGTTGTGGCGCTCGTCCTCGCTCGCGTGTGTGTCACCGGCGGGGGCGGATTCCTCGGAGCGCTGGGCGAGGAGGTGGCTCACCCGCTTGCGGCGCCCCTCAAGGCGTTCGGCCGTGAGCTGGATCCCGTCGACCTCCGCCGTGCTTCCGACGATGGGAACGCGTCCGAGCGCCTTCGCGAGAAGCCCGCCGGCAGTGTCCACCTCGTCGTCTTCGACATCCTCGTCGAAGAGTTCACCGAGGTCGTCGAGGCTCATGCGCGCCGGGATCCTGAACACGCCCGGCTCGATCTCGAGGGCTTCTGCGTCCTCCTCGTCATATTCGTCGGCGATCTCGCCCACGAGCTCTTCGATGAGGTCCTCGAGCGTCACGAGGCCTGCGGTGCCGCCGTACTCGTCGACGACGATCGCGAGATGGGTGGATTCGCGCTGGAGCTCTTTGAGGAGCTCGTTGACGGGCTTCGATTCGGGGACGAACCGCGGCTCGCGCACATAGTATTCGACCGCGTCGTCCTCTGCCTCGGGCGCCTGATGCAGCCGAGCGGCAACGTCCTTGAGATAGAGCACGCCGCGGACGTCGTCGAGGTTCTCGACGTAGACCGGGACGCGAGAACAGCCCGACCGGAGGAAGAGCGACATGGCCTGGCGCAAGCTCGAGCCGGCCTCGATCGCAATGACGTCGGTGCGGGGAATCATCACGGCGCGGACGAGGGTCTCGCCGAGTTCGAAGACCGACTGCAGGAGCTCGGCCTGATCCTCCTCGAAATCCTCGGAGTCGCTCGCGCGCTCGACGAATTCTCGCAGTTCGTCGGTCGAGTAGATCGCGTCCTCCTGCGTCGGGTCGGTGCCCGTCGCGGCGCTGCCGACCGAGACGAGCCAGCCGGGGATTGGGCCGAGGACCCGGCGCAAGAACGTTGTGAGGGGTGCCGACCACAACGCGACGGCGAGCGCGTGCCGGCGGCCGAGCTGACGCGGCGAGACGCCGACGAGGAGGAAGCCGATGAGCGCCATGACGATGGTCGCCGCGAGGACCGCGAGCCATACGTTCCCCAGCCAGGTCGTCATGACGACTGCCACGACGACGGCCGACGCCGTTTCGAACCAGATGCGCCAGAAGCGCAGTGCGCGCACGTGCGGCACGGGCGAAGCCAAGATGACAGCGAGCGACTGAGCCCGACCCTGCTCGATGCGCTCCTCGGCCTCGTGGCGGGGAAGGAACGCGAGCGCCGACTCGGCAGCGGTGAGGAGGGCAGCGAGGGCCGTGAACGCCAGCGCCAGGGCCAGCAGTACGGCGATCGTCACGCCATCGTCTCCTTCGGGGCCGGCCGGCCAAGGAACTCGGTGAGCAGTTCGCGCTGGAGCCCGAACATCTCCTCGCGCTCCTCGGGCTCGGCGTGATCGAACCCGAGAAGGTGAAGGATGCCGTGCGTCGCGAGAAGCAGCATTTCGTCCTCGGTCGAATGGCCGCCCCGGGTGGCCTGATCGGCGGCAACCTGCGGGCAGATGGCGATGTCCCCCAGCATGCCCTGCGGGGTGGGCCGGCCCGGCGTCCCGGGTGTGAGTTCGTCCATGGGAACCGACAGGACGTCCGTCGGTCCGGGCTCGTCCATGAGCTCGATATGCAGCCGCTCCATCGCGGCCTCGTCCACGAGGAGGACCGAGAGTTCGGTCTGGGGGTGGAGCCACAGCCGGTCGAAGATGAACCGGCCAAGGCGCACGAGCGCTTCCTCGTCGACGGCTAGGCCGGATTCGTTGTTGACTTCGATGCTCACGGCTCAAGCTTAGTCGGGATCAGACGCTCGCCACCGGTCGTCCTGCGGCGATCGGCGCGCACCTTGGTTCGCTCGGCCTTGGCCCGTTGCCGGTCGTCCCAGCGGCCGTACGCGTCGACGATGTCAGAGACGAGGCGGTGCCTCACGACGTCGGACGCGTCGAGCATCGTGAAGTTGACGTCCTCGATGCCGTCGAGGATCTCGCGGACGATCCGGAGCCCCGAATAGGTCCCGGACGGCAGGTCGACCTGCGTGATGTCCCCTGTCACGACCATCTTCGAACCGAACCCGAGACGGGTGAGGAACATCTTCATCTGCTCGGGCGTCGTGTTCTGCGCCTCATCGAGGATGATGAACGCGTCGTTGAGGGTCCGGCCGCGCATATAGGCCAGCGGCGCCACCTCGATCGTCCCCGCTGCCATGAGCCGCGGAATCGACTCTGGATCGATCATGTCGTGGAGTGCGTCGTAGAGCGGGCGCAGGTAAGGATCGATCTTGTCGTTGAGGGTTCCGGGAAGGAAGCCGAGCCGCTCCCCCGCTTCGACAGCCGGGCGCGTGAGAATGATGCGGCTCACGTCCTTGTGCTGGAGCGCCTGGACCGCCTTGGCCATCGCGAGGTACGTCTTGCCCGTGCCCGCAGGGCCGATTCCGAAGATGACCGTGTTCGCGTCGATGGCGTCGACGTAGCTCTTCTGGTTGGCCGTCTTCGGGCGAATGGTCCGGCCGCGGCTCGTGAGGATGTTGTGCGTGAGGACGTCGGAGGGGCTCGCGACCGTCTGGGTCCGCAGCATCGAGACGAGCTGTGCGAGCGACGCGGGCGTGACGGGCGTGCCGCGTTCGACGAGTGACGCGATTTCCTCGAAGAGCCGCTTGATGTACGGGGCCTCTGCGGGCGGCCCGACGATCGTGAGCTCGTTGCCGCGCACATGGATCGACACCGAGGGGAACTGCTCTTCTACGTAGCGCAAGGCCTCATCATGCGGCCCGAGGATGTGGACCATGTCTTCGCCGGAGGCGAAGCGGAGCACTTCGGTGCGGGTGGTGGGCGTCGTGTGCGGGAATTCCGCTGTCAAATGCCTTCTCTCCTCACAGGGTTCTGTCGATCCATGCTAGCGCTTGGTATCAATCGCGCATCACTTGGGCAACGAAACCCGAAGTTCGCCGTTGGCGGAGGGGGCCCTGTGCCAAGCTGGACAGAGCCCGGGGGTGGCGCCGGCGGGGGGTCCGCGTGCAGCCCTGCCTTGTGGGTGCCTTGGAGGCGCCCGTGCGACCAGCCCGGAGGAGAGTGCCATGTCGACGCGACGCGTTGGCCCGCTGTGGCGCAGCGGTGCTGCGTTCGTGGGCTGTGCCGTGGCAGTCGCCGTCGCTCTCGCCGGATGCACGGCGAACGGGCAGCCCGAGCCGACCGTCGCCGCGGGCGCGTCGGCGGCGGTCAGCACGAACGGGCCATCCGCAACCGTTCCGCTCGAGACGTCCCAGACCTCGACCAAGGCCCCGGTCTACTGGCTCGGCCGGGCGCGCGACGGCGTCTACCTGTACCGCGAGTTCCGCGATACGTCCGGCACCGACAACCCCGTCACGAAGGCGCTTCGGCTCATGATGTCGGCCAAGCCCCTCGACACCAACCTCTTCACACCCTGGCAGCCCCCCAAGAAGCTTGCCGCCTCCATCTCCGGCCGCAACGTCATCACGGTCGACGTCTCGTCCGATGCGTTCAACAGCACGGTGGACGAGCAGACGGCCCAGCTCGCGGTCCAGCAGCTCGTCTACACGGCGACCGCGGCGGCGGCCAGCGCGGGTGTCATCGACACGGGGCAGCCGGTCCAGGTCATGCTCCTCGTCGACGGCCGGACCGACCAGCTCGCGTTCAACCGCGTCCAGCTCGGTCGGCTCATGCAGCGCGATCCGGCGATGGTCGCCTCCATGTGGATCATTGACCCGCAGGGGGGGACGGAATCGCCGCATGGCCAGATCGCGGTGTTCGGCAGGGTGACCATGCCGGGAGCCGAGGTCTTCTGGCAGATCGCGCGCGCGGACGTCAAGGGCGACAAGTCTTCGCCGTACGTGAGCGGGCACGTCTCGTCGAGCCGCACGGACGCGACGCAGGGGCAGTTCCGGTTCAACGTGAATCTGCCGGCCGGCAAATACGTGCTGCGCCTCTTTCCGAACGATCCGGGCGCGGGCGATCCGACGGTCCTTGCGTGGGATTCGAAGGAATTCACCATCACCCCGTGACGATCCGGGGACAGGTTCCGTGAGCACCGCGCGGCGGTCAGGACCGCCCGGACCAGCGTCCGAGGCGATCCGCGGCGATGGCGAGCGCGGCGGGACCCGCCGTCGACGAGCGGAGCACATGGGGCCCGAGCAGCGCGAGTTGGGCCCCCGCGTCCGTGAACCGCGTGAGCTCGGCGGGCGAGATGCCGCCTTCGGGGCCGACGACGAAGAGCACCTCGCCGTCCTTCGGCGCCGCGCCATTCTTCGCCTCCTTGGCGAACATTTCGAGGACGGGGCCGAGCGGCGCCGTGGCGTCTTCGTGCAGGACGACGGCGAGTGCGGCCCGGCTGATGCGCGCGGTGAGGGCCGCGCCGTCGTGCGCTTCGTCGACGTCGGGCACCCACGCCCGCCGGGACTGCTTGGCGGCCGCCGCGACGACTGACCGCCATTTGGCGAGGGATTTCGCGGCCCTCTCCCCCTTCCAGCGGACGATCGAGCGCTCGGCCTGCCAGGGGACCACCGCGTCGACGCCGAGCTCGGTTGCCGCCTCCGCGGCGAGCTCGTCCCGGTCGCCCTTCGCGAGCGCCTGGACCAGCACAAGCCGATAGGGGGCGCGCTCCTCGCGTTCGACCGCGTCGAGCACGACGGCGAGGGCGTCCCCCTCCGCGTGCGAGACCCGCCCGCGGCCGCGGACGCCGCGGCCGTCGACGAGGTCGACTGGCTCGCCCGCGGCGAGCCGCTTGACCGTCGCCGCGTGCCGGCCCTCGGAGCCCGTCACGGTCGCGGTTGCGCCCGCGCCGAGACCGTCGAGCGATCCCGGCGGGACGAAGAAGACGGGGTTCGACACGTCAGAGGTTCCCGAACTTGTCGCGGAGCTTGGCGAACACGCCCCCGCCCGTCGCGACAAGCTTGCCCTCGCCGACGTGCTCGCCCCGCAGCTTGGCGAGCTGGCGGAGCAGCTCTTCCTGCTCGGCGTCGAGCTTGGTGGGCACCTCGACGTTGATGTGGACGAGCAGATCGCCGCGCCCCGAGCCGCGCAGCCGCGCGACGCCAAGGTGGGGAAGCGTCACGACGTCGCCCGATTGGGTACCCGGGCGGAGGGTGATCGGCTGCTCGCCGTCGAACGTCTCGAGCGTGAGCTCGGTGCCGAGCGCGGCCGCCGTCATGGGGACGCTCAGGGTTGCGTGGATCTGATCGCCGTCGCGCGTGAACGTCGTGTGGGACGCGACGCGAATCTCGACGTACAGGTCGCCCATCGGCCCGCCAGCGGTGCCTGCCTCGCCCTGGCCGGCGAGCTGGATCCGGGTGCCCGTCGAAACGCCCGCAGGAATCTTGACCGTGAGGGAGCGGCGGCTGCGCACACGGCCCTCGCCGCCGCACTCATTGCACGGGCTCGGGATCTCGGTGCCGAAGCCGTTGCACGTGGGGCACGTCGCCGTCGTCATGACCTGGCCGAGGATCGACCGGACGGCCCGCTGAATGTGCCCGCTGCCGCCGCACACGCTGCAGCGCACCGGTTCGGTGCCCGGCTCGCAGCACGATCCCTCGCAACGCGTGCAGAGGACGGCCGTGTCCACCTCGATCTTCTTGTTGACGCCGAAGACCGCGTCCTTGAGCTCGATGCGGACCGCGATGAGCGCGTCCTGGCCGCGGCGCACGCGCGACGCCGGGCCCGCCTGGCCGCCGCCCCCACCGAAGAACGTCTCAAAGATGTCCTGGAAGGCGAAGCCGGAGCCGCTGTACGAGAAGCCGTTGTCGGTGCCGTTCTCGTTGCCCGTCGTGTCGTAGATGCGGCGCTTCTCCGGGTCGGACAGGACCTCGTAGGCGTGCGTGACCGACTTGAATTGGTCGGCCGCCTCCTCGCCCGGGTTCACATCGGGGTGAAGCTTCCGCGCCAGTTTCCGGTAGGCCTTCTTGATCTCCTCGCCGCTCGCATTCGGGGACACGCCGAGGGTTTCGTAGTGGCTGCTCACTGTCTTCTTTCTCTTAGCTACCGGCGAGGATCTTCGAGAGGTACCGCGCGACGGCGCGCACGGCCGCCATCGTCGCAGGGTAGTCCATGCGGGTCGGGCCGACGATGCCGATCTTCGCGTCATCGCGGCCATAGCCCGTCGCGATGATCGACGTCTCCGCGAGTGAGTCAGCAGCCGTCTCATGGCCGATCGCGACCGCGACTCCGCGAGCGTCGCTTGCCATCTCGGACAGAAGGCGAAGCAGGACCACCTGCTCCTCGAGCGCCTCGAGGACCGGCGAGATGCTGAGGAGGAAGTCGCTGTTCGATCGTGCGAGATACGCCGTTCCCGCCATCACCATGCGATCCTCGCGGCTCGAGGCGGCGAGGGTGCCGAGGCCGGTCGCAAGCTCGGCAGCCACCGCGCGGTCCTCGGGAAGGAGCGAGTCCATGACCGCGGCCAGATTCGCGCCGAGCTGCGAGACCGGCTTGCCGGCGGACGACGAGAGGAAGCTCTGGCGCAGGAGCGCGAGTCGATCGTGGTCAAGGTCCTCGCCCACCGTCACGACGCGCTGCTCCACGGTTCCGCTGTCCGCGATGAGCACGAGCAGGACCTGCCGCGGCGCGAGCGCGACCGCCTCGATATGGCGCACCCGGGCGCGCCCGAGCTGGGGGTATTGGACGACGGCGACCTGATTCGTGAGGTGGGACAGAAGCCTCACGGTGCGCTCAAGCACGTCGTCGAGGTCGTCCGCGCCGTCGAGGAGCGACTGGAGCGCGTGCCGCTCCGCCGCCGAGAGCGGCCGAACGCTCGTGAGCTGGTCGACGAAGACCCGGTAGCCCTTGTCCGTCGGGACGCGTCCGGCACTCGTGTGCGGGGCCACGATGAGGCCGTCATCCTCGAGCGCGGCCATGTCGTTGCGGATCGTGGCGCTCGAGACTCCCAGCCGATGGCGTTCCACAAGGGCCTTCGACCCGACCGGCTCGCGATAGTGCACATAGTCCTCGACGATGGCGCGAAGGACCTCGAGCTTGCGGGGCTCGTTCATTCCACCTCCTGACGGCGGCACCGACGGCGCGTGCGGGCCGTCCACTGGGCGATCTGTTAGCACTCTCTCTGGCCAAGTGCTAGATCCATTATGCTCCCCCAGCCGGGCGCTCGCCGTGCACAGGGACACGCCGGCCGGCCAGCGGAACCGGCGAGCCCCGACACGCATAGCATGGACCGGTTCACACGCGCGCAGGCAAGGGAGGAACGGGCCTTGATGTCCTATGACCAGTGGGGGCCGTCCGAGCTCGCCGCCCCGAAGAAGAGCACGCTCCCGGACGTCCCGATCGAGCTGGGAATGGTGCTCGAGGACTCCCAGAGCGGCTGGGTCGGCGCCGTGACGCGCGTCGAGAAGTCAGGCGGCATGCACGTGTTCTCGCTCGAGGACCGCCGCGGGAAGACGCGCACTTTCGAGCTCGGCTACGGCTTCCTGGTCGAAGGCCGGCCGGTTCGTCTCACGCCGCCGGCCGTCCGCGCGTCGAACGCCGGCCCGAAGCGGACGGCGTCCGGCTCGTTCGCCGTCGAGGGCGCACGGGCCCGCGTCGCGCGGGCAAGCCGCATCTGGGTCGAAGGGAAGCACGACGCCGAGCTCGTCGAGAAGGTGTGGGGCGACGACTTGCGCCTCGAAGGGATCGTCGTCGAGCCCCTGCATGGGGTCGACGACCTCGCGGCTGCGGTCGCCGAGTTCGCGCCAGGTCCCCAGAGGCGGCTCGGGATCCTCGTCGACCACCTCGTCGAGGGGTCGAAGGAGAGCCGCATTGCGCAGCGCGCGCTCGGAGTCCCCGGCGCAGCAGGCAACGTCCTCATCGTGGGGCACCCCTACGTCGACGTGTGGCAGGCGATCCGACCACAGACCCTCGGAATCCCGGCCTGGCCGGCCGTTCCGCGGGGCACCGACTGGAAGACCGGGATCCTCCGCGCCTTCGGGTGGCCGCACGAGACAGCCGAGGACATCGGCCTCGGCTGGCAGAAGCTGCTCGGCACCGTGCGGACCTACGCCGACCTCGAACCGGCGCTCTTGGGACGGGTCGAGGAGGTCATCGACTTCCTCACGGCGTGAAGGCCCGCAGCGGACTTGGGTATTCTGGATTGAGCCCCGAGTCTTCGAATTGTGCAAGGAAGTGCTGTGTCCCAGAACTGGCAGGATGACCCAGAGCATCACTCCGGACGCCTCGGGAACGTCGGCGGGACGGAGCCGTTCACCGCGAGCGAAGACCGCCAATGGGCCACGATCGCGCACTTCGGCGGCATCCTCGGCTGCCTCCCATCCCTTCTCGTCTACCTCGCCTTCAAGGATCGCGGAGCGTTCACGGCGCAGGAGTCCAGAGAGGCGCTCAACTTCACGCTTCCGCCGACTCTTGCGGCCGTCGCCCTCAATCTGCTCGCGTTCATTCCGATCGTAGGCAGCGTCTTTGCGGTGCTCGCGACCCTCGTGTGGCTGGCCCTCGCCGTCATGTCCGTGAGCGCGGGCATCGAGGTCAATCGCGGGCAGCCGTTCCGCTACCGCTACAACCTGCGCTGGATCAAATAACCCCAGCGCCCGGGGGTCACGGCATGAGTCGGCGCACGACGGCGTCCGCGAGGAGCCTTCCCCTGAGGGTGAGCTCGAGCCGACCGCGCAGAGCCTGAGGCCCGTCAACGAGCGCGTCCGCGATGAGTCCGGCCACCTCGCGCCTGGTCTCGGGGGCGAGCGCGTCGATCGACAGTCCCGAGGCGAGCCGCAGCTCGAGGATGATGCGCTCCTCAAGCCGGGTCGCGGCGTCGAGCGTCTCCCGCCCTGCCGCCGGCGAATCGCCGGTGGCGAGCCGAGCCGCGTACGCGCGCGGGTGCTTGACGTTCCACCAGCGCACGCCGCCCACGTGCGAGTGCGCTCCGGGGCCGATCCCCCACCAGTCGTCGCCACGCCAGTAGGCAAGGTTGTGGCGGCACTCGAAGCCCGTGCCGGCTGTGCCGTCATCGGCCGCCCCGCGCGCCCAGTTGCTCACCTCGTACCAGTGGAAGCCCGCGTTCGCGAGCACGGCGTCGGCGAGCTCGTACTTGGCGGCGTGGTCGTCGTCGTCCACGTCCGGGACCTGGCCGCGGCGGATCTGGGCGGCGAGCTTCGTGCCCTCCTCGACGATGAGCGCGTACGCGCTCACATGGTCCGGCTCGCACTCGAGAGCTGCGTCGAGCGAGCTCCGCCAATCGTCCATGCTCTCGCCGGGCGTGCCGTAGATGAGGTCGAGGCTCACGTCGAGGCCCGCGTCCCGGGCCCAGCGGACCGCCTCGGGGACTCGGCTTGGCGTGTGGGTCCGGTCGAGAACCTTGAGGACATGCGGAACGGCCGACTGCATGCCGAACGAGACGCGCGTGAAGCCCGCCTCGCGGAGGGCCGCGAGAGACTCTGGCGCGACGGAGTCGGGATTGGCCTCCGTGGTCACCTCGGCGCCCGGCTCGAGTCCCCACTCGCCCACGGCCGCGCGGAGGATCGCCGCGAGGTCGCCGGCCGGGAGCAGCGTGGGCGTCCCGCCGCCGAAGAACACGGTCGACAGACGACGGCGGGGCACCCCCGAGGCGTCGAGCGCGCGTGCCGCGAAGCGCACCTCGTTGACGGCCGTCTGCGCGTATTCGGCCTGGGACGCTCCCCCGCCGAGCTCGGCTGCCGTGTACGTGTTGAAGTCGCAATAGCCGCAGCGGACCGCGCAGAACGGGATATGGGCGTAGAGCGAGAAGCCCCGCCCGTCGGCGCCGACGGCAGCCTGCGGCGGCAGGACGCCGTCGGCCGGCGCGGGGTCGCCGAGCGGTAGTGCGCCCGGCACCTATTTCACCGCCGTCCAGGCGGGTGCCGAAAAGGCCGTCATCTTACTTCTTCGCCTTGTCCTTCGACTCGTCCGTCGTGAGGGCTGCGATGAAGGCTTCCTGGGGGACCTCGACGCGGCCCACCATCTTCATGCGCTTCTTGCCCTCCTTCTGCTTCTCGAGCAGCTTGCGCTTGCGGGTGATGTCGCCGCCGTAGCACTTCGCGAGGACGTCCTTGCGGATCGCCCGGATATTCTCGCGCGCGATGATCCGCGAGCCGATCGCGGCCTGAATCGGCACCTCGAACTGCTGGCGCGGGATGAGCTCGCGCAGCTTCGACGTCATCATGACGCCGTAGGAGTAGGCCTTGTCGCGGTGCGTGATGGCGCTGAACGCATCGACGGTCTCGCCTTGCAGCAGGATGTCCACCTTGACGAGGTCCGCGGCCTGTTCGCCGTCCGCCTTCCAGTCGAGGGAGGCGTAGCCGCGCGTCTTCGACTTGAGCTGGTCGAAGAAGTCGAACACGATCTCGGCGAGCGGCATCCAGTAGCGCAGCTCGACGCGGTCCTCGGACAAGTAGTCCATGCCCTTCATCTGGCCGCGGCGGCCCTGGCACAGTTCCATGATGGCGCCCACGAATTCGTTGGGCGCGAGGATCGTCGCGGAGACCATGGGCTCGCGGACTTCCTTGACCTTGCCGGTCGGGAACTCGCTCGGGTTCGTGACGGTCACGACTGACTTGTCCTCGAGCGTGACCTCGTAGATGACGTTGGGAGCGGTCGAGATGAGATCGAGGTTGAACTCGCGCTCGAGGCGCTCGCGCACGATCTCGAGATGGAGGAGGCCGAGGAAGCCGACTCGGAAGCCGAAGCCGAGAGCCGCCGACGTCTCGGGCTCGTAGACGAGCGCGGCGTCGTTGAGCTTGAGCCTGTCGAGCGCGTCGCGCAGATCCGGATAGTCGGAGCCGTCGAGCGGGTAGAGCCCCGAGAAGACCATGGGCTTCGGGTCCTGGTAGCCGCCGAGGGATTCCGCCGCCGGGTGCGAGAGGTTCGTGATCGTGTCGCCGACCTTGGACTGCCGCACGTCCTTCACGCCCGTGATGAGGTAGCCCACCTCGCCGACGCCGAGGCCCTTGCTGGGGATCGGCTCGGGCGAGATGACGCCGATCTCGAGCAGCTCATGGCTGGCCTTCGTCGACATCATCTGGATGCGCTCGCGCGGCGACAGAGAGCCGTCGACCACCCGGACATACGTCACGACGCCGCGGTACGTGTCGTAGACGGAGTCGAAGATCATGGCGCGCGCGGGCGCGTTGGCGTTGCCGACGGGGGCCGGGATATCGCGCACGATGCGGTCGAGGAGGCCCTCGACGCCCACGCCCGTCTTGCCCGAGACCCGCATGACGTCCTCGGGGTCGCCGCCGATGAGGTTCGCGAGCTCTTCGGCGTACTTTTCGGGCTGAGCCGCCGGAAGGTCGATCTTGTTGAGGACCGGGATGATGTGGAGGTCGTTCTCCATCGCGAGGTAGAGGTTCGCGAGCGTCTGGGCTTCGATGCCCTGGGCCGCATCGACGAGCAGGACGGCCCCTTCGCACGCCGCGAGAGAGCGCGAGACCTCGTAGGTGAAGTCGACGTGGCCCGGCGTGTCGATCATGTTGAGGGCGTAGGCGACGCCGTCGAGTTCCCACGGCATGCGGACCGCCTGAGACTTGATGGTGATGCCGCGCTCGCGCTCGATGTCCATGCGGTCGAGGTACTGGGCCTTCATGTCGCGGGCCTGGACGACTCCCGTGAACTGCAGCATACGGTCGGCGAGAGTCGACTTTCCGTGGTCGATGTGCGCGATGATGCAGAAGTTGCGGATGATCGACGGATCGGTCGCGGCGGGCACCGGAGCGGTGCGGGCCAGTGGAGACACCCTGTACGTCCTCTACTGTGCGGCTATGCTGTTGCTGCCTGGATGGCGATTGCTGACTTCCCAGTCTCCCACGGATCCCGTCTATGCGCAGAGCCACCGACCCGCCACGCGGAGAGGCACGGCGCCTCATAGGCAGCCGACAATCTGCTAATATGTTCTGCTGTGTGTCCGTGCAGGTCGACGGGCACTGAAGGCCGGTCGCCATAGGCATCCCCACGCCGCTCAGTCGAGGCCGGTCCGAAAGCCCTCTAGACCCTGTCAGCGAAAACAAGAAAGTTCACACACGTGGCGAACATCAAGTCCCAGAAGAAGCGCATTCTCACCAACGAGAAGGCGCGTCAGCGCAACATGGCCGTCAAGTCGGAGCTCAAGACGCTCATTCGCGCGGTCAACACGGCAGTCGAGGCTTCGGACAAGGACCGTGCGGCTGCTGCGCTCGAGCGCGCCAGCAAGAAGCTGGACAAGGCTGTGAGCAAGGGCGTCATCCACAAGAACCAGGCGGCGAACCGCAAGTCGGGCATCGCCAAGAAGGTCAACGCGCTCTGACCCACACGTCAGACTCTCAGCAGGGGCCGGCATCCGTCTCGGATGCCGGCCCCTGCTGTCTCGCGGGTCAGCCGTGTTCCGGCACGATCATCGTCTGCAGGTCGAGCTTGCGCAGGACGTGGTCGGCCACTTCGGGGTCCATCCCCGGTTCCCTCCGAGCCGCCAGGACCTCCCGACGGGCCGCATCCAGCGCGACAGTCTGTAGGGCGATCGCGAACTCACGGGTCTTGGCGTACCGCCGCTTCGTCTCCTCGGAGGGCTCGCTGCCCCCGTCAGGCGAGTGGGCCCCGAGCTGAAGCCCTTCGAAGCGCTTCGATAGCATGCGCCTCTGCTCGTGCGTGAGCCGATCTCCCAGCCCGCTTTCGGACACTGCCGCAAGGGCCGCGCGCCGCGCGCGATGCACGAGGAGGCGCATGGTTTCCTTCTCCGCCGAACCATCGTCTTGAGCCTTGAGGGCCTTCATGAGGGCGGGCAAGGTCAGGCCGGGGAGGACGAGCGTCACGACGAGGACGGCGCACGCCGTCACGAGGATCTGATCGCGCGGGGAAGGCTGAACCGTCGACCAGCGTCACCGGAAGTGCGAGCGCGAGCGCGAGGGTCGCGAGCCCGCGCATGCCGCTGTAGGTGAGGATGACCACGGCTTTCGCCCGGGAGAGGAGATCCGACCGATACGCGTTGCGCCGCGCCGTCAGATAGAGCCACATCCAGAGGAAGCGCACAACGACGGCCACCGCGCACACCGCCCCAGCGGCGGGCAGCATGCTCAGGACGGCAGGTCCTTGTTCGTGGATGACCTGACGGATGTCCAGGCCGACCAGACCGAACGCCAGCCCCGTCGCCAGCATTTCCACGACGTCCCAGAACGCAGCCTGGGTCACGCGCTCGGCGGCGTCCTCAGGCCGCGCATGGCGCTTCGTCTCCAAGGCCACGACGACGACGGCGATGACCCCCGAGGCGTGCACCTCTTCGGCCAGGATGTAGGCGGCGAACGGCACGACGAGGCTTACCGCGGTCCTCGCGATTCCCGCTGAGACAAGCCAGGTCACGAGCTTGGCGGCGTAGCCCATGAGGACACCGATGCCCACCGCCAGCGCGATGCCGAGAAAGAACCGCGGAATGAGCGAGAGATCCACATTCTTCCCGGCCAGAGTGGCCGCCGCCGCGGCCTGGAACACCACGATGGCCGCAGCGTCATTGAACAGTCCCTCGCTCTGGAGGACGGTCAGGATTTGCCGCGGCATGTGGACCTTCCCGGCCACGGATTCCACCGCGACGGGATCCGGGGGCGCAACCATCGCTCCGAGGGCGATCGCGGCAGGCAGCCCGATGCCCGGGATGAGCAGCCAGGCCGTCCCGGCCACCGCGGCAGTCGTGGCCAGGACCAGCCCGACAGCGAGCCACACGAGAGTCCGCCACCGGATCTGGAAGACCTGCCACGAGCTCCGCTGGGCAGTCGCGAACAGGAGCGGAGGCAGGAAGATCGGAAGGATCAGCTCGGGCTCGACGGCGAAGTCTGGGAAACCCGGGATGAAAGTCAGGGCCATGGCCATGAGCAGCATGAGCACGGGGTAGGGCAGCTTGAGCCGATCCCCGAGGCCGACGGCCAGGACGGTCGCGAAGAGCAGTCCCATGATGAGTGCGAGCTGTTCCATGGCGGCATTCTCCCAGCCGCGGCCCGTGACGGGGCGACGACGCTCGCGACGCGCTCGCCGTGGGGCTATCGCGCCCTTGCCGAGGCGCTCACGACGGCGAGGGCGCGCTCGACGGCGTACGCAGGGTCACGGGAAAGTCCCTTGACCTCGGCATCGGCCTCGGCGACCGCCCGGATCGCCTCGGCGAGGCTCTTGGGCGTCCAACCGCGGATATCGCGCTGGGCCTGCTCGACGAGCCATGGCTGAAGGCCGAGCGACCGGGCGATGCTCTGGGCCGAGCCATGCTCCCCCGCAACCTTCGCAAGGGTGCGCAGCTTGGAGGCGATCGCGGCCACGATCGGCACGGGATCGACGCCCGTTTCGATGGCGTGGCGAAACGCCGACAGCGCCTGGGCCCGGCGCCCCGCGAGGGCGGCGTCAGCCACCTTGAACGCGGTGGCTTCGACACGCCCCCCGAAATACTTCTCGATGGTCGCCACGTCGACCGTCGAGGTCGCGTCGAGCTGAAGCTGGCTGCACGCGGCACCGAGCTCAGCAAGGCTGCTGCCGACGGCCGCCACGAGCGCATCGATAGCCTCGCGTTCTATGCGTCGTCCCGAGCCCTTGAACTCGGCCGCGACGAAGGCGGCCTTGTCCGAGTCCTTCTTGAGCGGCTGGCAGTCGACGACCGGCGCTGCCGTGGCCTTGACGGCGTCGAGAAGCTTTTTGCCGCGTGTGCCGCCGGCATGCCGGAGGATGAGCACGACGTCAGGGTCGGGGCTCGCGACATAGGCGAGGGCATCCTTGAGGAAGTCCTCATTCATTGATTCGAGCCCATTCGCCTCGATGAGCTTCTTTTCGCCGAACAACGACGGCGATGCAGCGATGGACAGTTCGCCGGCGCCATAGCCTTGCGCGTCGAGCTTCGTGACCTCGAGGCCAGGGTCAGCAGATCGCGCCTGGCGCCGAATCGAATCGATGGCGCGGGCAGCGAGGTAATCCTCCGGTCCTGTGAGCAGGACCACGGGAGCCGGGACGGCGCTGCGGAAGTCGACGCCGCCCGAACCCTGCCCGACGGACCGCGCGCCCTTCGCTCCCTGACGGGCTCCCGCGGTCGTCACGGCTGCACCTTGCGAGCTGTCTCCATCACCCGTCCACCTTGCCACGTGCGCCGTC
Organism: Sinomonas sp. ASV322; assembly: GCF_030908245.1. GTDB lineage: Bacteria > Actinomycetota > Actinomycetes > Actinomycetales > Micrococcaceae > Sinomonas. The sequence continues at coordinate 468,708 of NZ_JAVFJJ010000001.1, forward strand.
GTCGGCCAAGCCGGTTCCTCCGCGACCACAAGCGCACCGCACCGCGGAGCACTGCCGAGGCGATCCGAGGGTCCGCGACCGCGAGAATGGCGCCCGCGTTGAGGAGCGAGAAGGCGCCCATCAACGCCGCGCCAGAGGGGCCGTCGGGCCACGGGAACGTTGCGCCGCCGAGGCGCGCGAACGCGTGGGCCGCGGCAGCGAGGAGCCCGGTCGCGGGGCCGGCGAGGGCGACGGCTGCGATCGCGAGCGGAGGGCAGAGCAGCCCGGCCGCCAGCGCGACCGTCGCCGCGATCGTGATGATCGGCACGAGGGGCGCCGCGACGACGTTCGCTGCGAGTGACCAGGTGTGGAACGCGGGGTCGATGAGCACGAGGACTGGTCCGCAGAGCAGCTGGGCCGAGAGCGGCACCGCGATGGCTGTGGCGAGCCAGAGCGGAAGGACGCGTGCGAGGGCGTTCGTCAACCGGGGCCCAAGCCACGCGATTCCGAGCGTCGCGAGTACGGAGAGTCCGAACCCATAACTCAGCGCGAGCGAGGGATCGACGAGGAGGACCGCCATCACGGCGGTACACAGAGCTGAGCAGCACGCCCCGGCCCGCCCGCTCGCGAGTGCCGCGAGGCCGACGGTTCCCATCGCCGCAGCCCTCAGAACGCTCGGCTCAGGGCCGACGACGGCCACGAAGGCGGCGAGCGCCAGCCCACATCCCGCGAGAACCGCCCAGCGAGGCCATCGGGCGAGCCTCAGCAGGAGAAGGACGCTTCCGAGGATGATCGCGAAGTTGGCCCCGCTGACGGCCGTGAGATGGCCGAGCCCCGACGCGCGGAGGTCGGCCTCGAGAGCGGGATCGAGAGCGCTTCGGTCCCCGGCCGCGAGCGCGGGGACAAGGCCTGCGGCATCGGTCGGGAGCCATGCTGAATGGGCCCTGAGCGCTTCGCGCGCGGTCACCGGCAAGGCCGGAAGACCGTTGGCAGAGCCGACGACATGGGGCGTTCCCGCGACGACGAGAAAGCCGCCGCCGTCACGGGCACCTCCAGCGACACGAGCCGCGCAGCGGACCCTGTCCCCGGCCTTGAGCCGTTTCACGGCTTCTCCTCCGGCAAGCCGGACTCGCGCTGAGGCGTCGAATCTCTGGCCATCTCGGGTCGCCTCAAGCAGGCGAGCGTCGGCGATGAAGCGCGGATCCGAGCCGAAGGATCCTGCCGCAGCCTGTTGACGCGGCTCTCCGAGGACGTCAAGGACAGCCACCGTCGGCCCTCCCTCGGCGAGCAGCGCCCCGACGGGTCCCGCGGTGTCCTGCTCGAGCCGGGCGGCGCCCGTCGCGAAGCCGGTTCCCCACGCTGTGATGAGGACGACGGCGGCAACAGCGCTGGCGGCGGTGCGCCGGGCTGTTCGGCGAGTTGGCCGCCCCCAGGGCGAACGGGAAGCCGCACCCGCGCCGCACAGGAAGGCGCCGGCGCCGAGCAGTATCCCCAGAACGATTCCGCCGGACCACCAGGCCATTTCCCCGCGGGACAATCCGAGCTCGGGCCCCACGAGGGCCCACGCTGAACCCGCCCACAGCGCGACCGCGAGCGGGACGAGTCGCAGATCTCGCCACGGAGGGCGCTGCGGTGGCGTGCCGTCGGGGGCGCCTGCGGCAAGGCCGGCCAGCAGTTCACGCACGCGGGAAACACCCGCGGCGCCGCGGTGGGGAGCCCGAGACGGTTGCCCGCGAACGCCACGGACGGCGGAATCGACGTAGGCCGTCCATGCTCCGAGCTGTGGATCGAGCGTCTGGGGACTCGGCGAGCCCTGCCCCTTCACGACCGGGGTGCGACGAGAGGCCATCGGTTCCGCCGCCTCAGACGCTCACATGAGGACGGAGTGATTCGAGCATCGCGGGCCCGATTCCCGGAACGGCGTCGAGGTCGTTGACCGAGCCAAACCTGCCGTGTTGGGTTCGATACTGGACGATACGCTGTGCCAGGACGGGCCCCACGCGTGGAAGGGTTGCGAGGTCCTCGGCCGTCGCCCTGTTGAGATTGATGGTTCCGCGGCTCGGCGTGGCGCCGGCAGTCGGTACGGCGTCGCGGGCCCGACCGGGCTCCGCGGCGCTCTCCGGCTCGGACGGCTCGCCAACCCGAGGAACGACGACCCGGGAGCCATCCTCGAGGGCCGCCGCGAGGTTGAGCCGATTCGGGTCTGCTCCTTCGGCGGCGCCTCCGGCGGCGGCGATCGCCTCATGGACGCGGCTCCCTCGGGGAAGCCTCACCACTCCCGGTCGGCCCACGGCCCCGGCGACATGGACGACCAGTAGGCCTCCGCCGTCGTCCGGCGTTGATCCGGGCGACGCCGACGCGCGAGCCGCCGCCGAGGGCGGCGCCTCGGAGTGTTCGACGGGACGGGCCTCGCGCACGCTCGCGAACGTGGACCACCACCAGAGTCCCGCGCACAATCCGAGGACCGCGACCACTGCGATGGCGACAGTCCACGACGGAACCCAGCGGCGCGCCGGGGCAGCGTCCTCTCGTGGTTCGTGACCGCGCTCCTCCTCCGAATCGTCGCCCGCCGAGCCCGGCAGGAGGGCCTCCGCGTCCGGCCCGTCCGAGGCCGCAAAGCGGTCCCAGCGGTGGCGCGCCGAAAGGCGCTCCGAGTGCCGTCGAGGTCCCATGGGGCAACGCTTGCACATCGGGACCGGGGCATGGAGCAGGGAGAGCGCCGATGTGGGTCGCCACGCGGAAAGAAGGATGTTGAGGGGCTATCGACCCCCTCTCTCCCCCCGGCCGTGCGGGCGGACGGCTACAGGGCGCCCGAGGGCGATGTGACCGCAGGCGTTTCACGACCGGTCACGACGATCGCCAGCACGCCGAGTCCGGTGTGGGCGGCGAGGACCGCGGGAAGGGGGGACACGATGACTTCCACCCCGTTCGCAAGCGTCTCTGCCAGCTCGCGGGCCAGGCTCTCGGCCTCGGGCCGATTGCCGAAGTAGTGCACGGCAAGCTTCGGCTCAGACCGGCGCCGGGCGTCGTCGAGCGAGAGCTCGCGGAGGTGTGGGATCGCCCGGGCGCTCGTGCGGATCCGATCGATCGGAATGATCTGACCATCGCGGATGGCAAGGAGCGGCTTGATCGCCAGGACGGTGCCAACCCAGGATGCGGCGGCCCCAATGCGGCCACCCCGTCGAAGCTGTTCGAGGCTCGGCAGGAAGAAGCGGACCTGAGCCCCCTCGAGGGCGTCGCGGGCGGCTCCTGCGACGGCTTCGGCGTCTGCTCCTGCCGCCGCGGCGTTGGCCGCGGCCCGTACGGCAAAGCCCTCTGCGAGGCCTGCCATGCGCGTGTCGAGGACGTGGACCGGGAAATCGACCCGCTCCGCAGCGAGGCGGGCCGCGTCGACCGTGCCCGAAAGGGCCCCCGAGAGGTGGATCGAGACGATGGCCTCATACCCCGCCTCGCCAAGCCGGCGATAGACGCGTTCGAAGACGCCCGGAGCTGGCCGCGATGTCTTGACCGGGCGCCCCTCCGCGAGGGCGATCGCGAGTGCCGCCTCCGCCTCGGGGCCATCGGAGAAGATGTCGTCCCCGGCCATGACGGAGAGCGGCACGACCTCGAACCACGCGGCCTTCCCGGCAGACTCCGTCCACTCGACCGGGAGGGCGGCCGCGCTGTCGGTGACGACGGCGGTGCGCACCGCCGGCGCGGGAGGCTCCCGCCGCTCGGGCAGCCGGAGGCGCGAGAGCCGCTCCCCGAGGAAGCGGCCCGCGAGCCACCCGGCAGCCGAACGTTCCACCACGCCTGTGCCCTACCGTACGAGTCTGGCAGCCGTCACGCCGGGACGATGTTCACGAGCTTAGGCGCCCGCACGATGACTGTCCGGATGTCCCTGCCGTCGAGAATGCGCTTGACGTTGGGCGACGCAAGCGCGAGCTCGCGCAGCGCGTCCTCGGCGATGTCCGGGGCGACGTCGAGCCGGTCGCGCACCTTGCCCTGAACCTGGACGACGGCAGTGACCGTCTCCTCGACGAGCAGCGACGGATCGTGGGCAGGCCACGCCGCGTTCGCGACGGACGGCTCGTGGCCGAGCGTGCCCCACAGGTCCTCCGCCGTGTACGGCGCGACGAGGCTCAGGATGATCGCAACCGCCTCGACGGCCTCGCGCACGGCCGGATCGGAGCCGCCGGGACCGTTGTCGATCGCCTTGCGGGTCGCGTTCACAAGCTCCATGACCTTCGCGATCACGACATTGAACTTGTGCGCCTCGACGAGCTCCGACGCCTCGGCAAGGGTCCGGTGGGTGACGGCCCGCAGGGCACGGTCTCCCCCGGCCGGATCCGTGCCGGGCTCGCTCAGCACATCCTGGCCGAGCCGCCACGCACGCGCGAGGAACTTGGCCGAACCAGACGGCGAAACGTCGGCCCAGTCGACGTCGTCCTCGGGCGGCGAGGCGAAGACCATGGTGAGTCGGACCGCGTCGACACCGAACAGGTCGAGCTGCTCGCCGAGGTCCACGCCGTTGCCGAGCGACTTGCTCATGGCCTTGCCGCCGTTGAGCACCTGGCCCTGGTTCATGAGGGACGCGAACGGCTCGTCGAAGTCGATGAGGCCCATGTCCTTCATGACCTTGGTGAAGAACCGGCTGTAGAGCAGGTGCAGGATCGCGTGCTCGACGCCGCCCACGTACTGCGCGACGGGCATCCAGCTCTTCGCCGCCTCGGTGTCGAACGGACCCTCCGCGTAGTCGGGCGAGAGATACCGGAGGTAGTACCAGGACGAATCGACGAAGGTGTCCATCGTGTCGGTGTCGCGCTTGGCTGCGCCGCCGCACTTCGGGCACGTGACGTTGACCCAATGCTCCGCCGCCGCGAGCGGAGACGTGCCCTTGGGTGCGAGCTGCTCGCCCCTCAGATCGTCGGGCAACTGCACGGGAAGCTGGTCGTCGGGAACCGGGACCTCGCCGTCCACGTCGCAGTGGATGATCGGGATCGGAGCGCCCCAGAAGCGCTGGCGCGACAGGAGCCAGTCGCGCAGGCGGTAGTTGACCGTGCCCGATCCTGTGCCGGCCGACTCCACGATCTCGATTGCCTTCGCGATGCCGTCCGTCTTGGACAGGCCATCGAGGGGGCCAGAGTTGATGATCGTGCCCTCGCCCGCGGTAGCGATCCCGCTCGCCGTCGGGTCTTCTTCGCCCGTGTCGAGGACCGGACGGACGGGGAGACCGAACGCGCGGGCGAAGTCGAGGTCGCGCTGATCGTGGGCCGGGACGGCCATGATCGCGCCCGTCCCGTAGTCGGCGAGGACGTAGTCGGCGGCCCAGACCGGGAGTCGCTCGCCGCTGAGGGGGTTGATGGCGTAGCGGCCCAGGAACACGCCGGTCTTCTCGCGGTCGGTGTTCTGCCGCTCGATCTCGGACAGCGCCTTGACCCGGTCCTGGTACTCGGCGAGTGCCCCGGCCCGCTCGGGGGTGACAAGCTCCGCGGCGAGGTCGGCGTCCGCCGCGACGACGAAGAACGTCGCGCCATAGAGCGTGTCAGGGCGCGTCGTGAAGACGGTGACCTTGCGCTCGGACTGCCCGCCCTGGGCGTCCGTCGCCTCAATCGCGAAGTCGACGTGCGCACCCTCCGAGCGACCGATCCAGTTGCGCTGCATTGCCAGGACGCGCTCCGGCCAGTGGCCCTCGAGCTCCGTCATGTCGTCGAGCAGGCGGTCGGCGTAGTCAGTGATCTTGAAGTACCACTGGTTGAGGGCCTTCTTCGTCACCGGTGTGCCGCAGCGGTCGCACACGCCGTTGACCACCTGCTCGTTCGCGAGCACGGTCTGGTCCTTGGGACACCAGTTGACCGGGTGGTTCTTGCGGTACGCGAGCCCGCGCTCGTAGAACCGCAGGAACAGCCACTGGGTCCAGCGGTAGTACGCGGGGTCCGAGGTGTGCAGGCGGCGCGACCAGTCGAGGCTCAGGGCGTAGCGCTTGAAGGACGCGGCCTGCGTCTCGATGTTGGCGTACGTCCACTCGGCGGGATGCGCGTTGCGCTTGATCGCGGCGTTTTCCGCGGGGAGGCCGAACGAGTCCCAGCCGATCGGGTGGAGCACATCGAAGCCTTTGAGGCGCCAGTAGCGGGCCACGACGTCGCCCATCGCGAACGCCTCGGCGTGGCCCATGTGGAGGTCCCCCGAGGGGTACGGGAACATGTCGAGGACGTAGCGGCGCGGGCGGCTTCCGTCGTCGTGGGGCGTGAAGACGCCCAGCTCGTCCCACACCGACGGCCACTTGGCCTCGATTGCGGCAAAGCTGTAGGCGGACTCCGCCACGCTTGCGGTCGTCTGCTCCGCGCCCTGCTCTTCGCTCACCGTGCTTCTCTCCACTGTCTGTTTCCTCTCGCGGCCGCCGTGGCGTCCGCCTCGCCTGCAGGAACCTGCCTCCTGACACACAAAAGCCCCTCACAGGGAGGGGCTGCCGCTCGTGACGAGCGGCTAGGAAAGGAGGAGCACACCATGCATACGCACCATCCTAGCGCAGGCACCGGCAGCGCAGACGACGCGCGGGGGCCGGGCCTAGCGCACGTCGTCGTCGACCCAGTCCATCGCCTTCGTGACGGCCTTCTTCCACAGGCGCAGCTGACGGTCCCGCTCGGCCGAGTCCATCGCCGGGGACCAGCGCCGCCCCTCGCCCCAGTTCTCAGCGAGCTCGCCGAGGTCCTTCCAGAAGCCCACCGCGAGGCCCGCGGCGTACGCGGCGCCCAGCGCCGTCGTCTCGATGACCTTCGGGCGCACGACGTCGACGCCGAGGATGTCCGCCTGGAACTGCATGAGCGCGTCGTTGGCGACCATGCCGCCGTCGACCTTGAGCTCGCTCAGGGGGACGCCCGAGTCCGCGTTGACCGCGTCGAGCACCTCGCGGGTCTGGAACGCGGTCGCCTCGAGTGCGGCGCGCGCGATATGGCCCTTGTTGACGAAGCGGGTCAGCCCGACGATGGCCCCGCGCGCGTCGGCCCGCCAATACGGCGCGAAGAGACCCGAGAACGCGGGCACGATGTAGACGCCGCCGTTGTCCTCGACCGAGAGCGCGAGATTCTCGACCTGGGGCGCGGACTCGATGAGGCCGAGGTTGTCGCGCAGCCACTGGATGAGTGATCCCGTGACGGCGATCGAACCCTCGAGCGCATAGTGCGGCGCCGCATCGCCGAGCCGGTAGCCGACGGTCGTGAGCAGGCCGTTCTTCGAGTGGACAATCTCCTCCCCCGTGTTGAAGATCAGGAAGCAGCCCGTGCCGTACGTGTTCTTCGCCTCGCCCTCGGCGAATGCGGCCTGGCCGAACGTCGCGGCCTGCTGGTCGCCGAGGATGCCCGCCACCGGCACGCCCGCGAGGGGCAGGGAGCCGTGCACGGTCCCGTAGACCTCGGACGACGAGCGGATCTCGGGCAGCATCGACGCGGGGACGCCGAACGCGTCGAGGATGTCCTCATCCCACTCGAGGGTCTCGAGGTCCATGAACAACGTGCGGGACGCGTTCGTGACGTCCGTGACGTGCACCCCGCCGTCGATCCCGCCCGTGAGGTTCCACAGGATCCAGGCGTCCGTGTTGCCGAACAGGAGCTCGCCCGCCTCGGCGCGCTCGCGCGCGCCCTCGACGTGGTCGAGGATCCACGCGATCTTCGTGCCCGAGAAGTACGTGGCGAGCGGGAGGCCTACCGTGGCCTTGAAGCGGTCGACGCCGCCCTCCGCCGCGAGCGCGTCGACGATGGCCTGCGTTCGGGTGTCCTGCCAGACGATTGCGTTGTAGACGGGCTCGCCCGTGGTCTTGTCCCACACGACGGCGGTCTCGCGCTGATTCGTGATGCCCACCGCACAGATGTCGTCCCGCGTGAGTCCAGACGCCCCGAGCGCCTCGGCCACGACATTCAGCGTGTTGTCCCAGATCTCGAGGGGATCGTGCTCGACCCAGCCGGCCTGCGGGAAGAGCTGCTCGTGCTCGCGCTGGCCGGTCGAGACGATCGAGCCGCCGTGGTCGAACACGATCGCTCGCGTGCTCGTGGTCCCCTGGTCGATCGCGAGGACGTAGCGGGGGCTGGGGGCCGGCTCGGACATTCACTGCTCCTTCGGAATGGATGCGCTGTGGGTACGATACCGGGGCTTCAGCCGCTCGGGCTTCAACCTACGAGTTGGTCAGCGTGCACGCGGTGTGACGCCGCGAGCGTGCGCAGCGCATGGTCGGCCTCAGCCGCGACGCGGCGCCCGTCCCAGCCCAGGTGGGGCGCGAGCGTTGACGCGACCTCCCAGACGAGTTCGCGCGTGACAAGCCCACGGAACGCGAGCGACGTCCGGCGAATGAGCACGTCGACGGCGTGGCCGATCTGCTCGCGTTGGGCGAGGTAGGCGAGCTCGCGGTCGCTCAGCTCGTGGGTGCTCTTGAGCAGGCTGTCTTCGCCGTCGCGGAGGAACGCGATGACCTCAGCGGCCCGCGTGCCGTAGCGCTCAAGCAGGACCTCGGCGCGCGCGGCGTCAACGCCCGGGCCGATCTGGGCCTTGAGCCAATCCTCGCGACCCATGGGGTCGGTGGGGAACCCCGCACCGCCGCCGATCGGGAGCTCCTCGGTGTTCTCGCGGCGCTGCGAGCCGAGCTCGCCGAGCACGCGGTTCGCGAGCTGCTCCGCCAGCGCGCGGAACGTGGTCCACTTGCCGCCCACGAGACTCAGCCGCACGGGCTTCCCGCCCGTTCCGCCGGTGCGTTCGATCCAGTAGTCGCGAGACACGAACCCTGGGGCCGTGTCGCTGTGCCGTGGAAGTGGCCGGACTCCGGAGAACGTGTAGACGATCTGCTCGCGGCCCACCTGAACGCCCGGGAAGACGTGGCGCATGAGCTCGAAGAAGTACTCGATTTCGGCGTCCGTGCACACGGGGGCGAGGTCGTCCCTCGCGTCGATGTCGGTCGTTCCCACGAGGACCCGGTCCCCGATCGGGTAGATGAGCACGATGCGGCCGTCGGTGTGCTCGAAGAAGATCTCGCGCCCCGCGCAAGCCTCGAGCAGCTCGGGCGCGTCGAGGACGACGTGCGAGCCCTTGGTGCCGCCCATGAAGTGGGTGCCGGAGCCGAGGGCGGCGTTGGTCTCGTCGGTCCACGCGCCCGTGCAATTGACGACGACGTCCGCCGAGAAGGCGAATTCCTCACCGGTGAGCTCGTCGCGGAGCCGCACCCCGCCGTCGTCCGTCCCTACCGCGCTCACGTAGTTGGCCGCTCGAGCCTTCTGGCCGCCCGCCTCCGCGCCGCCGGCGTCGATCCCGTCGCGCAGTACATCGAGTGTGAGCCGCTCCGGATTGTGGACCGAGGCGTCGAAGTAGGTAGCGGTGTACTTGACGTCGGGCCGCAGCTGCGGGAGGTCGGCGAGGGCGCGAGCGCGCCCCACGAAGCGATGCCGGGGGACGGTGCCGCCCTCGCGCGAGAACGCGTCGTAGAGCGAGAGGCCGAGCTTGATGAGCAGCGCGCCCCGGGCGTGCGGCTTGCCCTTGCGGTGCGCAAGGAAGCGGAGCGGGGCATTGAGGAGCCCCGAGAACGTGCTGAAGATCGGGATCGTGGTCTGCAGGGGCTTGACGTAGTGGGGCGCGATGCGCAGGAGGCGATTGCGCTCGACAACGGATTCATGGACGAGGCGGAACTCGCCGTTCTCGAGGTAGCGGATCCCGCCGTGAATCATGTGCGACGACGCCCCGGACGCGCCCTGGCAGTAGTCGCCGCGCTCGACGAGAGCGACGTCGATCCCCTGGAGCGCGAGGTCCCGGAACGTCGCGACGCCGTTGATCCCGCCGCCGATGATGAGGACTTGCGCTCGCGGGCGCTCGCGGAGAGTCCCGACGGTTGCGCGAAGGGCGTCGGGCGAAGGAAAGCTCTGATCGTGCTCGGCGGTGCCGGAGTCGTGGTGCTGGGCCACGCGGTCCTCCTTGAATCGTTGCTGGGGTCAGAGTCCATTCTTCGGAGATCTGAGAAGTAACTTCAAGGGCTATGCACATACGTGCAAAGATGGTTCCATGACGCCGTCCGAAGCCCGGCGGGACGCGCTCGAGGAGCCGCTTTCCGCACACTCTCCCATCGCCCGCAAGGACCGCGACGCCCTGCTGGCCGCGCGGCTCTATTACCTGCAGGACCTCACGATGGACGCGATCGCGCGCGAGCTCCAGACCTCGCGTTCGACCGTCTCGCGGCTCTTGACTTTCGCCCGCGAGACAGGCCTCGTGCAGATCCAGGTCTCGGACCCGCTCGATTCGTCCGTCGAGCTCGAGACGGCCGTGGCCCGCCGCTACGGCGTGCGCGCGCACGTCGTGCCGCATGCGACGAACCTCAATGAAGCTGAAATGCTAGACCGCGTCGCGATGTACGCGGCGCGCACTCTGACGCCGTTCGTCGAGTCCGACATCGTGCTGGGCGTGGCGTGGGGCTCGACGCTCACGGCGATGAGCCGCTATCTCAATCGGAAGTCGACCCATGGAAGCACGGTTGTGCAGCTCAACGGCGCGGCCAACACGCAGACGATGGGACTTGGCTACGCGAGCGAGATCGTGCGCCGCTTCGGGGCCGCGTACGACGCCGCCGTCGAGGAGTTCCCCGTGCCCGCGTTCTTCGACCGGGCCGAGACGAAGCGGCTCATGTGGCGCGAGCGGAGCGTGCGGCGCGTCCTCGATCTCCAGGCCCGCATGAAGCTCGCCGTCTTCGGCGTCGGCTCCGTCTACGCGGACGTGCCGAGTCACGTGTATTCGGGTTCGTATCTCGACGCCGCCGACGTCGCGAGCCTCGCGGCCGAGCGCGTCGCCGGGGACATCGCGACCGTCTTCTTCCGCGAGGACGGGAGCTCGAGCGGGATCGCGCTCAATGATCGTGCGACGGGGCCCTCGCACCGCCTCATGAGATCGGTCGAGCATCGCTTCTGCGTCGTCTCAGGGCCCGCGAAGGCACGGAGCCTGCGCGGAGCCCTCAACGCGCGTCTCGTCACGGAGCTCGTGGCCGATGAAGCGACCGTGCGCGCCCTCCTCACCCTCGAGACCTAACTCGCTGGCAGCGCGCCGCCCGGTAGAGTCGGAGGCATGACCGCGCGCGACGAGGTGAACTGATGGTGGCCACGGCACAGGACGGATTCCTCTCCCCGGGCCTCGATGCCCGTGAACGTCGCTCGACGGTCACAGTCCTCGGCGCAGCGACGGCCGTGTTCACCTATGAGCCCGAGGGCGGGGCCGGCGCCTCCGCGCCGACGGTCCTGGCCGTGCACGGGTTCCGTGGGACCCATCACGGTCTCCTGCGCATCGTGGACCGGCTCCCCGGCGTGCGCATCGTCATGCCCGACCTGCCCGGCTTCGGCGCGTCCGCTCCCCTCGACGTGCCGCATGACATCGCCGGTTACACCGCGTGGCTCGGAGCGCTCGCGGACACCTTGGGGCTCGGTCGGGACGCCGTCCTCCTCGGCCACTCGTTCGGCTCGATCGTCGCTGCCCACTTCGTCGCGCGGCACCCCGACCGGTTCTCCCGGCTCATCCTCGTCAACCCCATTTCGGCGCCTGCCCTCGAAGGCCCCAAGGGGCTCTTGAGCCGGCTCGCGGTGGTGTACTACCGGGCAGGTGCGGCGCTCCCGGCCCCACTGGGCGCCGGCCTCCTGCGTCATCCGCTCATCGTCCGCGGCATGAGCGAGGCGATGGCGAAGACCCGCGACGGGGATCTTCGCAGCTTCGTCCACGGCCAGCACGCGAGCCATTTCTCGAGCTTCGCGAGTCGCGACATGCTCCTCGAGTCCTTCGAGGCGTCCGTCTCGCACACTGCCGCCGAGGTCGCGGACCAGCTGAGGCTCCCCGTCCTGCTCATCGCAGGCGATCGCGATGAAGTCGCGCCGCTCGCCGCGGTCCGTCGATTCCACGAGCGGCTGGCCGATTCGCGCCTCACGGTGATTCCCGGCGTCGGGCATCTCATCCACTACGAGACCCCTCAGCCGGCCGCCGAATCGATCCGCGAGTTCCTGGCCGAGGAGGTACAGGAATGAAGATCCTCGTCGACGCGCGCTTTACGCGGACCGACCATCACGACGGCATCAGCCGATTCGGAGCAAGCCTCATTGCGGCACTCGCGGCGCGCACGGAGACGGCGATGCTCATCAACGACGAACGCCAGCTGGCCCTCCTCCCCGATGTCCCGCACGTCAAGGTATCGAGCCCGCTCTCGCCAGCGGAGCTCTTCGTCGCCGCGAAGGTCAACGGCCTCAATCCGGATGTCGTGTTCTGCCCCATGCAGACCATGGGGACGTGGGGCCGGCGATACCCACTCATCCTCACGCTGCACGATCTCATCTATTACGAGCACCCCGAGCCCCCCGGGTTCCTCCCCGCGCCCGTGCGCCTTCTGTGGCGCCTCTACCACAAGGCCTACTGGCCCCAGCGCGTCCTGCTCAACCGGGCCGACGTCGTCGCGACGGTGAGCCACACGACCAAATGGCTCATGGCCGAGAAGAGGCTCACGAAGCGTCCTGTGCGCATCGTGGGCAACGCCCCTCAGGACGGGCGCGAGCCGCGGAATCCGGACGAGGCCCCCGCGCGGAGCCTTGTCTACATGGGCTCGTTCATGCCGTACAAGAACGTCGAGACGGTCATCACGGGAATGCGATCACTGCCCGAGTACACCCTGCATCTCCTGAGCCGCATCTCGCCCGAGCGCCGCGCCGAACTCGAGGCGATCGTCCCGGCCGGCGCCCGCATCGAGTTCCACGGCGGAGTCAGCGAGGAGGAGTACGAGGCCGTTCTCCGTGAGGCGACGGCCCTCGTGAGCCTCTCGCGCTCGGAGGGCTACGGCCTCCCGCTTGTCGAGGCCATGTCACTCGGGACGCCCGTCATCGCGAGCGACATCCCGATCTTCCGGGAGGTCGGCGGGGACGGGGCCCGCTTCGTCGACCCCGATTCGGCAGACGCCTTCGCCGCCGCCGTCCGGGAGCTCGAACTGCCCGGCGTGTGGCCCGAGGCCTCGCGCGACGCGGTGCGGCAGGCGGGCACGTTCACGTGGGACCGATCGGCAGACGCGCTCATCGAAGCGGCGGAAGAGGCCATCGAGCTGTTCCGGGCTCGGCGCGACGGCGTGCGCTGACGGTTCGACCGGCGAAAGACCAGGAGCCTGGGCGCTACAAGAGGTCCGCGCCGTCGAGCCTGAGCCGAATCGGCTCGGAGCCGCGCCGCGTCGCCTGCGCGATGCGCGCGGCACGCAGCCCCCGCGAGACGTCCAGGCCAACGCCGATGGGGAAGAAGACGAGAAGCTGCCACGCAACGTCCTCCGCCGCCGTCCCGGTCGGCGCGGGGAGCGGGACTGGCCCGGCGGTGCGGACACCATCGCGGGTCAGCACGTCGGCGGCGGCCCGCACGTAGCCTTCGACGGCAGACCGGGAACCCGTCACGGCCGCGATCCGGACGGACGGCGGGAGCGAGAGGCTGCGCCTCAGGCCGAGCTCCCGCGCCGCGAACCCCGCCGGGTCCCAGCGGACGAGGGCCGAGACAGCCTCGTGGTCCCGCGCCGTGATGACGACGACGCCGCCGCGCCCCGATGGCCGGACGAGCGCGGCCGCGTTCATCCAGCGCCGGAGAGCCTCCTCCCCGGCCCGCAGGCTCTCCCGGCCAAGCAGCGAGTCGCCGTCGAGCAGGAGCGCCGCCGCGTATCCGGATGGTGCCACGGGCTCCGCGCCGACGGTCGCGACGACGAGAGCGGGGCTGTCCGGCACCTCCGGCTTGACTTGGTCCCCGGAGGACGTCAGGACGACGGCTCCCGGAAAGGCCCGTCCGAGCTCTTCCGCCGTCCTCAGTGCGCCGACGCTCGCCCGTCGGAAGGCGCGACCGCCGCAATGGGGGCACGACCACGCCGTCGCGGGCGTTCCGCACCACCGGCACGCGACGCTCCGGTGCCCTGCGGCCCCGGTGGTCTCCGCGAGGGGACCCGAGCACTCGGCGCATCGTGCGGGCTCCCGGCAGAGCTCGCACGCGAGCGACGGTGCGTAGCCCGCGCGCGCGACCTGAACCAGGACGGGCCCGCGCGCGAGCGCGTCCCGAGCCGCCTGCCACGCCGCGTGCGGCAGGCGCGCGATGCGGGCAAACGGATCGCGTGAGCTCTCGAAGCTGTCCGCGGTGCTGACGACGCGCGGGAGCCGCGCACGCAGCGCGGGGCGAGGCGCGGAGACGCTCTGGAGCCACCCGGAGTCCACAACCCGCTGTACCTCTGACGTCACGGTGTGCCCGGCCACGAGAAGCGCGGCGTCCTCGAGTTCGGTCCTCAGGAAGCCGACTTCCCGCGCGTGGAAGTACGGGGCTCGGGGCTCCGCGTGGAGGTCGTCGCCGTCGTCCCAGCACACCACGAGACCGAGCTCCCGGACGGGCGCGAGGGCGGCCCCCCGGGTCCCGACGGCGACGCGGGACCGGCCCGCGAGGAGGTCGAGGAATGCCCGATAGCGCTGCGATGGTCCGTCTTCGGCCGCAAGACGGACGATCTTCTCCCCCGGCAACGCGGCCTCGATAGCGTCGCACGCGCGGTCGAGGTCGCGACGGTCGGGCACGACGACGAGCGCGCCGCGGCCGGAGAGGCGCACCGTGCGCACGGCCTCCGCGACGAGCGCGGGCCAACCGTTCGGACCGTACCCTTCGACGGCCTCGAGCGATGCGCGTGGGCTCCCGCCGGCGGCGAGATGGCGGAGGAACGCGGGGCCCCGCTGCAGCCCCGCCCACGCCGACACGCTCCGGTGTGTGTCGGCCGCTTGATCCTTCGGGGCCGTGGCGCCCGGATCGCCCACCGCGGGCGGAGCGATGGGCGCGGGCGGAGCGCTGGCCGCGAGCTCGGCCAGGTACTCCGCCTCGACGCGCGCTGCCCGCGGCGGGACCGCGAACCGGAGGACGTCGCCGAGCGCACCCGCCCAGCGTTCGGCGACCGCCGCCGCGAGCCGCGCGACGGCGGGCGTGAGGACGACGGCGGGCGAGACGACCTTCGTGAGGGGCTGGAGCGCGACGCCCGCGTCCGAGGTCTCGGCGCGCTCGATGATGAACCCGGAGAGCTCCTGGCCCGAGAGCCGGATGCGCACGCGGACGCCGGGTTGGGCGTCCGCCGAGAGCTCCTCGGGGACGAGATAGTCGAAGAGCCTGTCGAGCTGCGGAAGTGGGGATTCGACACACACGCGCGCAACCGGCAGCTCGTGGGCTGGCTCGGGCCGGGACGCATCCGGCCGGACCGGTTCAGGGAATCCGAGCAGGAGCGACGGCTGCGTCGCACTCGGGCCTCCCCCTGCCGAACCGGGCGTGCGCGCTGTCATCAGGCGTTGAAGAAGTCCTTGAGCGCGTCGACCCGATCGAGCCGCTCCCACGTGAAGTCGGCCTCGTCACGGCCGAAGTGCCCGTGGGCTGCCGTCTTGGCGTAGATGGGGCGCTTGAGGTCGAGGGCATCGATGATGGCCCGCGGCCGCAGGTCGAAGATCTCGTTGATCGCGGCGCTGATCCGGAGCGGATCGACGCTCTCGGTGCCGAACGTCTCGACGTAGATGCCCACGGGCCGCGCCTGGCCGATCGCGTAGGCGATCTGGATCTCGGCCCGGCGTGCGAGGCCGGCCGCAACGACGTTCTTCGCGACCCAGCGCATCGCGTACGCGCCCGAGCGGTCGACCTTCGACGGGTCCTTGCCCGAGAACGCGCCGCCGCCGTGGCGCGAGAACCCGCCGTACGTGTCCACGATGATCTTGCGGCCCGTGAGGCCCGCGTCGCCGACGGGGCCCCCGATGATGAAGGGTCCTGCCGGGTTGAGGATGCTGCGCACGTGACTGGATTCGAGCAGGCTCGCCTCGAGGACCGGCGCGATGACGTGGTCCGCGAGGTCGGCGCGCAGCTGGGAGAGCTGCGTCCCCTCGGCGTGCTGGCTCGAGATGACGACGGTCTCGACCGTGACGGGCCGGTCGCCGTCATACCCCACGGTGACCTGGGTCTTGCCGTCGGGGCGCAGGTACGGCAGTTCGCCGCTCTTGCGCACCTCGGTGAGCCGCTCCGAGAGGCGGTGCGCGAGCCAGATCGGCGTCGGCATATAGCTCGGCGTCTCGTCGCTCGCGTAGCCGAACATGATGCCCTGATCGCCCGCGCCCTGACGGTCGTATTCGTCCTCAAGAGTTCCCTCGCGGGACTCGAGGGAGTTGAAGACGCCGTCGAAGATGTCCGAGGACTGCTGGCCGATCGAGACAGACACGCCGCAGCGTGCGCCGTCGAAGCCGTTCGCCGAGGAGTCGTACCCGATGCCGAGGATCGTGTTGCGCACGATTTGCGGGATCTCGACATACGCATCGGTCGTGACCTCGCCTGCGACGTGGACGAGCCCCGTCGTCGCCATGGTCTCCACGGCGACCTTGGACTCGGGGTCCGCCGCGAGGAGGGCGTCGAGGATCGCATCGCTGATCTGATCGCAGATCTTGTCCGGATGTCCCTCGGTCACCGATTCGGAGGTGAAGAGCCTGAGGGCGGTGGCGTCTGCCGGACGTGCGGCACCGTGGGGAGCGTGGATCACTGCACTACTCTACTTCCTGCCCCGGCACAACCCGGGACCCATGTTTCGCTTCGCGAAGGCCGGAGGCCACCGCGGGGACCGCGGAGACCGCCGTGTCAGCGTGCGTCGAGCTCGCGCGCAATCCGGACGACGACGGCGGCCGCGACGTCGTCCTTGCTGCCCGCCACGTGCTGGGGCTCGCTTCCGTCCTTCGCGAGGATCGTCACGCTGTTCTCGTCGAGCCCGAAGACGCGGTCCGCCCCGACCTCGTTCACCACGAGGAGCTCACAGCCCTTGCGCTCGAGCTTGGCGCGTCCGTACTCGAGGACGTCGGCGCCGTCGTCGCCGGTCTCGGCCGCGAAACCGACGATGACCTGACCGCCCCCGGCCGCGTTGCGCAGCCGGACGAGCTCGGCGAGGACGTCGGGATTGCGGACGAGCTCGATCGGCGCGTCAGGCACGTCGTCGCGCTTCTTGATCTTGGAGTCGTGGCGGTGCGCGGGGCGAAAGTCGGCGACCGCCGCGGACATCACGACCACGTCCGCGGCGGCGACCCGCTCGACCATGGCGTCGCGCAGCTCCACGGCGGTCTCGACCGTCACGAGCTCGACCCCGGGCGGCGGCGGCACGTCGAGGTGCGCCGCGACGAACGTCACCGAGGCGCCCGCTCGCAGCGCGGCGCGCGCGAGCGCCGCGCCCTGCTTTCCGGACGAACGATTGCCGAGGAAGCGCACTGGATCGATCGGCTCGCGCGTTCCGCCAGCAGAGACGAGGATGCGCCTCCCGGCGAGCGGACCGCCTTCGGCCGGGCCGCCGTCGTCCGTCCTCCGCTGCGACGCGAGAGCGAGCGCGGCAGCGAAGATCTCCTCCGGCTCGGGCAGCCGGCCAGGACCGCTGTCCTTGCCCGTGAGCCGCCCCACGGCGGGGTCCATGACGACGACGCCGCGCGAACGCAGCGTCGCGACGTTCGCCTGGGTCGCCGGGTGGCGCCACATTTCGGTGTGCATGGCCGGGGCCATGAGCACGGGGCAGCGGGCCGTGAGGAGCGCGTTGGTCAGGAGGTCGTCGGCGTGCCCGCCCGCGGCGCGGGCCAGGAGGTCCGCCGTCGCGGGGGCGACGACGACGAGCTCCGCTTCGTGGCCGAGGCGGACGTGGTTGACCGTCTCGACCGCCTCGAAGACGCTCGTGCGGACGGCCTTGCCCGAGAGGGCCTCCCACGTGGCCTTTCCGACGAACGCGAGGGCCGACTCCGTCGGGACGACGGTGACGTCATGCCCCGCCTCGGTGAAGAGGCGCACGAGCGACGCTGTCTTGTAGGCGGCGATGCCGCCGCCCACGCCCACTACGACGCGCACGAGCCCCTCCCCTGTTCCGGTTTTACGTCAGTCCTGCTGGACTTCGCCGTCGCCCTCGGGGCGCTTGGCGACGAGCAGGCCGTCGTTGATCTCGCGCAATGCGATCGAGAGCGGCTTCTCGTTGAGCTTCGTGTCGACGAGCGGGCCGACGTACTCGAAAAGGCCCTCATGCAGCTGGGCGTAGTACGCGTTGATCTGGCGGGCGCGCTTGGCCCCGAAGATCACGAGCCCGTACTTCGAGTCCGACTTCGTGAGCAGATCGTCGATCGGCGGGTTGATGATTCCTTCGGGGTGAGAGGACACGACATTCTCCAATGCAAGTGGCGGTAGGTCTGGACGGCCGTCAGCGCGCCGACTGGCGCGTGTGCGGGGTCAGGCCCATGAGTGAAACAAGCTCGTCTGCCGCGCGCCGGACGTCGTCGTTGACGACGGTGAAATCGAACTCCGGCTCGGCAGCGAGTTCTATTTTAGCCGTTTCGAGGCGGCGCTGCTGTTCGTCGGGGGTTTCGGTGCCGCGGCCCACCAGCCGGCGCACCATCTCGTCCCAGCTCGGGGGCGCGAGGAACACGAAGCGGGCCTCCGGCATCGCGGCCTTCACCTGGCGCGCGCCCTGGAGGTCGATCTCGAGAAGGACCGCCTTCCCATCGGCGATGGCGGCGTCGACCGAGGCGCGCAGGGTCCCATAGCGGTTGTGGCCATGGACGACCGCCCACTCGAGGAACTCGCCCTCGTCGACGAGCCGGTCGAACTCTTCCGAGGATTTGAAGAAGTAGTGGACGCCGTCGATCTCGCCCGGCCGCGGCGGCCGAGTCGTCGCGGAGACGGAAAGCCACACTTCGGGGTAGTTGTCGCGGATGTACGTCGACACGGTGCCCTTGCCGACGGCGGTCGGTCCGGCGAGCACCGTGAGTCCGGTCTGCTTCGCTGATGGATCTAGCCTGCTGTCCTCATGAGAGGCGTCGGTTCCCGATGTGCCCGTTGTCGTGTCCACGCGTGTTCCCGTGCTCCTTGCCTATTGCGTTCGGGCGCATGGTCGGCCGCGCGGCATCGCCTCGGACCGTTAGTGCGCCTCGAGAAAATCTATCAGCGCCTGCCGCTGGTGCACGCCCAGCCCCCGCAGGCGCCGGCTCGGGGCGATGCCGAGCTGATCGAGGATCGCAAGCGAGCGCACCGGGCCGATCCCGTGGAAGGACTCGAGCAGCTCCGTGACCTTGAGCCGGGCGAGTGCCTCGTCTTCCTCCGCCTGACGGAAGAGCTTGTCGAGCGAGAGCGAACCCGCCTTGAGCGCGGCCTTCACCTCGGCCCTCCGGGCGCGGGCGGCCGTGGCTTTGGATACAGCCTCTTGTCGTTCTTCGGAAGTCAAGGGAATGAGTCCCATGATCGCCTCCCAGCTCGGCGTCGCGCGCACCCCCACACGGATGACACAGAACCTAGTCCCGAACGTCCCCGCGTGGCAATGCGTGGCGAGCCCGCAAACCTCGCGGTGCGGGCTCGCCTCGTCTCAGACCAAGTCGGCCAGGGTCTTCTCGGCGCGCTCGCGCAGACCCTCCCGGCCGGGGCCGCCCGCGAGGATGTCCCGGCTCGACGTGCCGAGCACCTGAGGATACGCGTCGCCGAACGCAGCGCGGAGGGCGGTCCCCGTTGCGCCCTGGGCACCGAGACCCGGTGCGAGGAGGGGGCCGCGCACGGCCGCGAGATCGAGGCCGAGGCGTTCGACGGCGTCGCCCACCGTTGCGCCGACGACGAGGCCGACGCTTCCGAGCGCCTCCCCCGCGTAGCGGCTGTTCTCGGCCGCGGCGGCCTCGCAGACGGCCTTCGCGACCGACCGGTCCCCGCCCACGTGCTGCACCGACGCGCCCTCCGGGTTGGAGGTGAGGGCCAGGACAAAGACGCCGCGGCCCGTCGCGGCGGCGGCGTCGAGGGCCGGCCGGAGCGATTCGAAGCCGAGATACGGACTGAGCGTCACGGCGTCCGCGGCGAGGGGCGAGCCCTCTCCGAGCCACGCGTCGGCGTACGCCGCCATCGTTGAGCCGATGTCGCCGCGCTTGGCATCAGCGATACTCAGGACGCCTGCCTCGGCTGAGGCCGTCAGCACTTCCTCGAGGACCGCGAGCCCTGCCGCGCCGTGGCGCTCGTAGAGCGCGACCTGCGGCTTGAGCGCCGCGGCGAGGTCGGCTACCGCGTCGACCACGGCGAGGGAGAAGCGGCGCAGGCCATCGACGTCGTCCGCGAGCCCCCACGCGGCCAGGAGCGCCGGGTGCGGATCGATCCCGACGCACAGCGGCCCCCGCTCGCGCATGGCAGCGCCGAGCCTTGCACCGAAGGGTGCGCGAGCCGCCGCGCGGTCGGGTGCGCCCGCCACGGCGTCAGACATTGGCCGGCTCTTCCGAGCTCGTCGCGGTTCCTCGGGGGCCCTCGGAGCCATCCCCCGAAACACCCCGAAGGCGGGCCTCGTGCTCCTGGAGGCTCGTGACGCTCCACTCGAACTGCCGCATGGCCTCGATCGCGAGGACGGCGAAGTTGAACTCCGCGACCGTCGTGATGCACGGCTTGCCGTTCGACGTGGCCGCTGCGCGGATCTCGTAGCCGTCGCCGCGCGCGGCCCCGCCCGACGGCGTGTTGAACACCATGTCGATCTGGCCGTCGTTGATGAGGTCGACGATCGTGCCCTCGGGGCCATCCGCGCCGGCGGGGCCGGGACCCTCGCCAACCTTGCGGACGGTTGTCGCGTCGATCCCGCTGCGTTGGAGCACAGCGGCCGTGCCGCCCGTCGAAACGATCTCGAAACCGAGGTCCGCAAGCTTCTTGACGCCAAGGATCACGGAGCGCTTGTCCCGGTTGGCCACCGACACGAAGACGCGTCCCGAGGTCGGGAGGGCGTTGTTGGCGCCCGCCTGGCTCTTGGCGAAGGCCGTGTCGAAGTGCTTGTCGATGCCCATGACCTCGCCCGTCGAGCGCATCTCGGGGCCCAGCAGGCTGTCGACGACCGTCCCCTCGGGGGTGCGGAAGCGGCTGAATGGAAGGACCGCCTCCTTGACGGCGACCGCGGCGTTCGGGTTGATCTCCGCGCCGTCGCCCGTCTCAGGCAGCATGTGGTACGCCGTGCGGAGCTGGTGGATCGTCACCCCCGTGCCGATGAGCGCAGCCGCCTTGGCAAGCTGGACGCCCGTCGCCTTCGAGACGAACGGGACCGTGCGCGACGCACGCGGGTTCGCCTCAAGCACGTAGAGCACGTCGGACGCGAGCGCGAACTGGATGTTGATGAGGCCACGCACCCCGACCCCCTCGGCGATCGCGAGGGTCGCCGTGCGGACGCGGTCGAGCACGTTCTGCCCAAGCGTCACGGGGGGCAGGACGCACGCCGAGTCGCCCGAGTGGATGCCGGCCTCCTCGATGTGCTCCATGATGCCGCCGAGGTAGAGGTCGCGGCCGTCGTACAGGGCATCGACGTCGATTTCGATCGCGTCCTCGAGGAAGCGGTCGATGAGCACGGGGTGGTCCGGCGTGATCTCGGTCGCGTTCTCGATGTAGCGCTGGAGGTTGGCCTCGTCGTAGACGATCTCCATGCCGCGGCCGCCCAGCACGTAGGACGGGCGGACCAGCACGGGGTAGCCGATCTCGTCCGCGATGCGCTTCGCCTCGTCGAACGAGACGGCCGTGCCGTTCTTCGGCGAGATGAGGCCGGCGTCGTCGAGAACCTTCGCGAACGCGCCGCGGTGCTCGGCGAGATCGATCGCCTCGGGCGACGTGCCGAGGATCGGCACGCCCGCATCCGCGAGCTGCTGGGCGAGCTTGAGCGGGGTTTGACCGCCGAGCTGGACGAACACGCCCATGACGCCGCCCGTGCGCTCCTCGGCCGCGATGACCTCGAGGACGTCCTCGAGCGTGAGCGGCTCGAAGTAGAGGCGCGTCGAGACGTCGTAGTCGGTCGAGACAGTCTCGGGGTTGCAGTTGACCATGACCGTCTCGTAGCCGGCCTTGCGGAGCGACATCGAAGCGTGCACGCACGAGTAGTCGAACTCGATGCCCTGGCCGATGCGGTTCGGCCCCGAGCCGAGGATCACGATCGAGGGCTTCGAGTGGAGGCCGACCTCGTCCTCCTCGTCGTAGGACGAGTAGTGATACGGCGTGTAGGCGGCGAACTCGGCCGCGCACGTGTCCACGGTCTTGTAGACCGGGCGCACGCCGAGGGCCTGGCGCACGCCGCGGACGACGTCCTCCGAGTGGTGCGTGAGGATGCCGATCTGCTCGTCGGAGAAGCCGTGCCACTTCGCGAGGCGCAGGATCTCCTCCGTGAGTGCGGGGGCGGCCTTGACCTCGGCCGCGACCTCGTTGAGGAGCTGGAGCTGGTCGAGGAACCACGGGTCGATGCCGGTCGCGGCGTACAGCTCGTCGACGCTCGCGCCGCCGAGGAGGGCGCGCTGGACCTGCTTGAGGCGGTCCGTCGTCGGACGCTTGGCCTGCTCGACCAGCTCGGCCACCTCCCACTCGGGCACCGGCGCGAAGTCGAGCTGCGCGCCGCGCTGCTCAAGCGAGCGCAGGGCCTTCTGGAGCGCCTCGGTGAAGTTGCGGCCGAGGGCCATGGCCTCGCCGACGCTCTTCATGGTGGTCGTGAGCGTCGGGTCCGCAGCCGGGAACTTCTCGAACGCGAAGCGCGGGACCTTGACGACGACGTAGTCGAGCGTCGGCTCGAAGCTCGCGGGCGTCTTCTGCGTGATGTCGTTCGGGATCTCGTCGAGCGTGTAGCCGAGGGAGAGCTTCGTCGCGATCTTCGCGATCGCGAAGCCCGTGGCCTTCGACGCGAGCGCGGACGAACGCGACACGCGGGGGTTCATCTCGATGACGATGATGCGGCCCGTCTTCGGGTCGACGGCGAACTGGATGTTGCAGCCCCCCGTGTCGACACCGACCTCGCGGATGACGGCGATCGCGACGTCCCGGAGCTTCTGGTACTCGCGGTCCGTGAGCGTCAGGGCCGGCGCGACCGTGATGGAGTCGCCCGTGTGGACGCCCACCGGGTCGAAGTTCTCGATCGAGCAGACGACCACGACGTTGTCGTTCTTGTCGCGCATCATCTCGAGCTCGTATTCCTTCCAGCCGAGGATGCTCTCTTCGAGCAGCACCTCGGTGGTCGGGCTGTAGAGGAGGCCCTGGCCGACGATGCGGCGCAGATCGTCCTCGGTGTACGCGAAGCCCGAGCCGAGGCCGCCCATCGTGAAGGATGGGCGGACGACGAGCGGGTAGCCGAGCGTCTCGGCGGCCGCGAGGGCCTCGTCGATCGTGTGCACGATCTCGCTCCGGGCCGACTCAGCGCCGCAGCGCTCGACGACGCCCTTGAACTTCTCGCGGTCCTCGCCGAGCTCGATCGCCTCGATGTTCGCGCCGATGAGCTCGACGCCGTACTTCGCGAGGACGCCGTTCGCCTCGAGCGCGATCGCGGTGTTGAGGGCTGTCTGGCCGCCGAGGGTCGGCAGGATCGCGTCGGGGCGTTCCTTCGCGATGATCTTCTCGACGACCTCGGGCGTGATCGGCTCGACGTACGTCGCGTCGGCGAATTCCGGGTCCGTCATGATTGTCGCGGGGTTCGAGTTGACGAGGATGACCCGCAGGCCCTCCTCCTTGAGAACGCGAAGCGCCTGTGTTCCGGAGTAGTCGAACTCGGCGGCCTGGCCGATGACGATCGGGCCAGAGCCGATGACGAGAACGCTTGTGAGATCTGTACGCTTCGGCATTACTTCGCTTCCTCGCTCTGAGAGGTCTTCTGGCTCTGACCGTCGCGCTCGGTGCCCGCCGAGCGCTGGCTTTCCATGAGGTCGATGAACCGATCGAACAGGTACGCGGCATCGTGGGGTCCGGCCGCGGCCTCGGGGTGGTACTGGACCGAGAACGCCGGGATGTCGAGGCACGCAAGGCCTTCGACGACCTGGTCGTTGAGGCTCACGTGGCTCACCTCGACGCGTCCGTAGTGAGCCTCTGGCGCCGAGGTCGGTCCGTCCAGCGGAGCATCGACCGCGAAGCCGTGGTTCTGGCTCGTGATCTCGACCTTGCCCGTCCGGCGATCCATGACCGGCTGGTTGATGCCGCGGTGGCCGTAGCGGAGCTTGTACGTTCCGAAGCCGAGGGCCCGTCCGAGGATCTGGTTGCCGAAGCAGATGCCGAAATACGGGATCTTCTCGTCGAGCACAGAGCGGAGCAGGCTTACCTGGGCGTCGGCCGTGGCCGGGTCGCCCGGGCCATTCGACATGAAGAAGCCGTCCGGGTTGACGGCCTTGACGTCGTCGAGTGTTGACGTGGCCGGGAGGACGTGCACCCGGACGCCGCGCTCGGCAAAGCGGTGGGGCGTCATGGCCTTGATGCCGAGGTCGATGGCCGCGATCGCGAAACGCGGTTCACCCTCCCATCCGTGGTCGCGGGGCTCGACGACGTAGGCCTCGTCGACGCTCACTTCTTCCGCGAGGCGCGATCCCTCCATGGGCGCGCTCGCGAGGACCTCGTCGACGAGCTCCTTGTCGGCCCTCTCCGCCGAAGGGCCAGAGAAGATCCCAGCCCGCATCGTGCGGTGCTCGCGGAGGTGGCGCGTGATGGCGCGCGTGTCGACTCCCTGGATGCCCACGATGCCCTGACGGGCGAGTTCGTCGTCGAGGCTTCCTTCGGCGCGCCAGTTCGACGGACGACGCGCGGGGTCCCGCACCACGTAGCCGGCGACCCAGATGCGGCGCGATTCGGGGTCCTCCCCATTGACGCCCGTGTTGCCGATGTGGGGCGCCGTCTGGACAACGATCTGGCGGTCGTACGAGGGGTCAGTGAGCGTCTCCTGGTAGCCGGTCATCCCGGTGGCGAAGACTGCCTCGCCGAGCGTCGTGCCCATGGCGCCGTAGCTGCGCCCACGGAAGACGCGGCCGTCCTCGAGCACCAGCACGGCCGGCGTGTTCTTGTTCGGGACCGACTTTCCCAATTCAGTCACTTTCACTCTTCTTCCTGGTCCTGCCGGCGCTCGGCGCCCCGCGGGCGCCCCACGGCAATGAGGTCTTCGATCGCTGTCACGAGAGCATCCCTGTCGTCGGGGCGTCGGGTTCGGAAGCCCGTGTCGACGTCCTTCTCCCCGAGTCGCCAGCCGAGCACGACGAGTCCGCCCGGCTCGACGAACTTCCCCGCCATGCCGCTCTCGAGGCGCACGTCGGAGAGGTCCCCCGCGGGAACCCACAGCGGGCCCGAGCCCGACCTGTCGAACAGGACGCCGCCGTCGAACACGGCCGCGTCGGCCCGCGTCCGCAGGCCGAGCCCGTGCACGGCGAGCCGGTCGAGCCAGTCGCCGGCCGTCGTCGTCGTCACGTAGTGGCCCTCCGCCCGGAAGCGCTCGGCGCCCGGGTCGGCGGGGAACGGCGCGGGGGCCGGGACGTCGGCCTGCCGCCGCTTGCGGCCGCGCCAGCCCACCCAGAGGAGGGCGACCACGGCGACAGCGGCCGCGAGCATGACGAGCGCCGGAAGCACCCGCTCCATCAGCGCTCCTCGGCCGAGCCCGGGTACGGCTCGTTGAGCACGCCGTCGCGCACGGTCGGGTGGCCGCGGAAGAACGTTGCGACGACTCGGCCGGGCAGCTCGCGCCCGGCGAACGGCGAATTGCGGCCCTTCGTCGCCTGCGCGGCGGGGTCGACGGTCCACCGCGCCGCGGGGTCGACGAGCACGAGGTTCGCGGGCTCGCCCTGGGCGAGCGGCCGGCCCTGGTCCGCGACCCGGCCGATCCGCGCGGGGACCTCGGACATGGCCCGCGCGACGCCGCGCCAAGTGAGGAGGCCCGTTTCGACCATGGTGTGCTGGACGACGGACAGCGCGGTCTCGAGGCCCGTCATGCCCATCGCGGCCTGCGCCCATTCGCACTCCTTGTGCTCGCTCGGGTGCGGCGCGTGGTCGGTGCCGACGACGTCGATCGTGCCATCCGCAAGAGCCGCGCGCAGCGCCTCGACATCCTCTTGCGTGCGGAGTGGCGGGTTGACCTTGTAGACGGGGTCGTAGCTGCGCACGAGTTCGTCGGTGAGCCAGAGGTGATGTGGCGTCACCTCGGCCGTGACGTCGATGCCGCGCGACTTGGCCCAACGCACGATCTCGACCGAGCCTGCCGTCGAGACGTGGCACACGTGCAAGCGCGATCCGACGTGCTGGGCGAGCAGGACGTCTCGCGCGATGATGCTCTCCTCGGCGACGGCGGGCCAGCCGGGAAGGCCGAGGACGGCCGAGACGGCGCCCTCGTTCATCTGGGCGCCGGCCGTGAGGCGCGGCTCCTGTGCGTGCTGGGCCACGACGCCGTCGAACGCCTTGACGTACTCGAGGGCGCGCCGCATGAGCACGGGATCGTGCACGCAGATGCCGTCGTCCGAGAACATGCGCACACGGGCCGCGGATCCAGCCATGGCGCCCAGCTCGGCCAGCTGCTCCCCGGCAAGTCCGACCGTCACCGCGCCCACCGGGCGGACGTCCACCCAGCCAGCGCGCCGGCCAAGGCTGTGGACCTGCTCGACGACGCCGGCGGTGTCGGCCACCGGCGTGCTGTTGGCCATCGCGTGCACGGCCGTATAGCCGCCGAGCGCCGCGGCGCGGGATCCGGTCTCGACGGTCTCGGCGTCCTCGCGGCCCGGCTCGCGCAGATGAGTGTGCACGTCGACGAAGCCCGGGAGCGCGACGAGTCCTTCGGCGTCGATCACGGTGGCACCGTTCCCGTTCGCGAGCGAGCCAACCGCAGAAATCCGGCCGTTCTCGACGAGGATGTCAGCGCGCTCGTCGCCGTAGAGGGCCGCGCCGCGGAGGAGGTACGCGGGCGCAGCCTTGGTGTCATCGGTCATGAGGCAAACTCCTTCGCAGACATGAGCAGATAGAGGACGGCCATCCGCACAGAGACGCCGTTGGCGACCTGCCGGAGCACCTGGGAGCGCTCCGAGTCGGCCGCGGCGGAGGAGATTTCGAGGCCGCGGACCATGGGCCCCGGGTGAAGGATCACGGTGTCCTTGAACTCGGGGGCCGCGAAGCGCGCGAACCGCTCGTCCCCGAGGCCCCACAGCCGGGAGTATTCGGCCGTCGAAGGGAAGTAGGAGGCGTTCATCCGTTCGGCCTGGACCCGCAGCATCATGACGGCGTCCGGCGCGTCCGCGAGGGCCGCGTCGAGGTCGTAGCTCACATCGCATGGCCACTGTTCGACGCCGTAGGGCAGGAGCGTGGGCGGCGCCACGAGCGTGACCTTCGCGCCGAGAGTCGTGAGGAGCCACACGTTCGAGCGCGCGACGCGCGAGTGGAGGATGTCCCCCACGATGACGACGCGTGTGCCCGCGAGGTCCGCGCCCACCGAGTCGATGCCGGCGACCTGGGCGCGGTGGCGCCGGAGCGTGAAGGCGTCGAGGAGGGCCTGCGTGGGGTGTTCGTGGGTTCCGTCGCCCGCATTCACGACGGCGGCATCGATCCAGTCCGTCGTCGCGAGCCGGTGCGGCGCGCCGGACGCCGGGTGGCGGATGACGACGGCGTCCGCGCCAATCGCTTCGAGGGTCTGGGCCGTGTCCTTGAGCGACTCGCCCTTCGAGACCGACGAGCCCTTGGCGGCGAAGTTGATGACGTCCGCGGAGAGCCGCTTCGCGGCGGCCTCGAACGAGATGCGCGTGCGCGTCGAGTCCTCGAAGAAGAGGTTCACGACCGTCCGGCCGCGAAGCGCGGGGAGCTTCTTGACCTCGCGGTCGTTGACGGCTGCCATCTCCTCGGCGGTGTCGAGGATCTGGATGGCCTCGGCAGCCGTCAGGTCACGCGTCGAGAGAAGGTGCTTCACGGGCGGGCCTCCTTGCTCTCGGACGAGTCGGCAGCGGGTGGCTGCTGCGGTGCCTCGATCGCGACGTGGTCCTCGACGAAGTCCGTGCCCGGGGCGCCGTCGATCTCGGCGAGCCGCACGCGCACCTTCTCGGTGGCCGACGTCGGGAGGTTCTTGCCCACGTGGTCCGCGCGGATCGGCAGCTCGCGGTGGCCGCGATCGACGAGGACGGCGAGACGCACGATCCGGGGGCGGCCGAGATCGACGAGGGCGTCGAGGGCGGCGCGGATGGTGCGGCCAGAGTAGAGGACATCGTCGACGAGGACGACGACCTTGTTGTCGATTCCCTGCGGCGGAAGCTTCGTGCGCGCGGGCGGCCGGGTGGGCTGGCGCGAGAGGTCGTCGCGGAACATCGTGATGTCGAGCTGGCCGATGATCTGTTCGGCGTCGACGCTGGGATCGGCGATCGCGAGCTTGTGCGCGAGCCGCACGGCA
This sequence comes from Sinomonas sp. ASV322, assembly GCF_030908245.1. GTDB lineage: Bacteria > Actinomycetota > Actinomycetes > Actinomycetales > Micrococcaceae > Sinomonas. The sequence goes on from NZ_JAVFJJ010000001.1 coordinate 496,828, forward strand.
AGCGGATACCCGCGGCGCGGAATCCCGAGGAGCACGAGGTCTTGCGGGCCCTTGTTGGCCTCGAGGATCTCGTGCGCAATGCGCGTGAGGGCGCGGTCGATGTCCGCAGCGCTCAGGACGACGCGGCCGAGCGGCGCGGCGTGCGCCGAGGCAACGGTCCCGGAAGCTCCCTCGTCTGCGGTGGCTTGGGCCATGGCAGATCCCCTTCCCCGCCTCACAGGACGGAATTAAAAGGTTGAAACGGCTGAACCGCATTCCAAACTATCACAGCGCGCGGGCGCTGTTCCCGGCCCCGGTCATGTCGGAGGCGGCGGTTAGCCTTGACTCATGTCGAGCAACGCTCCGTGGCCCCCGCCGCCCTCGGGACAGCGCCCTGGCCTCCCGGCGCAGGCGGTCTGGAACGTGCCCGTTCCTCCGCGCAGGCGGCGTGAGTCTCCCGGCATCACGGCGCTCCTCCTCGTCGGCGGCGTGCTCGTTCTCGCGGGGCTCGCCCTCGTCGTCCCGTTCCTGCTCTCGTCGACGGGCAGCGCGGGCTTCGTGATCGGCTTCGTGCTCTCCCTCGTCCCTCTCGCCGTCGTGCTCGGCACGGTCGCGATCGTGGACAGGTGGGAGCCGGAGCCCAAGCGGCTCCTCGGTTTTGCGCTCGCATGGGGAGCAGTCCTCTCGATCGCGACGACCACGCTCGTCCAGCCCGCGTTCCTCGCGATGTTCGGGCCGCAGGGAGCGGGCAGGGACACGACGCGCTTATTCCTTGCGACCGTTGAGGCCCCCTTCCTCGAGGAGATCTCGAAGGGCCTGGGTCTCCTCGTGCTCTTCTTCGTCGCGCGCAAGTATTTCGACGGCCCCATCGACGGCGTCGTCTACGGCATGACGATCGCCGCCGGATTCGCCTTCACCGAGAACATCCTCTACTTCGGGCGGGCGTTCGACGCGGGAGAAGGGTCGACGGCGGGCCTCGCCGTCGTCTTCATCCTCCGCGGGATCTTCTCGCCGTTCGCGCACGCGATGTTTACCGGAACCCTCGGCGCTGTCATGGGATTCGCCGCGCGCCGCTGGAACGCGGCCCTCGGCGTCGCGGCCTTCGTCGTGGGCCTCGTCCCGGCCATGCTCCTGCATCGCCTCTGGAACAGTTCGGGGGACCGATTCTTCCTCGTCTACGCGGCCGTCGAAGTTCCCCTGTTCGGGGTCGCGATCGCGTGCGTCTATCTGCTGCGACGGGCCGACGCGCGGCTCACTCATCGCCGGCTCGCCGAATACGCTGCCGCCGGGTGGTTCACCCCGCTCGAAGTGGACATGCTCGCGACGCCGCGCGGACGGAGTGCAGGGCTCCGCTGGGCGATCTCGCGCGGGCGCGGCGAGGCGATGCGGCAGTTCATCCGCGTCGCAACCGATCTCGCGTACACGCGTCAACGCGCCGTGAGCGGACGTGACGTGAGGGGGTATGTGCGCGCCGAGGAGGAGCTCCTGCGCGAAGCGGGCCGGCTCAGGGAAGCCGTGGTGGCTCCCTGAACCGGCCCGCGAGGCAGGAATCTCGGCTCAGCGTCAGGCGAGCAGCGTCGGCTTGAGCGTCTGCAAGGTGCCGAGCAGGCCATTGACGAAGTTCGGCGAATCGTCCGTCGACATGGTGCGTGCCAGCGCGACGGCTTCGCTCACGGCGACGCCGTCGGGGACGTCGTCGTTGTAGAGCAGCTCCCACGTTCCGATCCGCAGGATGATGCGGTCGACGGCGGGCATCCGGTCGAGCGTCCACCCGCGCGCGTAGGTGCTGAGGATCTCGTCGATCTGGGCCTGCTTTGAGACCACTCCGGCGACGATCTCCTCCGTGTACGGGTTGATCTGCTGTTCCGTCTTCTCAAGGCGCCGCTGGATGACATCGAAGGGGGCAGCCCCTCGCTGCTCAGCCTCGAAGAGGATATCGAGGGCCCGACTCCGGGCCTTGCCGCGGGCGCTCACTAGTCGTTGACACGTCCCAGGTAGCTGCCGTCACGGGTGTCGACCTTGACCTTGGTCCCGTTCTCGACGAAGAGCGGCACCTGAATCTCATAGCCGGTCTCGAGCGTCGCGGGCTTGGTGCCTGCGGACGAGCGGTCGCCCTGGAGGCCGGGCTCCGTGTAGGTGATCTCGAGCACAACGCTCGGCGGGAGCTCAATGTAGAGGGCCTCGCCGTTGTGGAGCGCGATGAGCACCGTCTGGTTCTCGAGCATGAAGTTCGCGGCGTCGCCGACTGCCTCTGCCGAGAGGTGGATCTGGTCGTAGTCCGCCGTGTCCATGAACACGAAGTCGGCGCCGTCCTTGTAGAGGTACTGGTAGTCGCGGCGATCGACGGTGGCAGTGTCGATCTTGGCACCCGCGTTGAACGTGCGGTCCACGACCTTGCCCGACGTCACGTTGCGCAGTTTCGTGCGGACGAAAGCGCCGCCCTTGCCCGGCTTGACGTGCTGGAACTCGATGACGTTCCACAGCTGGCCGTCAATGCTCAGAACCGTGCCGTTCTTGATGTCGTTGGTGCTAGCCACGAATCCCTCTCTTCTTACGTGTCGCGGTGCCGGCACCGGAAATGGGGGCACGCGCGGAAATCCGGGGACTATTCTACCCGTGCCGCGAACTCGCTCGGCCCACGTGATGTCCCCGTGCGGTCTGGGGCCGGATCACACCGTGCCGAAGCGCTGTTCGCGCGCCCGGCCGAGCGCGACAGTGCTCGAATAGATGAGGCTCGCGTCGGCGGCGTCGGCGACCCGCAGTTCGAGCGCCTTCGCGAACGCGTCCTCGGCGGCCGCGAACTGGCCCCTCGTGAACTGGATCTTGCCGAGATACTGCTGCACGGTGGCCTCGCGGCGGGTCCCCTTGACCTCGGCAAGGATCTGGCGAGCCCGCTCGAGGGCGCGGTCGTTCCGGTTGCCGAGGCGCAGGACGTCGAGCTCGAGCACCTTGAGGTGGAAAGACTCGGGGTCGGTGTACCGCGCCTCGACGATGAGCTCGGCCGCCTCGCTCACGTGCCCGCGCGCGAGTTCGACGACGGCGCGGTCCTCGAGCGATCCGCTCGCCTCGAGCGCGGAGTGGCAGCGGTCCTCGTCGACGACGACGGCGTTCAAGGTCTCAGGATCGACGGCGATTCCCGGGAAACCGGCGTCCGGCCATTCGCGGGGTTCGATGATCACGAGGCGATCTCCTGGTACGCAGCGAACAGGAGTGACGTGTCCGGCACCTCGAGGATTCCCGGGCGGGCGACGTCGTCGAGCACGACGAAGCGGAGCAGGTCGCCGCGGGATTTCTTGTCACGGCGCATGCCGTCGAGCAGGGCCTGCCAGCGATCGCCCCGATAGGTCGTCGGGAGCCCGAGCCCTTCGAGGATGGTCCGGTGGCGGTCCGCGACGACGTCGTCGAGTCGACCCACGCTTCGCGCGAGCTCCGCCGCGAACATCATGCCGACGCTCACGGCCGCTCCGTGGCGCCACTGGTACCGTTCGGCGAGCTCGATCGCATGGCCGAGCGTGTGCCCGTAGTTGAGGATCTCTCGGAGGCCGCTTTCCTTGAGGTCGCTCGAGACGACGCGGGCCTTGACGGCGATCGCGCGCTCGATGAGTTCCCGCAGAGTCCCGGAGGCGGGGTCGACTGTGCCGGCGGGGTCCTGTTCGATGAGGGCGAGGATGGCCGGATCAGCGATGAAACCGCACTTGACGACCTCCGCGAGACCGGAGACGAGCTCGTTGCGCGGGAGCGTCGCGAGGGCATCGAGGTCCGCGAGCACGGCGGCGGGCGGGTGGAAGGACCCCACGAGGTTCTTCCCTTCGGCTGTGTTGATGCCGGTCTTTCCGCCGACGGCGGCGTCGACCATGCCGAGCAGGCTCGTCGGTAAGTGGACGACGCGCACGCCCCGGAGCCACGTCGCTGCGACGAAGCCTGCGAGATCGCTCACCGCTCCCCCGCCCACGGACACGATGGCGTCCGAGCGCGTGAAGTCGTTCTGGCCGAGCACCTGCCAGCAGAATGCCGCGACCTGCACATGCTTGCCTTCTTCGGCGTCGGGGATCTCCGCCGTGAGGGCCGTAAAGCCATCGCCCGCGAGCGACTCGCGGACCGCATCGCCCGTTGCGCGCAGCGCACGCGGGTGGATCACCAGAACCCGCTTGACCCGCTCGCCCAGAATGGGCCCGAGGCGGTCGAGGAGACCTCGTCCCACGAGAACGTCGTAGTTTTCGCTGGGCTGGGCCCCCGTGACCTTGATGATCGTGGCGCCTCTTACGTTGGTCGTGTCAGTCTCGTCGCTCACGCGACAGCTCCTTCTCCAGAGGGGACAGCTCGACGGCAGCCGAGCGTGCGGCGGCCTGAGCCGTGGCGCGCGCAGCCGGGGCGGGAGACAGCTCCGAGGCGACCCTGCCTGCGACCTCTTCGGCCGAAGCGTTCGCTGCGGAAACGCGGATCGTCGCGACCGATTCGTAGACCGGCCGGCGCCGCTCCATGAGCTCGCGCCAGCTCGCCTCGGCCTCGCCGTGCAGCAGCGGCCGGTCCTCGCTGCCCGCGAGTCGCGGCGCGACATCGTCCCAGCCCACCTCGAGGTACACGACGTCGTGGCCCGAGAGCCGTTCGCGGGTCTCCTCGCGGAGCACGGCGCCGCCGCCGAGCGCCAGGACGAGCCCCGAGGGATGGTTCTCCGCGAGGACTTCGGCGACCGCCCGCGCCTCAAGATCCCGGAAGCCGTCTTCGCCGTGAGCTGCGAAGATTTCGGGGATCGGGCCGTGCGTGGACACGACCCGAACGTCAGTGTCCACGAAATCGGCGCCGAGAATCGTCGCGAGGGCGGCTCCCACCGACGACTTGCCGGAGGCCATGGGGCCCATGAGCACTACCACGCGCCCGCCCTCAGGGTGCGGTGCGGGCGTCATCGGGCAACCGAGTCCAACGAGGCCGGAATGCTGTCGATGAACGCGACGAGGTTGCGCTTGGTCTCCTCGACGGAATCGCCGCCGAACTTCTCGAGCACGGCCTGGGCGAGCACGAGCGCGACCATTGCCTCGGCGACGACGCCGGCGGCCGGCACCGCGCACACGTCCGAGCGCTGGTGGTGGGCCTTCGCGAGCTCTCCCGTCGCGATGTCGATCGTGCCGAGCGCGCGCGGGACGGTCGCGATGGGCTTCATGGCGGCTCGGACACGCAGGACGTCGCCGATGCTCATGCCGCCTTCGATGCCGCCCGCGCGGTTGGTCGAGCGAACGATTTTCCCGGATTCGTCGCGCACGATCTCGTCATGGGCCAGCGAGCCCCTCCGAGCGGCGGTGCGGAAGCCATCGCCGACCTCGACTCCCTTGATCGCCTGGATGCCCATGAGCGCGCCCGCGAGCCGCGCGTCGAGGCGGCGATCCCAGTGCACGTAGCTGCCGAGCCCGGGCGGCAGCCCGTACGCAAGCACCTCGACGACGCCGCCGAGCGTCTCGCCTTCCTTATGCGCCGCGTCGACCTCGGCGACCATCTCCGCCGAGGTCTCGGCGTGGAAGCAGCGCAGCGGATCCTCGTCGAGAAGGTCGACGTCGGAGGGCAACGGGAGCGGGGCGTCCTCGGGAACGGCGACTCCCGCGATCTGGGTCGTATGGCTCACGAGCTCGATGCCGAGCTGGCGCAGGAAGTTCGAGGCGACCGCGCCGAGGGCAACGCGTGCGGCCGTCTCGCGCGCGGAGGCGCGTTCGAGGACAGGGCGTGCGTCGTCGAAGCCATACTTCTGCATGCCCGTGAAATCGGCATGGCCCGGCCGCGGCCGGGTGAGCGGAGCGTTGCGTGCGAGGCCGTCGAGCTCGGCAGCATCGACCGGATCCGCGGACATGACCTGCTCCCACTTGGGCCACTCCGTGTTGCCGACCTGGATCGCGACCGGACCGCCCTGCGTGAGGCCGTGCCGGACACCTCCGACGAGCGTGACCTCGTCCTGCTCGAACTTCATCCGGGCGCCGCGGCCGTATCCGAGGCGACGCCGCGCGAGGGCGCGGCGAACATCCTCGCTCACGAGCTCAACGCCTGCGGGAAGCCCCTCGACGATTCCTACGAGTGCCGGACCATGCGACTCCCCGGCGGTCAACCAACGCAACATGCCATCCATCCTGCCATGGGGGCGAGCTACCGCGTGCGTCGCGGAAGGCCCACTGAGTCACACATCACATCTATGACTTCGCGCGTGCGCGCGTCGTCCCGTCCGGTGAAGAGGACGATCTGCTCGACCGCCTGGTACACGAGCATCTCGAGGCCGTGCAGTACACGCCCGCCGCGCTCCTCCCAAGCAAGCGAGACCTTGCTCGGCCACGGATCATAGGCGACGTCGAGCAAGACGCCCCGATGCGCAACGCCCTCAGGCGCGGCGCCGCCGTCGTCCGTTCTCGGAAGGGCCGACAATTCGTCGGCGAGCCCGTCGGCGGCGCGCGGGGGCAGCGTGCTCACGGCGACGTCCGCCTCCTCGAGGGCCTCGGCACCGCCGGCGAATCCCTCGAGGGCTGCGTCTAGGCCAAGCCTTTCGGCTAAGCCTGCGGCTTCCCCGGCGCGCTCCGGATTGCGCACGAGAAAGCGCACCGACGTCGCGCCGAGCTCGGCGATTGCGGCAACAGCGGCAAGTGCGGTGTTGCCGGCACCGACGACGACCGGCCTCACCGCGCGCTCAACGCCGGCATGGCGGAACGCCTCGACGATGCCCGCAACGTCCGTGTTGTGGCCAACGAGCGCGGGGCGGCCCGACGGCGATGGCTCGAACACAACCGTGTTGAGGGCGCCGAGGCTCGCTGCGTGCCCGACGACCCGGTCGACATGCGCGACGAGCGCCGACTTGAGCGGCATGGTCACGGACAGGCCGCACCATCCCGCCTCGTCGCGAACCTTGCTGATGAAGTCGCCGAGCTGCTCGGGGACGAGATCGAACGAGCCGTAGTCGATGTCTTCGCCGAGTGCCGCGTAGGCAGCGCGATGAAGCGCGGGCGACCGCGAGTGGCCAATCGGATGGCCGAGGACGGCGGCCTGGCGCCGGGGAGCGGTCACTGGCACTTCCCGGCGTTCGCGGCGCACCACTGCGTGTACTGCGCCACGTTCGCCTGGTGCTCTGCGTAGGTCGACGCGAACTTCGTCTCCCCCGAATCGAGGTTGACCGTCACCCAGTACAGGTAGTTGTTCGCGGTCGGATGGGCGGCTGCGGCCACCGCCTTCGAGCCGGGCGAGCCGATGGGCCCGGGAGGCAGGCCCTGATGGACATACGTGTTGTACGCGTTGCCCCCATCCGCCTTCTGCGCGTCCGTGAGCTGCACCGTCTTCGTGCCGAGGCCGTACGTGACCGTCGCGTCAGACTGGATGAGGCCCCTCGTCTGATCGTTGGGCTTGAGGCGGTTGTAGATCGCGCCCGCGACGTTCCCGTAGTCGGCCTGGCCGCCCTCGGCCTGAACGATGCTCGCGATCGTGAGGACTTCATACTGCTTCGCGGGGTCCGTGATGCCGTCCTGCTTGAGCTCGTCGAGGCGCGTGCTCACAAGCTTCGTGAGGATGTCCTTGGCCGAGGTACCGACGGGGAACCGGTACTCCCCTGGCTCGAGATAGCCTTCGAGGTTCTTCGCCTGCGCGGGAAGCCCGAACTGTGCCGGCTGGCCGTTGAGCGCGTCGAGGTCCTTGCGGTCGACGTGGGCCGATTTCGCGATCGTGTCGAGCGAGTCATTGATCCTGAGCCCCGCGCTGAGCGCGAAATACACGACCTTGGACCCGTCGTCGGTGAGGATCGCGGCGGCGTCGGACGCCTTCATCTGCTTCTTGAACGTGAAATCGCCGGGGTGAATGCTCGCGTTGGTCGCGGCGAGCACCTTGAGGAACGTGTCGGTGTCGGCGATGACGCCCTGCTGCTGGAGATCCTGGGCGACGGCGCGTGCGGCGGAGCCGGGCTTGACGGTCACGACGACCTGCCCTGTGCCCGGGCCGGGGTAGTCCGTGACCTTGTCCATGCCCAGAATCGGCCGCAGGAGGGCGGCGCCCACGAAGGACGCTGCCACGATGAGCGCGAGGGCGATGCCCAAGCTCACGAGGGCCTTGAACTGGCGCGAACGCCGCGGCTTGGCCTTGACGAGCTCGGCGTTCGCGAAGACGGTCTCGTGAACGGTCGAGGGCTCGAGGGGCAGGGCCGCGCGGTCGTCCGGCGCTGGCTCGGCGTGCACGGCGGCTGGCTCGGCCGGCACGGCGGCCTGCGCCGACCGCGCGGCGCCGGCTGCCGGAAGGCCGCCGGCTGCGGGGGCCTTGGCCACCGGCTCGACCACGGCGACGCTGCCGCCGGCATGGTGCCCGAGGGCGGCGTCACTATGCCTGCCGTCGGCCCCGTCCGACGCGCCGTCGGCGGGGGTAGGCCCGCCGTCGAGCGCTGTCGTGGCCAGCGGCCCTGCGCCGGTGGCATCGTCCAGCGATCGAGCGGCGCGCACGGCCTCGGCACGCTTGAGCACGGAAAGGCCCGAATCGTCGGCGGCCGCCCTCCGTCCGGGCGTCGAGGAGTCCGCTCCGTAGAGGCCGCGCGCGATGCGCTCCTCGGCCTCGTAGACCGGTGCGCCCTTGACGGCAAGGCGTGTCGCCGAGGCAGGAAGCGGGGCCGGCCAGTCATCCGAGGCTCCGGAGCGGGGCCGCGGGTTCGGCGCCGTCGGGCTCTCGCCGGGTTGCTGAACCGCCGCCGTTCCCCGGGCGATGCCCGTCGCATCGCTGGCCGTGCTGGCCGCGCGCGGTCGCTCAAGCGGCGTACTGGCGCCCTTGGAGCCCGGGTCGGGCCTGCGGGCCGCGTCGTCGGCCGTTCGCGCAGAGCTCGCCGCGGCCGCGGCTGCGGCCACCGGGCCCGGCTCCGCCGTCCGCCGTACGGATGATGGCGAGGTGCCGTCGGAAGCCGAGAGCATGCGCTGCCGTGCCTCTGCCTGGGCACGCTCGCGCTCCCTGATCTCGCGTCGAGTCAGGGGCTGTTCGGGCGTGGACCGGAAATCCGTGTCCTGCGGGTCCATCCTGGCTACGTGCTCCTGTTCGGATCGTCTCGGCGGATCCCCCCACGGTCTTCCGCCGTCGGCGGCACGAGTTCTCCGACGTTGTCGTGACCTCGGCGAAGCATCGTGAGCGCATGCTCAAGAATGCCGACGGCGGCTACTTGGTCTACCACTCTACGGTGGTCGCGGGTCGAGAGGCCAGCCGAGCGGAGGCTTCGATGCGCTTCCACGGTCGTCAGACGCTCGTCCACAAGACGCACCTCGCACGCGATTCCCGCCCTCGCGAGACTGTCCGCAAGGCGCCCCGCGAAGCCGCGCGCGAACTCGGCCGAGGCTGTCTCGGCGCCCTTGAGCGTCCGGGGAAGGCCCACGAAGATCTGGACCGCATTCCGCTCCTCCGCCTCACGCGTGATGAGGCGAATGTCACGATTCTTCTTCGCGTCACGCTCGAGCGTACGCACCGGGCTCGCGAGGATTCCGTCCGGATCGCACGCGGCAAGGCCGACGCGCACCGCCCCGACATCGACGCCGAGGCGAACGCCGCGTGAGAACCCGGAGGACTGCCCGTCGGGCACAGAGGTCGTCATGCGATCGGGCTCAGCGCGTCGCGACGGCGTTCGCCACCGCGCCGAGGGCCTCGACAACCTTGGACGCGTCGGTTCCGCCGCCCTGCGCAACGTCGTCCTTGCCGCCTCCGCCGCCGCCGAGCACGCCGGCCGCGATGCGCACGAGCGCGCCGGCCTTGACCCCTGCGGCACGGGCGGACTCGTTCGTCGCCACGAGGACGGCAGGGCGCCCGTTGGCAACGCCGGCGACGGCGACGGCGACGGGGCCCGAGGAAGCGCCGTCGAGGCGGCCACGCAGGTCGAGGGCGAGGCCGCGCAGTTCGTCGGCCGAACCGATCTGACCGGCGTCGTGCGTGATGAGGCGCACGCCGGCCACGTCCTTGGCCGAGCCGACGAGCACTGCGGCGGCCGCCGCGAGCTTCTCCTTGCGGAGCCGGTCAAGCTCCCGCTCGGCGTTCTTGAGCTTCGCGAGCGTCGAGCCGATGCGCTCGCTGAGCTGGCCCGCGGGAACCTTGAACATCTCGGTGAGCTCGGACACGAGCGCCCGCTCTGCGGCCTGATGGCGGAACGCGTCCAGGCCCACAAACGCCTCGACGCGCCGGTTGCCCGAGCCGACCGACTGCTCCCCCAGAAGCGTCAGCGAGCCGATGAGCGCGGTCGTGTCGACGTGCGTTCCACCGCAGAGCTCCATGGACCACGGGCCGTTGATCTCGACGACGCGCACGCGCGAGCCGTAGTTCTCGCCGAAGAGCGCCATGGCGCCCGCTCGCTTTGCCTCAGCGAGCGGCATCTCCGCGGTGTTGACCGTGAAGTTGTCGCGGATCGCGAGGTTTGCGACCTCCTCGATCTCGCTCTTGGCGGCGCCGCTCAGCTGTTCGCCCCACGCGAAGTCGAAGCGCAGGTACCCGGCCTTGTTGAACGAGCCACGCTGCACGGCCTCGGGGCCGAGGATCTGGCGGAGGGCCGCATGCACGAGGTGGGTCGCCGTGTGGGCCTGCTCGGCGGCGTGCCGGCGCTCCCGGTCGACGGCGGTGCGCACGAAAGCGGTCTCTGCAAGTTCGCCCTCGCGCACGATCGCCTTGTGCACGCTCAGGCCCTTGACCGGGCGCTGCACGTCGAGGACCTCGACCACGAAGCCGTCGCCCGTGATGAGGCCCGTGTCGGCGGCCTGGCCGCCCGCCTCGGCGTAGAACGGAGTCTCTTCGAGCACGATTTCGACCTCGGACCCGGCCGCGGCGCGGTCGATCCGAGACCCCTTCGAGAGGAGCCCCCGGATGCGAGACTCGCCGTCGAGCTCGGTGTAGCCCGTGAACACGGTCGGCCCCTCGGCAAGCAGCTCCTGGAACGCCGTCAGATCGGCGTGGCCGGTCTTCTTCTCCTTGGCGTCGGCCCGAGCGCGCTGCCGCTGGTCCTCCATGAGGGCGCGGAAGCCGACCTCGTCCACGGAGACGCCGGCCTCGTCCGCCATCTCGAGCGTGAGGTCGATCGGGAAGCCATACGTGTCGTGCAGGGTGAAGGCCTCGTCGCCCGAGAGCGGCTTGCCCTCTGCCTTCGAGGCCTTGACGGCCTCGTCGAGGCGGGCCGTGCCGGCCGCGATCGTCCGAAGGAACGCCTTCTCCTCGCCGTAGGCGATGCGGCTGATGCGGTCGAAGTCCTTCTCGACCTGCGGATAGACGCCCTTCATCGCGTCCCGCGAGGCCGGGAGCAGCTCGGGCAGGACGGGCTGGTCGACGCCGAGGAGCCGCATCGCGCGCACGGCGCGGCGGATGAGGCGGCGCAGAACGTAGCCGCGGCCTTCGTTCGACGGCGTCACGCCATCCGTGATGAGCATGAGGGCCGAACGCACGTGGTCGGCCACGACGCGCATGCGCACGTCGTCGGCGTGGTGGGGGTCGTCGTCGGTCTCTGCCGACGTGTATTCCTTGCCGGAGAGTTCCGCGGCCTTGTCGATCACGGGACGGACCTGATCGGTCTCATACATGTTCTCGACGCCCTGGAGGATCATCGCGAGGCGCTCCATGCCGAGGCCCGTGTCGATGTTCTTCTTGGGAAGCTCGCCCACAATGTCGAACTCGACCTTCGAGCGGACGTTCTCAATCTGGTACTGCATGAACACGAGGTTCCAGATCTCGATGTAGCGGTTGTCGTCCGCCGCGGGACCGCCCTCGATCCCATACGCGGGGCCGCGGTCGTAGTAGATCTCGGAGCACGGGCCCGCGGGGCCCGGCTGGCCGGTCGACCAGTAGTTGTCGCTCTTGCCCATGCGCTGGATGCGCTCGGCCGGAATTGACGTGTTGGCAAGCCAGAGGCGCTCGGCCTCGTCGTCCTCCTCGTACACGGTGACCCAGAGCCGCTCCGCAGGAAGTCCGTAGCCGCCGTCGTCCACGCTCTTGGTCAGCAGGTCGAAGGCGAACTTGATCGCATCCTGCTTGAAGTAGTCCCCGAAGGAGAAATTGCCGCACATCTGGAAGAACGTGCCGTGGCGGGCGGTCTTGCCGACCTCTTCGATGTCTCCCGTGCGAATGCACTTCTGCACGCTCGTCGCGCGAGGGAACGGCGGCTCCTCGCGGGCCGTGAGGTAGGGAATGAACGGCACCATGCCGGCAACGGTGAAGAGCAGCGAGGGATCGCTCGAGACAAGCGACGCCGACGGCACGGCCGTATGCCCCTTGCTGACGAAGTAGTCGACCCAGCGCCGGGTGATCTCCTGCGACTTCATAGCCTGTGCTTCTACCCTTCCGAAATTCTTCCGTCGCCGCGCTCTCGCGCGGTCCCGGCCGACGGCGCATCGTGTGCACGCCGCGACGTTCTATTCTGCCTTGAGTCTGCCCCGAACCGCGCATGCGCCGCGACAAGCGGCCCTCAGGTGCGGGTCACAACCCTACGCATCGAATCCGAGGCCCTTCCGCAGCTCGGATTCGCGCTCAGCCATCGCGACCCGCACATGATCCGCGAAGCGGGCGGCCGAGTCGGCCGCACCGTTGAGCGCCCGATTGAGACCGCCTTCCGCAGGGGCCGCGCGCACCTGCTGGACCTTGCGATACGCGATCGCCCCGACGACGCCTCCGACGGCGAGCCAGAACATCCGTTTCATGCGATGCCACCTTCTGTGGATGCCTTGATGGGACTGCGTCCTAGCGGCTCCGCCGGCCCGACGGCCTCGCGGAGTCCCCGCGCTGGGCCCACGCCGTGCGGACCCCGTAGGTGAAGGATGCCACCTTGACGAGAGGAGAGCCGACCGTCGCGGCGACGAGAGACGAGAGGGCGGAGACGTTCGCTGTCGCGTCCGAGACATTCGCGGTGATGCCGTCCACCTTCTTGAGCTGCTCGTGTGTCGTGGAGACCGTCATGGTGACCTCGTCCATGAGCGGCGTCGCGCCGTCGGAAAGTGTCCGGATCGAGCCGCGGAGCTCGTCGAAGACCCGCCCGAGCTTGATGATCGGGACGGCGAGCAGCGCGACGAGCACGGCGAACACGCCCGCCGCGATCAGGCCCGCGATGTCGGAGCCGGACACATTCCCTCCTCACGGGCGTCGCAGCGCACGACGCCCCTTGGCTACCTTACAGGCGACGACGGACCCGCGCTCACAGCTGAGCAGCGGCCTCCGCGCACCGGGCCGGCGAACAGGCCAGAACGACGGAAGCCCGCGGCGTGGGGCCGCGGGCTTCCGTGCTGGGGCCCCATCGGGCCGGGTGGATCAGCGAGCGTAGTACTCGACGACGAGCTGCTCTTCGCAGGTCACGGGGACCTCGGAGCGCTTCGGGCGGCGCACCAGGCGGGCCTGAAGGGACTCGAGCTTCACGTCGAGGTAGGCCGGGACGGTCGGGAGCACGTCGCGGTGAGCACCAGCGGCCGCGACCTGGAACGGCGCCATGGTCTCGGAGCGCTCGTGCACGCCGATGAGCTGGCCCTCGGACACGCGGAACGACGGGCGGTCGACGCGTGCGCCGTCCACGGTGATGTGGCGGTGCACGACGAGCTGGCGGGCCTGGGCGATCGTGCGGGCGAAGCCGGCACGGAGTACGAGGGCGTCAAGGCGCATCTCGAGAAGCTCGATGAGGTTCTCACCGGTCAGGCCCTTGGTGCGCTTGGCCTCTTCGAACGCGCGGGCCATCTGGGCCTCGCGGATGCCGTACTGGGCGCGGAGACGCTGCTTCTCGCGGAGGCGGACCGCGTAGTCCGAGTCCTGCTTCTTGCGGGCGCGGCCGTGCTCACCGGGGCCGTACGGGCGGCGCTCCATGTACTTGGCGGCCTTCGGGGTGAGCGCGAGGCCGAGGGAGCGCGAGAGGCGCGTCTGACGGCGGGCACGAATGCTCGACACGTGTGTCCTTTCATAGTGCGGCGGTTTGGTGGATCCTGGCCTCCAGGTGGGAGAGCTTCGGCCCGCTGCTGCCATCAGCTGCCGTCCGGATCCGCGCGCATGCCGCTACGGGGAACCCTAGGGCATGAGTAAGCGTCCGTGACGTGCCAGACGGTCAACCAGCTTATCACGCTGATTGGGCTTCACGGTCCCCTGACGATTGAGCGCAGCCGCTCGAGCCTGGCCGCGACCTCTCGTTCCGCGCCGTTGCCGGTGGGAACGTAGTAATCCTTGCCCACGAGGTCATCGGGCGGGTACTGCTGCGGCGCCACGGAGTGCGGGGCATCATGCGAATAGACGTAGCCGGCCCCGTGGCCGAGCCTCCCCGCGCCGGCATAGTGCGAATCGCGCAGATGGGCCGGCACGCCCGTGCCGAGGCCGGCCCGGACATCGGCGATCGCCGCGTTGATGCCCATGTACGCCGCGTTCGACTTGGGAGCGGTCGCAAGATGCACGACGGCCTCCGCGAGGACGATGCGCCCCTCCGGCATGCCGATGAGCTGGACCGCCTGGGCGGCCGCGACCGCCGTCTGAAGGGCCGTCGGATCAGCCATGCCGATGTCCTCGGCGGCCGAGATGATGAGCCTGCGTCCTATGAACCGCGGGTCCTCCCCCGCCTCGATCATCTTCGCGAGGTAGTGCAGCGCCGCGTCGACATCGGAGCCGCGGATCGACTTGATGAAGGCGCTGATCACGTCGTAGTGCATGTCGCCCTGGCGGTCGTAGCGCACGGCGTGCACGTCGAGGGCCTTCTCGGCGTGCCGGACCTCGACGGTCACGGGCGCGGGGCTGGCTCCCGCGTCGCGGTCGCGTGCGCCGTCGTCCTCCGGGGTCTCGGAGGGCTGCGCCGCTTCGTCGAGGGCGACGGCGGCGGCCGCCTCGAGCGCCGTCAGCGCGCGCCGAGCATCTCCGCCGGCGAGGCGCACGAGGTGATCGACGGCGTCCTTCGAGAGCGCGACGGCGCCGCCGAGCCCGCGCGGATCGGTCACCGCGCGCTCGAGGAGACCGCGGATGTCGTCCTCGGTGAGGGGCTGGAGCGTCAGGAGGAGCGAGCGCGAGAGGAGGGGCGAAACGACGGAGAACGAGGGGTTCTCGGTCGTCGCCGCGACGAGCACGACCCAGCGGTTCTCGACCCCCGGAAGGAGCGCGTCCTGCTGGGCCTTCGTGAAGCGATGGATCTCGTCGAGGAAGAGGACCGTGGTCACGCGATGGAGGTCTCGCGCAGTGAGGGCCTCGTCCATGACGCGCCGGACGTCCTTGACACCGGCCGTGATCGCGGAGAGCTCCACGAATTTCCGTCCCGGGCCGCGCGCGATGACGTGCGCGAGGGTGGTCTTCCCGGTTCCCGGAGGTCCCCAGAGGATGACTGAGCTAGGCCCCGTGGGCCCGTCCGTGGCTCCCGCCGCGAGCAGCCGGACGGGCGAGCCGCGCCGGAGCAGGTGCTGCTGGCCGACGACTTCGTCGAGCGACCGCGGCCGCATCCGCACAGCGAGCGGGCTTCGCTGGGCGTCGCGTGCGGCACGCGCTGCCCTTGCCGCGGCGTCGTTCGCCGGTCTTCCCTGGGAGGCCCCGGCGTCATCCGACGCGTCCGAGGCCTCGAGTCCGAACAGATCTTCCATCGCCCTCTACGCTACCGCCGCCCACCGACACCGCGAGAACGCAGACACCATGAGAACGCAGACACCACGCGAACGGGACGGCGCGGCGCTCTCTTCCGTTTCTTCCGACCGCCACGCTGTGTCGAGGCACGACGCGCCGCAGTGAGGACTGATTGGGAGTTCACAAGTGGGCAGGAGCGCGGGCCTAGGGACGCGAAAGGGGCGGCACCCACGAGTGCCGCCCCTCGTCGTCGTGCGTTGCCGGGGCTCAGGAGCCCGCGGGCTCGCCCTTGTCCGGGTTCTTGCCCGCCTCGGCCGGCTTCGAGTCGACGCCGGCCTCCTTGCGCTGCTCGGCCGTGATGGGCGCGGGGGCAGCCGTGAGCGGGTCGTAGCCATTGCCCGTCTTCGGGAACGCGATGACTTCGCGGATCGAATCGACGCCCGCGAGCAGGGCGACGACGCGGTCCCAGCCGAAGGCGATGCCGCCGTGCGGCGGGGCGCCGTACTTGAAGCCTTCGAGCAGGAAGCCGAACTTCTCCTGTGCTGCGTCGTGGTCGATGCCCATGACCTTGAAGACGCGCTCCTGGACGTCGCGACGGTGGATACGGATCGAGCCTCCGCCGATCTCGTTTCCGTTGCACACGATGTCGTACGCGTAGGCGAGGGCGCTCGCGGGGTCGATGTCGAACGAGTCCATGAACTCCGGCTTGGGCGACGTGAACGCGTGGTGCACCGCGGTCCACGCCGAGTAGCCGAGGGCGACGTCGCCCGCGGCCTTGACTGCCTCGGCCGGCTCGAAGAGCGGCGCGTCGACCACCCACACGAAGGCCCAGCCATTCGGGTCGATGAGCCCGGTCCGGTGGCCGATCTCGACGCGGGCCGCGCCGAGCAGCGCGCGCGACGCACCGGCCTCGCCCGCCGCGAAGAAGATGCAGTCGCCCGGCTGAGCGCCCACCGCCGCGGCGAGGCCCTCGCGTTCGGCCTCGGTGAGGTTCTTCGCGACCGGGCCGGCGAGCTCGCCATCCTCCTTGAAGAGCACATACGCGAGGCCCTTCGCGCCGCGCTGCTTGGCCCATTCCTGCCATGCGTCGAGCGTGCGGCGGGGCTGTGACGCACCGCCAGGCATGACGACGGCGCCGATGTAGCCCGCGGCGTAGCCGGCCTTGAAGACGCCGAAAGTTGTGTCCTTGAAATACTCGGTGAGGTCCGTGAGCTCGAGGCCGAATCGGAGGTCCGGCTTGTCGGAGCCGTACTTCGACATCGCGTCGGCGTACGTCATGCGGCGAATCGGGGTCTGCACCTCGACGCCCGCGAGCTTCCACACCGCTGAGACGATGCGTTCGCCGAGCGCGATGATGTCGTCCTGCTCGACGAAGCTCGCCTCGATGTCGAGCTGCGTGAACTCCGGCTGCCGATCGGCGCGGAAGTCCTCGTCGCGGTAGCAGCGCGCGATCTGGAAGTACTTCTCGATGCCGCCCACCTGGAGGAGCTGCTTGAACAGCTGCGGGGACTGCGGGAGCGCGTACCACGAGCCGGGCGCAAGGCGGGCCGGCACGACGAAGTCGCGGGCGCCCTCGGGGGTCGAACGCGTGAGCGTCGGCGTCTCGACCTCGACAAAGCCCTCGTCATGGAGCAGCTCGCGGGCCACGCGGTTCGCCTCGGAGCGGAGACGCATCGCACGGGCCGGCCCCGGACGGCGGAGATCGAGGTAGCGGTGGCGCAGGCGCGCCTCTTCGCCGACCTCGACGTGCTCGTCGACCTGGAACGGAAGCGGATCAGCCGTGTTGAGAATCGTCACCTTCTGCGCGATGACCTCGATCTCGCCCGTCGCAAGATGCAGGTTCTCGTTGCCCTCCGGCCGCTTCTCGACCGTGCCCTCGATCTGGAGCACGTACTCGTTGCGGAGACCGTGGAAGACCTCCTCCTCGCGCACGACAACCTGCGCGACGCCGGACGCATCGCGGAGATCGACGAACGCGACGCCGCCGTGGTCGCGGCGGCGGGCCACCCAGCCCGCGAGGGTGACAGTCTGTCCAATGTGCTCGGAACGCAGCGAACCGAGGTCATGTGTGCGCAGCACAGCGCTCCTCTTCAAACAAGTCGAATTTCCCTGAAAGTCTACCCGCCGTGCGGGTCGTCCCCCTCCGCTCAGTCGGCGGCGGGCGCCGCCTCAACGGGCAGGATCTGGGGCACGATGTCCTCGGCCGGCGGAGCCCACGTGGCCGGATCGGCGGGAAGCTGCTCGCCCGAGCGGATGTCCTTGACCTCGTGGCTCCCGTCGTGGTGGGTGAACCACACGAACGGAATCCCGCGGCGGTCGGCGAACTTGATCTGCTTGCCGAACTTCTCCGCCGTTGCGGCGACCTCGGTGGCGATGCCCCGCGACCGAAGCTGGGACGCGACCGCCTGGGCGGCTCCCCACGAGTCGTCGTCCGTGAGGGTCACGAACACGGCCGTCGGCACCGAACGGCTCGCGGCGGCCAACTCGGCGCCCAGGATCCGACTCACGAGGCGCGTCACGCCGACCGAGAGGCCGACGCCCGGGAACTTGCGGTTCCCCTTCGTGGCGAGCGCATCGTAGCGTCCGCCCGAGCAGATCGAGCCGAGGTGCTCGTGGCCCACGAGGACGGTCTCGTACACCGTGCCCGTGTAGTAGTCGAGGCCACGCGCGATGCTCAGATCCGCGACGACGGTGCCCGGAGCGGCAGTCGCCGCGGCCGCGATGACCTGCTCAAGCTCGGCGAGGCCCTCCTCGAGCAGCTCGTCCTCGACTCCGAGATCGCGCACGCGCTGCACGAAGGACGTATCGGCGGTCCGGATTGACGCGAGTTCGAGGGCGGCCTTCGCCTGCTCGGGGGTCGCCCCAAGCTCCTCCTGGAGCAGTTCGGCAACGCGCTCGGGTCCCACCTTCTCGAGCTTGTCGATGCTCCTCAGCACCCCGGCGGTGTCGGTGAGGCCGATGCCTCGGTAGAACCCCTCGGCGAGCTTGCGATTGTTGACGCGGAGCCGGAACGGCGGGATCGGCAGCGCCGAGAGGGCTTCGACGATCACGAGAGCCAGCTCGACGTCGTAGCGGAACGGAAGGCTGCCGTCTCCGACGACGTCGATATCGGCCTGGGTGAATTCGCGGGCCCGGCCCTCCTGGGGCCGCTCCCCGCGCCACACCTTCTGGATCTGATAGCGGCGGAACGGGAAGGCGAGGTAGCCCGCGTTCTCCACGACATAGCGCGCGAACGGCACCGTGAGGTCGAAGTGGAGGGCCAGCGCATTGGCGTCGCCCCTGCTCGCGGAATCCTCATCGTCCTGAAGTCGGCTGAGGCCGTAGACCTCCTTGTCGATCTCACCCTTCCGCAGAAGCTGGCCGACCGTCTCGACAGCGCGGGTCTCGATCGACGAGAAGCCGTGCAGCTCGAACGTGCGGCGAAGCGTGTCCAGCACGTGAAGCTCCACGAGACGCTCCTGCGGAAGCCACTCGGGGAATCCGGACAGGGAGGCGGTACGTGCCATGGGGTGCTTGCTCCTTGAATGCATTCGCGTGCGTAGACTGGCCGATGACCAAGTCTATGCGGTAGCCAGGGAGGTCAATCCGCGTGTCGAAGCGCAACGCCCAGGAGGCGCGCCGTCGTGTTCAGCTCATGGAAGCCAAGCAGGGGCTCCGCCGTGGCCAGGAGGCCAGACGACGGCGAGACAACCTCATCGCGTCGGCTGCGGTAGTCCTCGCGGTCGCCCTCGCGGGCGTCCTGCAGGGGACCGTGTTCGCGTCGAATCCGACCGCCGCCCAGTACGAGGCGGTCAAGGCCGGACTCCAGACGCCGTCCGCGAGCCCGAGCGCCTCGCCGTCGAACGCTCCCGGCGTCCCTGCCGCGAGCACCGCCGCTGGCAAGACCTTCACCGGAAGCCTCGTCCTCAACGGCGCGAGCGTCGGAGTCTCGATCGACGGGACGAAGGCGCCGCAGGCAGCCGCGGTGTTCAAGTCCATTGCCGACAAGGGCCTCTACAAGGGCCGCGCGTGCCATCGCCTCACGACGAGCCAGACCGCTTCCATCCTCCAATGCGGCGCGGAGGACGCGTCAGGCAAGGCTGATCCGAGCTACACGTGGGGCCCGCTCGAGAACACCCCGGCGGACCAGAAGTACCCCGCGGGCACCATCGCCGTCGCCCGAACTTCGAACAACGCGTACGGGAACGGGCAGCAGCTCTTCATCGCGTACAAGGACTCGACGTTCCCGAACGATTCGGCCGGTGGCTACACGATCGTCGGCCGGGTCACGTCGGGACTCGACGTCATTTCCAAGATCGGCGCGGCGGGTGTCGCGCCCGGCGGATCTTCGTCGGAAGACGGGGCCCCGGTGACGCCTGTCACGATAGACTCGTTCACGTTGAACTGAGGCGGGCGACCGCCCGCACCCACGTACATTCCAAGCGAAAGACTTCTAGCGGTGACCGAAAGTCAGAAACCCGACGACACCGCAGCTCCCGAGGCTGCACCCACCCTTTCCGTCCCTTCTCCGGCCGCGTTCGCGAAGGCCAAGCCCGGGCCCGTGGCCCCGGTGCCGCCTCCCGCACCAGCGGCAGCGCCCGTGCCGGTCAACCTTGACGAGGCCCGCAAGTGGGGCCGCGTCGAGGGCGATGGCCACGTCTTCCTGACGGTCGACGGCGAAGAGCACTCCGTTGGCCAGTACCCTGGCGTCTCCGAAGAGGAGGCACTCGCCTACTTCGCTCGGAAGTTCGAAGACGTCCAGGCCCAGATCGCCCTCCTCGAGCAGCGCGTCGCGTCCCACGCCGCAGCCAGCGATGTGCGCAAGGCCGTTGCCCACCTTCGGGCGCAGCTCGCCGAGCGGGCCATGGTCGGCGACATCCGCGGCGCCGAGGCGCGTCTCGACGCGCTCGACGCGGCGCTGGCCGAAGCCGAGGCCGAGCAGAAGGCCGTCCACGAGCAGGCGCGCGCGGAGGAGCTCGCGAACCGCGAGGCCATCGTCGCCGAGGCGGAGACGATCGCTGAACAGGACCCGCAGCGCACGCAGTGGAAGTCGAGCGGTGCACGCATGAACGAGCTGTTCGATGCCTGGAAGACGTCGCAGAAGTCCGGGCTCCGGCTGGGCCGCACGGCTGAGGACAACCTCTGGAAGCGGTTCAGGGCGGCGCGCACGCAGTTCGACCGCCACCGTCGCGCATACTTCTCGCAGCTCGACAACGCCAACGCCGCGGCCAAGGCTGTCAAGGAGCGGCTCATCGAGGAAGCGGAGGCCCTGCAGACCTCGACCGACTGGGGATTCGCAGCAGGAGAGTTTCGCCGCCTCATGGACGAGTGGAAGGCCGCCCCGCGCGCCAACCGCAAGGAGGACGACGCGCTGTGGTCCCGCTTCCGCGCGGCCCAGAACGTCTTCTTCGAGGCGCGGCAGGCCGCCAATGCGGCGATCGACCGGGAGTTCTCCGCGAACCTCGAGGTCAAGGAGGCGCTCCTCACCGAGGCGCAGAAGCTCCTGCCGGTCACGGATGCCGTGGCCGCGAAGCGGTCCCTCCAGTCGATCCGCGATCGGTGGGAAGACGCAGGAAAGGTGCCGCGGGCCGATATGGGCCGGATCGAGGGTGCACTCCGCAAGGTCGAAGACGCGATCCAGCAGGCTGAGCATGAGACGTGGCGCCGCACGGATCCCGAGATCCAAGCGCGCACCGACTCGGCTCTCTCGCAGCTCGAGACGTCGATCGCAGGCCTCCGTGAGGACCTCTCACGTGCCGAGAGCTCGGGCAACGCCCGCGAAGCGGCCAAGGCCCGCGACGCCCTCGCCGCCCGTGAGGCATGGCTCGAAACGCTCCGGAAGTCGGCGAGCGAGCTCGGCTGAGCCCCCGAACGAGGCCCCGTTCGGCCGTCCCTGTGGACGCCGGGCGGGGCCTCGGCCGTTCCCGGGCGACGTTATCCACAATCGCACGGCCACGGTCGCGGAGGCCGCGCGGCCCACGGCAGAATGCTGGAATGCACAGCGAGTCTCCACCACGCGGCAGCGTCCGGCCCCTTTCGCGCACCGAGGTGATCCTCACGCCCGGATCGCCGTTCACACACGCCGAGCTGCGCGCGATGGCGATCGACGGCGTCGTGCGGCGCGTGGTGGGCACCGCCTACGCATCTTCTGCCCACGAGGAGACCGCTGCTCTGCGGGCCGCGGCGCTCGGGGCAACCCTCGACGCCGGAATTGCGAACAAGGCCGTCGTAGGGAGGCTGTCCGCGGCGTGGATCTATGGCTGCTCCGCTGCCCCCGAGGCTCCGGTCCTGCTCGTGCCCGCACCCCGGCGCCTCTCATCAGCCGGCAAGGGTCCCGGAATCCTGCTCCACGAGGTCGCACTCGGCGATTTCGACGTCGTCGATTTGGGGCCTGTGCAGGTCACCAGCCCGCTTCGCACCGCCGTCGACATCGCAGTGCACACGGAGGCGAAGACGGCCCTTCCCGTGCTGCGTCGCCTGCTGGCCCGCCCGGGCCTCGGGCTCACGCTCTCCCTCATGAGGCGGGCCCTCGAGTCGCTCCCCCGCCAGCCCCACAAGCGCCGCGGCCGAGAAGTCCTCCATCGGCTTGAAGCTGGCGCGGCGGCCTCGGCCTGAGGTCACGTGCGGCGGCGATTGCCCGTCGTCCGGTACACGTCGAAAACGCCATCGATCCGTCGGACCGCGCTGAGGACGTGATTGAGATATTTCGGATCGCCCATTTCGAAGGCAAAACGCGAGAGCGCGAGGCGGTCGCTCGACGTGTGAACGTGCGCCGAAAGGATGTTCACGTGATTCTCGGCGAGAACCCGAGTCACGTCTGAAAGGAGGCTCTTGCGGTCGAGGGCCTCGACCTGGATCTCGACGAGGAAGACGCTCGACTGCGTGGGGGCCCACTCGACCTCGACAATCCGGTCGGGTTGAGCGCGCAGACTCGCCGCGTTCGTGCAGTCGACGCGGTGCACCGAGACTCCCGAGCCGCGCGTCACGAAACCGAGGATGGGATCCGGCGGAACCGGGGTGCAACATCGGGCGAGTTTGACCCAGACCTCGTCGACGCCGCGGACGATGATGCCCGAGTCGGAGTACTTCGGCGGTGCGGGCGTCGTCGGCGCGATGGTCTCGGCGATGTCCTCGGCCGTCCCGGCGGCGCCGCCCAAACTGTCGACGAGCTTCTCGACGACGGACTGGGCCGAATTGTGGCCGTCGCCGATGCCTGCGTAGAGGCCGGCGATGTCCTGATACCTGAACTCCTGCGCGATGGCGAGGAGTGCATCGTGGCTCAGGAGCCGCTGGAGCGGGAGGTTCTGCTTGCGCATCGCGCGCGTGAGCAGCTCCTTGCCCTTGTCGATGGCCTCCTCGCGCCGCTCCTTGCTGAACCACTGCCGGATCTTGTTGCGGGCCCGCGCACTCTTGACGAAGTTCTGCCAGTCCTGGCTAGGGCCGGCGCCTTCGGCCTTTGAGGTGAAGATCTCGACGACGTCACCGTGATTGAGCTCGCTGTTGAGCGGAACGAGCTTGCCGTTGACTCGGGCGCCAATCGTGCGATGGCCCACTTCGGTGTGGATCGCGTACGCGAAATCGACCGGCGTCGAACCCGCCGGGAGGGCCATGACCTCACCCTTCGGGGTGAAGACGAACACCTCCCGCGCGTTGATCTCGAAGCGCAGCGAGTCGAGGAACTCCCCCGGGTCCGAGGTCTCCTGCTGCCAGTCGACAAGCGAGCGGAGCCAGCCCATCTCGGCCGCCTTGCCGTCCGGCGTGTGCGAGTTGCGGTTCGGCTGGTCTTTGTACTTCCAGTGGGCGGCCACGCCGTATTCGGCGCGCCGATGCATCTCGTGCGTGCGGATCTGGATTTCGACGGGCCTGCCGTTGGGCCCGATGACCGTCGTGTGGAGCGACTGGTACATGTTGAACTTCGGCATGGCGATGTAGTCCTTGAATCGCCCGGGCAGAGGGTTCCACCGGGCGTGCATCGCGCCGAGCACGGCGTAGCAGTCCCTCACGGAGTCCACGAGGATGCGGACGCCCATGAGGTCGTTGATGTCGTCGAATTCCTTCTGGCGGACGATCATCTTCTGGTAGATCGAGTAGTAATGCTTCGGCCGACCCGTCACTTCCGCGCGGATCTTGGCCGACCTGAGATCGTCGACGATCTGGTCGCGAATCACCGAAAGCTGCTTCTCGCGCTCGGGCGTCCGCGCCCCGACCATGCGCACGATCTCCTCGTACACCTTCGGGTATAGCGCGGCAAACGAGAGGTCCTCGAGCTCCCACTTGATGGTGTTCATGCCGAGCCGGTGGGCTAGAGGGGCGAAGATCTCGAGGGTTTCGCGCGCCTTGCGGGCCGACGATTCTGGGGAGACGAAGCGCCACGTCCGGGCATTATGCAGGCGGTCCGCGAGCTTGATGACGAGCACGCGGATGTCCTTGGCCATCGCGACGACCATCTTGCGGACGGTCTCTGCCTGCGCGGCGTCGCCGAACTGCACCTTGTCGAGCTTCGTGACACCGTCGACGAGCATCGCGACCTCGGGGCCGAAGTCCTTGCGGAGCTGTTCGAGCGTGTACGACGTGTCCTCGACCGTGTCGTGCAAGAGAGCGGCGGCAAGGGTCGTCCCGGTCATGCCGAGCTCTGCGAGGATGGTGGCCACCGCCACGGGATGCGTGATGTAAGGGTCGCCGCTCTTGCGCTTCTGGCCCTGGTGGCTGCGCTCGGCAACCTCGTACGCACGCGTGATGAGCTCGAAGTCCTCGCGCGGGTTGTTGGCCCGGACGGTCCGCAGGAGGGGCTCGAGAATCGGCGAGTGCGCGCTCACACCCCGGCCAGTGAGACGTGCGAGCCTCGAGAACGTGCGGTCCCGCCTGCCCAGGAGAGGGCGCTCGAGCAGGCTGTTGGTCCCCGGAGCCGGCGCTGGCGAGGTCACGAGCGGCGAGACCGGGGCGGCACCTGCCGGGGCCGCCCCTGGCGTGGACGACGACGCCGGCGCGGCCGCCGCGGCGACCTGACCCTGGGCGCGTGCAAGCTCCGGCTGACCGGCTCCGGCTTCCTCCGCGGGACGCGGGGCACCGGAATGGGCCGGAACAGGCGTCGGACGCTCCTCCACGCAAGCCTCCTGAACGGTCTGAGGATTCATTCAGTCTATGCCCGGGTAGAACGCACGGAACAATCGCCGCCATTCCTCGGGCCAGACTGTGTTCGCCGACAGCGCGTCGCGCACCCAGACGGGAGCGGACGGGCCGCGCGGAGCAAGGCCTCAGACCGTCGCCTCGGACCTCCGCGCCGCGACCTTCTCGGCCTGCTTCACGAGCGCCGGCTCGCCCTCACGAAGCCACGCATACATCGGGGCGGCGATGAAGAGAGTCGCAGCGGTGCCCGCGAGGATGCCGACGAAGAGCGCAAGGGACAGATCACGCAGGGTGCCAGCCCCCAGAAGCCCGGCCCCGATGAAGAGGATCGCGGCAACCGGCAGGACGGCGACCATCATGGTGTTGATCGACCGCACGAGCGTCTGGTTCACGGCGAGGTTGACCTCTTCACCGAACGTGCGCCGCGTCGACGTCGAAATGTCCGCCGTATTCTCGCGGATCTTGTCGAACACCACCACGGTGTCGTAGAGCGAATAGCTCAGGATCGTGAGGAAGCCGATGATGGCCGACGGCGAGATCTCGAAGTCGCTGATCGCGTACACGCCTTCGGTGACGAAGATCGTCACGATCATGCCGGTGAGTGCCGAGAGCGACATCTTCCACGTTCGGAAGTAGAGGGCCATGAGCACGGCCGCGAGGCCGACGAACACCACGAAGCCGATAAGCGCCTGATTGGTGACGTCTGCGCCCCACGTGGGGCCGACGAACGTCGATGCGACCTCGTTCGAATTGACTCCGTAGGCGGCCGCGAGCTTGTCCTTGACCTGAAGGGTCTGCGTGTCGGTGAGCTGATCGGTCTGGACCTGGATCGTGTTCCCGGCGACATTCGCCACGCGCGGCGTCGAGCCGGGCACGATCGAGTGCACCGCGTTCTGGCCCACCACGGTATCGGTGGACTTGGCCTGGGAGATCGTGAACTGGGAGCCGCCCCGGAAGTCGATGCTGAGGTTGAAGCCGCCCCGCACGAGAGGCACGATGATCGCGATGAGCACGGCGGCCCCGGCCACGATGAACCACAGCTTCCGCCTGCCGACGAAATCGTAGGAACGCTTGCCGGAGTAGAGCTCATTGCCGAAGCGGGCGAGGACGGTCGTCGACATCAGTTCTCCTCCTGAGAACGCTCGGCACGCTGAGCGGACTTCGTGGCCGTGGCGAGGTCTGTCTGCTGCTCGGCCTCGGCCGCGCGGCGCTCAGCGATGGTCATGCGGCGCCCGGCCTCGCCGGCCGCGGCCGCGTTCTTGGGCTTGAGGGAGCCTCGAGCGGCTTCCGATGCCTCGCGGAGACGGCCCGCGCCGCGATACAGCGGCACAGCACCGAGCTGGACGGGATCAAGGCCGGAGAAGCGGTGGCCCTCGCCGAAGAACTTCGTCCGCGCAATGATCTGGAGCGTCGGGTGAGTGAACATGAACACGACGATGAGGTCCGCGATGGCCGTGAGCCCGAGCGTGAACGCGAAGCCACGGACGTTGCCGACCGCAACGAAGTACAGCACGACCGCGGCCAGGAGGTTGACGGCCTTCGACGCAAGCACCGTGCGCTTTGCTCTCCTCCAGCCGTTCTCGACGGCGGAGACGAGTCCGCGGCCTTCACGAAGCTCGTCGCGGATGCGCTCGAAGTAGACGATGAACGAGTCTGCGGTCTGACCGATCGCCACGATGAGGCCCGCGACGCCCGCAAGGGACAGGCGGTAGTTCTGCGTCCAGCCGAGGATCGTGATGGACAAGTACGTCATGAGGCCTGCGACGACGAGCGAAGCGATCGTCACGAAGCCAAGGGCGCGGTACTGGAAGAGCGAGTACACGACGACGAGGAGCAGGCCGATGAGCCCCGCGAGGAGGCCCATCTGCAGCTGCTGCGTTCCGAGCGTCGCGGAGATCTGCTCCTCGCTCTGGATGTCGAAGCTGATCGGCAGCGCGCCGAATCGGAGCTGATCCGAAAGGGTCCGGGCACTCGTCTGCGTGAAGCTGCCGGTGATCTGCGGGCGGCCGTCGGTGATCACGGCCAGAGCACGAGGCGCCGAGAGCACCTTGTCGTCGAGGACGATCGCGAACTGCGCACGGGCGTCGTTCCCGCGCTCCCCGCCGGCGGCGACATAGAAGCCGTTGAGCCGCTGCGTGACGTCCTTGAAGACCTTGGTGCCGTCGCCGTTGAACTGGATGTTGACGGCCCACTGGTTCGTGACGGCGCCCTGCTGGCCCTGGACGAGCTGGTAGGTCGAGCCGGAGATATCGGTACCGGGAATCTCGACCGGACCGAGGATGTACTTGATGGCCGGGGTTCCGTTGGCTGCAGGCTGGCACGTCACGAGCGGCTTCTTCGGATCCGAGCGCTGCGTCGTCTCGGGCTGCGGCTGGGTGCAGTCGAGCGCCTCGAACTGCTTGTAGACATCCGCCGTCACCCAATTGGTGTCGCTCGCGTTCGTCGGCGCAGCGCTGGGCTTGGGCAGCTGGTCATCGGGGACGAGCTTCTCCTTCGCCACGGCGGCCGGATCGCCAGCGGCGAGCACCGGGCGGAAGTTCATGTCCGCGGACGCCTGGATGAGCTGGCGCGTCTCGGCCGACGGAACGCCGGGGAGGCTCACGACGACGTTCCGGCTCGACTGCGTGCTGATCTCCGCCTCGGAGACGCCGGAGCCGTCAACGCGCTGGCGGATGATCTCGACCGCCTGGTTGAGCTGATCCGGCGTCACCGCGCCGCCACCCGTCACCTTGGGCGCGAGGATCATCTGGGTTCCGCCCTCGAGATCGAGCGCGAGCTTGGGCGCCCATGACGCTTGGGCTACGAGGACACCGCCGCTGAGGGCAGCGACGAGAGCGACGAACAGGACGACGAGCCAGACGAGGGTCCTGAGTCCCGGCCGCTTCGTGCGGGATCGAGCCATGGGTTCATTACTCCTGATGAGACGGCCGCTGCGCGCGATCGAGCCGGGCGCGGGTGGCAGGCGTTGAGTGGCTTTTACTTGCCTTCGCCGTTGAGGCGCTTGAGGGTCTCCTCCGGGGTCTCTCCGGGGCGGGCCTCGGTGTGCGGGGCAGGATCGCCCGACGGGGTGTGCGACTGCGCCTCGGCGGCCGCATCGTCGTCGTCGGCCGCCTGCTCGTCGACTGCGGGCGCTGCCGACGGCTCGACGACCTTCGAGATGGCCTGCTTGTGGACGGTGGCCGTGGCACCCGGGGAAAGCTCAAGAACGACCTTGTTCTCGCTTTCGTCGACCGACACGATGCGTCCGAAGAGCCCGAAGCTCGTCATGACCTCGACACCGGGGACGAACTTCGAACGCATCTCGGCCTGCTGCGACTGGGTCTTCCTGTTGCGCCGGAACATCGTGAAGATGAAGAACGCAAAAACGACAAGCAGGAGGATGGTTATCGGATCGAAGGGCATGGTGAATCCAATCTCTTGGGTGGCACGCGACTGGGGATGCGCGCCTGACCCGGATCGTTCCGGGCACAGCATCTCGGCCCGCCAGAGGCAGGTTGTCTTCCTTCAGTCTACGGGCAAGGAGACACAAGAGTTCCCGGCGGCGCGCCTCGCGGGGGGCAGGCCGTCAGCGCCACTCGGCGAGGACGTCGTCGTCGCCCGTCTCCTCGGACGCGCCTGTTCCGGGTCCAAAAAGAGTTGAGCTGTAGGCGAACGGGGCATCGGGCGGGACTGGCAGGCCCAAGTGCTGGTAGGCCGCGGGCGTCGCGATGCGCCCGCGCGGGGTGCGTCCCATGAGGCCCTCGCGCACAAGGTACGGCTCGGCAACAGTCTCGACCGTCTCCGGCTCCTCCCCCACGGCAATCGCGAGGGTCGACAAGCCCACGGGACCTCCGCCGAACTTCGTCGCGAGCGCCGTGAGGACCGCGCGGTCAAGGCGGTCCAGTCCCCTCGCGTCGACCTCGTACATATCGAGCGCGGCTGCCGCAGTGCGAGCGTCGATGCGTTCGATCCGGTGCACGAGGGCCCAGTCCCGAACGCGACGGAGCAGACGGTTCGCGATGCGCGGAGTCCCGCGCGAGCGCCCTGCAACCTCTGTGAAGCCAGCCGACGTCACCCTGAGGTCCAGAAGGCCCGCCGAGCGTCGCAGGACCAGCTCGAGCTCCTCGACGGAATAGAACTCGAGATGGCCCGTGAAGCCGAAGCGGTCGCGCAGCGGCCCGGGCAGGAGGCCGGCCCGGGTCGTCGCGCCGACGAGCGTGAACGGCGGCAGGTCGAGCGGGATCGCCGTCGCGCCCGCGCCCTTGCCCACGACGATGTCGACCCGGAAATCCTCCATGGCCATGTAGAGCATTTCCTCGGCGGGCCGAGACATGCGGTGGATCTCATCGAGGAAGAGGACCTCGCCCTCGGAGAGCGAGGAGAGGATCGCCGCGAGATCGCCCGCGTGCTGGATCGCCGGCCCCGACGAGATTCTGAGCGGCGCGTTCATCTCCGCCGCGATGATCATCGCGAGCGTCGTCTTGCCGAGGCCGGGAGGCCCCGAGAGCAGCACGTGATCGGCGCTGCGTCCGCGCAGCCGCGACGCCTCGAGCACGAGCGAGAGCTGGCGCCTGACACGCTGCTGGCCGACGAAGTCGTCGAGCAGCTTCGGGCGGAGCGCCGCCTCGATCGCGCGCTCCTCGGGCTCCTCGCCCGTCGACACGATAGACGGCTCAGCCACGCGAACCCGCCTTCACGGGCGTCCTGGCGCCCTGGCCGAGCCACCGCAGCGTTGCCCGCAGAATCTCCGGGACGCTCCCGGCATCGGCCAGATCGGGCCGGTCCTCGAGCGCGCGCCCGATGCTCGATTCCGCGTCCTTCTCGGACCAGCCAAGGGAAGTCATCGCCGCGATCACCTGCGGCTTCCACGCCGCGTCAGCCGAGGCGGGCGACGACGGCGCGAGGCCGCCCGGCGTGCCATGCGGAACGAGCTTGCCCTTGAGTTCGAGGACGAGGCGCGCGCCGACTTTCGGCCCAATGCCCGGAACCTTCGTGAACGCCTTGGCGTCCTCGGAATGAGCCGCCACGCGCACGGCTTCAGGGCTGTGGACCGCCAAGACCGCGAGGGCGAGCCGAGGCCCCACGCCAGCGACCCCCAGCAGGACCTCGAATACCTCGCGCTCATCAATCGACGCGAAGCCGTAGAGCGTGAGCGAATCCTCGCGCACGACCATGAGGGTATGCACGGTGCCAGGCTCCCCGACCCCAAGGCCGGCGAGCGTCTGCGGCGTGGCGGCGAAAGACATGCCGACCCCGCCGACGTCGATCACCCCCGACGAGAGCCCGACGTGCGCCACCATGCCGCGGAGGAAACTGATCATCGCGGAGCGCTCCCTTCTGCTATCCGAACACATCTACGAACAACTTAGCGTCAGCAGCCGACAGAACACGTCAGGATATGCGGCGCGCCTTCGACTCGGCCGCTGGCCATCTCTCCGCACGCTTCGGGAACCTTTACAACTTTCGACGCGCCTTCGACTCCGCCGCTGGCCATCTCTCCGCACGCTTCGGGAACCTTTACGACTTTCGACGCGCCCTGGACTCCGCCGCTGGCCATCTCTCCGCACGCTTCGGGAACCTTTACGACTTTCGACGCGCCTTCGACTCGGCTTCCACCCACGCCCGTTGGGCCGGCGTCATCGCCGTCGCCGGCATCGCTGTCGTACGTCCGACGGCGGAAGGCGAGCCCGGCGCGGAGCCGCGCCAAGCGTGGGCCAAGGCAAGCGCGAGGGCGTCGGCGGCATCGGCCGGTCGGGGCGACGCGTCGAGGCGCAGGATCTTCGTCACCATGCGCGTCACGGCGTCCTTATCGGCGCGGCCACTCCCCGTCACCGCTGCCTTGACCTCGGAGGGCGTGTGCAGGGCAACGGGTATTCCCTTGCGGGCCGCCGCAGCGATCACGACGCCCGAGGCCTGGGCGACGCCCATGACCGTGCTCACGTTCAGCTGGGAAAAGACGCGTTCGACGGCGACGACTTCCGGCTCGTAGCGCTCGAGCCACTCGTCGATCGCGGTAGCGATGACGAGCAGGCGCGCGTCGAGCGGCTGGTCCGCCGAAGTTCCGACAACGCCAACGCCCACGAGGGAGGCGCGCCGATCCCGCGCGACATCGACGACACCCAGGCCGCACCTCGTGAGGCCCGGGTCGACGCCGAGTACGCGGAGATTGACGGAACCAGCCACGGCGGGGGTCACTCGGCCTCGAGGGCCGCCATGACCTCCTCGCTCATGTCCGCGTTTGTGTAGACGTTCTGGACGTCGTCGAGGTCCTCGAGAGCGTCCACGAGGCGCATGAACTTGCGCGCGCCGTCCGCATCGAGCTCAACCTCCATGGACGGGACGAACTCCGCCTCGTCGGTGTCGTACTCGATCGCGGCGTCCTTGAGGGCGTCCCGGATGGCCTGGAGGTCGTTCGGCTCGGAATAGACGACCCAATTCTCGCCAGCGTCCTTGACCTCCTCGGCGCCGGCCTCGAGAACGGCCATGAGGACGTCGTCCTCGGACAGGCCGTTCTTCGGGAGGCTCACGACGCCCTTGCGCGTGAAGAGGTAGCTCACGGACCCCTGATCCGCCATCGAGCCGCCATTGCGGGTCACCGCGAGGCGCACGTCAGCGGCCGCCCGGTTGCGGTTCTCCGTGAGGCACTCGATGAGGAGCGCGGAACCCTGGGGACCGCGGGCCTCATACATGATCTCCGTGTACTCGATCGCCTCGCCGGTGAGGCCGGCGCCGCGCTTGATCGCCCGATCGATGTTGTCGTTCGGGACCGAGTTCTTCTTGGCCTTCGAGACGGCAAGGTCAAGCGCCGGGTTGCCAGACAGGTCGGGGCCACCCAAGCGCGCCGCAACCTCGATCGTCTTGATGTACTTGGCGAACGCCTTGGCACGCTTGGCGTCGATGACCGCCTTCTTGTGCTTCGTGGTCGCCCATTTGGAGTGGCCGGACATGCCTACGCTTCTCCCTTGATCATGCGGATGAAAAGTTCATGGACTCGCAGCTCGCCCGTCACTTCCGGATGGAAGGATGTCGCGAGCAGATTTCCCGAACGGACTGCGACAATTCTAGACTGGCCGCCCAACGTGGCCGTGTGCGACGCATGCTGGGGATCGACTTCGGCCAGCACCTCGACGGACTCCCCCACGCGCTCGACCCACGGGCCGCGGATGAAGACGGCGTGGACGGGACCACCCGACTGATCGATGTCCTTGAAGTCCAGATCGGTTTCGAAGGACTCCCGCTGCCGGCCGAAGGCATTGCGCCGCACCGTGATGTCGAGGCCTCCGAAGGTCCCCTGCGGCTTCCCCGAAAGGTCTTCGGCGGGATCGGCGATCTCGTCGGCGAGGAGAATCATGCCCGCGCACGAGCCATAGACCGGGAAGCCCTCGGCGATCTTCCGCTTGAGCGGCTCCGACACACCGAACGCGCGGGCGAGCTTGTCGATCGCCGTCGACTCGCCGCCCGGGATGACCAGCCCATCGAGCCCGTCGAGTTCCTCAGGTCGACGCACCTTGACTGCGTCCGCCCCCAACGACTCGAGTGCATGAACGTGCTCCCGCACGTCACCCTGAAGCGCAAGCACACCGACGCGCAGCGCGGGCGCGCCTGAGGCTTCGGCGGGCGGGCGGGAAGAAGTCCGATCGACGCGGGAATTCACCTATCCAGTCTAGTAGGGGCCGCCACGCGGCACGCGAACCGCCCTCCGCGCGCCGACGACACAGGCCGGGCGAGGAAGCCGCACCGGTAGCATGGACGCCGGACCGTGTTCGACGACAGATTGAGGATTGCACGATGTGCGGTATCGCCGGCTACTACGGTTTCGCTCAGGATCGGGCTCTGCTCGAGACGATGAACAGCTGCATCCAGCACCGAGGCCCTGACGGCGAGGGCTACTACGTCTCCGATCCTGTTGGTGACCGGTCCGTGGGCCTCGCTCACCGCCGTCTCGCCATCGTCGACCGCGCCCACGGCCAGGAGCCGATGGTCAGCGCCGACGGCCAGACGATCCTCATCTACAACGGCGAGGTCTACAACTACCGGGAGCTCCGCACCGAGCTCGAAGGGCTCGGACGCACCTTCGCGACCGTCTCGGACACCGAGGTCGTCCTCCAGGCCTATGAGGAATGGGGCACGGACGCCTTCGACCGCTTCAACGGGATGTTCGGCCTCGCCATCCTCGACCACGCGAACGGCCGGCTCGTCCTCGCGCGCGACCACTTCGGCATCAAGCCGCTCTATTGGGCCAACGCCGGATCCGAGCGGGAGCCCCAGCTGCTCTTCGCCTCGGAGATCAAGCCGATCCTCGCCACCGGGAAGCTCGAGGCCCAGCCGAACGAGCGGATCCTCTACCGATACCTCCGGTACCGTATCCACGACGACACGGCCGAGACCTTCTTCGAAGGCGTCAACAAGCTCCTTCCGGGCGAGATGATGACCGTCGACCTCGAGACGGGCCGCCTCCGCATCTCGAGCTACACGCGGCTGCGCGAAGAACTCGAGGAGCTCGCCAAGGTCAGCGCCCCGTACACGCCGGATGTCGTCGACGAATACCGGCGCCGCTTCACGGAGGCAATCCGCATCCGCCTCAACTCCGAGGTCCCGGTGGGCAGCGCCCTCTCGGGCGGACTCGACTCGTCCGCCGTCGTCGTCACGATCAACCGCCTCATGCAGGAGAACGCCGAGGGTCTCGAAGCCGTCGGCGCGAAGCAGAACACGTTCAGCGCGGTCTTCCCCAACGCGATCAACGACGAGGAGGCGTATGCGGACGCGGCGATCGCCGTCTGCAAGGGGAACATCGAGGCCCACAAGATCAAGCCCACGCCTGAGAGCTTCGACGCCGACCTCGAGGACTTCGTCCGCACCATGGAGGAGCCCATCATCTCCTCCGGCCCCTACGCGCAGTACTGCGTCATGAAAGAGGCCTCGAAGCACGTCACGGTCCTGCTCGACGGCCAGGGTGCCGACGAGATGATGGCGGGCTACATCCCGTACTACTTCGCCTACCTGCGCCAGCTCAAGGACGACGGCGACCTCGCGACGCTCGCGCGGGAGTCGTCGTCGAGCCTCGACATCTTCTACCGCCTCGGCCGCTTCCGCCTCAAGGGCATGGCGAGCGGCAAGAAGGCCGTCTCGATGGGCACCCTGCTCAAGCGCGACTGGGCGCAGAAGTTCACCGGAGAGTCCTTTGGGAACATCCCGGCAAACCTCAAGCTGCGCCTCATCGACGACCTCTTCGAGAAGTCCCTCCCATCGCTTCTGCGGTACGAGGACAAGAACACGATGCGCTTCTCGCTCGAGGGACGCGTGCCGTTCCTCGACAAGGAGGTCGTCAAGTACCTCTTCAGCCTCTCCGACGAGGCCATCATCAAGGAGGGCTGGAACAAGCGCGTTCTGCGCGACGCGACGCGCGGCCTCCTGCCCGAGATGATCAGCAACCGCCGCAACAAGATCGGCTTCACGACGCCCGAGGCCGAGTGGTTCAAGCTCATGAAGGAGCGGATCTACAAGATCTTCATGTCGAACTCCTTCTACAGCCGCCCGTATTGGGACCGCGAGCAGGTCCTCACGGCGTTCGAGGAGTACCTCAACGGCAAGAACGACGCCGACACGATGATCTTCTGGCGGCTGCTCAACGTCGAACTGTGGTTCCGCGAGTTCATCGACAAGGACGAGGCTCCGGCCGACGTCAAGCTCAACAAGAGCGACTATGAGGCCAACCCGGACAAGGACCTCGACATCGTCTCGGCCGGCCAGACTTTCCGCCGCTACCCGCTCCAGACCGACGTGTTCTCGCGGGGCACCGAGCTGGCGCCTGCCGTGTCCGGCTATGTCGAGCGGTTCTTCAACGGGCTGCCCGAGGCGCCCGAGGAGGCGCGCAAGGCGGTCGAGGGCCTCCCGTGGTACCTGCTCGTGAGCGAGAAGATCGTCGCCATCACGCAGGGCCGCTCCTTCCCGGTCTGGGAGATCGAGGTCTCCCCCGCCGCCCGCGTGCTCAGCAAGTTCGTGACGCGCACGCCTGCCGGGATCGGCCTCGGAAGCCCGTGGTCGATGCAGATCGCGATCAACGAGGTCGGCCTTCCGCTCATCGTCAAGGCCGCGGCGGCCTCCGTCGTCGGCAAGGTCCAAGGGAAGAGCGGCGTCTTCTACGACGTCGTGGGCCACAACATCAACGCGATCGACGGCGCGACGCCGTACAGCCTCGGCGCCGCGAGCAACTCGGTCAAGCTCGCGCCCAAGGATCCCGACGGTGTCGCGCGGTCGCTCAGCTCCGCGATCCGCGCCGCGCTGCCCGCGGAAGCGACCGCGACCTTCGGCGGGACAGCCATCATGGACGCGAACGATCTCGGCGTCGTCGTCATGGGCCACGACACGGGCCTTCCGAAGGAGACTATCGCCGGGATGTTCAAGGACAACCCGCAGGGCCAGGGCTCGCAGGCCACGCCGATGTCCCTCGTCTTCACCCAGGACGCCGCGGCCGAATAGCCGAGGCTGCGGCCCTGCCTCGCGGCCCCGGTCCTTGCCCGGGGCCGCTAGGCGTGAAAGGCTCCTTTCATGGCCAACCCGCTCCTCACCCGCAGCACGCTTCCGTATGCCCTGCCGCCGTTTGCCGAGATCCGCGATGAGCACTACCCCGAAGCGGTCGACGCGGGCATTGCGTCTCATCTGAGGGAAATCGACGCCATCGTCGAATCGCCCGAGGCACCCGATTTCGAGAACACCGTCGAGGCGATCGAGCGCAGCGGGGCGCTCCTCAACCGTGCCGTCGCGGCGTTCATGACGATGGTTTCCTCGCACGGCACCGATTCCATCCGCACGCTCGAGACGCAGCTCACGCCCAAACTCAGCGCGCACCAGGACGCGATCCTCCTCAATCGCCGCCTCAGGGACCGCTTCGCCGCGATCGACGCGTCGGGACTCGACGCCGAGGCCGCGAGGCTCGTCGACGAATGGCTCAACGACTTCCGCCGTGCCGGGGCAGATCTCGACGACAAGGGGCAGCGCAGACTGCGCGAGCTCAACGCCGAGCTCTCTCGCCTCGGAACCGAATACGGCCAGCGGGTGGCGAAGGCCATCAACGACGCCGCGGTGCTCGTCACCGACGAGGCCGAACTCGCGGGGCTCCCCGCAGACGACCGCGCGAGCGCGGCCCAGGCCGCTCGGGCCGCGGGACACGAGGGCGGCTGGCTCCTGACGTTCGTCCAGCCCACCGGCCAGCCCGTTCTCGCCGTCCTCGAGAACCGCGACCTCCGCCGTCGCGTCTTCGAGCGGTCGGTCGCGCGCGGAAGCTCGGAGGGAGACACCGACGCTCGGGGACTCGTGCTCGATATGGCACGGCTCCGCGCGGAGAAGGCCTCGCTCCTCGGCTATGAGACGTTCGCGGACCTCGCCGTCGACGACCAGACGGCGCCGTCCGCTGACGCTGTCCGTTCGATGCTCGCACGGCTCGCCCCGGCCGCCGTGCGCAACGCCGAAGCCGAGGCGCAGGCCCTCGCCGAGGTGGCAGGGCAGGACCTCGAGCCGTGGGATTGGGCCTTCTATTCGGCCATGGTCCGCCGCACGAAGTACGCGGTCGACGAGAAGGCGCTCCGCCAGTACTTCGAGCTCGACCGCGTGCTCG
Organism: Sinomonas sp. ASV322; assembly: GCF_030908245.1. Taxonomy (GTDB): domain Bacteria; phylum Actinomycetota; class Actinomycetes; order Actinomycetales; family Micrococcaceae; genus Sinomonas. The sequence continues at coordinate 533,015 of NZ_JAVFJJ010000001.1, forward strand.
AGGACGGCGTCTTCTTCGCCGCGGGTCAGCTGTACGGACTCCGCTTCGAGGAGCGGCCTCACCTTCCCGGGTACCACGAGGACGTCCGGGTCTGGGAAATCTTCGACGCCGACGGCTCAGGCCTCGGCCTCTTCCTCGGCGACTACTTCGCCCGCCCGACCAAGCGAGGCGGCGCGTGGATGAACTCGCTCGTCGAGCAGTCGCGCCTCCTCGGCGAGCGGCCCGTCGTCGTCAACAACCTCAACGTCCCGAAGCCCGCTCCCGGCGAACCAGCCCTCCTGACGCTCGACGAGGCGCGCACGGCGTTCCACGAGTTCGGCCACGCGCTCCACGGGCTCCTCTCGGACGTCGAGTACCCGAAGTTCTCCGGTACGAACGTTCCGCGGGACTTCGTCGAATACCCGTCCCAGGTCAACGAGATGTGGCTCCTGTGGCCCGACGTCGTCGCGAACTATGCCCGGCACGTCGAGACCGGAGAACCCCTCTCCCAAGAACAGATCGACGCGCTGGATGCGGCGAAGCTGTGGGGCGAGGGCTTCGCGACGACCGAATACCTCGGGGCCTCGCTGCTCGACCTTGCATGGCACAGCCTCGCCGCCGGCGACGAGCCGGGCGATCCCCTCGACTTCGAGGCGCGAGCCCTCAAGGATGCCGAGGTCGCCGTCGCACTCGTCCCGCCGAGGTATCGCACGGGGTACTTCCAGCACATCTTCGCGGGAGGGTGGTACGCGGCCGGGTACTGGTCGTACATCTGGAGCGAGGTTCTCGACGCGGACACCGTCGAGTGGTTCAAGGAGAACGGTGGGCTCACGCGGGAAAACGGCGACGTGTTCCGCGCCCAGCTCCTGTCCCGCGGCTTCTCGCGAGATCCGCTCGAATCGTTCCGCGCCTTCCGCGGGCGGGAGGCCGACGTCGCGCCTCTCCTCGCGCGCCGCGGCCTCGGCTGACGACTCGGCGTTGCGGCTCATTCTGGTCGGCCGCAGTCCCCTTGTCGTTCGGAAAGGTCCCCTCAAGAAGCCTTTTCGAACGTTAGGGTGACTTGGCTGCGACGAGGCTCCGCGGACCTAGCCTGGGGGACGTCCCGCACCATCGATTGCTCCGTAGCTGTCGTTTTGGCTCCTCATAACGACAGTTGTGCAGCAATGGATGTGAGAACGACGGCGGCCGGCCACCCGAAGGTGACCGGCCGCCGTCGTGCATTGCCTAAAGGCTTACCAGCCGCGCTCGGCGAGGCGGTGAGGCTGAGGGATGTCGTCGACGTTGATGCCGACCATGGCCTCGCCGAGGCCGCGGGAGACCTTGGCGATCATGTCCGGGTCGTCGAAGAACGTCGTGGCCTTGACGACGGCGGCCGCGCGCTGGGCGGGGTTGCCGGACTTGAAGATGCCCGAGCCGACGAAGACGCCGTCCGCGCCGAGCTGCATCATCATGGCTGCGTCGGCGGGGGTCGCGATCCCGCCGGCCGTGAACAGCACGACCGGGAGCTTGCCGGTCTCCGCGATCTCGCGCACGAGCGCGTACGGGGCCTGGAGCTCCTTGGCCGCGACGTAGAGCTCGTCCTCGGCCATCGTGGTCAGGCGGCGGATCTCGGCGCGGATCTTGCGCATGTGCGTGGTGGCGTTGGAGACGTCTCCGGTGCCGGCCTCGCCCTTGGAACGGATCATCGCCGCGCCCTCATTGATGCGGCGCAGCGCCTCGCCGAGGTTCGTCGCCCCGCACACGAACGGCACGGTGAACTGCCACTTGTCGATGTGGTTCTCATAGTCGGCCGGGGTCAGGACCTCAGACTCGTCGATGTAGTCCACGCCGAGGGACTGGAGGACCTGAGCCTCGACGAAGTGGCCGATGCGGGCCTTCGCCATCACCGGAATCGAGACCGCGCCGATGATCGCGTCGATCATGTCCGGGTCCGACATGCGCGAGACCCCGCCCTGGGCGCGGATGTCGGCCGGCACGCGCTCGAGGGCCATCACGGCCACGGCGCCGGCGTCCTCGGCGATCTTCGCCTGCTCGACGTTGACGACGTCCATGATGACGCCGCCCTTGAGCATCTCCGCCATGCCGCGCTTGACGCGATCGCTGCCGGTGGTCGGAGCCGAGGAGTTTGCTTCAGTAGACACGTACTCGTCTTTCTTTAGGCTGCTCAAATGAAGAAGTGGTGTCGATCCAACCCGAGAGGAAGAACCTGAATCCTTGGGGAGAACCCCAGTCTATCGCCGCAGGTGCCACGGTGTGAGCGGTGCGACCAACCAAGAGCGCCGCGGCGCGCATGGGCGAATGCACAGGGCGCCGGCGGGGCTCCGTCAGGCCGGGCTGGACTCTTCGCGGGCCTGGCGCCGCACCGCGAGAATCCGCTGGATGACCGTCACGACGCTTGCGAGCGCAAGCACCACGAAAGTCCAGAACAGGAACGGCGTGGGCAGGCCCAAGCCGCACAGGCCGGCGACGACGAGGACCGAGACGAGCCGCTCCGCCCTCTCCGCGATGCCGACATTGGCCGTGTAGCCGAGCGATTCCGCCTTCGCCCGGGCATACGAGACGAGGTTCCCGAGGAGGATGCTGACGACGGCGAGAGAGCCCGTCTCCGGCGAACGGCCGCCGCTGTAGAACCACAGGGCGAGTCCGAGGAAGATCGCGCTGTCCTGCACCCGATCCAGCGTCGAGTCGAGGAAGCTCCCCCACCGGCCCTGGCGCCCGGCGAGGCGTGCCATGATCCCATCGACGACGTCGGAGAACACGAAGAGCGTGATGGCGACGACGCCCCAGAAGAGCTGGCCCAACGGGAACAGGATGAGGGCCGCGAGGCTCACCCCTGCAGTTCCCGCGAACGTCACGGCGTCCGGCGAGACGCCGAGCTTGAGGAGCGCGCGAGCGAGGGGCGTGAAAAGCCGCGTGAAGAACTCGCGGGCGTGTCTATTGAGCACCCGCTGCCTTCCCGCCGTCCCGCGCGAGCGCCGCGTCGCCGTCGTCCTCCACGCCGGCCCGGTGCCACGCCTCGGCGAGGAGCCCGCGCGTCTCGTCCAAGGTCTGAGTGATCTGCTTCGTCTGGGCGATGATCGGGAGGAAATTCCCGTCGCCACCCCACCGCGGCACGACGTGCTGGTGGAGGTGCGCCGCGATGCCCGCTCCCCCGGCGTCGCCCTGGTTGATGCCGATGTTGAACCCGTGCGGGCCCGCGACCTTGCGGATCACGCGCATCGCCGCCTGGGTGATCTCCGACATCTCTGCCGTCTCTTCGGGCGTGATATCTGTGTAGTCCGCAACGTGGCGGTAGGGGCACACCAAGAGGTGGCCCGGGTTGTACGGGAACAGGTTGAGCACCGCGTAGCACGTGCGCCCGCGGTGCACGATGAGCGCTTCCTCATCGCTGCGGGCGGGTGCCGCGCAGAAGGGGCAGTCCTCCCGATTGCGGAATTGCCCCTGGCCGCCCTTGACGTATGCCATGCGGTGCGGAGTCCACAGACGCCCGAAAGCATCCGGGGCGCTGGGCAGCTCGAAGCTGTCCGTCACCTCGCTGTCCGGGTCGCCGCCCGCGCGGGGCAGCTGTGCGCCTGTGAACTCCGCCATGTCAGAGCGCCCGCGTGCGGACGGCCTCGACGATCCGCTTGACCGCCTCGTCGACGGGCACGCCATTGTCCTGGCTGCCATCGCGGAACCTGAACGACACGGCTCCGGCCTCGGCGTCCTCGCCACCCGCGATCAGCACGAACGGGATCTTGTCCTTGCTCGCCGTGCGGATCTTCTTCGGGAAGCGATCGCTCGAGGCGTCCACGTGGGCGCGGATGCCCTCCTTCTTGAGGCGATCGACGACGTCGTACATGTAGTCGTCGAACGCCTCGGCGACGGGAATCCCGACGACCTGGACCGGGGCGAGCCACGCCGGGAAGGCTCCCGCATAATGCTCCGTCAGGACGCCGAGGAACCGCTCGACCGAGCCGAAGAGCGCACGGTGGATCATGACGGGACGCTGGCGCGTTCCGTCTGCGGCCTGGTACTCGAGCTCGAAGCGCTCCGGCAGGTTGAAGTCGAGCTGGATCGTCGACATCTGCCACGTGCGCCCGATCGCGTCGCGGGCCTGGACGGAGATCTTGGGACCGTAGAACGCGGCCCCGCCCGGATCCGGCACGAGCTCGAGGCCGGAGGCCTCGGCGACCGCCGCGAGGGTGCTCGTGGCCTCCTCCCAGGCATCGTCCGAGCCGACGTACTTCTCGGGATCCTTCGTGGAGAGCTCGAGGTAGAAGTCGTTGAGGCCGTAGTCCTTCAGCAGGTCGAGGACGAAGTTGAGCGTCGTGGTGAGCTCATCCTTCATCTGCTCCTTCGTGCAGTAGATGTGGGCGTCGTCCTGGGTCATGCCGCGGACGCGGGTGAGACCGTGCACAACGCCCGACTTCTCGTAGCGGTACACCGAGCCGAACTCGAACAGCCGCAGCGGAAGCTCGCGGTAGGAACGGCCCCGTGAGCGGAAGATGAGGTTGTGCATGGGGCAGTTCATGGGCTTAAGGTAGTAGTCCTGCCCCGGCTTGCGAACGGTGCCGTCCTCATTGAGCTCGGCGTCGACGTGCATCGCTGGGAACATGCCCTCGCGATACCAGTCGAGGTGGCCGGAGACCTCGTACAGGTGGCCCTTCGTAATGTGCGGCGTATAGACGAACTCATAGCCGGCCTCGGTGTGGCGCTGGCGCGAGTAATCCTCCATGGACTTGCGGATGATGCCGCCCTTGGGGTGGAAGACCGGGAGGCCCGAGCCGAGCTCGTCCGGGAACGAGAACAGGTCGAGTTCGGCGCCGAGCTTGCGATGGTCGCGGCGCTCCGCCTCGGCGATGCGGTCCTGGTACTCCTTGAGCGCTTCCTTCGTGGGCCACGCGGTGCCGTAGATGCGCTGGAGCTGGTCGTTCTTCTCGCTGCCGAGCCAGTACGCCGCGGCCGACCGGGTGAGCGCGAACGCGTTCGAGATGAGCTTCGTGTTGGGCAGGTGCGGCCCGCGGCACAGGTCGTGCCACACGGCCTCGCCGTTCTTGCGGTCGATGTTGTCGTAGATCGTGATCTCGCCGGCACCGACCTCGATGTTGGCGCCCTCCTTCGCCGCCCCCTCGGACTGGTGGTCCTTGGCCCCGAGCAGCACGAGCTTGTACGGCTCGTGCTTCATGGCCTCGATCGCCTCGCCCTCCGAGACGCTGCGGCGCCTGAAGATCTGGTTCTGGTTGACGATCTTGAGCATCATCTTCTCGAGGGAGCGCAGGTCCTCGGGCGTGAACGGCTCTTCGACGTCGAAATCGAAGTAGAAGCCGTCCCTGATGTACGGGCCGATGCCGAGTTTCGCGTCGGGCCGCAGCTGCTGAACGGCCTGCGCCATGACGTGCGCGGCCGAGTGCCGGAGGACATTGAGGCCGTCCTCCGAGGCAACATCCACGCCTTCGACGACGGCGCCGGCCGGGATGGGCTGGTCGAGATCCTTGAGCGCGCCGTCAACGCGGACGACGACGATCTCCCGCCTGCCGTCGAAGAGGTCCGCGCCCGTCGTGCCCCGCGTGACGGTCCGCTCCTCGCCGTCGACAGTGATGGTGATCTGTTGGGCATCTGACACGGGCGTCTCCTCTTCGTTGTCGGCTTCATAGCTTGTGGCATACGGGGACCACAGCCAGCCATCGTCAAGACTAGCGGAAAGGCGTGCGCACCCCCGCCGTCACGCAGCCGGCACGGACGACGGCGGGACTCCAGGGCGGTTGGGGACTTCGGCCTCGGCGATGTCGAGGGTGAGCTGCCCGTCGATCGACGTGCCCCAGTGCGAGGACGGCGGAGCCGGAGGTGCGAGCTGCTCGACGAGATCCGCTCCGCTCCCCCGGCTCACGGCCGCTCGGTGCAGCGAATCGAACGCCCCAGCCTGAGCGAGGCGCCGCACGCTCGCCCTGCTCGGCCGCGCCCGATCCAGAAGGTCCGCGATCGACGTGTATGGCTGTCCCGCCACAATCCGTCGAAGGTCATTCCGGGAGAGGCCGTGGATGTCCCTGAGCGCGGGGCGGATGCCGAGCTTGCCGGCGTCCGGCCCCGAATCGATCCGTTCGACGCAGTATCCGTCGCGGCTTTCGTTGGTGTCCGGCGGCAGGATCGGGATACCGAGCCGACGCGCCTCCGCGACGAGGAGGCTCCTGGGATATGTTCCTGAACGGTGCTCGAACATCCCCGCAAGGAACGCTTCGGGATGATGCGTCGCGAGCCACGCCGACTGGTAGGCGGGCAGCGCGGACGTGGCCCCGTGGGCTCGGGAGCTGCCAACCGCTGTGATGAGGTCGTTGAAGTCGCGGGGCGCCGTGCTCCCCGCAGCCGTGCGCCGGCCCGGGGACTCGACCGGCCGACCGCCAAGCGTGTGGGTCGAGCGGATGAGCTCGTACGTGGGCTCGTCGTCGAGGGGAATGGCATCGAGGTCGATCCGCGCGTCCTCGTGGGCGCCTTCGGGACCTGCAGCCGAGCCTCCGCGAATCCGCGCAATCTCGCGCACGGCGAAGGCCATCGTGCTCTGGAGGGGCGCTCCGTGGATGCCGAGCGTGAGCAGCCCCATGGAGTCCAGGTCGTGCCGGTCGAACTGGCTCATCGGCAGGCCTCGGCCGCTCGGCTGCACGGGCGTTCGGTCGAGCAGGCGCGCGTCGCCCAGAATCAGCCCGCCCGGATGCATCGACAGGAGACGCGACTGCTGGTCAAGGACCTCGGTCGCGTCCACGGATAGCTCGAGCTGGCCCTCCTGCCCCGCGTGCGGGGCCACCGCGCGCAGCTCAGCCTCCTGAAGGATGCTGCCGGGACCGCCCACGAGCGCGACGCGCTCGGCGCCGAAGCGCTTGAAGACCTGCCGGTGCACGGTGAGGCACGCAGCGTGCTCGACGGCGAAGCCTATGCGCGGGAGCGTGCGGCCATCGCGGGGAAGGAATTCCTCGAAGCTCAGCCGGTGCCGCAGCGGATCGACGTGGCTGATCCCGAGGACATAATTGACCACGCTCGAGGCGCCCGAGCCTTGCACCGCCGACCGAACGCCCATGCCGCGGATCGTCTCCGCCAACTCGGCGACCGCGAGGAAGTAAGGCGCGACGCCGAGGCCGTCGATGACGCCGAGCTCATGCTCAAGCCGCGCAGCAACCCGGTCGTCGGTATCCCCCACGGCGCCCGGATAGCGGTCCGGAACGGCGGCGCGGCAGCGCTCGGCGAGCACGCGGATCGGTTCCCCGGTCACGCCGAGGACGGACGCCTCGGGGACGACTGGCCGCCGCCATCCGGCGTCGGCGGCAGGATCGAGCCGACAGCGGTCCGCGATCCGCTCCGTGTTGCCGAGGAGGTTCGCGAGGTCCTTCGCTCCGAGGCCCGCCGCGTGCACGATCTCGCGCCCGAGGCGATGCATGAGTGCCGCGGGCTTGAGCCAGCTGTGCCCCGTAGCGACGTCCGAGGCCTCGCCGGGCGGCATGGGCGCGCGGACGGCGGCGAGGACCGCCGCCGCTTGGGCGCGGGCCATGTCTGCGCGGGCCGCTTCGCCCCGAGGGGCGTCAGGGCGGGCCGATTCTGCGGCGGCCTCGTCAACGTGGCGGACCGCGTTCGTGAGCACTGCCGGGATGCTGTGCTCGCTCGCGAGACGGAGCATGCGCACGGCGTGCGCAGTACTAAGCGGTCGGCCGGGACCGGTCAGCTGGGTCACGAGCTCGACGGCGAGGGCACCCGCCGGCATGACGTCGAGCCACTCGCGGAACAGCGTTCGCGGGCGTAAGAACCGCTGCCCGGACAACGCGCGGCCAACGTCCGAATCCGGTCCGATGAGCACGGTCAGGACGGGCCTTCCGGTGTCGGGGTCGACGCACCGCGCGGCGAGCTCCGAGCGCAGGACGCCGACCGGCACCGGGCCGTTCCTCGTGGCCTTGGTCGCCGCGTGGGCGTCGGAGACGAGCCGGCACAGGGCCCTCCAGCCCGCCCCGCCGTTGCTCCCGTGGGCGAGCACGACGACGCGCCCCGCCACCCCGCGGGAACCGCGCCGTGGCCGCCGCGCACCTCGGCGAGCGCCGTCGTCGTCCTCTTCTGCGTGAACCTCGGCGGGTTCGGCGAGGATCGGGAGGTCGACGCCGACGATCGGATCGATCCCCGCGGCAAGGCACGCGCCGATGTGCCTGACGGCGCCGTAGAGGCCGTCGCGGTCCGTGCGGGCGAGCGCGGTGGCGCCGTCGGCCGCGGCGGCGGCCACGAAATCGTCGGGACGGGACCCGCCGCCAAATGAGCTGAACGCGCTCGCGACGTGCAGATGCGTGAACGGTTCAGGCACGGGCTCTCTCACTCGGCTTCTTGGTCTTCTACCCAAAGTCTTCGAAGATAGTTTCGAACAATCCCAGTCTAGCCACGGCGTCAGGGGCGAGGTGAATAATGAGCAGCATGTGCGGGAGATACGTCATGGCGAGGGGCGTCGGCGACCTCGTGGCCGAATTCGACGTCGACGAGACCTATGTCGACGAACTCGACGCGTCCTACAACATCGCTCCGACCGACCCCGTGCCGCTCATCCTCGACCGGAAGGACAAGGACAGTGGCAGCGTCTCGCGGAAGCTCGTGACTGCGCGATGGGGACTCGTGCCCTCGTGGTCGAAGGACGCGAAGGGGGCCGCGAAGCTCATCAACGCCCGGCGCGAGACCATCACCGAGAAACCCTCGTTCCGCAAGGCAGCCGCCCAGCGCCGCGCTCTCGTGCCGGCGGACGGCTACTACGAGTGGCAGCAGGAGCTCGTGGGCGGCAAGATCCACAAGATCCCGACGTATCTCCATGAGGTCGAGAACGGCGTGCTCGCGTTCGCGGCGCTGTTCGAAAACTGGCCCGACCCCGCTCTCCCGGCGGACGATCCCGCCCGTTGGCTCCGCACGTGCACGATCATCACGGCCCCCGCCGCAGACTCGATCGGGCACATCCACGACCGGACCCCGCTCATCGTGCCCAAGGACCTGTGGGCGGAGTGGCTCGACCCCGAGACAACGTCCGAGGCCGACATCCGCAGCCTCGTCGACTCGATGCCCGAACCGCACCTCGTTCCCAGGGTCGTCGGCAGTCTCGTCAACAGCGTGAGGAACAACGGCCCCGAGCTCATCGAGGCGGCCGGTCCCGAGTCGGGAACGCTCTTTTCCTGATGCTCGCGCCAGCGCGCTCGGCGAGGTGCGCTACTCCTCGAACCGGTAGCCCAGCCCGGCCTCGGTGATGAGGTGTTTCGGCCGCGCGGGGTCGGTTTCCAGCTTGCGGCGCAGCTGGGCCATGTAGACACGAAGGTACTGGGTTTCCTCGCCGTAGGCCGGCCCCCACACCGTCTGGAGGAGCTGGCGCTGGGTCACGAGGTTCCCCCGGTTGGCGACAAGCATCTGCAGGACGCCCCACTCGCGCGGCGTGAGGTGCACTCGCTCGCCGTCGCGCGTCACGGTCGCGGCGCCGAGGTTGATGTGGAGGTCCCCCACGTCCACGACGCCGCCGGGCGGGACGTGCGCCGAGCGGCGCTCGACGGCGCGCAGGCGCGCGAGCAGTTCGTCGAGGCCGAACGGCTTCGTCACGTAGTCGTCGGCGCCGGCGTCGAGCGCCTCGACCTTGTCTGCCGAGCCGTGTCGCGCCGAGAGCACGACGATCGGCATGTCCGACCAGCCGCGGATGCCGCGGATCACCTCTGAGCCGTCCATGTCCGGGAGCCCGAGGTCCAGCACGAGCACGTCGGGAGGATTGGAGGCGGCGAGGTGGAGAGCCTGCGTGCCGTTCTCAGCGGTGGCGACGGCGTACCCTTCGGCCCTGAGATTGATCTGAAGGGCGCGCAGGAGCTGCGGCTCGTCGTCGACCACAAGAACCCGTTTCATCGCCGCCCTTCTTCTTCGCGTCCCTGAGCCGCCGACCTCCGGTGCGGCGGCGCTCCCTGGATCTTCCACTCAATCCCGGGGCCCAGCGTACAGCGGCATGCGCAGGACCATCGTGAGGCCGCCTCCCGGAGTCGGTTCGGCGGCGAGCTCGCCGCCCATCGCCTCGATGAAGCCCTTCGCGACGGCGAGCCCGAGGCCGATGCCCGAGCCTTTCGCCTCGTCGCCAAGGCGCTGGAACGGCTGGAACATCGCCATGACCCGTTCGGCCGGCACACCCGTGCCGTGGTCGACGACGCGAAGTTCGCTCACCGGCCGGTCGCCGACGCTCGGCGAGAGCAGGCCACCCGTCGTCGCGACGATCACGATGTCGCTGCCGCCCGCGTATTTGACGGCGTTCTCGGCGACGTTCGCGAGGACGCGCTCGAGGAGGCCGCGGTCGCCGTCGAGCGCTGGGAGATTGGGCGCGAGATCGACGCGCACCGAGTCGGCCGGCAGCTCCGAGACGACGTCGGAGACGACGTCGAGCCACGTCACGGGCTCGTGGAGGACGCTGAGCACCGCGCTGTCGATGCGGGACATGTCGAGGAGGTTCGCCACGAGGTTCTCAAGCCGGCCCGAGTAGCCGTCAATCGTTTCCAGCATCTCGGCCTGTTCCTCGGGAGTGGTCTTCCCGCGCTGGCGCCGTAGCGCCGTCACGGCGAGGCGAATTCCGGCGAGCGGCGTGCGGAGATCATGCGAGACGGCCCGCAGGATAGACGTGCGGATGCGGTTTGCCTCGCCCAGCTTGACCGTTTCGCGGAGGCTCACGGCGAGCTCTTGCCGTTCGAGCAGGGCCGAGAGATGGGCCTCGAAGGCCGCGAGGAGTCGCCGCTCTCCCCCGCTGAGCGCGCGACCCTTCCACGCGATGGTGAGGCCCGGCTCAAGGTGGTCGGCGCCGTCGGCCTCGTCGGGGTTCGCCGGGGCACCTTGGCCGGCGCGCGCCCGCACGGCCCACGAGCTGTCGCCGTCCTGCGAGAGGACGCTCACCGACGCGAGCTGAAACTCGCCGCGCAGCTGCTCGAGGAACTCCTCGGCGCTTTGGTCCCGCGCGAGGGAGCCGCGCGCCAGCTCGCTGAGCGTCCCCGCCTCGGTGCGGGCGCGGGCGGCGTCCCGGGACCGGCGGCTCGAGACGCCCACGACGAGTGAAAACGCGACGGCGACCGCGAGGAAGACTACGAGGGCGAAGAAGTTCTGCGGGTCGTCGATGGTCAGCGTTCCGATGGGCGGGGTGACGAAATAATTGAGAAGAAGGGAATCAAAGACGGCCGCGACGACCGCGGGCCACAGGCCGCCCACGAAGGCGACCACCACGACGCCGGACAGGTGCGCGAGGGCGTGCGTCGTGAGGTTGAGCTCCGGGAACGGCAGGAGCGCGGCCGTCATGGCGATCGGCACGACGAACGCGAGCGCATAGCCGACGATCGTCCGGGCGCGGCCAAGGATCGGCGTGAGCCTTCTGCGGGGCGCACGCCCCGCGAGCGAGTGGGTCACCATGTGCACGTCGATCTCGCCGGAGTTGCGCACGACGGCGCTGCCCACACCTCCGCGTCCGAGCAGCTGCTGGAAGCGCGTGTGCCGCGAGACGCCGACGACGATCTGCGTCGCGTTGACGGTGCGCGCGAAGTCGAGGAGGCTCGCAGCGACGTCGTCGCCCGCAAGCTGCTGATAGGTACCGCCGAGATCCTCGACGAGCTTCCGCTGGATCGCGAGGGGCTGCTCGGAACCCTCCGCGAGGCCATCCGGCCGCCGCACATGGACCGCAAGCAGGTCCCCGCCGCTCACGCGGGTGAGGATGCGCGCCGCACGCCGGATCAAGGCCTCGCCCTCAGGGCCGCCCGTGAGCGCGACGACGACGCGCTCGCGGGCCGGCCACGTCTCGTCGATCCGGTGCCGCTGACGGTACTGTGCGAGCCCCTCCTCGACCCTGTCCGCGAGCCAGATGAGCGCGATCTCGCGCAAGGCCGCGAGGTTGCCGAGCCGGAAGTAGTTGGCCAGGGCCGCGTCGATCTTGTCCGGCGCATACACGAGCCCCGAGCTGAGACGCTGCCGCAGGAGCTCGGGAGGGATGTCGACAAGCTCGATCTGGTCCGCCTTGCGGACGATCGCGTCCGGGATCATCTCCTGCTGACGCGTGCCGGTGATGGCCTCGACCACGTCGTTGAGCGACGCGAGGTGCTGGACGTTGACGGTCGTGAGGACGTTGATGCCCGCGTCGAGGAGCTCGTCGACGTCCTCCCAGCGCTTTGCGTGCTGGCTCCCGGGCGCGTTGGTGTGCGCGTACTCGTCCACGAGCGCCGTGTGCGGCCGCCGCTTGAGCACCGCATCGACGTCCATCTCGGCGAGGTAGGTGCCGCGGTATTCGACGTCACGCAGCGGCACCTCCTCGAGGCCGTGCACGAGCGCGGCAGTCTGCGCGCGGCCGTGGTCCATGACGACGGCGACCACGACGTCCGTGCCCGACGCGGCAAGCCGATGGGCTTCTTCGAGCATTCCATAGGTCTTGCCGACGCCGGGCGCGGCGCCGAGGAAGATGCGCAGACTGCCGCGTTCCATGCAGCGATTCTTTCAGGTCGATCGTCCTGCGGTGACTTGCCGACCCGCCTACTTCAGCCTTGCGGCGATCGCGAGGTTGAGTTTCGTCGTGTTGACGGCCGGCTGGCCGAGCAGGCTCAGGACGGGGTTGCTCGTGGCCTCGGAAACCATCTTCCGGAGGTCGTCAGCGCTCAGGCCCGTGCCCTTGGCGACCCTGGGCACCTGGAGTTCCGCGTACGCAGGCGAGATGTCCGGGTCGAGTCCCGAGCCCGACGCGGTGACAGCGTCGAGCGGGACGGCCGATTCCGCGACGCCCTCGCGGGCCGCAACAGCCGCCCGCGCGGCTGATTCGGCCTTGGACAAGGCCGGGTCGGACGGGCCGAGGTTCGAGGCGCCCGAGGTCGTGGAATCCCATTTGACGGCGGAGGGCCGGGGGAAGAAGAACCGGGTTTCCGTCTCGGGTACGGCCTGGACGAGGAGGGTCGAGGCCGCTGGCTGTCCGTTGAGCCGCGCGATCGATCCGTTGGCCTGAGCAGAGGCGACGGCCTGGCCGACGCCGAACATGACGAGCGGGTAGAACACGCCGAGAAGCACGGTGGCCACGGCGAGGAAACGGAACGCGGTGCCGAACTGTCGCAGATAGGCGGTCACAGGAAGACTCCCTTCCTTATCGATTGGTCAGTGCAGCCCCGGCACGACGGCCAGGAGCAAGTCGATGATCTTGATGCCGATGAACGGAGCAACGAGCCCGCCGACCCCGTAGATCAGCAGGTTCCTCCGCAGCGCCTGCTGGGCGGACACGGCCCGGTAGCGCACGCCGCGAAGGGCAAGCGGGACGAGCAGCACGATGATGATCGCGTTGAAGACGACCGCGGCCATGATGGCGCTCTTCGGGCTCGTCAGGCCCATGATGTTCAGCAAGCCCAGACCGGGGAACACGGCCACGAACAACGCGGGGATGATCGCGAAGTACTTCGCGACGTCGTTCGCCACAGAGAACGTCGTCAGTGAACCGCGCGTGATGAGCAGCTGCTTGCCGATCGCGACGACGTCGATGAGCTTCGTCGGGTCCGAATCGAGGTCCACCATGTTGGCGGCTTCCTTCGCGGCCTGCGTGCCGGAGTTCATCGCGACGCCGACGTCCGCGGCCGCGAGGGCCGGTGCGTCATTCGTGCCGTCGCCGGTCATCGCGACGAGCTGGCCGGCTGCCTGCTCCTGACGGATGCGGGTGAGCTTGTCCTCTGGGGTGGCTTCGGCCAGATAGTCGTCGACACCCGCCTCCTTCGCGATCGCCGCCGCGGTGAGCTTGTTGTCGCCCGTGATCATGACCGTGCGGATGCCCATGCGGCGCAGGGCCGCGAAACGTTCCGCAATGCCGGGCTTGACCACGTCGGCGAGGTGAATGGTACCGAGGACGCGCGGTCTCTGCTCACCTTGCTGATCGTCGCCGTCGTCCGTCGCCACGACGAGCGGAGTGCCGCCGTCGCTCGCGATGGCGTCGACGTCGTCGCGCACGCCCGGAGGGAGGTCGCCACCCAGCTCGCGCACCCAGTGGGCGACGGCGGAGGCCGCGCCCTTGCGGTACCGGCGGTGGCCGTCGTCGAGCCCGCTCATGCGCGTCGTCGCCGTGAACTGGACGGCCGTGACGTGGCCGCCGCGCTCACGGGCGAGCTCGGCCAGGTCCGGACCGGCGGCACTGGCGCCGTCCTTGCTGCGCTCGGCCGCAAGGTCAACGATCGAGCGGCCCTCGGGGGTCTCGTCCGCGAGGGAGGAGAGGCGCGCCGCCTCGATCAACTCGCCCACCGGCACCCCGGGCGCGGGAAGGAAGTCCACCGCGCGGCGGTTGCCGAACGTGATCGTGCCGGTCTTGTCGAGCAGGAGCGTCGTGATGTCGCCGGCCGTCTCGACCGCGCGGCCGCTCGTGGCGAGGACGTTGTGCCTGACGAGCCGGTCCATGCCGGCGATGCCGATGGCGGGGACGAGCGCCCCGATCGTCGTCGGAATGAGGCACACGAGCAGGGCCACGAGAACCACGGGCGAGGGAATTGATCCCGCGAAGTTCGCGAACGGCACGAGCGCGACGGTGACGACGAGGAACACGATCGTGAGCGCGACGAGCAGGACGTGGAGCGCGATCTCGTTCGGCGTCTTCTGCCGCTCCGCGCCCTCGACGAGGGCGATCATCCGATCGATGAACGTCTGGCCCGGGTCAGCCGTGATGCGCACGACGATCCGGTCCGAGATGACCTTCGTGCCGCCGGTCACAGCCGAGCGGTCGCCGCCGGACTCGCGCACCACGGGGGCCGACTCGCCGGTGATCGCCGACTCGTCGACCATGGCCAGGCCCTCGATGATCTCGCCGTCGGACGGGATCACGTCGCCGGCCTCGCAGACCACAAGGTCGCCCTTGCGAAGATCCGGCGCCGGAACGGCCTCCTCGAGGGGACCGTTGATCTTGCGCGCCACGAGCCCCTGGCGTCCGGCGCGGAGACTGTCGGCCTGGGCCTTGCCACGGCCCTCGGCGAGGGCTTCGGAGAAGTTCGCGAAGAGGACGGTCAGCAGCAGCCATACCGTGACGACGAGGCTGAAGACGACGTCGGGGCTGTCCTGGACGATCTGGACACCACACGCGATGGCGGAGACCACGGTGCCGAGGAGCACCGTGAACATGACCGGCGAGTGCCTCATCTGCCGCGGGTCGAGCTTGACGAAGGACCCCGGGATCGCGGTGAGGATGAGCTGGCGGTTGAACGCCTTGCGACGCTTATACGCGTGCCCCGATAGCTCCGTGACGCGGGGCGCGGGCCCGGGCCCGGGCGCGCCGTGCGGCGGCTGGGGTTGGCCCTGGGTGCCGTATCTGGTGGGGGTGGTAGTCATCTGAGGGTTCCCTCTGCAATGGGTCCCAGCGCCAAGGCCGGGAAGTAGTTCAGGGCACTAAAGAGGACGGCGACGGTTCCGAGGAGGCCCGCGAAGAGCGGCCCGTACGTCGGGAGCGTTCCGGGCGAGGGCGGGATGGGCTCCTGCTTGGCAAAGCAGCCAGCCAGGGCCAGGACCAGCACCATCGGCAGGACGCGCCCGAGCCACATCGCCACGTTGATGAGCGAGGAGATGATCGGGTCGGAGGCGCTGATGCCTGCAAAGGCAGAGCCGTTGTTGTTCGTCGCGGACGTGAACGCATAGAGCAGTTCGCTGAACTGGTGCGGACCGGGGGCGGGCGCGTCCGCGACGACGGAAGGTATCAGGACCGCTGCGCCGGTCAGCACGAGCACGAGCACCGGGGTGACCAGCAGATACAGCGCCGCGAGGGTCATGTGCCGGGCCTGAATCTTCTTGCCCAGGTATTCGGGTGTGCGCCCGACCATGAGACCACCGAGGAACACCGCCACGATGGCCAGGATGAGCATGCCGTAGAGGCCGGAGCCGACGCCACCCGGGGCGACCTCCCCCAGCATCATGTCGAACATGGCTATGCCTCCCGCGAGAGGTGGGAGAGAGTCGTGCGCGGCGTTGACGGCGCCCGTCGACGTGAGGGTCGTCGCGGTGGCGAAGATTCCGCTCGCGGCGGGACCGAAGCGTTGCTCGAGTCCTTCGCCCAGACTCGGCCAAGCGGCGACGGCCCACGCCATAAGGCTTGTGGTGATGATCCACAGTGCAGCCATGACCGTCAGGATGGTGAAGCCCTGCTTCCGGCTGCCAACCATGCGTCCGAACGTGTACGGGAGCGAGAACGGGATCGCCAGAAGCAGGAAGACCTCGAACAGGTTCGTGAAGGCGTTCGGGTTCTCGAATGGGTGCGCCGAGTTGGCGTTGAAGTACCCGCCGCCGTTCGTGCCCAGGATCTTGATGGCCTCCTGGCTCGCGACCGGGCCCCCGGGGATGGTCTGGGAGACGCCCGTGAGCGGATTGGTCACCGCGGTGGGCCAGAAGTTCTGGACAACGCCGGCGACCACAAGGACGGCCGCGGCAAGCGCCGCGAGCGGGAGGAGAACGCGGAACGTGATGCGGGTCATATCGACCCAGAAGTTCCCGAGCGAGTCGGTACCCTTCCGGGCGAAGCCACGCACGAGCGCGAAGGCTATCGCGATGCCGACGGCGGCGGAGACGAAGTTCTGCACGGCGAGGAAGGCCATCTGGATCACGAATCCGACGGTCGACTCTGGTGTGTACGACTGCCAGTTGGTGTTGGTGATGAACGAGATGGCGGTGTTCATGGCCACCCACGGGTCCACGCCCGCGATCTGTCCCCCGGACAGGAGCGGCTGGACGCGCTGGCCGACGTACAGCAGGATGACGCCTGCCGCGGAGAGCGCGACCACGCTCCGCGCGTAGGCCTTCCACGTCTGGGCGCTGTCCGGGCCGACACCGGCCGCCTTGTAGATCCAGCGCTCGAATGGGCGGTGTCCTTCGCCATCGGCAACCTTAGCGAGGTAGGCGCCCAGCGGCTGGTGTACCGCGCCAAGCGCAACGATCAGGATCGCGATCTGAGTGATGAATGAGAGGAAGCTGAACTGCATCGCCTACTTGCCTCCCGGTCGGAACAACTGGTCCACGAGGTAGACACACAGAATCAGTGCGAGCAAGCCCAGGAGGGCCCAGGCGATGACGGCGCCGCTCACTTCCCGTCCACCAGCTTCGAGAGCGCGGACGTGCACCACATCACGAGGCCCGCGAGCACCAAGAAGATCGCGACAACGGCCACGTCGGCCATGACATTCCCCTTCCACGGCCGCACGGTGCGGCCCGTGGAATCAGTGAAGCGCCGGCCGGCGGGCCTGACCGGCGCTTTGACGCCCTCCTTACGTTCCCTCCCCGGACCTTTACACGTCCTTGACGCGCCGACTGGTCTCGGCCCGGGCGATGGCAAAACCTTGACGAACGCCTTGCGTAAGGAACTCGTAAAGCGCCTTCCGAACTGCCCGCGCCCGGTGCTACTTTCGCCTCGATCGGTGAACGCCAGCACGACGAGTCCGGAGGTCTGACCATGACCACGTTGAGTAGACCACCAGCGGACGCAACACGTGGCCGCAGGGCGACCGGCGAGGCCTTGAGAGCGTGGCTCCTTCATGACCTGCACCAGACCCAGGCGATTCACCAAGGACCCCATGCGATTCCGCAGGCCCAGGAGAGGAAGCACCGCTGGTGGCAGGTCATGTGCCTGACCGGTGTGGACCTGTTCTCCTCGCTCGGCTACGCACCCGCCATCGCCGTCGTCGCGGCCGGGGTGCTCTCGCCGCTGGCCACGGTCGTGCTGGTGATCGTGATGCTGCTCGGCGCGCTCCCGGTGTATCGGAGGGTGTCAGTCGAGAGCCACAGCGGCTCAGGCTCGATCGCCATGCTCGAACGCCTGCTCTCGCGGTGGGGCGGCAAGTTCTTCGTGCTCGCGCTGATCGGTTTCGCGGCCACGGACTTCATGATCACCATGACGCTCTCCGCGGCCGACGCCGCGGCGCACCTCATCGCCAACCCGTTCATGCCCGGGTGGCTGCAGGGACAGAACATTGTGGTCACCCTGTTCCTGCTCGCCCTGCTGGCGGCCATCTTCCTGCGCGGATTCAAGGAGGCGATCGGGGTCGCCGTCGTCCTGGTCAGCCTCTATCTGGCGCTCAACGCGGTCCTCGTCGTCGTCACCCTCGGGCAGGCCTTCACCCACCCGGTCCAAATAGGCGACTGGTGGCAGGCCTTGACCACCTCGCAGGGAAACCCGCTCCTCATGATCGGCCTCGCCCTTCTGGTCTTCCCGAAACTCGCCCTCGGCATGTCGGGCTTCGAGACCGGTGTGGCCGTCATGCCGCAGATCCGCGGAGACGCGAGCGACACCGAAGACAACCCCGCTGGGCGTATCAGGGGAACCAAGCGCCTGTTGACGGCCGCGGCGGTCATCATGAGCACCTTCCTCGTGACGACGAGCTTCACCACGGTGGTCCTCATCCCCCAAGACGACTTCCAGCCCGGCGGCCCCGCCGACGGGCGCGCGCTTGCCCTTCTCGCCCACGAATACCTTGGGGCGGGCTTCGGCACGGCCTACGACATCAGCACGATCGCCATCCTGTGGTTCGCCGGCGCCTCGGCCATGGCCGGCCTGCTGAACCTCGTACCCCGGTACCTGCCGCGCTACGGCATGGCCCCCCAATGGACCAAGGCCACCCGGCCCCTCGTCCTCGTCTTCACGGCGGTCGGATTCCTGATCACTCTCATCTTCGCGGCGAACGTCGACGCCCAGGGCGGCGCCTACGCGACCGGTGTGTTGGTTCTCATGACCTCCGCCGCGATCGCCGTCACCCTCTCCGCCCGCCGTCATCGACAGCGTGGCCTCACGGTCGCCTTCGGGGTCATCGCCGTGGTCTTCGTCTACACGACGCTCACGAACATGATCGAACGCCCTGAAGGCATCCAGATCGCCGCCATCTTCATTGCTGCCATCATCGTCATATCGTTCATCTCTCGCGCCAAGCGCTCCTTCGAACTGCACGCCACGAGCATCCGCTTCGACGAGAAGGCGATCGAGTTCATTGCGGAGGCCGAGTCGGGACCCCTTCAGATCATCGCCCACGAGCCCCTCAGGATCACCGGCGAGGCATACCGCCACAAGCTGCAGACAGTGGGCGAGGCGAGCCATCTGCCGGTCGACAACGAGAACGTCATGTTCCTCGAGGTGACGGTCGACGACTCCTCAGACTTCGAAACCCCGCTCGACGTGCACGGGATCATGCGGCACGGATACCGCGTACTGGAAGTCCACGGTCCCGTGATTCCCAATACGATCGCCTCGGTGCTGCTGCACATCCGGGACGTCACCGGGCTCATGCCGCACATCTACTTCCGCTGGACCGAAGGCAATCCCGTGCGGAACCTCTTGCGCTTCATGTTCTTCGGGGAAGGCGAGATCGCGCCGGTCACGAGGGAGGTCCTTCGACAGGCCGTCCCCGACGTCACCCAACGGCCTTGGGTCCACGTCGGCTAGCTTCCCCGCGTGTCATGACTGGCCCGATCCGGACAATCAGGCCAGACTACAGCCGTGACTACGGGCAGATCGGCGGACGGCTTCAACGAATGGGAACAGG
Organism: Sinomonas sp. ASV322; assembly: GCF_030908245.1. Classification (GTDB taxonomy): domain Bacteria; phylum Actinomycetota; class Actinomycetes; order Actinomycetales; family Micrococcaceae; genus Sinomonas. The sequence goes on from NZ_JAVFJJ010000001.1 coordinate 552,493, forward strand.
AGTTCGCGCCGGGAGAGGCGCAGCAGGGTCAGGCGCGCCCGCGCCTGCGAAACTCCACCCTTGAGAACCTCGAGTTCCTCCTGGGGTCGTGGGAGACGACGCTCTCCCACGCAGAGTTCCTTCCCGAGCCGGATCAGGTAGCCGTCGGGCGCGCGGATTTCGACGTCGTCGAAGATGGCGCGCTCATCGTCATGCGGCAGCTGATCGAGCTCGACGGTCCGCCCGTGGCGCGATGGGTCATCGGCCGCGACGGCTCACGTCCCGACTACACGGTGCTCTATTCGGACGCGCGGGACGTCTCACGGGTTTACCAGATGAGCTTCATGGGAGACACGTGGAGGATCTGGCGCGACGACCCGGCCTTCTCCCAGCGCTTCGAGGCACGGGTGACTCCAGATCGCGCGAGGATGCGCGGCTCGTGGGAGCGGCGTTTCGCCGGCGGGGAGTGGGAGCACGACTTCGACGTGGACTTCTCGCGCATCTCCTCGCCGCAGGCTTAGAGGGTCCGTAGGCTCAGAGGCTCGCGAGGAGGATGCCCAAGGCGGCCGCGATGAGCGTCGCGGCCAGGGTGCCGACCGCGTTGAGGACGGCGACGCCGGGCCGTCGGGCTTGGATGAGCCGTACCGTCTCGACGCTCGCCGTGCTGAAGGTCGTGTAGCCGCCGAGGAAGCCCGTCCCGACGATCGCCTGCAGCTCGAGTGGCGCACCATGGGTGAGCGCTCCCGCGATGAGCCCCAAGAGGAACGATCCCGTGACATTGATGGTGATCGTGCCGAGCGGCAGCGCTGTGCGGGCCTTCGAGCGGACGAGCCCGTCGAGCACGAATCGCGCCCCGGCGCCGACACCCCCGGCCACGCCGAGCAGGACGACCGTCACGGGGTTCACCGGGCGCCCCTCGCGTGGTGGTAGGCCGCAGCCCAGATACCGAGCGCGCTGGCCAGCGTCCCGCCGAGCACGGTCGCCGCGAGGTAGCCGACCCCTTCGGCGCCGCGACCCGCGGCGAAGAGCTTCACGGACTCGACCGCGAACGTGCTGTACGTCGTGAACGCGCCGATGAAGCCCGTCCCGATCAGGAGGCGCAGGACGCGCAGCCCGCCCTCGTCGGGACCCCGCCGGGCGAGCGCCTCAAGGAGGATCCCGAGCACAAAGGCCCCCGCGAGGTTGATGACGAGCGTGGGCAGCGGCCAGCCGTCCGGTGTCGGCACCGCGATCCCGAGCCAATAGCGGCACAGCGCTCCGGCGATTCCGCCCCCGACGACGATGAGGATGTGGCGGGGATTCAGGTGCACAGGACGGTGCGCGGGGCGCACCCCCAGAGTGCCCTCGTCGGCGTCCCGTCGGCCGTGCGGAACGGCGGTCGCTTTCTCAGTGGGTTCCACGACCGTCTCCCCGCGTGACGCCGGCGTTTGGCCGGAGGGGCACGACGACGACGGGCCGGTCCTGCTGATGGGACAGGCGCGCGGCTACCGAGCCCGCAAGGCGTTCTTCCAGCCGATGGGCCAGGCCGCCCTCGCGCGCGCCGACGACGATCGCGGAGGCGCCGAGCTCGTCGGCGAGGGCCGCGAGGGCGTGCGCGGGATCGCCCGTGGGGACGACGAGGCGCCACTCGACGCCTGCGTCCGCGAGTTCGGTACGGAGGACGTCGGTGAGCTCTGAGCGGACCTGGGCGTCGTCGTCGTCCGCATCGGAGTCGATCGGCACGACGGCGACGCGGCCGGCCGGCTCGGCCTCCTGGATCGAAGTCGGATCGGCGTAGGCGAACACAAGGTCGACGCCGAGTCCGTGCGCGAGGTCCACGGCGCGGTGCACGACGGCGAGGCCCTGACCGGGGACGACGCCAACGACAATTGGGCCGGAGAGGCGCCGCGGAGTGTACCCAGAGCGGGCCGTGGGCTGGTCATCCTCGCGGCGGTGCGCGTGAGTCACTGGCTCCTCCTTGACTGGACGCCATTCTTGGCTGGACCGGCAGTCCATCGGCGACAAGGGTAGGAACCATCGGCCGTGCGGCGGTTCGGAGGCCCCTTCAAGGCGTCCCGGCGGGATCCATCGCCGTGACCAGACCATACAACGCGGGCCGCGACGCGTCCATTCTGACTCCTCACGAGCGTGGTACTGTCAGGGCCTCCCCCGCGCGTGCCGCCATCCACTAGCGTCGAAACCGACCCCCACGCCCATCGATCCAGGGAGACACCCTTGCTCACGGTCAACGCCTACGCCGCTGTGTCCGCAACCGCCCCGCTCGAACCCGTCACCATCACGCGCCGGAACGTCGGGCCGAAGGATGTGCTCATCGACATCAGGTACGCCGGCATCTGCCACTCCGACATCCACACCGTGCGCGAGGACTGGGGTCCGCTTCGGCACCCCCTCGTGGTCGGCCACGAGATCGTCGGAATCGTCGCCGAGGTGGGCTCGGAGGTGACACGTCACGCCGTCGGCGACCGCGTCGGTGTCGGCTGCCTCGTGAACTCGTGCCGGACGTGCGAGAACTGCCTCGACGGCGAAGAGCAGTACTGCCTCAACGGCAACACCGGCACCTACGGGAGTGTCGACGCCGACGGGACCATCACCCAGGGAGGCTATTCGACGCATGTCGTGGTGGATGAGGACTTCGTGCTCAGGGTGCCCGAGTCCCTCGACTTCACCGCCGCGGCCCCACTCCTGTGCGCCGGGATCACGACGTACTCGCCCCTGCAGCACTGGAACGCGGGCCCCGGCAAGAAGGTCGCCGTCGTCGGCATGGGCGGCCTCGGGCACATGGCCGTCAAGCTCGCCCACGCCATGGGTGCTGAGGTCACCGTGCTCTCGCGCACGCTGTCGAAGAAGGACGACGGCCTGAGGCTCGGTGCCGATCACTACTACGCGACCGAGGACCCCGAGACGTTCGTGGCACTCAAGAACGGCTTCGACCTCATCGTCAACACCGTCTCGGCGCCGATCGACCTCGACGCCTACCTGAGCCTCCTGCGCCGCAACGGGACGATGGTCAATGTCGGCGCCCCCGCGGAGCCGCTTCCGCTCAGGGTCTTCAGCCTGTTCGGCAACCGGCGGTCCTTCGCCGGCTCGGGCATCGGCGGGATCCGCGAGACCCAGGAGATGCTCGACTTCTGCGCGGAGCACGGCATCCTGCCCGAGACCGAGCTCATCGAAGCGTCGCAGATCAACGATGCGTGGAAGCGAGTCCTCGACTCGGACGTCCGCTACCGCTTCGTCATCGACGCGGCGACGTTCGCCTGACACGCGTCACGCCGGGTCGCGAATGGCGCCCCGGCGTGACCCGTCCGGAATACTTGACGCTCGGGCGCCGTTGCGCCAGCTGAAAGCGATCCACACGAGGAGCACACGCATGCACGAGTTCACCCCTGCCGACGGCACCATCACGATGTTCTCGACGACCTGGTGCGGCTACTGCACCCGGCTCAAGAAGCAGCTCGACGCGCAGGGCATCGGCTATGCGGAAGTGAACATCGAAGAGGTCGCGGGCACGGCGGAACTCGTCGAGACGCTCAACGGCGGCAATCGCACCGTCCCGACGGTGATCTTCCCCGACGGCACGGCAGTGACCAACCCCTCCGCGGCGCAGGTTCGCGAGAAGCTCGGGGTCTGACGGCCCCGCCGAGATCGGGGCGCCTGCCGCCGAGATCGGGGCGCCTGCCGCCGAGATCGGGGCGCCTGCCGCCGAAGTCGGGGCGCCTGCCGCCGAGGTCGGGGCGCTTGCCGCCGAGATCGGCCATTCCGCACGCACGACGACGGCTGGCGCCTTCCACGCGGAAAGCGCCAGCCGTCGTCGAACACGGCAGACCCGACCTCAGCGCCACGCCACCCGACCTCAGCGCCACGCCGCCCGACCTCAGCGCCACGCCACCCGACCTCAGCGCCACGCCACCCGACCTCAGCGCCACGCCGCCCGACCTCAGCGCCACGCCACCCGACCTCAGCGCCACACCGCCCGACCTCAGCGCCACGCCACCCGACCTCAGCGCCACACCGCCCGACCTCAGCGTCAGTGAGCGGCGAATGCCCGCTCAAGGCGCACGACGACGGACTTCGACGCGGGCGTGTTGCTCACCTCGGCCGTCGACTCGAGCGGGACGAGGACGTTCGCCTCAGGGAAATACGTCGCGACGCAGCCTCGCGCCGTCGGGTACGAGACAATCCGCAGCCCGGGCAGGGTGCGATCCACGCCGTCGGCCGCTTCGCTGTGGACGTCCACGTGCTCGCCGTCGCCGAAGCCCAACTCCGCCAGATCCTCCGGATTCACGAACAGCACGTGCCGGCCCTTGTGGATGCCGCGGTAGCGGTCGTTGAGGCCATACATCGTCGTGTTGAACTGGTCGTGCGACCGGACCGACTGCAGGAGCAGCCGGCCCTCCGGGACCCGGATGGTCTCGAGCTCGTTGACCGTGAGCTTGGCCCTCCCGCTCGACGTCGGGAAGCGGCGTTCGTCCCGCGGCGGATGGGCCAAGACGAATCCGCCGGGCTGACGGATGCGCACGTTGTAGTCCTCGCACCCGGGACACACGTGGGCGATATGCTCGCGAATCGCGTCGTAGTCGTGCTCGAAGCCGGCCCAGTCGACCGGGTGGCCTGGCCCGAGGACGGCCCGCGCGAGACGGCTCACGATGGCCACCTCGGACAGCGCCCTGTCTGAGACCGGCTCGACGCGTCCGGCCGAGGGATGCACGGCGCATACGGTGTCCTCGACGCTCACGAACTGCGGGCCCGACTCCTGGCGGTCGATCTCTGTGCGGCCCAGCGTCGGGAGGATCAAGGCCTCCTCCCCCACGAACGCGTGGGTCCGGTTGAGTTTCGTCGAGATGCTCACGCTCAGCCGGGCGCCCATCAGGGCGGGCTCGGCCACGGCCGTGTCCGAGATCGCAGAGACGAGGTTCCCGCCGAGCGCGACGAACGCCTTGACTTTTCCGTCCCGCAGCGCCTGGATGCTCTGCACGGCGTCGAAGCCCGGCTCGCGAGGCGGGTCGAAGCCGAACTCGCGCTGAATTGCGTCAAGGAACGACGGCGGCATCTTCTCCCAGATGCCCATCGTCCGGTCGCCCTGCACGTTGCTGTGCCCGCGGATCGGCGAGGGCCCGGCGCCGGGCTTGCCGATGTTCCCACGCAGCAGCAGGAGGTTCACGATCTCCTTGATCGTCGGGACGGCCTTCTTGTGCTGGGTGAGGCCCATGGCCCACGTGATGATGACGCGGTCCGCCGCGAGATAGCGCCGCGCGAGCTCGTCGATCTCCGCGTCGGCGAGCCCCGTCGCGGCCCGGACCTCGTCGTCGTCGAGCGCCGCGATGTGGGCGGCGAACGCGTCGAGGCCTTCGCAGTGCTCGCGCAGGAAGGGGTGGTCGAGGACCGTCCCGGGGGAAGCGGCCTCGGCGGCGAGCACGCGCTTCGAGAGCGCCTGCAGGAGCGCCATGTCCCCCGCGAGGCGAATCTGCAGGAACTGGTCCGCGAGGTCAGTGCCGTGGCCCACGAGGCCCCGCGGGCGCTGTGGGTTCTTGAAGTTGATGAGCCCGGCCTCGGGCAGCGGATTCACCGCGACGATCTGGGCCCCCGCGAGCTTGGCCTCCTCGAGCGCGGTCAGCATGCGCGGATGGCACGTGCCCGGGTTCTGGCCCATGATGATGATCAGGTCGGCCTTCGCGAAGTCCGTATAGGAGACGGCGCTCTTGCCGACGCCGATCGTCTCCCCCATCGCCGCGCCCGTGGATTCGTGGCACATGTTCGAGCAGTCGGGCAGGTTGTTGGTGCCGAAGGCGCGCACGAAGAGCTGGTACGCGAACGCCGCTTCGTTGCTGGTGCGGCCGCTCGTGTAGAACGTGGCCTCGTTGGGCGATTCGAGGGCCTTGAGCTCGCGGGCAATGATCGCGAACGCGTCGTCCCACGTCACGGGCCGATAGTGGTCGCTCCCAGCGGGCTTGTAGACGGGCTCGACGATCCGCCCCTGCTGCCCGAGCCAATACTCGGTGCGCTCCCGCAGCTCGCTCACCGGGTGCTGGGCCCAGAAGCTGCTCTCGATGCGCAGCGGCTCGGCCTCCCACGTGACGGCCTTGGCCCCGTTCTCGCAGAACTCGGCGACCTTGCGGTCGGGCGGGTCCGGCCACGCGCAGCTCATGCAGTCGAAGCCGTCCCTCTGGTTCATGTTCGCGAGCGTGACGGCGGCGCGAGCGGCTCCCATGCGGCCGAGCGCCTTGGGGATGGTCTCGGTGAGGCTCGGCAGCCCCGCAGCGCTGCGAAGAGGCGGGACGACGCTCAGCTCGGCGTCGGTGACGTCCTGGATGATGGGCTTCTTGACCATGCCGGTGAAGAACCTTCCCGGGGCCTGGGGCGGGCCCCGTCATCCTCCGGTCTAGCACCGGCAGACCCGGCACGGCAACGGGTCCCACGAGGCCGCGCCCGGCTTCGCTGCCAAGAGCTGGTCAGATCTCCAGATCGCCGCGGTGCTCGCCGTAGAAGTCGGACTGCCGGCGCATGAGTTCACCCATCGTCGTCGACCGGTCCACTCCATACACGGTGCCGGGAAAGTCGAGCCCCCGCTGGATCTCCCAAATGCGGTCGTGCTGATCCGGCGGAAGGATCGACGCCGGATCGCCGACGGCCACCCAGCCGATGGGCACCACCGCACCCGGCTCAAGCCGCGTGTTCACCTGGACGACGGCGTTGATCCTCACCTCAGAGCCCTTCCCGACCACGCTCCCCGGGAACAGCGAGGCGCCCGTGGCGATGAACACTTCATCGCCGACGTCGGCCCCATTCACGTGCGTGTGGGGGCCGACCATGCAGCTGTCCCCGATCCGTGCAGGATGCTTCGCCCGGCCGCGCACCAAGGCGTTTTCCATGACGATCGAGTTCTCCCCGACGGTGACTTCGCCGTCCTCCGCCGTCAGCACGGCGCCGTGAAGGATCCGTGCGCCGTCCGCGACGGTGACGTCTCCGATCAGGACGGCGGTCGGCGCGACGTACGCGCCCGCGTGAACGTTCGGACTTGCTCCGCGGTGGGTGACGAGCACCGGGTCCCCTTTCTGTCGTGCGGGCTGCGGCCCATGGCTACGCGAGCGCGCCGTGCTCGCGGTACATCGCGAGAAGGGCCGCCTCGACGTCGTCGACCGTCAGGCCAGGCACGAGCTCGTCCGCGGCACCGGCCGTCGAAGGCTCGAACGGCAGCTCGAGCGCGCGATAGACGTCGGTGAGCACCGCGCGCACCGGCGCGGCGTCGCTCACGACGATGACCGACGAGAACAGCCACGCCCCGGCGACCACGCGCTGAGCCGTGCCGACGAGCTTGACGAGCGCCGTCGTCGTCGACCGCTCGCCCGGCACGCCGTGCACGCTGTACTCTCCGGGGCAGTATTCGCCCGGAATCTCGCCGACGCGCGCATCCACGCCGAGCGTGCGGAGCGCACCGGCGTAGAGCTCGCCGAACACCTCGAAGCGGTGCCGGTGGCCCACCATGGCCTCGCGCGCGGGCTCGATGTGGTCGACGATGAGCGTGCCCTCGTGGTACGCCGCGGCTCGCCCTCCGGCCTTCCGGACGACCGGCACGAAGCCGCCCGCCAGCGACGCCGCCTCGGCCGCCGCGAACCCGGGCAAGCGCGTGTCACGCTGGCCGAACGCCATCGTGGGCCGCGGGCGATACAGCCGAAGCGTCGGCCCGCGCACGCCGCGCTTGACCTCGTCGAGGAGCTCGGCCGCGCGGGCGAGCTGTGCTGCTGGGTCCTGACCGTCCCGGTCCTCGATGAGGGCAAGCCGGGCGGTCTCGCCGTCATTCCATTCGGTCATGCCTACGTCCTGCGGATGGTGAGGATCTGCTCCGCGCGGCCGAAGGGGCCCTCGGAGTCGTGCAGGACGGAGGACGTGAGCCCGATGCCGTCGGCGCCGAACGTCACGGCGTTGTCGATCCCGAGCCATTCGCCCGCCGGTTCGCGGTAGAGGTGGATCTGGAGGTCGACATTCGGGAACGCCCAGCTGTTCGGCCCTGGCGGCACACGCGTCGCAATGCCGTTGGCGGTGTCCACGAGGCCCATGAGGCGGACCCAGTCTGCGCTCTCGACGCCGTCAATGAGCGCGTAGGGGGTGTGAATCCATACCGTGCCGCTGCCAGAACGGTGGTGGGGCGCCTGGTACATCTTGAGGGAGCGGATGTAGCCGCCGGGCCATTCGGTCGTGCCGTCCCACCGCTCGCAGTCTTCGATCGGCGGGATCAGCGGGTCTTCGAAGGCCGCGACGGCCGACGTGTCGCTCTGGATGAGCCGCCAGGCCGTCGCACGAATCGCCACGCGGCCCTTGGCTGAGAGCTCCGACTGGATGAGCTCGATCGTGCGGCCCGGACGGAGTGTCGTCGTGGCAATCTCGCACTCGCCCGCATGGATGAGCCCGAGGATCTCGTAGCTGATGCGGGCGATCCGCATCCCCTCGCGGGGCTCGTGGCGCTCAAGCGCGTGGGCGAGGAGGCCCGACGCCGGGGCCATGTGCTGCTCGCGCTCATTCCATGCACCCTGGGCATGGATCGTCGAACGGAAGCGGCCGCCGCCGAGGTCTTGGTAGTAGAAGTCGCCCTGGGCGAGCTCCAACGGCTCGATCCTCTGCTGCGTCTCGGTCACGCGCTCTTCCCTTCCTCCGGCGCAGCGTCATCGCGCGCACCGTCCACCCTAGCCGCTGCCGCGCCGAGGACGGCGCGCCGACGGCGGCGCGCGAAGAGCACCCGGACGACGACGGCGGAGCACGCGACGGCGACGACGGCCCAGGCCCACGGCGAGGCGGCTGCCTGCTCGACGAGAAGGTCGACGGCGGCGAGGCCCACCGTCGCGTAAAGGACCGCCCACACGAGCGAGCCCACCGCCGTCGCCGGAATGTAGTACCGCAGGCTCATCCGGCCCGCACCCGCGGCGAGGTTCACGGCTGTCTGGAGGCCGACAGTCACGAACGTCAGGACGATCGCGAGCGGGCCCCATCGGTCGATGAGCCGCCGCGCGCCGTCGAGCCTCGAAGGATCCCAGCGCGCCGCAAGCCTCGTCCTCCCGTAGCCTGCGGCCAGGGCACGGCCGAGCCAATAGGTTCCGTTGGTGCGGAGGAACACGATGGCGAAGAGGGCCGCGACCGCCGTCTCGAAGGGCAGCGCACGGAGCTGGTCCACGTCCCTCCCCTCCAATTTCGGCACGTCAAGGTGACTCAATTCGCCAGCTTACCCCGATGGTTGCTCGTTCACGTTCCGGCAGTCAGGCTCGTGGTCGTCTTGCTGTGAGGATGGCGGCGCTGAGTGCCCAGAGTGCGATCAGAATCGCGAAGAGGGGGACGTAGTTGACGAAGGAGTGCATGACGTCGATCGGGACCAGCACTCCGGTCAGCGGCACGAAGGCGGAGAAGATTCCGAAGCCGAGTCCGCCCGCGACTCCGATCACCGCGGTCGCCGAATTGCCCAGCACGTGGGCCCGACCTAGCGACCATGCGACGACAGCGAGGCAAAGGGACCACACCGCGTCGCCGGATTCGACGATGTCCTTGACCCACAGTGCCCATCCTTCGTGGGAGTCGGCGACGCTGGGGCGGCCGATCGGGAGGACGAGGTGGATGGCCATCGCGGCGACGCAGACCCAGGCGATGGGGGTCACGACCCTGAGCAGCCGTCGAACGGACGAGGGGAGGTTCCCGAGCCTCGATGTGGCACGGAGGCACAGGCCGAAGGAGACGAAAGCGAGCAGCAGCAGGAGGTGGGCTGGCCACCAGGCCTCCTGACCGGTTTGGACGTAGGCGACCTCCGCCATCGTGTGGGCGTCGGGTGCGTGCGGATGGAGTCCGGCACCCACGAGGTACAGCGGTCCTGCCGCCGCCAACAGGAGTGCGATTCGAGATGTCGAGCGGCGAACGCTGCGGTCGAGATTTTCGACCTCGTCGGCCTTGCGGATGGCGTCGGTCATGTTCCGCCTCCATTTTAGTTGATATCGAATCAATCTAATTGATAGGTGTACAACTGTCCTATGGCGCAAGTCAAGAGGTCCTACCGATCCCCGATCCGCGAGCAGCAGGCGGCACTGACGCGCGCCCGCATCGTCGAAGCGGCCGCCGCGGAGTTCTCCGAGCGAGGCTGGTCGGCCACGACGCTGGCCGGCATCGCCGAACGTGCCGGGGTCACCCCTCAAGCGGTCCATCTCGCCGTGGGCGCGAAGCCGGCGCTCTTACGCCGCGCGATCGAAACCACCGTCTCCGACGGAGAGGGAGGCCGCCTCGTCGATTCTGGCCAACTCAGCGCGGTGCTCGGGGCCAACACCGGTATCGACGACCAGCTGGCCGCCCTCGCTCGCGCTCACCGACAGATTTACGAGCGCGCGGCCCCGCTGTTCGCAGCTCTCGAAGAAGCGGCAGCCGCGGACCCTGATGCCGCTGAGCTGCTTCGCCTCGGGGGTGACCGTCGTCTGGCCGACATGCGTCGAATCGCACGGCGGTTCCTGCCCAATGGTTCACGCAGCGCGATCGCGACGGCCGCCGACGAGCTTTGGGTTCTGGGCGGGCAGCGTGTCTACCTCGAATTCGTCCACCGTCGCGGGTGGTCCTCCCGGCGGTACGAGGCCTGGCTGGCCCGCCAACTCAGAGCAGCCTTCTCCTCCGAGCAGGACGCGCCTCCGCCAAGCGACTAGGCGATGTCCTCGAAGAGGCCCACCGTGAACGTGTCCGGACCGCTGCGGACCACCTTGACCCGATCCTTCGGGGTATTCGTCTTGGCCGAGACGTGGACCACGGCGGCGTCAAGCGTGTGGTCGAGGGTTGCGGGATCCCAGATCTTGAGAGTCAGGGCGTGCGATTCAAAGCTCATGCGTCATTGCCTTCTTTGATCATCGGTCGAAATGCGGGGTTCAATTCGCGGCGCATTTGCTGCGAAATCAATGAACGCCCAAGGCGCCGCCTCGCCGGTGAGGAGGGCCTTTTCCACGGTACCGGACCCCAATTGGCGAGTGGCATAAATGTGAGTGAAGGCACAGTCACGCTCCGATGACGCCGACCGCGCAACGGCGCCGTTCCAGGTCACGAGCGGGAACGCATCCGTGATCTGGAGGGCGCCCCATGAACCCCATCCCGAGACCATGCATACGGTTGGGGAGCAATACGCCTCTGACCCGCTCCCGACGGCTCGGGCCGATCTACGATCAGCTCATCCATCAGCGCCGACGCACCCAGCAGAGGCCTTAACACCTGGATCAGCCATGAAAAAGATCGCCGCGGCCGTTGGCGCCGCACTCCTCGCTTTCGGCCTCGGGGCACCCGTGGCCAACGCTGCAACCCCTGCGTCCAGCCCGAGCGCGACGTCGGCCACCTGCGCCGCACACTGGAGCTCGCTCCCAAAGTCCATCCCGACCCTTTCCCAGGCAACCGTAGAGAACGTCCGTGCGGGGCGTCACGGATGCTTCGACCGGCTCGTCATCATCCTGCACGGCAAGGCCGCAGGCTACAACGTCCGCTACGTGGACCAGGTCCTCGCGCAGGGCAGCGGCAAGCCCGTGCCGCTCCGCGGCGGGGCCTTCCTTGACGTCACGGTGACGTCGCCCGCGTTCGACGCCGCCGGTCGCCCGACCTTCGTCCCCGCCAATCCCAGCGAAGTGGTGAATGTCGGCGGGTTCGCGACGTTCCGCCAAGTCGCATGGGCCGGATCCTTCGAGGGCTACACCAGCCTCGGGCTCGGCGTCAGGGCTCGCCTGCCCTTCCGTGTTTTCATTCTCAACGGGCCCGACGGCGGCTCACGGCTCGTGGTCGACGTCGCCCACCGGTGGTAGAGACCGCCCTCGGTGCGGCGCAGCGGACCGGGCCCGTCCTCGGCAGATGCGTCGCGTCGTCGTCCTTCAAACGTGCCGCGCAGGCTCAGCCGAGCCGGGCGACAATCGTGTAGGTGCACGGAATCCGCTCGCTATCCTCGCCGGGCCAGGCGAATCCCCCCTCGGTCTCGACCATGCGCGGACTGAGCGCGTACAGCGCAGGGTGGCCGTCCCGGATCAAGAACGTCCCGCCAGGCCGCAGAAGCTGAACGATCTGGCGCGCCCAGCGGTCGAGGTCCGGGAGCCATACGATCGTTCCGATGCTCGTGTACACGAGGTCGAAATCGCCGGTGACGGCTGCCCGCGCGTCGAGCACGTCGCTCTCGACCCACGTTGCGCACAGTCCCAATCGCTCGGCGAGGCGGGCCGCGGATGCGAGCGCAGCTGAGGAGAAGTCGACGCCCGTCACGCGGGCGCCGGCCCGTGCCAGGGAAAGAGTATCCGTGCCGATGTGGCATTGGAGGTGGCACACGTCGAGGCCTGAGACGCTTCCGTCCGGCACAAAGGGCGACAGCGCGGCCAGATCGCGACGGACGACCCGGCTCAGGTAGCTCGGGTCGTCGAACGCATCGACGCCGTACGCCTCCTCATGCAGCGGCACGCGGTCATCCCAGTTGTCGCGATTACTCGCACGCGCCGATTCCCAGTCAATCTCGACGAGACGTTCGCCCATGATGGCGAGTGTAGGCGCAGGGCGCCGTCATGCCTGCGTCATGCGCTCGCTGTGAGGTGGCGGGGCGGCTGGATCCGCGCAGCGCGCTGGCGGGACTCGATATTGACGACGACGACGGCGGGGGCGGGCGCTCGCCTGAGACGGCGGCGGCCGTACACGACGGCCGAGAGGACCAGCGCGGAAATGCAGGTGATGGCGCCGAGGACCGCAAGCACGAGCGCCGCGAACGCCGCGGTTGTGAAGAAGACAGCTGTGTCGACCAGATCGCTTGTCACCATGAGGCTCATCCCTATTCTGCGGACCGATGTGATCCGCCCACTGCAGGATGAGACCGTGCTGAGGCTCCGGTATGACGCGAGTACCGCGAATTCGCGAATCACGCGATGCGACGGGCCGGCGCCGCGATCTGTGCCGCGATGGTCCGCACCGCCTTCCCATACCGCTCCAACGCTGCGTCGTCGGGGCGTGCCGCGATGAGCGAGACTCCGACTGCGAACCGCGGGGCCGAACCAACTTCGGGGACGGCTGCGGCGACCCCGACCACGGCGGGATGCACCTCGCCGATGTCGACCGCGTAGCCCCGTTCCCGCACGGCGCCGAGCTGCCGGATCAGCTCGTCGACCGTGCGAACGCTTCTGGCCGTCCCGGGCCCAAGGTCGCCCGAGGCTCCAAATCGCGCCCGCACGGACGGTTCGCCGAGCGACGCCAGCAGGGCCTTGCCGACGGCGGTGAGGGCCGCCGGGAAACGATCGCCGATGCGGGCTGAAAGATGCAGAGGGGAACGCCCCTCGTGCCGCGCCACGTACAGCACGTCCGTTCCGTCCATGATGGCCACTTGAACGAGCTCGCGGGAAAGCAGGGGCGATTCGGCGCACGCGCGGTAGAACTCCCGGATCTGGTCGAACGATGAAAGATATGCCCCGCCGAACTCGACGAGTCGCCGGCCAAGCTGATAGCCGCCGTCCCGGCGCTGGATGAGGCCCCCGTCCTCCAATGCGCTGCAGATGTTCCGAGTCGACGAACGAGCGGCCCCGATCCCGCGGGCGATGTCGGTCAAGGACACGGGCGCGGCGCTGTGTCCGGCAAGGAACTCGAGCACTTCGATGGCTCGGCTGACGGCGGGCGCTGCGCTGGTGGGCATATCAGCAAGCTCCTTTGTGCGAGAGGCCCCGAAAGCATATGTACCGAATATTCCCCGAAAGGAGAATGGAATCGCATCGATCATACGGCGCACCCGGGTTCGAAGGGTCATAAGGCTTTCTTATCCGCCCACCCGATTTACGTCTTATCCGTTGGACTGATTTCTTATCTACGCTCACTAGGAGTCGATACTTTCGCCCACGCTTTTGGAGGAGACATGTCCGTGTATCAGCCGGCCGCGCGAGTGACCCGGATCAGGGAATCAGCGAGCGTTCTTGCGGCCGCGCGCGTCCGTGAGCTCAAGGCGGAGGGGCGCTCCATCATCGACCTGACCGTCGGGGAGCCGGACTTCGACACTCCCGATCACGTCAAGCTCGCCGCGATCGCCGCCATCAACGCCGGCGAGACGAAATACACCTCGGTCACGGGCACCCCCGCGCTCCGCACGGCCATCCTGGCTCACGTCGAAAAGCGGCTCGGCCTGAGCTACGGCCCCCACCAGATCACGATCGCCGGCGGTGCGAAACAAGTGATCTTCACGGCCTTCATGGCATCGCTCGACGACGGGGACGAGGTCATCATTCCGGCCCCGTACTGGGTCTCCTACCCCGACATGGTGCTGGCCAACGACGGCACACCGGTCATCGTCCCGTGCGGAGACGAGGTTGGATTCAAGCTCACCCCGACGGCGTTGTCCGCAGCGATCACGCCAGCGACGAAGTGGGTCATCCTCAACACCCCGTCGAATCCGACCGGTGTGGTCTACACGCGCGCCGAGCTCGAGGCCCTCGCCGCGGTGCTGCTCGACAACCCTCACGTGAACGTGCTCACCGATGAGATCTACGACGAGATCTACTTCGGCCCTGGGCGCATGACCAACCTCGTCGCGGCCGCTCCCGCGCTCCGCGACCGCGTCCTCGTCGTCAACGGCGTTTCGAAGGCGTACGCGATGACCGGCTGGCGGCTCGGCTACGCCGTCGGCCCGGAGGGTCTCGTGGCCTCGATCAACAAGCTCCAGTCGCAGATCTCTTCCTGCCCTTCCTCGGTCAGCCAGGCGGCCGCTGCCGCAGCACTCGCGGGCGATCAGAGGTTCGTTGCCGAGTGTGTCGACGCATATCGCATCCGGCGCGACGTCGCGGTCGCGGGCCTCAACTCCATCGAGGGACTCTCATGCAGCTCCCCCGACGGGGCGTTCTACGCCTATGTGAACTGCGCGGGCGCCATCGGAAAGACGACGCCGAGCGGCGCGCTGATCTCCGACGACGTGGATTTCACGGCCTACCTGCTCGAAGCAGCGTCGGTCGCCGTCATTCCTGGTTCGGCCTACGGCCTGGGCCCCTACTTCCGCATTTCGTTCGCGACATCCCTCGACACCATCAATTCTGGTGTGGAAGCCATCGACAAAGCCGTCCGCGCCCTCAACTGAAAACGGAATACACCATGAAACCCATGATTCACGTCAAGACGAAGTTCGAGCGCCCCTCCGAGGAGGTCGTGGAGCGCCTCGCCAAGTTCTCGTCGGCCACGATCCACGAGGCGCAGGGCCGAAAGGGCGCGCTCAGTTCGCGCATCAAGCCGATCGACCGTTCGATGTCCTTCTGCGGCCCTGCAGTCACGGTCCGCTGCGCACCCCGCGACAACCTCATGCTCCAGGTGGGGATTCACTATGCCCAAGCCGGTGACGTTGTTCTCGTGGGCGCGGGCGAATTCACGGAGGCCGGCACGTTCGGCGATGTCTTGGGCAACGCGATGAAGGCCAAGGGCATCGCCGCGATGGTCACCGACTCCGGGGTCCGCGACACGCAGGATCTCATCGCACTCGGCCTCCCGGTGTTCTCAGGCAGCATCTCCATCAAGGGCACGGTCAAGGAAACCCTCGGGCCGATCAACCATCCCCTCGTCATCGGCGACGAGATCATCTTCCCCGGGGACATTGTTCGCGGTGACGCCGACGGCGTCGTCGTCGTGAGGCGTGAAGAGGCCGAGGAGGTCATCGACCTGTGCCAGGCCCGCGTCGACCACGAGAACGAGCTCATCAAGCTCTACCACGCCGGCGGAACCACGATCGAGCTGTGCCAGCTCACCGATGTCCTCAAGGCGAAGGGCCTCCTCGTCGAAGAATAGGTCGATATTGCACGGAGAGAGGGAGCCCTGCTTCGGCAGGGCTCCCTCTCTCCGGTGTTTTCACATCATGCGCAAAGGTCGGCGGCCTGTCACCATCGAGCGCTATCGGCCGGGCGGGCGCCGGTGGCCACAAGTATCCACTCGGCAGTTCCGCCGAGGTGGGTCGGCATAATGCTTCCCTCGAAAACGAAAAGCGGCTCGGCGGAGGAATCAACGGGCTGCCAGAGGCCGTTGGCGGGGCAATGCGCTCCGGTTCGGGCAATCATGGCCATGTGGGATTTCCTCAGGTTCCAGCTCGTCTGGCTGATCTTCTTCATGTCAGGCTTCCTCGACGACGACAGCGTATTCGCAGTCCGATGAATTGATCTGATATTCCGATAATAGTCAGGACTGCTCGGCCTGAATAAGATCAAAGTAGGGTGCCGCGATAAGGAAGCCGTATGGATGATCCCGCTCCGCCGACGGCTAGGCGGGACCAGTTCCGTAGCGATCGAGGAGCTGGTTCTTCACCATCTCGCGCACGAGAATCAGCACGGCGGACGCGGCCTCGGACATCGGCTCGTGATCAGCCGTGCACAGGGCGATCTTGCACTGAAGTGCCGGCTCGACGATGCGGTGCACCTGGAAGTGCTGATCGGGAAACAGCGTGTCTGCGGCGGATCGCGGCAGGATCGTCGCGCCGAGGTTCGCGCGGAGAAGACGGCCCAGAGAGGGGACCGACTCGACTTCACCTGCGAGCCGCAGAGGGAGACCACGGTCCTGCAGCGCCCCGTCGACAACCTGTCGGATCGTATGGTTGCTCTCCGGAAGGAAGAGCTCGAATCCCGACACTGTCTCAAGCGTGACCGCGCCGGAAGGATCGGTTTCAAGCTCCACAGCAGGATTCGCGACCAGATAGAGATCTTCGACGATCATGGTCGTGAACCGCACGCCCCGGATCTCTCCCGGCTCGTAGATCAGCGCCATGTCGAGCTTGCCGTTCTTGATCGCCTCGCTCAGGACGCCCCCGAAGATCTCGGTGAGATGCAGCAGGATGTCCGGGTAGCGGCGCTTGACTTCGCGGACGATCTTCGGGGCGAGGCTCGAAGCCATGCTGTAGGGCGCGATCGCGATGGAAACCCGTCCGGAAGGTGCAGCGCCAGACGTCGCGACATCCTGCCGGGCCTCCTCGACGAGCCGCAGAATCGTCTGCGCGTGGCGGTACAGCGAGTTCCCCGCGGCCGTGGGCTCGACGCCCTGCTTGCTGCGGATGAGGAGTCGCTGCTTGAGCTCCTTTTCGAGTGCCGAGACC
Source organism: Sinomonas sp. ASV322 (assembly GCF_030908245.1). Lineage (GTDB taxonomy): Bacteria > Actinomycetota > Actinomycetes > Actinomycetales > Micrococcaceae > Sinomonas. Next base: position 569,528 of record NZ_JAVFJJ010000001.1, read on the forward strand.
TGCTGGCTGAGGGCGGGCTGGGCAACGTGGAGGGCCGCCGCTGCCTTCGTGATGCTCCCGGAGTCGACAATCTTCACGAAGTACTCGAGCTTTCGCGTGTCCACGGCTCCTGCCTTTCACTGACTCGCCTGCGGAACGGCACCATCACATGGATGGGCCGGTCATAACCGAACCCTATGCCGGGACACAGAACCGGTCTTTGTGTGACGTGCGCCTCAGTCGCTAATTTGAAGTTCCAGCCCCCGCCAGTTCGCACTCAAATCGGTGGTTGCGAATAAATGCTATCCGTTCCCACCCGATTCCCGGAACATTGTTCACCAAGAAAGAGGCACCGTGAGATCTTACACGAAGTATGGGATGGCGGCCACAGCGCTCATGATGGCTTCCGCCCTTGCTCTTTCCGCATGCGGAAACACGAGCTCCGGCTCCGATGCAGCTTCGGCCACGTCAGGCGAAGTCGACGTGATTGCCTACTCAGGAATCTGGCAGGATCAGTACACGGCGGCCGTCATCAAGCCATTCCAGGCCAAGTACCCGAACATCAAGATCAATTTCGCGTCCAAGCGCTCGTCAGCGGACATGCTGAGCGCTCTTCAGGGGCAGAAGAGCAACCCGAACACCGACGTCGCGATCATGGACCAATCGGTATCCGAAAGCGGCAACAAGCAGGGGCTCTTCGACAAGGTCGATGCGTCCGCCGTCGCAAATCTCGCGAACGTCCCGGACAAGTTCAGGAACAAGGACGGCTACGGCCCGGTCGCGATGCTCGATGCCATTGGCGTCGTGTACGACACCAAGGCGTTCCCCACTGCCCCGGCGAGCTGGAACGCGCTGTGGGACAAGTCCACTTGCGGAAAGGTCAACGTCGTCGCCCCGCCGTCCCTCCTCGGAATCTCCCTCACGGCCATCACGTCGAGCATGGAGGGCGAGGACTACACGAAGAGCATCGACAAGGGCGTCGACAAGCTCAAGCAGCTGGCTCCCTGCATCCAGACGTTCGCGCCCAACCCCGATGAATACCAGAACGTCATCACCGGGCAGACCGTGATCGGCCTCGGCCAGAACGCTCGCGGGCAGTACTACGCCGACCAGTCCGGGAAGAAGATCGGCGTCGCGTTCCCGAAGGAAGGCACGGCGTACCAGATCAACACCATCAACCTGGTCAAGGGCGCCCCGCACTCGGCGGCCGCCAAGACGTTCATCAACTACGCACTCTCCGCCGAAGCCCAGGAAGCGTTCGCCAAGGCCCTGTTCTACGCCCCGTCGGTCAGCAACGCCAAGCTCCCGGCTGACGTCCAGGCCCGCGTCGTCCCGACCGATGGATCCCTCAAGATCCTGCCGCTCGACGTCGACTTCCTCGCTTCTGTCCGCGACAAGTGGACCGAGACCTGGAAGCGTCAGATCATCACCAAGCAGTAGCGACGACCGCTTCCTACGCTCGCACCCTGCACGAGGAGAGTCACCGAATGAACCAGTCCAAGCTCTCGATCGTCGACCTGACCAAGCGATATGCACCAGGCCTCGACCCTGCCGTGGACAAGCTCAGCATGGAGGTTGAGGAGGGTCATCTTGTGGCCCTCCTGGGCCCCTCAGGCTGCGGAAAGACCACGACGCTCAGGATGGTTGCCGGTCTCATGGACCCAACAGCGGGCTCCATCATTGTCGACGGCAGAGACATCACCCAGACCCCGGTCAACAAGCGCGGGATGGGCATGGTCTTCCAGTCCTACGCGCTCTTCCCCCACATGGACGTTGCGCAGAACGTGGCGTTCGGACTTCAGATGCGCAGAGTCCCGCCTGCGGAACAGTCACGGCGGGTCGCCGCGGCCCTCGACATGGTGAAGCTCGGACACCTCGCGAAACGAAAGGTCCGCGAGCTTTCGGGCGGTCAGCAGCAGCGCATCGCCCTCGCGCGGGCCCTCGTCGTCGAACCGACCCTCCTTCTACTGGACGAGCCTCTCTCAAACCTCGACGCGAAACTCCGCGAGACGATGCGCAGCGAGATCCGCTCGATCCAACAGCGCACGAGGGCGACAACCCTCTTCGTGACCCACGATCAGGACGAGGCGCTCGACATGGCCGACCGCATCGCCGTCATGAACGGCGGGCTCATCGAGCAATACGACTCCCCCAGCGTCATCTACGAACGGCCCAACACCCGCTTCGTCGCCGACTTCATCGGCCAGGCGAACTTCCTCACTGCGAGCGTTGTCGCAGACAACGGACCGACCGCGAGCGGCGGGGCAACTGCCGGCGGAGCCTCGGAGCGGAACTACACCGTGGACGTCGACGGCCTGGGCCGCTATGGGGCAACGGGCCACCCTGGCTTCGTGGGATCGACCCGAGAGCTCGTCGTCCGGCCACATCGCCTTCGCGTCTCGCTCGAAGCACGGGGTGGCGAGGCAGGCATCGCCGGGACGATCGTGGGCGTGAGCTACACCGGGGACACGGTCGGCTTCTCCGTCAGGGTCGGCGAGCGGACGCTCCAGGCACAGTTCATGACATCGAGTGCGGCGGTGCCCCGGCCCGGAGACTCTGCCTATCTGTCATGGAACCCGTCCGACGCCTATCTCCTGCCGGGCAACCCAGAGGTCGCTGCCGCATGACCACGACCCAGACCCAGGAGCGACCCGGACTTCGGGCGGGCAATACGCCGGGCAGCCTGGAGAAGGCCAAGGCAAGGCGCGACCGCCGCACCTACACCGCTCTCCTGATCCCCGCGATCCTCGGGCTCCTCGTGAGCTTCGTCCTGCCGTTGGCGTACATGATCCGCATGTCGTTCAACCACGGCGAGGCCGACGGCGTGATCATCGAAGGCTTCACGCTCGACTCCTACATTCAGCCGCTGAGCGATCCGTTCTACTGGAAGGTCACGCTCGACACGTTCCAGATGGGTGTCGTCGTCGGGGTTGTGTGCGTCGCCCTCTCGTACCCGATCACGCTCTTCCTCGCGCGGACCACGAGCAAGTACAAGAGCGCCCTCCTCGCCATCGCCATCGCGCCCCTGCTGACGTCCGCCGTCGTCCGCACCTATGGCTGGATGGTCATCCTGGGCTCGAACGGCCTCGTCAACTCGTCCCTCGAAGCACTCGGGCTCATCAGCGCCCCACTCAAGTTGACCAACAACATGCTGGGCGTCCAGATCGGGCTCGTGGAGATCTCCATGCCGTACGCGATCTTGGCCATGATCTCGGGCTTCGGGCGGCTCAACCCCCAGCTTGAAGAGGCGGCCGGCTCGCTCGGCGCGAGCAAGTTCCAGATCTTCACCAAGGTCACGCTGCCGCTCACGCTTCCGGGCGTCCTGACCGGCTTCCTCATGGTCTTCGTCCTGTCCATCAGCACGTTCATCACCCCGACGCTCCTGGGCGGCGGGAGCGTCCAGGTGCTCGCGACCGAGATCTACGACCAGACAACCGGCCTCCTGAACTGGCCGTTTGCCGCAGCGCTCTCAGTCATCCTGCTCGTCCTGTTCGGCGCCGTCGTGGCGGTCTATCAGCGCCTCACGAAAAAGCTCGGAGGGTAACCATGAACGAGGCTCCGTTGTTCAAGCCCAAATTCAAGATCGGCAAGCCCCTCTTCGGCATTCTTGTCTTCATTCTCTATGTCTTCCTTTTGGCGCCGCTCCTCGTCGTCGTCGTCACCTCGTTTTCATCGAACCAGTACCTCTCATTTCCTCCCCAAGGATTCACCCTCAAATGGTATGAAGTCCTCCCCGACGAGAGCATCTTCGTCAACGGGATGCAGGTGAGCCTTATTGTCGCCGTCTCGGTGACCCTCATCACGCTCGCCATCGGCGTGCCGGCGGCGCTCGCACTCGAGCGGTTCGAGTTCAAGGGCAAAGGGGCCGTCCTTTCGCTCTTCCTCTCGCCGCTCTTGGTCCCGAGCATCGTGCTCGCCCTGGGGCTCGTGCTGATCCTCAGCCCGCTTCGGCTCACGAATACGTACGAGGGGATCATCATCGGGCACGTCGCGATCACGTTCCCGTTCGTCGTCAGGACGACGATGATGAGCCTCGCGACGACGGACACGTCGTGCGAGGCGGCTGCCCGGATTCTGGGGGCCGGCCCGTGGACGGTGTTCCGCAGGATCACGCTGCCGATCATCCAGCCCGGCGTCATCGCGGGCGGGGTCATCGCATTCATCGTCTCGTTCGACGAGGCCGTGATCTCGCTGTTCGTCGCCCAATCCGGGCTCCCCACGCTGCCCGTTCAAGTGCTCCGCTACGTGGAGAACTCCGCCGATGCGGCCGTGGCTGCGCTGTCCGTCATCCTCATCCTCATCTCCCTCGTGGTGGTCGTCATCGTCGAACGGGTCATGGGACTCCGCAAGGCGCTCTAGCCGCGGACGCGGCCCGCCGCCACCGGCCTGGAAGGCCGAGGCGGCGGGCCACCGTGTGTGCTGCGTCATAACGCATGCCTATCCCGTGATACCCAAAAGGTCTTTGTGCCGCCTCCCCACGCAATGAGACGATCCTGAGACAAGAAATGAGACGAAGGCGGGACAATTCCGTCTCTTCTCGCAAGTATTCAAACCCCACGGAAAGAGAAGCACGTGAACCCGACGATCGATCTCGTGGCAGATCTGGGGGAAGGATTCGGCGCCTACCGGATCGGAAATGACGGCGAGCTGCTCGACATCGTCTCGAGCGCCAATATCGCCTGCGGTTTCCATGCCGGCGATCCCGATATCATGCACGCGACGGTCGCTGAATGCGTGCGCCGCGGGGTGGGCATCGGCGCGCACCCCAGCTTCCCGGATCTCCGTGGGTTCGGGCGCCGCGCGATGGATCTCACCGAGGACGAGGTGCGCAACGACGTCGTCTATCAGCTCGGTGCCCTCTCGGCCTTTGCGGCCTTCCACGGTACGCGGGTCTCCCACATTGCTCCGCACGGCCGCCTCGGCAATCTCGTGGCAACCCGTCCCGACTACGCGGCCGCCGTCGCCGACGCCGCCGCGCGAGTGGATCCGAACCTCATCGTCCTTGCCCAGGAGGGCGAGCTCGCGAAGGCCGCGCGGGCTCGCGGACTCCGCGTCGCGCTCGTGGGGATCGCCGATCGCGCCTATCAGGAGGACGGCACCCTCGTGCCGCGCAGTCAGCCCGGCGCCGTCCTGCACGATCCGCACGCGATCGTGGATCGCACGGTGCGCATGGTCTGCGAAGGCAAGATCACGACAGTCGGGGGCGGCGATCTCGAGGTCGCAGCCGACACAGTGCTCCTGCACGGAGACAACGACGGCGCCGTCGAGCTCGCCCGACTCATCCGCAGCGAACTTGCGGCGGCGGGAGTGCGCATCGCCCCCTTGGCCGACGTCCTGGCCGAGAAGTACCCGGTGGCCTGAATGCCCGCCCTCATGCCTTCCGCCGTCGACGTCTTCGAGTCCGGGGACGCCGCCCTGAGAGTCGTCGCGACGTCGGGCGAACCCGAGCAGGACTGGGCGACCGTGCACCGCCTCGCCGAGTGGCTCGACGGCTGCGGCGCGGAGGGATTGCATGGCGCGGTCCCCACCTACGATTCGGTCCTCGTCGAGTTCGACGCCCTCACCGTGTCGGCCCGCCAGATCCGAGCGTTCGTCGCCTTGGGGCTGCGCCAGCTCGCGTTGTCGACCGACGACGGCGCCACACCCCGCGAGTTCGACGTCCCGGTGGTGTATGGGGGTGCCTATGGGCCCGATCTCGAGTACCTGGCCGACTACGAGGGCATCTCCGTCGAGGACGTCATCAGGATCCACTCGTCCAAGACCTATGTGATCCGATGCCTCGGGGCACCCGCAGGCTCGCCCATGATGGACGGCCCGGACTTCCCGGCGCCGGTTCCCCGGCTCAAAGACCCGCGGCTCAGCGTCCCGGCCGGGGCCGTTGCAGTGGCGGGGCGCCAAGCGGTCATCGCCCCCGCGGTGGCCCCCGGCGGATGGCAGGTCGTCGGGCAGACCCCGCTCACGCTCCTCAATCTGGACAGGGATCCGCTCGTGCCGTACAGGCCGGGAGACGTGCTTCGATTCCGACCCATCGCGGTCGAGGAATTCGCCGCGTACGAGGGGCAGATGATGGAAGCGCGACGCGCGGAAGCACATCCCGCGGAGGCAAGGTCATGAGCGGGCAGATCATCGTCCAGCAGTCTGGGAACTCGGTCGTCACCGATCTTGGGAGATTCCGTGGCCCCCGATATGGCCTGCCGGTCAACGGGGCCCTCGACCAATACTCCGCGAGGGCCGCCAACATCCTTGTGGCGAACGATGACAACGCCCCACTCCTCGAACTCACGGCCCTCGACTTCAGGATGACGACGACCTCGGACATCCTGATCGCGGTCACCGGGGCTCCTCTCTCGCTGACGGTCGGCGGGCGGGCCTGCCCCCAGTGGGAGCCCGTCTCGGTCCGCGCGGGCGAGACCGTAGCCGTGCGCGGAATCACCGGAGGCCTCAGGGCCTACGTGGCCATCCATGGCTCAGTCGACGCGCCGACTCTGCTCGGGAGCTGCGCGCCGGACACCGTCGTCGGATTCGGGCTCCAGCTGAGGGACGGGATGGCAGTCGAAACCCTCCGCCGCGTCCCGCCAATCCGTCAGCCGTACTTCGACATGCCGCTCTTCCGCCTCGCCGTCGAACGTCCGCACCCGGGACGCCGCCTGCGGGTGGAGGTAACGGACGGCCCGGACTTCGCCGAGTTCGGCGACTCGGCGAACCTGCTCTTCAGGTCGGAATACACCGTGAGCCCGAGGAGCAACCACATTGGCCTGCGACTCGGCGGCGAACTGCCGGAGAGGACCACCACCGGGGAAGTGCTCTCCCGAGGAGTCCCCGTCGGCGCCGTCGAGGTGCCCTCGCGGCACGAACTCCTGGTCCTCCACCGCGGCCGGGGTGTGACGGCCGGATATCCCGTCCTTGCCGTCGCGACGAGCCTCGGGCTCGATGTGTTGGCCCAGGCCCGCCCTGGCGACACCGTCCGTTTCGCCAGAACGACGGTCGCCGAGGCGACCGCCGGCTACAGGCGTTCGATGCAACAGCTCGAAGCGCTCCGACAATCGGTCATCACCGTCTTCACCCTCTTGGGCATCGGCTCCCCTGCCCGCTGGCGGGAGCTGCCAGCGGCTGCCTGCGGCTGATCCCGCCCGGACCACCACGAGCGTTACGCTCTCATCACAAAGGAAAGTCATGGCAACACAACACGAAGCTGCTGCGACGCAGCATGGGCAGCTCACGAGCCGCCAGACCCTCAAGGTCGTCATCGCGGGGTGCGTCGGCATCTTCGTGGAGCTGTACGACAACGGCATCTTCGCGTTCATGGCGACGACGCTCTCGCTTGTCTTCTTCGCGAAAGGGGATCCCAACGCCGCGCTCATGTTCGTGTTCGCGGGCTACGCGATCTCCTTCTTCGTGCGACCGCTCGGTGCGGTCGTCTGCGGGTTTCTGGGCGACCGGCTTGGGCGACAGAAGCTCCTCGTCTTCGTCATCCTGCTCATCAGCGTCGCAACCGCAGCCGTCGGCATCCTCCCGCCGTATTCGGCGATCGGCGTCGCCGCGCCGATCCTCCTCGTGACGATGCGTCTCGTGCAGGGCTTCTCGGTGGGCGGCGAGGCCGCAGGCGCGATGACGTTCCTCGCCGAGCACGCCCCCGCCCACAAGCGCGGCCAGATCACGTCCTACGCGCAAATCGCCTCGTTTGCTGCCCTCCTCACGGGCACGATCATCGGCTTCACGATGGCCCCATGGCTCAACGCCGCGGCGATCAACGGCGGCGGCTTTGGCTCGTTCGCATGGCGCATCCCGTTCCTCGTCGCCATCCCGATGGGCTTCATCGGCTGGTACATCCGCCGCGCGATCAGCGACACCCCGAACTTCCAGCGGCTCAAGGAGGAAGGCGGGCTCTCGAAGAACCCCTACAAGGAGGCCTTCGCGTCCGCCGAACACCGCCGCGCGATGCTGCTGGCCCTGTTCATCCCGCTCATGAACGGTTCCGGGTACTACGTCCTCTTCTCCTACATGCCGACGTTCCTCGCGGGCAAGCAGCTCCACTATTCGACCGCGGAATCGCTCCTCATCACCGCCGCGGGCCTCGTCGTCATCTGCGCGGCGATCCCCGTCATGGGCGCACTCTCCGATCGTGTGGGCCGGAAGAAGGTCATCGCGGGAGCCGCCATTGCCATGGCGATCGTGTGTGTTCCGTCCTACGCGCTCCTCGCGACCGGCAGCATCGGCCTCGCGATTCTCGGTGCGAGCATCATGGCGGTCGTCTTCGCCGGCCACACGGCCGTGATCCACATCCTCCTCGTAGAGCTCTTCCCGACCCGCGTTCGCTACTCGGCCTATGGACTCGGCTACAACATCTCGTCTGCCCTCTTCGGCGGCACCGCTCCCCTCCTCATGACCTGGCTCATCGGCACCACGGGAAACGTGTTCATGCCCGCCTTCTATGCGGCCCTGACGGCACTCGGAACGCTCGCGGCGGTGCTCACGGTCAAGGACCGCGCCCACGAACCGCTCCGCGACGCGTAGCCGCCCGTCGTCGTCGGCCTTTCCCTCCTCCCGATCCCGACTCCCGCAGACTTGGAGACCCCATGCCCTTCTCTGACTACAAGACCGCCCTCGTCACTGGTGCCTCGACGGGCATGGGCGCGGCGATCGCCGAACGCCTCGCCAAGCGGGGCCTCGCCGTCCACGCCGTCGCTCGCAATGAAGAGCGCCTCAAGGAGCTGGCCGACCAGGTCGGGGCCACCCCCCATATCGTGGACCTGACCGACACCCGGGCGCTCGAGGCTGCGGTGGGCGGCCTCGAGATCGACGTCCTCGTCAACTGCGCGGGCGTCTCGAGGCCCGGGAACATCCTCGATTCCTCGGTGGAAGACCTTGACGAGATCGTCGATGTCAATCTCCGAGGGCTCCTCCAGCTCACGCGCCTTGTGCTTCCCGGCATGGTGGAGAGGGACCTCGGGCACGTCGTGAACATCAGCTCGATCGCGGGCCTCTACAACTTCTACGGCCACACGGCGTATCACGCGACCAAGGCCGCGGTGCACCAGATCTCCCGGCAGCTGCGCAACGACACTGTCGGGAAGCGGATCCGCGTCACGGAGATCTGCCCGGGTCGTGTGGAGACGGAAATCTTCGGCCGCAATCTGGGCGGAAGCCCCGAGGCCATGGAAGAAGCGTGGAAGACGTACTACGAGGGATACGAATCGCTCACGACGGACGACATCGTCGACGCCGTCGACTACGCGATCGAGACTCCGCGCCACGTCAATATCGGCATGCTCGAAATCATGCCCACGTTCCAGGTCCCGGGCGGCCTCACGTTCGACCGGCGCTGAACGAGGACACAGACCCGCACCGGCACGTTCTGTCAAGGGCTCGCGACGACCTCTTGCCCGGACAGCGACGCATGACGAGAAGTGGGTGCTAGCTCCAAACGCCCTCTAGGCCGCTGCGTGACGTCGGCCTAGTCTGGCTGGATCCCGACCCGCGCCCTGGCCTTGGAATCGCGCAGTTGTGCCGTTCTCGGCCTCCACGATCGGGGGCAGAGGAGGCGCATGCACATGTGGCAGCATCTCGACGAACGAGCTGGGGAGTTCGAGACCCCGCAGAAACCCGCGCCCCGTTGGGCCGGAACCCCGGGTGACTGGGGAAGGTCAGGGCCGAGTGGCTTCACGTTCGGTTCCGATGCCGAGGAGCATCTTCTGGACTCGCTGAAGAAAGCGGGGCTCAGCGAGGAGGAGGCGCGCGCGGAGGTCGCTCGCCTCGCAGCCGGGGACGTCTGGAGCGGATAGTTCCCTGGCCGACCAGTACACCGGTCCGACCAGTACACCGGGCGACGTCGACGCGGCGCTAGGGGCGACGTCGACGCGGCCGGCCGCCGCCGGTCGCCGGGCCAGATCCCTGGGCCCGCGAGCCGCCTGCCTTCTCGGCTCCGCCTAGCGGATCCGGAGGTTCGGCGGGAGCGCCTACGGCGCGCACTTCGTTGTCCGGGCCGAGCGAGATCCCGTCCAGTTCCAGGAGCTGCCGCGCGAGGCCCACGACCTCGTGCGCGTCGAGCGATGCCATCGTGCGGTGCTCGCCGTCGTCGGCCTCATCGGGCGACTGCCCGACCCCGTCGAGCCAGCGAAGCTCCCCGGCAAGCCGCCGTCCTTCTTCGGCCATGGCCCTGACAGACGCCTCCTCGAAGACCCCCGAACCATTCCCGACTGCCCCTTGGGGACATTAAGAGTATGGACCCCTGCGACCGGCCGCTGCCAGAGAGGCCAGCCAAGCCCGCCCGTCAGGGCGCGCGGCGCGATTCTTCCGAGAGGCCTTCAACGGGCGACGGCGGCGCGGACCTCGAGCGCTGACCCGGACTGAGCTGCCCCGCGAGGAGCGCGAGCAGCGCCACGCCGAAGCCGGCGCTCTGGATTGGCGCGAGAGGCTCGCCGAGGAGCAGGGCGCCGATGAGCGCCGCGACGAGCGGGGACAGCAGCCCGAGAAGCGCCGTGGCGGTGATGGGGAGTCGGCCGATTCCGCGGAACCACAGCACATAAGCGAACAGTCCGCCCACGGTCGCGAGCCACGCATAGCCCCCGGCGGCAGCCAGATCGAGACGCGGGGGCACTCCCTCGACGGCGAGCGCGAGGGGCAGCAGCACCAGCCCACCGCTTGCCAACTGCCACCCGGCCAAGGTTGCAGCTCCCACACCGGCGGGGCGTCCCCACAGCTTGGCGAGGGTCACGCCGAGTGCCATGACCACGGCCCCGCCCAGCCCGGCGGCGATGCCGAGGGGGTCAAAGCGGGCCGCCGGACCGAGCACGACCAGCGCGACGCCGACGGCGCCCACGACTCCCCACGCAATCCGCCACAGCGACGGCGACTCCCGCAGCACCAGAACACTCAGGCCCGCGACGATGAGCGGCTGGGTCGCTCCGAGCGTCGCGGCAACTCCTCCCGGAAGGTGCTCGGCAGCGACAAAGAGCAAGGGGAAGAACGCGCCGATGTTGAGCACGCCAAGGATCGGAGCCTTCCAGCGCCACGAACCTCTCGGCACGTGGCGCGTGAACGCGATCGCCAGCAGCCCGAGCGGAAGGGAGCGCAGGAGGGACGCGAACAGAGGGTGGCCTGCAGGAAGGAATTGCGTGGTCACGGCGTAAGTAGTGCCCCACGCGATCGGCGCAATCGAGGTGGCCGCGATCATGCCGATCGTCGTGGCACGATGCGGTCGGACCGCGGGACGGAGTGCTGTTTCGATACCCATATGAGCAGTGTCGAATCGTCAGATCGATACGTCCAACACATGTATTTCATGAGAGCAATCGTGATGCATCATTGATGCGTGGATCTCCAGCAGATGCGGTACGTCGTCGCCGTGGCAGAGACGCGCAATTTCACGCGGGCCGCCGAGCAGTGCTTCACCGTTCAATCGGCGTTGAGCCATCAGGTGGCCAACCTCGAGCGGGAGATCGGCGTCAGGCTGTTCGCGCGAACGAGCCGCCGCGTCGAGGTGACCGCTGCCGGGGAAGCGTTTGTCGCCGTCGCCCGCCAATGCCTCAGCGAGGCCGACCGGGCCGTCGCGGAGGCTCAGGCCGCCGACGGAATCGTCCGCGGGTCACTCGCGGTCGGGATGATCCCCACCGTCACGGCGGTGGACCTTCCGCTCGTCCTGCGGAAATACCGAAAGGCCCACCCCGACGTCACGGTAACCCTCGAGGTCGGGGCGAGCGACCGCATGGCCGAGCAGATCGCCGCCGGGGCCATCGACCTGGCCTTCCTCGGCCTCCCCGAGCACGAGGAGCCGCGCGACGTCGCCTACCGTCAGCTCGCGGCGGAGGCGCTCGTCGCCGTCGTCCCTGAGACCCACGCGCTCGCGCGCCAGCGGCGAATCAGACTCGACGCACTGGCTGGCGCCGAATTCGTGGACTTCCCGTCAGGCACCCCGGGACGGAACCAGAGCGACGGGGCGTTCCAGGCCGCGGGGCTCAAGCGCAGGGTAGCCCTCGAAGCCATGACCGTCGACCTCATGCTGCGCCTCGTCAGCAGCGACCTCGCCGTCGCCCTTCTGCCCCGCGGCTCCGTCGAGGGAGCCCCGGGAGTCGCCATCCTCGAGGTCGACGACGGCCCCCGGCGAGTCGAATACGTCGCCTGGAGCGAGTTCAACCCGAGCCCGGCCGTGCGGGCGTTCCTCGCGACGCTTGGTGACGCCGGGTCGTGGGGCGAAGCCTTGTGAAGAACAGGCTTCAGGCTTACAAAGAAGTCATGTATACCGAAGGACTCGTGATGTCGATTCACCGGTCCCGAGTCGCCAGTCAGCCCGATGCTGGCGTGCCGACACCCGTCAGTGGGAATCACCGCGAACTCCCGCGTTGACCTCAGCCTGGCTGCAACCGCCTTGATTCCGGCCCTGCTGCGCCAGATCCCCTGCAATCGCGGGCCAGTAAAAAGGAAAGATCAAGTTGGAACACCTGAAGGTCTCTGCACGAGGTCTCGGAACCACCCTTGCAGCCCTCTCCGTGTCGGTGCTGGCGGCTTGTAGCACACCAAGCTCCCCGCCTTCGACGAGCGCCGCAAGCTCCGGCGGACCCGTACCGCAGATCTCTGCGTCCGCGTTCACCGCCGACTTTTCCGCGATGAAGCAACTCACGTCGCTCGCCTCGCAGGGCAAGGGCATGGTCGGTGTGCTGCTGCCCGACACCACGACCTCCGCACGGTACGTCACCTTCGACGCCCCCTACCTGACGAAGGCCTTCGAGGCGGCGGGGCTTGACTCCTCCAAGTTCAAGGTCGACAACGCGCAGGGCAGCGCGGCGACGATGCAGACGCAGGCAGAGGCCGACATTACCGCCGGGGCCTCCGTGCTCCTGGTCGATGCCCTCGACTCAGGGTCGGGTGCAGCCATCGAGGCGACCGCTACTGCCCGCGGTGTCAAGGTGATCGACTATGACCGGCTCGTCAAGGGCGGCGCGAAAGATCGCACCTACGTCAGCTTCGACAACGTCAAGGTTGGCCAGCTGATCGGCCAGGGCGAAGTCAGCTGCCTCGCCGACTGGAAGGTCGCCAAGCCGAACATCCTCATCATGGACGGCGACCCGACCGACAACAACGCGAAGCTGTTTGCCCAAGGCTACAACGGCGTACTCAAGTCCCACTTTGACAGCGGCGAGTACGTGAACGTGGGCGAACCTGCTGGCACGTGGACGCCATCGGTGGCACAGACAACCTTTGCCCAGCAGTACACGGCGCACCCGAACATCAACGCCGTCGTCACCCCCAACGACGACAACGCCAACGCGGTGATTGCCTACCTGCAGAGCAAGAACATCCCGGCCAACACCTTCCCGACGACGGGGCAAGATGCGTCGCTGTCCGGCCTGCAGAACATCCTGAAGGGCTACCAGTGCGGAACGGTGTACAAGCCGATCTACTTTGAGGCCCAGGCTGCTGCCGCAGCGGCAATCTACCTGCGGGCGGGCGTGGACGTTCCTTCTTCGTTGGTCAATGGGAAGACGATGGATGATACGGCCAAGGCCGACGTCGCATCGGCGCTCCTGACTCCGCTGTGGGTCACCACGAAGAACATGGCGGACACCGTCGTCAAGGACGGCGCTGTGACGGTCGGCGCGCTGTGCGTCTCCCAGGTGAAGGACGCGTGCACCGCGGCCGGAATCCATTAGCCAACTCCAACAATTCCGGGAACAAGCGTGACTCCAGAAACGCCATCGCAGCCGGAAGCCTCGGCCCGGCCGGACGACTCCGTTCGGCCGGGAGCCTTGGCTCGATCAGATTCCGGGCCGCTGCTCCGCCTTGAGAGCATCGACAAGAACTTCGGGCCGGTGCAGGCACTGGTCGACGTCACCTTCGAGGTGCCGGGGGGGAAGGTGACCGCCCTCGCGGGGGACAACGGCGCGGGCAAGTCGGTCCTGATCAAATGCGTCGCAGGCATCTTCACCCCAGATGACGGCCAGCTTTTCTGGGAGAGCGTGCCTGTGCGGTTCAGTTCGCCGCACGAGGCCGCCGCCCTCGGCATCGAGACCGTGTACCAGGACTTGGCGCTGTGCGACAACCTCGACATCGTGCAGAACATGTTCCTCGGCCGGGAGCGACTGCGTCATTTTCTTCTTGATGAAGAGAGCATGGAGATCGCGGCCAGGGAAACGCTGTCGAGCCTGGCCGTGACGACGGTGCGTTCGATCCGTCAGCCCGTCGCATCGCTCTCCGGCGGTCAACGCCAGTCCGTGGCGATTGCGAAGTCGGTCCTCTGGAACTCGAAGCTCGTCATCATGGACGAGCCGACGGCGGCGCTCGGCGTCGCCCAGACCGAGGTCGTCCTTCATTTGATTCGCCAGCTCGCCGATCGTGGCGTGGCCGTCCTCGTCGTCTCCCACAATATGAATGATGTCTTCCACGTCGCGGACCGCATCGCCGTGCTCCACCTCGGTCGGCTCGTAGCCGTCCGGCCCGTCACGGAGCTGGACCGACAGATCGTGGTCGATCTCATGACCACCGGTTTGTCCGACCGCGCACGGCCAGAACTCGCGCAATCTCCGCAGTCCGTAGCCCCGATCGCCGTCGCCACGGAACCTCCCCTGGAAGAACAGACCGCCGCGGCTGCGGCCCCAGAAGAGCTGACGATCGTTCCCGTTGCCCCGGATGAACCGACGACCGCAGCCGCCAAGCGGGACGCCGCCCTGGCCCTCAACCCCGGCATCACGGCCACGTCGCTGCCCGATTACTTCCGCGCGGCGCTGGCGCGGGTTCGGGGTGGCGAGAGCGGCGTGCTGCCGGTGCTCGCGGGCCTGGTTCTGATTTCGGTGCTCTTCCAATCGCTGAACCAGAATTTCCTGACCCCGGGCAACCTCGTGAACCTGCTCATTCAAGGTTCCGTGTTCATGGTGCTGGCGATGGGACAGATCTTCGTCCTTCTGCTCGGAGAGATCGATCTGTCCATCGGATATGTCGGCGGCATCGGCGGCGTCATCATGGCCGAACTCGTCCAAGAAACGACCGGCTGGCCGTGGTGGGCGGCGATAGTAATCGGGCTGGTGGCCTGCGCTGGGATCGGAGTGCTGCAGGGAACGATCATCACCCGCCTCCGGCTGCCCTCCTTCGTGGTGACGCTGGGCGGCCAGCTCGGGTGGCTCGGTGTGATGCTGATCATCCTCGGCAGCGGTGGCGTGGTGCCCATCAACGACGTCGTCATCAACAATGTCGCGAGCGGAAACCTCAGCCCGATCGCCAGCTGGATCGTCATGCTCGCCATCGCCGGATTGTTCAGCGCTTGGACGTGGCTCCGTGACGCCCGCCGGCGCAACAGCGGGCTCGTCGCCCCGCCGGCGAGCGTGAGCGCGCTGAAGATCGCCGCTGTGCTCGCTGCCGGCATCGCGATCGTCTGGCTCTGCAACATCAACCGCGGCATTCTGATCGAAATCAGCGGTGTTCCCTGGGTGCTGCTTGTCGTGCTCGGGGTCCTCGCCGCCTGGACACTCCTGCTCGGCCGCACCCGGTTCGGCCGCTACATCTACGCCATCGGCGGCAACGCCGAGGCAGCTCGACGGGGCGGCGTCAACCTTGCGCGCATCCGCACGATCGCTTTCATGCTCGCTTCCCTCACGGCCGGCGTCGGCGGAATCGTCTATGCCTCGAGGCTCCGCTCGGTCTCGACCTCGTACGACGGCGGCACGCTGGTCCTCTACGCCGTGGCGGCGGCGGTCATCGGAGGCACGAGCCTGTTCGGCGGACGAGGCAAGGTGCTGCACGGCGTCCTCGGCGGGCTCGTGATCGCGGCCATCGACAACGGCATGGGCCTGCAGGGCTACAGCGCCCCGGCAAAGTACGTGGTTACGGCGCTCGTTCTCGTCGCCGCCGTGACGATCGACGCCGTCGCCCGTCGAGGTCGCGCCCGGACATAGGTCCAGGCCCGGACCAAGGAGGGGTGGCCCTCCGGAAGACCCCCGGTTCTGAGCTACTTGAGGAGGCGCACGACCATCGTCTCGGTGTCGGCCGCATCCGGCGTCGGATCTCCGTAGATTTCCCACGAGCGCCCGGCAGACTCCCGACGATTTGCCGCCATCCACTCGCCGATCGCGCTGTATGCCTCGTTCATGCGGTCGTACGGCCCCCGGTGAACTGCCACGGCAGCCTCTCCGCCCGGCGTTTCGGTCGCGTACACCTCCCCCGCCGTTTCAAAGGTGCGGGTAACCTCGACGCCGAACTCACACACGATAGGCTCGCCAGGTTCGTTCGAGTGGTGGTAGACGAAGATGTTGTGGCCGTCCGTCCACAGACCCGGCTGGCTGCGAATGAATTCCCAGACTTTGCCCAGTGCGGGACCCCATGCCGAGCCAATCTCATTCGGCGCGACCTGGCGCCGGACCGCGGCCAGCTTGCGCGGCTGAACGGTGTGTAGGTTGACCGCGACCGTCATGGCACGATCGTAATCCTTGAGTTTCAACGCGTCGACGAAGCTCCGGGTGCCCCAAGCCAGAGCGTCCAGCGGTCGACGCGCTCGGTGACCAGCACCGAGTCGTGCCACGGGTCGGCGACGAGCGCGTCCGCGGCAGCCGCGGCGTCGGACGCGCGGACGACGACGAGCGCGAGGCCCGCGTCGACGTCGTCCCCCAGCGGTCCCCCGAGGAGGACGACGCCACGGCGAACGAGGTCATCCATGAAGGCCGCATGCTCGTCCCAGCCATTCTGGGAACGTCGGCTTCTCTCCGGGTCCCACACAGGGCCGCGGCCAAGGGTGATCAGGAAGTGCTCCATGCCCCGACGCTAGATCCATGCTCCGCCCCGAACAACCCGTTTTGGGCGCTTTCGCCGGACACTTTTCGGCGGCATATGCGAACCTGCGGGTCGGTGCATAGGCACTAGTAGAGTCCGATCCATGATCGTTTGGCTCAACGGCACCCACGGGGCGGGAAAGACGACGACGAGCACGTTCGTCCAGCAATTGCTGCCCAACGCCCGCGTCCTCGACGCCGAGAAGGTCGGCGAGGTGCTCATGGACATCAAGCCGGGACTTCCCGCAACGGACAACTTCCAGCACTGGGGCCCGTGGCGACCGCTCGTTGTCGAAACCGCTCGGCGCGTGCTCGAGTACACCGGGGGCACACTCGTGATGCCGATGACCGTCCTGGTCGAGAGCTACTGGCGGGAAATCAGCGACGGTCTCACCGGGCACGGCATTCCGATCCAGCATTTCGTGCTCCACGCCGACCAGGCCACGCTCCGCGACCGTATACAGAACGACAAGGTCCTCGGACCGTCGACGTTCCGGTTCGCGTACTTGGAGCCATACGCCGAGGCAGCCCGTACTTGGCTGCACGGTGAGGCAGAGGTCATCGACACCACGCACATCACGGCCGACGAAGCCGCCCGCCAGATCGCAGATTCGGTGCTTGGCCGGTCAGGGCGGAACGTCCGGCCCGCTCGGGCAGTAGAGCCCGGGTCTAGAAGGTGGCGATAGCCGCTGTGGTGTGACTCACAGAGACCGCGTGGGTGACCCAGGCGGATCCCGTGAAGAGGTGGAGCAGGAAAGCCGACGGTTCAGGGACGTAGTTGGGCACGTCGCCCTCGAGCGCGAGGACGCTCTGAAGATGGGTGCTAGGGGCAATGGCCAAGGTGCTTCCCGCGAACAAGGCGGCGATCGGACGGTGCACATGCCTAGCCCCGATTCCAGGGTTATCGGTCAAAACGTGGGGATGGCCCGGGCGTGTCATCGGCTTCTGCCGGCCCGTCCGGTGCGTGCCCAGAGGCCTTCCTCGGCGGTCGTGGCGGTGTCGTAGAGGGCCGGTCCGATCCGTTCTTCCTCGGTCGTTGTCGGTGTTCGTTTCGGCGGTTCGCGGTGCTCTGGGCGGATGAGCTTGTGGGCCGGGGCGGGGTTTTCGGAGTGGGTGTAGAGCCACCATTCGACGGCGCGTTTCATGTGGTTCTGGCTCATGCCGCGGTGGTGCTTCAGGAGCAGGCGCAGCTGGGCGTTGACCCCTCCTTCGATCCGGTTTGTGGTCGAGGCGATCCGGAGGTCCTCGTGCTCGGGGGCGAGGTGGGTGAACAGCGTCCCGGCCTTCACGAGCCGCTCGAGCAGGTAGTACGCGGCGCGCAGCCGCTTGTGGGTGTACCACCACTGCTGGGAGGGCTTGACCCATGACGGCGCGGCCCCGGCCTCGCCGCGGTGGGTGCGCTGTTTGAGCATCGGGCCCCAGCGGGTGTGCCAGTCGTTCAGCGCGGTCGCCCAGGCGGCGGCCTCTTCGGCGGTCTTCAGGCGCATGAGCGCCTTGGAGAGGCGAAGGAGGGCTCTGCCGGCTTCGAGCCGGGGCCGATGGGTCAGGTGGGTGCGGACGTTGCGGTGAACGTGCACCAGGCAGCGCTGGACCCGGGTCTCCGGCCAGACCTTGCGCAGGGCCGAGGCCAGGCCGGCACCGCCGTCGCAGACCACCACGCGCGGGGCGGGGAAGCGCTCGAGCAGGGCCGCCCACGCGGCGGACTTCTCGGTGTCGCACCACTGCCAGCCGATCACGTGCTCCCCGGCCGTGGCGATCAG
>NZ_JAVFJJ010000010.1 GCF_030908245.1 Sinomonas sp. ASV322
GGTGACAGTTCTGCCTCAGGACATCGGTGACGGTTCCGGGGTTCTTGGTGGTGACACTTCTTTCGCTCTGATGGGCTGGTGAAGAAGAACTCCACTGTCGATCCTCGTATCCGTCTCGCGATCTCTCAGTGGCCGGAGAACGCGCCTCGGGGTGCGGTGACGACGTTCTGCGCCGAGCATGGGATCTCGCGGAAGACGTTCTATGCGATCCGCGCCCGGGTCGCCGCGGACGGGCCGGCCGCGGCGCTGGAGCCCAGGTCGCGGCGCCCGAAGAACAGCCCGGCCAGGCTCTCGGACGATGTGAGGCAGCAGGCCATCGGGGTGCGGGCGGCGCTGGAGCGCTCCGGGCTGGACCACGGTCCGATCAGCGTGCACGAGAAGATGCGTTCCATGGGCCTGGCATCGGTGCCCTCGCCGGCGTCGCTGGCACGCATGTTCCGCCAGGCAGGGGTCGCTCGGGCCGAGCCGAGGAAGAAGCCGCGGGCCGCGTTCCGCCGGTTCGTGTATCCGGCGCCGAACGCGTGCTGGCAGCTGGACGCGACGGAGTACGTGCTCGCCGGCGGGCGCAAGTGCGTGATCTTCCAGCTCATCGACGACCACTCCCGCTACGCGGTCTCATCGCACGTGGCCCGGTCGGAGACGGCGGAGGCGGCCATCGCCGTGACAAGGAAGGGGATAGCCGCCCACGGGGTGCCGCAGCGGCTCCTGACCGACAACGGCAGTGCGCTGAACCCGATCCGCCGGGGCGTGATCGGCCAGCTGGTCATCTATGTGACCTCCCTCGGAGTCGAGCCGATCACGGGCAGGCCCAACAAGCCCACCACCCAGGGCAAGAACGAACGCTTCCACCAGACCCTCTTCCGCTGGCTGGACAAGCAGCCCCTCGCCGAGACGATCGACCAGCTCCAGGAACAGGTCGACGCGTTCGACATCATCTACAACACCCAGCGCCCGCATCAGGGCCTGCCCGGCAGGATCACCCCCCTGCAGGCCTGGGAAGCGACCCCGAAGGCCGAACCGCCCAGGCCGAGGCCCGCACCGCCCGAGCCCACAGTCCCGGGACGCGGCGCCGCCGCGGCAACACGCATCCGCCCGGGAGTGGAAGGGACGGCCACCCGCGTCGTGCCCGCCAACGGCGGCATCACGATCCGCGGCGTGAAGTTCCAGATCGGCAGCGCCAGGACCGGACTCCAAGTCCACATCGTCTGGGATCCCGAAGGGATCGCGTTCTTCGACCACCAGGGCACGCTACTGATCGAGCACCTATGGCCGGCCAAAGGAATCACCTACGTCAGCAACGGCCGCCCCGTCGGCACAAGGCCCCGCACCGACGAAACTGTCACCGATGTCCTGACACACGAACCGTCACCGATGTCCTGAGGCAGAACCGTCACCCATGTCCTGAGACATCACAGGCGTACGACGACGGCGCACGCCCGGGATGCCGCAGGTCGCCGACGAGCGGGGGTTCTTGAGTTGGGGAAGCCGGTTCTGAAACTGGGGAGTCCGGTTCAGGTTCCGGGGAAATCGGCTGCGGCGGGAGGCGCGAGACCAGAGCGCGGGGCGCGGAACGCGGGGCCGGGCTAGAGGCGCGTCAGGGCCGGATACTTGGGGCTCAGGTGGTCGCCCGAGGAGCGACCGGTGAGCCGTCGCATGACCCAGGGCCCCGCGAATTCGCGCGCCCACACGACATTCTCGCGAAGCCGCTCGCGAACGCTCAGGACGGGAAGCTCGGGGGCCTCCGGGACCTCGGCCAGCCCGTCGTGTCCGAGGACGCCCAGCACGCGATTGGCCATCGTCGCGTGCCCGAGCGCGGACATGTGCATACGATCCTCGGCCCACATGCGCCAGTCCTGGAACTCGTGGAAGCGCCAGTAGTCCACGAGCGTCGCGCCGCGCCGCTCGGCGATCCACCGGACCTGCTCGTTGTAGACCGCGGTGCGCCCCCGCATCGCGCCGAAGATCTTCGACGAGCCCGCGTCGAAGCCCGTGAAGAGAAGGACCCGCGCACCGGCGTCCCGGAGGCGCGCGACGGCGGCGTCGTACTCCTCGAGCAGGGCGTCGATGTCGACGCGCGGGCGAAGGATGTCGTTCGCGCCGGCGTAGAGGGTCACGAGCGTTGGGCGGAGGGCGAGTGCCGGTTCGAGCTGCTCGGCCACGACCTGGCGCAGCTTCTTCCCGCGGATCGCGAGGTTGGCGTACGCGAAACCGGGATCAGCGGCCTGGAGGCGCTCGGCCGCGCGATCGGCCCAGCCGCGCACGCCATTCGGGCGCGACGGGTCGGGATCGCCGACACCTTCCGTGAACGAGTCGCCCAACGCGACCCAGCGCGTGCTGAACTCGCCGCTCATGCCGCGCCCCCGCCGTCGCCCGCTGCCTTTGCCCCGCCGCCGCGCGTTGCCTGCACCCCGCCGCCGCCCAATGGCCGCGCCCCGCCGTCGCCCAATGGCCGCGCCCCGCCGTCGCCCGCCGCCTGCACCCCGCCGTCGCGCCCGGGCGCCTCCGCACCTTGGCCAGGCGCGGCGCGATGCTTGGGGCACGGAAGGCCCGGATCGCGGGTCACGTCGCGGAAGATCCACGAGGCGTCGTCGAGCTGCGCGACGATCTTCTCGGCGACATCGGCGAGGAGCCGGGTGTCGTTCTCGTCGAGCCCGTCGAACACGATCTCCCGCACGCGCTCGACGTGGTCGGGGGCCAGGTCGAGGATCGTCTCCCACCCGAGGTCGGTGAGGTGCGCGTTGGTGACTCGGGCGTCGTCGGGCGAGGGCTCGCGGTCGATCCAGCCGCGCCGCTCAAGCTTCGATACGACATGGGACAGCCTCGAGAGCGACGCGGAGGTCCGGGCGGCCAGCTCCTTCATCGGAAGGGACCTCCCGTCCGTCTCGCTCAGCATCGCGAGGACGCTGTAGTCGAAGAGGGAAAGCCTCCCGAGGGAGGTCAGATGCGCGTCGAGCGCGGCTGGAAGGAGCGTCGTCACGCTCAGAAGGGCCAGCCAGGCCCGGCGCTCGTCGGCCGAGAGCCAGCGGGGTTCCGTCACGGATATCAAGCATAGGACGCCGCCGAGTCGACTCTCGGATTGGAGGCGAAGGGGCCTCTTCGGCGCGCGCTGTTCCGCGCCGTCGCCCGCTCCTCTAGCCTGTGTCCCGGAGGCCCACACGATTCCGGGAAGGAACGCCAATGACCGCAGGTCTCGCCGCAATCGACCACATCGTCGTCCTCATGCTCGAGAACCGGTCCTTCGACCACATGCTCGGCTATCTCTACCATTCGTCCGGAAATGTCTCGCCGAGCGGTGCCCCGTTCGCGGGGCTCACCGGCACCGAGAGCTGTCCCGGGACCAACGGCCAGCCCGTGTCCGTCTACCCCATCACGCCGTCCACGACCGACGGCTACTTCATGCCCGGCGCGGACCCCGGCGAGGGCTTCCTGAAGACCAACAACCAGCTCTTCGGAACCCAGAGCCCGGCCGCGGGCGCCGTGCCGACCATGAAGGGCTTCGTCACCGACTACGCCCAGGCGATCAAGGACAACCAGGCGAAGGGCTGGTACGTCGTGCCCGGAACGGCCCCGAACTGGATCATGGGCTGCTATGCACCCGAAACGCTGCCCGTCCTGAGCGCGCTCGCCCGCGGCTTCGCCGTGTGCGACCACTGGTTCGGCGCCGTGCCGACCCAGACCATGCCGAACCGGGCGTTCGCGTGCGCCGGGACGAGTCAGGGCCATCTGGACGACGTCACAAAGTCCTACACGGTTCCGAGCATCTTCGGTCTCCTCGGGAAGCACGGGGTGCCGTGGAAGATCTACGGGTACGACAAGCAGCCCCTCACGAGGCTCAATTTCCCGGACACGCACAGCGCGCCGGCCGCGAACATCGGGCTCTTCGCCGACTTCAAGGCTGACGCCGCCGCCGGCAAGCTCCCCGCGTACGCGTTCGTCGAGCCCAGCTGGAGCTCGACGGGGAACAGCCAGCACCCGAACTACAGTGTCGCGGCCGGCGAACAGCTCCTCCTCGACACGTACCGGGCGCTCTCCTCGGGTCCGGGGTGGGCCAAGACCCTGCTCATCATCACGTACGACGAGCACGGCGGGTGCTACGACCACGTCCCGCCGCCCTCCGGCGCGACCCCGCCCGACAACTCCGTGGGCGAGTTCGGCTTCGACTTCACACGCTTCGGGCCGCGCGTTCCGACCGTCCTCGTGAGCCCGCTCATCCCCGCGGGCAGCGTGTTCCGCGTTCCCGACACGAGCACGCCGCTCGACCACACGAGCATCCTGGCCACGGTCGAACATCGGTGGAACCTTCCGGCGCTCACGAAGAGGGACGCGGCCGCGCCCGACGTCGGCGGGGCCCTCAGCCTCGCGACTCCGCGGACCGACGATCCGCTCGCCGGCGTCACCGCCCCGACCGCGCCTCCGGTCCCCGCTCAGCTCCTCACGCAGCCCTCCCACCTCGCCGAGGTGCGCGACGAGCTCGCGGCGACGTTCGCGCCCCCGTCCTGACGGCTCGCCGGCCGTTTTGGGCCCACGGCGAGGTACCCGGCCTGAGCACGCGAAGGCTGGGAGCCGGTGGGGAGGGCCACGTTCCGCGGGTGCACACCCGCGGGACGTGACCCCCGGACGGCGTAACACCCGCGGGACGTGAC
Organism: Sinomonas sp. ASV322; assembly: GCF_030908245.1. Lineage (GTDB taxonomy): Bacteria > Actinomycetota > Actinomycetes > Actinomycetales > Micrococcaceae > Sinomonas. The sequence continues at coordinate 4,644 of NZ_JAVFJJ010000010.1, forward strand.
CCCCGGACGGCGTAACACCCGCGGGACGTGACCCCCGGACGGCGTAACACCCGCGGGACGTGACCCCCGGACGGCCAACGACGACGGCGCGTGGCTAACCTTGGGGCATGACGTCCGCCGGCCGCTTCGCCCCCAGCCCCTCCGGCGAGCTGCACATCGGGAATCTCCGCACGGCCCTGCTCGCATGGCTCTTCGCGAGATCGACCGGCCGGCGCTTCCTCCTCCGCGTCGAGGACCTCGACCGAGCCCGGGCGGGCGCCGAGGAAGTCCAGCTGCGCGATCTCGCGGCGATCGGGATCGACTGGGACGGCGACGTCGTGCGCCAGACCGAGCGCACCGAGCTCTACGCGGACGCCCTGCGCCGCCTCGCCGCGGACGGCCTCACCTATGAGTGCTTCTGCACGCGCCGCGAGATCCAGGAGGCGCCGAGCGCCCCGCACGCCCCCCAGGGCGCCTACCCCCGCACGTGCCGCGACCTCACCGAGGCACAGCGCGCACGACGCCGGGCCGAGCGTCCCGCGGCGGTCCGGCTGCGCGCCGGGGTCAGCGAGTGGGCCGTCTCCGATGTGCTGCACGGGCGCTACGCGGGCCTCGTCGACGACTTCGTGCTCGAGCGCAACGACGGGGTGGTCGCGTACAACCTCGCCGTGGTCGTCGACGACGCCGAGCAGGGCGTGGACCAGGTGGTCCGCGGCGACGACCTCCTGCCCTCGACCCCGCGGCAGGCCTATCTCGCGGGGCTCCTCGGGTGCCGCGTGCCTGAGTATGCGCACGTCCCGCTCGTGCTCAACGCGGCCGGCCGGCGGCTCGCGAAGCGCGATGGCGCCGTGACACTCGCGGCCCTCGTGAACGCTGGCGTGCGGCCAGAACGGGTGACCGAGCGGCTCCTCGAGTCCCTCGGACTCCCCGGCTCCCTTCCGGAGGCCCTCGCAGTGTTCGATCCGGCGGCTCTCCCCCGCGACCCCGTTCTTCTCCCGGAATTGTCGGGTTACGCAGGGTCAACGCGCCTTTGACCCTGCTCAACCCGACAATTGCGCGCGGGCGGGGCCCCTACTGCATCGTGAAGCGCCGGGCCGTCCACGCGCGCACGGCCTCCGCCCGGTAGAGTCCCGCGAACACGGCGTTCCGCGCCGCCATGACCGGCCCCGCGAGCGGCCTTCCCAAGGCCATGTTGAGTCCCGCGTGCCGGGCCGCCTCGGCCGCCGCCCGCCGTCGTTCGCCCTCGACCGCAGCCCACAGCTCGGGCCACGCGCCGTCGTTCTCCGCAGCCCGCGCGAGGAGCGGCGCGAAGGCCTCCGCGTCGAGCCAGCCGAGCGTCATGCCCTGGCCGCCGATCGGGCTCAGCTCGTGCGCGGCGTCGCCGACGAGCACCGTGCGCCCCCGAACCATCGTCTCGGCAAGGCGCTCACGCACGGTGAAGGCGCTCAGCATCGAGTTCGTCTCGGCATCGACGGATTCTCCCGTCCGCTCGGCGATGAGCCGCGCGAGGCCGCCCGCCGACGGGGCGGCCACGGGCGAATCCACATGTACGACCCACCGGCGCACGCCGCCCGGCAGCGGGAACGCCTCGACAATCCCGCCCGGCTCGAGGTGCAGGACGGCGGCGGCGCCGTCGTCGGTCGCGTCGGCGAAGTCGCCCATGAGGTACGCGTCCGGGTAGGCACGCTCGCGCACCGCGACCCCGAGAAAGGCCCGCATCGGCGAGTGCGCGCCGTCGGCCGCGACAACCCAGCGGCCCGCGAAGGCGAGCTCGCCGCCGTCGGCCCCGACCGCGCGGACGACGCAACCCGCATCCGTTCTTCCTTCCCCCGCCCTACCCGCCCCACCCGCCCCGCCCGCCCCGCCAGCCCCCACCGCGCGCGTGCCCCGCCGGAGGGCCGACGGCGCGAGCTCGGCAAGCCGCGTTTCGAGGGCCTCCTCCGTGCGCCACTGCGGGACGGCTAGCACGGGCGGGTCGAACGCGAGGCGCGCGACGTCTCGCCCGCGCGAGCGCGCGACACCGCCGGTGATCCGCACGCCGTCGGCCGCAAGCCCGTCCGCGACGCCCGCGGTCGCGAGGACGCGGAGGCCGGGCGGGTGGATGCCGATCGCGCGCGAGTGCTGCAGCCGTTCGGTGCGGGCTTCGAGGACGACGACGTCGACGCCCCGCTGCGCGAGCAGCACGCCGAGGCAGAGGCCCACGGGGCCGCCCCCGACGATCACGACGTCGTGCCGTTCCGCGCCGCGCCGTTCAGCGCCCCGCTCATCGGGCACGCGCATCAGGGATGCACGCGGGTCAAGAGCGCGGTTTCGACGGTCAGGCCCGGGCCGAACGCCATCGCGCACACGCGCTCGGTGCCCGGCCGCCCGCCGTCGGCCGCTGTTGTACCGGACGCGTCGCCCGAACGCGGCAGCCCGAGGATGCGCTCGAGGACGAACATGACCGTCGCGCTGCTCATGTTCCCGAACTCGCGCAGGGTCTCGCGTGCGGGGACGGCCTGGGTCTCGCTCAGGCCGAGCCGGCCGACGACCTTGTCCACGATGCTCCGGCCGCCCGGGTGGATGGCCCAATGCTCGATCTCGGCGTGCGGCCGGCCGGACAGTGCGGGATCGCCCTCGAGGAGCGGCTCGAGCGCGCCAGTGATGTAGTCGTCGATGATGTGCGGGACGTACGTGCCGAGGACCATCTCGAAGCCTCGGTCGCCGATGTTCCACGCCATCGTCTCCTCGCCGACGGGCGTCAGCGTCGTCTCGAACGCGTCGAGGCTCAGGGCCGGGCGCGTGAGCGGGAGGTCCCTGGCCGTGACGACGGCGGCCGCGGCGCCGTCCGCGAAGAGGGACGCGCCGAGGATCGTGTCCGGGTCGTTCGAGCTGCGCACGTGCAGCGTGCAGAGCTCAACAATGGCCACGAGCACGACGGCGTTCGGGTCCGCCTCGCAGAACGCCTTCGCGGCGCGGAGGGCCGGAAAGGCGGCGTAGCAGCCCATGAAGCCCAGGTGGAGTCGCTGGACAGACGGTTTGAGGCCGAGTTCCCGGACGATCCGGTAGTCGGGGCCCGGGTTGAAGAAGCCCGTACACGAGACCGTGATGACGTGCGTGACGTCCTCGGGGCCGAGGCCGTCGGCCTTGTCGAGCGCGCGGCGTGCGGTCTCGGTGAAGAGCGGCGTGGCCTCGCGGACGAAGAGGTCGTTGCGGGTCTTCGTGCTCGGGTTGAGAACCGCTCTGGTTGACGGATCGAAGAACTCCGGGTCGTGGTCGGGGCGGTCCCACGAGAATTCGGCGACGGCCGTGTGGCGCGTGTCGATCGCGGCCGCGTCGAAGCACGCGCGGACGAGGCGGGTTCCGAGCCGGGTGAGGCCTTCCTGCGCGGCGAAGACGTCGCGGGCCTCGGCCTGCTTGAGGACCGTCGCGGGGACTGCGGTTTCCAGGGACCTCATGAGGACCGTCATGGGCCATTCTCGCTGCCGACAGGGCCGCGGGGGCAAGGGGTGAACGGCGGATTGTCGAGTGGCCCAATGGTCTCCGACGGCTCCCGGGCACCCTATCGGTCGTCGGTCCTGCGCGATGGCGCGTGGTCCATGCCCATGTAGACGCCGCCCTCGCGGAGCTCCTCGATCATCTGCTCGATGCGCTTCGCGCGTGTCTCCGGCCGTTGGGCGCGGCCGATCCACGCGAGATAGTCGTTCTGCTGGTAGGCGGGGCGGGCGCGATAGTCGGCTTCGACGTCGGCCGCTTGGAGCTCGGCGAGGACGTCGGCGGGCATGGACTGGCGGTCGCGTTGGAGGTTGTCGAAGCTCACATCGTCGGTCATAGTTCGAGTGTGCACCCGCAGACGTGGTTGTTCGAGGACAGCGGGCGCCCTTCCCCGCAATGGTGCGGCGGACCCGCGGCACCGGTGCGGACCCGCGGCACCAGTGCGGACCCCCGGCACCAGTGCGGACCCGCGGCACCAGTGCGGCGGACCCGCGGCACCAGTGCGGGGAAGCGGCACCGCTGGGCGCGGGGCCCGGTTACAGGACCCCGAACGCCTCGAGCTGTTCGGCGAGCGCCGCGCCGTCGGGCGCTGACGCCCACGGGACGCCGGGAACGGGAGTCGGCCGCCCGTCGTGCATCGTGCCGCCCGAGAACACGGCTTCGCTGCCCGTGAGCTCACGGATCGCGACGGCCGCGACGCTGGCCGGATGCCGACGCGCGAACTCGGCGTAGATCGCCTCGTCGTGCTGGCCGTTGTCGCCGACGAGGAGCCACTTGACCTTCGGGAACTCGGAGGCGAGGCGCGCGAGGTTGCGGACCTTGTGCTCGCGGCCGCTGCGGAACCAGCTGTCCGGCGTCATGCCCCAGTCGGTGAGGAGCAGGGGGCCGGCGGGGTACAGGTTGCGGCCGAGGAACCGGGAGAGCGTCGGGGCGGCGTTCCAAGGGCCTGTCGAGAGATACATGACCGGGGCCTCGGGGTGCTGCGCGGCGAGTCTGTCGAGCAGCACCGACATACCGGGCGTTGGCGTTCGGGCGCGCTCGCTCAGCACGAACGTGTTCCACAGCGCGAGAAACGGGCGTGGGAGGGCAGTCACCATGACGGTGTCGTCGATGTCGGAGACGATGCCGAACGTCGTCGCGGGGTCGACCACGAGGACCTGGCCGACGGCGGGCACCGCGCCGTCCGCGCTCAAGCGCACGGAATGCCAGCCCGGTTCGAGCGAGACGTCGACCATCGCGTCTACGACTCCGCCGAAATCCGCGTGCACAGTCTGCACGCTGCCGCCGATCTCGATCGTCACGACCGAGTGCTCGATCGGGACGCTCGTGAAGGCGCGCCAGCCGCGCACGTTCTCCGTGCCGGTCCACCCCTGAGGAGCCCGCGACTCGGGCCATCCGGGCCGGCACCCGTCGCGACCGCGCCCGGGCTCCCGCGTCGTGTTGGCGCCGATCCTGTGGAGGCCCGGGGCGCCGTAGAGGACGCGCGCGAGGATCCGCACGCGCGACGTCGTGCCGTATCCGCGATACGCGACGACCTCGGGAATGAACCCGAACCTGCGCGCCCACCCCATCTGGACGGCGTGCACGCGGTCGCCGACCCGATGGGCGGCCTTCAGGAGGGTTCCAGTCATGCGCAACACTTTGCCACGGGTTGGCGTGCGTCACAGAACTGGGGGCGACGCAAGAACGCTTCGTCCCGTCCAGTACGCGTACACGATGGAACGTGGTCCCGGCTGTACGGGTTTTCACTCAGGGACCGGCCACGGGAGCCCGAAGACATGCGGAATTCCGGGGATCTCTCGGGGCCTCTCGGGGGCGAGCCGCCGAAACCCGTACACGAACGGACCGCCTCGGGCCCGTCCCTTCCAGTACGCGTACAGGAAAGGACGGGTTGGAAGGACGGGGTTTGGGGGGCGCCGGATCGGGCAGCGCGGGCTCAGACGCGCGCGAGCTGCTCGATGTCCTCGAGGAACGCCGCCGCGACCTCGTCACTCACGGTCGTCTTCGTCTCGGCGATGGCCTCGAGGTAATCCTCCGTGGTCGGCCCGCGCCTCGCGTTCCCCTCCGTGCCGGCCGCGTGCGCGCCCGGCCGAACGGCGCCGTCGTCGGCAGCGTCGCTGTCGCCCGCCGCCGAGGCGACCACGGCGGCGACCACGGCCGCGGGAGAGTAGACCGCCTTCTCGAGCGCGCGCTGCGACGCCGAGCGCGCGGCGAACTCGATGTCCGCCGGGGAGAAGCCCTCGGTGCGCTCGACGAGCCGCTCGACATCGACCGAGTCGACGACGGCCTCCGGGATGAACCGCTGCCACATCGCGCTGCGGGCCTCGGCGTCCGGCAGGCCGATCGGGATGACGTAGTCGAACCGTCCGTGCCGCAGGAACGCCGAGTCGAGCGCGCGGATGAAGTTCGTCGCGCACACGAGGAGCCGGCCGGACTGCTCGCGGAACGCGGGGATGATCTTGAGCAGCTCGTTCGTGACGCCCTGGTTGGGGCTCGGCGGGTCTCCGGCCCGGTGCGAGGCGATCTCCTCGACCTCGTCGAGGAACACGACAGCGTGCTCGAGCTCCGCGATCTCCGTGAACGTGCGCCGCAGCGCACCGGCGAGGCCCTCCGAATCCGACGCAAGGCGGGACGGGAACACCTCGACAAACGGCCACTCGAGGCGGGACGCGATGGCCTTCGCGAACGTCGTCTTTCCGGTGCCGGGAGGACCGAAAAGGACGACGGCGCGCGGCGGCACCACACCGAATTCGTCCGCAAGCTCGGCCTCCGCGAGCGGGAGCACGAGCCGCCGCTCGAGGAGCTGCTTCTCGCGCTGCATGCCCGCGACGTTCTCCCAGAGGTCGCGCGGGAGCACACGCCCGCCGAGCTGCGCGAGCGGGCCGAGCTCGGCGCGCTGCACCGGGATCTGCCGCTCGAAGAAGCGCAGGTTCTTGACGTCCTTGAAGCCGCGGGCGGTGAACGCGTCCACGCGGGTTTCGGTGTCCGGCATGAGCGCCGAGAGCTTCGTGAGGCCGAGCGGGGCCATGCGGCGCTCGATCGAGGCGAGGAGCGCCGTGCCGATCCCGCGGCTGCGCCACTCGGGGAGGATCGCGAGGAACACGATCCAGCCCTGCTCGTGAGCCGCGCGCGCGACGGCGGCACCCACCACGTCCTCGCCGTGCACCGCGACCGTCGCGTAGTCCGCCTGGCAGCTCGCGAGGACCTCCGAGAGCGAGTACACCGGCTCGATGCCCGACGCCGTCAGAGCGCTCCACAGGTTCAGCATGCCGTCGAGATCGGAGGGGTGGAAATCCCGGATGCGCCAGGTGGTCATGGGCGTGCTCCTTCGCTGCGCTTACGGGGGCCGGGCCGGAGGGGCCCCGTGCCCCGAGTCTAGCCGCGGCCGGGTGGCGGCGGGGTTGCGAGGCGACGGGCCGACGACGACGCGCGGGAAGACGGCTTGTGGCCGAAAAGACGGCTTCAGCGCGTCCTCTCGGCCACAACGCGTCTCCCCTACCGCGAAGCGGGCCACCTCGAGGCCGCGAGCCGCTCGTCGCCCCCACCCCCGCAGCGCCCCACCCCCGCAGCGCCCTACGCCGCCTCGCCCCACTCCCGCAGCGCCCCACTCCCGCAGCGCCCCACCCCCGCAGCGCCCTACGCCGCCTCGCCCCTCCGTGCCGCGACCGCCACGAGCAGCGTGGAGACGAGCGCCGCCGTCGTCATGAGGACTGCCATCGGCACCGGCGTGCCGGCCCCGCCGATGCCCGAGAGCGGCGAGACGACGGCGCCGAACACGAACTGCGTGAAGCCGAGCCCCGCGGAGCCGCTCCCCGAGACGTGGCGGACGGCGTCGAGCGCGAGGGCGGCCGAGTTGCCCATGATGAAGCCGACGGTCGTGACCGAAAGCCAGATCGGCACCGCGAGGAGCCAGCGCGGCCCGGGCAGGAGGGCGACCACGAGCGTGAGGGCACAGAACGCGAGCAAGAGCGGCACCGCGACCCGCACCGTGCGCAGCGGGCCGACCGTCCGGGCGAGCCGCGACGAGACGTAGCCCGACGTGATGAGCCCTACGGCATTGATGCCGAACGCGAGGCCGTAGCCGACAGCGCTGAATCCGAGAACGTTCTGATACACGAACGAGGAGGCGGAGATGTACGTCATCATGACCGCGAACGTCGTGGCGAAGAGCGCCGCGAACAGGACATAGCGCGGCACGCGGGCCACGTGGGCGAGGCCGCCGAGCGGACTCGCGCCGTCGCGCTCGTGGGCCGGGCGGGTCTCGCGGAACACGAGTGCGACCGACGCGATCATGACCGCGAAAAGCCCCGCGAGCGTCCACATGACGCCGCGCCACCCGACGGGGCCCTGGAGGAGCGCGCCGATCGACGGGGCGAGGATGGGCGCGATTCCGCCGACGGTCATCATGAGGCTCATCGTGCGGGCGGTCTCCGGCCCGCGCGTGAGGTCGACGAGGATCGCGCGCGCGATGACGACGCCGGCCGCCCCGCCAAGGCCCTGCACGAGCCGCGCGGCGATGAGCACCTCGAGCGAGGGGGCGACGGCGGCGAGCGCCGACGCGGCGAGCGCGAGGGCCGTCCCGCACACGAGCGGGACGATGCGCCCGAAGCGGTCGGAGATCGCGCCGAAGCCGAGCTGGCCGAACGCCATGCCCACGAGGAACGCGGTGAGCGTGAGCTGGACCCCCGACGCCGAGGCCGCGAAGTCCTGCTGGACGCGCGGGAAGCCGGGGAGGTAGAGGTCGGTCGAGAGCGGCGCGGTCATGGCGAGCAGCGCGAGGACGAGGAGCCATGCCCCGCTCAGACGACCAGAGCGGTTGAGGGCAGGGAGTGGCATGGCGTTCCTTTCGTGAGCCCTGCCAGCCTACGCCCCGCCGAGCCGGGCCCTCCTCAGGCTAGGGCGTGTGCGCTTCGAGGACCTCGGGATGGTCGATCGCGTAGCGCCGGAGCCCTCCCTTTCGGGGCACCTTGACGGGCTCGGGCCAGCGGGGGCCGAGCGAGTCGCCGAGCGTCACGCCGCGCAGTTTGCGGCCGATGAGCGGGAGCACCCAGTCGTTGAGCCATTCGCGCTGGGCATCGATCCACTCGAGGGTGCTCCGGGGTGCGAGCGGCTCCCAGTCGAGGGGCTTGATCGGCGTCGGGATGCCCAGATGGTCGAGGACCTGGCGCGCGAGGAACTTGTGCCCTGCCGTCGACATGTGGAGGCGGTCGGCGTCCCACATGCGCTTGTCGTTGTATTCGTCGAAGCACCAGTAGTCCACGAGGACCGCACCGTGCTCGCGCGCGAGTTCCCGCACCCGCGCGTTGTACTGCCAGTTGCGACGACGCAGCGGCTCGAGCAGGGGCGCGACCTTGACGTCGTAGCCCGTGAAGAGCACGAGCGTCGCCCCGGTCTCGGCGAGTCGGTCCACGAGGCCCGTGTACTCCTCGAGCAGGTGGTCCATGTCGGTGCCGACGTCGAGGATGTCGTTCCCGCCCGCGTACAGCGTCACGAGCGTGGGTTCGAGGGCGAGCGCGGGTTCGAGCTGGTCGTCGATGATCTGCTGGAGGCGCTTCGAGCGGACCGCGAGATTGGCGTACTCCCAGCCCTTCTCGTGCTTCGCGAGCTTCTCCGCGACGCGATCGGCCCAGCCCCGCACCCCATTCGGGAGGCCCGGATGCGGATCCCCCACGCCCTCGGTGAAGGAGTCCCCGAGGGCGACGTACCGCCGTCGAACGCTGTCACCCACGGGGGCACTCTAAGAAGGGCTGGCCACGCCAGGGCAACACCCGGGCGACGCGCGGGTTAACTCGCGCGGCCACGCGTCGAGCGAGAGGTGGCCACGCATCACTTGACGCAGGGGATGCCGCCGCCGAGGAGCGACGACGACCAGTCGCCGGCGTCGTACGTCCCGGTCGACGGCGGCGACGGCTGAGCGGGAGCGGGCGCCTGCTGCGCCGGGGCCTGCGCCGGGGCCTGCTGCGCCGGGGCCTTCTGCGAACCCTGCTGCGCGGGCGGCGCCGACGTCTGCGGCGGGGCGGGCGCCGCGCTCGTCGTCGGCTGCGGGGCGAGGAGCTCGGCGACCTGGGCCTGAATCGCACCCTTGTCCACGATGTTGACCGACTCGCCCGTGTCCGACCAGCCGAACTCCACAATCGGCAGGGTCACGAACTTCGTGTGGTTGTCCGTGAGCTGCTTGGCCTTGAGTCCGAAATCGATGAGGTTGAGCGACTGGTCGACGGCCATCTTGTCCTTGAGCGCGCCGATGATCCCCTGGATCTTCCCGAGATCGGTGAACGTGCCCTTCTGCTTGAGCTGCGTCGCGAGGGACGCGATGAACGCCTGCTGGCGGCGCGCCCGGTCGAGGTCCGTGAGGAACACGCCCTTGCCCGAGGTGTCGCGGCGCTGACGCACGAAAGCCACGGCCTGCTGGGCATTGAGCTGCTGCTGCCCTGCCTTGAAGTCGGCACCGGAGAAGGTGTCCTTGGTGGCCTCCTGGAGGCACACCGTGATGGGGGCGACGGCCTTCGCGACCGAGAGGAACGCGGACATCGTCACCTCGACGAAGTGGTCCACCTTGACATTGAGGAAGTTCTCGACCGTCTTGATCTCGGCCTTGCGTCCGGCGTCGCGGGCCTGCTGGTAGACCTCGGCGTCGCTCTTGCTCCCCTGATTGGCCTTGAGGGTCCGCATGGCCTCGTCCATCGCGTAGCCGTAGGCCTGCTTGACCTTGCCTTCCGTGACGCCGTCGGGGTGGCCGACCAGCTCGACGTAGTCGTCGCGCGGGATCGAGATGATCGTCGCTGTGCTCCCGTCCTTCGGCACATGCAGGAGCATGAGGACGTTGCTGTTGTACCCGCCGTCGTCCGAGCCGCCGGAGTGCAGCGCGTCGTACTCCTCTTGGCTCAGCGCGTTGCCGTTCTCGTCGAGGCGGCTGTCGAGGCCCATGAGGAGGATGTTGACGTCCTGGTCGAGGCCCGCCCCGCCGTCGATCGCCTGCGAGCGCTTGATCCCGTTCTCGATCCCGAGATACGTCGTGAGCGCGAAGATTCCGGCGCCGAGCACGAGCACGACGACGAGCGCCATCGAGAGGACCGTGATCCTCCGCCGCCGGAACTTCCTCCGGCGGTCTTGGGCGATGAGCTGCCCGTACAGGTCGTGGAACGGCTCGTTGGGCGCGCTGGCCTCGCGATCGGTCGTGTGCCGCATGCGGCTCCTCGGGTCGGCGGTCAGGACGGACGCGCGCCGCACGCGACGCGCGGGCCCACAGTACGCGGGCCTACGATAGCTGGTGAGTCTCCGAATTCTCTGGACGCGCGCCGCGCGTCGCGTTGACTTCGCACGGCTCCCGGGAGCGAGCGAACGACGACGGCGATGCCCGCAAGTGCCGCAAGCGCACCCAACGCGGGGCGAACCGGGGCGAGGACGAGCGCGAACGCGACGCCGAGGCCGGCAAGGAGCGCGACCACGGCGGCCTCCCCTGCGCACGCCGCGACGAGGCGAGCCGCGAGGTCCGTGACGCGGCGGGCGTCGGCCGCAGCGGTCGAGACCACGCGCACGTGCGCGAGGTGCAGTCCCTGGAGGTCGCGGAGCACGAGGACGCCCAGCACGAGAAGCACGAGCGCGATCGCGATCGGGGCGAGCACGACGACGGCGGGGCGGCGGCCGGCGACGGACGTGCGCACGAGAGCGGTGGCGAACAGCATGACGGAAAACCTCGGTCGAATCAGGCTTCGGCGCGAGAAGCGGGGCCCGTCGGACCCGCGGTAAACCTCTCCTCGTAAGACCTTCGGCACTTCGCGTCGTGACCCCGCTGTGACGGGGAGCCAATCGGAACCGCCCCTTAATCCGGAGCGATCTGTCCTGACCCTTGGCGTCTCTCGACGTTCCGGGTCGCTGGCCTGTTTCCGCGAAGGAGCCTCAGCTAACAAGTGGCGCCTTGCACCGTCCACCATAGCGTGGCCCGCGCCGGGCCTCCAACCCGACCGCGTGTGAGCTTGGTTACAGGGCCGACTCCCCTACACCGGCTCGCGCAGCACGATGTCGACGGGGTTGGCCTGCGAGACCGGCCCGCCTGGCTCCCCCTCCCGCCCGAGCCCCTCCAAAAGACCCGAACGGTTCGTGCGCTTGTCGCGGAGGATCTCCGTGACCGATCCCAGGTGCCGCGAGAGGTCGATGACGTTCTCGGGCGCCGCGAGCAGGAGCTGGAACCCGAACTCATGCAGGGCCGAGATGCCGGCCCCCGCGAACTCCTCGGACGCGAGGACGAAAGCCTCGTCCATCATGACCGTCCCGTAGGTCGTGAAGCCCTGCTCCGCGATCCCGAGCTGGTAGCTGAGCGCGGCCGCCATGATGAACGCCGTGAAGCGCTGCCGCTCGCCGCCGGACATGCTGCCGGTGTCCGCGTGGACGAAGACCTCGTCCCGTGGCATCCCGTCCGGGTTGGCGCCGGCGCGGTGCTCCTTGCACGAGATGAACACGTGCGTCCGCACGTCGAGCACCTCGGCGCGCCAGCGGCGGTCCTCGGGCGTCGACGAGCCGAGGCGCTTCACGAGCGTCTCGAGGGTCTTGTAGCGGGCGGCGAGGGCGTCGTCTCCAGCTGCGCCCGCGCCGTCGTCCTTCGCGTCCATACCGTGGCGCGCCTTGAGCGCCGAGACGATCGCGTCCTTGAACTGGCGCGCGGACGCGGGCACGGTCTGCTTGATGTCGAGCTCGAGGTAGCTGCCCTCGTGGAACCCGACGCCGCCGAGGATGCTGTTGAGCGGGAGGATGCGGGCGGAGATCGCGCGGCGCTCCTCGTCGAGGAGGTGCAGGAGCGTGCTGAACGATTCGTGCGTGCGCTGCTGGAAGAAGCGCCGGAACTCGGCCTCCTGCGCGGGCAGGCCCTCGGAGACGATGTCGTGATAGCGGGCCTCGAACGCGCTGGCCGCGGCGACGGACACGCCGTGGTCCGCGGAGACGCCCGGGCCCCACTCGCGCTCGAACGATTCGAAGATCCGGGTGAGGCGTTCCGCGGCGGCCTGCCCTCGGCTCTCGGCCGCGTGGAGCTCCTCGAGGAGGCGCGTGCGCGCGGTGTTGGCCAGGTTGTCGAGCCCGTGGAGGTCGGCGAGGCCCGCGGCGCCGTCGAAGTAGGGGGCGAGGGCCTGGACGTCGTCGCCCGACGGCGGCGCCCCGGCGACGCGCGAGCGCCCGGCTTCGAGGAGCCTCGCCGCGGAGCTCGCGGCCGCATCGAGATGCCGGTGCTCGCTCTGGAGGACCGCGGCGGCCTCGGTCGAGGCCTGGTGCTCCTCGCGGGCCGCCTCGACCTTCGCGCGGAGCGGCTCGAGGTCGGCCTGCGCGGCCTGAGCGTCCTCAAGGCGCTGCTCGGCGCGGCGGAGCTCGTCCTCGGCGACCACGGCCGAGACCTCCTCCCACGCCCGCGCGTCCGAGGCGACGCGCCGGAGCGCCTCGAGGCGGCGGGCCATGCCCTGGTGCGAGTCCTCGCTCGCCTGGGCGGCCTCGGCGGCGCGCGCGAGGGCGGCCTCAAGCGCGGCGATGCGCGCGGCGAGGTCTTCGATCTTGACGGCATTGTCGAAGCCGAGCACCCAGTCCTGGCGGGATGCGAAGCGGTCGTCCTTCTCGACCGTCCCGCGGTGCCGCTTGACGACGCCGCCGAGGCTCAGGCCGCGGTCGAGCCCCGCGAGCTCGTCCGGATCCTCGACGCACGGGTATGCGAAGTCGACGGCGATGCGCTCGCGGACATACGTGCCCGCCCGGTTGCGCACTGCGAGCCCTGCGTTCTCGAGAATGTCGAGCTTCGTCAGGAGGTCGTCCTCGCGCACATCGGCGAGCGCGGCGGCGGCGCCGGGGACGGGCACCGAGAGGTCGACGGCGCGCAGCGCGCCGCGGATCGCGTGCTCGTCGAGGTAGCGGGTCACGGCGGCGAAGTGCTCGCCGGGCACAAGGAGCGTCGTCGCGAGCGAGCGGAGCGCGCGTTCGGCGGCGGGCCGCCAGCGCTCCTCGCCGTCCGCGAGATCGATGAGCTCGCCCGCGAACGGCATGTCCTCCTCCGCGACGCCCGTCGCCGCGGCGATCGCGGCCCGGTTTTCGACGGACGACGGCGGCAGGAGGCTCTTGCGCGCGGCCATCGACTCGAGCTCGCGGCGGGACTCGGCGAGGTCGCGCTTGGCAGCCGCGTGCGCGTCGAAGGCCTCGAAGCGCGCCTCACGCAGGGCCGCGGAGTCGCCCTCGAGCGATTCGGTCGCCGCGGCGGCCTCTTGGTGGGCCCCCGCCCAGCCCTCGGCCGTCCACGGAAGCTGCAGCCCGGCGTCGTCCATTCCCTGCCGCGCCGCCGCCTCGACCTCGCGCCGCAGCCGCAGCCCGACGCGCGCGTTCTCGACGTGCTGTTCGAGCGTGCTGATCTGGTTCCCGCCCGCGTTGTTGTACTCGGCTTCGAGCGCACGGAGCTGATTCGCGAGCGCGTCGCGGGTCTTGCGCTCGGCGGCGAGCTCGGCGGCCTTCGATTTCGCCGAATCGGCGGCGCGCGCCGCGATGCGCTCCTGGACCGTGACGGCGAACTGCTCGCGGACGCGCTCGAACGCCTCGCCCGTGAGGTCGCGGAGCCGGTTCGCCTCGAGGAGGGCCTTCGCATACTGCACGTTGAGTCCCGGAACGGGCGCGAGCTGGTCGCGCTGCTCGCGCACGTCCTCGAGCCGCTGCCGGATGGACATGAGGTTGCTGAACTCCTCGACCACCTGGTCCGAGGCCGCGAGTGTCTCGGGCGGATCGAGGACCTGGTCGCGGAAGAAGCTGTTGACGCTCCCGCCGAGCCCCTTGCCGGCCTGGATTACGCGCAGGAGCGGGATGGCCTGGTCCGAGGAGATGCCGAGGAGGCGGCGGAAGCGCTCGGCGAAGTTCTTGTGGACGTCGAAGACCTGCGCGTGCGGGAAGATCCCCTCGAGCGTGCTCCGCGTGAACCGCCGGTCCGCGATGCCCTCGACCGCTCGCACGTCGAGCGGCACGGAGTCGATGAGGTAGAAGCGGCCGAGGCTCGACTCCGTCCCGTTCTTCGGGAGGTCGAACAGCGCGGTGAGCGTGCAGCGTGTGCCCGCGGCGTTGTCGTAGGTGAGGGCGACGGCGCTCCATGTCGCGCCGGGGCGCTGGAACGCGCTGGCCTGCGTCTCCCCGACCGCGACGTCGCCGACCTTGCCGCGCATGTACGTGAAGGTCGTGCGGCGGTCCTCGCTCTGGCCCGTGCGCGTCGCGGCGGCCTCGTTCGAGCGGGGGCGGGCGTCGAACACGCGCGCGATCGCGTCGAAGAGCGTCGACTTGCCGACGCCCGAGTTGCCCGTGAGGAGCGTCCCCGAGCGGTCGACGTGCATCGTGTGGGCGCCGTGGAAAGTGCCCCAGTTGACGATCTGGACCTGGCCCAGACGGAACTGGCCCGGGTTGACGTCGAGGCCGAGCGGGAGCATGGTCGCGACGCTCATACGAGCTCCTCCTCGGTGCTGGCCGCCTCGTCAGTCTCGCCGAGGTCGGGCCCCCTGACGCCGAGATCGGGGCTGCCGTCGCCGAGATCGGGCCCCCTGACGCCGAGATCGGGGCTGCCGTCGCCCTCATCCTCGCCCTCCCCGGCGAGGTCAAGCGCGGGCTGCGCGGCGCCGTCGTCCGCCTCGCCCGCCCTCGCGACATCCGCGTCCGCCGCCGCGACCGCCTCGAGGTGGCGCGCGATGTCCCCGACGTTCTCGAACGGCAGCGCGAGCGGGAGGGCGTTCGAGATGAGGAAGACGTCGTCGAGCGGCGTCGGGAGGAGCAGCCGGCGGGCCTGGAGCTTCTGGACGGCCCGGGCCACGGTGTCCGCGTCGCGGAGCGCATCCTGCTGGTCCGCGGGCTGGTAGTGGGCGACGACGTCGGAAAGCTCCTCAAGCGTGACCGTCGGTTCGGTGTGCGCGGTCGAGTGGCGGTCGAGGAGGAGCCGGAGGCGGAGGACGAGGATCGTCTCGACGCGGCTCAGGGTGCGCTGCTGGCGCAGGATCGTCGAGCGCGCGGCCGTGCCGAGAAGCTCTGGGTCGACGGGGCGGACGACGGCGATCTTCCGCTCGTGGTCGATGAGAAGGGACAGGAAGAGCTCGGACAGGCGCGAGCGCAACACGTCCTGGCTGTCGAGGAGTGCCGTCCACAGGCGCTCGTCGCGGCCGCCGTCGAGGTACGGGCCCTTGAGCAGGCGCACGAGGGTCTGGCGCACGCGGAGGGGAAGCGCGCCCGTGTCGCCGTCGTAGAGGGCGGCAGCGTTCGCAGGACGACGGCGGGACCCGACCTCGGCGGCAGGGGCCCCGACCTCGGCGACAGGCGACCCGACCTCGGCGACAGGCGACCCGACCTCGGCGGCAGGCGCCCCGACCTGGGCGGCAGGCGCCCCGACCTCGGCGTGTTCGGTCATGCTGTTCCCCTCTCCGCGACGTCTGCGTTCTTAGCGGCCTCGCCATTCCTTGCGGCCTCGGCCGCCCTCGCCTCTCCCACCGGCACGTACGCGCGCCTCTCCGAGCCGTCGACCTGCTCGAAATCGAGCGCTTCCCAGCCCTCGCGGCCAACGTCGCCAGCGAACACGGCGCCGCGGTGCAAAAGCTCGCCCAGCAGCGCGCGGATCGTGTTGATGTGACGCTCCTCGGGCGGAAGCTCGCGCCACACGCTCGCGGCGGTCGCGCGCCCGCCGTCGGCGGCAAGGGCGACGTCGAAGGCCCGCCGGAGTGCCACCGCGTTCGCCTTGCCCGTTCGCGCCGAGCGGACGCGGTCCCCCTCGCGGAACGCGATGGGCTCCGCGAGCCGCGGCGGGGCGACGTATTCGTCGGGGTCGAAGAGCTTGACCATCGCGAGCGAGTCGAATTCCGCAGAGAAGAGCTCGGGCGCGGGCGCGAATGCGGCCTGCTCGCGCTGGTACGGGAGTTTGCGGACGGCGCGCTCGGCGTCGCGAATCGCGTCGCGCAGCCGCACGGACTGGCGGTAGTCGTCGCTCTGGACGTACGTGTTGAGGCTCTCGGAGAGCTTGCCGTAGATGCCCTGGATCTCGGAGTGCTGATCGCGGAGCTCGGCCACGAGGTGGCGCAGGGTCAGGCGTTCCTCGGCGTCGAGGCGGTCGGCGAAGTCGCGCGAGAGGACCTCGGCGATGGCCGAGCGGAAGCGGAGCTGCTGCTCGGGGTTCTCGAGGAACGCGGTGAAGGATCGGAACGTGCGGCCCTCGCTCGACTCGCGGAGCCGCTTGTCGGCCTCGAGCACCTGCGCCATCGTCGCGCCCTTGCTGAGCGACTCCTCGATGATCTGGTTGCGGAGCTGGCCCACGGATTCCTCGATGCGGTCGCGCATGCGCTTGAAGTCCGCTGGAAGGCCGGCCGCGAGGTCGAGGATGTTCTCGGCGGACTCGACGGCGTCGTCGGATTCGAGGCCTGCGTCTAGTTCTCCGGCCTCGAGGCCGCGGATCATCTCGCGCCGTTCGCCAATCTCGGCCTCGAGCGCCTCGACGCGCGCACTCGTATCCGGATTGGTCTCCTGGGCAAGCTTCTCGACGTCGGCGAGGAGCGTCCCGAGGCGCGAGCCCGTGAGCGTCGAGCGGTCGGAGGAGAGCGAATCGAGGAAGGCCAGCACACGGGCGGCCGCCTCGGTGAGCTCATACACGATGCGCCCGCTCTGCGCACGGCGCGAGAGGAAGCGGCGGCGGGTCCAATCGTCCGCGACGAGGCGGCCCGTGAGCGTTCCCGCCGTGCTGGCGGTGTTGGACGCGGCGTCGCGGGCGCGGAGTTCCGCAAGGAAGTCGTCGAGCTCGTCGTGGAACGTCTCGAGCTCTACGTGCGGGCGGTTGCGGGTGAACGCGGTCTGCAGCGCCGCGATGACCCACGGCGCCGAACGAGTGAGGGCCCACGCGGGGCCTTTCGTGAGGACTTCGAGCTCGGCGAGCCGCGAGAGCATCGCGGAGGCCTGGCTGGGGGCCACGGCGCGGGCGCGGGCGGGGCCTATGCCTGCGGGGATCGTGCCTGCGGGGGCCGTGCCTGCGGGGGCCGTGCCTGCGGAGCCGCGGCCTATGCCTGCGGGGACGGGTCCTGTGCCTGCCAGTGACGACGGCGCCGACGCGTGCGCCGCGGCGGTGCGGGCACGGTTCGGGGCGGGTTCTGGCACGGCAGCCCAGTCTACCGGGCGGGCCGCGGCTCTCATGGCCTCGGGTACCCGGTTCCCGCCGAGCATCCACGACCGACGGCGTCGGGAAACCACCTTCTCGCACTGAGCAGTCCCCTTGTCACCCTCAAGTCCCCTTCAAGAGGACTTGAGGGCGACAAGTGGACTTCGGACGGCGGGACCGCGCCTCACCACTTGAGCGAGTGGCGCGCCCGACCGCGCGGGACGATCGCGGTCCTCTCATGACGCTGAGCCGGCTCGGGGTTCCGCGCCGCCCGCAGAGGATCACCGAGGCCGCGCCGGATCCGGCGACCGACGACGACGGCACCCGACACGAGCAGGAGGGCAGCCACCGTCGCCACGACGAGCACCACGAATGCTAGCGAGCCGATGACGGCCGTGAAGAGCCACACGAGGACGTCAGCCAATCCGCTGATATTCATTCCGCCTCCTCGGGCCAATTCAGGATCCGCTCGCCGGCCTTCGCGGAAACCGGCGTCATCGTCCGCGGTGGGACGCTCGCATGCGAGAAATGCCGGACCGATCACCGCCACTCGGCGCGGCATCATCAGGGCCGTGGGGACCAGGCCCCGCCAGCATGGGCAAATCAAGTGTTCAAACAACACCGACCTAAGCGTTAATTTACAGACTTTGTCAAGTAATCGGGTGACGAATTCGCCCTGCAATGTTGTTCGGCTTTCCGAACAAAAAGACCGTTAGTTCGGGCCGAACTAAACGAACTATCGCCACCCCCGGAACCCCAACAAATTCGAGGCCTCAACCCATCACACTATGGACAGATGTCCATAGTGCTGTGTACGTTTGACCATATCGTCGCCGCCCCCGCACCGACGACGCCCAGCTCCCACCGAACAGAAAAGGCCCCATGACGCCCACCCCGCCCTCAACCTTCCGCCGCGCCCGTGCGGCGACGGTCGCCCTGTTCTTCATCGCGGGGCTGTCGCTTGCCGTGTGGGTCGTCAGCATCCCCGCCGTCGAACATCAGACCGGGGTCTCGCACGCCGTCCTCGGCGGCCTCCTGCTCTTGTTGGGCCTCGGATCCTTTATCGGCATGACTGCGGCCGGTCCGCTCGTCGACCGCTTCGGCAGCCGTCGCGCCGCCGTCATTGGCGCGACGCTCCTGGTCATCGGGGTCAATCTCGCTGGCCTCGCCGATGGGCCGCGGCTCCTGGGCGGCGCGCTGATCGTCCTGGGTCTGGGCGCGGGGGCGATCGACGTGGCCATGAACGATCAGGCCGTGATCGTCGAGCGTGCCTACGGCCGACCCATCATGTCCAGCTTCCACGCGTATTTCTCGGTCGGCGGCGGGGCGGGCGCGTTGCTCGGCGGCGGTATCCAAGCCCTGGGGCTTTCGGTGAACTGGTCACTCGGCATCGGGGCGATCGTGACTGCTCTCCCCGCCGCTATCGCATACCCCGCGCTCCTCGCCACGCGAGGCGGCTCCGAGACCGAGGCCCACACGACCGCGGCCGATGCCTCCCCTGGCTCGGTCCGGCGGCGCACCGTGACGATCGTCATCCTCGCCTGCCTTGCCTTTCTCATGATGCTCTCCGAGGGCGCAGCGAGCGACTGGAGCGCGCTCCAGGCCGTCGAGCATCTCGGCCAGCCGTCCTCCGCGGCCTCCCTCGCGTACGGATCCTTCGCCGTCGCGATGACGGTGGGCCGCTTCTCCGCCGACGCCGTCGTGCACTGCTTCGGGCCAGTCAAGGTGGTCCGGGTCGGCTCGCTTCTTGCCGCGGCGGGCATGCTCGTCGTCGTCCTCTCCCCCACCTACCCACTCACCCTCGCCGGATGGTCCGCGTTCGGGATCGGGCTCTCGGGCATCGTGCCTCAGATCTTCACGGCGGCGGGCAGCCTCGGTGGCGCCAACCAGGGGATCCTGATCTCGCGCATCGTCGGGGCCGGCTACCTCGGCCTGCTCGCTGGCCCAGCGGTCATCGGCTGGGTTTCCCAGGGCGTCGGACTCACCTTGGCACTCACGCTGCCTGTGGGCTGCTGCATCGCGGGCATCCTCCTGGCTGGGCGCGCGGCCCCAGCGGCCCAGGCGGCGGACAGGCCACTCGTCAACGTCACAGGAAAGGTGAACTGACATGACCGACTACTTCGAGGGCGACCCCCGCACCAACCGCGAGCGCATGCTCGCCGGAGACTTCTACATCTCCGATGATCCGGAGAGCGCCCGCCGCGCTCAGCGGGCCGTGCAGCTCGCCGACAGGTATCACCGGGCGGCGGTCGACGACGAAGCCGCCGCGCGTCCGATCCTCGCCGAACTCATCGGCTCGCTCGGCGAGGACGCGTTCGTCAAGCCGCCGCTCTACGTCGACTATGGCGAGCACATCGCGATCGGGGCGCGCACGTTCGTCAACTACAACCTCACGGCGCTCGACGTCGCCCCGATCACCATCGGCGAGGACTGCCAGCTCGGGCCCAACATCCAGCTGCTCACGCCGATCCACCCGATCGAGCCTCAACCCCGCAAGGACCGGCTCGAGGCCGCACGGCCCATCACGATCGGTGACAACGTGTGGCTTGGCGGCGGCGTCATCGTCTGCCCCGGGGTCACCATCGGCGACAACAGCGTGATCGGCGCCGGAGCTGTGGTGACGAGAGACATCCCGGCCAACGTCGTCGCCGTCGGCAACCCCGCGCGCGTCATCCGTACAATCGCAGTCGATGGCTGATACCTCGTACCAACCCGCCCCGGCACGACGGGCGCGCCGCTCCGATCCCGACCGCCGCGAGCGGATCATCCAGGCGTGCCTCGAGGTGATCGCCGAAGCAGGCGTCGCCGGGACGACGCATCGCAAGGTCGCCACCGCGGCGGACGTGCCCCTCGGGTCGATGACCTACCACTTCGACGGAATGGACGAGCTCCTCCGCGAGGCCTTCACCCAGTTCGCGGACACCGTGGCAGACGCTTTCGAGCGCCGGATGGCCGCCGTCGAAGGCCGCGAGGCAGCGAAGGCGGCCGTCGTCGCCATCATCACCGAGGACGTTTTCGGGACCCAGCGTGACCTCGTCCTCACGCACGAGCTCTACACGCTCGCCGCCCGGGACAGCGGGTTCCGCGATATTACGAATGCGTGGATGGCCCGGAGCCGGCGGGCTCTCGAGCAGCACTTCGATCCCGCCACCGCGCGCCTGCTCGACGCTCTCATCGAAGGCCTCACGATCCACCGGGCCCTCGACACCGAGCCACACGACCCCTCAACGGCCGTCGACGCCGTCGGCCGTATCACGGCCTGATTCCGGATTCGGCCGTCGGGGTCCGGCCGCTTTCCCCCGCAACTACGCGGCTCCCCCGCATTGACGCGCCGGGCCCGGCGCGTAGATGCGGGCCCGGCGCGCACTTGCGGTCCACAAACGGCTCTGGCGCGGCCGCCCAGAGAGGCGGCCGCGCCAGAGGCGTATCAGGCGGCAGAGGCTACTGCGCCCCGCCGAGGTGTGCGGCCCACGGGTAGTAGACGTACGCGAACGCCGCCGGCGCGCCCGTGATCTTCTTGTTCATCCACACGGTGCTGTCGAGCTTGATGCCCGGAACCATCGGAAGCAGCTCGTCGTGGAGCTTCGTCTCGATGTCGGAGACGAGCTGGGCCCGCTTGTCCACGTCCGCCGTCGCGACGGCCTTCGCATACAGGTCGTCAACGCCGTTGTAGTTGTACTGGTTGAACAGGCCGCCCGAGACGGCCGTGGTCACGAGCCAGTCAAGCGGGTTCGGGATGTTCGGCCAGAACTGCGTGTAGAGGATGTCGACGCCAGCGCGAGTCTTCTCGTCGTAGAGGTAGTTCGTGTAGCCCGTCTGCGGGACGACCTTGAGCTCGAAGTTGAGCCCGATGCGACCGGCCGCGTCCTTGATCGCGAGGCCGAACTGCTGGGTCTCGGCGGCGTCGGGGACGACCATGGTGATCTTCTTGGCCTTCACGTCGGCCGGGAGGCCGTCGACGATCTTCTTCGCGTCGTCATATTTGGCCGATGCGGGATCCGGAAGAGACTTCTCGAGCGACTCGAGCGGGGTCTTCGCGAACCCGTAGACGGTGGACGGCGTCTGGAGCTTGATGGGCTGGCCCGTCCCCGCGAACGTCTGCTTCGCGACGCCGTTCCAGTCGATCGCCTCCTGGAGCGCCTTGCGGACCTGCGCGTTGCTGCCCGCGCCCTGCGGGTCAGCCCACACCATCGTCATGTTGAACGACGCCGGGCCCTCGCTGAACGTGCCCGCGGGGCTGTTCTTGAGCTGGGCAACGCTCGCCGTCGGAACGTTGAACGTCCCGTCGATCTGGCCCGCGAGAAGGCCCGACGTGATGGCGGCGCCGTCGGTCACGAAAGTGAAGTCGATCTTCTTGGTCTTGGGCTTGAGGTCCTGGTTCCAGTACGTGTCATTCCGCGTGACGGAGATCGACTGGCCCTGGGTCCATTTGTCGAACTTGAACGGGCCGGTGCACATGAGGCCCGTGGCGGGCGAGCCGAAGTCCGCGGCGTGGGCCTCGAAGAACTTCTTCTGGACGACGACGCCCGCGAAGCTCGCGAACTCGTCGTTGATGAGGTAGTCCGGCGCCTTGAGGGTCACCGTGACCTGGTTGGCGCCCGTGGCGGCGACGCTGTCGACGTTCCCGAACAGGTAGTTGTAGAGGCTCGTCTTGTCGGTGAGGTTGTGCTGGAGGCTGAAGACGACGTCGTCCGCCGTCATGGGCGCGCCGTCCCAGAACTTGACGTCCGAGCGGAGGTCGTAGACCCAGTGCAGCGGATCCGGGGTCGAGACCTTCGAGGCGAGGTTCGGCTTGATCTGGCCGTCGGGGGTCTGGAGGAGGAGGTTCTCGCACAGGTTGGCGTTGATCATGTTCGGCGTGTAGTCGGCCGACTTGAACGGGTCGATCGTCTGCGGCTCGCCCTCGAAGACGTTCCACGTGATCTTATCGACCTCGGACTTCGCCGCCGGGGTCATGATGGTCGAGCCTGAGGCGGCTGCGGTGTCTTTGGGCTTGGCCTGGGCGCCGCCGGAGCACCCGCTGACGAGGGCGGTGACGAGCAGGCCGGCAGCGGCGACGGCCGCGCGAGACCGGACGCGGTTCTGGTTCATGGGTGTGTTCTTTCTTGGGTGGTGGGTACGGGTGATGGGGTGGGTACGGGTGATGGGGTGGGTACGGGTGGTGGGGTGGGTTCGGGAGGCGGGGTGGGAGAGGAGTGCATCAGGACGTGACGAGGGCGTCCGCTCCGGGCCGCCACCCCGCATGGGGGACGCTGTCGCGCAGGAGCCGCGTGTAGGGGTCCTGAGGGCTGTCGAGCACGTCGGCGGTCTGCCCCTGCTCGACCACCCGGCCGTGCCGCATGACGATGGCCGTGTCCGTGATCTGCCGGATCACGGCGAGATCGTGGCTGATGAAGACGTAGCTGACTCCACGCTGTTCGCGGATGTCCGCCAGAAGGTTGAGGATCTGGGCTTGGATCGAGACGTCGAGGGCGGAGACGGCCTCGTCGAGGATGAGGATCTTCGGCTCAGCCGCGAGCGCCCGTGCGATCGCGACGCGCTGCCGCTGGCCGCCCGAGAGCTCGCGCGGGAGGGCCCGGAGCTGCCGGTCGTGGAGGCCCACGAGCTCACCGAGCTCGCGCACCCGCGCGTCGAGCGCCGAGCCGGAGAGCCCGAAGTGGAGCCGCACGACCTCGCCGAGGCAGTCCCCGATCTTCTGCCTGCGATCGAGGGACGTGTACGGGTCCTGGAAGACGATCTGGATGAGCCGCCCGCGCGCTCGCAGGTCCCTGATCCGGCGCGCGGGCCGCGTGTGGTCCGCGCCATCGAGCACGATGCGGCCCGCCGTCGGCTGTTCAAGGCCGATGAGCATGCGCGCCGTCGTCGTCTTGCCCGAGCCGGATTCGCCCACGATGCCGAGCGATCCACCGGCCGCGAGCTCGAAGGAGACGCCGTCGACGGCGACGGCCTCCTTCCGCCCGCGGCCGAACGTCTTGCGCAGGCCGTCGACGGCGAGGATGGGCACCCCGCCTGGCGCCGCCGTCGTGCGTTCGCTGTCTGTGCGCGCGTCCGCGCGCCTGCCCGCTGTGCTGCTCATCGCACAACCTCCTCGTGAGACACGACCGCCGGCACGAGCAGCTGCCCGCGCAGCTCTTCCGCGCGGCGGCAGCGGCTGTACTCGCCGTCGCCCACACGCTCGAACGCGGGCAGGGCGGCCCGGCACGCGTCCTCGGCGAACCGGCAGCGGGGCGCGAACGCGCACCCGTCCGGGGTCTCGAAGGCCGACGTCGGGTGGCCGGGGATCGCGGGAAGCCGCGGTACGCGCCGCTCGATTTCGGGTCGCGCCTGCATGAGTGCGGCGCTGTAGGGGTGGAGCGGGTCCGTGTGGAGGCGCGACGACGCCTGGTGTTCGACCATAGCCCCCGCGTACATGACGACGGTCTCGTCGCACACGGCGGCCGCGAGCTCGAGATCGTGCGTGATGAAGAGCATCGCCATCCCGTATTCGCGCTGGAGCCGCGCGAGGATCGCCATGACCTCGCTCTGGGTGGTGACGTCGAGCGCCGTCGTCGGCTCGTCGGCGAGGATGAGCCGCGGCTTCACGGCGAGGCTCGCGGCGATCATGACGCGCTGGAGGAGCCCGCCCGAAAGCTCGTGCGGGTACTGCCTGAGCCGCCGCTCGCCGTCGTGAATCCCCACTTCTGCGAGGAGTTCGACGGCGCGGCGCTCCGCCTCGCGCCTCGGCACGCGGCCGTTGACGCGCATCGCCTCGGTGAGGAAGTCGCCGATGCGGCGCACAGGGTTCGTGTGGGCGCGCGGGTCCTGGAAGATCATCGAGACGTCGCGCGAGCGGAACTTCCGCAGCGCGTCGCCGCGAAGATCGAGGACGGACGCGCCGTCGAACGTGATCGAACCCGAGGTACGCGCCCCGGGAGGGAGAAGCTGGGCGATGCTGCGCACAGTCATCGACTTCCCGGACCCGGACTCGCCGACGAGCCCGAGCGTCTGCCCGGCGTCGAGGCTGAAGGACACGTCTTGGAGGACGGTGCGGTATTCGCCGGCGACCGGGAGCTCGACGCTCAGGCCGTCGACTTCGAGCAGGGCGCTCATGCGCGGGCCTCCGATCGCTTGACGAGCTCGTCGCCGAGGCTGTTCGCCGCCGCGACGGTGATGACGATGAGCAGGCTCGCCCACAGGGCCTCCTGCGGTTCGAGCTGCTGGATGCCGGCCATGCCGGTGCCGACCATGGCGCCCCAGTCGGCCGTGGGAGCCTGCACGCCGAGTCCGATGAACGAGAGGGCTGCGAGGTCGATGAGCGCGAAGCCGAACGAGAGCGTCGCGTTCGCAAAGATGAGCCCCGCGATGTTCGGCAGGATGTGCCGCAGGCTGATCGCCGTTCCGCGCAGTCCCTGGACGCGCAGCGCCGCGATGTACGGGAGCGAGCGCTCACGCAGAGCCGCGCCGCGCACGATCCGCGCGATGTACGGCGTGTAGGAGATCGAGAGCGCGATGATCGCCGCCTGGAGGCCCGTTCCGAAGATCGACGTCGCGAGAATCGCGAGGAGCAGCCCGGGGAAAGCGAACACGGCGTCGACAACACGGGCGACGGCGGTGTCGAACCAGCCGCCGACCCACACCGCGGCGAGCGCGAGGCCCGTGCCGAGGAGGGTCGAGACGACGACAACGAGGAGCGGTCCCACGAGAGACGTCCGGGCGCCCGAGAGGAGGCGCGAGAACAGGTCGCGGCCGCTCGCGTCCTGGCCGAGCGGGTGACCCGCGCTCGGGTCCGCGAACGCGTTCCCGAGGTCGACGGCGTTGGGGTCGACGGTGACGAGCAGCGGGCCGAAGACCGCGAGCAGGGCGACGACGGCGAGCACCACGGCGGCGACCCAGCCGAGCACGCTCAGGTGCTTGCCCCGAGGGCGTCGGCGCGTGCGCCGGCGGGCCTCGGCGACGACGGCAAGGGCGGTCATGACTTTCCTCCCCCGACCGAGACGCGCGGGTCGAGGACCGAGTACGCGAGGTCGATGACGGTATTGAGAACGATGAAGGCCGCGACATAGACGAGGCAGATCGCCTGGACGACCGGGAAGTCCTTCTGCTGGACGGAGCTCACGAGGAGGCTCCCGAGGCCGTTGAGCTGGAACACCTGCTCGACGACGACCGTGCCCGAGATCATCCCCGCGAGCGTGAGGCCGAGGACCGTGAGCACGGGCAGGGACGCGTTGCGGAGCACGTGGCGCCGTACGACGACGCCGTACGGGAAGCCGCGGCTGATCGCCGTCTGCACGTGGTCCGCCGTGATCTCCTGACGGATCGCGGCCTGCGAGAGCCGCGCGACGAAAGCGATCGAGGCGAGCGCGAGCGCGAACGCCGGCAGGATGAGGTGATACAGCATGTCGACAGGGCCCTCGCCCACGCCGAACACGGGGAACCAGCCGAGCTCGACGGCGAACACGAGCGTGAGCACGACGGCGGCGACGAACGTCGGGACGGCCATGGCCGCCGTCGACACCCCCATGAGCGCGCTCGACGCGATGCCGGGCTTGAGGCCCGAGAAGATGCCGATCCCGAGGCCGATGAGCGCGACGAGGAGGGCGCTCAGGGCGATGAGGGCGACCGTCGTGCCGATGCGCTGGCCCAGGAGGGAGCCCACCGAGTCCTTGTAGAGGATCGAGCGGCCGAAATCGCCCTGCAGGATGCCGCCGAGCCAGCGGACGTACTGCAGGAGGAACGGCTCGTCGAAGTGGTACTGCTCGTTGATCTGCGCGATCGCGTCGGGCGTCATCGACCGGCCGTGGGTGAGGAACGTGATGGGCGAGCCCGGCGCGAGGTACAGGGCGCCGAACACGACGAAGCTCGACGCGAGCAGGGTCACGAGCAGCCCGCCGATGCGCCCGCCGAGGAAGCGGAGCGTGTGCAGGGCGGCCTTCGGGCTGGCCGCGCTCATCGGGTCGCCCCGGCGGGGTCTGGGCTTTGCGCGGCCGCCGCCGTGTGGGCCGCCGCCGTGTGGACCTCGCGTCCGCCGACGACCGTCCGCACGATCGCGGCGTCGAGCAGTTCCTCGGCAGGGCCGTCGAAGACATTGCGGTCGACGACGACGAAGTCCGCGAAGAGCCCCGCCGCAAGCCGGCCGATGTGGTTCTCCGCGCGGCTCGACCACGCTGCGTCGCGCGTTGCGTGGGTGATGGCATCGCCGAGCGGGAGCGCGTAGTGCGCAATGTTCGGCTCAAGCGACGGGTCGAAGGCCGAGCGGCGCGTCGAGGCCACGAACATGTTGGGCAGGGGCGCGTAGGGCGACGTCGGGGAGTCCGTGCCGAACGCGAGCGCCGCGCCCGCGTCCGTCATCTCAGGCCACGGGAAGCCCCGCTCGATGCGCTCGTCGCCGAGCTTGGCGCGCCAGTTCGCCTGGATCGCGGGGTCCGCATGGACGGGCTGCATGCTCGCGGTGATGCCGAGCGCGGCGAGGCGGGCGATGTCGGCCTCTTCGACCACCTCGAGGTGCTCGATGCGGTGCCTCCGTTCCTTGGGGCCGTTCGCGGCGAC
Source organism: Sinomonas sp. ASV322 (assembly GCF_030908245.1). Classification (GTDB taxonomy): domain Bacteria; phylum Actinomycetota; class Actinomycetes; order Actinomycetales; family Micrococcaceae; genus Sinomonas. Next base: position 31,747 of record NZ_JAVFJJ010000010.1, read on the forward strand.
GGCGCGTTCGACGGCGGAGATCGCGATCCGCACGGCTTCGTCGCCGATCGCATGCATCGCCACCTGGAGGCCCGCGGCGTCCGCGGCGGCGACGACGGGGGCAAGGGATTCAAGGTCCCAGATCGGGTCCGCGAGCGAGCCGTCCGCGTACGGGCGGCCGAGCGCGGCGGTGCAGCCGTCCACCGTGCCGTCCACCATGACCTTGATCCCGACGACGCGGAGCCACGGCGAATCGTGGCGGGCCGCGAGCTCGGCGGCGCGGGCGACCTGGGCGAGGTTCTCGGCCGGGTCCTCCGAGCGGTAGACGCGGTAGTGGGCCGAGATGCGGGCCGTGAGCGTCCCGGCCTCCTCGGCGCGGACCATCGCGGCGAGGTCGGCCTCGTCGAGCCCCATGTCGGTCGCCGCCGTGACGCCCGTCGCGCGGTAGCCCGCGAGCGCCGCCGCGAGGAAACGGTCGCGCTCGTCGTCACTTGCACCGCCGTCGAGCGCGGGCCACACGAGCTGCTGCATCGCCGTCTCGTCGATGTAGCCCGTGGGGTCGCCCGCCTCGTCGCGGGCGATCGCACCGCCCGCGGGCGCCACGGTGTCGCGGTCGATGCCGAGCTCAGCGAGCGACGCGGTGTTGAGCCAGATCGAGTGGTAGTCGTAGGTCTGGACATACACGGGACGGTCCGAGACCACCTCGTCGAGCATGTGGCGCGTCGGTGCGCCGCCCGGGACAGTGCCCGGGAGCCAGCCCTGCGCGCGGACGCGGGTGGCTTCGGGGTTCTCGGCCGCCCAGCGCGCGAGGCGGCGCTGAATCTCGGCAAGGTCGTGGGCGCCCCAGAGGTCGGCCTGGCCCGCAGCCTCGCCGGTGCCGACGATGTGTGCGTGGGCGTCGACGAAGCCAGGCAGCACGAGCCGGCCGCCGAGGTCCTCCTCGATCACCTCGGCGCCAGCGGCGAGGCCGCCCGCGATCCGGCGCGCCGTCGGCTCGTCCCCCACGTACACGATCCGGTCCCCGTCGACGACGAGGGCCTCTGCCCACTCGGGCTGGTCGGCGGTGAAGAACCGCGCATTGACATACAAGGTGGAAGCCACTGTGGGGTCTGCCTTACTGCAAGAAATGAATGACGTTCGTTTATTAGAACAGTGGCGCAGGTCACGGTCAAGAGGTTCAGGCTTCCTGCCACTCTGTTGCGTGGCCAGATCCCGCCCACCCGTGGCCAGATCCCGCCCAACCCATAGCCGGTCGCCGGGGCGGGACGTGGCCAAGCGTCGGGCGAGAGGTGGCCAAGCGCCGGGCGGGACGTGGCCAAGCGTCGGGCGAGAGGTGGCCAAGCGCCGGGTGAGAGGTGGCCACTCGTCAGGCGAGAGGCGGCCAAGCGCCGGGTGAGAGGCGTCCGCTCGTCAGGCGAGAGGCGGCCAAGCGCCGGGTGAGAGGCGTCCGCTCGTCAGGCGAGAGGTGGCCACTCGTCAGGGGTGGCACCCGAACGGCGGTACGCCCGCGCCCCGTGAGGCCGGGCGCTGGCCTAGTGTCGTGCCGCCTGGGCGGCCGCGAGGGTCGCGCGAAGCCCCGCGACGATGGCGTTGAGGCCGAGGGCGAAGGCGTCGTCGGCGGCGCTCCGGCCGCTTCCTCGGCGGGCCGAAACTGCGTCGGCGAACGTCGGCGCGAGATCGCGGCGGTCGCCCACATTGAAGATCCACTCGGGAGCGGAGACATCCATGGCCGAACCCAGCACGAACGACTCGACCGCGACGATGGTGTCAATGACCATGTCTTCGGGCCAGCCCCCGCCGCGCAAGCCCTCGGCCACCCGCTCATACATCGCGAGGGTATGCGGCGCGCCGGTGATCGGAAGGACTGCGATGACCGGAATGAGGGGCGAGTGCTGGGCGAATGCGTCGCGGTAGGAGTGAGCCCATCGCATGAGCGCGAGATCCCACGGATCGCGGCCGAAGCCCGCGACGTCGATCGTCTCGTTGACGTCGTCCTGGACCCAGTTGAGCACCTCGTCCTTTGACGCCACATGGTTGTAGAGCGCCGAGGGCGCGGTCTTGAGCTCGCGCGCGAGGGCCGCCATCGTGAGTCCGTCGTAGCCTGACCGTGCGATGACGGCGAGCGCGGCCGCGGTGATGCCCTCGCGCGAGAGCACTGGACGCGACGGCCTTCCGCGGCGCCGCGGCGCAGGCGCACCCGGCGCATCGGCCGGCGGGTCTGCCTTCACGGGCGTCGCAGGCGTCGCAACGGTGGGGACGGGCTCCATGGTCACGAAGTCTAAGGTACCGAATGCCCAAACAAATGAACTAAATTCATTTGTGAAAGCCTTGGCCACATGCCGAACGATCCCCCTGCGCCGCATAGCCGAAGCCAGCGGTGGGCGCATGACCGTCCCTGAGCGACCAGACCGTCCCTCGCGCCGCGGTTTTGGGGACGGTTGTGCAGCTAAGAGACGGTCATGTCGCGACCCCCGCGGGGAACCTCTCTGCCCCGTCCCCCGTTGCCCAGTTAGCGTGTGTCAAACGTCGCGAACTCTGCTGCCACGGGAGAGAGTTGAATCCAGGGCAGCGAAGAATGGAGACCACAGATGAGCACCCCTCTGACCCCTCCGGACCCCACCGAAGACGCGCTCGTGCTCGAGGCCCCGGACGCAACCCCCGTGATCCGGGAGGAAGACGCGCCCGGGATGGTCCCTGTCGCGGCCGACCGGCAGTCCGAGATTGCCGCCCAGGCGAAGGCGTGGGTGGCGGAGGTCGCGGCCATGGACTCGCGCAGCCCCGAATTCGCGCGCAAGGTCGAGGGCCTCCACCGCGTCGGCGGGCGCGAGATCATCGCGTCGTCGGACGCGTCGGGCCGGCTCCTCGATCGCGCGTCGACGTCGATCCGCGGCGCGAAGAAGACCGGCGACACGGCGCAGACCTACGTCGCGTCGACCCTGGGCGAGCTCCGCTCGACCGTGGAGAGCCTCACTCCCAACCGCGCCGACCTCGGGACGAGCCGCAAGATCCTCGGCTTCGTTCCCGGCGGCAACAAGGTCGCCAAGTACTTCCAGCGCTACGAATCCGCCCAGACGCAGCTCGACCGCATCATCAAGGCCCTCATGGCCGGCCAGGATGAGCTCCTCCGCGACAACGCGGCGCTCGCGCAGGAGAAGGGGAACCTGTGGGAGGTCATGCAGCAGCTCTCCGAGTACGCCGTGTTCGCGCAGGAGCTCGACGGCGCGACCGCCGCCAAGATCACCGAGGTCCGCGCCGCGGGGCAGACGGAGCATGCTCAGCAGCTCGAGGCGGACGTGCTCTTCCCGATTCGGCAGCGCCGGCAGGACATCCTCACGCAGCTCGCCGTCTCGGTGCAGGGCTATCTCGCGATCGACGTCATCCGGAAGAACAACAACGAGCTCATCAAAGGCGTCGACCGGGCCCGTGCGACGACGGTCTCCGCCCTCCGCACGGCCGTCATCACGGCGCAGGCCCTCTCCAACCAGAAGCTCGTCCTCGACCAGATCGACGCGATCAACACGACGACCAACGCGATGATCCTCAAGACGTCTGAGATGCTCAAGGACCAGACGAGCCGGATCCACCAGCAGGCCACGAGCTCGGGCGTCTCGGTCGAGACCCTCGAGCGGGCATTCGCGAACATCTACCAGACGATGGACGCGATCGACGCGTTCCGCTCGCAGGCGGCCCGCTCGATGGAAAGCACCGTGCACGCACTCGAGGAGGGGCTAGAGAAGGCCCGCCCGCATATCGAGCGGGTCCGCCGCCAGGAGGGCAACGCCGGCTAACGGACGACGGCGGCACCAAGGGACGACGGCGGCGCGCACCTCACGCTGCGGGCACCACTGGGCGGGGCGCCCGGGTGCCTTAGTCGGCCCAGTCTTCCTCGTCGAAATCTTCTCCGTCGGGAGCCTCGAACGCGTCGTAGACGGCGTCGAGCGCCGCGGCGTGGACGTCGGCGAAGCCCTTCCGCAGATCCACGATGCCCAAGGCGGCGAGTTCCCTGAGCTCGTCAAGGAGGAGTACGGAGACTACCTCGAGCGCGGCAGGATCGGCACCGTCTGGTGCATCGGCCGCCAGGCTCTCGACGGCCGCGAGCTCAAGCGGATCGTCGACGGCTGCGCGCTGGAGGATCGCTGCGAGCCCGCCGCCGACCGACTCGCCCTGAGGCCCCTCGCCCGCGCTCTCGCACGTCGCGATGACGAACTCGGTCGCGAGGAACTGGGCCTCGAGACGCCCGAAGACGTCGCCGGTCCCGAGCCGGGCCGCGTCCTCGCCGGGGCGCGCCGTCGCGCCCTGGCCAACCCCGCCGTCGCCCGCACCAGCCCCGCCAACCCCGCCGTCGCCCGCACCAGCCCCGCCAACCCCGCCGTCGCCCGCACCAGCCCCGGCGCCGTCGCCCGCACCAGCCGCGCCAGCCCCTCCGTCGCCCGCACCAGCCCCGCCAGCCCCGCCGTCGATCTCAAGGATCTCCGCGTTGACCATGGCGCGCCACAGGCGCGAGAGGCGCCGGCGGGCGTCGGCGGAGTCCGAGCCGACGAGCGCGGCCATGGCGATGAATTCCGCCCCAACGAGTTCACCGTCGGCGTCCACCGCTCGGCCATCGCCGACAAAGTTGAGCACGGCGAGGGCGTGCCGCACGAGCGGCGATGCGGTCGCGAACTCGAGCGCCTCCTCCTCGGTCGGCTCGCGCCGGGGCGCGCCGAGCTCGCCCGGCGCGGCGTCGACGATCCCGCCCACGGCCTCGGCCTCTGCGTCGAGCAGCTCGGTGAGCGCCTCGAGCTCGGCGGCGGTGCCCTCCCATCGCTCGGTCTCCTCGAGGAAGGTGACCCAGTCGATGAGGGTCCCGATGAGGTAGCGGAGCTGATCGACGTCGTCGGTGTCGAGGAGCGCGTCGAGCGCGTCGGGGACGCCCTGCGGATCGATGCGGAGGCCGGCGCTGGGCCGATCGTCGGCGTCGAGGAACACGTAGAAGATCTTGACGATCGCGAGCTGGCCGACGGAGAACGCCTTGACCTCGAGCTCCTCCTCGGCGCCGAGCTCCCCGGCGGCCCACGCGCTGTAGTCGACGGCAACGGCGTCGATGAGCTTCTCGATCCGGCGGCGGCGCCGTTCGACAGGTCCGGTCGCGCGGTTCTTGTTCTTGGGCTTGCGGGTGCGGCTCTTGGGCATGAGACGAGAGTACGCCGCGGGGATCACCCGCGCGGAACGCTCCGCGGGCGACGCGCGAGGACGTCCTGCGTCGTACCGGTCTCCCCGATGGCTGTCGCCTGTACCCGCTAAGGTGAATCCATGGTGTCGAAGTTCTTCGGCTCGCTCTTCGGCGGCGGGCGGGAACCCGAGCGCATCCCCGACGACGAGCTCCCCCGCACGCAGGCCGAGGAGCTCGAGCAGACGCGCGCCGCGCTCGCCGAGCTGCGCAGTTCGATCCGCCGCGCCGGCTCTCTGCTCCCGACCCTCGCGTCGTCCAACATGCGCCAGATCGACGACGTCCTGCGCCTCCTCATCGACTACGTCGCCGAGCATGGCGCCTCGACCGAGCAGCGCGTGCTCCTCCACTCGATCACAGCCGACTACCTCCCCACCTCCCTGCGCGTGTACCGTGCGCTGCCTCCCGAGACGCAGGTGGACGAGAGCCCAGAGACCGAAAAGCTCCTCGAACAGCTCGACATCCTCCACGCGACCGCGCTCGACCTCGACCACCAGGTCCGCACGGGCGCGATCGCCGAGCTGAGCGCGCACGGGCGATTCCTGCGGGACAAGTTCGACGTCGACGGTGTGCGCATTGCCCGAGGGCGGAAGCCCCGCGACGAGCAGCGAAGGGAGCATGGCGAATGACGTCGCTCGTCCCCGGGACGACCGTCGAGGTGAGCGCCGGGCCCCGAGGCCTCGGCGGCGTGCTGGTCAGCATGGGCTGGTCCCTCGAGCCGGGCCCGGGCCCCCAGGCCGAGCCCGTGCCGCTCGCGATCGTGTGCGGCGAGAATGGCAAGGCCCTGAGCCCCGAGCACGTCGTGTTCTTCAACCAGCCGACGACGGCGTCCCCCGGCATAGCGTTCTCCCCCGCCGAGCCGGGGCGCGCCGAGGCCGGTCAGTTCGAGGCGGACTTCACGCGGATTCCCGAGGACGTCGCCAGCATCGCGTTCGTCACGTACATCGACCCGGAGGTCCGCGGACCTGGGACGTTCGCACCGCTCCGCGACGCACACGTCCGCATCGCACGGCCTGACGGCGACGAGATCGCCCGCTTCGAAGCCGCGCCGGCGGAGGCCGAGAAGACTCAGGCGATGCTCTTCGGCGAACTCTTCCGCCACGGGGACGCTTGGGCGTTCCGCGCCCTCGGCCGCGCCTACGAGAACGGCCTCGCCGGCGTGAGCCGCGACTTCGGGCTGGACGTCTGATGGCCGAACAGCACCCCGCTCCCTCGCGCCGTCCTGCGCGGGACGACGGCCTCACGCTCGGCCGGCCCGACCCGGCCAGCGCCCCCACGGCGCCGCCCGAGTCCCTCCTCTACCGGGCCCCCGAGCTCGGCTCGGTCGCGCAGCTCTCGGCGCGCGCCGCCGTCGTCCGCCTCAATCCGCGCCAGTCCGCCATCGGCTCGCTCTTCGTGACGGGCTCTCGCGGCGCGGCCTGGGAAGACGTCTCGCGCGTGACGGGAGCGCAGAGCGTGCACCGCGAGCAGATCGGCACAGCGGTGCAGACGGCGGGCGGGCGGCCGCTCGTCGGATACGTCAACCGGGACGCCGTCGTCGTGCTGCGGCACGTCCGGCTCCTCCGGCGCGCCTTGTTCATCGCGGGCCAGGGGCCGCTCACGGTCCAGGCCTTCGACGGCTCGGCCGTCGCCGTCGCCGGGTCCCTCGGCGACGGCCGGCGCACCGTCCTCACGCTCCTGCGCATCGGCTCGGTGCTCGAACTGCGCGCCGAGTCCGTGCCTCGCGAATGGGACGACGGCCAGATCTGGCGCGAGTTCGGCTTCTCGATGACGATCGGCCTCGGGCGGCGCTAAGTCGGAATAACGGACCAGTATTCCGACCTAGAACACGTACCTCGGAATAACGGGTAGAGCTCGAATACTTCAGGGTAAGGATCACGGCGCGCACGCGGGGCCTTTGGGCCGAGTCCCCTCCTCGGCGTCAGCAACGCCACAATTCGCGGGCGATCGGGCGCAATTCAGCGTCTATAGGGCTGCGAGTTGTGGCTCACGCGACCGGCACCGCGCCCCACTCCTCCGCGAGCAGCGAGAAGCTGCGCTCGCGCAGCGCGGGATCGTGCGCGTAGCCGGTGAGGATCACCTCGTCCACGCCGTACGAGGCCGCGAAGGTCCGGAGGAATTCGGCGGCCTCGGACGGCGTGCCCACGGCGGAGACCCTGAGCGCCGAGGCGGCCATCTGCTCCTCATGCGGCGCCCAGTCCATCTCGCGGACCGGCGGACGGATGGGCCCGCGCTGGCCGCGGCGGATCGCGAGGAACATCTGCTGATGCGACGTGAAGAGGAACTCGGCCTCCTCGCGCGTCGGCGCGACCATGAGGTTCGCGCCGGCCATGACGTGCGGCTCGGGGATCTGGGCCGTCGGCGCGGAGGGGTTGAACGCCTGGCGGTACGTCCAGATGGCGTCGCTCAGCTGGAACGGGGCGAAGTGGCTCGCGGCGGCGAACGGGAGGCCGAGCTGGCCGGCAATGGCCGCGCCCGCCGTCGAACTTCCGAGGACCCACAGCGGCACGTTCGTGCCGCGGGCGACGGCGGCGTGCACACCGAAGGAGAGCTGGGAGGACTCTGCGTCGTCCTCCTGCTCCCCGAAGTACCACGCGAGGAGGCGGATGCTGCGCGCGAAGTGCTGTTCGTCGTCGTCCCTCGCCCCGCGCCGCAGGACCGCCGCGGTCCGCGGGTCGGTGCCGGGCGCGCGCCCGAGCCCGAGGTCGATGCGCGGCCCGTAGAGATTCGCGAGGGTCCCGAACGCCTCCGCGACGGCGAGCGGGGAATGATTCGGGAGCATGATCCCGCCCGAGCCGACGCGGAGGGTCGACGTGTTCGCGGCGGCGTTCGCGATGAGAAGGGCCGTCGCGTTCGAGGCGAGCGCCTCGGTGTTGTGGTGCTCCGCGTACCAGAGCCGGGCATAGCCGGCCTCCTCCGCGAGGCGCGCGAGGCGCGTTGCACTCGCGAAGGCATCGGACGCGGTGGAGCCCTGGACGATCGGGACGAGGTCAAGAAGCGAGAGCACGGTCACGTGGGCGGCAACCTCCCGCCGGGGCGGCTTGTTCCCACGCAGCACCTCGTGTGGCCCGCCTCACGGCCTGCCCAACGCGGAAGTGGACGTTCGATAACGTCTCCATTGCTTTTCCACAACATCACGGCGATGCGGTTGAAGTGCCCTGTGGGAAGTGCGGAAGAATGAACGAGTCCCGGAAAACCTCGCAGCTCCGGGCATTCTTCTCGACAGTCTCTGGGGATGGGAGATGGCGTGGACGACGGACTTCTCGTGACGAACCTCGTGTATTTCGGCACGCTGGTGATTGGCGGCGTCATGCTCGCCATCCTTGCTTTCGCGCTCCTCGGCACGATGTTCGTGGCCGGGATCGCGCAGGTCGGCGCGCTCCTGGTCAAGCTCGGCGTCAAGGTCGGCGCTGAGCTCTTCGTCTACCGTCCCGAGGAGCAGACGACGACGGCGCCGGACCGTATGGAGGATCACGTGCGCAACGCCGTGGTCGCCAAGGCGGATGCGATCCTGGCCGAGGCCCGCACCGGGCAGCTCCGCGCCACCCAGACGGCCGCGGCCGAGGCCTCGGACGAAGCGGTTCTCGAGGATTCGCGCCGCGCCGAGGAGCCCCCGGCAGGCCTGAAGCCCTCCAAGGCCGCCTCCGAGAAGCCGAGCCTCAAGCTCGCGTACTCCGACCGCACCGGCCCCTTCACGTCGCCTGAGCCGCTCGTCAAGGCTGGCTGATCCGCGCCAAGCCCCCGTCGAGGGCCCCGATCCCACCGTTCGCAGGCGGTCCGGATCGGGGCCCTTCTGTATGGCGGCCCACCCCAAGGCAAGTCCGGCGACAAGGGGACTTCCCGGGCGCCGCTGCGCTCAGAGGCCGTCCACGATCGCGGCCGTGGCCTCGAGGTACGCCTCCTGGGTGGACGGCGAAAGGTTCTCGAAGATGATGTCGGCGCCGTCGTCGAGGGCCTCGTCGTACGGGGCGATGACGATCTGGCGCACGTAGTGGCCGAAGTGCTCGCGGATGCGGTTGAGCCGCTCCTCGTTGGCCGCGACGCGGGTCTTGCGGTTCTTCGAGGGGACGGGCGGCTGCGTCACGAGGAGGACGCCGCGCGCGAGCTTGTCCGCAAAGCCCATCTCGACGAGCGTGTCCACGGTCGCCGCGAGGGTCTTTGACGAGTCCTCCTTGTTCATCGCGACGAGCACGATCTCGTCCGCGATCTCCACGGCCGCCTGCCAGGTTCCGGCCGTCGACGCGTTGCCCGTGTCGACGAGCGCGAGGTGGTAGAACTGCCGGAGCACCGAATGGAGCTGCACGAACGCGGCACCGTCGATGACTTCTTTGTCTCCCGCCTGGTTCTGCGACGCGAGCACGTGGAACTTGTTCTCGCCCTGGGGCCGCACGTAGTTCACGAGCTCGTGGGCATTCGACGGGCTCGCGAAGCGCTCGACGTTCGCGAGGAGATCGATGGCCGTGTGGTCGTGGCTCGCGGCCATCGCACGGTCGCCGAGCGTGCCCTTGTTCTCGTTGTTGTCCCACGCGAGCACGTTGCCGCCCCGCACGCGGCCGAGGGTCGCCGCCGCGAGGTAGCAGCTCGTGGTCTTCGACGCGCCGCCCTTGAGGTTCACGAACACGACCGTCTTGTGTCCGGCGAGCCCGCGCTGCGCTGACGCCCGCCATTCGCGGCGCTCGACCTCGTGCGCACCGGGAGAGAGGCGCAGCGCCCCGCCCGAGAGGCCGTTGACGGCCCCCTGCCAGCCCTCCTGCGCGGGGCTCTGCGAGGCGGACGGGCGCGACGCCGCGAAGTCCGCGGCCGTCGGCCGGCGGCGCCGCAGCGGGGGCTCGGCGCCGTCGAACGCGGCGTGGGCAGAGCCCGGCCGGGCTTCCCCCTCCGCGGGAGCGAACGACGACGGCGGGGCGGCAGGCCGCGCGGGTTCCGCCGCGGCGCCTCCCGGGCGAGCGGCCTGCGCGGGCGTGCCAACGTGTGCGGGCGCGGCCATGGGCGCCGGTTCGGCGGCTGCCGCGGCGTGAGCACCGTCGACCTCGGCCTCCCCGCTCGCGAACACGAGCATGCGCTGTTCGCCGGCGGGATCCGAGATGACGAGCTGAACGGGGGAATCGATCGCGGCGGCCGTCGCGGCGGCCGTCTCCTGAACCGACTGGCGGGCCGCCTCAAGGTCTGCGTAGCTCGTGTTCCACGTCCGGCCGTTGGATCCGGTGATCTGTGCCTCCCCATTTGCGGACAATCGGGCGTTGATCTGAGTCATCGGTACTTCTCTCTCCCCATCATTGCCACGCTGGCCGTCACGGCCATGCTGGATCTGTGCCCACATCGTGGGACGACCCAACCGAGCCCGGATTGTTGCAGATTTCCAGGGCAGGCGCATGTCACGCGGGCCGGCGAAAGGGCTGATCCGAGGATCTACTCGGGGCGTTCCCCCGTGAGCCGCTCGAAGTCGCGCAGCCAGAGCTCCTTGACTTCGGCATCCTTCGTGCGCTTGGCGCGGGGGCGAGCGGCGCCGTCGTCGTCCTTGCCGAGCGACGGGCGACGCCCCATGCCCAGGGCGAGCAGCGCCCGCTCGGTCATGGCGGTGTGGCGCAGCGCAAGGGACGTCCGACGGCGGCGCATCACCTCGCGCACGGCGTCCTGGGCTTCCGTGCGACGCCCGAGAACGCGGAGGGCTCGGGCGCGGAGGATGAGGAGGGTGGCGGCGAGGTCGTCGCGGTTGGTCAGGCCGTCGGTCCAGGCGACGACGTCCGCGTGGCGGCTCAGGATCTCGGCGAGGCGGCACGCGGCGAGCGACGCCGGAAGCGACGGCGGAAGCGGCGAGAGCGCCGCGAGCGCGTCGTGCGGATGCCCAATCTCGCGGAGGCTGTGGGCGAGCGCGAGGCACACGGCCTCCTCGCTGAACACCACGTCGACGTTCACGCCCTCCGCCACTTCGACCCACTGCTGCCAGCCCGCGAGGTAGTCCGCCGCGAACTGTGCCGCCGCGTGCTCGTTCGCGCCGGCGAGGCCGCGCTGGAGAAGCTCGGCGGCCTGGGCGTGCTGATGCGAGCGGTACGCGATGAGTCCCGCCATGACGTAGCAGAGCCCCGACCAGCCGGGGTGCGATCGGGCGAGGACGATGAGGCGCTCTGGCTCCCCTGCCCGGAAGACGGCGTCGAACACGGCCCGCTCGACCTTCCCGGGGAAGCGGCGGAGCCGTGGCGTGGCGCCAGCACGGCCGAACCGGCCGAGGATCCCGTGGACAGGCGTCGACACCCGCACGCCGCGGAAGGGCGTGAGGTCGCGCGGGTCGTGGAAGGCGCGCTGGCGGTCCACCTCGCCGGAAGCCATGGCCTCCATGCTAGCGATCCCGGTCACCGGTTCGAGAAGTAAAGCCACGCCCCGACGACCCACACCGTGACCGCGACGGCGGCGCAGGCGAACTCGACAAGGCGTCCGAGCCCGACGGCCTTGAGCGCAGCGAACGACGACGACGAGGCCGCCCGCAGATCGCGCGTCCTCGCCCATTCGCTCCCGAGCAGCCCGACGACGAAGCCGACGATCGGCCCCACGACCGGCGCGACGAAGAGGCCGACGATCGCGGCCACCGCGGCGATCACGACCGATCCGCTCGGGACGCCGCGGGCCGCGAGCTTGCGCCCCGTGAGAACGTACGAGGCCGCCATTCCCGCGGCGAAGAACGTCGTCCCGATCGCGAACACGATCCAGCCGCCCGCCCCCGAGCCGCCGAACAGCGCCCACTCGAGAAGCGCGAGGATGCCGAGCACGCTCCCGGGCAGCACCGGGACGATCGTGCCGGCGACCGCGACCGCGAGGGCGAGGCCGGTCAGCAGGGCGGCGAGGGCAGGTCCATCCACGGCACCCCAGCCTAGCCCCCTAACCCCGAGGTCGGGCCCCCCGACACCGAGATCAGGCCCCCCGACACCGAGATCAGGCCCCCTGACACCGAGATCAGGCCCCCCCGACGCCGAGATCGGGCCCCCCGACGCCGAAGTCAGGCCCCCCCGACGCCGGGACCGGGGCAAAGACGCGGACGACGGCGGGTGCGCACCCGCCGTCGTCCGCATTCCGACGCTGCCCGCTACTCCCCCACCACGACCGCCGCCGCGACGGCCGCCGTCACGGCCGGGGCGACGCGCGGGTCGAGGGGGCTCGGGACGATGTAGTCGGCGGAGAGCTTGTCCTCGGCAAGTTCGGCGATCGCGCGGGCGGCCGCGAGCTTCATCGCGGGCGTGATGCGCCGGGCGCCGGCGTCGAGGGCACCGCGGAAGATCCCGGGGAATGCGAGCACGTTGTTGATCTGGTTCGGGAAGTCGCTGCGCCCCGTGGCGACGACGGCCGCGTGCCGTCGCGCGACCTCGGGCGCCACCTCGGGGTCCGGGTTGGACAGCGCGAAGACAATTGCGCCGTCGGCCATGGCGGCGATGTGCTCCTCCGGCACGGTCGACGACGAGACGCCGATGAACACATCCGCCCCGGCCAGCGCCTCGGCGGTCCCGCCTGCTACGCCGCGCGGGTTCGTGCGCTCGGCGAACTCGGCCTTCATGCCGGTCAGGTCGCCGCGGCCGGTGTGCAGCGCGCCCTTCGAATCGAGCAGGACGACGTCGCGGACCCCGGCGGTGAGCAGCATCTCGGCGACGGCGATGCCCGCCGCGCCCGCCCCCGCGATGACGACGCGCAGCTCCGAGAACTCCTTCCCGACGACCTTCGAGGCGTTGGTCAGCGCGGCGAGGGCGACGACGGCCGTGCCGTGCTGATCGTCATGCATGACGGGCATGTCGAGGGCCTCGATGAGCCGCCGCTCAAGCTCGAAGCAGCGCGGCGCCGAGATGTCCTCGAGGTTCACGGCCCCGAAGCTCGGCGCGATCCGCACGAGCGTCTCGATGATCTCGTCCACGTCGGTCGTGTCGAGGACGATCGGGATCGAGTCGAGCCCGCCGAACGTCTTGAACAGGGCGCTCTTGCCTTCCATGACGGGCAGCGACGCGGCCGGCCCAATGTTCCCGAGGCCGAGCACGGCCGTCCCGTCCGAGACGACGGCGACGAGCCGCGACGCCCACGTGTGCGTGCGGGCCAGATCGGGATCGGCGGCGATCGCGCGGCTCACCTGGGCGACGCCGGGAGTGTACGCGATCGACAGGTCGCGCTTGGTCGCGAGCGGGCGGACGACGCCGACGGACAGCTTGCCGCCCTCGTGCGAGGAGAAGATCTCCTCGTCCGTGATGGGCTGGGTCTGGGTGTGGTCAAGGGAGGGCGGGGCGGCGGGGGCGGGTGAGGAGTGGGACACGGCACTGGTCTCCTGGATCGAGCCGTCGGCGCAACGGCCGACGGCGGCACGCACGCGGGCGGGCGCGTCACCCTGAGCTTCGTCGGGCAGGGAGCGGCACGACCGCGTGATCGGCAAAGGGTCCGGGGATCTGCGCCGGATGCGGCGCTTCCGGGAGGCCGGCCGGGCGGGGATGTCTGCTCGGCTTGTGGCCCGGGAATGAGGTACTTCCATCCTGCGGGACGAGACGGAGTTTCCGCAACACGGAAGTGGCGAGGCTCACGCCCACGCCGCCATCGTCGTCGGGCATCGACACAACGCCAGCGGGCCGGGTGCGCCCCCCTAGCAGCACCCGGCCCGCTCGAAACCCGACGGGAAATCCCTTACGGGCGGAAGAGCTCCTCGAATGTGCCGGACGTGGTCGGCGAGCACGTGTTGGCGAGGCAGCCGAGGTGCCACAGGTGCTGGATCGTCGACAGCAGCGTGTAGTGGTCGGAGAGCTGGCCCGTGGCCTTGTGCGGGCCTTCCGCCGAGTTGATGACGATGAGCGGGGCGTGGCCGCCGCCCAAGACCGCGGTGCCCGGGCCGTTCGGCGTGCTGAAGCCGACGGGGCTGCCAGGGCCGCCCGACGAGCCCGAGTAGTCGTTCTCGTCCCACGCGAGCACGATGCTCGAGTTCGTGGTCTTCCACGTGGTCGAGTTCATGATCTCCTCGACGGTCTTCTTGACGTAGGCGTCGCCGAGCTGGATCGCGCCGTGGTCGAGGCCCGAGTCCGGGTAGCCGCACTGCGGGAGGCCGATGAGCGCGGCGCCGGACGGCGAGACGCCGTGCATGTCGTGGCACTGGTTCGGGCTGATCCACGTGAAGCTGGGGACGTTGCCCGTCGCAAGGTCGTGGCTGAAGTTGCCCTCGGCCGGGACGATGTTCTGCAGGCGCGGGTTGCCGGGCGAGTTGATCCGCGAGAAGTACATGAACGGGTTGTGCTTCTGGGCGTAGAGCTTGACCGTCGTGCCGTTGATGACTGGGGCGTACACGGCCTGAGAACCAGCGGCCGGGAGGTTCTCCATGTAGGCCTTCCACGTGCGGCCGCTCTCCTCGAGCTGGTCGACGATCGTCCGGCCGGAGAACATGTGCGGCGTGGAGGCGGCCTTCGCGAACTGGGCCGGCGTGAGGAAGGCGTTGAGCGCGGTGTCCTCGGAAGTCGTCGTGAACTCCTCGGGGTCACACGTGACGGTTGCGCCGGCCTTGCAGTCATCGAAGATGCCCTGGGAGTCGCCGGAGATCGCGGCGAGGTAGTTCGGCATGCTCGGGTGCGTCACGCCGTGGTAGTTGTCCGCGACGTTGTAGCGCTCGGCGAGCGACGAGATGTACGGAGCGTCGGCCGTGTTGCCGATCACCTGCTCGTAGCCGTGGTTCTCCATCATGATTACGAACACGTGGTCCGGACCGCTCTGCGCATTCTGGGGAGCGGCGTCCGCGGCCGTGACGGCAACGGTACCGGTCAGCGCGGCAGCAGCGGCGAGGGCCACGACCGCGCTCATCGCGCGACGATTGAGCACACTACGCATGGGGTTCCTTTCAGATTCACTCCTAGGGGGCGGAGTGCCGAAAGTCTTAACTACCGGCCGACGACGACGCACGGCTGGAGAGCGCGTGGCGCGAAGGCGTCGGGAAGGTTAACCGCAGACGAAAATGGGCATGCGTCAGGGGGGGTGGCGGCGCGTCAGGCGGGAGGTGGCGGCGCGTCAGGCGGGAGGTGGCGGCGCGTCAGGCGGGAGGTGGCCGCGCGTCAGGCGGGAGGTGGCCGCGCGTCAGGCGGGAGGTGGCTGCGCGTCAGGCGGGAGGTCAGGCGGGAAGTGACTACGTGTCGGGCGAGGTGTAACGAGTGGCCAGATGTTGCCCAACGCGTGGCCAGGATCCCGCGAGCGGGACTCGCTCAGGCGAGCCGCGCCGTCGTCGTCGGTTCGAGGAGAGCGCACGCGTCCTTGAGCTGCTGCTCGGCCTCGTACGGAAGGAGCCGGCCCGTACGGATCGCGGCGACCAGGCCCGAGACCATGAGCACGATGCTCTTGCCGCGCGCGGCGCCCCCGGCGAGGCGACCGAGGACGGACCACGAGAGCTCGTCGACCTCGCCGATGAGCCGCCCGAGCTCGTGGTCGGCCGGCACGACGAGCTCGTCGAGGCAGCTGTTGACCGCCGGCTGCGAGAGGCGCATCTGCAGGAGCTCGACCGCGGCGCCCGCGAGCTGCCTTGGCCGCGCCTCACGACTCGCGGAGGACCGCGAGCGCTTCGCCGTGCGCTCGCGGAGCTCTATGAGCTGGCGGCGGTGGAGGGCGAGCAGAAGGTGCGCGGCCGAAGGGAAGTACCGATAGGCCGTGCTGACGGAAACAGCAGCGCGCTCGGCGACCGCCGAAACCTCAACCTCGGGGTACTCAAGCCGAGCGAACTCGGCCGCGGCGTCAAGCATCATGCCGTAACGCTCGGCCAGACGAGGGGTCGTGGGCGCAGCCTCCATGGACACCAGGTCATTGGGCAGTTGGAGCACGGCGCAGCAGCTTTCTTCTGGCGATGTGGCTGTACGTGGTACCCCCGAAGCCGACGGCGGCGAGGGGTGCAGACTCGTCGAAGGGCAACGCGGCGGGGTGCCCCCAACTATACGCCAGAGGCCGATTCGCCCGGGCCCCGAGGGCACTTTCGCGCCACCCTAGACGCATTCGCGCGCACGGCTAGGCGGCAGCTGGCCACGCCCACGGGCCGCGCAGCGGGCTGGGCGCGCGGGCTAGGCCACCGAGCGGATGCGCGTCACGAAGACCGCCCCGAGGAGGCCGACGACGGCGGCCGCGACATAGAGCGTGACGTAGCCTCCCCAGAACACGACGATGGGGGCCGCGATGCTTGGCGCGATCACCTGCGGGAGCGAGTTCGCGACGTTGATCACGCCGAGATCCTTGCCGCGCGCGGCCGCCTGCGGGAGGACCTGGGTGATGAGCGCCAGGTCGACCGCGAGATACGTTCCGTAGCCGACCCCGAGGATGCACGCGCCAGCGATAGCCCCAGGCCAGACCGGGAAGAAGCCGATCGTGAGGGACGCCGCCGCCACAATGACCGAAGAGATGATCACTAGCGGCTTGCGCTTGCCCATCCGGTCCGAAAGCTTCCCTCCGATAATGCTCGTGACGATCGTGATCACCGCGTACAGCCCCGTGAGGATCAAAAAGCCCGTCGCAGGCTCGATGCCCTCCTTTTCCTTGAGGTGTACGGCGTCGCCGAGAAAGAACAGGAGATAGAGGATCACCATGTGGTTCCCCAGCATCAAGAGGAAGCGCGTGAACCACGCCCAGGCGAAGTCGGGGTAGCGGAGCGGGTTGACCCAGAACGATGCGAGGAAGGAACCGAGCGAAAAGCGCTCGATCGCCGCGCGTGGCAGAGGATCGTCGACCCCTTTCGCGAGATAGAGCACCACGCCCACGAGGAGCGCGGCGGCACAGAGGACGTAGCCGAGCGCGAAGTTGCCGGAGACGACTGCGCCAATCACAGCTCCGAGGAGGATCCCGACGGTCACTCCCATCGAAGCAAGCCCGCCCACAGTGCCACGCTGTTCAACCGGAGCACGATCCGGGATAGCGGCCGTGATGGCGGCGTATGCGCCGTTGGCCCCGAGTTGCACGAAGCACCACAGTACGGTCGCCACAGCGACGTTGGGGGCACCCGCAAGCCCGAGAAGCGCACCAGCCGCGAGGACCGCGCCGATGAGCACCCACGGACGACGGCGGCCGAACCGGCTCCATGTGCGGTCCGAGAACGCGCCGAAGAGCGGATTCGCGAACAGCGCGACGATGGCGCCGACCCCCGTGACGAAAGCGAGGATCGCTTCCTTCTTGCCCGGGTCGAACGCCTGCGCTTGCTGCGCGATCAGCACTTGGATGGGTCCGAAGAACGCCGCATTGATCCCGACGTTGACGAGCACGAGGCCCGTGATCCACAGCCCGCCGACCCGGCGGACGGGCTCGGCGAGCGCCGAGCCGGGAACGTTGTTCTGGTGCGAGGCCTCAGTGGTCATGAACGGCTCCCGGCTTGTCGTGGTCTCCGCCCGTCGTGTTCCGGCGCGGGTCCGGGTGACGGTCGATCTCAGCGTAGTCCGCGTTGGGCCGTTTGGGATTTGAGACTCGGGCGTCGAGACGGTATGGTTTTGGTATACCAAAAGGAGTCGCATGAGCATCCGCGCCGAGCTGCCCACACAAGCCCCCGCCAAGGGCCCCGCCCGCGGGCGCGTGCCCTGGGCGGCCGCCGTGAGCGCCCTGCTCGTCTCGCTCAATCTCCGCCCCGCCGTCACAAGCGTCGCCGCGGCGTTCCCCGCCCTCGCGAGCGTCTTCGGCCCGGCCTACGCTCCCGGCTCACCATGGCTCGCGGCCCTCGGCTCGGCCCCGATCCTCGCCTTTGGCCTGTCGGCGCCGTTGGGCCCGTGGCTCGCCCGCCGCTGGGGTCTCGCCCCAGCTCTGACGACGTCGATGCTCGCCCTCGCGGCCGCACTCGCCCTCCGCGTCGCGAGCCCCGCACTGCTCTTGCCCGGAACCGTCATCGCGGGGTGCGCGATCATGGTCGGAAGCGTCCTCGTGCCGCAGCTCGTCAAGGCGAACGGCGGGGCCACGTGGCTCGCCGGGATCACGACGATGGGCATGGGAAGCGGCGCCGCCATCGGCGCCGCGCTCCTCACCCCGACCGCCACGTGGTGGGGCCTCCCGGGAGCGCTCGGCGCGTGGGCGCTCCCCGCCATCGCGGCCGGCGCCGTCGCGTGGGCCACCCTCCGGCCCCGGCAGACGTCAGCTCCCGGCGGAGCCCCCGACGGCGACGCGGCCCCTCCGCTGGAGACAGCGGCCCGCGTCCCCCGCGGTGCGCACGACGGCGGGGCCAGCGTCGCGCGGGACGGCGCCTCGCCGTCGTCGGCCGCTGCGCCCTTGCCGGCCCGCGGCCAGGACGCGATCGCATGCGCGGAGGCGGCGTCGTCGTCGGCCGCTGCGCCCTTGCGGGCCCGCGGCCAGGACGCGATCGCATGCGCGGAGGCGCCGCCGTCGTCCGCCGCAACGCGCGCCCCGCACCCGGGTGCGATCGCGCGCACGACCGTCGCGCCGTCGTCATCCGTTGGGGCCCCGCCCCGCGGCCGCCTGCTCCGCAACCGCACGGCCCTCGCGATCACGGCGTACTTCGGGGTCCAGGCGCTGCTCTATTTCGCGGTGACCTCGTGGCTTCCGACGTACCTCGCGGACCGCGGCGCGAACGCCGAAGCGGCGTCGGGACTGCTCGCATGGTTCAGCGTCGCGGGGCTGCCCGCGAGCTTCGTCGTGCCGATGATTGTGGGGCGGCGGCGTGGGGCGCGGATCGTCGGGCCGGGGATCGGACTCGCGATCGGGGCATGCCTCGTGTGGGTCCTTGCGGGGCCGCTGTCGATCATGCCGATCGCGATCGCCGCACTTGGTTTTTCCCAGGCGAGCACGCTCGCGTTCGCGTTCACCCTCATCGTGATCCGCTCGCACGACGCCGCGACCGCCGGCCGCCTCTCCGCCCTCGCGCAGGGGGCGGGCTTCGCGCTCGCGTCGATCGGACCGTTCGCGGCCGGCTGGGCCCACGGAGCGACGGGCGGCTGGGTCGCGCCGTTCGCTGGGATGGCGGTGGCCGCCGTCGTGCTCGCGGGCCTCGGGGCACTCGCGGTGCGCGGGCCCGAAGTGCGGTAGCGGGCAAGCTCCGACGTCGTCCGATAGTGCGCGCCAGCCAAGCTCTGCGGGCACCCCGAACGATATCCTCTCCCCATGGAGACCCCGCTGCAGGCCCTTGCCCCGGACGAGGCGTTCGCAAGCCACGTCTACCAGCTCATCCTCGAAGACATCGTGGCGGGTCGCCTCGCCCCCGGCCAGCGTCTTCGCGAGCGGGAGCTCTCCGACCAGCACAGCGTCTCACGCATCCCCGTGCGCGAGGCGCTGCACCGGCTTGAGCAGGACGGCTTCATCGTCACCGCGCCGCGCCGAGGGGCGGTCGTCAGGAGCCTGACGCTCACCGACGTCGACGAGGTCTTCGACCTCCGGGTCATGCTCGAATCCTTCGCAGCGCGCCGCGCTGCCGAGCGCGTCGCAGCAGGGGCCGACGGCGGCCGGCTCACCGAGCTCCTCGAGCTCGCCAAGGCGGCGGCGGACGCGGGCGACATCGAACGGGCGTCCGACCTCAACAGCGAGTTCCACGCCGAGATCGTCAACGTCTCGGGCCATCGACTGCTCGCGCGCTCGCTCCGGCCACTCCAGGGCCTCGTGCGCTGGATCTTCGGCCTCGGCGTGAGCCGCCCTATGGAGCTCAACACGATCGAGCATGAGGAGATCCGCGAGGCGATCCTCGCGGGCCGTGCCCAGCTCGCGGAAACCCTCGCCGCCGCCCACGTCGAGCTGGGCCGTCAGCCGGTGCTCGACGGCCTTGCCGGGCGGCTCCCGAAATAGCGGCCCCTCGGCACCTTGACCCCCGATTAATTACGGCATACCATTTTTTCGTAATTCAATAGGGATGTTTCCCTCGGGAAATTCTTTGGGACAGGAGCGCTGACAATGTCCCCTGCAATCCCTACGGGCACAAGCCCGCGGCTGCACAACGAAGACCTCGCACCTGCGGAACACCGCAAATGGGGCTTCTATTCGCTATTCGCCATGTGGATGTCAGACATCCACTCGCTCGGCGGCTACACCTTCGCGGCAGGCCTCTTCGCCTTGGGGCTGGGCGCGTGGCAGGTCTTCCTGGCGCTCGCGCTGGGAATCATCATCGTCTTCCTCCTCATGAACCTTTCGGGATTCGCAGGGCAGAAGATGGGCGTGCCATATCCCGTGCTCGCGAGGATCTCGTTCGGAACATTCGGCGCGAACCTTCCCGCCTTGATCCGAGCCCTTGTGGCAATTGCATGGTACGGAATTCAGACATGGCTCGCGTCACGCGCCGTGATCGTCATCGCCCTCCAAGTCTGGCCTGATCTGAAGGGGCTCACGGGAAACAACTTCCTCGGCGAATCGACGCTGGGATGGCTCGCGTTCCTGCTCGTGTGGGCGCTCCAGCTCCTGCTCCTCCGCAACGGAATGGACACCATCCGGAGGTTCCAGGACTGGGCCGGTCCTGCGGTGTGGGTCGTGATGGCGCTTCTCGTCGTGTACATCCTGATCAACGCCGGGTGGAGCATCTCGCTCGACCTTCCCGGTGGAACCGCCACGTGGGGCGTCGCCCAGGCGTTCCTCGCCGCCGTCTCGCTCACCGTCACCTATTTCTCCACCCTGCTGCTCAATTTCTGCGACTTCTCGCGCTTCGCACCGACCCGCAGGGCAGTCGGCACCGCGAACGTGTGGGGACTCCCGGTGAACTTCATCGCGTTCTCCGTGGTGTCGGTCGTCGTCACCGCGGGGACGTTCAAGGTGTACGGCCAGTACATCTACGATCCGGTGGACGTCGTGGGCCGCATCAACAGCATCTGGGCCCTCCTGCTCGGCGCCGTGACGTTCGCGGTCGCAACCCTCGGCATCAACGTCGTCGCGAACTTCGTCTCGCCGGCCTACGACCTCGCCAACGTCTGGCCGTCGAAGATCGACTTCCGGCGTGGTGGGCTGATCGCCGCCGTCGTCGCCCTCGTCATCACGCCGTGGAACCTGTTCAACTCCCCCGTGGTGATCAACCTCTTCCTCGGAGGCCTCGGCGCGCTGCTCGGTCCGCTCTTCGGCATCATCATGACCGACTACTACGTGCTCCGGCGCCAGCACGTCGTCGTCCATGACCTGTTCCGCGAGCAAGGCTTCTACACCTACTCGGGCGGGTGGAACCCCAAGGCGATCCTCTCGTTCGTCGTCTCTGCCGCGCCTGCGGTGGTCATCGCCCTCGTTCCCGCGTTCGCAGCCGCGGCGGCGTTCTCGTGGTTCATCGGGGCGGCCATCGCCGCCGTCGTGCACTACCTGATCTCCCGCGACGACCCGCGGATCGCCGAGTCGGTGCGTGCCGCGATGGCTGAGGAGGCTGGCGCGCCGGCGGCGTAAGCACGGACGGTGTAGGCACAAGCGGCCGGGCCACAAGCGGCGGGGCCGGGACCCACGCGCGGGACGCCCGCCCCCGCCGGGAGACCCTGGGGGCGAATCCGAGCGGCGCCTTATTTTGTCGGTGGCCGGTGGGATGGTTGGTCCATGGGGGAAATGATGGGGGAAGGCCCAGCGGACGACGGCGCCGGGTCGCTCGCGCGCGGCCCGGAGACGGCGGCGGGGCGGGAGGCGGCGCCAGTTCCCGAGTTGCCAGCACCCGAGCCGCACGCGCCCGGGCCGCCGGAGGTGCCGCAGTGGGAGGCGGCACCCGCACCCGAAGAACCAGCGCCCGAGGCGCCCGCACCCGATGGACCGGGCGTGCCGGGGCCCGAGGGGCCGGCTTCTGAAGAGCCCGGGCGTACTGCGCTGTCCCGGGCCGCGGCGGAGTTCGAGGCCCGGGCCGAGTTCGCCGGCAGGCTGGTCGACATGATCCGGCTGCTCGAGGCCCAGGAGTCCCGGATCCACGCGCTGCGGGCGTTCGTGGTCTCAGAGCTGCACGGGCACTTCCGCCGCGGCGCCAAGGACGCCCTCGAGGCCGCCGACACCGTACCGATCACCGCATCCGAGGTCGCCGCGGCCCTGAACGTCTCCGCGCGCACCGGCCGTGCCATCGTCGAGGAGGCCCTCGTATTGGCCGACCGGGACCTCGCCCCCGTGCTCGAAGCCCTGGGCGAGGGCCGCCTGGACCGGCGCCGGGCCAGGGCCGTGATGGAACACGCATGCGTGCTCCCGCCCGGCCAGGGCGCGCGGTTCAGCGCCGCCGCGGTCGCGATCGCCTGCCCCGCGGACCCGCACCGGGCCCCGAGCCCGGGAACGTTCTCCCGCCGGCTCCGCCGGCTGGCCGAGGACTACCACGACGAGCCCCTCGCCGCCCGCAGGGAGCGCGCGGCCGCGTTCCGCCGCGTCGACCTCGAACCCGCCCAGGACGGCATGTGCTGGATCACCGCCCACCTGCCCGTCGAGGTCGGCTCCGCGATCGACACCCGGCTCGAGGCCATCGCCCGCTCCCTCCAAACCCCGACCGAGCCCCGCGGCATCGCCCAGCTGCGCGCCGACGCCTTCGCCGACCTCCTCCTCGACAGCACTGCTCCTAGCAACCCCGCGCCCGACAGCGCCACGCCCGAAACCAACACCTCCGCCACCGCAACGCCCGGCGGCATCGGGGCCTGTGACGCCCTCGGCGAGAGCCCAGTGGGCAGACCCCCTTCCTCCAGGCCCTGGGGCGGCCTGCGCGGGATCCGCGCCGAGCTCGTCGTGACCGTCCCGGCCCGGACCCTCACCGGAGAGTCCGAAGCACCCGGGGAGATCCTCGGCTACGGCCCCCTCGACGCTCCCGCCGCTCGGCTCCTCGCCGCCGAAGCCGCGACGTGGACCACCATGTACGTCGACCCCGGCACCGGCGCCCCGCTCGCCCTCGGACGCCGCCGCTACACCCCCTCCCTGGCGATCCGCCGGTTCCTCGGCGCCCGCGACCGGGCATGCAGGTTCCCCGGCTGCGACAAGCCCGCCCCCGCCACCGAAGCCGACCACACCACCGAATGGCAGCACGGCGGAAGCACCGATACCGCCAACCTCGCCCTCCTCTGCCGCGAACACCACCGCCTCAAAACCCTCGGACACTGGAAAGTCCAACAACTTCCCAACCACCAGCACCAAGTCGCCAACCACCAGCACAAGAGCCAACCAACAGAAGCCGGAAGCCCACATCCCGCCCCGCCCCAGGGCGGAATCCTCGAATGGACCTCCCCCATCGGACGCCGACACCTCACCTACCCCGAAGCCGACCCATCCCCACCCTTCTGACGGCCCAGAGGGCTGGCGTCTCCTATCCACCCGAATTCAGTGTCCGAAATATGAGACAAAAATGCTCACATTCTGGACCATGGTCCACGATGTCCTCGGAGGTCCGTGCATTGGAGGACCGCGCAAAGGGAGAAACGGGGTGGGCGGGAGAAACATGACAACGCGACACACGAAGAACGATCCTGCACCCGCGACGGCACAGCGTGTTCCGACACCACCGAAGGCGTGGCTCATGCTCGCCCTCGGCGTCGGCGCACAAACCTCGGGCACGGCCTTCGTGAGCGCGCCGGCGTTCCTCATCCCGGAACTGCACACGCAACTCGGAATCCCCCTCGCCCAGGCCGGCCTGCTCGCGACCGCGCCCACGATCGGGATGGTGTTCACGCTCATCGCCTGGGGCGCCCTCGCGGACCGGATCGGCGAACGCTGGGTGATCTCCGGGGGACTCGCGCTCACGACGCTCGCCGCGCTGGGCGCCGTCGTCATTCCCGGGTATGTATCTCTCGGGGTCTTCGGCCTCCTCGGGGGCGCCGCCGCGGCGAGCACGAATGTGGCGAGCGGCCGCGTGGTCGTGGGGTGGTTCCCGCGCGATCGCCGCGGGCTCGCGATGGGGATCCGGCAGATGGCCCAGCCGTTCGGGGTCACGATCGCGGCCATGACCGTGCCCACCACGGCCGCGGCATACGGACCGGCCGCCGCGATGATCCTGCCGACAGCACTCTGCGGCGTCATCGCAGTCCTCAGCGCGCGCTGGATCGAGAATCCCCCGCGCTCGGCGCCGTCGTCGGGCCCGGCTGCCGACGAGGCGACGAACCCCTACCGGAGCGGCTCGTTCCTGTGGCGGATCCATGCGGTGTCGGTCTTGCTCGTCGTGCCGCAGTTCACGCTCTCGACGTTCGGCCTCGTGTGGCTCATGGCCGACGCCGGAATGGACAGCGTTGCGGCGGGAGCGGTCGTGGGCGGGGCGCAGGTCGTGGGCGCCCTGGGCCGGATCGTGGTCGGGGGTTGGAGCGACCGGCTCGGCAGCCGGGTGAGGCTTCTCCGCTGGGTGGCCGCGGCGGCGGCGGCGACCATGGTGCTCGCCGCCGTCACGGACATCGCGTCGATTCGGGCGGCGGCGGCCGTGGCGTTCGTGGTCGCATCGATTGTGAGCGTCGCGGACAACGGGCTCGCCTTCACGTCGGTCGCCGAAGCCGCGGGCCCACGCTGGTCGGGCGCGGCGCTCGGCGCCCAGAACACGGGGCAGTTCTTGGCGGCGTCGGGGGTCGGACCCGCAGTGGGCGCA
Organism: Sinomonas sp. ASV322; assembly: GCF_030908245.1. Lineage (GTDB taxonomy): Bacteria > Actinomycetota > Actinomycetes > Actinomycetales > Micrococcaceae > Sinomonas. The sequence continues at coordinate 56,370 of NZ_JAVFJJ010000010.1, forward strand.
CTCATCGCGACGGTCGGCTACCCGCTCGCCTTCTGCCTCGTCGCGATCGCGCCGCTTGCGGCCGTGCCGCTCGTGCCAGCGCGGGACATCCACGCGGAATAGGCAGAACCACCGGGGGCCGCCGCACCCACCAGGCGCGGCGGCCCACGGCACAACCGCGCTACATCCCCGCGAGGAGGCCCTTCATGTCCGCGATCTCCTTCGTCTGGGAGGAGACGATGGACCCTGCCATCGCGACTGCGCCCTCATATCGCCCCGAGGCCTTCTCGGTCTGGGCCATCTGCACAGCCCCCTCGTGGTGCGCGATCATCTGGGCGAGGAACAGCTTCGAGGCCGTTGCAGCATCGGCCGACTTGAGCTCAGCCAGATCGGCATCCGTCATCATTCCCTCCATCGAGTGGCCAGAGCTGCTCGGCATCGAAAGCGGCTGACCCCACCCGGTGAGCCATCCCTTGAGCGTCGCGATCTCGGGGGCCTGCGCGCCCTTGATCTGCTGGGCCAGCGCGGAGACCCGCGAGTCGAGGCCGGGCTTGGCCAGGACGAGATCGCTCATCTCGACAGCCTGCTCGTGATGGGGAATCATCATCTGCGCGAACATCGAGTCGGCCGAATTGAAAGCACCCGTGGGCGCCGCGGACGTCGAGCCCGTCGGCATCGAGTGGCCCGCGTGGGCATCGGAGCCCGACGTAGGCTTCCCGTCAGAGGCGGACGCCCCGCATCCCGCGAGCGCGAGGCCGACGACGGCGAGCCCGCCAACGAGGGCAAGCCGCCCGCGGGCGCGGAACTGGTGCGGCGAGGTGCTGGAAGAGGTCGTGGTCATGGTTTCTCCTGTCGAATCAGCATGAATTCCGTGGAAGCGCACGAAAGCGCGGCACCCGGCCGGACGGCGGGGTGCTCGGGGCCTGATTCGGCCTACGTTCTGCTGATCGAGAGGGCGTCGAGGCTCGGCGCGCGCAGCGCCGTGAGGACCGTGGGCTGCCTGTCGAGCCCGCCCACCGGCCGCGCATCGGACCGGGAGAGGACGACGACGGCGGGCGGCACCGGCGCGGGAACCCCCGGCGCCGGCGTGCAATCGGTCGCGTGCCCAACCCCAGACGGCGGACATCCCGCGTGGCACGCCGCGCGCTCACCGGGTTGTGAAGCGCTAAGCCGGGCGCCGCCCGCGGAATCCACGCTGCGCTCCATGCCGCGGTCCATGTGCTCCCCCGAGGCGAGCCCCGCACCGGCGACGCCGCGCACGTGCGCATGCCCCGCCGTCGTCCGCTCGACGCTCGAGGCGCCCGAAGCGGGAGCCGACGAGTCCGCGACGACACCCTCGGCATGCGCCGCCGCGTGCGCCTCATGGGCCGCAAGGACGTGCATGCCCAAGAAGCCCGCCGTCACGAACAGGACGACAAGCGCGAGAACGGCAGCCCGAACCGGGGCGAAGCGCAACGGCACGCTCCCCATCCTGCTATCCGACACGCGCGGGGTCCACTTCGCGTCGGCGCAGGAGTTGGGCGTTGAGCGCGACGACGATCGTGGACAGCGACATGAGCACGGCCCCCGCGGCCGGCGAGAGCGCGATCCCCGCGAACGCGAGCACGCCCGCCGCGAGCGGGACGGCGAGGACGTTGTACCCCGTGGCCCATGCGAGGTTCTCCCACATCTTGCGGTAGCTCGCGCGCGAGAGCTCGATGACGGAAACGACTGAGCGCGGGTCGTTCCCCGCGAGCACGACGCCGGCGGACTCGATCGCGACGTCGGTCCCGGCGCCGATCGCGATCCCGACGTCGGCGCGGGCGAGCGCGGGTGCGTCGTTGACGCCGTCGCCGACCATGGCGACCTTGAGGCCGCGCCGCTGGAGTTCGGCGACCTTCTGCCCCTTGTCCTGCGGGAGGACTTCGGCGAAGACCTCGTCGATCCCGAGGTCGGCGGCGACGGCGTCCGCCACCTGCCGCGCGTCGCCCGTGATCATGACGACGCGCACCCCGCGATCCTGCAGCGCCCGCACCGCCGCGCGGGATTCGTCGCGCACGGCGTCCTCGAGCGCGAGCGCACCGACAACCTGCCCCTCGCGGATCACGTGCAGGATGGACGCCCCGCGCGCCTTCCAGCGCTCGACGTCGTCGGCGAGCTCGGCAGGCGTGCCGAGGCCTTCGCGCGCGAGGAGGGCGGGGCCACCCACCTTGACGAGGGCGCCGTCGACCGTTGCCTCGACGCCATGGCCGGGACGGGCCGCGAAGCCCATCGCACGCGGGGCGGCGATCCCTCGCTGGACGGCTGCTCGCACGACGGCGCGCGCGACGGGATGCTCGCTCTCGGCCTCGGCCGCCGCCGCGAGAGAAAGCAGCTCGGCGTCGCCCATGGCGACGGCGGCGAGGCCGACGACGTCCGGCTCGCCCCGCGTGAGGGTCCCGGTCTTGTCGAACACGACCGCGTCGACCGTGCGGAGGCGTTCGAGGGCGAGTCGATCCTTGACGAGGACGCCGCCCTTCGCGGCGCGCTCGGTCGAGATCGCGATGACGAGCGGAATCGCAAGGCCGAGCGCATGAGGGCAGGCGATGACGAGCACGGTCACGGTGCGCGTGACGGCGTCGTCGAGGCTTCCGAGAAGAGCCCATGCGAGGAAGGTCACGACGCCCGCCGCGGTCGCGAAGTAGAAGAGGAAGGCCGCCGCGCGGTCGGCGAGCGCCTGCGCCCGGCTCGAGGAGGCCTGCGCCTCCGCGACCATCCGCTGGATGCCGGCAAGCGCCGTCGACTCCCCCACGGCCTCGACCCGCACGCGAATGCTCGTGTCGGTCACGACCGTCCCCGCAACGACCGTCTCGCCCGGTCCGCGGCTCACAGCCCGCGACTCGCCCGTGATCATGGACTCGTCGACGTCAGCGGTTCCAGCCTCGATCCGGCCGTCCGCGGGAAGCCGCCCGCCCGCGCGGACGAGCACGAGGTCGCCCCGCACGAGACTCGCGGCCGGGACCGTCTCCGTCCCGGCGTCGACGATGCGCTCCGCCTCGTCAGGGAGGAGCGCCGCGAGGGCCTCGAGCGCGCCCCGCGTCGCCCCGAGGGCACGCATCTCGAGCCAGTGGCCCAGGAGCATGATCGTGACGAGGAGCGCGAGCTCCCACCAGAAGTCGAGGTCGAAGCCGCCGATATGCAGGGTCGTGGCCCACGATGCACCAAATGCGACCGTGATCGCCATCGCGATGAGAAGCATCATGCCCGGCTGGCGCTCGCGAAGCTCGCGCACGGCACCGGCGAGGAACGGCCGGCCCCCATACAGGAAGACCACCGTGCCGAGAACGGGCGGGATCCACGCGCTGCCTGGGAATTCGGGGGGCATCGCGCCGAACAGGTGCCAGAACATGGGCTGAAGAGAACGACGACGACCGTGAGCGCGAGCGTGAGCCAGAACCTGTCGCGGAACATCGCGACGCTGTGGCCCGCGTGGTGGCCGCGCGAGTGGACCGCGTGTGAGTCGGCGTGGCCTGGGCTAATTGGCGCTGCGTGGTCGCGCGCTGCGTGGTCGTGCGCGGCGTCGTGATGCGCTGCGTCGTGGTGCATTGCGTCGTCGCGTACTGCGCCGTCGTGCACGTGGTGGGAGCTGTGATCGGTCATGGCCAGCGCCGTCCTTCCGGTGAGCGGATGGTTGCGCTGTGGTCGATCGACGGTAGCGGCGAGGCCCGGACCGTCTACATCGCTGACAGCGCCTCCGAATATACCCCTAGGGGGTATATTCGGCAAGCCTTGACGCCGCCGTCCGGGGCCGAGCTCCCGCTCCTGACCGGTTGTCTCTTCCCGATCACTCGGGAATCGGCGCGTCGCGGCGCGCCACGGGGTCCGGCCCCGAAGAAACGGGCCGGAGCGCGGCAGCTCCCATGAAATGCTGGGCACATGGTTCTGGAACACGCGATCCTGCCCGTCCGCCCCGGGAGCGAGACCGAGTTCGAAGCGGCCTTCCGAACGGCGCGACCGCTGATCAGCGCGCAGCCCGGGTTCCGCAGCCTTTCGCTGTCGCGGTCGGTCGAATCCCCCAACCTCTACCTGCTCCTCGTCGAGTGGGACTCGGTCGAAGCACACACCGAAGGCTTCCGGCGGTCGGATGAGTACGAGAGCTGGAAGGCGCTGCTCCATCACTTCTACGACCCGTTCCCGAACGTCGAGCACTTCACGACGGTCGACTAGGGGTCGAGGGGGAATGACCGTCATCCGCTCCATCGCGCTCTTCGCGCTCGCCGCGGTCCTCGAGATCGGCGGCGCATGGCTCGTGTGGCAGGGGGTCCGCGAACATCGCGGCTGGGTGTGGATCGGTGCGGGCGCGATTGCCCTCGGCCTGTACGGCTTCGTCGCGACCTTCCAGCCGGATGCGCACTTCGGCCGCGTTCTCGCCGCGTATGGCGGGGTCTTCGTGGTCGGGTCGATCGCGTGGGGCATGGCCTTCGACGGCTTCCGGCCCGACCGCTGGGACATCGTCGGCGCCCTCATCTGCCTCGCGGGCATGGCCGTCATCATGTACGCCCCGCGGGGCCAGTAGGCGGACACCGCCCGGCCCGCCAGAGGTCTGCTGACTCGGCCGGCGTGCCGCCCACGAGAGGACCACTCTCAGTACTCGAGTACCGATGCGGTACGGCATCCGAAAAGCCGGGTATCGACTACTGATGTCCCCCCGCCAGCTCGGCAGCTGTACTGGTTGACATGAACTCCGGTCCGCGGCCGGAACGTCAGGCGGCCGGACTGCTGGGCAACCCGGCCGCCGAATCTCCCGTGCGATGGCGTCGCTGGGTGGCGCTCCCGCGCGGTCCCCACCACACGGAACCAACGGACTCGGAGAAATAGGGGATGTTCGCCATCAAGAAGACCTGGTCTATTGCCGCCGCGGCCTTGCTGCTCGGCGGCGCCGTCACGGCCGGGATGTCGCCGGCATCAGCAAATCCCGGAGCTGTGCGCGGTCTCAGGAACACCGTCAGAGTGTGTTCGCTTCCGATCGCCGGGCAGGCCGCATGCGGTGCGCGCAAGGTCGTCGACCCCTCAGGGAACGCGACACCGACGCTGAGTGCCCCACCGTCGTCCGGCCTTACGCCGGCACAGCTCCGCGACGCCTACAAGCTCGAGGGAACCTCCTCTGGGGGTCGGACCGTCGCCATCGTCGACGCGTACGGCTACCCGAACCTCGCGACCGACCTCGCGACATACCGGCAGCAGTTCGGCCTCCCAGCATGCACCGTGGCGAGCGGCTGCCTTCGCATCCTCAACCAGACCGGCGGTACGACGCTGCCCGCGTACAACCTCGGCTGGGCCCAGGAACAGGCGCTCGACGTCGACGCGGTCTCTGCGGCCTGTCCCGACTGCAAGATCGTGGTGATTGAGGCCAACTCCAGCTACTTCAGCGACCTCGGAACGGGAGTCCAGACGGCGGGGAAGACCGCCGGCGTCGTGGCGATCTCCAATAGCTACAGCGGCTCCGATGCTTCGGACGCGTACTACGGCAAGTACTACAACGTCCCCGGCATCGCCGTGACGGCGAGCGCGGGCGACAATGGCTATCAGGGCGCCGCGTATCCCGCCTCCTCGAGCTACGTGACCGCCGTCGGCGGGACCTCGCTCGCCAAGGCGTCCACCGCGCGCGGCTGGAGCGAGACCGTGTGGATCGGCACCGGCTCGGGCTGCTCGGCGTACAACGCCGCCCTCCCCGCAGCCGCCAACTACAGCACTGGATGCGCCAAGCGGGCCATGAACGACGTCGCCGCCGTCTCGGACCCGAACAACGGCGGCCTCGCCGTCTACTACCCGATTTCGGGCACCACCTCGACGTGGGGCCAGTTCGGCGGCACGAGCGAGGCCGCTCCGATCATCGCCTCGGTGTACGCCTTGGCTGGAAGCACTGGGGCCTCGGCCAACGGCGTCTCCGCGAACAGCATCCCCTACGCCCACCCCAGCGCATTCTTCGACGTCACCTCGGGCAGCAACGGCTCCTGCACGACGACGAAATGGTGCACCGCGGGCACTGGATGGGACGGTCCCACGGGGCTCGGCACCCCGAACGGCGCAGGCGGGTTCGCCAACACGGGCCAGGGAGGATCCGGGAGCGGAAGTTCGATTCTCTCGCTGCTCTCGCTGCTCTGACGTGTGCGAGGTGCTCACGCTCGGCGCCGGGCTCGTCGTCTCGGGCCACGGCACGTACGTCGCGAGCAAGGCGGCGGCCGCAAGCGGGGCTCGGGACTAGGGGCGCCCTGGCAGGGCCTCCTTCACGGGCGCGGCCATGCGTAGCGTGGACTGCAGACCCGATGAAAGGACGTCAGCATGGAGTACACCCGCCTCGGCGATTCCGGGCTCAAGGTCAGCCGGATCGCGTTGGGCTGCATGAGCTTCGGAGACACGTCGCGCGGCTTCAACGAGTGGGCGCTCGACGACGACGCGGCCGAGCCGATCTTCCGTCAGGCGATCGAGCTCGGCATCACGTTCTGGGACACCGCGAACGTCTATGGCTTCGGCACGTCGGAGGAGATCGTCGGCCGGGCCATCCGGAAGTACACGCGCCGCGAGGACGTCGTCCTGGCAACCAAGGTCTTCTTCCCGATGCACCGCGGCCCCGGGGGTTCGGGACTCTCCCGGAAGGCGATCATGGAGCAGATTGACGCGTCGCTGCGACGCATCGGCACTGACTACGTTGACCTCTACCAGATCCACCGCTTCGATCCCGAGACGCCGATCGAGGAAACCATGGAAGCTCTGCACGACGTCGTCAAGGCCGGGAAGGTGCGCTACCTCGGCTCTTCGTCCATGTGGGCTTGGCAGTTCGCCACGATGCAGTTCACGGCAGAACTCAATGGCTGGACCCCGTTCGTCTCGATGCAGAATCAGTACAGCCTCGTGCAGCGCGAAGAGGAGCGCGAGATGTTCCCGCTCCTCGAGGACCAGGGCGTGAGCAGCGTCCCGTGGGCTCCCCTCGCCAAGGGGCGGCTCGCTCGCCCGTGGGATGAGCAGGGGACGACGCGTTCGACGACGGACCCGCTCCAGAGCCGCTATTCGGACGAAGGCAATCGTCCCATCGTCGACGCGGTCCAGCGGATCGCGGAGGAGCGGGCCGTGCCTATGGCGCAAGTGGCCCTGGCCTGGGTGCTGCGGAACCCGACCGTGGCCGCGCCGATCGTCGGCGCGACCAAGCCGCACCACCTCCCGGACGCCGCGGCCGCCGTCGGCCTCGACCTCACGGACGAGGAGGCGAGGCTGCTCGAGGAGCCTTACACCCTCCGCGAGCCGACCGGGTTCTGACCGCATGCGCTTGCCCCGCCTCCTCGTCCCGTCCGCCGCCCTCCTCTGGGGTCTGCAGTTCGCGTTCCTCAATCCCGCCCTCGCCCTCCTCCTCGTGGCGCTGTTCCACGCGAGCGACGCCGAAGTCGGCCTCGCGCTCGCCCTCTACAACGCGAGCGGCTTCGTCGCGTCCCTCGTGATGCCCGCGTACGCTGACCGCACGCACGACTACCTCCGGCCCATGCTCGTGTGCAGCACCCTCGCCCTCGTGGTCGCCGCGCTCCTGCTCGTCGCGTCGTCGCTGCCGCTCGCCGTCGTCCTCCTCGTTGCCCTCGGCGGGCCCGCGAGCGTCGGCTCGTCGCTCCTGTTCGCCCACCTCAGGGCGAACGAGACCCCGCTCGCGCAGATGATGAACACGCGGGCGATCGTCTCGTTCGCATGGGTCGCGGGCCCGCCGCTCGCGACGCTCCTCATCGGGTCCCTCGGCGAGCGGTCCATCCTGATCGCGATCGCGGCGATCGCGGTCCTCGCCTTCGCGACGACGGCGGCTCTCCGCAACCGTGCAAACGCTGCGGGAGCGTCCGCCCAGCCGCAGGCGGCCGACGACGACGCCGCACCCCTCCCGCGCGGTGCCGTCGCCGTCGTCGTCCTCGCCTTCATCGCGCTCCAGGCGACGAACAACGTCGTCGTCTCGATCATGGCGCTCTTCACGACGCAGCGGCTCGGGCTGGGGATCGAATGGGCCGGCATCGCGCTCGGAGTCGCGGCAGCGCTCGAAATTCCCGCGCTCTTCGCGATCGGGAAGCTCACGAAGCGATTCTCGAGCCTCCGCCTCCTCGCGTCGGGATGCGCCGTCGGCGTCGCATACTACGCGGCGATGGCGTTCGTCTCGGGGCCTGTGCTGCTTGTTGCGGTGCAGGTGCTCAATGCGTGGTTCTTCGCCGTAGTCGCGGGAGTCGGGCTCACGTATTTCCAGCAGATCATCCCGCGCCCAGGCCTTGCCTCGGGGCTCTTCACGAACACGCGACGGCTCGGGGCGATTGTCTCGGGCGGCGTCATCGGGTTCGGCTCGACGCTGTTCGGCGGCTACAGCGGGGTCTTCTGGGCCTGCGCGGCGCTCACGATAGTGGCGCTGGCCGCGGTCCTCGTTGTCCCGCGGATCTCGCGGATCTCGCGGCGCGTGGACCGGCACGCAGCGGACGGCGCCGGTCCGTCGCGTACGCGTTTGGCCTCGACCGAAGGCGCGTAGCCCCGGCCGCCCGCAAGCCGAGGCCCGGAAATCCGCGGATGTGGCGCCCTCGCGGGACCTGTTCCTTCCCGTACGCGTACTGGAAGGAACAGGTCCGGAATGAAACCCGAACTAGGATAGTTACGGAAAGCAACGATCTGTTCATCCCGCGACTTCCTGGAGCCTTTCGTGTCTCACAGCGCAGCACCCTCCGCGCCCTCGGGCGCACTGTCCAGACGCCAGATCACCGGCGTCATGACGGGGCTCATGCTCGGCATGTTCCTCGCCTCGCTCGACCAGACGATCGTCTCGACGGCGATCTACACCGTTGCAAACGACCTCGACGGGCTGAGCCTCCAGGCCTGGGCCACGACGGCCTACCTCATCACCTCGACCGTGAGCACGCCGCTCTACGGCAAGCTCTCCGACATCTTCGGCCGCCGCCCCCTCTACATCGCCGCGATCGCGATCTTCCTCGGAGGTTCGGTCTTCGCCGGCTCCGTGCATTCGATGGGCGAGCTCGCCGTGGCCCGCGGCATCCAGGGCCTCGGCGCGGGCGGCCTCATGGCCCTCGCGCTCGCGATCATCGGCGACATCGTGCCGCTCTCCGAGCGCTCGAAGTACCAGGGCTACTTCATGTCCGTGTTCGGCGTCTCGTCCGTGCTCGGCCCCGTCATCGGCGGGGCGTTTGCGGGCGCCGACCAGATCCTGTGGATCACCGGCTGGCGCTGGGTCTTCTATGTCAACGTCCCCGTCGGCATCGCGGCGCTCGCCACCGTGTTCCTGTTCCTGCACCTGCCGGTCCGCCACACCCGGCAGCGGATCGACTACCTCGGGGCCGCTGCGATCACGATCGGCCTCGTGCCGCTGCTCCTCGTCGCCGAGCAGGGCCGCGGCTGGGGCTGGGGCTCGGCCAGCTCGATCGCGTGCTACGCGATCGGGGCAGCGGGCCTCGCGCTCTTCGTGTGGTTCGAGAAGCGCGCGGGCGACTACGCCCTCATCCCCCTGCGGCTCTTCAAGAGCGCACAGTTCAGCCTCTCGGCGGTGCTCAACTTCATCATCGGTGTGGGGATGTTCGGTGCCATCGCGATGCTTCCGATGTACCTCCAGCTGGTGAAGGGCCTCACGCCGACCGAGGCGGGTCTCCTCATGATCACGTTCACCGTCGGGATCATGTCCGCGTCCATCATCGCGGGCCGCACGATCTCGAAGACCGGCACGTTCAAGATCTTCCCCATGATCGGCACGCTCCTGCTCACGGGTGCCTCGGTGACCATGGGGCTCGTCCTCACGGTGGACTCGCCCCTGTGGGTCCCGGGCGTCGTCGCGGTGTTCTTCGGGATGGGCCTGGGCTGCTGCATGCAGCCGCTCGTCCTCGCGATGCAGACGTCGGTCCCGCCCCAGGACATGGGCGTGGGGACGTCCACGGCAGCCTTCTTCAGATCGATGGGGGGCGCCGTCGGAACCGCCGTGTTCATCTCGATGCTGTTCAGCCTCGCAGCGGACAAGATCACCTCGGCCATGAAGGACGCCGTAACCCAAGCGGACTTCGTCCGCACGATGCGTGATCCCGCCGTGCTGGCCGATCCCACGAACAAGCCGCTCTTCGATCTCTTCAAGGGCAGCGCGGGCGGCCTCGGCTCGGACAACCTCAACGACACGAGCTGGCTCAAGAACGCGAACGCCGTGCTCACGCATCCCATCAGGGACGGTTTCTCGCAGGCGGTCGACGGCGTGATGCTCACCGCGGCGGCCCTCGTCTTCGTCGCGTTCCTCATCACACTCGCCCTCCCGAACGCGAAGCTGCGCGATCCGAAGGCTGCCCTCGAGGAGCCGGCCGCGGCGTAGGCGCGGCCGCAAGCACGGCAGCAGCACTGCGCTCCAGCCCGTTTCTCAGGCCGCCCAAGCCGTGTTGAGCCGCGACGCGTCGCGGCTCGAGTGATTGGGAAAGCACAACCGGGCTGGAGCGCGGCCCACAGGCGACCGGCCCGCGCGCAGGGGGATTCTGGAGAGAAAGCAACGGCGCGGGGCGCCTACCGTAAGGGAAGGCGCCCCGCGCCGCGTTTTGTGGCGCTGCGCGCCCGGCTTGACGCCGGGGCGCCTGATGCGGCCGCTGGGGGCCGGTCGCTTCAGCCTCTACGCGCGTTGATGGGTGAGTCCGTAGGGGACACTCTCATCGTGCGCGACAACGTATTCGCCGGCAGCCTCGCGCGTGACGAGGATGCCGCAGCAGGGGTTGGCCGCCGCAGTCCGCTGCAGCCTTTCAATTGCCGAGCCGAGGATGTCGTCGAGCTCGCGGGCATGGTCGACGACGACACGCAGGCTACGGTGATGGTGCACATCGGGGGACATGCGCACGCTCCTTCCGTGGTCAAGTCAAATGTCGGAACGTTTAGTTTAAGGCACAACCCCGGTCCGACAGCAAATGGGCCAACCAACGATGGCAGCTTGTTCGGCAGAACCGGTCTGAAGGTAGCGGTAGGCTAGGCAGTGCCCTGTTACGGGCATCACATTTTCCCCACCACCACAAAGGCCTTAGCACTATGACTAAGCTCATACCACCGGGAGCTGCCTCAGAGGGTCCGACGACGCACCCCACCGGGCAGCACAGCGAACCGCACCTCAGCCGCGGCCTCTCCAACCGCCACATCCAGCTCCTCGCCATCGGCGGGGCCATCGGCACGGGCCTGTTCATGGGGTCCGGAAAGACGATCTCCGTGGCCGGACCGTCCGTGATCTTCGTGTACATGATCATCGGCTTCATGCTCTTCTTCGTCATGCGGGCCATGGGCGAGCTGCTGCTGAGCAACCTCAACTACAAGACGTTCAGCGACTTCGCGGGCGACCTCCTGGGCCCGTGGGCCGCGTTCTTCACGGGCTGGACGTACTGGTTCTGCTGGGTCGTGACGGGCGTGGCCGATGTCGTCGCGATTGCCGGGTACGCGGACACCCTCTGGCCCGGCGTCCCGCTGTGGATTCCGGGCGTCGCGACGATCCTCGTCCTCCTCGCGCTCAACCTCCCCACGGTCAAGGCGTTCGGCGAGGTCGAATTCTGGTTCGCGCTCATCAAGATCGTGGCCATCACCGCGCTCATCGTCACGGGCCTCGTGATGATCTTCTCCGGCTTCCACTCCCCCGCCGGCTCCGCGAGCTTCGGGAACCTGTGGCAGCACGGCGGCCTGTTCCCGAAGGAGTTCATGGGATTCGTGGCCGGCTTCCAGATCGCCGTGTTCGCGTTCGTGGGCATCGAGCTCGTCGGCACCGCTGCCGCCGAAACGAAGTCCCCCGAGAAGAACCTGCCCAAAGCCATCAACGCGATCCCCGTGCGCGTGGGACTGTTCTACGTCGGCGCGCTCGTCATCCTCATGTCCGTCACGCCGTGGACCGAGTTCAAGGCCGGACACTCGCCGTTCATCGGCATGTTCTCCCTCGCGGGGCTTGGCGCCGCCGCAACGCTTGTGAACCTCGTGGTGCTGACGTCGGCCATGTCGAGCGCCAACTCGGGCATCTACTCGACGTCCCGGATGGTGTTCGGCCTCGCGCAGGAGGGGGACGCGCCGTCGTTCTTCGGCCGGCTGTCGTCGCGGAAGGTGCCGCAGAACGCGCTGTTCCTTTCGTGCGTGCTGCTTCTCGCCGGCGTCGTGCTGCTCTACGCCGGCAAGGACATCGGCACAGCGTTCGACATGGTGACGACCGTCTCCGCGGTGTGCTTCATGTTCGTGTGGTCGATCATCCTCGCGAGCTACCTCGTCTACCGGAAGCGCCGGCCGGAGCTGCACGCGGCCTCGACGTACAAGATGCCGGGCGGGCCGGCCATGGTGTGGGTCACGTACGCGTTCTTCGCGTTCCTCGTCTGGGCGCTCACGACCCAGCCCGATACGCTCACCGCGCTCCTCGTCACTCCGCTCTGGTTCGCGATCCTGACGGTCGCGTGGCTCGTGCTGCGCCGCTCGCCGGTGCACCAAGCACGGATCGCGGCGCACGGCGAGGCACTGCGGGAGCGCGAAGCGACGCCGGCCGTCTAAGGCGGCCCCCCGTTTCGCCGTCACATCCGCAGGGTGCCCACCCACCGGATGTGACGGCGCAACCAGGCTGCGGTCAATGCGAGTAGCCCATCCCGGCGCCGATGAGTGCACCAAAGACCCCGAACACGACCAGGATGAGCAGGACCCAGCCCACAAGCATGATCCCGTTGAGGATCAGGCCAGCCACCGCCATTCCCCGCCCCGCAGGCTCACGGCGGAGCCCCACGATTCCGAGAACGAACCCGATCGTCGGTGCGAGGAAGGTCCAGCCGAAGAAGATACTCACGATCCCAAGGACCATCGAGGCGATGGAAGCACCCTTGGGCTGGGGAACGAGCACCACGTAGCCCGGAGCGGGCTGGGCGTACGACGGCGACTGGGCGCCTTGGTGCTGTTGGCCGTAGGGGCTCTGGGGCGCCTGGCCGTAAGGGCTCTGGGGCTGTTGGCCGTAGGGAGCCTGGCCATACGGGTTCGGCTGCTGGGGCGTGTGGCTCACGGTTCTGCTTCCCTCTCGATGGTGCAAACGAAGGATGCGACCGGTGCTCTCGCCTGTTCGTATCCCCCGACACCGCATCTTAGTCGCGGCCGATCCTCGCGTCTCCCGGGCGCCCGGCCGACGGTCCGCCTCGCCGCGGGAGTCTCACCAGCGTCTGGCGGCCGGGCGCGGCGTGTCACCCGAAAGCGGCGGCGCGCCGCGCCGTCGTGCGCTCGAAAACTGGTGAGACCGCGACGCGAGGAACCGGACCCGTGGCCCCCGCAATTGGCTACCCTGAACCGCATGACCCGCTTCGCCCCGCGCACCGCGCCCGCCCTCAGCCCCGAAGACGCCGACGACGTGCGCCGGGCCCTCGCCGCGGGGGATGTCACGGTCTTCGCCGACGGAACGGCCTATCGGCTCCCCGACCCGGCCCGCGACGCCGTCCTGGACCTCCTCGCACGGCTCTCGCGCGGCGAGTCCGTGACGGTGAGCAGCGCCGAGGACATCCTGACGGTCGCACAGGCAGCCGAACTCGCGGGGATCAGCCATTCGTACGTGCGGAAGCTGACGGACGTGGGCACCTGGCCCGTCGAGTACCGCGGGACGCACCGCCGGATCCGGCGCGAGGACGTGCTCGCGTGGGTCGCCACACAGAAAACGGCGCAGCAAAAGCGCGGGGAAGGGTCCGACCCCGCAACGGCCTGAATGGCCACGCATCGGGCGAGATCAGGCCACGCTTCCGGAACGGTGGACGCGTGGCCGAATCTCGCGTAACGCGTGCCCACGTCAGATCCGCGGGCGCCCGGCCCAGCGGCGCGCCTTGAGCGCGAGATGCAGCTCCTGCCGCACGCGCCCGCCCAGCGGATCCGCGCCCAGCAGCTTCCGCACGCGGGCGATCCGGTGGTACACGGTCGAGCGATGGACGTGCAGCCTGTCGGCCACGGCCTGGACGGCGCCGTCGCTGTCGTAGAGCTCCTCCAGGACGGGCAGGAGCTCACCCGTCCGGTCTTCCTCCTCGAGGAGATCCGCGAAGACGCTCGAGGGCTCTGAGTCGAGCGCGGCCATGAGCTGGTAGGCGCCCACGGATCTCACGTCGACGAGCTCCCCGAGGGCCTCGTCGACAGCGGCTGCCTGCGCCGCGATCTTCGACTGCGCGTACGCCTCGGGGAGTCCCCGCAGCGACGTGAACGGCTCACTGATCCCGACCAGGACGCGCCCGGCGGGGCGGCCCGAGCGCTTCGCGAGCTCGCGTTCGTAGTGGGTCAGGACGGCGGCGTGGCTGGCCCGGCCGGTCGAATGGATAAAGAGGACGACGGCGTGTGTGTCCGCTCCCGCCGTGAACAGGGCCGGGTCGATGCCCGCCGTCGCGAGCATCGCCGCCGTGCTCGTGGCGACAACGGCGGCCTGGGGGTCCGCGGGGTTCACGCCGGCGGGATCGAGGAGTGTCGCGACCTGCCACGGCGCGTGCCCGTGGACCTCGCGCCAGCCCGCGATCTCCGAGAGCGCGGCCCTATCTCCGCGCGCCGCGGCGAGGAACGTCGATTCGCGCTCGCGCCGATGAGCAGACGCCGCCGTGTTCGAGTCCAGCAGGAGCCCTGCGATGAGCTCGATCTCGAGCCGCACGCTCGGCAGCGCCGCAAGGATCGCCGTCGCGCTCTGCTCGTCGGGTTCCTGCTGGACCCACAGGTAGCCGACGCGGAAGCCGCGCACGAGCAGCGGGACGCACACGCGCCCGTACATCCCGAGCCCGGGGTTCGGCGGCACCGCGACGGGGCGCACCGCCGTCGCGATCCCGTGCGAGAGCTGCCACGCGCTCACGTCAGCGGGCACGCGCTTGCTGAGCAGGAAGTTCACGCGCACGGGATCGGCATGGGCCTGGTTCGACGAATAGGCGACGAGCAGCCCGTCGAGGTCCTCGACTGAGAGCCCTCGGCCAAGCTTCTGGGCGGCCTTCTCGACGAGTTCCTCGACCCCTTCGCGCATGCCTTCCAGCATACGGCGACCGCCCGCACAGCAGGGGACATTTGCCGCTCCAACGTGCGACATCTGTCTAATGCCCGACGGCGGAATCCCCGGAATTCCGGGGATCTCACCTCCACAGGGCGCTCGAGAGCGCTGTTGCTTGGCTCACAGCATGCCTACGCTGGAAGCGCCGCGGAAGCCCCCGGACAGCACCACGAGGAGCGGCCCTACGAGGGCCTCGAGCAACGGAGACGACAAATGATCATCGGAGTCCCCCAGGAGATCAAGAACAACGAGTTCCGCGTGGCCATCACGGCCGCGGGCGTGCACGAATTCGTGTCCCGCGGGCACACGGTGCTCGTCGAGGGCGGGGCGGGGCTCGGCTCGGGCATCACTGACGACGAATACCGCGTGGCGGGGGCCGAACTCGTCGAGGATGCCGCGGATGTCTGGGCGCGCGCGGACATGGTCATGAAGGTCAAGGAGCCGATCGCCGCGGAGTACCACTACTTCCGCAAGGGGCTCATCCTCTTCACGTACCTCCACCTCGCCGCCGAGCCCGCGCTCACGCGTGCGCTCCTCGACGCGGGCGTCACGGCCATCGCGTACGAGACGGTCCAGGAAGGCCGCACACTCCCGCTCCTCGCACCCATGTCCGAGGTCGCCGGCCGCCTCTCCGTGCAGGTCGGGGCGCAGTCCCTGCTCGCCCCGAACGGCGGCAAGGGCGTGCTGCTCGGCGGCGTTCCGGGCGTGCGGCCCGCGAAGGTCGTCGTGCTGGGCGCGGGCGTCGCGGGGACGAACGCGGCGGTCGTCGCGATGGGCCTCGGCGCTGACGTGACCATCCTCGACATCAACATCGCGCGGCTCCAGGAGCTCGACGCCCTCTACGGCAGTCGCCTCAAGACCGTCGCGTCCAACAAGTACGAGATCGAGAAGTCCCTCGTCGAGGCGGACCTTGTGATCGGCTCGGTCCTCGTCCCGGGCGCGAAGGCGCCGAAGCTCGTCACCAACGAGCTCGTATCCCGCATGAAGCCGGGCTCGGTCCTCGTCGACATCGCGATCGACCAGGGCGGCTGCTTCGAGGACTCGCACCCCACGACGCACCAGGACCCGACGTTCCGGGTCCACAACTCGATCTTCTACTGCGTCGCGAACATGCCGGGCGCCGTGCCGAACACGTCGACCTACGCGCTCACGAACGTCACGCTCCGTTACGCCGTGCAGCTCGCTGACCTCGGGGTCGAGACGGCGTTCGAGAGGAACCCCGCGCTCGCGCAGGGCCTCAACGTCGCGGGCGGCCGGGTCACGAACCGCTCCGTCTCGGAGGCGCACGGCCTCCCCCTCGCGAACGACTGGCACGGGCTCGTCACCGCGTAGGCCACCCGTTCAAGAGTCACGTTCCGCGGGTCCCGAGCCGTTCAGGGGTCACGTCCTGTAGGTCGCGCCCGCGGGACGTGACTTCCAAACGGCGCCGCACCCGCGGGAGGTGACCCCTGGACGGCGCAGCAGCACCGACGACGACGGCGGAACGCGAGCGCCGTCGTCGTCCGGCGTCGGCGAAGGGGGTTGGCTGCATTGGCGGGGGTAGCCCGTATCGGCGGGGGTCCTGCCCGGCTGAAACGCGGTCAAGCGGCGGAAATGCGCCCCGCCGGCGCGCCCAAGACCGCGCCGTGACGAAGCTCACATAGCCGAACGGAATGGGCAGGCCTCCCAATTTAGTTGACACTTCACAGAAACGCCGACGACGGCGTGATCACAAGTCAACAAGGAGAGCCCTGTGGCCGAGAAGACCATCCTGACCCTCGTCGGCAGCCTGCGTGCTGAGTCCGTGAACAGCAAGTTCGCCCAGATCGCCGCCGAGACGGCACCCGAGGGCACGGCGATCACGACGTTCGCAGGGCTCGAGGAAATCCCGTTCTACAACGAGGACCTCGACGTCGAGGGCAAGGTCCCGGCCAAGGCCGCCGAGCTCCGCGCCGCGGTCGCCGCCGCCGATGGCGTGCTCTTCGTCTCCCCCGAGTACAACGGCACGATGCCGGCCGTCCTCAACAACGCGATCGACTGGATCTCGCGCCCGTTCGGCCAGGGTGCCGCGGTCGGCACGTTCGCCGCCGTCATCGGCACGTCGGCCGGCCAGTTCGGCGGCCTGTGGAGCCACGACGACATCCGCAAGTCGCTCAAGGTCGCCGGCGCGACGGTCCTCGACGACGCGAAGCTCGCCGTCGGCGGCTCGTTCCAGCGCTTCGCCGGTGTTGAGCCCAAGGACGACGCCGAGGTCGTCGAGGGCATTCGCGGCGTGGTCGCGACCCTCGCGGCTGCGCAGCTGGCCGAGGTCGCGGCCGCGAACTAACTCTTCATTCACGAATCACGTCCCGTGGGTCCCGGCCCCGGGACGTGACTCTTTTAAGCTTCCCTCAGCACATCCGGCAGTTCCTCAACGAAAACCGTCTGCGGCGGTTCGTAGTAGATGACCAGCACCTGATCACCCACGTTGAACACGCTGGTCTTGTCGAAGGGGTGCGCGTGAAAGGCGCTCGTGCCGCCATGGAAGGGCAACATCACTTCTCCCACCGTGCCCGGCCCGATCCGCCCCGTCACCCGACCGATCTTGCCGGTCAGGCTACGGTCGACATCCTTGTGCATCGGGGTCGCTATGCCTCGGGAGCTTTCGTGGGGCGCGACGGCGCCACCTTGCCGTTCTTGAGCGCCCCTGTGATCGACGGCAGGAAATTGCCGACCTGCGCCAAGATCCCGCCCACCATGCTATTGAGCCCTTCGCCGCCGTTCAGGACCGTCAGCTGATCGACGTGGGCAAAGGGCTCAGCAGCGGCGGCCACGATCGCGGGCATATTCTCGGCAAGCTGCTGGGAGATGACTGCTTCTTGGTTGGCTCCGAGCGCTTCGGCGCGCGCCTTGATGCCGTCCGCCTCGGCCAAGGACTTTGCCTTGATGGCGGAGGCTGCGGCGTCACCGCGTGCCTTCGTCGCAGCCGCTTCTGCTTCACCCGTGACCTTGGTGGCCCCCGCCATGGCTGCCGCGGCAGTGGCGTTGGCCTGCGCTTCGACCTCCACTTTGCGGGCATTCGCCTGGGCCTCGAGTTCCGTGCGGCGTGCCCGCGCCTCGGACGCACTGATGTCAGCGGCCTTCTGGGCTTCCGCCTCGGTACGCAGGGCATAGGCTTTGGCGTCGGCGGGCTTGCGGATGGACGTCTGCAGCTTCTGCTCCTCGCGGTCGGCCTCCAGCTTCGCGACCTCGGTCTCTTGGACCACGACTTGCTGCCGCGCCGTGGCCTCGGCCAGCGGGCCTGCCTGAGCGGCGTTGGCCTTGGCCGTCTCCGCGTTGGCCTGGGCCGCGGATTGCCTGATCGCGGAAAGGCTCTGGGCATCGGCGATCTGCGCGGCAGCTTCTGCCTCCTTTTCCGCGGCTTCGCGGTTCCTCGTCGCCTCGGCAATCCGGGCTTCCATCTTGACCTGCGCGATATGCGGCTTGGCCAGGTTTTGGATGTAGCCCGTGGGGTCCTGCAGGTCCTTTATTTGGAGAGAATCGACCACGAGGCCGAGCTTCTCCATTTCCGTGCCACTTGCACTGCGGACCAAAGAGGCGAGCTTGTCGCGCTCCCGGATGATTTCTTCCATGGTCATGCTGCCAATGATCGAACGCAGGTGGCCCTCGAAAACGTTGTAGACCTGGCTTTCCATTTTTGGCTGCTGGCCGAGAAACCTCCTCGCCGCATTCGCAATGAAGGGTGCAGAGTCGCCAATCTTGTAGATGACTACGCCCTCCACGATCACCTGAATCCCTTGCGAGGTCACGCAGTTGACCTGAAGCTCTGTTTCGTTGAGGGTGAGCGACAAAGTCCTGACCGTCTGGAGTCCGGGAACCACCAGCGCGCCCTTCCCGGTGACGATCTTGAAGTCCATGCCGTCGGTGGTGTCCGCATTTCCCCGGGTCAGGCCCGAAATGATCAGCGCCTCGTTCGGTTCCGCCACTTTCCACATCAATGTGATGAGCAGCCTGATGACGGCAACAGCGGCGACGACGCCCACCAGAGTCACAAGAATGGGCAAGTAGACCAAGAGGTCGAGCATTGACTGTCCTTTCAACCGCAAGCACTCGGGGGTCTCGTGTAGTCAGTCTGCTGTGGTCCGTTCCGATAGTCCAGCGATTTGTGTTGGCCGAACGGGTCCCGCAGGAGGCAGCCTGCGCTGGAGGTCTGGTGACCAAGGGACGAGGAAGACCGCGCGGCAACGCCCGACAGCCCGGAGGCCTGGCACCTCAAGCCCAGCTGGAACTGACCCACGCATCCGGGGGTCACGTTCCGTGGGTTGCGACCGACGGGACGTGACCCCTGGACGTGGGGAGAGCCTCACGTAACCCCGCCGCGCGGGCCATGGCCAGCCGCGACGCGCGGTCCTAGGCTGGTTTGTGGGGACAAAGGCCACCAACGCGAAAGAATCGAGGCGATTCCCCCATGGCAGCGTTCTCAGGAATCGAAAACGACGAGGACCGCGTCCACAGCGAGGCACCCGCGGAGGGTGACACCGATCTCGACACGACCGAAATCCGCGCCCACTCCGAAGAGCCGGCCGAAGGCCCCGACGAGGACTGATTCGCGCCGTCGAACCTGGACTGCCCTTAGAGGGGCTAGGCCTTCTTGACCACAGACGACTTGAGCTGCATCGGACCGACACCGTCGATCTTGCAGTCGATGTCGTGGTCGCCCACGCCGTCGACGAGCCGGATATTGCGCACCTTCGTCCCCGCCTTGATGACGAGGGAGCTGCCCTTGACCTTGAGGTTCTTGACGACGGTCACCGTGTCACCGTCGCTCAGAACGTTGCCGACGGCGTCCTTGATCTCGTGCGCGCCCTCGCCGCCGCTCTCCTCGGAGCCTTCCGCGACCGCCTCCCACTCATGCGCGCACATGGGGCACACGAGCAGCGCGCCGTTCTCGTAGGTGTATTCGCTGCCGCATTGGGGGCACGGGGGAAGGGTTTCGCTCACCCTGTCAGGATATCCGGCATGCCCCGGCGCGAGCGGACGGACGACGGCGGGTGCGCGCCCGCCGTCGTCTGCTTGCCCGCCCTTCACACCGCCTTGCCGGGGTTCAGGATTCCGTGCGGGTCGAAGACGTCCTTGATGCGGTGCTGAAGGTCGCGCAGCCGCTCGGACTGCTCGAGCGGGAGCCAACGGAGCTTGAACGAGCCGACCCCGTGCTCGCCGGTGATCGTACCGCCCATGGCGAGGGCGACGTCGATCGATTCGTCGAGCGCCTCGTTGAGCCGGGTCACGGCCTCGGCGAGGTCCGGCGAGCCCGGATCGACCGAGAACTCGGGGTGCAGATTGCCGTCGCCCGCGTGGGCCACGACCTTGACGTCCACGCGGTGCTCCGCGGCCATGCGCTCGAGCTCGTGCACGTAATCCACGAGGCGCGAGCGCGGGACCGCAACGTCCTCGCCCACGCGGAACTGGCTGTCCTGCCCAATGCCCCGACTGTTGCGCCTCAGGAAGACGAGGCGTTCGGCTTCCTCGGGGTCGTCGTCGAGCAACGCCGCACCCGTCTCGGCCAGAACTCTCCGCACAACCTCGGCCTCAGGCTCCGCGCCGAAGCCGTCGGTCTGGATGAGCAGAAGGGCGCGCCCCCGCGACAGGAGGTCGGAGCCGTTGAGCCGATCGGCGTCGGCGAGCGACCCGGCATCCATGAGCTCCATGATGGCCGGCTGCACGCGGGCGCGCCCGACGGCGAGAACCCCCGCCGCCGCCGACGCAAAGTCCGCGTAGAACGCGGCGATGGTCCGCACGGCGACGGGAAGGTAGCGCAGACGGACGGTCGCCGCGACGACGATCCCGAGAGTTCCCTCCGAGCCGACGAGGAGTCCCGTGAGGTCGTAGCCTGCGACGCCCTTGAACGTGCCCCGGCCGACGCGGACGAGGGTTCCGTCCGCGAGCACGACGTCGAGGCCCAGCACCGAGTCGCGCGTCACCCCATACTTTGCGCACCGGAGACCACCCGCGTTCGTGCCGATGTTGCCGCCGATCGTCGAGAAGCCGTGGCTTGCGGGGTCGGGTGCGTACATGAGCCCGTGTTCGGCGGCGGCCGCGTTGAGGTCCGCGTTGATGACGCCGGGTTCGACGACGGCGACCTCGTCGTCGGGGCGGATCTCAAGGATGCGGTTCATCCGTTCGAAGCTCAGGATGATCGAATTCTCGATGGCGTGCGCCGCGCCTGAGAGCCCCGAGCCCGCGCCGCGCGGGACGATCCGCGTGCCCGCCGCGGCGCACGCGCGCACCGTGGCCTGAACGTCCTCGACCGATTCCGCGAAGACGACCGCGAGCGGGACGGCCGCGGCCTCGATGGGGCCCAGGTCGTGGCTGTACTCCTCGAGGACCTCGCGCGCCGCGCTGACCTTCGAGGCGCCGATGGCGCCTTCGAGGGCGGGCAGCACGCTGTTAGTCGGGCTCGCGGTCATGGGGCTCCTTGCACGATGGTCGATGTCTGTTCGCGCTCCGGTCCGGTTGTCGTTTCCCAATCGGTCTCGAACTCGGCGTGTCACGCCTGAATCGGCGCAAGCAGACCAAGAAGTGGGTTGGAGCGCGGGCGGAGCACCCGTAACACTTGTTACGGTAACGGATGTTACGATCGGGGCGCAAGCGAACCCGCGAAGGAGGCGGAACATGGCACGGACACGGGACGTCGAAGGGCAGCGCGCCCGACTTTCGGCCGCGACATGGCAGGTTCTGGCCGAGGGCGGCCTGTCAGCGCTCACGCTCCGGGCCGTCGCCGAGAGGGCCGGCTGCACAACCGGCCTCGTGCTCCACGCGTTCCCCAACAAGCGCGCGCTCCTGCTCCATGCGAGGCAGCTCCTGCACGAACGCGCCAACTCCCGTGCCGACGCCATCGAGACCAGGGGCGGAGAGCCGCGCGCGGTGCTGCGCGACGTGCTCCTCGCCATGCTCACGACGACGGCCGAAGGCCACGACGAGGCCCGCGTCTGGGTGAGTTTCCTCGTGGAGTGCATCGGGGACCGTGAGCTATGCGAAGTTCATGTGGCAGGCAACCGATTCTTCCTCGAGAGGGTCACGCGCCTCGTCCAAGCATGCCGACCCAGGCTCAATGCCGACGCTGCGAGGACGGCCGCGGTGCAGCTCGTCGGGCTCATGGATGGGCTCAACACCCTGAGCGTGGCCGACCCCGAGTCGTATTCCCCGGACCGACAGCGCGCGGCCCTCGACGCGGCAATCGCGGGAATCACGCGGTAACCGCGTCGACGCGGCCCGCGCCGCTTCCCGGTTGTTCTTTCCCAATCAGCCGCGGGCTCGGCGTGTCCCGTCCAAAACGGCAGATGCGGGCCTAGAAGTGGACTGGAGCGCGGGATGCCGGGCCGGAGCGCCCTCAAGCCCACTCGACGAGCACGCGCGCAGCTTGCTCGGGCACGGAGAGGTCCACGCCCGTGAGCTCGTGGAGCCGCGCGATCCACCGGGCTCCCGCGGCTCCCGCCAGAAGCCGTACACAATGCTGCCGGTCTCATAGACATGCACGCGGACGCGGCCGGGCACCCCGCTCCCGAGAGCGCGGATAGCGGCGCCGGCGGCACCCGTCCCCGCGGCCAGGACGAACGACGCCGCGGGGCTGACCCGGAGCGCGGCCCCGATGCGGGCGAGGACCAGGTGTGCTCCCGGACTATCGGCGGATGCGCCGACACAGCGATGCAGCGTCAGCGCGAAAGTGCCGCGGAACCACTCCGGATGCCAGTCAAAACTCGTCCTCGGCGTCGTCCCTTGACACACGCGACCACTCGCGGGGAACAGGATCAGCCTGTCAGACACTTACTCCCGCCAACAAGGCGGTCACGAGTCGTTGGCGGATGCTCGCCCAGCGAGGGTCAGAGCCCCTCGATCGTGTAGCGGCGCTCGATCCCAGCCGTGGCACGTCCCCATTCGCTGCTCGCGACTCGGTCTTGGTGGGCTTTGAATGCCCCGGCGTCGCGGAACAATTCCTCAACCTGCCATACCAACGGGTCATCGGTGGGGGTCACGCAAAAAGAGACACAGCCATTTTCGGCGCGCGTGAGCGCGATATGACGTTCAAGATGGTCGACGACGACGGCAATGTCGTTGTCGTCGCGGCACACGAGCAGTCCATGGAGACGAATTTCAGTCATCGAGCCATCTTCTCGCATTACCCGTGGACCTCACCTGCCCTAGAGGATGAACCGATTCGGAACGCAGCCATCCGAGTTCTCGCCAAAGATAACCGCAGGATTCGCCCAAATCCGTCCCACGAGCGTTCATCCTTGGGATGATCGTCTCGTAGGGCCCAACCGCTTCGGGCATTGGGGTGCGGCGGCTGGGCCCTACGAGCCCTCTTTCGACTGACACCGGGAGTATTTTTTGAGCAAGAACCCCTCCGGACCAGCGGCCTCCGGCCCCGCCGGGCCGCTTTCCTCAACAACGACATCTTGGACCGTCAAGAAGTCGGGCGAATGGGGCGGCGACCCGGACCTCCAGCCCAGATCGCTGCGGCTCGGTGCGCAGGATCCGACCGGCAGTCTGGCTCCGACCGTAGGCATGTGTCGCGAACTCGAGTGGCCGTCGTTCCAGGCCTAGACCGCAAGCAGGCTCTCAAGCGGCTCCCCCGCGCAAATGCGGCGGAGCAGCTCAGGCTCGGCGGCGTCGGATTCCTCGGCGGGGCCGACGACGGCGGAGGCCGCCTCGGGCGTGCCGAGCGTCGACGGCATCTCGCACAACGAGGCCGAGTTCACGCGGGACGAGGACCTCGTGGCCGGGGTTGCCGTGCTGACCGAGGTCGTCGAGCGGCTCGCGGCGGGCGATCTGGCGGATTGAGCGGGGGCATGCCGCGTTCCTGACCGGTTGCACTTTCCCAATCAGTCGGGAACGCGGCGTGTCGCCGCGGGGCGCGATCGGCCGGCCGAACAAACGGATAGGAACGCGGGTCGGGCCTCCCCCGAGCAGCGCAACCCCGGTCGCTGGCGCCGCCGGGCGTGACAACTCCGGCGAAATCGTCTAGCGTCACTTCTAACTGCAGCTTTCACGTGGGGGATGAGCATGGCAGCAACAAGATGGCGCGACGCGAGACGCCGAGCACATGGCTCGGCAGAACCGCCCTGCACCTCGCCAGCATCGCTTCCCCTCGGTGACCACAAGCTGGCGGCGGTCCGCGTACGCCCCCTCGCGGGCCGCCGTCGTCCCTCCGGCCCCCTTCCTTCAGGGGTCACATCGCGCGGGTGCAGCGCCGTTCATGGGTCATGTCCCGCGGATGGAGCCACCCAGGGTGACCCCACACGAGGTGGCGGTCATACGGTCGTCGCGACCTGCGACAGCCGGGCGAGGCCCTTTTCGAAGTCCTTGCCGACCATCTTGTCCATGTTCATGAAGAGCGCGAAGATCTGCGCGACGCCGCGGTTCTCGCCCGTCATCGTCCATGTCACGCGCGTGCCACCGGATTGGGGCTCGAGCGTGAAGGACGTGGGGTTGACCGCCTTCCACGGCTTGAGGAATTCGAGCCGGAGGGCGACGCGGCTGGGCTCGGTCGATTCGACGATCTCCATGCGACCAGACCCGACCTTGCGATTGCCCTGCCAGGCGTATTGGGCCCCGACGCCGGATTCCGGGCCGGAATAGGCTCGCTCGAGCGTGGGGTCGAGGTCCTCCCACGGCGACCACGACGTCCAGTTGTGGAAGCTGTTGATGTGCGGGAAGATCTGCTCCGGCGGAGCGGGGATGAAGGCGCTACGAGTGATCGTGAAGGCAGACATGCCCTCATGGTAGGGCGCGCGCCGCCGGGTGAGAACGATCGGCATCGTCGCCGCGCCGTGCCTCGACGTCCGCCGCCACGAGCCTACGACGGCGACACGGCCGGGGTTCGGGCCAGGCGACTGAGCAGGCGCGCCACGATCTCGGCCTCATCGGCCATCGTGAGGCGGTAGTCGCGCACCACGACCCGACCCCCGACTACCACATGCTTCGGCCGCCGACCCGGCGAGGCCCACAGGAGCCCGCCGATCGGGTCGTGGACGCCCGCATCGGCTGCCCCGGAGACGTCCCATACGCACAGATCGCCCGCCGAACCCGGGCTGAGATGCCCAAGCTCGGGGCGCCCGAGCCCAGCGGCGGAACCTGCGGTGGCCATGCCGAGCACGGTCCGCGCGGGGAGCTGCGGCCCCACGAGGCCCGAGACTTGCATCGCGAGCCGCGCGTCGGCGAGGAGATGCCCCGCGTCGTTGCTTCCCCCGCCGCTCGTTCCGAGGCCGACGACGACGCCCGCCCCGAGCAGGGCCGCAACCGGCGCGACGCCCCAGCCCATGGGCACGTCGCAGCCCGGCGCATGCGTCGCGCTCACGCCAGCGCGCGCCAGCAGGGAAATCTCCGCGGGCGTGACGTCGCACAAATGGGCAATGGTGACGTCTGGCTCGAGCCAACCCCATTCGTCGAGGAGCTCGAGCGGGCGCCGCCCGTAGCGCTCGAACGCGATCGCGGTGTCCACCTGCTCGTTGGCCTGCGTTCGGCGGCGAAGGCCGTAACGGGCCGCGACGGCTCCGAGCGCGGCATAGGTCTCACGCGAATCGGAGTGCACGCCGGCGGGGCCGACGGCGACCTGGATCATCCCGTCGGCGCTCACCCCGCCGGGACGCACGCCGCCGGCTCCGTCCGGGACGATCGCGGTCGCGATCGCCTCGGCGGACTCACCCGCCCACTCGGGATCGTCCCTCGCCGAGCCCCTCACGAAGGCGAGCCGCGCGCCGAGGGACCGGACGGCGTCGGCCGTCGCACGCGCCAAGGCGACCGCATCCGAGATCGGGACCCCGTGCGGCCAATTCAGGTGGTGATCCGCGATGGTCGTCACGCCACACAGGAGGCTCTCGGCGGCGCCCACGGAAGCCGCAACGGCGTACGCGTCCGGGTCGTGGCCCACGCGCGCGTACGCGGACGCCATCGCGGGCAGCCAGTCCGCCATCGCGACCCCTCGCGTCCCGGGCAGCGTGCGGAACGCGCTCTGCAGGAGGTGGTGGTGTGCGTTGACGAGCCCCGGCGTGACGACGCAGCCCGAGGCATCGAGCACCGTCCGGCGCGGGGAACCGTCGTCGAGGGTGAGATCGCCGCTTCTCTCAGCGAACGAGCCGTGTTCTGCGGACGAGCCGCGTAGCGCGGACGAATCCGCGAAGATGCGCTCGGCGGACGTGATCGTGAGCATGAGCTGGTTATAGCAACGAGTTGTGACGGGCTTGTTTCCGTGCGGCCTACAGCTCGAGCACGAGCTTCCCGCCGCGCGAGCGGGAGACGCAGATCATCATGCTCCGATTCGCGGCCTGCTCGTCCTCGCTCAGGATCGAGTCCCGGTGGTCGGCCGCCCCTTCAAGAATCACGGTCTCGCACGTCCCGCACGTGCCCTCGCGGCACGACGAGAGCACAAGCACCCCGGCCTCCTCGGCGACGTCGAGGATCGAGCGGTCGCTCGGCACCGCGAGCGTCTGCCCCGAGAGCGCGAGCTCAACCTCGAACGAAACATCGACCGTCGCGCCGAGGTCCTTGGGCGCGAAGCGCTCCATGCGCAGCGACCCGTGGGGCCAGGCCCCCATGGCCGATTCCACGGCGTCCATGAGCCGCGCCGGCCCGCAGCAGTACACCGCGGCTCCCGCCACGGGCTGCCCGAGCAGCTCGTCGAGGTCGAGCCGCATTCCCACGCCGCTCACCCACAGCTCGACCTTCCCGGGATGCGCGCGCTCGAGGTCCTCGGCGAAGGCCATCGACGCGAGAGAACGCCCGGCGTAGACGAGGCGCCACGGCGTTCCGCTTGCTTCGGCCGCCTCGATCATGGGCAGGATCGGTGTGATCCCGATGCCTCCCGCGATGAAGAGCGCGGGCACGCCGGGCTGGAACTCGAAATGGTTGAGGGGGCCGCGGGCTCGCAGCGGGGTCCCGGCGACGAGGCCGTCGTGGACGAACGCCGAGCCGCCTCGGCCGGCGTCCTCACGCAGCACGGCGACGCGCCACTCCGCGTCGTCGAGCGGCCCGCACAGCGAATACTGGCGTTCCTCGCCGCTCGGCAGGACGAGGTCGATGTGCGCGCCGGGCCGCCACGCGGGAAGGTCACCGCCGTGCGCGGCGGCCAGATCGAGAACGACGACGCCGTCCGCGACGGCGCGTTTCGACGCCACGACGACGTCGTGTTCAGTGTGGGACGGGGAGTCGATCATTCATCCTCCAGGGACGTGGCTTCGGGCTTCTGTTTCACGACGACGAGGTGGTAGGGCGATCCGTCGGGCGAGCACCAGCGGTGCGAGGTGCCTCCGCGGTAGTAGACGGAGTCCCCCGGATCCAGGCGAACGGTCCCCTCGCGATCGAGGTCGAGCAGGATCGAACCGCTGATGACGTAGATGAACTCGTCTTCGGGGTGGCGGAAATAGTCGCCGAGGTCTGTGTTGGCGCCGCGCCATTCGATGGGGTCGAAGGCCAGCTGCCCGCGCGCGAGCAGCCTCACCTCGCCGTTCGGGAACTCGCTGCGCGCGCCCTCGCCGGCGCGCAGGACGTCGGGCGCGCCGTCGGTCACGCCGCCCTGCGCCGGATCCCCGGCGGCGAGAAGCTGCACCTGGGTGGTGCCGAGGGCGGCGGCGATGCGGTCGAGCGAGACCATGCTCGGGCGCGTGTGCCCGCGTTCGAGCTGGCTCAGGAACGGATGCGAGAGACCCGTGCGCTCAGCGAGCTGGACGAGCGTGAGGCCCCGTGACCGCCGCATCTGCCGGATGCGACTGCCGATGCGCTCTGCCTGCTCGTCCACGACGCGCGACGGCGCCGGCTCGACATGCAGAGAGGGCGCGCCAGCCGACGGCGCCGGCTCACCGAGCACTTCAGGCACGACGCCCGACGGCGCCGGCTCACCGAGCGCTTCAGACCCTCCGGAACGGGCCGGATTGGCCGGCGACTTGACGTTCACAGCCGCCGTCCCAGAACTGACTCGCAAGGGAAACAAAGAGAAATCGGGACTTTACACATGGGAAACCTCGACTCCGTAGCATCAACGATGTTGATGAGATCAACATTCTATCGCCCGCACGATGCCGTGACACCCCCGCCCTTCGGAGGATTCCATGACGAACTCGCTCCCCCGCCCGGTCACCGCGGTGCGCAATGCGACGCTTGCGGACGGGCGCGTCGTGGACCTCGCGATCGGCTCCGGTCTTGTGAAGGAGTCCGTGCCGGCGGGCGGGCTAGGTCCCCGAGACCCCGAATCGAGCCTCGACCTCACGGGATGGCTGCTCCTGCCTGCGCCGGCCGAGCCGCACGCGCATCTCGACAAGGCCCTCAGCTTCGACCGCATCCTCCCGCCGCTCGGCGACCTTCCGTCGGCCATCGCGGCGTGGCGCGCGCACACCGCGACGATGACGGTCGAATCGATCGCCGAGCGCGCCCGGACGCAGGCGCTCGCGATGCTCGCCGCAGGCATCACGGCCATCCGCTCCCACGTTGACGTACTGGGCGTGGACGGCCCGGCGCACGCCCGCGCGAGCATCGAGAAGGCAACGCGCGGGGCCCGCGCCCTCGTGCAGGTCCGCGAGGAACTCGCGGGGCTCATCGACCTCGAACTCGTGGCCCTCGCGGGCCCGCAGGCCCCGGACCGCCACGTCGAGGCGGTTCTCGACCTCGGCGTCGACCTCGTGGGCGGAGCTCCGCACCTCGCGCCGGACCCCTCAGCGGATCTCGCCCGGTTGCTCGCCATCGCCGAATGGCGCGGGATCGGCGTCGACCTCCATACGGATGAGAGCCTGTTCGGCCCGGTGACCCTCGACGCCTTCGCCCGCGCGGTGCGCGGCTGGCCGCGCGACCGCCCGCGCACCGCGGGGCACTGCGTGCGCCTCGGCACGCTCGACACCGATCGGCGGGACCAGATCATCGCGGACGTCAGGGCCTCAGACGTCGGCATCGTCACCCTGCCCATCACCAACCTCTACCTCCAGGGCTGGGAGCACCCCGTCTCCATGCCGCGTGGCCTCGCCCCGCTGCGCGAACTCATCGACGCGGGGGTCCGGCTCGGGGCCGGCGCGGACAATGTCCGCGACCCGTTCAACCCCGTGGGCCGCGGCGACGCGCTCGAGACGGCCTCGCTCCTCGTCACGGCGGGGCACCTCTCGCCGGACGAGGCGTACGGGCTCGTGAGCGACGGCGCGCGATCCGTCATGGGGCTCCCGCCGGCCGGAACGGAGGTCGGCGAGCAGGCCGACTTCCTGGCGATCCGCGCCGCGAACCTCACCGAGGCGATCGCGGGCGCGCCGGCCGACCGCATCGTCGTCCACCGCGGCCGGATCGTCGCGGCCACCGAACTGCGGCGCGAGCTCCCCGCCGTCCCCACACGGACGACGACGGCGAGCGCCATGGGCGGAATCTCACCGCATCCCGCGGCCGCGTTCCCCGCACGCGTCCCGACCGCCGTCCCCGCGTCCTGAAGGAGACCCCCATGTCCACCCTGACCGCGCCACCGCCCACGGCGGTCTCGACGCTCCTGGACTTCCGCGATGTCGAACTCGTCTTTCCCAACGGCACCGTCGCGCTGAGCGGCGTCGACCTCACGGTGGACCGCGGCGAGTTCGTCACGATCGTCGGGCCGAGTGGATGCGGCAAGTCGACGCTCCTGCGGATCGCATCGGGCCTCGAATCGGCCTCGAGCGGCACCGTGGACGTCGGCGCAAGCCGCATCGGCTACGTCTTCCAGGACGCGACCCTCCTGCCGTGGCGCTCGGTGCAGGGCAATGTCGAGCTGCTCGCGGAACTCCACAAGGCCTCCAAAGCCGAGCGGGCCGCGAAGGCAGCTGCCGCGATCGGGCTCGTGGGCCTCGCGGGGTTCGAGAAGCACCTCCCCAAGCAGCTCTCGGGCGGCATGAAGATGCGCGTCTCGCTCGCCCGGTCCCTCACGCTCGACCCTGAGCTGTTCCTCTTCGACGAACCGTTCGGGGCTCTCGACGAGATCACGCGCGAGCGCCTCAACGACGAGCTCCTGCGGCTCTTCGTCGAACAGCGCTTCGCGGGGCTCTTCATCACCCACTCGGTCTCCGAAGCCGTCTACCTCTCGACCAAGGTGATCGTCATGTCCGGGCGACCGGGCGCCGTCGTCCATCGCTTCGACGTCCCGTTCCCGATGCCGCGCGATCCCGACATCCGCTTCACTCCCGAGTTCGCCGAGCTCGTCGGCGAAGTCTCCCACGCACTCCGAGAGGGGCACCGCTGATGGCAACGCTCCAGGAAGCCGCTGCGCGCCGGAACGCCGCGGCGACGTCCACGCTCACGCGTCGGCGCCCCCGCAAGCCAACGTCGTGGTGGCAGCCCGCCGTCGCCTTCGCCGTGTTCGTCGGGCTCTGGTACGCCGCAGCCGCGTACTACGACCAACAGGTCCAGCTCCCCTATCTCGTCCCGTACCCACACCTCGTGTTCGCGGCGATGATCCACGACACCCGCCCCGATGGCGCCCCGACGAGCTTCAACCCCGACCTGTGGGCGTCGCTCGGACGCACTACGGTCGTCTCGCTCACGGGCCTCGCGGTCGCGATCGTCATCGGCGTCCTGTGGGCCACGGTCATGGCCCAGGCCAAGGGCCTCGAGAAGGCGCTGTATCCGTACGCCGTCGTGCTCCAATGCGTGCCGATCCTCGCGCTCGTGCCGCTCATCGGGGCGCTCTTCGGGTACGACTTCGTCTCCCGCGTGATCGTCACGGTCATGATCGCGCTGTTCCCCATGGTCTCGAACACGCTCTTCGGCCTCCAAGCAGCGGACCACGCCCAGCGCGAGCTGTTCGCGCTGCAGGGCGCCTCGCCCTTCACGCGCCTCCTCAAGCTGCAGCTCCCGGCCGCGCTCCCCTCGATCTTCGTGGGCCTGCGCACGTCCGCGGGCCTGTCCGTCATCGGGGCCATCGTCGGGGACCAGTTCTTCCAGCGCGGAAACCCCGGCCTCGGCGTCCTCATCCAGGTCACGGCCTCACGGCTCATGGGGCCTGAGCTGTACGCGACCATCATCATCGCGTCGCTCTACGGGATCGCCGTGTTCCTCGTCTTCGGGCTCATCGGTCGCCTCGCCGTCGGCCGCTGGTTCGACTTCAGCTAGCTGTACTTCCCCCCACCGCCTTCCCACCCACCCACCCGCAGAAACGGAGCACCCATGCGCACTCGATCCCGTGTTGCCGCCGTCGCCACGGCCGTGACCGCCCTCGCCGTCGCCCTCACAGGCTGCGGCGGGAGCGGCACCGCCGACTCCGCCGCGAAGGCCACGACGTCGACGGCGACCGGCCCCGCCGTCGACCTCTCCGGCGTGTGCCCCGCGACCGTCGTCGTCCAGACCGACTGGAACCCCGAATCCGACCACGGGCACGTCTACCAGCTGCTCGGCCCCAACCCGACGATCGACGCCAACAAGAAGTCCGTCACCGGCGACCTCTACGCGAACGGCAAGGCGACTGGCGTCAAGCTCGAGGTCCGCGCCGGCGGCCCGGCCATCGGCTTCTCGACCGTCTCGGCGCAGATGGCCCAGGACAAGTCGATCACCCTGGGCTATGTCTCGACCGACGAGGCGATCGAGTTCTCCGGCAATATGCCGACGACGGCGGTGTTCGCCGAGAACAACAAGTCGCCCATGATGGTCATGTGGGACCCGAAGACGTACCCGGACGTCTCCACGATCAAGGACCTCGGCTCGAAGCTCTCGTCCAACGGCGGTGTGGTGCGGTACTTCAACGGCGCCGCCTACATGACGTACCTCTCCCAGGCGGGCTACCTGCCCCAGGGCGTCCTCGACGGAAGCTACGACGGCACGCCTGCGAAGTTCGTGACCGCCAAGGGCAAGGACGCGCAGCAGGGCTTCGCGACCGCTGAGCCGTACGTCTACCAGAACGAGGTCGCGGCGTGGGGCAAGCCGCTCAAGTTCCAGCTCGTCGCGGACACCGGATGGTCCCCGTACCCCGAGACGATGTCCGTCCGCAGCTCCGACCTCGCCTCGCTCTCGCCGTGCCTCAAGAAGCTCGTACCGGTCATGCAGCAGGCCGACGTCGACTTCATCAAGAACCCGACGGCGACGAACGACCTCATCGTCAAGCTCGTCCAGGCCTACAACAACGGCTGGACGTACGACGCCGAGGTCGGCAAGGCCGCCGTCGCCCAGATGAAGGACCTCAAGATCGCGACGGACGCCGGCAGCGGCCACGTCGGCACGATGGATGAGAAGCGCGTCTCCGACCTCATCAAGATCGCGGCGCCGATCTTCGACAAGGCGGGCGGTCACGTCAAGAGCGGTCTCGCGGCAAGCGACCTCGTGACAAACCAGTTCCTCGACCCGAGCATCGGCTTCGGCTTCTAAGAAGGACCACCATGGCTACCCCTGAGACCCTCGAAGCGCTGCGCGCCGAGCTCGCCGTCCTCCTCGGCGAGCGCGGCGTGAGCGCGGACCTCAAGACCCGCGAGCGCGCGTCGGTCGACGAGGCCACGATGAGCCCGATCCTCTCCGAGCAGCTCCCGCTCGGCCTGGCCGATCTCGTGGCCTACCCCGCGACCTCCGAGCAGATCGCTGTCGTCCTCGCCGCGGCGACCCGCCACGGCGTCCCGGTCACGGCGCGCGGCAAGGGGACCGGCAACTACGGCCAGGGCATCCCGCTGCACGGCGGCCTCGTCCTCGACACGACGCGCGCACGCGCCGTCGTCGAGGTGGGCGACGGCGTGATCACCGCCGAGGCCGGCGCACCCATGGTGGTTCTCGAGCAGGCCGCGAACGCCCGTGGGCAGCAGCTGTGGATGTATCCGTCGACGGCGCAGTCCACCGTGGGCGGCTTCCTCTCCGGGGGCTCGGGCGGCACCGGGTCGATTGCGCGCGGCTCGAACTGGGAGGGCTTCGTCGTCGCGCTCGACGTCGCCCTCCCGGGCTCCGAGCCCACCCTCGTCCACGTCGAGGGCGCGGAGGCACAGACGTTCGTGCACACGTACGGCACGGCGGGCGTCATCGCCCGCGCGACCGTCCGGCTCGAGCCCGCCCAGGACTGGCGCGCGGTCTACGCGAGCTTCCCGTCCTTCGAGGAGGCGCTCAGTGCGGTCCGGACGCTGCGCGGGATCGAGCCTGCCCCGCGGCTCGTGAGCGCAGACCGGGCGTACATCGCCGAGCGGCTCCCCGCCGACCCCGCGATCCCGGCAGGGCGCGCAAGCCTGCGGGCGATCGTCGACGCCGAGGCGCTCGACGCCGCGACCTCGCTCATCGGCGCGGCCGGCGGCTCCGTCGAGGCTGTGCGCGAGGGCGCCCCGCAGACGGTCAAGGTCTCGATGCTCTCCTACAACCACCCGATCTGGTGGCTCAAGAAGAACAGCCCGGGCGTGGAGTATTTCCACGTCGAGGTGGGCGGCGAAGCGCTCATCGATCGCATCCACGAGGTGGAGGCCGTGTATCCGGGCGGGATGCTGCACATCGAGGCGGCGCATCTGTTCCCGATCGGCATGCTCGCGGCGGAGTACGCCGGGGCCGAGGAAGTCTACGCGGGCTACGCGAAGCTCATCGAGCTCGGGGTCCGTGTGCACAGCCCGCACCAGTTCTACGTGGACCACGGCGTCGAGGACCTCCTCGCGCTCAAGGAACGCACCGACCCCGGCGGCCTGCTCAATCCGGGTCACCTCGGCGCCCCGGAACTCGCCGCGGCGGGGAATTCGACGGCGTCGGCGCAGCCGGCAGGATCAGCGCAGCCGGCAGGATCAGCGCAGCCGTGAAACCAGCAGCCGGGAAACTAGGAGACTGAATGAACCGCCACATAGCCGAACTCTCGGGGCCAGCCCTCGCAAGCCGGATCACGAAGGACTCGATCGTCGTCGTTCCCACGGGGGCGATCGAGCACCACGGGCCGCACCTCCCTCTCGTCACGGACGTGCTGCTCGCCGAAGCGGTGGGGAGTGCCGCCGTCGAACGCGCCGCCGGAGAGGGCCTCGACGTCTGGCAGCTCCCGACGCTCGCCTATACGAAGTCCGACGAGCACAGCTGGGCCGCCGGCACGGTGTGGCTCGACGCTGAGACGGTGTTCCGCACCGTTGTCGAGGTGGGCCGCGCCGTCGAACTCATGGGAGCTGGGACCCTCGTGTTCGTCAACGGGCATGGCGGGAACGTCGCGCTGCTGCAGGTGGCGCTGCGGGAGATCCGCAAGCGCTTCGGCCTCAGGACGTTCCTTATGCCCTCGCTGGCGCCGGCGGCCCCGCCCGCGGGCGAGGGGCTCGACGAGCACGGCCTGGGCATCCACGGAGGCGCAGCGGAGACCTCGCTCGTCCTGCGTCTGCGCCCCGACCTCGTGGACCTCTCCCTTGCGGAGCGATGGGTGCCCGAACATCTCGCCGAGTTCGCGCTCATCGGATTCAACGGCCGGCCCGTGAGCTTTGGGTGGCTCTCGAACGACTTCGGCACGCCGGGCGTCGTCGGCGATCCGACCCAGGCGACGCCCGCCTACGGCGAGGTGCTGTGGGAGGCCTCGGTGCACCAGGCCGTCGAGTCCCTGCGCGAGATCGCCCGCTTCGAGCACAGCCGTCCGCGGGTGCCGGCCGGCGTGGGCGAGGCATGATCCCGTTCGACGCCGGAGCGCCGGGTAGTCTCGCCGCGGCGGGCGAGGCGGACGACGGCGCGCCCGCCGATCCGTTCGCCCTCCTCGCCGCGTGGCTGCCCGGATGGGACGGCGCTCCGCTCGGTCCGATGACCCTTGCGACGATCGGCCGCGACGGTTACCCGGCCGCGCGGACGGTGCTCCTCTCGGGGTTCGACGGGGAGCGCTTCTTCTTCCATACCGACGCTCGTTCGGCCAAGGCCGCCGAGCTCGCGACGAACCCCCGGGCCGCCGCGACGCTCGTGTGGCCCGAGGCAGGCAGACAGCTCGTGGTGACGGGCGACGTCGAGCGCCTGACGGCGAGCGATGCTGCGGCGGCCTACTCCCACCGCACCCGGTATCTGCAGGTGCTCGCGTGGGCGAATGACGCCGAGATGGCGCAGCATTCGCTGGCCGAGCGACGGGAGCGCTGGCGCGCGTTCGACGCCGCCCACCCGCCCGGCATGCTCGCGCCGCCCCCGCACTGGGCCGGATACGCGCTCGCTCCCGTGCGGATCTCCTTCTGGCTGGCCGACGACGCGGGGCCGAGCCATCGCCTCGCCTACGAGCGCGACGGCGGCCGGTGGGCGCTCGCCGCCCTCCCGGGCTAGCTCCGCGGTCCAGCGGTCCGTCATTGCGTCAACAAAGGGTGCGTATTTGGAAACTTCACGCTACGCTGTGTGAGTGACTTCACAGGACACCGCCGTCGAACTGACCGCCGAAACGCAGACCGCCTTCGAACGCGCCGAGGCCAAGCACCGCCATGAGGCGCTGTACTCCGAGCGCGCGCACAACATCAAGCAGTCCGCCGTGCGCGACGTCTTCGACATCTCCATCCGCCCCGGCCTCGTCTCGCTCGCGGGCGGCTCGCCGAGCCTGTCCAAGCTCCCCGTCGACCTCGTCGCAGAGACCGCGAAGCGCGTCATCGCCGAGCACGGCATGACGGCGCTCCACTACGGCGGCGGCAAGGGCACGGAAGAGCTTCGCGAGCTCATCTGCGAAATCATGGCGGAGGAGGGCATCCTCGGGGCATCGCCCGACGACGTCGTGGTCACCACCGGCTCGCAGTCCGCGCAGGACATCGCGGCCAAGGTCTTCTGCAACCCAGGCGACGTCGTCCTCGTCGAGGACCCCACGTACGTCGGCGCGCTCAACACGTTCGAGGCGTACCAGGTGAAGGCCGAGCCGATCGGCATGGATGCGAACGGCCTCATCCCCGAGGACCTCGAGCGCCGCATCGCCGAGCTCGAGGCCGAGGGCAAGAACATCAAGCTCCTGTACACGATCCCGAGCTTCAACAACCCATCCGGCATCACGCTCGCGGCGGAGCGCCGCCAGCGCGTCGTCGACATCTGCCGCGAACACAACATCCTCGTACTCGAGGACAACCCCTACGGCATGCTCCGGTTCGACGGGCACCCGCTCGCGCCCCTGCGCGCGGACAACCCGGACGACGTCATCTACTGCGGCTCGTTCTCCAAGATCTTCTCCCCCGGCGTCCGGCTCGGCTGGGCCCTCGTGCCGAAGCACCTCTACCGCCGCTTCTACCTCGCGGCCGAGGCCGTGGTCCTGTGCCCGTCGTCGCTGACCCAGCTGCTCGTGACCGAGTTCTTCCGCGTCTTCGACTGGCGAGGCTACCTCGCGGAGTCCCGCGCGGTGTACGCCGAGCGGTGCGCGGCGATGCTTCAGGCCCTCGCCGAATACTTCCCCGCGGAGGCCGAATGGACGACGCCGGATGGCGGCTTCTTCGTGTGGGTCACCCTCCCGGAGGGGATCGACACGTACCCCCTCCTCTACCAGGCGATCGACGCTGGTGTCGTGTTCATCCCGGGAGCCGCGTTCACGCCGTCGGACGTCCCGAGCAACAAGCTCCGGCTCGCGTTCAGCGGCGTGGCCCCCGAGCAGATCCGTGAGGGCGTCCGCCGCCTCGCGCCCGTGATCCGCGCCGCCGTGGAGGCCAACGCGGGGTAAGGGTCACATCCCCACCGAGGCGTACAACCCGGGCAGCAGGGCCGGATTCCCCGGCACGAGGAATGCGAAGGCGATCAGCGCCACCCCGACGATCCTGCTGACCGCCCGTCCGCGGCTCCACGTCTTCTCCAGCAGCACGGTTGCCGCGATGGCCGCCATCCATACAAGGTTCGTCAGGCCGACGGCGGTCAGCACCGCCATGAGGCCCCAGCAGCACCCCACGCAGTACACGCCGTGGTAGATGCCGACCCTGACGTCACGGAACGTGCCCTTGTAGCCCGAAACGTGGAGCAGGAACGCAAGCGGCGAACGGCAATGGCGAAGGCAGAAGTCCTTGAGCGGAGTCAGCTCGTAGACGCCGGCAGCCGCCACGACTCCGGCCCCAACCCACGGCGAGACCGCAGGCGCCGTCGTCGCCAATTGACCGGCCAACAGCGCGGCCGCGAAGGCGAGCGCCCCGAACAGGGCCCACGAGACGAGGTAGCCGACCACGAGCGCGACGGTCCGAAAAGCGCGGACCGCCGCGCTCGGGGTCGCCCGGAGGGACCGCAGGTACATCGTGGTCAAGGGGGCCAAGGCCGGGAGCATCATGGCGGCCATCATGAGGGTCCACGCCGCGAGGAACCCTCCGAGGGCGAGTCCCATCGTCCCGGGGCCGGGAGGCATGCCCCGGGCTCCCAGGACGGTGAGGTACCACGCGACGGCCGAGCAGCCGAGCAGCACCAGCAGGGCCGCCCGGTTGCCGACGGCCAGATGGGCCTGCCCCGCCAACTCAGGCCGACCAGGCGAACGGGGCCGAGAAGGAATTCTTCCCGGTGTTGTCCCACGACAGGCCGAAGATGTTCACCGTAGAGGTCGTGGCACGCCCCGCGGCCAAGGTATCGGCGGGGAAGCCGACACCGCTGACCTTGACGCCCGCGCCGGTTGAATCAAACCGGGAGACGAAGTCCTCCACGGCAATGTCAATGGCATCGCCGATGCGGACCCTGTGCTCGCGACCGTCCTCGGAATACGAGATCTCGCGCGTCTCCATCCCAAGCATGTCGCTGACCAACGGGGCGAGGCCCGCGAGCGGTCCCCCGAGTTGACCGCCGAAGACTCCGCCGAGCGCTTCGGCCTGCTGAGCCGAAGCAGCGGCATCCATCACCACGCCCATCTTCCAGCCGCCGTCGCCCATGAGCGCCGGTGAATCGGCCACGACGCAGACGGTCAGGCCACCGACGTCGACGCCGTCGACGTCGCCCTTGTCGACATGGAAGGTCAGCACCACATCGCAGCGGTCATTGTCGGCGGGCGCGGTGAGGCCAGAGGTGGAACATGGGCAGACCATGTCGCAGTTGCAGTTCTCGAAGTACGTGCCTTCGATGTGCCATGTCATGTGAGCTCCTCAAAGGACGGCCTCACCCCACACGGAACCCCTACGATCGGCAACTGTCCTCCGAACGCCGGCCAAGGTCAAGACGTGGTCTCGCCGACTACCCGCCGATGGCGCGGAGTGCGTTCGCCTGGCCCTTGCCGCTGAACGAGTTGCTGCCCACGCCGCCCTGGCAGACTTGCGGGGCGCCGTTGTCGACGGCAGGGAACGGCGCGTACATCGCCGTGTCGGGGCACGCGAGCGGATCGGCCGTGGCCGTGATCCGGGCCGCGACGGCACCCGGCGAGATCACA
Organism: Sinomonas sp. ASV322; assembly: GCF_030908245.1. GTDB lineage: Bacteria > Actinomycetota > Actinomycetes > Actinomycetales > Micrococcaceae > Sinomonas. The sequence goes on from NZ_JAVFJJ010000010.1 coordinate 94,526, forward strand.
CCCGAGCTCACGACGAGCGCCGCGACGCCCGTGACGTGCGGCGAGGCCATGGACGTTCCCTGCAGGTAGCAGTACGTCGCGCCCGAGGCGTCGAACACTTTGCGTCGGCAGTTCTGGATGAGCGACGCCGGCCACGTCGAGAGCACGCGACCGTTGGGGGCCGCGGCCGTCCGTTGCAGGATCGAGTCGCCGCCCGGAGCCATGACCTGGGTGACGCCCACTCCGTAATTCGAGTAGAACGACTTGAACTCCTTGTTGCCATCCGCGCTCACTCCGATGACGCCGGGCACCTCGGCCGGGACGACGGCGCACGCGTTCGTGATCTCGCGCGTGACGGGCGTCGTGTTGTCCGGACTCGTGACGTCCTGGGTCGGGTGCGCGAGGTCGTCGGAGGCGTTGCCGAGGGCCGCGACGACGGTCGTCCCATGCGACTGCGCGAAGCGGATCGCGCGCCGCTCGGACTCCCAGATGGCCCGCTGCGTCGGATCGTTCTTGCAGTTGAAGAGCCACGGGTCCGCGAAGTAGCTGTTGTTCGTCACCTGGATGCCGTGCTGCCCGGCCCACATGAACGCGCACACGACGGCCTCGGGGAAGAAGAACCCAGCCTTGTCCCCGGCCTTGATGCCGGCGACCATGACGTTCGGGGCCACGCCCACGATGCCGATCCCGTTCTTCGCTGCCGCGATCGTTCCAGCGGTATGAGTGCCGTGGCCGTTGTCGTCCATCCACGCCGACGGCGCCTGATTCGGCACACCGCCCACGCACGAGACGCTGCGCGAGAAGTCCACGTTCGGGGCGAGATCGGGATGCGAGAAGTCGAGACCCGTGTCGATGTCGCCGACGACGACGGATCGGCTCCCACCGTTGATTGCACGCGCCTCGGGCGCGTGGATCTGGTTCATGTCCCATTGAAGGCCCGAGAGACTGTCGGCGCCGGGCACGGGGGTCGGCGAGACGGGATCCGCGGCGTCCGTCGCCGTGTCTTCCCCAAGAGAAACCCCGAACGACGCCGTTGCTGCCGCGGTGTCGACGCTCGGATCGGCGGCTTGGAGACGGGCCGCGAACCCGGACGCGCCCGATGAGACGATCGCGACGCCGATCTCGGCGTAGTCCTGGACGATCGCTCCGCCAGCCTGGGCGATCGCGTCACGCGAGGCTCCCGCGCTTCCGCCCGACTTGTAGAGGACGAGGTAGTTCTGGCTGGGTCCAGTGGCTGCCGGGGCCGTGTCAGCGGCGGCCGGCGAGATCGACGCCGTCGTGAACGCCGCCGCGAGGGCAACCGCGCCGACGGCCGCGACAATGCGCGCCGAGGTGCGAGTGACAAGGTGCATGGAAGGCTCCGTTCTCCCCGCGGAGGTCGTCCGCGTGGGGTAGGTCCCGAGGACCCTCTCGGCACCACTGCCGGGAGGGCAACGGACCACGGCGCTCCGGCCGGAAGCCGATCCGGCCGATCCGAGCCACGTGCGGCGCGCCCCGCGCGTCAGAGACTAGTGATGTGGGTCACCTTTTGTGAAGAGTTCGTTGCGCGTTTTCGACGGTCGACGAGGCGTGGGGGGTGACCGCTAGTCCTCGGTGATCTGAACGATCTGCCAGAGGCGCGGCGCCGGGAGCTGGGCCGTGACGTAATCGCCGTCGACCACAAGGGGCACCTCTGTCAAGCGCGGCTCGAGGTCGGGGTCCGCCACGCGGAGGCGCGGGAGGCCGCGGCCGGTGCGGCGGTACCTGAGAGTTGCCGTTCCCGGGGTGACTGGTTCCCGCCGAGGAGAGTCCCACAGGGCGTCTTCTTGGCCCTTGAGGTTGATCAGGTGCATCACGAGCCCGGAAGGACCCTGGGTGATGCGCCGCCACACGGCTCCTGGTGCGGGTTCCTCGGAAACGGGGGTGTCCGCGTAGACGACGTCGACGTCATCGTTGTAGCCGCCTGCGTAGGATCCCGTGACGTCGACAATGGCCGGGTCCATGAGCAGTTGATCGTACTCGACGAGGAAGTCGTACCAGCGGGCCAGGAACCGTTCGGTGGTCGTGTTGGCCACGTGATTGGTGACGTAGTACGGATCCACGAGAATCCTGTCCGCCTCGCCGGCCAAGAGCTGGGTGGCCCCGTGGCTGAACGCCGTGGCCATCGTGAGCGCGGTGGCCCTGTCGGCGCTTTCCTGGTCGTCCGAGGACGAGTACACGTGCTGGTAGGCGGCCAGGACGATCGGCTGGCCCCGCCGGGCGCCCTTGGCGCGGTTGATGACGTGGGCGAGGGAACCGAGGGTCGTGTGGGGCGGCCAGACCTCGATGTACACGGCGTCCTGCGGCGCGCTTGCGGTGGCCCACGTGGGGAAGTCGTTGACGTTGTTGAAGACCAGGCGGCTGTCCGGCAGCTCCTTCCTAGCCCGCTCGATGAGCTCGACGAACGATGCGGCGAGATCCACGGTGCGGCCATCGGGAGTGGTAGCCCGCTTGGGGTATCCGTACTGGTCGAGGTGGAAGCCGTCGAAGCCCACCTCGGAAGCAGCCCGGGCGAGTTCGTGGGCGAAGTGGCTGAGCCAGGGCTCCGCGGCGGGATCCAGGAGGTTCAGGAAGTCGCCGAGGCTGTGGGTGGCCCCGGTAGCCGTGGTCAGCGCATGCGCGTGCCAGAGCGGCCATTCCTCCTTGCCGGACGCGTACACGGCCGCGTAGCCGAGGCTGTCGGCGCCGACGGCCTTGAGGGCTTTGGCCAGGCTCCGCACGGTGGCCAGAGAGATCGGCTGGCCCAGAGGGTCGGAGTAGTCCTCGCCTCCGCCCAGGAGATCGGCGTGCCGATAGGCCCAGTCATAGAACTGGATCCCGTTCAGGTGGAGCCGACGAGCCCGGCGCACTACGCCATGGACGTCCTTGTCCGGCGAGTAGCTTGCCACGAAGCCGTACCGCAGCCGACCTCGGGGATCGGCCGTGACTTCGACGGCGGTGCGCAGTGTCAGCCCGTCTGCCCTGTACTCGATTCCGTAGCCGCCGGGCTGCAAGCTGCCCAGCGCGCGGAATCCCGGACCGACGTCGTTGAGGCGGAGCACGGGATCACCGAGGCGGAAGACGGTCAGCGTACCTGTGGTCCCCTCGGGAACGAGCACGTCCAGGGCAACAGTGTCCTCCGGCGTGAAGGAGGCTTTGACAGGGAGGAGTTCGGTGGAGATCACAGATTTCCTTGGCTTTCCTTGGCTCGGTGCGCCTGGCTCCGGGCCAGGCCGGTCATGGGAGTTCTACTTGACGGCGCCGGCTGTGATGCCGGCAATGAGGTGTCGCTGCCCTGCGATGTAGACCGCGACAACGGGGATGACGGCGATGGTCGAGGCCGCAAAGACGAGCCCCCACGCAGTGCTGTGCTCGCCTTGGAAGGCCGCGATGCCCAACGGGAGCGTGCGCTTGCTGGCGTCGCTGATCACCGTGAGGGCCCAGACGTATTCGTCCCACGCCCCGAGGAAGGCGAACACGGCAGCGGTTGCGAGGGCCGGGCGCGCGAGGGGCAGATAGAGCCGGACGAACTTCCGCCAGGTGCCAGCGCCGTCGACCGTCATGGCCTCGTCGAGCTCGGTGGGAACCCGTTCGAAGAAGGCCCGCAGCATGAACGTGGTGAACGCGATCTGGCCGGCCGTGTAGAAGAACACGAGGCCATTGAGGGAGTCCAGCATGCCGAGCGACTTGGCCAGGATGAACTGGGGCACGATGATGACGATTCCGGGAATCATGAGCCCGGCCAGCAGCACCGCATAGACGACGTTCTTTCCGGGGAAGTCGAATCGGGCGAAGGCGAAGGCCGTCATCGCCGAGATCGCCACGGCGGCGAGCGTCGTCAGCACCGACACATAGGCGGAGTTGACGAAGTACTGGGCGAAATCGCTGCCCGTCCACGCATCCACATAGTTGGCGATCGTCGGGTTCTGGGGGAGGAAATGCGGCGGATTGGGCAGCAGCGCGGTGTTCGGCTCGAACGACGTGGTGACCATGATGACGAACGGCGCCATGAGGAACAGCGCCCCGATGGCGACCGCCGCCGTCCGGGCTGCAGTCCAGCCGATCGCACTCCGGCGCCTGCTGGGGGTCCGCCGTGCGGACGGGGTTCCGACGAGGGTGGCTGGCGCGCTGCTCATCGCCGCGCCTCCTTCTTCTCACGCGTGATGCGGTACTGCAGATAGGAGACCGCGGAAATGATGATGGCCATGACGAAGGACATAGCTGAGGCGAAGCCGAAGTCCAAGAACGAGAAGGCCTGCTTGTACATGTAGGTCAGGGGCACTTCGGTCGAGCCGGCGGGCCCGCCGTTCGTCATGAGGAGGATCGAGGGGAAGACGTTGAACGCTCCGATGATCTGAACGATCGCGACGAAGATGACGGTCCCGCGGATGCCGGGGAACGTCACGTTGGCGAACTTGGCCCACGCGTTCGCGCCGTCGAGCGCCGCGGCCTCGTAAAGGTCCTGCTGGACTCCGCCCAGCGCCGCGAGGAAGACGACGATGCACCAGCCGAGGTTCTTCCAGATGCCGAGCATCGAGACCGCAGCGAGGGCAGTCCAGCGCTGCTCGAGCCAGGGCACTGGTTCGGAGACGGCGTGGAGCACGTCCTGCAGGAACCAATTCACGGCGCCGTTGTCGCTGCTGAAGAGGTACTTGAACAGGAGCGACACCACGACCCAGCTCGTGACCACGGGGATGTAGTAGAGCACCCGGAAGAGGGTTCTGGCGGGCATGGGGCGGTGCAGGAGCACGGCGAACACGAGCGAGACGGCGATCGTCGCGGGCACCGTCATGAGGAGGTAGGCCCCCGCGTTGACCACGCTCGTCCAGAACTGCGGGTCGCCGAGAGCCCTCACATAGTTGTCGAACCCGACGAACGGGCTGTCCGTCCCGGGAAGAACCGACCACTGGTAGAAGCTGATCTGCAGCGATCGCACGAGAGGGTAGCCGGTGGTGAGCGCGAAGAAGGCCAGCCCTGGCGCGGCAAACGCCCAGGGGATCCACCAGTGGGCCGGGCGGCGGGAACTCCCGCCCCGCCGCGGCTTCGAGGGCCGCGACGGAGCGGGAACGTGTTCCGTGCGGGCACGGAACGGCGCTTCGGTGGACATGGTCATCCTTGCGCGAGCAGGGGGTCAATCTGGGAGGCCGCGGAGTCGAGCGCCTGCTGGACCGTCACTTTGCCCTGGAAGGCGAGCTGGACCTGCTTGGTGAAGATGTCGTCGACCTTGGCCCACTGCGGGGTTGCGGGGCGCGGGCGGGCGGTCTTGAGCTGCTCGAGGTAGGGCGCGTAGTACGGCGCGTACGAGGCCATATCGGCAGCCAGAGCGGGCTCGGCGGAGAGCTGCCCCACCTTGCCCATCGCCTGCTGCGCGTCGGGCGAAAGCATGTACCGGACGAACTCCGCCGCGAGGGCCTTGTTCTTGGACTGCTGCGTCATGACAATATCTTCGCCGCCGACCACGCTGATGCTCCCGGCCGAGCCCGAGAACATCGGCTCGGTAGCGGGCTTGAAGCTCGGGTAGGAGGCGGTCAGCCCGGGGAAGGTCCAGGGACCGTCGACGATCGTGTCGTAGAGGCCCTTCGCAAGGCCGTCCGACGTCGGGGTGTCGCCGCTGCCGCCGAGGATGTTGCCGGGGATCTGCTTGGCCCTGTACATGTCGACGAGCATCTGGATGGCGTCGACCGTCTGGGGGCTGTTGAGGTAGCCGGTCGCCTTCGAGACCGACGGATCGGTCATCTCGCCGCCGTTGGACCAGATGAAGGGCAGGAGGTTCCAGGCGCCGGACCCGCCCTCGGCGAAGATGAACTTGCCGCCGCCCACCTTGCTGGCCGCCGCCTTGAGGTCATCGAGGGACTTCGGGACTTGGCTGACGCCCTGGGACGTGAGCGCATCCTGGTTGTAGATGACGACCCTCGTGTTGGTGTCGAGCGGCAGTCCCCAGTACTTGTCCTTGTACTTGTTGGTGGCCAGGGGCCCGGGGAACATCTTCGCCGCCCAGCTCTGGAAGTCGGGCATGACGTCGCTCAGCGGTGCGAGGACCCCAAGCTTGGCGAGCTCCGGAACCGTGACGATGTCCGCACGCACGACGTCGGGCAGCGCACCGCCCGCAGTTGCCGTGATGAGCTTCTGGTGCATATCGGAGGACGGGACCTGCACGTCGTGGACCTTGACCCCGGGGTGGAGCTTTTCGAAGTTGGGGATGATGGTCTTCTCGAGGGCGTTGATCTCTCCGCCACCGGCGCTGTAGGCGTGCCAGAACGTGATTTCGCCGGACACGGATGCACTGGGCGAGAGCTCGTTGCCGGACGGCGCGCTCTGGGATGATCCGGCGCCGACGCCACAGGCGGCCAGGCCGGTCAGGGCGGCCAGCGCGATGGTCGGCAGGACCAGCGATCGTTTCATGGTGGAACCTTTCTATGCCTGGACTTCTGTGTCCAACGGGGCAGGGGGGATGGGGCGAAGCAGGGCGGCGAACTCCCATGGTCTGAGGGCCAGTCCGTGGGCGTCGGGATAGTTGCCGAGGAGCCGCCGCGCGTCAGCCCAGAGAGGGTCCGCGACCTCGGCAATCCGTGGGTGGGCGCTGAAGTTCCCGAGCACGAGCAGCTCGTGATCCTCGTGGCGCCGAATGTAGGCGTAGACCTCCTCGTCGTCGGGCAGGAGCATCGTGAAGTCGCCGTGGGCGATCACGGGCAGCTCGTGGCGCAGCCGGATGAGCATTCGGTAGAAGTTGAAGACCGAGTCCTCGCGCGAGATCTGCTCCTCGGCATTCACGGCGCTGGCGTTCGGGTTGACGCCGATCCATGGTGTGCCGCTCGTGAACCCGGCTTGAGGTCCTGCGTCCCACTGCACGGGCGTGCGGGCGTTGTCCCGGTTGAGCGGGGCGATCGAGGCGAGGACGACGGTGGGGTCCTCCCAGAGCACCTCGGTCGCCTCCCGGAAGTGGTTGAGGACCTCGATGTCCCTGTAGTCGTCGATGGTGGCGAAGGGCATGTTCGTCATGCCTAGTTCCTCGCCCTGGTAGACGTACGGGGTCCCGCGGTGAAGGTGCAGCACCCCGGCGAGCATCTTCGCCGAGAGCTCACGGTACTCGGGGCTCTCGTCCCCGAACCGCGAGACAACCCGCGGCTGGTCGTGGTTGCCCCAGTACAGGCTGTTCCAGCCACGCTCCGCGAGCCCGGCCTGCCACCGCCCGAGCGACGCCTTGAGCTCGGTCAGGCGCAGCTGGGTGGGGTTCCACTTGCTCCCGTCATGGTCGAGTCCCACATGCTCGAACTGGAACACCATGTCCACCTCGCGGCGCGCAGGGTCGGTGAAGAGCGCGGCATCCTCGACCGTGACCCCGGGCATCTCCCCCACCGTCAGCAGGGCCTCGTCTCGGCCGGCGAACACCTGTTCGTGCATCTCGTTGAGGTACTCGTGGATCCGCGGCCCGGAGATGAACGATGCGCCTCCGTCCGCGTAGAGCCGGCCGTCGCGCTCGGGGCCGTCCGGCAGCGCGGGATCTTTTGAGATGAAGTTGATGACGTCCATCCGGAACCCGTCCACCCCGCGGTCGAGCCACCACCGCATCATCTCGTAGACCGCCTCGCGGACCTCGGGGTTCTCCCAGTTCAGGTCCGGCTGCTTCTTCGAGAACAGGTGGAGGTAGTACTCCCCCGTGGCCTCGTCGAGCTGCCACGCGGAACCCGAGAAGAACGACTCCCAGTTGTTCGGCTCGGCGCCGGGGATACGGGGCTCGGCCCCGGGCCCGCCAGCCTCGAAACCCGGGCGCGCCGGGCGCCACCAGTACCAGTCCCGCTTCGGGGAGTCCTTCGACGCGCGGGACTCGACGAACCACGGGTGCTCGTCCGAGGTGTGGTTGACGACGAGGTCCATGACGAGCTTCATCCCGCGGGCGTGAAGGCCCGCGATGAGCTCGTCGAGGTCCGCGAGGGAGCCGAAGAGGGGGTCGATGTCCCGGTAGTCGCTGATGTCATAGCCGTTGTCGTCGTGCGGGGAACGGTAGACGGGCGAGAGCCAGAGGACGTCGACCCCGAGCCGTTCGAGGTAGTCGAGCTTGGAGATGATTCCCTGGAGGTCGCCCACGCCGTCGTCGTTCGAGTCGGCGAAGCTGCGCGGATAGACCTGGTACACCACGGCGCTGCGGAACCAATCGCGCTCGCGGGGAACGGTTTCGCGTTCTTGGGGGGAGATGACTGTCAACGGGGCACCTTCGCAGAAAGTTCGCAGAGAAGAGGATGAGCCGAAGCGGCTGATTCCCGACTGGGAACGCAGTCTCGGGCTGGCTCTGCCTTGCGCCGCCGATGAGACCGGTTCACCTCAGGATGTGATCTGTTCAACACTCAAAGTTTTGTCACAGAAGTCTCATGGTGTCAAGGGATGGCCAACCAGCCTTGCCGGCCCGGTTATCTCAAGCGTCGAAGTTCTGGCGCAAAAGCCCAAGTTCTGCCAAAATCACAGTGACATACCTGCGAGGAGGCAACCAGTGGACGCGACGCCTGTGCATCCGAGCTGGCTCGGCGAGCCGGGATCGACTCGGGACGTGCTGTATCGGCTGCTGGTCGAGGGGCCCCTGTCTCGCAGCGCCCTCGCCGAGCGCCTCGGGCTCTCGGCGGCGAGCCTGAGCCGCGTGACCAAGCCGCTGCTGGCCTCCGGAGAGATCAGGGAGACGCCCGACCGCCACGTCGGGCCCACCGGCCGGCCCACTCAGCCGCTCGAGATCGACGCCGACCGCCATCATTTCATCGGCGTGAAGATCACGGGAACCCATGTTTATGCGGCGCTCGTGAACCTCCGCACCGACGTCCTGGCCAGCGCACAGGCTCCTCTCGAGTCCACCGAGCCTCAGCGCGTCGCGGAGCTCGTGGCGCTCATGGCCAAGGAGCTCCGGGAACAGCATCCCGTCCCCGTCTCGGGACTCGGCGCGTGCCTTGGCGGGCAGGTGCTGGACGACGGCGAAGTGGGCTACGCACCCTTCCTGCACTGGGAGAATGTCCCGTTCGCGAGGTATCTCGGCGGGCACACCGAGATACCTGTCACGGTGACGAACGATCTGAATGCCCTCACGCTCATCGAGCATTGGCGGGGTGCCGGACAAGGCGTGGCCAACCTCGTGATCCTCACGATAGGAGCCGGCGTGGGCTACGGACTCGTCATCAAGAACCAGCTGATCCATGATGCCAACGCGGGTCTGGGACAGGTGGGCCATACCCCTCTGGACGCGTCGGGGCCCACGTGCGACCTCGGCCATCGCGGGTGCGCGAACGTCATGCTGAGCATCCGGAACATCGAGGCGCACGCCTCAGTGTCGTTGGGGCGCGTCGTGAAGTATGACGAAGTGCTCCGGCTCGCCGAGGCAGGAGATCCGCTCGCGCGCGCCGCGGTGGATCAGGCGGGCTTCGCGCTGGGCCGCCTTCTCACGATCGCCTCAGGCTTCGCGATGCCCGAAAAGATCATCCTTACCGGCGAGGGCGTCGGCCTTGCCTACACGGCGGCCGACGCCGTCGAGGCCGGCCGCCGACAAGACCGCGAGAGGCATGCCGCAGCAGTTCCCCTCGAATGCATCGAGGTGGACGACATCTATTGGGCGCGCGGAGCGGCGCTCGCGGCCATGCAGCAGCCGCGGTCCTGACTCGGGATCAGCCCTCCGACTGATAGCGAGCTGGCACGCCGATGCGCATCCGGCAGCGCCCCATGACCCGTGGCGCGAAGCTTTTGTTGCGAAACCCTCAGCATGTCCGGGCGAAGCGTGCCGCCTGCCTCGCATCCGGCAGTCGCTGCACTCACGCGAGCTTTACTCCGTGCGCTCGTACACCCACGGAAGGGACGTCAGGGTCAGGCGGTGCCGCGCGTTCCCGATTGCGCCGGGGTTGAGGTATTGCGCGTCGCCGTTCCACAGGACCGCCTCGATCCGGCCGTTCTCGCCGAACAGCTGGAAGCTCGCGAACAGTCTGGGGCCGCGCTCAGCCGCCTCCGCAAGGGCGGCCGCCGACGACTCGGCGCCCACGAGTCCGTGGAGTGTGACCCACGTGGGCGGGAACAGCGCGAGCTGACCGGCCGCGTGCCGCTCAAGGGCGGCCGCGGGGGCAAGCCATGCGAACGCGACGTGCTCGGACTCGTTGAGGACGATCTCGCCCCCCGGATCGGCCGCGAGGAAGAACCACGTGCGCAGCCGCCTCTCGGCGCGCTGCGGCGGGATCCAGCACGAGAGATCCACGAGATCGGATTCGTTGAGCGCGAGGCCCGTCTCCTCCGCGGTCTCGCGCACGGCCGCACGACGCGCGGCGAGGGGCACCGCGGCGGGGGCGGCGCCGTCGTCGTCCGCTCGGAGCCGGGCCGGATCGCCGGGGCGGAAGTCCTCCGGGTCCACCCGCCCGCCCGGGAACGCCCATGCGCCCGCGAACGAGCCTCGGCCGGGCCGTTCGAGCAGGAGCACCTCGACTCCAGCCTCGCCCTCTGGCCCGGAAGTGTCGCGGAGGATCACGACGGTCGCGGCGTCGTCGGCGGCCTGGGTCTCGGGCATGCACCCAGTATGGCGCGCGGGACGGGCTAGAGGGGCCGGAGCCGGCCGGTGCCCGGGCGGAGCCACCGGACGCCCTCGGCCTCGAGCACGTCGTGGACGCGGGGGCTGCTGCGGGACCACCGCTCGGGCGTGACGCACACGAGCGGCTCGAGCCCCTGCATCTTCGAAAACAGGAACGCGCCGACGAGGGAAAGGTCATTGAGCGCCCGGTCGAAGAACGCAGGATCGTATTGCAGACCCGGGTCATATTTGAACGCCGACTCCTCGAGAAGCTGCCCGTAGTCCTCCGGGTCGCCGAAGAGCTCCGCGACCATGGGGCGCACGCCACCGTGCACGACAAATCGATTCCGGAGCTCTTTCATCCGGTAGATCAGATTGATCGTGTCGGGAGCGAGCACCGCGCGCACCCGCAAATCGTCCTTGACCCGCTTGGACAGGATGATCTTGTCCACGAGCACGTTCCTCGCGGCGCCCTCGCTCAGCCTGCGCACCCACGCGAGCTGCTTGATATACAGCTCGATGACCTTGAAGAATTCGATGATGGCGCTCTCGGGATCGGCCAGGAGCGCATAACCGCGGGACAACGTGAAGCACGCCTGGATCTGGTAAGGGCTGTTGGATCTCTCGAGGTGGAGGATGGCGTCCGTGACGTCCTGCGAATACCGATTCTCCCCAGGCTCATCCTCGGACGGAATAGCCGAGAAAGTGCCCGACGAACGCTCGATGAGCCCTTGGCCCTCATAGACGCCGAGCAAGGCCAGCGCCATGGAAAGCCTCTTGAACGCGGCCTTCCGGTCCAGCTCGTCCGAACACCGCAGCACCACCGACCGCGCGCCGTCGCCGCCGAGGTCGAGCCCATAGACCGGGTATTCCAGACCCGAGGACGGGACGGGAACCAGCGGAAACGTATAGGCATAGCTGCGAGCCATGCCTCAATTCTGAGGGACCCCTCGGGGCCGGGGCGGGCCGTGCGCGGTCGTACGCTAGAAGGCGTGCTTCTTTCCCGCCGCCAGTTCCTCCGCGCCACCGCGGCGGCCACCGTGCTGGCCCCGGCCCTTGCGTCGAGCCTCTCCTCGTGCGCCGCGCCCGAGGACGTCCCCAAGGTCGGGTTCGGCACGCCGCTTCCGGTCCCGCCCCTCGCGGAATCGCGGCTCGACGGCGACGTGCGCGTCTTCTCGCTCGCCGCGCAGGCGGGCAAGCACGAGTTCGTCCCCGGCAAGCCCGCCGACTCGATGGGCTACAACGGCTCCCACCTCGGCCCCACGCTCCGCGCGGCACGCGGCGAACGCGTCCGCATCGACATCCGCAATCAGCTCGGCGATCCCACGACCCTCCACTTCCACGGCATGCGGCTCCCGGCGGCGGACGACGGCGGCCCGCACCTCGCGATCGACCCGGGGGCATCGTCGTCGCCCGCCTGGACGATCGACCAGCCCGCCGCAACGCTCTGGTACCACCCCCACCCGCACGGGAGCACCGAGAAGCAGCTTTCGCTCGGGCTCGTGGGAATGTTCTTCGTAGACGAGCCCGGCGCGGGCGTCGCGCTACCCCATACGTACGGCGTCGATGATTTCCCTCTGATCGTCCAGGACCGCCGCCTGGACTCGAACGGCCAGCTCACGTTCGACTCCTCCGGCAATTCCCTCGGCACGCTCGGCAACTCGATCGCGGCGAACGGCGTCCTCGGCGCGTCGCTCAAGGTCACGACCGCCCGCGTGCGCCTTCGGCTCCTCAACGCGAGCGGCGGTCGCTGGTTCAACTTCGGCTTCGCGGACGGGCGCACCTTCCACGTCGTGGCGTCCGACGGCGGGCTCCTCGCCGCCCCGACGCCGGTTACGCGGGTGCAGCTCTCCCCCGCGGAACGCGCGGAGATCGTCGTCTCGGTGACTCCGGGCGAGTCGATCATGCTCCGCTCGTTCTCGCCGGACCTCGGCTCGGTGAACCCCGCCTCCTCGTTCGGGGGCGGCAAGGACTTCGACGTCCTGCGGCTCGACGCGGCGGCGAGCCTCACGCCGTCGCCCGCTCTGCCCGCGGCGCTCGCTGCGATTCCGGCCCTCGACGTCTCCGGGGCCCACATCCGCAGCTTCACGCTCAACGGCCGGAACATCAACAACCACACGGTGGACATGAACCGCGTCGACGAGATCGTGAAGAAGAGCTCGACCGAGGTGTGGCTCGTGGACAACACCAACGCGTATCAGCACAACTTCCATGTGCACGGCGTGCAGTTCCAGCTGCTCGACGTCAACGGGACGCCGCCACCCGCGCATCTGCGCGGGTGGAAAGATACGATCCCACTGCTCCCCGGCGATCGGAGCCGCATCGCGATGCAGATGCCTGCGTATGCCGACGTGAAGGTCCCGTACATGTACCACTGCCACGTCGTCACGCATGAGGACCAGGGGATGATGGGGCAGTACCTCGTGACCGAGGACGGCACGGGACCGTCGGCCCTCTCGATGGAGGGCATGCACCACTAGCGTCCCTTCCAGTACGCGTACTCGAAGGGACACCGACCGTCGTGTACGCGTTCCCAGCCGCAGACGATCGCGCGACCGCGACATTCCGCGGCCGAGCACCTGGCCGAGGCCCGGCCACGCGCGAAACCCGTACAGGACTGAACGGGTTTGAGGCGGCCCGTCGTGTACGCGTACAGGAAGGGTCGCCTGGATCGGGTACGGTTCGACTAGTCCGGTCCGCCGACCAGCCCCCACGAGCCAAGGAGCACCATGACCGTCGTCGTCACTGCCGTCTTCCACCCCGCTGAGGGCCAGCGCGAGCAGCTCGTCGAGGCCCTTCGCTCGACCATGCCCGCCGTCCACGAGGAGGACGGGTGCCTGCTCTACGCGATCCACGACGCCTCCGACGGCACGATCACCATGATCGAGAAGTGGACCTCGGCCCAGCACCTCGACGCCCACGCGCGCGGCACCGCGGTCGCGGCGCTTCAGGCCGTGGTCGACCCGCTCGTCGCGCGCCCGACGGTCGTCACGACGATGACCCCGCTCAAGGCTGGAACCCCGGAGCAGGGACTCCTCTAGCCCGGGGCCAGCCCCGACGCGGCCGTCCGGGCTCCCCAGTTACAGCGCCGGGCTCCCCAACTTTGACGACCACAACCTGAGCAGGGCCGCGGCGTTCCGGGTGAGTTCCGCCGTCGTCCGGCCAAGAGTTGGAGACGTTGGCGGAAGAACTGGGGACGTTGGCGCAGGGCCGAGAAGGATCCCTGCAGAACCCGGGCCCAGCCGAGCTCAGTACCCCGCCGCCGGGTCGACGAGCCCCTCGAGCGGAAGGCCCATCGCGAAGCGCCGAACGTTGATCTCGACCCGCTCGCCGAGGAGCGGCCGGATCATCTCGAGGGTGTCGGCCGTGTGCGGCGTGATGAGGGCGCGGGGCTCGTCCCACAGGGGGTGGCCGTCCGGGAGGGGTTCGGGGTCGGTCACGTCAAGGCCCGCCCCGAGGATGCGCCCGTCCGCAAGGGCGCGGACCAAAGCGTCAGTGTCCACAAGCCCGCCCCGCGCGATATTCACGAGCACCGAGCCCGGCTTCATGACCGCGAGCTCGGCCTCGCCGATGAGCTTGGAAGTTCCAGGGGTCAGCGCCGCCGCAACGACCACGACGTCGGCCTCGGGGAGCAACTCGGGGAGGTGCTCCGCCGTCGTCGTCCGCCGCGCGCCGGGGACGGGCGCGTCGGTGCGCCGCACGACGTCGATCTGCATGTCGAACGCGGCAAGGAGCCGCAGGAGCTCGATCCCGATCCCACCCGCGCCGATCACGAGCGCCGTGAGCCCGTGCAGCGACGTGCCCGCGGGCCGCCCCCATGCACGGGCGGCGGCGCGCTCGGGCAAGTGCCGGTACAGGGCGAGCGTGAGCGCGAGGGCGTGCTCAGCCACGGGCTTCGCGTAGGCGCCCTTCGCGCTCGTCCAGACCTTGTCGGGATGCGCGGCGAGGGCGTGCGTGTACGATTCGATGCCCGCCGAGGGGAGCTGGACCCAGCGCACCGACGGCGTCGCGTCGAGGATGTCCTGGAGCGCGTGCTTGTCGTTGCCATGGTCGAGGACGAGGGCGTCGGGCTGCTCCCCGAGGCCGACGACGACGCCGCCCGCCGCGGCGATGGCATCGGTGAGGAAGGGCAGGACGTCGCCGTGGATCGCGATGCGGGGAGTTGTGGTCATGGGCACAGCGTAATGGCGCAGCCTGAGCGTAGGGCCTGAGCGTGGAGCCTGAACATGGGCCCCGAACCGTAGGATCAGGTGGTGCATCGATTCGCCGTCGTCCTCCCCCTCGCGCCCATGGCGCTCGGCGAGCGCTACGCCGTGCGGGACTGGCCCCTCCATGTGACCGTCACCCCGGTTTTCGCGACGCGGGCGACGACGCCGATGCTCGCCGCACGCATGGGCGAGGTCGCCGCCCAGCACGGTCCGGTCGACGCCGTCGCGGGGCCGCCCGAGCTCTTCGGCCCGCGGCACGACACGCCCGTGGCGCTCCTGGACTGCCCCGAGGTCCGCGCGATGCATGCCGTGCTCACGGATGCGCTCGCACCGTTCGGCATCGCGTTCGACTCGCCGGGCTACTCGGGGGAGGGCTTCCGCCCGCATGTCACGGCGACGTCGAAGGGCGCCGCGGCCGAGGGCCAGAAGCTGTGGCTTGCCCAGCTCGCACTCGTGGACATGGAGCCGGGGCCGGGCCCGGGGCGCCCGCAGGTCGTGGCGGTCGCGGCACTCGACGCGAGAACCCCCGCCGTTTCCACTGAGGGCGTCTGAAACGTCCCACTGAGAACAAGCATCAATTCGTGCTTCCGGTGGCAAACCAAAATTCACTCGCCAGAAAAGACATTGAGAGACATGCGCGTCGCTGATCAACCCGTGCGGCATCAACGCGACGCGTCGCGGTAGCCGACGTGGACCTCGGCGTCGAGGCCCCGCAGCGAGCTCAGCTTCGACAGGAGCCCGAACAGCTCGGCGGCCTGCTCAGGGGTCAGGCCGTCGACGATCGCGGCCTCCTGCGCCTCGGCGGCATATCGCAGCGAACGGAGCACAGAGACCCCGGATTCGGTCAGGCGGAGTTCCTGGATCCGGCGGTCGGCGGAGCTCCGCGTCCGCGTGACGAGCCCGGCGCCCTCGAGCCGGTCGATGAGCGCAACGACCCGGCTCTGGACCGAGCCGAGCGTGTCGGAGAGCTCCCGCTGGCTGATGCCCGGGGACCGGCCGATGATGCGGACGACGCCGGCCTCCGAGGGGGTGATGCCCAGGCCACGCGTCTGGTCGGCGAAGAGCTCGGTTGCGTGCGCGCCGAGCTGCGAGAGCAGGAATCCGATGCGGGCCGGGCGTCCTCCGGTCGGCATGGGGCCGGCCGGCATGAGCCCGCCCGGTCTCGATCCGTCTGGCCTCGAACTCTCTGGCATGGATCCACAATACAGCATTGACTGCATGATTCACTAGGTGAATAATTACAGCTATGACTGATGTAACGGCACCTCTCACCCACCACGAGGACGCGCGGTCCCGCCGCCGCCCCGACGGGCCGAACGCGGGGATCCTCGCGATCGTCGTGCTCGCGCTCTCCACCGCCGCGGTCGCCCTGCCAGCCATCGCCGCGGGCACCATCTACCCCTCGCCGTCGGCCTCGTCCGCCGATGTCGCCCGCTACTTCGCGGACCACTCCTTCTCGGCTGCCCTCACGGGCTTCCTCGCCTTCGGGGCCTCGGTCCCGCTCGGGATCTACGCCGCTACCACCTATGCACGTCTCCTCCGGCTCGGCATCCGCGTGCCCGGCCCGAACATCGGGTTCTTCGGGGGAATCGCGGCGTCGGTCATGCTCGGCGCGTCCGGCCTCCTCATCTGGGCTCTGAGCCAGACGGCCGCGGAGGCCCCGGCCGCCGTCGTCCGCCTCGTCGCGGACGCCGCGTTCGCCCTCGGCGGCTTCGGCTTCGCCACAGGCGCCGGGCTTCTCATCGCGGGCACGGCCGTTCCCGCCCTCATCCTCCGGCTCACGCCGCGATGGTTCGCGTGGGCCGGGCTTGTGCTCGCAGCCGCGGGCGAGATCTCGTTCCTGGGCATGTTCTGGCAGGGGCTCGACTATGTGCTGCCGATCGTCCGATTCGTCGGGCTTGCGTGGCTCGCGGCCGTCGGCTTCATCCTCCCCCGCAACCGGCACGAGGTTCCGAAGCGCGGCGCCTGAGCCGCCGTGCGCGAGAGGTCTTGCGCCCTGCGCGAGAGGTCTTGCGCCCGTCGCTCCGGTCTGGAATAGTTTATGTTCACTATTACCCATTCCGACCCCCGGAGCGACATCGATGTCCACTGGCAACCTCCCCTACGCCGCACTCATCACGCGCCTCTCGCTCGAGGAGAAGGTGCACCTGCTCACGGGCGAGACGGCGTTCACGCTCCCGGGCAACGACACGATCGGCCTGGCCCCGCTCGCGTTCTCAGACGGGCCCACGGGCGTGCGGGGGCTCAAGTTCATGGGCGGGGACGCCGTCGCGCTCTTCCCGAACGCGACCCTCATCTCCGGCTCGTGGGACGACTCGGTGGCCGAGGAAGTCGGGCTCATGCTCTCCGAGGAGGCCCACCGCCAGAGCATCCACGTGGTGCTCGGCCCGACGATCAACCTCCACCGCTCACCGCTCGGCGGCCGGCTTTTCGAGGCCTACTCCGAAGACCCCTACCTGACGGGCCGCACCGCGTCCGCCTACGTGCGCGGCATGCAGGGCAACGGCACGGCGGCGTGCCTCAAGCACCTCGTCGCGAACGAGTCCGAGACGCTCCGCAACTTCATGGACTCGCGCGTGAGCGAGACGGCGCTGCGCGAGGTCTATCTCCTGCCGTTCGAGATGGCGGTCGAGGACGCGGGCGCGTGGTCGATGATGGCCGCATACAACGACATCAACGGCGTCTCAGCCACCGAGCAGGACCACGTCCAGAACGGGATCGTCAAGGGCGAATGGGGCTGGGACGGCCTCATCATGAGCGACTGGTTCGCCACGAAGCGCACCGTCGAATCCGCGAACGGCGGCCTCGACCTCGTCATGCCGGGGCCGGCCGGCCCGTGGGGCGAGCGCCTTGTCGCGGCCGTGCGCCGCGGCGAGGTCGCCGAGACGACGATTGACGATCACCTCGCGCGGCTCCTGCTCCTCGCCGACCGCACGGGCGGGCTCCGCCGCGACGCGGCAGAAACGGCCGACGGCGGGACGGCCGACGGCGGCGAGAGCCCCTTCCGCTCGGGCATGCCGGCCCCCGGCTCGGAGCTCCGCAAGGAGCAGCTGCGCCGCATCGCGGCCCGCGGCATGGTGGTAGCAAAGAACGACGGCGGTGCCTTGCCCCTTGCGGGCGGCCCCGAGACTGCAGGCCCCGTGGCCCTCATCGGCCGCCATGCCGTCGCGACCCAGGACATGGGCGGCGGCTCGGCCCAGGTCAACCCGCCCTACCAGTCGACGGTCGCGGAGGGCCTCACGGAGCGCCTCGGCGAGCGCGTCACGGTCGTGGACGGCGTGGACGTCCGCCGTCGCCCGATCGCCGCGAGTGCCGCGTTTGTCACGGACCCGGCCACGGGCGAAAGCGGTATGCGTGTGACCTACCTCGCCGCCGACGGCCGCGAGATCGCGAGCCGCCACGAGAACGGCACGGCCATCACGGTGGGCTGGGACGACGACTTCGCCGAGTCGCCCACCGCCGTCGTCTTCACCGCGGTGCTCTCGAACGACGCCGGTCGCGTCCGTCTTGGCGGAATCGGCGCGGGCAGCTGGACGATTTCGACGAACGCGGGCACGACCGCTGCCGGCGCTGAAGGCACCCCGGCGCTCAGCGCCGAGCTCGGGTTCTCGGGCTTCGACCCGGGCGAGGCCGTGCTCCGCCCGCCGGCGTTCGCCGAGGTCGTCACGCTCCCCGCGGGTGTGACCGTCACCGCGCGCCTCGACCTCAACCCGGTGGACTGGCGGGCAGTCCTCGACGCGCACCCCGCGGTCAAGGTCGCGGACGAGAGCCACCTGCTGACCATGGCCGGCTTCGGCGCCGTCGCGTTCGTCGCGGAGCCCGCGGGCCGCACCGACGACGAGGCCATCGACGCCTCCGTGGCGGCTGCGCGCGCGGCGGGCACGGCCGTCGTCGTCGTGGGACTCACGGAAGAGGACGAGACGGAGGCTTCGGACAAGGCCACGCTCGCCCTCCCGGGCCTCCAGAACGAACTCGTGCGGCGGGTCGCGGCGGCTGCCGAGTGCACCGTCGTCGTCGTCAATGCCGCGACGCCCGTGCTCATGCCGTGGATCGACGACGTCGACGCCGTGCTCATCGCGGGCCTGCCCGGGCAGGAGGGCGGCCACGCGATCGCCGCGGCGCTCACCGGCGAGGCCGAGCCCACGGGTCGCCTCGTCACGAGCTACCCCGCCGCGGACGGCGCCGCCCCCGCCTGGAACGTCACACCCGGCGAGGACCTCGGCCTCGAGTACTCGGACGGCACCGCGATCGGCTACCGCGGCTACCACGCCGGGACCGCCCCGGCCCCGCTGTTCTGGCTCGGCCACGGGCTCGGCTACGGCTCGTGGGAGTACGGAGCGGCCCGCCTCATCGAGGCGACCAACACAGCCGCCGGCGCCGCTCCCGTCCTCGAGGTCGAGGTCACGAACACGTCCCCGCGGCCCTCGCGCGAGACCGTCCAGGTGTACTTCGCCCCCGCCGAGGCCGAGCAGCCGGTGCGGCTCGCGGGCTACGCGGGCGTCGACGTCGCCCCCGGCGAGACGGCGACGGTCCGCGTCGCGTGCGACGCGCGGCTCTTCCGCCGCTGGGACGAGGCCGCCGCCGCGTGGGCTCCCCTCGCAGGCGGGGAACTCGTCGTCGCGCGCGGCCTCGGCGACGTGAAGGCCCGGGTATCCCTGTGACCCAAACCCGCCCGCCCCACCCGCCGCGCCGCTCGAGCGGCCGGCCGAAGGGGGCGGATAGCGCGGCCCGTCGCGAGGAGATCCTCGCGACGGCCGCGCGGGTCTTCTCCGAGGAGGGGTACCGCGGGACGCCGATGAGCGCGATCGCGCGGGCATCCGGCCTGAGCCAGACTGGCCTCCTGCACTACTTCCCAACCAAGGAGGACCTCCTCGAGGCCGTCATGGAGCGACGGGACGAGCTCGACTCGGCCCTCGCGCTCGCGCCGACCGGTGAACGACCCCGAGGCTGGGCGTTCATGGAGAGCATCGTCCGGCTCGTGCGGGTGAATCAGGGGCAGCCGGGGATCGTGCGGCTCTACACAACCGTCTCAGGCGAGGCGGTGGACCCTGCGCATCCCGCGAACGCGTGGCTCGTCGAACATCACACGAAGGCCCGCGAGATGTTCCGCGTTGTGTTTCGCGAGGCGGCCGAGGACGGTGCGCTCCGTCCCGACGCGCCGGTCGAGTCCCTGATCCGCTGCCTCGTGGCCGGGATGGACGGACTCCAGATCCAATGGCTCTCCGACGACTCGTACGAGGATATGGCCGGGGATTTCGAGGTACTCGTCGAGGCGCTCACGGCGCGCTGGAAGGCGTGACGCCGCGCCCCACACCATCAATTGCTGCGTAGATGTCGTTACGAGCGTCCATAACGACAGTTACGGAGCAGTCGATGACGACGGCGCCCCAGTCGCCGGCTCGGTCGCGGCCCAGCTCGCGAGGAGCCTGAGCCGCTCCTCGCTCGCGGAGCCCGGTTCGGCGATGTACGAGAACATCGTCCAGCCCGGGTTCGCGGGCAGTTCCATGGCCTCGTACGAGAGCTCGAGGTCGCCGACCACCGGGTGATGGATCCGTTTGAGGCCGGTTCGGTGGAACCTGACATCGTGCGCGGCCCACCGGATGCGGAACTCGTCGCTCCGGGTCGCGAGCTCGCCGATGAGGTCGGTGAGCGCTCTGTCATGCGGGTTGCGTCCCGCGTAACCGCGGAGGGTCGCGACGACGTCGTCCATGTTCTTCTTCCAGTCCGGGTAGAACACCCGCGCGGCGGGGTCGAGGAAGAGGAACCGCGCATTGTTCGGCGGGTTCCCCGAATTCTCCATCGCGGGCGCGTACAGCGCTCGGGCGAGGGCGTTGCACGCGATGAAGTCCATCCGCTCGTTCCGCACCCAAGTGGGCGCGCCGGTCACGGCGTCCACAAAGCGCTGGAGGCTCGGCCGCACTTGTTGCACCGTCGACGTGCGACGGCGGCTGGCCGGCTGCCGCTGAGCGGCGCGGGCGAGGTCGAACAGGTGGGCGGCCTCGGCGTCGTCGAGCTGGAGCGCCCGCGCGATCGCGTCGAGGATGTCGTCGGAGGCTCCCGCGAGGTCGCCGCGTTCGAGGCGCGCGTAGTAGTCGACGCTCACGTTCGCCAGAAGCGCGACCTCCTCGCGCCGCAGCCCGGGCACGCGGCGCCGGCTCCCCGCGACGATGCCGGCCTGCTCGGGCGTGACCCGCGCGCGGCGCGTCCTGAGGAACTCGCGCACGTCGCTTCTGCTGTCCATGTGTTCGAGGCTACGCTCGCGGGCCGGGGCGTGGGGTGCCCTGTCAGGACACGGATCGGGAGACGTACGCGGCTGCGGTGGCCTGACCGTCCCTCGGGTGCACCGGGCGCCCTTCCCCGCAATTGGGCTGCGGATCCGCGGCACCGGTGCGGGGAAGCGGCACCGGTGCGGCGCAGCGCGTCACTCCGCCTGCTGCGGCCTCACGAGCCGGACTTCCTCGAGGTCGAGCTGCGATTGGATCTGCCGGAGGACCGAGTCGTCGATCTCCCGGGCATCACGCAGCCGGACGACGACGGCGCGCTTCCGGGCGATGAGCGCGAGGCGGAGCTCGGTGTACTGGCGTGAACGGATGACGGCGGGATTGTCGCCGTCGCCGTCGAGGCCTGCGCTCATCGCGGAGAGGTGTTCCTCATATTCGGCCCGGATCCGGTCGAGCACATCGTCCGTGATGCCGAGCTCGCGCGCGATCCCGGGCATCGCGGCGAACGCCTCCTCGGACGCCGTGCGCTTGGCGAGGGCGAGCTCATCGGCTGCGGACGTGTCGGCGGGGATATGAGCCCAGCGGATCACGTACGGGAGAGCGGCGCCCTGGACCACGAGAGAGGCCACTACCGCGAAGGCCGCCACGAAGACGATCGTGTCCCGGGACGGAATCGTCGCCCCGACGGGGACGGAGAGCGCGACGGCGAGCGAGACGGCGCCGCGGAACCCCGCGAACGCGCTCACGAGCCGCGCCCGGTTCGTGGTCCGCAGCGATCGCTGATAAGGGCGCCGATCGATCGCGCGGATGATGTAGGCCGATAGGACGAGGAATCCGAAGCGGGTCACGATGCTCGTGACGAAGACGGCCGCGCCGATGACGATGGCCTGGCCGAACGCGAAGGTCGTGAGCCCCTCGATGACGGACGGGAGCTGCAGCCCGACGAGGACGAAGAGCGCCCCGTTGAGCAAGAACGTCACGAGGGTCCACACGGCGCCCGTCTGCTGTCGCGTATACGCGGAGATCGCGAGGGGCGAGGCGTGCGCGATGTAGAGACCGCAGGCAACGACGGCGAGGACCGCCGAGGCGTGGATGAGTTCGGCGCCGAGGAACGCGATGAACGGGGTGAGGAGCGTTCCCGCGTTGCCGTAGAGGGGGTTCGAGATGCGGCGCCGCGCTGCGAGCAGGATCCATCCCACGGCCAGGCCGACGATCACGCCCCCGCCGAACGAGTACACGAACTGCCCCGAGACCTGGAGCGCGTCGGGCGACGTGCCGGCGAGCGCCGAGCTCAGGGCAACGCCGTAGATCACGAGCGCCATGCCGTCATTCATGAGGCTTTCGGCGCGGAGCGTCGCGATCTGGCGGCGCGCGAGGCCCCGCCCGAGCGCGGAGACCGCGGTCGCGTCCGTCGGGGCCACCGCGGCGCCGATGATCCATGCCGCGCCCCAGTCGAGGCCGAGGGCGTGGGCGACGACGGCGATCGCCGATGCCGTGGCGATCACGAGAAGCGTCGCGCTGAGCATGACCCCGCGGATGTACGTGCGGATGGTGCGGAGCGACGTCGTGAGGCTCTCCCAATACAGGAGCGCCGGAAGGAAGAGGAGAAGGACCGTCTCGGGCGGCAGCCCGACGCCCCGGAAAGCCGGGATGAAGCTGAGCAGCACGCCCGCGACCAGGAGGATCACGGGCGCGTTCGCCCTGATCCGCTCGGCAGCGATGCTGCCGAGGACGACGGCGGCCCCCAGCGCGACCACGAGTTCAAGACCGAGCATGACGCACCTTCCGTCCTCAAGCCCCTCCCGCTGTGGATTCTATGCCGCGAGCCTCAGCATGGCCCCTCCGAACCGCGCCCTGATAGGGCCTCCCTCGCGCGAGACGGCCCCCGTAGCGTGATGCCCATGGCTGACAACATCACGACCACATGGCTCATCACGGGATGCTCGACGGGACTCGGCCGCGCGCTCGCGCGAGCCGTCCTCGCGAAGGGGGACAACGCCGTCGTCACCGCTCGCAGCGCGGAGACCCTCGCCGATCTGGCCGAGGCCTACCCCGCGACGGCCCTCGCCCTCTCGCTCGACGTCACCGACGCGGCGCAGGTCGCCGCTGCGGCGAAGTCCGCGGACGAGCGCTTCGGCGGCGTCGACGTCCTCGTCAACAATGCGGGGTACGGCTACCGCGCGGCCGTCGAAGAGGGCGACGACGGCGATGTCGCCGCGCTGTTCGCGACCAATGTCTTCGGGGCAGTCGCGATGATGAAGGCCGTCCTCCCGGGCATGCGGGAGCGCCGCCGCGGCGCGATCGTCAACATCTCCTCGATCGGCGCGCGCATCTGCCCGCCGGGATCGGGCTACTATTCGGCGGCGAAGGCCGCACTCGAGGGCATTTCGGGGGCCGCCCACAAGGAGCTCGCGCCGCTTGGCATCAGCGTGACGGTGGTCGAGCCGGGCGCCTTCCGCACCGACTTCGCCGGCCGTTCCCTCACGCAGGCCGCCACGCCCATCGCCGACTACGCAGAGACGGCGGGCAAGCGACGCAAGGAGCACGACACGGTCCACGGCACCCAGCCGGGCGACCCGGACAAGGCCGCTCTCGCGATCATCGCCGCGGTCGAGGCCGAACATACGCCCGCGTTCCTGCTCCTGGGGCGCGACGCGATCAGCGCCTACCGCGCGACCGCCGCCGCCCAGGCCGCCGAGGTCGACGCGTGGGAGGCCGTGAGCGCGAGCACGGGGTTCGACGCCTGAGCCTAGCCGTCCAGGTCCCGCGTGTAGCGCTCGGGCATGCGCGCGAAGGCCTCGACGTCCTCCCGTGGACTAGGAGGGTGTGCCGCCGAGACCGCGGCACACCCTCCCCTGCTTATCTGCCCCGGAAGGTCAGTGGCAATCCGGGATCGTCACCGACGCGGCCGAGCGACCGAAGTCGAGCCGCGCTGCGTCCGAGGACTGCAGGAAGCCGACGCTGAACGCAGAGACCGAGTGGGCGCGCGGCACCTGGGTGCCAGCCGCCGTCGTGCACGTGCTCGTCTCCTGGTGGTTGACCTGAATCGACACGACCTGCGCCGCCGCCCCGAAGACCGGCTGCAGCATGTCGACGACCGACGACGTGAAGCCGAACTTGATCTTGTTGATCGCCAGGTCGAAGATGCCGTTGCCCGCGTCCGCGATGATCAGGTTGTACGCGGGACGGAACACCGTACCGACCGTGTTGCCCACGACGGAGAGGGTGTTGAGCGTCGTGGCGAGGGTCGTGCCGAGGACGCTTCCCAGCGTTCCCGTGCTCGCGTTCGTGACGCGTGGCATCGTGCCCGTGACCGCCTGCTGGAGCGAGAAGCCCCACGTGAGGTTGATCGTGTTCGTCGGGTTGAGCTGGTTGTTCCAGTTCAGGCCGATGTGCACGGCGTCGAGCGAGTGCTCGATCGTGCCGATCGCGATGTTCGTCGCATCGTGCATGAGGTCGTGCACGGTCGATGCGATGAGCGGGTAGTCCTTCGAGTTCACGAGCTCCTTGTCTGCCGGCTGGCTGTTGAGGCCGCCCGCGGGGATCTGGTCGAGGTGGACCGTGACTGTGCCCGTCGAGAAGTCTAGGGTCACGACCTTGTTCCGCGACGTGATCGGCTTGGCGAGGAACGCCGAGAAGACCTTGTCTCGCGTGTTCGACTGGACCGTCACCGTCGGGGTGAGCTTCGTCGTCCCCGCGAGGAGGCGGAGTGCCGTCAGGTTCAGGTTCTGATTGACGGTCTGCTCGATGCTGCGGTCGACGGCGCCGAGGGCCTGATAGAGCTGGGCGGCGGCATCCTTCACGGCGGGCGAGCGGAACATCAGGTCGGCTTGGCCTACGCGGTACTGGTCAGGCTGCAGAACCCCGCTGACGAACTTCGTCTTCGACGCGAACGCCCCGAGCTGGAGCGTCGCCTGATCGACGAGGGCCGTTGGGAAGAGCCGCCGACCGCCCGCCGACAGGAGGTCGATGGTGACCGGATCGGCCGGGTTGGTGCCCGGCTGGAACGTGAAGTTCTCCCCCACCGCGCCCGAGGCCGCGTCCGCGTCAGTCGCCGAGGTGACCGTGCTGCGCGACGTGAGGAGCCCGCCGCGGCTCGGGTGGACGATCGAGCTCAGCGGAACGCTCGTGCCGCCGATGGTGATGGAGCCGCTTACCGGCGAGCCGCCCGGGACGCGGCCCTCGTTCGGGCCCGGGTTGCCGGGATACTGAGCCGCGCTGCCGCCGACCGACGCCTGTTCATTCCCGCCGATGCTGAAGCTGACAGGTGCGGCGGATGCGCTCGGTCCGTTGCAATGGCAATCCGCGGCAAGGGCAGGCGTTGCGGTGCTGAGGGCCAAGGCCACGGCCGACGCCATGCCAAGCATTTTGACGCGGCGCGGCAGAGACAGCGCGCGGCGTCTTTCGATCTTGAACATTGTGAGAACTCCTCTTAGTCGAGTGAAAAGCACTGCCGAATACGGGCGATTGGGAAGGCACGATCTGGCTGGCCCGGCGCAGGGCCGGGCCAGCCAGATACCTCAGGCGCGCTGACGGCGTCCGAAGGCGAGCAGCGGAACACCACTGGCAAGCAGGAGCGCTCCCGCCGTGAGCGGGCCGGAGGGATCTCCGCCTGTCATGGCGAGGAACGGACCCTGCTCGCCGATTCCGCTGGCGGAATTGCCGTTCAGGGCGGAATTCCCTGCGCCAAATGGGCTCTCCGCGCCTGTTCCGGCCAGAGCGCTGAACCCGGACGTCGGGTACACGGTGCCCTGGACATTCACGTGAGCTCCGCCGAAGGCGACGTCGCC
This sequence comes from Sinomonas sp. ASV322, assembly GCF_030908245.1. Classification (GTDB taxonomy): domain Bacteria; phylum Actinomycetota; class Actinomycetes; order Actinomycetales; family Micrococcaceae; genus Sinomonas. The sequence continues at coordinate 120,243 of NZ_JAVFJJ010000010.1, forward strand.
GGGAACGCCGGCACCGGATGCACGGCCAGTGGCGGCCTCAGGCTGCCCGCCGGACGCCGCCGCGTCTGGGGTGGTGCCGCCCGGCGTCGTCGTGCCCGGTGTGGTGGCACCTGGGGCGGTGGCACCTGGGGTGACGTCGCCCGGCGTCGTGCTTCCCGGTGCCGATCCGCTCGGGGTCGTGCCGGCCGGCGTCGTGCTCTGCTGCGGAATGGCGCCGCCGCCCAAAGCCGAAGGCGACCCCACACCCAACGCGCTCGGCGCGGCGAAGGCTGCTGGTGCGGCCGCGTTCGAGATCGTGCTCAGGGCAGATTCCGTCGCGGCAAGCGGGGTGCCGAGTGCGCTTCCGAGGTTCGTCGGGTCGCTCGCAATCTGGCCAACCGTGGAAGGGACCGCCGCGACCAAGGCTCCGGCCGCCGACGCGACGGCGCCGAGGACGTCGGCCGGCTGCGAACCGGTCGGCGTCCCAGCCGGAACCGAACCCGTCGGCACACTGCCCGGCGTACCGCCCGGGAGCGTACCTGTCGGCGAACCACCCGGGAGCGAACCCGTCGGCGAACCACCCGTCGGCGTGCCGCTGGGGGTACCGCCCGGGGTACCGCCCGGCAGCGAACCTGGGAGCGAACCCGTCGGGTTGCCGCCCTGCAGCGAACCCGGGAGCGAGCCGCCCGGCAGACCACCCGGCAGCGAACCCGGGAGCGAGCCGCCCGGCAGACCACCCGGGACCGAACCCGTCGGCGAACCGCCCGGGAGCGAGCCGCCCGGGAGCGTGCCTATCGGGTTGCCGCCCGGCAGACCACCCGAGACCGAACCCGTCGGCGAACCACCCGGAAAACCACCCGGGACCGTACCGCCCGGAAGCGAACCCGTGGGCAAACCACCCGGCAGCGAACCCGTCGGCGTGCCGCTGGGGGTACCGCCCGGGGTACCGCCCGGGAGCGAACCCGGCAGACCGCCCGGCAGCGAACCCGTCGGCGAACCACCCGGCAGCGTGCCGCTTGGGGTACCGCCCGGGAGCGAACCAATCGGGTTGCCGCCCGGGAGACCACCCGGCAGCGTGCCACCCGGGAGTGAGCCCGTCGGGATGCCGCCCGTCGGCAAACCACCCGGCAGCGAACCACCCGGGAGCGAGCCCGGGAGCGAGCCCGTCGGCGTACCGCCCGGGAGCGTGCCTGTCAGGTTGCCGCCCGGCAGACCACCCGGGACCGAGCCCGCCGGGTTACCACCCGGGAGCGAACCCGTCGGCGAACCACCCGGCAGACCACCCGGGAGCGAACCCGTCGGCGAACCACCCGGCAGACCACCCGGGAGCGAGCCCGTCGGCGTACCGCCCGGGAGCGTGCCTGTCGGGTTGCCGCCCGGCAGACCACCCGGGACCGAGCCCGCCGGGTTACCACCCGGGAGCGAACCCGTCGGCGAACCACCCGGGAGCGTACCCGGAAGCGAACCCGTCGGCGAACCACCCGGGAGCGTACCCGGAAGCGAACCCGTCGGCGAACCACCCGGGAGCGTACCCGGAAGCGAACCCGTCGGCGTACCGCTCGGGACCGTACCGCCCGGGAGCGTGCCTGTGGGGTTGCCGCCCGGCAGACCACCCGGGACCGAGCCCGCCGGGTTACCACCCGGGAGCGAACCCGTCGGCGAACCACCCGGCAGACCACCCGGGAGCGTACCGCCCGGGAGTGAGCCCGTCGGGATGCCGCCCGGCAGCGAACCACCCGGCAGCGAACCCGGGAGCGAGCCCGTCGGCGTACCGCCCGGGAGCGAACCCGTCGGCGAACCACCCGGCAGACCACCCGGGACCGAGCCCGTCGGCGAACCGCCCGGGAGCGAACCCGTCGGCGAACCACCCGGCAGACCACCCGGGAGCGTACCGCCCGGGAGTGAGCCCGTCGGGATGCCGCCCGTCGGCGAACCACCCGGGACCGAGCCAATCGGGATGCCGCCCGGGACCGAGCCAATCGGGGTACCGCCCGGGACCGAGCCAATCGGGGTACCGCCCGGGAGCGTGCCAATCGGGGTACCGCCCGGCAGACCACCCGGGACCGAGCCCGTCGGGATGCCGCCCGGGAGCGTACCGCCCGGAAGCGAACCCGTCGGCAAACCACCCGGCAGCGAACCCGTCGGCGAACCGCCCGTCGGCGTACCGCTCGGGAGCGTACCGCCCGGGAGCGTACCGCCCGGGAGCGTACCGCCCGGGAGCGTACCGGTCGGGACCGAGCCCGTCGGCGAACCGCCCGGGAGCGTACCGCCCGGGAGCGAACCCGTCGGCAAACCACCCGGCAGCGAACCACCCGGCAGCGAACCCGGGAGCGAGCCCGTCGGCGCACCGCCCGGGAGCGTGCCTGTCGGGTTGCCGCCCGGCAGACCACCCGGGACCGAGCCCGCCGGGTTACCACCCGGGAGCGAACCCGTCGGCGAACCACCCGGCAGACCACCCGGGAGCGTGCCACCCGGGAGCGAACCCGTCGGCGAACCACCCGGCAGCGAACCCGGCAGCGTGCCCGTCGGGTTACCGCCTGGCAGACCACTCGGGAGCGAACCCGTCGGCAAACCACCCGGCAGCGAACCCGTCGGCAAACCGCCCGTCGGCGTGCCGCTGGGGGTACCGCCCGGGAGCGTACCGGTCGGGACCGAGCCCGTCGGCGTACCGCCCGGGACCGAGCCCGCCGGGTTACCACCCGGGAGCGAACCCGTCGGCGAACCACCCGGGAGCGTACCCGGGAGCAGACCGCCCGGCAGCGAACCCGTCGGCGAACCACCCGGCAGCGAACCCGGGAACGAACCCGTCGGCGAACCACCCGGGAGCGTACCCGGGAGCAGACCGCCCGGCAGCGAACCCGTCGGCGAACCACCCGGCAGCGAACCCGGGAGCGAGCCCGTCGGCGTACCGCCCGGGAGTGTACCGCCCGGGAGCGTGCCTGTGGGGTTGCCGCCCGGCAGACCACCCGGGACCGAGCCCGCCGGGTTACCACCCGGGAGCGAACCCGTCGGCAAACCACCCGGCAGCGAGCCCGTCGGGTTGCCGCCCGGCAGACCACCCGGGACCGAGCCCGACGGGTTACCACCCGGGAGCGAACCCGTCGGCGAACCACCCGGCAGACCACCCGGGAGCGTACCGCCCGGGAGTGAGCCCGTCGGGACGCCGCCCGTCGGCAAACCACCCGGCAGCGAACCACCCGGCAGCGAACCCGTCGGGATGCCGCCCGGGAGCGTGCCACCCGGGAGTGAGCCCGTCGGGATGCCGCCCGGCAGCGAACCCGTCGGCGAACCACCCGGCAGCGAACCCGGCAGCGTGCCCGTCGGGTTACCGCCCGGCAGACCACTCGGGAGCGAACCGCCCGGCAGCGAACCTGGGAGCGAGCCCGTCGGGATGCCGCTCGGGAGCGTACCGCCCGGGAGCGTGCCTGTCGGGTTGCCGCCCGGCAGACCACCCGGGACCGAGCCCGCCGGGTTACCACCCGGGAGCGAACCCGTCGGCGTACCGCCCGGGAGCGAGCCCGTCGGAAGCGAGCCCGTCGGGAGCGAACCGCCCGGAAGCGAACCCGGCAGACCACCCGGGAGCGAACCCGGCAGACCACCCGGGAGCGAACCCGTCGGGTTCTGGCCGAGTAGGCCCTCAACAGTGTTCAGCACCATCTCGGGCAAAGAGGATACGAGGCCAAGAAGGTCCGTGGTCCCGCTGAGCTGCCCGGGCTGCGAACCGGTGGGCATGCCACCCAGGAGCGAACCCGTCGGGAGCGAGCCAATCTGGTTGCCGCCCGGCAGTGTACCCGTCGGCGAACCACCCGGTACCGAGCCCGTCGGCAAACCGCCCTGCAGCGTACCCGTTGGGAGCGTGCCCGTCGGCAAACCACCCGGGAGCAGACCGCCCGTCAGCGAACCCGTCGGGAGGGTGCCCGACGGCAAACCGCCCGGGAGCGAACCCGTCGGGAGCGAGCCAATCGGGGTACCGCCCGGCAGACCACCCGGGAGCGAACCCGTCGGGAGCGAGCCCGTCTGCGAACCGCCCGGCAGACCACCCGGGAGCGTACCCGTCGGCAAACCACCCGGCAGCGAGCCAATCGGGATGCCGCCCGGCAGCGAGCCAATCGGCGTCCCGCCCGGCAGCGAACCCGTCAGCGTCCCGCCCGGGAGCGAACCGGGCGGGAGCGAGCCAATCGGGATGCCGCCCGGCAGCGAGCCAATCGGCGAACCGCCCGGCAGCGAACCCGTCAGCGTCCCGCCCGGGAGCGAACCGGGCGGGAGCGAGCCAATCGGGATGCCGCCCGGCAGCGAGCCAATCGGCGTCCCACCCGGGAGCGAACCCGTCGGGAGCAGACCACCCGGCAGCGAGCCAATCGGCGTCCCACCCGGGAGCGAACCCGTCGGGAGCAGACCACCCGGCAGCGAGCCAATCGGGGTACCGCCTGGCAAACCACCCGGGACCGAGCCCGTCGGGATGCCGCCCGGGAGCGTGCCACCCGGGAGCGAGCCCGTCGGGGTACCGCCCGGCAGACCACCGGGGAGCGAGCCAATCTGGTTGCCGCCCGGCAGACCACCCGGGACCGAGCCCGTCGGGATGCCGCCCGGGAGGGCGCTGACTGGAACCCCGGCGTTGCCGAGATCCGGCCCGGTCACGATCAGGTGAGGCGCCCCGCCCTGCGTCGGGACAGCGGCATCGACATAGACATTCGTGCTGTCGGTGCCGATCCGATCTGTCGTTGAGGCCCCGCGAGGCCCGACCGTCAGATCCCAAACGTCCTTCACACCAGCGACATCCAGGTTCTTCCCGACACTCACCCCGCCATCAGGGGTAAGCCCCGCGCGAACCGTGCCCACACCCGGAACCGGCACCACAACACCAGCCGGAACTGCAGCGCCCGGAACCGACCCAGCCGGCGAACCGCCCGGCAGACCCGGAACACCAGGAAGGACACCACCCGGGAGGGAGCCGATCGGCGAACCCAGAGCCCCCGGGGTCACCCCGGGAACACTCGGAAGCAAACCCGTCGGGGTACCGCCCGGGAGACCCGGAACGCCGGGAGTGCTGGGGTTCCCCAGCGTGTTGCTGAGGTCGTTGACCACACCGTTCACCGCGGCCTCGGGACCACCCAAAAGCGACCCGGGGTCAACCGCCCCGCCGCCCGGAGTGACACCTGTACCCGGAAGCTGGTCGGTGCCCGGAAGCTGGCTCACACCGGGGAGCTGGCCGACCATCTGGCCGAGCGAGTTGACCGCCTGCTCAGCGGCAACCACCGGGGTTCCGAGTAGCGAACCCGGCTCGGTGATGCCCCCGCCCGGAAGCTGGCCACCGCCACTGCCCGGCAGCGCGCCAGGAATCTGGCCGATCGCGCCGTTGACCGGGTCGAGCACGATCGACGGAAGTCCCCCCGGAATACCGCCACCCGGCGCACCCGGGATCCCGCCCGGAAGCGAACCGGTGCCGACACCAGGCAGACCGCCAAGGAGCGAGCCCGGATCAAGACCCGGGACACCCGGAAGAACCCCACCTTGGAGCGGACCTGGAGTCCCGGGAGTCACGCCGGGCCTGCCCGGCAGCGAACCGGTCGGTGAACCCGGCGGACCCGGCAATGTGCCGCCCGAGGTGCCTGGAAGGACGCCACCCTGCAGACCCGGGACGCCCGGAAGGGCGCCGCCCGGGATTCCGGCGTTGCCGAGGTCGGGCCCCGTCACGAACAGGTGAGGCGCCCCGCCCTGCGTCGGGACGGCGGCATCGACATAGACATTCGTGCTGTCGGTGCCGATCCGATCCGTCGTCGAGGCCCCGCGAGGCCCGACCGTCAGATCCCAGACGTCCTTCACGCCAGCGACATCCAGGTTCTTCCCGACACTCACCCCGCCATCAGGGGTGAACCCGGCGCGAACCGTGCCGACACCCGGAACCGGAACCACAACGCCTGCCGGAGAGGCCCCGCCCGGAACCGACCCAGTCGGCGAACCGCCCGGCATGCCCGGAACACCCGGAAGGACACCGCCCGGCAAGCCCGGCAGACCGCCCACAAGCGAACCCGGGTCAAGACCCGGAACGCCCGGGAGGACACCGCCCGGAAGCGAACCGGCTGGCGAACCCGGAGTACCCGGAGCTACGCCGGGAACACCCGGGAGCGAACCCGTCGGGAGCGAGCCGCCCTGCAGACCCGGGACGCCCGGGAGGGCGCCGCCCGGGACTCCGGCGTTGCCGAGATCCGGCCCGGTCACGAACAGGTGAGGCGCCCCGCCCTGCGTCGGGACGGCGGCATCGACATAGACATTCGTGCTGTCGGTGCCGATCCGATCCGTCGTCGAAGCCCCGCGAGGCCCGACCGTCAGATCCCAGACATCCTTCACACCAGCGACATCCAGATTCTTCCCGACACTCACCCCGCCATCAGAGGTGAGCCCGGCCCGAACGGTGCCGACACCCGGAACCGGCACCACAACACCAGCCGGAGCGGCCCCGCCCGGGACCGACCCAGTCGGCGAACCGCCAGACAGGCCCGGAACGCCCGGGAGCGAACCCGTCGGGATGCCACCCGGCAGACCCGGAACACCAGGAACGACACCACCCGGGACGCCGAGGCCAGGCAGCCCGCCGGTGACCGAACCGAGCACGGCCGACGGCACGCCGACGAGCGTCTGCGCAACCGGACCGGCCGCACCCGAGACAAGGCTCGAGGGATCCACAGGCAGACCGGGGAGGGCCCCGGTTCCCGGCAGACCGCCCGCACCCGGCTGCGACCCCGGAAGAACGGACCCGCCCAGGCTGACGGGAAGACCCGTGGCCTGATCGATGGCGTGGTCGGGAAGGCCCACATTGAGGTTCGCGAGGCCAAGATTCCCGTGCGCCGAGCACGGATCGGTCCCGCAGTTGCAGGGACCCGTGGTCTGGGCCGGGCTCCCGGCCGCAACGGGTTGCACGGCGCCGCCAAGGGTGGTGGGACCAAGGACGGGCGTGCTCGGCGCCGCACCCTGGACCTGCACCGGAGCCGTCCCCTGGGCCGCCGGCGCAGGCTGGCCAACGGCGCCGCCCGGAGCCGGAGCCCCGACCTCGACGGGCGTCGGGACAGGAGCGACGTCGGGAGCCTGAGTCCCTGCCGCTGGGGCGACGACGGCGGGCGCGACGACGGCCGGGGCCACCGCGGGAAGGGGCTGCGCGGCCGGCACGGCCACGGGAGCCGGAGCGGGCGCGGCCACGGGAGCCGGGGCCGCGACACCGACCCGCGGAGCAGCAGGCTGCGGCGCGGGAGCCGGAGCCGGCGCGGCGGGCGCTTGGCCCGCCGGGGAGAGAACTGACTGAGTGGTCTGGCCGAGCACATTGCCGACCGCACCGACCGTATTCCCCACGGTGTTGGTGAGCGTCGACAGGGTCGAGCCGAGAAGCGAGCCGGAATATTGGTTGGTGCTCGAGGTATTGGCCGGATCGACGAGGTTGGGGGTGGCCGTCACTGACGAGCCGTCCGCCAAGGCGCCGGTCTGTCCGATTCCGTAGAGACCACCGGCAACGAGGGTGCCGAGCAAGGCTCGGCGAACATGCCTGTTCACAACGAATCTCCTGACTGGTCGAAGGAACGCGCGGAGCGCGGAGAGAAGTCGCCTCCCACAGGGGCAGGCGCGTTCCTTCGTCAGTCAGGTGTGGAGCCGGGATCGAAAGTCGGGGCTTCGAGAAGCGAAGCGCCGCGGCGCGGGAGCTTTCCGGCCGTCGTGTCGTCGCCGCGCGCGGCAGCGTCCGCGGACGCGACCGCCAAGGGGTTGTCGTTGCCGCCCCGGAAGACGAACGACGACGACGCCGAGCCGAGCAGGTTCTGCGACGGCTGAGGTTCGGGAGCAGTGCCGTGACGCGACCCGGAGGCCAGAACGGCGTCCGACGCTCCAGCGAGCTGGGAGTGGCCGACTGGGTTGGCGAGGGCGATGAGCTGCGCCCACGCTAGGGGCCTCGGGGCCCGGGCCGCCGCGGCCGCAGAGGCGCTCATCGCGGGTGCGGTAGCCTCGGAGGCCGGCACGAGAGCCGAGGCCTGCGCGGGTCCCACGGCCTCAGTCACCGGCACCGGCTGCGACGGCTGGCCAAGCGGGACCGGAGCCGAGGCGGGGCCGGCGATCGCGTGCCCGAGCTGCACGACCGGAGCCGTGACCTGAGCAAGCGGCAGCGACGAGACCGTGCCGCCAACGGTTCCTCCGACGGCCCTGACGGTTCCGCCAAGCGTCGACGTTGCACCGTTGACGACGGTCGCAAGCGGCGCGAGCGGTCCGGTGAGTACGGGGTCGACGATCGCGGGCACCGTGTGCTGGACAACGCCGGCGACCGTGCTGGTCGTCGTCGTGACAAGGGTCGACGTCGTCTGCTGGACTTCCGCGACGGTCGTCTGGACCGACCCGACGGTCACCGAGACGGTCTGCGTGCCGAGCCGAAGAACCGATGTGACCGGCTGAAGGAGCCCGCCTCGCGTCGGGGCCGCGCCTTGACCGTACGACGACGGCGCCGCCCCCGCGGCGGCGGGCTGCCCCGCCGTCGTGCTCGCCGTGGCGCTAGCCGCGGAGTGGGCCGACGACGCCGTGAAGCCGGAAGCTGCCAATGTCACCGCTGCCGGTGGGGGCGCCGTCGTCGTCGTGCTTGCGTCGTTCGCGGACGCCGCGCCGCCGGCCAAGAGGAGCCATCCGAGACCGAGGCCGCCCGCAGCGGCCGCGTACCGGGCAAGGCGAAGCACACTGCTGCGCACGTTCTCCGCAGTCGGCATGTCCCCTCCCCTCTGGGCATGCGACAGACGCACTGGCGCCTGTACTCATCGGTCGTTCCCCACTCAACCGGCCGTTGACAAGTTTTGTCAAGGCGTGACAAGCATTTAAATAACAAAAACTTGTCAAACCATCGCCGCTACGGGCTCGGGGGCGCCGATGCCGGGGCGTTGAGCGTCGCGTTGTCGAGCGGGAGCAGGGGCGCCACGGCGGGGAAGACCCACGCGAAGAGCGCGACGACGACGGCCGCGAACAAGACCACGCACAGCAAAGCCTTCACGGGGCGCCCGCCGGGAAGGGCCCTCCACAGCGCTGCGTACATCACTGGCCTCCCTTGAGCTCGGCGGGTTCGCCGTTCGCCCGGGGAACGAAGCGGTCGAACCGGGCATGCACGATATACCGGCCGGTCGATCCCCACCGCGGATTGCACGAGGTGAGGGTGAGCCACCGCTGCGTCGGCGCCTGCCCTGGATGATCAGGGACCGGCGCAATCACCTCGACCTGGTTGGGCCGCACGATCTCGTGGCTCTCGGCCTTGTAGACGTACCAGCCGTCCTTCGTCTCGACGACCATCGCATCGCCAGGCTGGATCGTATCGATGTCGATGAGGGGGTTGCCCGCGCCCGAGCGATGCCCTGCGAAGGACGCGTTGCCCACCTGCCCCGGGAGCGCCGTGCCCTCGTAGTGGCCGACGTTGTGCAGGAGGACATCGAGCCCCACCCCTTCCCCGACCGGCTTCGCCCACGTCGCCCCGAGGCGCGGGATGCGGATGACGCCGAACAGCTCGCCGTAGGCGATCTTCTGCTCGAGCACCGGGATGGCATCAGGCGTCGAGGGCGCGGGGTGCACGGCGTCGAACTGCTGCGAGAGCACCTTCGCCTGTGCCTCCTGGGAATGACCCTCGGTCCAGCCTACCCAGCCGTACTGCCACACGATGAAGAGGAACACGAGGACACCCGCGGTGACCATGAGCTCCCCCAGCGTGAAGAGCACCCTTCTCATGGCGTTCACCGAGGCCTCCCCCCTGCCTGTTGATCAGCCCGCCGGCTGGTTCGGGCCGCCGTTGAGATTCGCGCGATTGGGCGGCGTGAGCGGATTCTGCGCGAAAACATCACGAGGAGCCATCGTAAAGCCCTGCCAATGGGTGAACATCGGGCTCTGGTCCTCGTCACGCGGAACGTGGTGGAACGAGACGGCAACCCACGAGACGACGTCGCTGAGGGCTTCCTTGTCCGCGACGAACTGCGGGACGTCCGCCGTCGGGCAGCCCGTCGAGAGATTCTCGGTGGCGAACTTCTCGCAGTCCTTGAACTGCGAGAAGGCGACGTCGTAGCCGAAGGCCGCATCGCCGTCGCCCGCTCCGTGCATGCCAGCCATGTCGCCGGAGCCCGTGGGAGAGTAGCCGTCGGTCGCCTCGAGCTGGAGCTGGTAGGACATCTGATGGCCGTCGGCGTTCTGCTGGGGCCCTGCCACGCTCCACCACCGGCGATCCTGGACGCGGCGCATCGTCTCGTTGGCGATGGGGGCGAGCGCGCCGTTGAGGATCGCCGAGGCGCTGCCTCGCTGGCCGGAGAAGTCGGAGTTGTACTCCGACACCTTCTGCGGCCCGCCGAGGTCCCAGTGGACCCGCCACACCGCGTTGTGGGTGTGGCTCACGGCCATGCCCGATTGCCCCTTGCCGATCGGGGAGCCCCACGCGAGGTTGTCCGTGTAGTCCGTGGGCGAGAGGTCGCCCATCGCGCCGAGCTGCGGGGTGACGCTCCCGTCCTCGCCGAAGGAGAACAGCGTGGTGTATTCGTACCAGCCGACCTCGGAGATCGTGCTGAGGCGGAAGTCGTGGAGCCGCTCCGAGATCGGGTTGCCGTTGTAGGTGCTGCGCAGGCCGACACCCGTGTCCGCCTCCTCGCTGCACAGGACCTCGCGGGTCTCAGAATCGCCGAGCGCCCCGTTGCCGAAGTTCGGGATGCTCGCCTTGACGCGGGTTCCCCCACACTCGTTCGTCCTCAGGGTCTGCATGTTGCGGCCGCCGAAGCCGTGGTCGGTGATGTCGCGGGTCATCTGCAGGCCGCTGTCGTACGGGACCTCGAGCTGGGAGAGCTCGAGCTCCTTGAGCACGGGCACGGCGGGTTTCCCCGGAGCCGTGTACGCGGCGTTCGTGATGACGAGGCCCATCTGCGGGTCGACCTTCCAGCACATGCTCCACACCGTGCCGGAGGCAAACGCGTGCGTCATGGGGGCCGCACCGTCAGCGCACGACGGCGGCGCAACACTCGCGCTCGCGGCGGCACCATGGGCGGGGGCCGAGCCGGAGACGGCGGGCGCCGGATTCGCGGGCTGCGCGGCGGCGATGAGCGCGCCCGCGCCGAGTCCCCCGAGGAACAGAAAGACGGCTCCTGCCGCGGCGGCAACGACGAGGCGCGGTCTGTTCATGGTTTCCTGCATATCTGTTTTGCCCATTGATTGCGAGTCAATCGGGGTTCACGTGCGGGTCAAAGAAGGAGGGTGTGCCGCCGAGACCCGCGGCACACCCTCCGGTTCGGTGGTGACTAGCGGCAGTCAGCCAGCGTCACGGACGAGGCCGACTGGCCGAGGTCGAGCCGTGCCGCGTTCGAGGACTGGAGGAAGCCGATGCTGAACGCCGAGATCGAGTGCGCGTTCGGCAGCTGGGCGCCGCCCGACGTCGTGCACGTGCTCGTCGTCTGGTGGTTGACCTGGACCGAGACGACCTGCGCCGCCATGCCGAAGACCGGCTGGAGCATGTTCACGACCGACGACGTGAAGCCGAACTTGATCTGGTTGATCAGGAGATCGAACACCCCGTTGCCGCCGTTGGCGATGATCAGGTTGTACGCCGGGAGGAACAGCTGACCCACTGCGTTGCCCGCGATCGTGAGCGTGTTGAGCGTCGTGACGAGGGTGGTCCCCGTGATGCTGCCCACGAGGCCCGTGCTGTTGTTCGTCGCGCGGGGCATCGTGCCCGTGACGGCCTGCTGGAGCGAGAAGTTCCACGAGACGTTCACGGTGTCAGACGGGCCGAGCGGGCCCGACCAATTGAGGCCGATCTGGACCGCGTCGAGCGAGTGCTCGATCGTGCCGATCGCGATGTTGGTCGCGTCGTGCATGAGGTCGTGGACCGTCGTGGCGATGAGCGGGTAGTCGGACGAGTTGACGAGTTCCTTGTTGGCGGGCTGGCTGTTGATGCCGCCTGCGGGGATCTGATCGAGGTGGACCGTGACCGTGCCCGTGGAGAAGTCGATCGTGACGACCCTGTTGTGGGACGTGAGCGGCTTGGCGAGGAACGCCGAGAAGATCTTGTCCCGCGTGTTCGAGTGGACGGTGAGCGTCGGCGTCGGAAGCGTGCCGCCCACAAGGTTCTTGAGCGTGGTGAGCGGGACGTTCTGGCTGACGGTCTGCTCGATGTCGCGGTCGACCGCGCCGAGAGCCTGGTACAGCTGGGCGGCAGCGTCCTTGACCGCCGGCGAATGGACCACGAGATCGGCTTGGCCAACGCGGTACTGGTCCGGCTGGAGCTGGCCATTGACGAACCTCGTCTCCGAGGCGAAGGCCCCGAGCTGGAGGGTCACCTGATCGGCGACGCTCGAGGGAACGGCCGAGTTGCCGCCGGCCGCGAGCAGATCGATCGTGGCGGGCTGGGCCGGATCCGCACCCGGCTGGAAGGACAGGTTCGAGCCGAGGGCACCGGACGCGGCATCCGTGTCGATGGGCGACGACGCCGTGCTGCGCGAGGTGAGCGGCCCGCCGAGGTTCACGAAGCCGCTCAGGGCAACATTCGAGCCGCCGAACGCGACCGACCCGCTGAGCTGGGCGTTGGCCGACACGCCGCCCGTGTTCGGTCCGGCGTTGCCCGGGTACCACGCGGAGCTTCCCCCGAACGTCGCGTTCGGCGCTCCGCCCGTGCTGAATTGCGCGGGCGCGGCGTCGGCCCGAGACTGCACTGCGGTGTCCGCGAGGGCGGGCCCGGCCGAGCCGAGCGCAAGCGCGATGGCCGAGGCCACACCCAACACCTTGGAACGTCGCGTCATAGAAAATGCGTGGAATATCAATTTCTCGGACATTTGAGGGCTCCTCCCAGATAAGTGCGATGCTCAGGCAGCACGGACGACCGGCCGCCATGAAACACGCGGATTCCCTGACGCTAAAAAAGTTGCATTTCTATGCAGGAACTGTCAATAGCTGTTATGAAAATTGCGCGAGGCCTCCCAAGCGGGCACAGAAGATTAATTTAGACACGCCTGATGCCGCTTTCAGCGTGGTTCGTTCGGTGGAACGAACAGCATTGAAAACGCCGTCAGATCAAGAAAATGACGGGATTGCGAGATCGATTCCCGTATTCACGAGAGCTCGCACAATCGCGTCGATGCCGCAGAATTCGCGGCGAGCTTCGTCGTCGTCCTCGTTTGACGGAAGAGGCAGCCGCATTCCTAGGCCAACCATCGCGCTCGGCTCCTCTCGACGCCGCGGGACGCGTCGCCGTCGTCCGCTTGAAATATGGTGACCCGAATTCGAGTCGGGACATTGGGGTGGGCGGCTGGGCCGGGGAACGTCCCCGACCCAGCCACCACTGAGGCTTCCCCTGCTCAGCCCGGCGGATGACCGCCGGGCTGAGCTCGGGTCAGGCCTGCCGCCGACGGCGGCCGTACATGAGGAACGGGACACCGCCGGCCAGGAGCAGGGCGCCGCCTGCGATGGCCGGGGCCATGGAATCCGCTCCCGTCATGGCGAGCGCGGGGATCCCCGTCGCCGCGAGGGCGAGGGCTCCGCTCGAGGCGGGCGTGATCCCGAAGCCGGCGAGGTTGATCCCGCCGAATGTCCCGGAACCGGAACCGGTGTCAGCGAGGTCAGCCAGGGGGCTGATCACCGATCCGCCCCCCGTGCTGCCCACGGTGCCGCCGTTCGCGCCGCCGGTGACCGAACCGGTTCCGTCGCCCGTGCCGCCAACACCGCCGATGCCGCCGCTGCCGCCGACACCGGCGCTGCCGCCGATGCCGCCCGTGGCGCCGCTGCCGCCGACACCGGGGCTGCCGCCGTTGCCACCGGCTCCCCCGCTACCCGAGCCGCCGCCCGAGATGTCCACGGAATTGAGGAGGCTGCCGAGGTCGGTCGTCACGGTGCCGACCGGGGCCGTCAGAAGACCGCCGAGGTTGGCCGGATCGCTCGCGAGGTCCCCGACGGTCGTGGTCACGGTCCCGAGGGCCGGATCCACTGCGTCGTTCACGGCGTTCGTGACAGCTCCGGCGTCCGGAAGACCCGGAAGCGCCGGGAGGCTGGGAACGCTCGGAACACCGGGAACGCTCGGGAGGCTCGGGACGCCGGGGAGGCCCGGAAGTCCGGCTGTGCCCGGAAGACCCGGAGCCTGACCAACCACACCTTCGACTGAGTTCACCACGTCACCGGGGACGTTGCTCACGTTCGGCAGCCCCGGGACCGCGGGAAGAGCCGGAAGGCTCGGAACACCGCCCGGAAGGCCAGGCAGACCCGGCGCACCGGGGTTGCCCGGGAGGCCGCTAGCGGCCCCTTCGGCCGTGTGCACGATCTCCTCAATCACGTTGACGACATCCTGCAGACCCGAGCCACCGGGGTTTCCGCCGGTCGGGAGCTGGTTGAGGACTCCGCCGACGACGGGATCAACCGCGTTCGTCACCGTACCCGGGATGTTGCCGACGTTCGGGAGACCCGGAACCGACGGAACACCGGGAAGACCCGGAAGACCAGGAAGACCGCCACCATTCGGGAGGTTCCCAAGGACACCGTTGACGATCGGATCAACCGCACCAGTCACCGCACCCGGAAGGCCACCCACATTCGGCAGCCCCGGAACCGACGGAACACCCGGGAGGCTCGGCACGCCGGGCAGGCCCGGAAGACCGCCACCGTTCGGAAGCTGACCCAGCAGCCCATCGACCGCGTTCGTCACCGTCCCCGGAAGGCCGCCGACATTCGGCAGACCCGGAACCGACGGAACACCCGGAAGACCCGGAACCGACGGAACACCCGGCAGACCCGGAACCGACGGAACACCCGGCAGACCCGGAACCGACGGAACACCCGGCAGACCCGGAACCGACGGAACACCCGGAACGCCGCCGCCGGTCGGAAGCTGACCCAGAAGGCCATCGACCGCGTTCGTCACCGTGCCCGGAAGGCCGCCGACATTCGGCAGACCCGGAACCGACGGAACACCCGGAACCGAAGGAACACCCGGAAGACCCGGGAGGCTCGGCACGCCGGGCAGGCCCGGAAGACCGCCACCGGTCGGAAGCTGACCCAGCAGCCCATCGACCGTGCTCGTCACGGCGCCCGGAAGGCCGCCGACATTCGGCAGACCCGGAAGACCGCCACCATTCGGGACACCCGGAACCGACGGAACACCCGGCAGACCCGGAACCGACGGAACACCCGGAACACCGGGGAGCCCGCCACCGTTCGGAAGCTGACCCAGCAGCCCATCGACCGTGCTCGTCACCGTGCCCGGAAGGCCACCCACGTTCGGGACACCCGGAACCGACGGGACACCCGGCAGGCCCGGAACCGACGGAACACCCGGCAGGCTCGGCACGCCCGGAAGACCGGGGAGCCCGCCACCGGTCGGAAGCTGACCCAGCAGCCCATCGACCGTGCTCGTCACGGCGCCCGGAAGGCCGCCGACATTCGGGACACCCGGAACCGAGGGAACACCTGGCAGGCCCGGAACCGACGGAACACCCGGAACACCGGGGAGCCCGCCACCGGTCGGAAGGTGCCCGAGAACGTCGTTGACGACCGGAGCAACCGCACCGGTCACCGTGCCTGGAAGGTCACCCACGTTCGGAAGACCTGGAACCGACGGAACACCCGGCAGACCCGGAAGGCCGCCACCGGTCGGAAGGTGCCCGAGAACACCGTCGACCGTGTTCGTCACCGTGCTCGGAAGGCCGCCGACATTCGGCAGGCCCGGAGCCGACGGAACACCCGGAAGACCGGGGAGCCCGCCACCGGTCGGGAGCTGACCCAGGAGGCCATCGACCGTACTCGTCACCGTGCCGGGAAGGCCGCCGACGTTCGGGACACCCGGAACCGACGGGACACCCGGCAGGCCCGGAAGGCCGCCACCATTCGGGAGGTTCCCAAGGACACCGTTGACGATCGGATCAACCGCACCAGTCACCGTGCCCGGAAGGCCACCGACATTCGGGACACCCGGAACCGAGGGAACACCCGGCAGGCCAGGAACCGACGGAACACCCGGCAGGCTCGGCACGCCCGGAAGACCGGGGAGCCCGCCACCGGTCGGAAGCTGACCCAGCAGCCCATCGACCGCGTTCGTCACCGTGCCCGGAAGGCCGCCGACATTCGGCAGACCCGGAACCGACGGAACACCCGGAACCGAAGGAACACCCGGAAGACCCGGGAGGCTCGGCACGCCGGGCAGGCCCGGAAGACCGCCGCCGTTCGGGAGCTGACCCAAGAGGCCGTCGACCGTGTTCGTCACCGTGCCCGGAAGGTCACCCACATTCGGAACACCCGGAACCGACGGGACACCCGGCAGGCCCGGAACCGACGGAACACCAGGGAGGCTCGGCACGCCGGGGAGCCCGCCGCCGTTCGGAAGGTGCCCGAGGACACCATCGACAACCGGAGCAACCACGTTGGTCACCGTGCCAGGAATGTCACCGACATTCGGCAGACCCGGAACCGAGGGAACGCCCGGAAGGCCAGGAACGCCGCCACCGTTCGGAAGGTGCCCGAGAACATCGTTGACGACCGGAGCAACCACGTTGATCACCGTGCCGGGAATGTCGCCGACGTTCGGCAGGCCGGGAACCGACGGAACACCCGGAAGACCGGGCAGACCTCCACCATTCGGAAGGTGCCCGAGAACACCGTCAACCGCATTGGTCACCGTGCCCGGAAGGCCACCCACATTCGGCAGGCCCGGAACCGACGGAACGCCCGGAACACCGGGGAGCCCGCCACCGGTCGGAAGCTGACCCAGCAGCCCATCGACCGTGCTCGTCACCGTACCCGGAAGGCCGCCCACATTCGGGACACCCGGAACCGACGGAACACCGGGAAGACCCGGGAGGCTCGGCACGCCGGGCAGGCCCGGAAGACCGCCACCGCTCGGAAGCTGACCCAGCAGCCCATCGACCGCGTTCGTCACCGTGCCCGGAAGGCCACCCACATTCGGAACACCCGGAACCGAAGGAACACCCGGAACACCCGGGAGGCTCGGCACGCCGGGCAGGCCCGGAAGACCGC
>NZ_JAVFJJ010000011.1 GCF_030908245.1 Sinomonas sp. ASV322
CGGCACGCCGGGCAGGCCCGGGAGGCCGCCACCGCTCGGAAGCTGACCAAGCAGGCCATCAACCGTGCTCGTCACCGTGCCCGGAAGGTCGCCCACGTTCGGCAGACCCGGAACCGACGGAACACCCGGAACACCGGGGAGCCCGCCACCGCTCGGAAGCTGACCAAGCAGCCCATCGACCGTGCTCGTCACCGTGCCCGGAAGGCCACCCACATTCGGCAGACCCGGAACCGACGGAACCCCCGGAAGGCCCGGAACCGACGGAACCCCCGGAAGACCCGGAACCGACGGAACACCCGGAACACCCGGGAGCCCGCCACCGCTCGGAAGCTGACCCAGCAGCCCATCGACCGTGCTCGTCACCGTGCCCGGAAGGCCACCCACATTCGGGACACCCGGAACCGACGGAACCCCCGGAAGGCCCGGAAGGCCACCCACATTCGGCAGACCCGGAACCGACGGAACCCCCGGAAGGCCCGGAACCGACGGAACACCCGGAACACCCGGGAGCCCGCCACCGCTCGGAAGCTGACCCAGCAGCCCATCGACCGTGTTCGTCACCGTGCCCGGAAGGCCGCCCACATTCGGGACACCCGGAACCGAAGGAACACCCGGAAGACCCGGGAGGCTCGGCACGCCGGGCAGGCCCGGGAGGCCGCCACCGCTCGGAAGCTGACCAAGCAGGCCATCAACCGTGCTCGTCACCGTGCCCGGAAGGTCGCCCACGTTCGGCAGACCCGGAACCGACGGAACCCCCGGAAGGCCCGGAACCGACGGAACCCCCGGAAGGCCCGGAACCGACGGAACACCCGGAACACCGGGGAGCCCGCCACCGCTCGGAAGCTGACCCAGCAGCCCATCGACCGTGCTCGTCACCGTGCCCGGAAGGCCACCCACATTCGGAACACCCGGAACCGACGGAACACCCGGGAGGCCGCCGCCGGTCGGAAGCTGACCCAGAAGGCCATCAACCGTGTTCGTCACCGTGCCCGGGAGGCCGCCCACATTCGGCAGACCCGGAACCGACGGAACGCCGGGGAGGCCCGGGAGCCCGCCACCGTTCGGAAGCTGACCCAGCAGCCCATCGACCGTGTTCGTCACCGTGCCGGGAAGGTCGCCCACGCTCGGCAGACCCGGCAGTCCCGGAACCGACGGGACACCTGGCAGGCCCGGAACCGACGGAACACCCGGAACACCGGGGAGCCCGCCACCGCTCGGAAGCTGACCCAGCAGCCCATCGACCGTGTTCGTCACCGTGCCGGGAAGGTCGCCCAGACCCGGCAGACCCGGCAGGCCCGGAACCGACGGGACACCTGGCAGGCCCGGAACCGACGGGACACCTGGAACACCCGGGAGGCCGCCGCCGTTCGGAAGCTGACCAAGCAGGCCGTCGACCGTGCTCGTCACCGTGCCCGGAATGCCTCCCACATTCGGAAGACCCGGAACCGACGGAACACCCGGAACACCCGGGAGGCCGCCACCGTTCGGAAGCTGACCAAGCAGGCCATCGACCGTGTTCGTCACCGTGCCCGGAATGCCTCCCACATTCGGAAGACCCGGAACCGAGGGAACACCCGGAAGACCGGGGAGGCCGCCACCGTTCGGAAGCTGACCAAGCAGGCCATCAACCGTGTTCGTCACCGTGCCCGGAAGGCCGCCCACATTCGGCAGACCCGGAACCGACGGAACACCGGGCAGGCCAGGGAGTCCGCCGCCCGGGGTCCCACCGAGATCGGGCCCCGTCACGAACAGGTGAGACGCGCCATGCGTCGGAGCCGCGGCGTCGACAAAGACGTTCTCGCTATCGGTTCCGATCCGGTCCGTCGTAGAAACCCCGTGAGGCCCAGCCGTCAGGTCCCAGACATCCTTCACACCAGCGACATCCAGGTTCTTCCCGACATTCACGCCATCGGGGGTGATCCCGGCGTGAACCGAGCCGACACCCGGAACCGGCAGGACAATGCTCTCCGGATTGACTGCCGGGAGGCCCGGAAGCCCGCCATTCGGCACCTGGCCGAGTGCGCCGTCGACCGTGTTCACGACGCCGCCCGGAACGCCCGCGACGTCCGGAACACCGGGAACACCGGGAACACCAGGCGTGTTCGGGTTGCCAAGAGCGCTGTTGACGGTGTTAACAACGTGGTTCACGGCAGCCTCGGGCGTGCCAAGCAGCGAACCAGGATCAGGGGTCCCCCCACCCGGAGTTGCGCCGCCGCCGGGAAGCTGGCCGCTGCCGGGCAGCTGGCTGACGCCGGGGAGGCCCCCAACCGTCTGCCCCGCGGAGTTGATTGCCCGCTCGGCGGCCACAACCGGCGCGCCGAGAAGCGAGCCGGGCTCGTTGATCCCACCGCCCGGAAGCTGCCCGCCGCCCCCACCGGGGAGCTGGCCGGGCACTTGGCCGAACGCGCCGCCGACTGTGTCGAGCACGTTCGTGGGAAGGCTGCCCGGGAGACCGCCGACGCCGGGAAGACCGGGAACCGGTCCGCCGCCCGTGAGGATCTGGCCTGTGGCCTGATCGACGGCGTGGTCGGCCGTGCTGATGGTGTCAGCGACCGGACCGGTGAGGCCGTGCACCGGGCACGGGGAGGTCAGGCAGCCGCATGGTGCCTGAGAGAGAGTAGAGATCGCGTGATCGAGCGTCGCGGCGGTCTGGTTGACCGCGCCATTCGCGGTACCAGGGTTGATCACGCCGCCCCCCACAAGCTGGCCAGTCGCCTGGTCCACGGCATGGTCGACGGTTCCCACCGTCTGGGTGATGGCCCCTGCCACCGAATCCGCAACGGGTCCGCCGGTCGGGAGCGGGGCCCCCGCTGCTGCCTGACCGAGGACGTCGTCCACGATGTCGTTGATGACGCCTGCCCCCTGGGCACCTGCGGTGCCGGCGGTCTGCGTCGTGGCGCCAGCGGCCGCTCCGGTCGTCTGTCCGACGGCCCCCGCGGTCGTGCTCGCGGCCTGGTTCGCGGAGCTGCCCGCGGTTCCAATGGTCTGGTTCGTCGAGCTGCCAGCCGTGCCGACCGTCTGGTTGGCAGCACTGCCCGTTGTGCCAACCGTCTGGTTTGAGGTGGTGCCCGCGGTGCCGACAGCGTTGTTGGTCGTGCCGGTCGCGCCACCAGCTGGGGCGCCTGCGGACGGGGTGATGGGTGCCGTAATGGCTCCGCCGACGGTGCCGACGGTCTGGTTCACCGTGCCGCCGACAGTGCCGACGGTCTGATTCAGGGTGCTGCCAACAGCACCGAGGATGGACCCTGCGCTGGGCGCAACGGGTACCGGAACGGGAGTGGTCGCGCTCGCGTCGGCGAGGGCTGCGGACTGGCCGATGCCGTAAAGGCCGCCGGCCACGAGGGTGCCGAGAAGAGCTCGGCGGGCATACCTGTTCACCTGAAACTCCTGACTGGATCAAAGGGACGCGCGAATGCGCGGATGAGACTTTGTCTGCATGAGGCAGACGCGTCCCTTGATCAGTCGGGAGTAGAACCGGGGTCGAAAGCCGGCGTGGGCGGCACGGGGCCACCGTGAGCCAGCACGTCGTTGCTCACGTGCTGAACCGGCGCAGAAGGCGCTGCGGAGATCGCCGCAGGCTGGCCCTGTCCGCCGCGGAGGGCGGACGAGGCGGCCGAAGAGCTGAGGACGGACTGCTCGGGGAGCGGCGCGTGCGAGGGCCCTGCCGGGCCGTCCGACGGCGCGATGGCGCCAACTCCGGACCCGAGGGAGGCAACGCCGTCGGCCGCCCAGAAGGCGGGCCAATCGGCGGCGAGGTTCCTCGTCCGCATCGCCTGGGCGGCGGCCGCGAGCTTGTCCGCGGGTGCCGCGCCGTTGGCGGCGGCAGCCGCCGCAGCGGGCGACGCCGACGAGCCGGCCAGCGATCCAACGTCGCCGACGCGGCCACCAAGACCGCCGACGCCGCCCGTTCCCTGGGAGCCAGAGCCCACCACGGGAAGGGAGCCGACAGCGCCCTGCTGCGGAAGCGGGAGCGAAGTCACCGCGCCGCCCACTGTGCCCCCGGTCGTCGAAACGGTGTTCCCGACTCCGGAGACCACACCATCGACGACGGGGGCGAGCGGCGCGAGCGGACCCGAAAGCACCGGGTCCGTCAACGACGAGATCGAGTGGAGGTCTGAGCCGAGGGTCGACGTCGTCGTGGTGACCACTGAAGAGACCGTTCCCTGAAGCGCCCCGGTTACCTCCGGAACGAGCGGAACCGCCGAGGCAACGGTCGACGACGCCGTGTCGACGACCGCCTCAACGGTCCCCTGAAGCTGGTTGGTCACCCCTGGGACCTCGTTGGTCACGGCCTGAGTCACCGTCGGGACGAGCGGAACGGCCGACGCAACCGGGGAGACCGCGTTGTTGACGGCCGTCGAGACTGCCTGGACGGGGCTCGACACGGCTCGCACCGGGCTCGACACGGGCGCTGCGGCACCCGTGGAGCTCGCGGGCGCGAGCGCGGAGGAGGCGACTGACGAAACGGTTGACGTCACAGACGAGACGGCCGAGGTGGCCGATGCGAGAGTTCCCGTGAGGTCCGTCGAGGCTGAGGCGGATGCGCTCGAGAGGAGCACCCAGCCGACCCCGAGGCCGGCTGCCACTGCCGCGTGCCGGGCAAGGCGGAGAACACGCGAGCGCGTGTCTGGCGTCAAGCGCATGTCCCCTCCCCTCTGCGGACCGCTGTGGCATTACCCATACGGATGTACAAACTAAGGCACACTCAACAGGATCTTTACGCTTCCTGTCAAGCGAAATACGAGACGTGGATCGAGCGAGTCGATTCTCGCAACACCCGGTGTGGCATGGAAGCAAGGCGGGCGGTCGGTTTTGGCCGTCCAGCTAGATATTAGAGGTATCCGCACGAGCGCACAAGACCCATCGGTGTTGAGCCCGGTGAACGCATTGTGACCGCTGCGCGACACCGCCCCGGCGGCCGCGAGTCAGGAGTCGGACTGAGGGCGGAGAGATTTCGAGATCTCTTCCGCGGCGACTGCCTGCGCCTGGGAGAGCCTCTCCATGAAACCCGCGATCGTGAGCAGCTGATCCTCGGAGTACGTCGCGTAGATCGCACGGAGCTGCCCGATCCACGGGGCGAAGAGCGGCCCCAGCTCCGCGTTGATTCGGTCAGTCCGCGCCTCGACGAGGATCCGACGGCCGTCTTCGGGGTGCGGCCGGCGCTCGGCGTACCCGCGATGCTCGAGGCGGCCGATGAGGTCGGTGACCGTCGGCTTGGCGAGGCCAGCCTCCTTCGAGAGCTGCGAATGCGTGAGCGGCCCTCGGCGCAGGAGGATGTCGAGGGCTTCCTCTTCCGACGCCGAGAGCCCCAGGTGTTCCGCGATCGCGGCATGGAACATGACGGTCGCGGAGCTCAGGTCGCGGCCCGCGAGATCGAGGCGCTCATAGAGCCCGCCATCCGCGGGGGTCGTCTGAAGGTCTTCGCGTTCGGTGTTCGAGGCGTTCGGCATGGGCCGAGTTTACGCGCGCATTCCGTTCGGCTGGGCGAACTAAACAAGTTGATGACACAATCGGTCAATTTGTCAGCGGGCCGAGAGGTCTCCCCCGTCGGCGTCGCACGCGAGGCCGCGGCAGATCGTTCGGGCCGCCGAACGATTCGTTCGGTCCGCCGAACCATCTCGGCGCGGCAGCCAGACCTCCGCGCGCGTCACCCCACGGCCCGTCACCCCGCGGGAACCAGACCTCCGCGGCACCCCACTCCGCGCCCATCACCCCGCGACGATGGCCCGCTCGGGGCGAAGGTCCCCGGGCGTCTCGGGCGAGAGCGCGGGGTACCACGTCGCGGGGTCGATGTATCCGTTGTAGAGAGGGAGCGCGAGCGGCGCGTCTCCGTCGCGGAAGAAGTCCCACGGCCACGAATCGCAGCTCGTCCCGAACTTCCTGGCCGCGGCGACGCGATCGAAGTCCACGACGCCGACGAACGTCGCATCCTCCATGCCGGACGATTCGATGCGAAGGGCCCCCTCGGGGTCGACCAGGAGGGTCTTGCCGAAGGCGGTCGGGGCCGCACCGTTGACGCTCGCGACCCACACCTGGTTGACGATCGCGTTGGCGACGTTGATGGGCACTTCCTGGGCGCGGCCCGCCGTCGTGGTCTGGACGACGTTGACGATGAGTTCCGCACCCATCCACGCGAGATGGCGCGAGACCTCGGGGTACCACGCGTCGTAGCAGATCGAGAGGCCCACGCGGCCCTTGCCCGGGATGTCGAACACGACGAAGTCGCGCCCGATGGCCATCGGCTCGTACGGGCGCCACGTGAAGATCTTCCGATAGCTCGCGACGAGTTCCCCGCCCGGGCCGTAGACGACGGCGGTGTTGTAGACCGTGCCGTCGTCGGCGCGCTCGAGGACGCTCCCGGGGATGAGCCAGATGCCGAGTTCGCGCGCGAGCGCGGAGAGAGCGGCTCCGCGCGGCCCGTCGAGCGGCTCGGCATACTCGGCGTACGCCTCCTCGACGCTCATGGATTCGACACCGAGGGAGCACAAGTGGAGCTCCGGGTACACGACCAACTCCGCCGCATTGGGAGACTTCATGCGGGCGCGGAGCCCGCGGGCGAAGCCTTCGAAGGTTTCGGCGGGGGCTTGGACAAGGGCGATTCGCAGGTGGCGGCTCATGGGTGGCTCTTCCGTGACGGCGCTGGCAGGGATGGGACGGGCGTGATGCGTGCCCCGCATTAGATTATTTAAAATTTATTTAAAGAACGAAGGAACCGTCAAGCCCCCCTCTCGTGCGTGACAGAATGACGGCATGGCACGGCCGAAGAACCAGGCAGCACGCCGGCTCGAGCTCGTGTCGGTCACGTCGGAGCTTCTCGTGGAACGCGGGGCCAGCGGGGCGCGCCTGACGGACATCGCCACCGCGGCAGGACTCACCCCCGCCGCCGTGACGTATTACTACCCGAACCTCGTCGAGCTCTACGCGGACACGTACGCGACCGCGACCCAGGAGTACGTCACGAAACGGCGAGAAAGCGTCGACAAGGTGAGCGGCGCCGTCGCCCGCCTTGTCGAATGCCTCAGGCTCGGCGTCCCCCGGAAGGGGACGAGCTCCTACGCCGCGACCGTGCTGCTCATCGAGCTCGCGGCGCTCGAATCGCGCGAACCCGCCGTCGCCCTCGCCGGGGAGGCGTTCGGGCGCGAGCAGGTCCGGCTCATCGAGGCGATCCTCGCCGAGGGAGAGGACGACGGCGTCTTCCGGCCCGCGCACGGACCGGCGGCCGCGGCGCGCGCCATCCTCGCGCTCGAAGATGGGCTCGCGCCGTCGGTCATCTCAGGCCGCCTCACGCCAGAGGAGTCGCTCGAGCTCACCCTCGCGATGGCCGGAACGCTCGTGGGTGCGGAGCTGGCAGCCGCGCCGGCCTCTACTCCCCCGCCGCGCCCGCCCCGCCTTGCATCGACGCCGCCCACTCGGCCACGCGCCGCGCGACCTCCTCATCGGAGACATCCTCGACCCGCGTCATGACGGACCAGCGGATGCCGAACGGATCGCGGATGCTCGCGTACCGGTCCCCCGTCACGAACGTCGCGGCGGGCTCGCGTAGCGTCGCGCCGGCCGCAACGGCCCGCTCGACGGCGGCGTCGACATCGGGCAGGTAGACGCCGAGGGAGAGGCAGTCGTCGTCGCCCGCGGGCGGCAGGACGAGGTGGTAGGCAGGGTTCGCGTCGCCGAGCTCGAGGCGGCCACTGCCGAAGTCGAGTACCGCATGCGCAACAATGGGCGTCCCATCCGGCCCCGGGAAGTCGGTGCGGCTCAGGAGCCTCGCCCCGAACACGGACTCGTAGAAGCGGATCGCGGCGCCGGCGCCGTCGACCACGATGAACGGGGTGAGGGACGTCGAGCCGCGCGGGGTGCCGTTGACGGTGTGCTCGCCGTTCGCCGCGGTGGTGGAGACAGTGTTCTGATCACTCATGCCGCCACCGTAAGCAGACACCGACGGCTTCCGCTTGAAGATTCGCGACACCCTACGATCGATTCGTGGACGAGCCAACTTCCCGCGGCCAGCTCACGCCGGACCCGCGCGCGCCGCTCGCGCGCATCGCGGCCCCGGAGTGGGCGAGCCACGCCATCAAGCACTTCTGGATCGCCGAGTGGTCGCTTCCCGCGGGCGAGCAGTCCCGGCAGCTCGTGCTCGGCTACCCCGTGCTCAACTTCGTCGCCGAACCGGGTCGGCTCGCGGTCTACGGGCCAACGACGACGGCGGGGACTCGAGTGCTCGAAGGCGCCGGATGGGCGGTGGGCGCCTTGCTGCGCCCCGCGGCCACACCGCTCTTCACGGACCGTCCCGCGAGGTTCGCGAACGGGGAACGCGACGTCGCGGCGCCCGGGCTGCACGCCGCCGTCGCCCGCGCGATGACGAGCGCGGCACCTGCGGCCAGCCGCTTCGCCGAGGCGACCCACGCCGTCGCCCGCTGGATCGTGGACCGCATCCCCGAGGCCGACGCGCGGGGACTCGAGGCGAACCGCATGGCCGATCTCGCGGACTCCGAGCCGGGGCTCCTCCGCGTCCCGGACCTCGCGGGGGCCATGGGGGTCTCGGAGCGGACGCTCGAACGGCTCGCCGCCGACTTCCTCGGCCCGACTCCCGCCGCGATCATGCGCCGGCGGCGTATCCAGCTCGCGGCCGAGCGCCTCCGGACCGATCCCGAGACGGGCCTCGCCGATCTCGCCCAAGAGCTCGGCTACGCGGACCAGCCGCACCTCACGCGAGACTTCCGGACCGTGCTCGGCGTGACGCCGCGCGAGTACGCCCGGATGGCGACGACAGCTCCCCGGGCGGCCGCCAGCTAGGCGCGGTACAGTCGCCTCAAGGGGGGTCCGAAGGAGGCGGGCATGACGATCCCCGAATCGTCCGAGCTTCTGCCGGCCGCGCCCCTCCTCCTCACGACGGAAGAGGTCCGGCTCCTGTGGGCCTTCGTCCACGGTGACATCATGAACGCGGCCATGCGCGCCTGGCTACGCGCCTCCCTCGGCTTCTGTCCCCGGCACACGTGGGCCTACGCGGTCGTGGAGATCGAGCTGTGGGAGGCCGGCGTCGGCGGACGCGGCGGGCACCAGCCGTTCGACGTGAGCGTGCTCTACGAATACCTTGCGCGCGACTTCGCACGGCGCCTCGCCCTCCCGCA
This sequence comes from Sinomonas sp. ASV322, assembly GCF_030908245.1. Classification (GTDB taxonomy): domain Bacteria; phylum Actinomycetota; class Actinomycetes; order Actinomycetales; family Micrococcaceae; genus Sinomonas. The sequence goes on from NZ_JAVFJJ010000011.1 coordinate 9,126, forward strand.
CGGCTGGGGCCGGCGCCCCGAGACGGTGCTCGTGCCGTCTCGCCGCTGCTATCTGTGCACGCAGCTCGAGGTGCCGCTCAAGGACGGCTTCGCGCTCGGCTACGCGAATTCGGACAGCGCGTCGCTCGCCGCCGAGGCGAATCTTCTCCTCCACACGCGGCGTTGGTGCGAGGCGACCGCGGACGAATGGAGCGACCGCGCGTGTCCCGCCTGCCTCGGGGTCCCCGGCGAGGCGCTCCTATGCCGCGCGCACCTCGCCGAACGGGTGCGCTCCGGCGAGGCGGACGACGGCGACCTGACCGCGTCGTCCCGCTTGCTCACCTCACTCGCGGATCGGCTTGCGATCCTCTCGACCTCCATGACGGCATCGGGCCAGCCCGCGGATACCGAGACCGAGGCGAGCTGGATCGAGACGCTCGGCTTCTTCGCGGGGTGGCGCTTCCCGGCGTTCCTCGCGGGCCTTGGTGGGCCCGCAGGGTGAGCGCCCCGAGAGGTGATTGGGGACGCCCGGCCACCTCCCGCCCCAAAAGCGACGGCGCCCCTGCCCTCACCCCCGCGCGCGGAGCTCCCGCCGCAGGATCTTGCCAGAAGCCGACTTCGGGATCGCGTCCACGAACTCGACCAGCCGCACGCGCTTGAACGACGCCACGTGCCCGGCAACGAACTCCATGACGTCGCCGTCCCCCAGCTCGACCCCAGCCTGGGGGACGACGAAAGCCTTGGGCACCTCTTCGCCGTCGTCCGCGCGGACGCCGATGACCGCCGCGTCGGCGATCTGCGGATGTGCGAGCAGTACGGCCTCGAGCTCGGCGGGCGCAATCTGGTAGCCCTTGTACTTGATGAGCTCCTTGAGCCGGTCGACGATCGTCACGATGCCGTCCGCCGTGACGGTCGCGATGTCGCCGGTGTGGAGGAAGCCGTCGGGGTCGATGGTGGCGGCCGTTGCGTCGGGCTGGTTGAGGTAGCCCAGCATGACCTGCGGCCCGCGGACGAGGAGCTCGCCGCGCGGACTCTCGCCCTCAGCCGGGATCTCGATCTCCTCGCCGGTCGCGGGATCGAGGAGCTTGCACTGGGTGTTCGGCAGCGAGTAGCCGATCGAATCGAGAGGAATGCGGTCTGCGGCTTCGAGCGGGATGACATGGGAGACCGGGCTCAGCTCGGTCATGCCATAGCCCTGGGTCACGACGCACCCAAGTCGGCGGGCGACCGCGCGGCCCAGCTCGCCGTCGAGCGGCGCCGCGCCCGAGACCGCCGCGCGCACGGTCGAAAGATCGTACGCCGCAACGAGCGGATGCTTCGCGAGCGCGACCGCGATGGGCGGCGCGATGTACAGGAACGTGCACCGATGGTCCTGGATGACGCGCAGGAACTCGGCGAGGTCGAACTTGGGCATCGTGACGAGCCGCGCCCGCGAGGAGAAGGCCAGGTTGAGCAGGACGGTCAGCCCATAGATGTGGAAGAACGGCAGGACGGCGAGGACCACGTCGTCCTGAGAGGTGCCGAGCGGAGCCCGCGATTGCGCCACATTCGCGACGAGGTTGTACTGGCTCAGCATGACGCCCTTCGGCGTGCCGCTCGTGCCCGAGGAGTACGGGATGACCGCCACCGCGTGCGGGTCGATCTCCACTCCGGGCGCCGGTAGGCCCGCTCGCAGGGCGTCCGCGAGGGAGGGATGGCCGGCCGCGGTCGCGGCAGCGCCGCCGTCGAGCACGACGAGCCGTTCGGCCGGGATGCCGGCGTCCCGCGCGGCGGCCTCGGCCCGATCGAGGAAGGGGCTTACGGTGACAAGCCATTCGGCGCCCGCGTCCTTGAGCTGCCGCGCGGTCTCGTCGGCCGTATAGAGGGCGTTGACCGTGGTCACCGCCGCGCCCGCGCGGAGGATCCCATGGAAGACGACGGCGAAGGCGGGAACGTTGGGGCAGAACAGGCCTAGCGTGGTCCCCGGTCCTACGTCGCGGCCCGCGAGCCACCCGGCGAGGGCGTCAATGCGGGCGACAAGCTGCCCGTACGTGGTCTCGGCACCTGTCGTACCGTCCACGACGGCCACGCGATCCAGGTCGTCGGGGGTCAGGTCGCCAAACAGGTACTCGTAGAGCGTCGTCTCGGGGATCACGACGTCGGGATATGGGCTCGCGAACATGGCTCCATTGCAGTCGTTCCCCCGCGAACGGGCAAGGCCTCGCGTTCCCGTCCGGTTGTGAACTTCCAATCGATCGGGAACGCGGCGTGTCGCGGGCTGGACACGCGAAGCGCCTTGAACAAGCGGACCGGGGCGCAGGGAGTCGAGAAGGACGCTCAGTCTTCGTGCGTGCTGTTGACCGTGATCCTTGAACCTAGCCGTCGGGCCAACGCCTCGCCGCCTTCCTTCATCAGGACATCGTGGTTCCACCTGAACGCGGGCCTGAGGAGATGGCCGGCCAAATTCATCCACAGCTTGGTCGTGGCGACCTTCCACCTGAAGATTGTGGTCGTCGTCCCGTCTGCCTCCCCCAACTCCCACCTGCCCGATCCCTGGAGCTGGCCTCGAGCCACAAATTCGAGAACACGCGGAGGCTCCCGGACAATGATCTCGGACTCGAACGTCAGGGAATATGGCAGGGCCGTGGTCCAATGCACGCGATCTACCCGCCCAATTCCGTCTTTGTCGCCGGGGCGAATCAGGTCGACTCGAGCAACGTACTTCCACCACTGCGGATATGCCTTTGAATCTACGATGACGTCCCACACTTGCTCGCTGGGCGCATCGATGTCCCAGCGTGTCACAAACGAATACTGGGCCATGCCTGACCTCCAAAGCTGAAGATCTTCGTCGGCGGTCTGAACCGACCTGCTGCAGTTCTAACAGGTGCCAAGGCTGCAGCCAAGGAAACGCATCGTCGCATTCTGCGCGACTCCCGGTCAGGCGCTAGCCCGACCCGCGAATGTGAGCGAAGAACGCTGAACGGCCTCCTTACGCTCCGGCCGCCGTGAGCCGTTCCCCTAGGGCGCGCATGGCGTCGCGCAGCTCGGGCGGATCCAGCACGGTGACGGGCCAGCCGAGCCGCACCACGTGGTACGCGATGTAGTCGAGGTTGTCCGCCCCGGCCGTGAGCACCGAGTGGCCGTCCCCGTCCGATTCGACGACCGCCATGGTCGAGGGAACGCGCGCGGCAACTTCCTCGGCCGGCGCCGCTATCCGCACCCTCGCGACGAACTGGTACGGCGCCTGGGTGATGGACGCTCGGACATACTCGACGGCGTCGGGCGCGTCTCGCTGCCTGAACCGCCACCCTGTTCCGCGCGCGGCCGCCATGCGGTCGAGGCGGAACGTGCGCCAGTCGTCCCTGTCGAGGTCCCAGGCCATGAGATACCAGCGCCGTCCCGCGGCGACGAGCCGATAGGGCTCGACGCGGCGTTCGCGTCGCTCGCCGTCGGCCTTCGTGTAGTCGAAGGTCGCGCGCTCGGGCGTACGGATCGCGCGGGCGAGGGCGACGAGCACGTCGGCGTCGACGGCCGTCACGGGGCTGTCGAGGCTCACCGTCGCCTCGATGACCCCCTTGACTTCGGAGCGGAGCCTCGCCGGGAGGACCTGGTCGAGCTTCGCGAGGGAGCGGACTGCCGCCTCGCCGAGGCCTGCAACCGTCCCGCCCGCCGCAAGGCGGAGGCTCACCGCGACGGCGACCGCTTCCTCGTCGTCAAGGAGGAGGGGCGGCAGCGCCTTGCCCGCACCGAGCTGGTAGCCGCCCCCTGTTCCGTGTTCGGCCCGGACGGGGTAGCCGAGCTCGCGCAGGCGCTCGACGTCCCTCCGGACGCTGCGCGTCGTGACGCCGAGCCGCTCGGCGAGCTCGGCTCCCGTCCAGACGGGCCGCGATTGCAGGAGGTTGAGCAGGCTCAGGACTCGCTGGGTCGTGTCTCCCATGAAGACATGATGACGCGGAATCCGGACAGGATCTGTCCTCAACGCGCCCGCCGAGGCAGCGGACCGAAGCTGTCCTCATCGCCGAGGAGACTTGAGGCAGCCCCAGGAAGAACAACGAGGAGATCATCATGAGCACGGTTGCTGGGCACAGTTCCGCACGGCGGTTGACGACGAAGCAGCGCACGACGACGGCGCGCCCCGCCTCGCGCGGCGCGCACACCCGCAATCCGCGACGCGTCGAGGAACCGCGCGAGCAGGGAATCATGGCGCGGCTCCGGGCCGCATGGCGCGACGGCGCCCGGATGTCACGGGCGATCGACGACGCCCGCGAGGCCGCGTGGATGGCTGCAGGCGCGCGGGGCCATCGTCTCTGGTAGCGCAGGGCCCTACCCGAGCCACGCGAGGAGCATCCGCCACAGCCCCACGATGACCGCGCCGCCGAATACCGCCCCGGCCGCGAGCTGCGCCGGAGTGTGTGCGCGCAGGACGATCCGCGACCACATGACCACGGGGACGAGCAGAAGCGCGGGCCACCACGCTGGGCCGAAGAGGAACATGAGCGAAACCGCGGCGGACGTGATAGCCGCCGCGTGACCGCTGATCTTCCATACGAGACTCACGAGGGCGAGGAGGGCGATGCCGCCCACGAGCGCGAGGACCATCGCGATGACGCTCGCGGGCGCCTTGAGGAACGCGAGCACGCCGAGGCCCGCGAGCACGACGACGAGCGAGAGTGCGAGGACCGGACCGCGCTGCCGGCGGTCGCTCACGTGGTGATCCGAAACCTTCCCGGCGCGGACGAGGGCGACGAGGACGAGGAACGGAACAACGCACGTGAACACGGCCGCGATCACGCCGTACCAGATCGTCTCCGGAAAGCCCGGACTGCCCGCGGGGCTCAGCACCATCATGACGGCGACGACGATGGGCGGCTGGAACACCTCGGTGATCACGCGGGCGGCGGCATAGCGCCCCGGCAGGCCGAACAGCACGCGGCCAGTCTGCCATCTCCCATCGGGGCCCGCCTAACCGCGCCGCCGAAGCCGAGTCACGGGAGGACCGCTAGCCTTGCCTCGTGGACGCCGAAGTCTCTGACCCCTCCGACCTCATCTCCTTCAACGCGCTCCTCACCGACGAGGAGGCCGCCGCTCGCGATCGCGTCCGGGAGTTCGTGCGCGCGGAGATCAAGCCGAACATCGCGCGCTGGTACGAGGAGGCGCGCTTCCCGCTCGAGATCGTCCCCGAGCTCGGCCGCCTCGGGCTCCTCGGCATGCACCTCAGCGGCTACGGCTGCGCGGGCCGCTCCGCCGTCGAGTACGGGCTCGCGGGCGCCGAGCTCGAAGCCGGCGATTCGGGGCTGCGAACGTTCGTCTCCGTGCAGGGTTCACTCGCGATGTCCGCGATCTCCAAGCACGGCTCCGACGACCAGAAAGAGGAGTGGCTCCCCCGCATGGCCGCGGGCGAGGCGATCGGCTGCTTCGGGCTCACCGAGCCGACCGCGGGTTCGGACCCGGGAGCGATGCGCACGTTTGCGCGCCGTGACGGCGCGGATTGGCTGCTCTCGGGGAGCAAGCGGTGGATCGGTCTCGCCTCGGTCGCGCAGGTCGCCGTGATCTGGGCGCAGACGGACGACGGCGTGCGCGGCTTCGTCGTGCCGACGTCCAGTCCCGGGTTCACGGCGACGCCGATCGAGCCGAAGCTCTCGATGCGTGCGTCAATTCAATGCGACGTCCGCCTTGACGACGTGCGGCTGCCCGCAAGCGCCGTCCTTCCGGGGGCGGTCGGGTTGCGCGGGCCGTTCTCCTGCCTCAACGAGGCCCGGTACGGGATCATCTGGGGCGCGATGGGCGCTGCCCGCGACGCGTTCGAGGATGCCCTCGCCTATTCGAAGGAGCGCCTCCAGTTCGGCAGGACGCTCGCGGGCTATCAGCTCACGCAGGAGAAGCTCGTCAACATGGCGCTCGAGATCAACAAGGGCTTCCTCCTTGCGCTGCACCTCGGACGGCTCAAGGACGCCGGCCAGCTCGCGCCCCACCAGGTCAGCGTCGGGAAGCTCAACAACTGCCGCGAGGCGATCGAGATCTGCCGCGAGGCCCGAACGATCCTCGGCGGCAACGGCATCACACTCGACTATTCGCCGCTGCGGCACGCGAACAACCTCGAATCCGTCCGGACGTACGAGGGCACCGACGAGGTGCACACGCTGATCCTCGGCCAGCAGCTCACGGGCGTGGCGGCGTTCCGGTGAGCGCCTCCGCCGCATGACCGTCCCTCGGGGCCACAACCGTCCCTTGAGGGCGCGAATAAGGGACGGTCATGTCGGCTTCCGACGGTTATGCGTGCAACCAGGTGGGCTGACGCGCTAGGCGCGGTCGACGGCGGAAGCCGGCCGCGCGTCGTCGCACACCTTGCGCCCCGCGAACCAGGTCTGCCTCGCGCTCAGGTGACGCACGGCGTCGACCGGAATCTCGTAGGGGTTGTCTGAGAGGACGACCAAGTCGGCCGACTTGCCCACCGCGAGCGTCCCCGTGACGTCCGCGAGGCCCATGGCCTCGGCAGAGTCGCTCGTGTAGGCACGGATCGCCTCCTCGAGCGCGATGGCCTGCTCGGGCCAGAGCGTGCCGGGGAACTGGCCGCTCGGGTCCTGGCGGGTCACGAGGCCGTAGATTGCCTCCCACGCGTTCGGGGACACGCTCACGGGCCAGTCCGAGCCGCCCGCGAGGCGGGCGCCGAGGTCGAGGAGCGTTCGGTTGGGCTGCATCTTGGACGCGCGATCGGCCGGGAGGACGGTCGCGATCGCCTCGGAGATGACGCCGGGAAACCAGAGCGATGGCGAGATGTCCGCCGTGACGTCGAGCTCGGCGAAGCGCGCGAGGTCGTCCGGATGGACGAACTGGCCGTGCGCGATGTGGTACCGCACGCCCGTGTGGCCCGCAGCCCGGATTTTCGCGACGGTGTCGAGGACCAGCCGCACCGACGCGTCGCCCGTGCAATGGATCTTCGCGGAGATGCCGCGCTCTGCCGTGCTGGTGAGCCAGTGCTCGAGCTCGTTCGGATCCATCGTCGTCGAGCCGCAATGGCATTCGGGGAAGCCCACGCCCTCGAGGTACGGCTCGAGGAATGCGCCCGTGCCCGACGGCGGGACGCCGTCGAGGAAGATCTTGATGAAGTCAGGGCGGTGGTGTTCCGAGCGCGTCTCCTCGCGGTGCTCGATGATGCCCTCGCCGAGCGGGGTCGTGCCGAAGATGAAGTCGTTCGCCTGCATCGAGGTGACGACCCACGCATCGAGCCGGCCGGCGTCGTCGAGCTCCTTGAGCGCGCGCATCGTCTGGAGCGACGCCGCCGCGTCCTGGAAGGCGGTGACCCCGTAGGAGTGCAGAATCTCGATGCCGCGCACGGCCGCGCGGGCGACTTCGTCCTGGGAGATCGGCTGGAGCTCCGCGAGGGTGCGCTCCACGAGGACGCCCCCGGATTCGATGAGGACGCCGGTCGCGTTGCCGTCAGCGTCGCGGAGGATCTGGCCGCCGTCGGGATCCTCGGTGTCTCGCGCGATCCCGGCGAGCTCGAGCGCGCGGGAGTTGGCCCAGCGGTTGTGCTTCGAATCGTCCTTGAGGAGAGCCGGTCGACCGCCCGTCGCGGCGTCGAGGCGCGCAAGCGCGTCGGGCGTGTTGATCTCGTTGAGCAGCCCGGAGCCCCAGCTGCCGCCGACGACCCAGCGATCCTCCGGGAGGGCGGCGGCGTGGTCGGCGATCGCCGCGAGGAACTCGTCGAGGCTCAGCGTGGGCGGGGCGGCGAGCTCGAAGAGGTCCATTTGGCCCGCGAGCAGGAAGTGGTTGTGCACGTCGAGCAGGCTCGGCATGACATAGGCGCCATCGAGGTCGACGACGACGGTGGCCGGCCCGCGCAGGGCCTCGGCATCGTCGCCGAGCGCCGCGATTTTTCCGCCGACGACGGCGAGGGCGTGCGTGCGCGGGACTGCGTCGTCGAGCGTGTCGATGACGCCGTTGACCAGCAGGAGTTCTGCCTCGCGGTGGGACATGCGGCCCTCTCAGGTGTCGGCGATCACATCAGGTTCACACACGATAGGACTCCCCCGGCCGGAGGGCCTTGCCTCCCCGCGCGGGGAGCTTGGCCGACAGCGCACACAAGTGCGACGTGCTCAGCGAGTGGTGGCGGCGACGGACTCGGCGACGATCGCCGCGTCGGCACCCACGCCGAACATCAGTGACGACCTCCTCGTGCGCATGAAGTGCACGCCACAAAAGTACAGGCCGCGCACGACAGTGCTCGCACCGTCGACAGTCAGCGGGAAGCCCGCGTCGTCGACAACATTGGGCTCGATCCAGCTGTAGTCCGGGCGGAAGCCAGAGGTGATGATCACTGACCCCACCTCGCGCATGTCGAGTGCCTCGATTGGGTGGTAGCGGAATGGCAGCGGCTCTGGCAGGTCGGGGACCGCGATCCCCTGATGCGGCAGCTGGCTGCGCAGCAACTCGCGCAGGTCCGCCCATCGGGCGTCCCCGAACGCGACCGAAGCGGCGAGATCGTCGACGAAGTATGCGCGGCCGTCGGAAACATGCGACAGCCGCCCGAGCAGGGTCACGCCGAGTGCCTGCAGCACGCGGTAGTGCAGGTCGTGCCCGCCGCGGGCGCCGGTCGCCTGTACGTTGGCGGTCAGCCGAGCCGCTGGGTTCGGCAACTCGGCCAGGGTCTGGTCCATGAACGTCGTCTTCGCGATCCACGTGACGATGTCGAGGCCGTCGAGCCTGCGCGGAGCCCAGGGAGCTCGTCCGCAGGACAAGAACACGTCCCGGCCGGCCAGATGCAGTTCTTCGGCCAGTTGGCACCCGGTTTGCCCGCTGCCCACGATGAGCACCTTTCCGGGAGGCAGCCGATCCGGCTCGCGATACGCGCCCGTTTCGAGCACGGTCAGCCACGCCGGAAAGTCACCCGCGCCCGCCGGGCGATGCGCTCGCTGATATGCCCCCGTGCACACGACCACGACATCGGCGTGCATCTCGCCAGAGGACGTCATCAGGCGGAACCCGTCCTCGACCGCAGGGCGCAGCGAATCGACCCGGACTCCCTCGCGTATCGGTGCACCGAAACGGGCCGCGTAGCTCTGCAGGTAGGCGACGATCTCGTCGCGGGGGACATGGCCCTCGGGGTCGCCCCCGTCATAAGGACTGCCCGGCAGGTCGAGCGTCCAGTTCGGCGTGACGAGGGTGAAGCTCTCCCACCGCTCGCGCCAGGCTTGCCCAACTCGTGCAGCCTCGAGCACGGTGTGCCGCACCGACCGCTCGGTCAATTCCCTGCTGACCGCAAGACCGGCTTGGCCGGCCCCGATGACGACGACATCCACGTGCATATCATGGCCCGGCCCAATCCACCGCAACAGGGTCTGGGCGTCGGCTGATGCCGGGCGCGACGAGCTGGCCCGGTCACGCGTGGCCGGAGTCGCAGAAACCCACGACGCCGATCAGTCGAGCAGGAGCGCCGGCTCCTCCATGATCGCCGCGACGTCCGCCATGAAGCGCGCGGACAGGTCGCCGTCGACCACTCGGTGGTCAAACGAGCCGCCGAGCGTCGTGATCCACCGCGGGATGACCTCACCCGAGACGACCCATGGCTTGAGCTTGATCGTGCCGAACGCCACGATTGCCACCTCGCCCGGGTTGATGATCGGCGTGCCGATGTCGATGCCGAGCGCGCCGATGTTCGTGATCGTGAGCGTGCCGCCCTGCATGTCACCGGGCTTCGTCTTGCCTGCGCGTGCCGTCGTCGCGAGATCGTTGAGTGCGACCGCGAGCTCCTTGAGCGAAAGATCCTGCGCATTCTTGATGTTCGGCACGAGCAGGCCACGCGGGGTCGCCGCCGCAATGCCGAGGTTCATGAAGTGCTTGACGTGGATCTCGTCGCCATTCGGGGTGCCGACCCATTCAGAGTTCACGCTCGGGTTACGCGCAGCCGCCCAGACGACGGCCTTCGCGAGGATCAGGAGCGGCGAGACCTTGATGCCCTCGAAATCGCGCGACTTCTTGAGGCGCTGAACGAACTCCATCGTCCGCGACGCGTCGACGTCCACGAAGATGCTCACGTGCGGTGCCGAGAACGCCGAATCGACCATGGCCTTCGCGGTCGCCTTGCGCACTCCGCGCACCGGGACCACCTCGACGCGCTGGTCCTGAGGCTTCTTCGCCGGCTCCCAGAACGTCGGGGCCGCCGCGATCTCGCGCTCGCGCTGCGCCTGGTACGACTCGAGATCGGCCCGCGTCACCTCGCCCCGCGCACCCGTCGCGGGGACGTCGGCGAGGTTGATCCCGAGTTCCTTCGCGATGCGGCGGACGGGGGGCTTGGCGAGGACGCGGGTGAGCAGGCGGGCGACGGCGGTGTCCGGTTCCGGGGCAGGGGTCGCCTCCGCGCTTCCAGCGCTCGAATCGACGCGCCCGGGCAGCGTCACCGCCTGCTGGGATGAGCTATTGACCGTGGAGCTCGGGCTCGTTGGTGGCTGCTTGCGGGGGCGGCGCTTGACGGCGTCGGCCTTCGGGCCCGAGCCCACGAGGGGGCCACTCTCGACGCCGGGCTCCTGCATCTGGGGGACGGGGGCGTTCAGGGCCTCGGCCACCGCGGAGGATGCGGGAGCCGCGGTCGGTGCCGTCGGCGCGGATGCTGCCGGGGCAGGCGCAGCGCTCGGAGCCGGCACCGCGCTCGTCGCCGCCCCGCCGTCGTTCGCCCCTCCTGGCCCGGGAACCTCACCCGCGGTGCCGATGGCGATGATCGGCGAGCCGACCTCGATCGTCTCGTTCTCGGGGGCGAGCAGCTCGAGAACGGTGCCCTCGTACGGACTCGGTAGCTCGACGAGGCTCTTGGCGGTCTCGATCTCGCACAGGATGTCGTTGATGGCCACGGTGTCGCCGGGCTTGACCTTCCAGGAGACGATATCCGCCTCGGTCAGGCCCTCGCCGACGTCCGGGAGGTTGAAGATCTGCTTGCTCATGGGGCCTCCTAGTACGCGAACGCCCGGTCGAGGGCCTCGAGGATACGGTCAATGTCCGGGAGGTACTGGCCCTCGACCTTCGCGACCGGGTAGGGCATGTGGAATCCGCCCACCCGGATCACGGGAGCCTCGAGGGAGAGGAACGCGCGTTCGGAGACCCGCGCGGCGATCTCGCCGCCGAGCCCGCCGAACGTCGGGGCCTCATGCGCGACGACGAGACGCCCTGTCTTCTCAGCCGACGCCGTCACGGTGTCGAAATCGATCGGCGAGAGCGAGCGGAGGTCCACGACCTCGACGCTCCGCCCATCCTCGGCGGCAGCCGCGGCCGCCGCGAGGGCCACCGGGACGAGGGGCCCGTACGCGACGATGGTCGCATCGGTGCCCTCGCGGACCACGTGCGCGCGGAACGGATCCGCAGACGCACCCGGCTCCTCCGTGTTGACTTCGCCCTTGAGCCAGTAGCGGCGCTTCGGCTCGAACACAATGACCGGGTCTTCGCACTCAATGGCCCGCCTGGTCATCCAGTAACCGTCGTGGGGGTTCGACGGCGTGATGATCCGCACGCCTGCCGTATGGGCGAAGAGCGCCTCGGGCGACTCCGAATGGTGCTCGACCGATCCGATGCCGCCGCCATACGGGATGCGGATCGTGACGGGAACAGTGAGCCGTCCGGCGCTGCGGGCGTGGATCTTGGCGAGCTGCGTCGTGATCTGGTTGAAGGCCGGGAAGACAAAGCCGTCGAACTGGATTTCGTCGACGGGCCGGTAGCCACGCAGCGCGAGTCCGATGCTCGCGCCGACGATGCCTGACTCGGCCAGCGGGCTGTCGATCACGCGGTCACCGCCGAATTCCGCCTTGAGCCCCTCCGTCACGCGGTAGACACCGCCGAGCGAACCGATGTCTTCGCCCATGAGCATGACGGTCTCGTCGGCCGCGAGGGCGTCTCGGAGCCCCGTGTTGATCGCCTTGGCGAGGGTCATCGTGGGCATCAGTGTCCGCCTTCCTTCGCACTCTCGTCGTCCGCAAAGCCGGACTCATACCCGAGGTGCCATGCGATCTCTTCCTCGACGAGCGGATGCCGCTCCGCGTACACGTGGCTCATCGCCTCGGCAAGGCTAGGAGCCTCGAACGCGAGGACGTCCTTGCGTGACTTGGCGGCGAGCGCGTCGCCTTCCGCTGCGACGTCGGCGAAGAACGCGTCGTCGGCGTATCCCTCGGCGCGGAGATACTTCTCGAACCTCGCGATGGGATCCTTCACGAGCCAGGCCTGCTCTTCTTCGGACAGCCGGTACTTCGTCGGATCGTCAGCGGTCGTGTGGGCGCCCTGGCGATACGTGTACGCCTCGATGAGCACCGGGCCCTTGCCGCTGCGCGCCCGCGCGAGGGCCCACTCCGTCACGGCGTGGACCGCGAGGACGTCATTTCCGTCCACGCGCAGGCCCGGGAACCCGTACCCCTTCGCGCGGTGGTGGAGAGGAATGCGCGACTGCACCTCGGTCGGAACCGAGATAGCCCACTGGTTGTTCTGGCAGAAGAAGACGACGGGAGATTTGAAGCTCGCCGCGAAGACCATGGACTCGTGGATATCGCCTTCAGAGCTCGCGCCATCCCCGAAATAGGCAACTACCGCTGGCGAAGGCACGGCTTGAGCTCCGGAATCACGGCCCGCGGCGGCCGCGCGTGCGGCGTCGCGCTGGATGCCCATGGCATAGCCGACGGCGTGCGGGACCTGTGCGGCGAGGACCAGGGTGTACAGGTGGAAATTGGTCTCTCGCGGGTCCCATCCGCCGTTCGAGACGCCGCGGAAGAGGCGGAGGAGTTCGCCGAGTTCGACGCCCCGGGTCAGTGCAACGCCATGCTCGCGGTACGTCGGGAAGAGGTAGTCCTCCGGCCGAGTGGCGCGGCCCGAGCCGATCTGTGCAGCCTCCTGGCCGCGTACGGGCACCCACAGCGCGAGCTGGCCCTGGCGTTGGAGGGCCGTCGCCTCCGCATCGAAGCGGCGGATGGTCGCCATGTCGCGGTAGAGGCCGCGCAGCTCGTCCGAGGTCAGGCGCTTCGCGTGCTCAGAGAAGTGCGACCCGCTGTTGAAGTGGCCGTCCTCATCCAGGAGCTGCACCATTCCAAGCTGTCCCTCACCCCGGTCATGCGCGAGCGACTCAAGCTCGTCGAGCAGAGCATCAGGGATGTCGTCGAACTCGGTGGTGGGCAGTTGTCCTGCCATGCCGCCGCCTCCTGCCGTGGTCGTGGTTCCGTGGTGGTCCCGGACGGTCCTTCCGCGGATATATGCCAGATTGGGAATGCATTCCCGGGTTGGAATATATGCAGCGGCCCAGCTGCCACTCTACCGAGTGCGGCTGGGCCGCTAGGCATAGGTTAACCGCTAGTAAGCCGCTGGGGCTTTTGTGAACGTCCTACAGAGCTCGAGGAAGCGCGAATTGCCTTCGGTTTCGCCGATGCTGACGCGGACGCCCTCATTTCCGAACGCCCTGACGGACAGCGCGTGGGCCCCGGCGAGAGCCGCGAATTCCTGCGTGGCATCGCCGAGATTGAGCCACACGAAGTTGCCCTGTGCGTCCGGTACCGCCCAGCCGAGCTCGCGGAGGCCGGCCACGACTCGATCGCGTTCGTCGACGAGCGTTTGTACCCTTCCTACAACCTCGTCCAGGTGATCGAGCGATGCGACAGCCGCGTGCTCGGCAATGGTCGAAACGGCGAACGGCACGGCGGCAACCCGAAGGCTCTCGGTGATCTCTGGCTGTGAGACGGAATAGCCGACGCGGAGACCCGCGAGCCCGTGCGCCTTGGAGAAGGTCCGGAGCACGACGACGTTCGGATACTTGCGGTATAGCGCGATTCCGTCGACCGCGTCGTCGTCCCGCACGAACTCCTGGTACGCCTCATCGACGACGATGACAACGTCGCTCGGCACCGACTCGATGAAGCGCTCGGTCTCGTCGCGCCGCAGCGCCGGTCCCGTGGGGTTGTTCGGCGTGCACAGAAGCACGACTCGGGTGCGCTTGCCGACCGCCGCCACCATCGCGTCAAGGTCATGGCGCCCGTCCGGGAGCACAGGAATCTGGACGCTCTTCGCACCCGCGAGCCCGACCGAGATCGGGTACGCCTCGAACGAGCGCCACGCATAGACAACCTCGTCCTGCGTGCCGTCGTCCTGCTGCCCAGCGAAGGCGGCGAGGAGCTGGTTGAGGGCCCCGAGGCTGCCTCCGCCCGTCACGATGTCCTCAGCCGGGACGCCGAGATGCTCAGACAGGCGGGCGCGAAGGGTGCTCGCCACGGGGTCGGGGTAGCGATTGATGGCAGAATGCGTGGCAATCGCATCAAGCACCGCCGGGATTGGCGGGAGGGGATTCTCATTGGAGGAGAGCTTGAAGCTCTCAAGCCCGGGGATCGGAACAGGCGGCTTGCCAGCCGCGTACTTGGGAAGCCTGCCGATCACGGGACGAGGGTCAATGGCTGCGCTCTCGGTGGTGTCGTTCACGGAGCCGGCGAAGGCGACGGCGGCATCTTTGGCGTCGCCGCCGTTCAGTGCGGTAGTCATGCCTCCAAGCCTAACGAGGTCGAGGCGAGCCACGGCCACGTATGGAACGATGGGCTCATGATGCGGTTCCTCCTTCGTATCGTCGTCAACGCGTTCGCCATCTGGATCGCCACGTGGGTGCTCCCTGGCCTCAAGATCAACTCGGGTGCCGCCGCAGGCGTCGCTGCCAACGCCGGGGCGGGCTCAAGTTCCGACACCGTGGGCGTCATCCTTGCCTACCTGTTCATCGGTCTCATCTTCGGACTCGTCAACGCGCTCGTGCGCCCGGTTGTCGAACTCCTCTCCTTGCCGGTCACGTGTCTCACGCTCGGCTTGTTCGCGCTCGTAATCAATGCCGCGATGCTCGCCCTCACCTCGTGGATCAGCGGATACACCCCGGTACACCTCACGATCGATTCCTTCCTCTGGACGGCGGTCTTCGGCGCCATCATCGTTTCGATCGTCTCTGCCATCATGGGCAGCCTCCTCGGCGCCAACCGCAGAGACTGAGTTTCGCTGCGGGCGACGGCCAGCGCGTCTCCCCATCCACCGGCTCGTCATCCGCCGGTTCCTGCCTTCGTTCGCGGGTCGGTGCCGGTATAGATGAAGCGTTCGCGTGCCCCGACCGCCGATCCCGCCCCGGCTGCCCCCGCGCCCACCGCTCCGGCTCCGACCGCACCCGCGCCCGCTCCCGATGCCCCTGCACTCGCCGTTCCCGCCCCGGCTGCGCCCGCTGCCGCCGCTCCCGCTCCGGCCGCACCCGCGCCCACTGCTGCGGAACCGCCGAGAGCGGCGGCCATAGCACCCGCGAACTCCCTCACCGCCGGGGCGGCGGACGTATCGAGCGCCGAAGCATCCTGCGCGTACCAGTCGAGGCTGTGGGCATTGGCGACGGTCTCCTTCGGGAAAAACGCCGCCGCGGCCGGACTGGTCCGGGACGGGGTCCGCACGTCGACGAGGGAGCCCGACGGCGGCGCCAGACGCCCCGACGTCGCCGGGACGATGTCGTCGGCATTGGAGAGGCTCAGCACCGGGACATCCTCTGGAATCGCAAACGCAGAGACAGGCCCGCCGACCGACATCACGCCCGCGACCTGATAACGCTCCGTGAACTCATGATCCTCAAGCAGGCCCAAGACGTGGATGGAACCCTGGCTGTAGCAGTTGAAGACAACCTTGTCCCCAGGGCCAAGCCCCTGATCTTCGAGCGCCCGCTTGATCAGCGTCCTCACATGACTCTCAGGGCGAGCCATCCCGTCGAGGATCGATTCTGAATCGAGGATGTTCCCGTCACTTGGATCGGCGCCCCAGGTCTGCGTGCCGGGCACGGCCACCATCACGGTCACCGAGCCATCGGCCTTCAGAAAGCGTTCCACGAGGATCGACGACGGCGGCACCGTCGTCCCGTCGTCGAGGGGCTCCTGGCCTTGAGCCTCACGGAGGCTTCGAACGGCGTACGCGAACGTGCCTCCGTCTCCCCGCCCGCCCACGGCCACCCTCATCTCGACGTCGGTCGCGTCGTCGCCCCTGCCTTCGAACCTCGACGGGTCGACCGAACGCAAGAACCCGGCCGCCCCGTGACCTGGGGCGGCGGCCGGCACACGCCGATCTGCGAAGAGGGCGCGCGGGAGGACGATCGAGAGCAGCCCCGCGATGGCGTCCGAATCCACGAGCACATTCTGAAGCCCGTCCAGGGCCGACCTGCGCTTCGCCTCCTCTTCCGCGTAGCTCGCCGCGGCGCGGCGCACCGCGGACTCCTCGCGCGTTGCCTCGTCGACGCACCGGCGAACCACGGCCTCAATTCTCCGCGATTCGTCCGAGATCCGAGGTCCCACGACCGAAAGAGCACATACCGCGGCCTCAACGCGATGCCGAGCGATGTACAGCGCCTTCTGGACTCGATCCAATGCCGCGGCGGCCGCGGCCAGCGAGCTGGCCGACGCGTCGAGGGACTCGAGTCGCGCGGCGAATCCTCGGCCTCCCGTGACGACGAACGTGTCCGGGTTCGGCGGCACGGCGACAGGGGTCGTCACCGGCACACCTCTCCGGGTCCGGGTGCCGCGGAACTTGCAGGCCCGCGTGCCGGGTCCGACCAGAGAAGCAAGGGACGGCCCGTTTCGTACGGGACGAGCGGACCGCGCGATTCGTAGGGAAGAACGGCCCGACCGGGTGGCGCGAGGGGAAGCCGCGGGCCAGCGGTCGCGGGCCCAGGCCCTTGATCGGCAGCGACAACGGCCGGGCTGGTTGACGCGCATTCCGCGGCCTCGCGCTGTGCCGATCCCACGAGGATCCCGAGACCGACGACGCCTGCGGTCACGGCCGCGAGCTCGGCCACGATCACGGCAGCCCGCGAGCGGAATGAGTCGCCCGCTGTGCCGGACCATTCGACGGCGCGCGCCTTCTCGGCCTCGGCCTGACCGGCGCGGGCATCGCTTTCGGCGGCGCGAAGATCCTCCGCCGCCGACCTCAACGTCGCCTCGTCATGCGAACACGCCCTCGCCGGTTCGCCGCCCTCGTGCTCAGATCCCATCGGTCCCCCTCCGTGTGCCTGTGCGCCCCTCGCGCCTTCGTTCGACGCTACGGAAGCGTGGCACCCAGCGCCTCCCGCCGTCGTCGTATGTGGGCGACCCGCCTCGACCACTTCTGTGGAGGAGATCCGAACCGCCCGCCGCACCGCCGTCGTCCTCGTAGGGGATCTCGCGGCAGTTCGCGATCGGCGATCGCGCCATCGCTCTGAAGGCCATCTGGAACAATGGAGGTCATGGCTGACTCCCCCGCACGCACCCCTTCCGGCAGGCTGTCCCTCGCGGCGTCCCCCGAGCAGATCGCGCTCGGCCCGCTCGACGGTCGCTACCGCCCCGCGGTGGCTCCGCTCGTCGACTACCTGTCCGAAGCCGCGCTCAACCGGGACCGCGTCGCCGTCGAGGTCGAATGGTTCATCCACCTCACGCACAACTCCGTCCTGCCGGGCACCGAGCCGCTCACGGCGTCGCAGGAGGCAGGCCTCCGCCGGATCGTCACCGAATTCGACGACGCATCCGTCAAGGAGCTCGCGGAGATCGAGGCCGTCACGGTCCACGACGTCAAGGCCGTCGAGTACTACATCGGCCGCCGCCTCGAGGGCATCGGCCTCGGCGGGCTCACTCCCCTCGTGCACTTCGGCTGCACGTCGGAGGACATCAACAACCTCTCCTATGCCCTCGGCATCAAGGGCGCGGTCGAGAACGTGTGGCTGCCCGCCGCGCGCGCCCTCGTCGGGCAGATCAGCGACATGGCGCGCGAGAACCGCAACGTGCCCATGCTCTCGCGCACCCACGGCCAGCCCGCGACGCCGACGTCGCTCGGCAAGGAGCTCGCCGTCATGGCCCACCGCCTCGGCCGCCAGCTCACCCGCATCGAGCGAACGGAGTACCTCGGCAAGATCAACGGCGCGACCGGCGACTTCGCCGCCCACGTCGCGTCGGTGCCCAGCGCGGACTGGCAGCAGGTGTCCAAGTCGTTCGTCGAGGCTCTTGGCCTCACGTGGAACCCGCTCACGACGCAAATCGAGAGCCACGACTGGCAGGCCGAGCTCTACGCCGACATCGCGCGCTTCAACCGGATCCTCCACAACGTCTGCACCGACGTGTGGAGCTACATCTCGATCGGCTACTTCGCGCAGATCCCCGTGGCCGGCGCGACCGGCTCCTCGACCATGCCCCACAAGGTCAACCCGATCCGCTTCGAGAACGCCGAGGCCAACCTCGAGATCTCCTCAGCCCTCCTCGACACCCTCGGCGCGACGCTCGTGACGAGCCGCTGGCAGCGGGATCTCACGGACTCGTCGAGCCAGCGGAACATCGGCGTCGCGTTCGGCCACTCGATTCTCGCGATCAGCAACGTCGCCCGGGGCCTCGCGGGACTGGACGTTGCGGGGGGCATCCTCGCCGCCGACCTCGACCAGAACTGGGAGGTCCTCGCCGAGGCCATCCAGATGGTCATGCGCGCCGAGGCGATCGCGGGCGTCCCGGGCATGGACAACCCCTACGAGCGACTCAAGGATCTCACCCGAGGGCACCGCGTCGACGCGGCCCGCATGAAGGAGTTCGTCTCCGAGCTCGGCCTCTCCCCCGAGGCGGAAGCCAGGCTCCTCGCCCTCACTCCGGCGTCCTACAACGGCATCGCCGGCGAGCTCGTGGACCACTTGGGCTGACGCGCCGGGCCCCGGAATGCGTACGACGGCGGGGCCGGGCTGAGTGCCCAGGCCCGCCGTCGTCGTCCCCGTCACCATGGGAGGTCCCCGTCGCAGCCGACGCGGAGTCAGCTTGGTGGCGTTTGGCGCCGTTAGATGCCGATTGGTGTCGGGAGATCAGAGCGTGTATAGTTGATTGAGCGCCGCGGGGTGGAGCAGTTCGGTAGCTCGCTGGGCTCATAACCCAGAGGTCGCAGGTTCAAATCCTGTCCCCGCAACCAGTCGAAGGCCCCGGATCTAGTGGATCCGGGGCCTTTCGCATGCCCGCATCAACGGCTCAGGCCGTCGTCCCAGCCATTTCGGCCACAGTCCGGGCCCGCGCTCCAGCCCGGTTGTGATTTACCAATCAGTCGCGGAAGCCGCGAGTACCCCGCGACACGTGTTCCGGCGGCCTAGAACCGGGCAGGAACGCGGCCAACTGCCCACTCATCCGGCCGCGGCCGCCGCCGCCCGTCCAGCGACCCGCCCCGAGAACAGGCATCCGCCGAGGAACGTGCCCTCGAGGGCGTTGTAGCCCATGAGACCGCCGCCACCGAACCCCGCGACCTCGCCCGCGGCGAACAGCCCTGGAATCGGCTGACCGATCCCCGAAGCGTCCGGCGCCGAAAGGCATCGTCCCGAAAGGTCCGTCTCGAGGCCTCCGAGCGTCTTGCGCGTGAGGAGGTTGAGCCGAACCGCGATGAGCGGCCCCGCCGAAGGGTCGAGAATGCGGTGCGGCGCGGCGACCCGGATGAGCCGGTCACCGCGGTACTTCCGATGCCCGCGGAGGAACATCACCTGGGCGTCCTTGCCGAACGGGTTCTCGATCTCCCGGTCCCGCGCCTCGAGCACCGCCCGCAGGCCCGCCTCCGTAAGAAGCCCCGCCTCCCCGACCCGGTTCATCCCCTCCACAAGCCCGCCGAGCGAGGACTCCACGACGAAGTCCGCCCCGTGCCGCATGAACGCGTCGACCGGCCCGGGCGCGCCGCCGCGCACGCGGCCGAGCAAGAGCCGAACATCCTTCCCGGTCAGGTCCGGGTTCTGCTCCGAACCGGAGAGCGCGAACTCCTTCTCGATGATCTTCTGGGTCAGAACGAACCACGAATAGTCGTAGCCGGTCCCCCGCAGGTGCCGCAGAGTCCCGAGTGTGTCGAACCCCGGAAAGAACGGCGGCGGCAGCCTGCGGCCCAACGCGTCGAGCCACACCGACGAGGGCCCGGGCAGGATCCGGATCCCGTGGTTCTCCCACACCGGATCCCAGTTCCGCAGGCCCTCGACGTAGTGCCACATGCGGTCGCCGTTGATGACCCGGCCCCCGGCCTCCGCCGCGATGCCGAGCATGCGTCCGTCCACGTGCGCCGGCACCCCCGCGATCATGGCCGAGGGCGGCGCGCCCAACCGGGCGGGCCACATGCGGCGAACGAGGTCGTGATTCCCGCCAATACCCCCCGAGGCGACGACGACGGCGGAAGCCCGCAGTTCGACGTCGTCCCTCACCGTCCGCGATGTCGCCACACCGCGCGGCTCCGAGGAGGGCTCGAGCACCGAGCAGCGCACGCCGACGACGGCGCCGCCCTCCGTGACGAGTTCGTCCACGCGGTGCCGGAAAAGGAGGCGGACGCGGCCGGCATCTGCACGGTCGAGCACACGCCGCACGAACGGCTCGAGCACTCCCGGGCCCGTACCCCAGGTGATGTGAAAACGAGGCACCGAATTCCCGTGCCCATCGGCGCGCCCGTCGCCGCGCTCGGCCCAGCCGACCACGGGGAAGAACCGGACACCCATGCCGTGGAGCCACGTTCGCTTCTCACCGGCGGCGAAGTCGAGGTACGCCTCCGCCCAGCGTCGCGGCCAATAGTCCTCGGACCGGTCGAATTGCGCGCTGCCCGCCCAATCCTGCCCCGCGAGCTCGCGCGAATCGCGCACGCCCATACGCCGCTGCTCGGGGGAATCCACGAGGAAGAGCCCGCCGAGCGACCAGAACGCCTGGCCGCCGAGCGACTGCTCGCCCTCCTGGTCGACGATGATCACGCGCCTCCCGGCGTCGGCTGCCTCAGCGGCCGCGACAAGCCCGGCGAGACCCGCCCCGACAACAATGACCTCTGCGTCCACGGGGCCAAGCCTTCCGGGCCGGGACAAGGGAGTCAACGCGTTGCATACTCGTGGCATGGACTCGTGCTGCGGTGGCCCTCACGATCCCGGGCGTGACCACGGATACGACGCGATCTTCGACTCGCGCTTCTCCGGCGCCATCGCCAAGCGATACGGCCGGAGGGGTCTGCGACAGTCCGAGCGGCGGATCGTCGAATTCCTCGCGGGGACCGGAATCGAGGGGGCCACCGTGCTCGAGATCGGCGGAGGGGTCGGCGAGATCCAGCTCGAGCTCCTCAAGCGAGGGGCCGCGCGGGCGGTCAACCTCGAGCTCTCGGCCGGATACGAAGAGGACGCCGCGAGGCTCATCGAGCGGGCCGGGTTCGGCGGGCGCATCGAGCGGCGGCTGGGCGTGGACCTCGCCGAGGAGGGCGACGGCGTGGAGGCGGCAGACGTCGTCGTCCTGCACCGCGTCGTGTGCTGCTACCCCGACTACGCCAAGCTGCTCACCGCGGCAGCGGACCACGCGCGCCGGGCCATCGTCTTCAGCTACCCGACGGCCAACCTCCCCGCTCGCGCGTTCATCAGGCTCATGAACGGGCTGCTCGCGGCGTCAGGCCGCTCGTTCCGCGGATTCATCCACCCGCCCGAGGCGATGGCCGACGTCGTGCGCGGCCAAGGACTCGAACCGTCCTTCCAATGGCACAGCCCGGTGTGGAACGTCCTCGGAGCCGTACGCGCCGGATAGCCCGCACACCAGCGCATCGACTGTCCCCATCGGCTCCCCGAGCTCGTCCCTCGCGCGGGGCCCCTCGCCGTTGGGGGCCCCGCACACCTGACACGCGTCTGGACTACACGCGGGCCGCGTGAAGAATCTCTTCGGCCACGCGGCGACCCATCCGTAGCGCGCCGTCGACGTGCTGGTACCCCTCCGAGGCGATGTCGGAGCACGCGAAGTGGATCGGCCCGACGGGCGTCCGCTGGTCGGCGCCGTAGCGGGCAAGGCCGCCGAGGTCGAAGCTCGCGGCGTACGCGCCGCGGGTCCACTCCTCGGAGCCCCAGTCGGACTCGTAGTAGACCTCGGCGTCGAGCGCCTCGGGGCCGAGGTAGTGGGCGATCGAGCCGAGGATCGCGGCCTTGCGCTCCTCGGGGCTGAGCGCGAACATCGCGTCCGCGTACTCGTCGGAGACGAAGCCGACAAGCGTGCCGCGCTCGTCGCCGTAGTTCGTGTTGTCGTAGACCTCCTGAACCACCTGGCCCACGCCGAAGCACGTGCCCGAAAGCCCCGACTCGCGCCAGAACGGGCGGTCGTAGACGGCGTGGACCTTGATGACGAGGCCCATCGAGAGGTGCTGGTGCAGCTGGTGCTGGCGGCGCGGGAGCGGCGGCACGTAGGAGATGCGGCTGTAGAGGGGCGGGGGGACCGCGAGGATCGCGCGGCGGGCGATGACGGTCACGCCGTCGGCCTCGGCACGGACGCCGTCGGCGCCCCACGCGAGGGTGCGCACCGGGGCGTTGAGGACGACGGCGTCGCCCAGCTCAGCGGCCATGGCCAGGCTCACGGACTGCATGCCGCCCACGACACGGCGGTCGAGGATGAAGTCCTCGTCGAGGAGGTTGCTGAACGAGCCGGCCGAGGCCGCCATGAGCACCGCCTGGAGCGCGGAGAACGCGTGGGCCGGCTTGGTCAGCATCGCGCCGGCGATGAACATGCCGATGAGCTCGCACGCGTCCTCGTTCGGGGACTGGGCGCGAAGCCAGTGGTGGAAAGAGATGGCGTCGAGCTCGCGCGCCTTCGGGTGGGCCCACGGCTCCTCGGGGCCGATCTCGGCGGCGAGCCCGTCGAGGATCGCCGTGAGCCGCCCGACCTCCGCGAGGGTACCCGGCGAGACCGGGAAGTCCGCGCCCGCGTAGACCGTGCGCGCGCCGTCGGCGGCGACGAACACGCTCTGGCCCTCGCGGTAGCGCTGGTACGTCTCCTTGCCGAGCTCCTCGACCAAGGCCAGAAGCTCGGTCTGGTCCGGGCTGATCCATTGGCCTCCGATCTCGAGCCACGCGCCGTCGACCGTGTCGCTCCAGGTACGGCCGCCCACCCGCTCGCGCGCCTCGAGGACCACGACCTTCTCGCCCGACCGGGCGAGCGTCCGCGCGGCCATCAGGCCCGCGGGTCCTGCTCCGACGACGACGACGTCGGCCTCGAGTTCTCGTCCCTCAGCTCCCATGCTGATTCCTTTCCTGACAGGGTGACGCCCCTGATGTGGTGTAAATCTCTAAATGAATATAGTTCATTTAGAGGAGATTGCAAGGAGGTCACGGCAATCCCCGCGCCATGAGACTTTTCGCGCGCGCCGGGCGAGAGGTGGCCACGGACTGAGGGGTGCGTGGGCATCGCTTGACTGTGGGGTGGGTCACTGCTCTAATAAACGAACGTCATTCATTTAGGGATGCCTCTCAGATCTTCCTCATCCAAAGGACACCCATGCACGAGATCCTTGCCCTGCAGCCCCCGGTGTCGTGGGCTCGCACGAGCGATCGGGCCGCAGGCCACACCCCGCTTCGCGTCGCGCTTCGCGTCGCGCTCGTCCAGCACCGCTGGCACGAGGACCCAGCCGAGACCGAGGCCGAGCTCAACGAGGGCATCCGCCGTGCGGCCGAACACGGCGCGAAGATCGTGTTCCTGCCCGAGCTCACGCTCTCGCGCTACCCCGCGGACACCCTCCCGGACTACACGCCGAGCAGCATCGCCGAAGACCTCGAGTCCGGCCCCACCCTCGCCTTCGCACGGCGCGCGGCCACCGAGCACGGCATCTGCGTGCACGCGAGCCTCTATCGCAAGGGCCTCGCGGACGACGAGCGCGGGTACAACACGGCGATCCTCGTCGGCCCGGACGGCACGCTCCTCGCCGCGACGGACAAGCTCCACATCCCCGTGACCGAGGGGTACTACGAGGACAAGTTCTTCCACCAGGGTCCCCAGCCGGGCCAGCCGCAGGCGGCCAACGGCGGCTACCCGGTCTACGCCCCCGCCGAGCTCGACGGAGCGCGCCTGGGCCTCCCGACATGCTGGGACGAGTGGTTCCCCGAGCTCGCGCGCGTCTATTCGCTCAACGGCGCCGAGATCCTCGCCTACCCGACCGCGATCGGCTCCGAGCCCGGCCACCCCGACTTCGACACGGAGCCGCTCTGGCGGCAGGTCATCGTGGGCAACGGCATCGCGAACGGCCTGTTCATGGTCGTCCCGAACCGCTGGGGCAGCGAGGGCCTCGTGACGTTCTACGGCTCGTCCTTCATCTCCGACCCGTACGGCCGCATCCTGGCCCACGCGCCGCGCGAGGGTTCCGCCGTCGTCGTCGCCGATCTCGACCTCGACCAGCGCCGCGACTGGCTCACCCTTTTCCCCTTCCTCACGACGCGCCGCCCCGAGACGTACGCGGCGCTCACCGCGCCGGTCAACCCCGAAGCACCGTTTGGCCAGGCGCCCACGGCGTTCGAAGGGGCCCGCGCATGACGTGGCGCATGCCTGCGGAGACCGATCCGCACGAACGCCTCTGGATGGCGTGGCCCTCGGGCGGGTACACGCTCGGCGACACCGAGGCGGACGCGCACGAGGCGCGCGCGGCCTGGGCCGCCGTCGCCCGCGCCGCCGTGCGCTACGAGCCCGTCACGATGGTGGTCCCGGCCGAGGACCGCGCGGTCGCGAAGGCGTACCTCGACCCGCGCGTCGACGTCATCGAGGCTGCGCTCGACGACGCGTGGATGCGGGACATGGGCCCGAGCTTCGTGACGGACGACGCCGGCCGGCTGGGGGCGGTCGACTGGGTCTTCAACGGCTGGGGGCAGCAGAGCTGGGCCTCGTGGGAGAACGATGCCGCGATCGGCCGGACGGTCGCCGAGGCCGCCGCTGCCGAGGTCGTGGACAGCACGCTCGTCAACGAGGGCGGCGGCTTCCAGACCGACGGCCAGGGCACCGTGCTCCTGACCGAATCCGTACAGCTCGACCCCGACCGCAACCCGGGCCTGAGCAAGGCCGACGTCGAGGCCGAGTTCGCCCGGACCATCGGGGCCCGGCACGCCGTGTGGCTGCCCCGCGGCCTCACGCGGGACACGAAGGAGTTCGGCACGCGCGGCCACGTGGACCTCGTCGCCGCGATCCCGTCGCCGGGGACCCTGCTCGTGCATGTCCAGCACAACCCCGAGCACCCCGACTACGAGGTGAGCGGCGAATTCCTCGAGCTCCTCCACGCGTCCCACACGGCCGACGGCCAGCCCTGGACCATCATCGAGGTCCCGGCCCCGCAGCAGCTCCACGATGGGGAGGACTGGGTCGACTGGAGCTACATCAACCACGTGGCCCTCAACGGCGGCCTCGTCGCGTGCTCGTTCGCGGACGCTCACGATGAGAAGGCGCTCCGAATTCTTGCAGATGTCTATCGCGGCCGGCACGTGACCGCCGTCGACGCCCGCGTCATCTTTTCCCGCGGCGGCGGCATTCATTGCATCACCCAGCAGCAGCCCCTCGCCGGCGGCATCCACTGCATCACCCAACAACAGCCCAAGGCCGGCCCCACCCGCCCCTGACGAAGAGAATCCTTACTCAGTACCTCCGCAGTGACCGCGTCGCGGGGCCCTCGAGCAGTGTCCCGTCGGCGGCGAACCGCGAGCCGTGCAGCGGGCAGTCCCACGACTTCTCGGCCTCGTTCCACCGCAGCGCTCCGCCCAAGTGCGTGCACACCCCGGAGACGGTGTACTCCTCGCCGTCAACCCGGCATCGGCCCACGGGCCAGCCGTCGCGGACGAGCGAGCGCGCCCAGCCAGCCGCGAGGCGGCCCGCAACCCCGAGGTTGAAGGCCGCCGCGTCGGCGGCGTCGCTTCCAGCCAGTCGGGCGCCATAGAGCTGCCGAGCCCACGACGGCTCGCCGCCGTCGAGGACGTCTGAGGAGATCGCGAGCCCAGCGGCCACGCCGTTCGTGAGGCCCCACTTCCCGTAGCCCGTCGCGACAAAGATCCGCCCGCTCGTCCCGGGAAGAGTGCCCACGAGGGGAACCGCGGTCACGGAACGGTAGTCCTGCGCGGCCCACACGTGAGTTGGCGTCGTGCCCGGGAAGCGCTCACGGACCCAACCGAGCAAGGCATCCCGCCGGGCGGACCATCCCGGCGTCCCGCCGCGGGCGCCGCCCTCGACTGCCACGAGGCGGGGGCCGCCGTCGTCCGCCCCGCCACTCTCAGGAGGCCCCGGCAACGCAGGCACAGAGCGAAGGGACCGCGTCGGCTGGTCGACGGAAAGATACATGCCCTGCAGGAAGCCTGTTTCCGCCTCCGGGCCCGCGAAGGCCGCGCCGAACGCCCGGCTCGGCTCAAGGAAGGCGAAGCGGGCGCCGTTGCCGAGGAAGGGGGTGCCACTCGCGAGAATGAGCTGGTCCGCGGTCACTGTGCCGTGGTCCGTCGCGATCTCGACGGGGCCGCCGCGGCGGGCCTTCGCCGTGCTGGCGCCGACAACGCGCGCCCCCAGCACGAGCCTCCCGCTGCGCTCGCGCAATTCAGCGGCGAGGGCGTGGAGCACAGGGAGAGGGTCGAACTGTACCTGACCGTCGAGCAGGATCGCGCCCGCCGTCCTGAAGGGAAGTTCGACGGCGTCCGCTCGCCGTGCGTCGATCCCCGCGGCCACCGTCGCGGCGTGCTCGGCGGCCAGACGGTCGAGGGCGTCGTCGTACTCGGCGTAGGTCCACGCGGGTCGGCGCTCGTACGCGACCGCCTTCTCGTCGAGGAAGCCCACAAGCCACCGCTGTCCCTCGAGATTGGCCTGCGCGTACGCCCTCAGCACGGCGTCGCCGTGGTGGTGGCGGATGCGGCCGAGCACCCTGCCCTGCAGAAGGGACAGCTTCCCCGTGGTCCCGCCGGTCGTCGCGGCGCCGACGCTCCTCGCCTCGAGGACCACGACCCGCTTGCCCGCGCGGGCGAGCAGCACCGCCGTCGTGAGCCCTGTTATGCCGGCGCCGGCCACGACGACGTCGGCGCGTTCCGCCGTCAAGAAGTCATCGGAGGCCAGCGCCCCAGCTCGGTCCAACCACAGCGACGGCATGGCGGCCTCCTTCGAAAACGCAGAACAGCGCTAGCCCATTGTCGATTCGCGCGCGGCGCCTGACCAGAGACGGCGCGGCGTCGACGCCGGCAGGCGAGGTGAGCGCCTACGACAGCAGGGCGCGTCGGAGGGACTCGCTCACCCGGGCAAGCTCCGCCTCGAGCTCGTCGAGCTGATCCGGCGCGGCTGTGCCGCCCTGACGCCCGAGTTCCTCGAGTTCCCGGCACAGCTCGGCGGCACGCTCGGCACCGATGTTCCCGGCGGAGCCCTTGAGCTTGTGCGCCGCCTTGTGGAGGTCGCTGCTGCCACCGCGAGAGCTGGCCCGCCGAAGGCTCTCCAACCCCGCGCCGACCTCTCGCTCGAAAGCTTCCACCGTGGCCTCGAGCACCCCGGAACCAAGCGAGCGCAGCATGTCGAGCCGGTCGCCGTCGACCGCGGACTCCGGCGCAGGTTCTGGGCGGTGCTCGCCGGCGGGAGCGAATTCCGCCCGAATCGTCCAGTGGTCGAGCGCTGCCTCGAGCCGCGACATGTCGACGGGCTTGGACAGATAGTCGTCCATTCCCGCGGCCAGGCACCGCTCTCTGTCCTCGTCGGACGCGCCGGCCGTCATCGCGATGATCGGCAGTGCCGCGCCCGAACCGCCCCGCGCGCGGATTCTCCGGGTGGCATCGAAGCCGTCCATCACCGGCATGTGGCAGTCCATGAGGACCGCGGCGTATTCGACTCGTGCCGTTGCCTCGACGGCCTGAGCACCGTCGGTGACCAGATCCACGTCATAGCCGAGCTTCTCCGCCATGCTCTTGGCCACAAGCTGGTTGACCTCGTTGTCCTCCACGACGAGGACTCGCCCGCGCGCCGAGGCCCGCAACGGCGCCGTCGCCGCCGGCGCCTGCCCTGCCGGCGCAGAAGCAGGCGCGAGGAGACGGCTCACGCGATCGAAGAGCTCCGAGCTGCGTACGGGCTTGCTGAGCCATTCCTGGACGCCGGCGCGCTCGAACTCGGCCCGGTCCGGCTGGCCCGCCGAGGTCAGGATGATGACCGGGATCGAGGCGATGGCGGCCTCGGCACGGATGGTCCGTGTGAGGTCGAGGCCGCTCGGTCCGGGCATGCACAGATCGAGGATGGCGAGTTCGAAGGGCAGGCCCTGCGCCCTCGCGGCGCCCAGCAGCTCAAGGGCCCCCGCGGCGTCCTCCGTCGACTCGGGTTCCATGCCCCACGCGGCAAGCTGGCGTTCGAGCACCAAGCGGTTCGTCGCGTTGTCGTCGACGACGAGGACGCGAAGGCCGGCGCGGAACGGTGCGAGCGGCGGTTCGGATGCCGAGGCGTCCGCCGCGAGCACGGACACCGGGACCGCAACCCAGAAGACCGAGCCCGCTCCAAGCTGGCTCGTCAGCCCGATCTCGCCCCCAAGGGCCTCCGTGAGGCGACGGCAGATGGCCAGCCCGAGACCGGTCCCGCCGTACTGACGGGTCGTGGAGGCGTCCGCCTGGGCAAAGGCGTCGAAGATGAGTTCCTGCTGTTCTGGGGCGATCCCGATTCCGGTGTCCCGCACCTCGAAGCGCAGCCGCGCGTCATCCGGGCCCTCGCCCTGGAGCTTCGCCACGAGGGAGACTTCCCCCTGGCTCGTGAACTTCACCGCATTCGAGACGAGGTTCAGCAGGATCTGGCGAAGAGCTCTCGAATCGCCGAGCAGGAGCGGGGGAACGTTGGGCCGGCAATGGGCGATCAATTCGAGGCCCTTGCCCTGCGCCTGCTCTGCGAAAAGCCCGGCCACTTCGTCAAGGAGTGCGCGCGGCTCGAAGGGCATGGGGTCGAGCTCGACCTTGCCTGCCTCGAGCTTCGAGAAGTCCAAGATGTCGTTGATGAGGGCGAGCAGGGCCTCGCCGGCCGTCTTGACGCCTTCGGCGTACTGCCGCTGGGCTTCGTCGAGCCGTGTCTGGAGCAAGAGGCCCGTCAGCCCGATCACGCCGTTCATCGGAGTGCGGATCTCATGGCTCATCGTGGCCATGAATTCCGATTTCAGGCGGCTGGATTCCAGGGCCGCCTCCCGCGCCGCCAGCAGTTCGGCCTCTGTGCGGCGACGCTCCGTGATGTCCTGGGCGATCGTGGCCATTCCGTGGATCCCGTGGTCTCCTCGCACGGGGAACGCGGTGATGGCCACGGGGACCAGGGTCCCGTCCGGGCGCAGGCGTTCCGTTTCGTAGCTCCGCGTCGCACCCCCCGCACGGACGGCTTCGAAGTTCTCTTCCTCGAAGGCCCTGCGATGGTCCGGAATGAGGAACGAATGGTCGCGGCCGATGGCTTCCGCCGCGGCATAGCCGTACACGTGCTCAGCACCGCGATTCCAGCTGGTGATCTGAGCTCCGGTCGTCTTGCCGACGATTGCCTCGGACGAGGAGTTCACAATCGCAGCCAAGCCCTCGAGTTCCGCGGTGCGCTGCGCGACCTTGGCCTCAAGCCCGCGCGTGAGCGTCACGTTCTCGAAGACGATGAGCACCTGGCGGGCCACGACAAGGGCGAGCAGTACAACTCCGGTGCCGAGCAGGAAGGCCTCGTTCCCTTCGGCAAGGCTCGACGACGAAATGACGATCGCTCCGAGAACGGGCGCATAAGGCAGGAGCTCGAAGGCCAGTGCATAGACCGCGTGGTCCTTCCCGGGCGCCGACCGCCGCGGAACCGCGGCGGCGAGGGCCATGAGCAGGAAGGCCGCCATCCAGCCACCCGCCATGAGCGTGCCCGTGGTTCCCGTGGCGCCGTCGAACGTCAGCCGGACGTAGGTGCTGTCGGTGACCGTCAGGATGATGAGCCCCGCCGCGAGGCATAGCCACGGCAGCCGATGCCCGGGCGTCTGCCGCATGGTCAACACGAGGACGAAAGACGCGACCGTGACGTCGACCACGGGATAGGCCAAGCCCGTGAGCCGCGTCAGCAGGTCGTGGCTCCCGGCGCCGACGAGGGGCCCCAGGACGATGGACCAGCTGACGAAGAGCACTGCCGCCGCGATGACCGCGGTGTCGAGAAGCGTCCTGGCGAGCCCAACCCGCGAGGCCCGGGCGCGCGGAAAGGACAGGAGCCCGACGATCGCGGGAACCGAATAGCCGACGAATCCGGCGTCGGCGAGGGATGGGAAAGGGTAGTCGTGGTCGGTGGCGAGCCCATAGCCGGTCCAGATCGCCTGGGCTGTCGACCAGATCAGGGCCGCAAAGCTGATCCAGAGCCAGGCCCGCGCCTCGGGGCCGCGCCTCGCGGCGGCGCGTGCGCAACTCGCGGTGCCCGCGAGCGCCGCCGCCAGGATCCCGAAGTCTCCGATGGTCTGACTCGAACCCGAGCCGGGATCTGAGGCCACGACCACCACGACGGCGGCGAGCGCCGCGGCGCCCGCAATGATTCCCCACAGCGTGCCGCGTGCCGTGGCCTTCGGGTGCTGCCCTGCGTCGATCACGATGCCCCTCCGTCTGATCCCCGTTGCAGCCACTGAACCCAGCCCCGGTCCTCGAAGCTCACGCGCATCGGCTGAAGACGACCGCTGTCACGTCGTCCTCCGCCTCGTGCGCAAGGGCGAGCAGCCGATCCACCGCATCCTGCGCGCCATCCGCACCCTGCACGGCGGACGCCACAGCGCTGAGCGCCTCGTCGAGTCCGACGAACGAGTCCAGCACCCCGTCGCTCATCAGGACGACAGAGCTTCCGGGCTCCATGCTCAGCGTCGCGCCACTCCACGTGGACTCGGGCACGAGGCCCAGCGGAGGGCCGCCTGTGGTCAGCCGTTCCCAGCCGCCGCCGGGATGGACGAGCATTCCGAGGCCGTGCCCTGCATCGACGTAGTCCACGGCCCCTGTGGCGCCGTCGAGCTGGAGGTACAGGAGGGTGATGAAGGAGGAGATCCGCTCGAGATCGGGTTCGAGGGCTGCGGCTGCGTGCCCGACGAGGGTCTCCGGGGATTCGCCGATGCCCGCCCGGAGGACGGCCCGGGCCGTGGCCGCGATGAGCGCAGCGCCCATGCCCTTGCCCATAGCATCGGCGAGCGTCACGTCCAAGGTCTGGCCGTCCGATTGCCAGTCGAAGAAGTCTCCGCCCACGGAGCGGCTCGGGCGGCATGCCCCCGCCACGTCGTAGCCCTGCAGGACTGGGCTCCGCTGCGGGAGGAGGCCACGCTGCACGCGGGCGGCCGTCTCGAGTTCGGTGGCTGGGAGGGGCTCGGCTCGCGGGCGGCGCAGCATGGCCTCCGCCCTCGCCTTCAGCTCGCGGGGATTGACGGGCTTGCCCAGAAAGCCGTCAGCGCCGGCCTCGAGGCTCGCGAGGCGCGTCGCCTCGTCGGCGCTTCCGGAGATCACGAGGATGTACGCATCGGTGAAGATCCTCAGTGCTCGGCAGACCTCGAGGCCATCGATGTCGGGAAGGCCCAAATCGAGCGTGATGAGATCAGGCCTCAGTCGTCGGGCCGCCTCAAGGGCCTGATGCCCGGTCACCGCGCTTTCGGCAACGAAACCCTCGCCCGACAGAACAGCGTTCAGGAGAACGGCCACGTCAGCACTGTCCTCCACGATCAGCGCGCGCCGCGCCCCCTGCCCCAGCATGAGCACATTAAAACCCGACCACTGGACACAAACGTAGACACGACGCAGTGCTCTCTGTGTCGGAGCGGAGCGCGCGCTCCCGATTTGCCGCTTCGCTGCCTGGCAACCGAGGGCACCGAAGGCACACGTCACCACTCTGTAATCCCTGAACCTTGCTGTCGATCCGCCCTCCGGATGGAATTTCAAGTGCCCCCACAAGGCGGAAACGACGCAAGAGCAGGAATGGATGAAAGCCGTGACATCGTCTCCTTCGCAGCTCGCAGCAGCGGCGCTGCCCGCCGATCGCGTCGCTCGCGTCGCGCTCGCGGTCGCGCGGATGCTCGCCGGGCTCCTGTGGATTCAGAATCTCTCGTGGAAATCGCCGACGGGTCCGAATTTCGGCGGCTTGCACGAATGGACCGAAAATGCGGTCAACCATCCCGTGTTCGCCCCGTGGGCGTGGACGGTCGAACACATCGTCCTGCCGAACTTTGCCGCCTTCGCGTGGATGACCCTGATCGTCGAGACCTGTCTTGGCGCGTTCCTGCTCGTGGGCCTCGCGACGAGGTTCTGGGCGGCCATCGGGCTCGCGCAGACCGTTGCGATCTCCCTGTCCGCGGTGAATACGCCCGGCGAATGGTTCTGGTCGTATGCGCTCATGTTCGCCCTGCATCTGGCCATCCTGGGCGCCGCCGCGGGCCGCACCTTCGGCCTCGACGGAGTGCTGCGTCCCGCCTGGCGGACCCGGCGCGGCGCCCTCGCCAAGCTGCTCACGGCGGTGTCCTGAGATGAGGCGGGCCACGATCACACTCGGAATCGCCTCGGCGGCCTCGACCCTGACCGCGCTGCCCCTCGGGAAATTGCAGATGGAAAGCCTGTCCGGTGCGGGCTTCGTCGCGGTGCTGATCCTGGCCGCGGCCACAGCGATCGCGGGGCTCCTCCGCCTGAGGCCTCTCGCCGTGGTGTCGGGACTCGGATTCCTCGGCGTCGCGCTCTTCGAGCTCGTGCAGCTCGCAACGACGGACGCCAACGCGCTGGGCGGATCCCTCTCGACGGTTTCGATGCAGTTCGCCTTCGGGCTGGGCGTGATCGCCGTCGCCAGCATGACGAGAAAGGCTCAAGCATGAACGAGATCACGGCAGGCATCGAACCCCAAGACATCGGACAGCTCGACGACGAGCTCACGGCGGATACCGCGCGCCGGCGGCGGCGCAGGGTGCTGGTGGGCACGCTCGCCACGGCGGCTCTGGCCATCGCGGCCCTCGCGTGGGCGAAATGGTACCCCTACGCGCTCAAGCTCCCCGTCGTGGCCGGGAGCCACTCGTTGGGAGACTCCCTCCTGTCCGGCAAGGCGGGCGCGCCGCCGTCGCCCTCGTGGAACGCGGCGGTCGGCTATGCACTCGGCTACCTCGCATCGATCTGGCAGGCGCTCGTCGCGGGCCTCCTTGTGGCCGCGGCGGTTGAGGCGTTCCTTCCGGCGCGCCGCCTGCTCGCGCTGTTCCAGGCGAGGCGCGGCATCGCGGCGAGCACGGTCTGCGGCGGCCTCCTGTCGATGTCGTCGATGATGTGCACGTGCTGCGCGGCACCGGTCGCGCTCTCCATCCGCCGCAGGGGTGTGCCGGTCAGCTCCGCGCTCGCGTACTGGCTCGGCAATCCCGTGCTCAACCCGGCGGCCTTGGCCTTCATGGCCTTCGTGCTTCCGTGGCAGTTCCTCGCCGTCCGGGTCGGCACCGGCGTTATCCTCGTCTTCGGCCTCACGCTGCTCGTGGGCCGCCTTGCGAAGGGGACGACGGTCGCCGACCCCGCCGACGAGCCCGTCGAAGCCGCGACCGCGACCCGCTCGGCCGTCCGGTTCGTCAAGGCGCTGGCCCGGCTCGCGGTGCGCCTCCTGCCGGAGTACGCCGTCGTCGTGCTGCTCTTGGGCGGCTTCCGCGGCTGGCTGTTCCCGGCGGCCGGCACGCTCGCGTCGTGGGGCCTGCTCGCGGCCGTCCTGCTGGCCGTCGTCGGGACCCTCTTCGTGATCCCGACCGCCGCCGAGATCCCCATCATCGGCGGCTTGATGGCCGCGGGGGTCGGAATGGGCCCCCTCGGCGCCCTCGTGCTGACCCTGCCGGCCTTGAGCCTGCCCTCGATGCTCATGGTCCGGCGGGCCTTCCCCGGCCGCGTGATCGTGGCCACGGGGCTCGCGGTCATGGCCATGGGGCTCGTGGGCGCGCTCGCGATGGCGGTGCTGGCGTGAGCGGTCTGGGCGTGAGCGGTCTGGGCGTGAGCCGAGCTGCCGTGGGCGTCCACCCGGCCGCGGTGTGCGACGGCGGTCCGCTCGACTGCGGCGGCGGGCTCCTCATCGCCATCCGCCGCGCTCTCGGCCAGCTCGCGCCCGGCCAGATCCTCGAGATCCGGAGCGAGGCGCGATCCGTCGCCGTCGACCTCCCGGCCTGGTGCGAGGTCGCGGGCCATCCGCTCGAAGGCACCGCGAACCACGGCATCAGCACGAGCTATTTCGTCCGGAAGGCAGGGTGACCGTGATCGAGGCGGACGCGGTGCTTGACGCCGGCGGAGCAGACTTCGGCAACGGCCTCCTGCTCAAGCTGCATGCAGCACTCGATTCGTTGGCCGACGAAGCAGTCCTCGAGGTCCGCGACGCCGCGTCGTCCGTGCCCGAAGACCTCGCGGCGTGGTGTGTGCTCACCGGGAACACGCTCGTCGGCCCGCTCCTCGTGCGCAAGGGCGCCATCGAGGCCGAAGACGACGTCCCGCCGCTGGGCACCCGCCTGTGGCTCTACAGCAACTTCGACTGCAACCTCGCGTGCACGTACTGCTGCGCCGAGTCGTCGCCGCGCGCGGTCGCGCGGCGGCTCCCGGTCGACGTCGTCCGCTCGGCCGTCCGCGAATTCGCCGCGGAGGGTGGCTCCGAGGTCTTCGTGACGGGCGGCGAGCCCTTCATGCACCCCGAGCTCGGCGACATCGCGGAGGCGGTGATCGAACACCTGCCGCTCACGATCCTCACGAACGGCATGATCTATCAGCGGGGCACGCGCCGGGCCACGCTCGAAGCGCTCGACCGGGAACGCGTCACGCTGCAGATCTCGCTCGACTCGGCGACCCCGGCCCTGCATGACCGGTCCCGCGGGGCGGGGTCCTTCGCGCGCGCGCTCGCCGGCATCGAGCTCGCGCGATCGCTCGGATTCCGCGTGCGCGTCGCCGCGACGATCGACCCGGCGGACGCCGACGAGATCGGAGGCCTCCGCGAGCTGCTGACGAGTGAGGGCATCCGGGATGGCGATCTCGTGGTCCGTCGCGTCGCGAGGCAGGGCTTCGCCGAGGGCGGCGTCGTGCTCACGCGCGAGGACCTCGCGCCGGAGCCGACCGTGGCGGCCGACGGCGTGTGGTGGCATCCCGTGGGCGTCACCGATCCGACGTTCAAGGTTCGCGATTCCCCGCTCCCCATCCGCGCTGCCTTGGACGAGATCGCGCGAATCCTCGGCGAGGCGGAGACTGAACGTGACCACATCAGGCACGCGTTCCGCTGTGCGTGAGATTTCGGAGGCGACCATGGCGGCCAATCGACCGACAAACCAAGCCGAACGCGCCGCGCACTGGAACCTCGTCTACGACACGAAGGGCGAGGACGCCGTCAGCTGGTACCAGTCCGTCCCGACCAAGACCCTCGAGCTCTTCGACGTGCTCGGCGTGGGCCCCGATGCCGCGGTCATCGACGTCGGCGGCGGCGCCTCCGTCGTCGTCGACCACCTGCTCGCCCGAGGCTTCGGCGACGTCTCGGTCCTCGACCTCTCCAGGGTCGCGATCGAGCGGGCCCGCGCGCGCCTCGGCGCTGACGCCGAGCGGGTCCACTGGCTCCACCGGGACCTTCTCGGGTGGGCGCCCGAGCGCCGCTACGACGTGTGGCACGACCGCGCGGTCTTCCATTTCCTCATCGAGGACGAGGAGCGCCGCGCGTACCTCCGCACGCTGCGGGCCGGGCTCGCCCCCGGCGCGCGTGTCATCGTCGCGACGTTCGACGCCGACGGCCCGACTCACTGTTCGCGGCTGCCAGTCGCCCGCTACAGCGCCGCCGACCTCGCGGCGCAGTTCGCGCCCGACTTCGAGCTCGTGACATCGCGCCGCGAGGAGCACGTCACGCCGGCCGGGCTCATCCAGCCGTTCACCTGGGTCGTGCTGACCGCGCGCGCGTGAGGCCCACCCCGAGCACCACGAGCGCCGCCGCGGCCATCGCGACTCTCGCGACGGGCGCTCCCGC
Organism: Sinomonas sp. ASV322; assembly: GCF_030908245.1. Lineage (GTDB taxonomy): Bacteria > Actinomycetota > Actinomycetes > Actinomycetales > Micrococcaceae > Sinomonas. The sequence continues at coordinate 44,750 of NZ_JAVFJJ010000011.1, forward strand.
GTCCGTCCCGACGGTCGCCGTCACGGCTTCGAGTGCGAGCGGCACCACGAGGAGCTCGGGGCGGCGCCCGAGCACGGCCAGCGGAACGAGCATGAGCGCGTACCACGCGTAGCTCGGACACACGATCAGGAGCGTCCAGCCGACCGCGAGCGCCTGGGCCGTCATCGGCTCGAGGACGTGGCGCCTGGCCCACACCCAGACCCACACGGCGAGGACCGCCGCGAGCCCGACGACGAGCGCCGCGAACGGCGGCAGCAGGATGCCGGGAAGGGCGAAGCGGGACTTGTCCCCGGAGGCGTAGCCCTCCTCCGAGAGGTAGCCGGGAAGGTACCCGATCACGGCCGGCCCCGACACGGCGACGTACGGAACGTAGGCGGCGACAAACGCGGCAAGCGCCGCGGCGCCGAAGCGCCACGGCCTGTTCCTGAGCATTCCCGGGAGGGCGACGGCGGGGATGAGCTTCGTCGCGACGGCGAGCCCGAAGAACGCGCCCGACGACGCCGCCCTCCGGGCCGACGGGAGGCCCGCTCCGGGGACGCCCGCGCCGAGGAGGCCAGCCCCCAGGAGGAGCGCGGCCGAGAGCACGTCGACGTGCGCGTTGTTCACCGCCTCGAGCAGGACGAGCGGGTTCCACGCCCAGAGGGCGGCCCACGAAGGCGGCCGCCCCTCGCGGCGCAGCGCCCGCACGACGACGAGCGCGACGGCGAGCGCGAGACCGAGTCCCGCGATTTGGAAGGCGAGCCACGCGACGCCCGGCGGCAGCGGGAGCCGCACGAGGGCGAAGAACGCCTCGGCGACGGGCGGATAGGCCGTCGGCACGTGCGGGCGGTTGATCGCAGTGCACAGGGGTGTCCCGCTCGGCACGGACGTGGTCGGGACGCCGCCCGTGGGGAACGCGGCGACGCACGCGTCCGCCGATGCTGCGCCCGGCCCCGCGAAGAGCCAGCCGGGGCGCAGGCCCGCGAGCGCATCCGCCGCGGGCACGTCGCGGTATGGGGAGATCCCGGCCTTCTGGACGATCCCGTCCCACGCGTAGCGGGCCGAGTCGTTGCTCGTGAGCGGCGGCGCGGCCAGCGCGGCGGCGCCCGCCGCGAGCAGGCCGAGGACGACGGCGGCAATCACCCAGCGCTCCGAGGCGCCGCGGCGCTCGGCGGACCTGAGCAGAAGCCACGCGCACCCTGCCGCAGCACAGCACAGCCCCGTCCCGACGAGGACGTGCACCGGGCCGCCGTCGCGCACGGTCACCGTCCACCACACCGCGGCCGAGAGCGCTGCGAGCGCGAGGCCGACGCCCGCGAGCGCCGCATGTGCCCGTGCCGACGCGGGTCGAGCCAGCACGGTCCGGCCCGTGCTCGGGCTACGGTCGATCGCACGCGAAACCACGTTGACAGCGTGCCTCACGATGTAGCCCCGGAGGCCGTCCGCCGGTCGACCGCAGTTCCGCCGGTCGGCTGCAGCTCCGCCGGCCCTTAGCCCCGCCACTGCGGCGGACCCCCTTCGCCAACGGAGTTCCGCCGGTTGACTGCAGGACCGCCGGTTTCTCGGCTCACGGGACCCGCTCCACCGCGCCGAGCACCCGCCCCACCGCGGCCGCGAGGTCGGTCCCGCCCATCACAGCCGCGACCGCGACGGCGTCGGCGGCCGTGTCGATATCGCGGAGCCGCGGGAGCAGGCCGACGGTGAGCCCGGCGCGGCGGAGCCGCTCGAGCTGCCGCGATCCGGTGTCGGGCCGCGACATGGGCACGCCGCGAATCAGCCTGCCGTCGGGACGTGCCATCGCGATGGCCCAGAATCCGCCGTCATGAGCGAGGCCCAGCCACGCGTCGGCGCCGCGCCGGGAGTCCGGAGCCCAGTCGTGGAAGAGCGAGGCGAGGTCGTCCGCCGTGAACTGCGGCGTATCCATGCCGAGGACGAGGAGCGGCCCGTCGACGGCGTCGCACAGCGCGCCGAGACGCGTGTCGAGGTCCCCCGCGGGCTGGGCGAGCACGTCGAAGCCGGCGGTGTCAACGGCGCCCGGGTCGCCGTCGAAGAAGAGCAGCCGACGGCGCGCGGGCAGCGAGCGGACAGCGTCGAGCGTGGCCGCGAGGCTCAGCGACGCCACGAGCGCGGCCTCCTCGGGCGAGAACGGCGGGGAGAGGCGGGTCTTGACCCGTCCGGGCACGCACTCCTTGGCGACCACGGCGATCGTGAGGCAGCCCTCGGGCACGCGCCGCGCGCCGTCGTCCGCCAGCCTGCCCCGCGGCGCTCGGGAGGCGAGATGCCCTGCCATGTCCCGGACAGCAGTCACCGTCCCCTTGAGCGTTCCCGTGACCTTGGAGCGGCCGACGCGCGGCGCGTAGCCGACCGGGAGCTCGGCGATGCGCCACCCGGACTCGGCCGCGCGGAGCACCATCTCGAGCGGGTAGCCGCTGCGGCGGTCGCGGAGCCCGAGGCCCCGGAGCGCCTCGGTGCGCGCCGCCCGCATCGGGCCCAGGTCGCTCACGGGCACGCCGAACCCGAGCCGCAGCGCCCCCGCGAGCGCGGCGTTCGCAAGTCTCGCGTGCAGCGGCCAGGCCCCGCGCTCGGGGCGGCGGGCACCGAGGACGAGGTCGGCGTCGCCCGTTTCGAGCGGTTCGAGGAGCGCCGGAAGCTCGGCGGGATCGAGGGAGCCGTCGGCGTCGCACACGGCGACGAAGGGGGCACTCGCGTGTTCGAGGCCCGCGTGGACGGCCGCGCCGAATCCGCGGCGGGGCTCGACGACCACGCTCGCGCCGAGCTGGGCCGCGAGCTCACCCGATCCGTCGGACGAGCCGTTGTCGACGACGATCGCCCGCCACCCAACGGGCACCCGGCCGAGGACCCACGGAAGTGCCTCGCGTTCGTCGAGGCACGGGAACACGACGTCGGCCCTGATCTCGTTCACAAGCCGACGCTAGGGCCACGCCCCCGGCCCGCGCGCCCGCAGAACCTTACGGAACGCGGAACGATCGCGATCGGGCGGCCCCGGCCCCCGCCGGGGGGCGTGGGTTGGCCTATCCTGCGAGAGTGAGCGCAGACCGCACCCAGGGCAGCCTGCTCGGCAACCCGCTCGGGAACCGAAGGATCCTCGTCGTCGAGGACGAGCTGACCCTGTGCGACGTCGTGCGCGGCTACCTCGCCCAGGCGGGGTTCCAGGTCGACGTGGCCCACGACGCGTTCACGGCAATGCACCTCGCCGCGACGCGCGAACCGGACCTCATCCTCATGGACCGGCTGATCCCCGGCCTCGACGGGGCCGAGGTGTGCCGGCGGCTGCGGGCGACAACCGACGTCCCGCTCATCATGCTCACGGCCCTCGGCACGGAAGACGACCGGATCGTGGGCCTCGAAGCAGGCGCCGACGACTACATCACGAAGCCCTTCTCCCCGCGCGAGCTCGTCCTGAGGGTCGAATCCGTCCTGCGGCGCAGCCTCCGGGCCTTCGATCCCGAGCCTCCCGTCGAGGGCGGCGGCATCTGGCTCGACCCGGGCTCGCGCACCGCGAAGCTCGGGGGCGAGCCGCTGACCCTCACGCTCCGCGAGTTCGACCTCCTCGCCTTCTTCCTCCGGCATCCCGGCCAGGCGTTCAGCCGAGAGGACCTCATCAAGGCCGTGTGGGGCTGGTCCTTCGGAGATCTCTCGACCGTGACCGTGCACGTGCGCAGGCTTCGCGAGAAGATCGAGCCCGATCCCAAGAACCCGTCGCTCCTCACGACCGTGTGGGGCATTGGGTACCGCTTCGACGGAGCCGGAGCCCCCTGATGCGCGAGGGCCTCCTTATGACTCTCGCCTGGCTGCTCGTCTGGGCGGTCGCGATCACCGCGCTGAGCATCGGGCTCCAGCGACTCGCGCGGCGGGAGCCGTTCTGGGTTCAGCTCGTCATCGTCGTCGCCGCGACGGTCGGCGTCTTCGTCGCCGGGGTCGTCAACGCGTTCAACGCCATGGCGATCACCGAGAGCGACCTCGCGACCGTGTGGGTCATCCTTGCAGCCGCGGGAGCCGTCGCGATCGCGATGTCCCTCATCCTCGGCTTCCGCCTCTCGCGCTCGACGACGAGGCTCATCGCCGACGCCGCGCGGATCGGCCGCGGCGAGGTGCTCGGCAGCGATCGGCCCCTCGCGACCGACCCGGCCGGCAGCGCCGAGCTCACGGCGCTCGCGGACGAACTTGCCCGCACGAGCCGCCGGCTCGAGGAGTCACGCGCCCGCGAGGCGGCCATCGAATCGGCGCGGCGAGAGCTCGTGGCCTGGATCTCGCACGATCTGCGCACCCCGCTCGCGACCCTCCGCGCCATGGCGGAGGCCGTCGAGGACGGCGTCGCGACGGACGCTTCCGACTACCACCGCCGCATGATCGCCGAGACCGACCACATGGCCGCCATGGTCAACGACCTCCTCGAGCTCTCGACCCTCGAGGCCGGGACGCTCACCCTGCGCAGGGAGCCGGTCGAACTCTACGATCTTGCGAGCGACGTCTTGGCCGAGCTCACCCCGCTCGCGGCGCAGCGCGGGGTGGCGCTCGACGGCGGCGAATCGTCCGGGGGCCGCGTCGTCGCCGACGCGCGGACGGCGAGCAGGGCTCTGCGCAACGTCGTGCTCAACGCGATCATGTACAGCGTCGAGGGAGGCATCGTCACCGTCGGCTTCGGCCAGGGTTCGGCCCCCGACGGGTCCCGCGAGGCCCTCGTGTGGGTCCAGGACACGTGCGGCGGCATCGCCGAGGAGGACCTCCCGCACCTCTTCGCGCCCGGGTGGCGGAAGTCGGAGTCGCGGGGCAGGGCGGTCGGCCAGAACCGCGGCGGTTCGCTGTACGCGGGCGCTGGGGTGGGACTGAGTGTCGTAGCGGGCATTGTTCAGGCTCACGGCGGACGGGTGACGGTCGAGAATCGGAACGGGGGCTGCCGCTTCACGCTGGCCTTCCCCGTCGACGCGCCGTGATCGCGCCCCGAACGTCGACGACCCCTGCCACCCGCTGACCATGCGGCGTAGCATGAGCGGCACGCAAAGGCCCCGGGTGTCTTCGGGTGTGGAAAGGCGGCGGCCATGGCAAGGCCCCTCGCGATGGCCTCGTCGGCAGGGCTCGCCGCCGCCGCGCTCACGGTACGGGCCGCGGGGCACCTCTCTCCCCGGCTCGGCGCCGCGGCGGCCCTTCCCCTGTTCATGAACACGCGCCCGCGGATGCGCCTCAGGCCGTCCGACGTTCCGACGATGCTCGCGGCAGAGCGCAGCACCGTGCCGGTCCCTGGCATGCACGGCCGCGGAGGGGAAGCCGTCGCCTACGCGTGGGAGCCCGCCGAGTCCCCCGTCCTGCTCGTGCACGGCTGGGGCGGCAGGGCCGCGCAGTACGCCCCCCTGGTCCGAGCGCTCCACGACGCCGGGATCGGCACCGTCGCGTTCGATGCCCCGGCCCACGGCGATTCGCCGGGGCGCGGCACGTACATCGTCGACTTTCAGGCGGCGATCACCGAGCTCGCGCGCCGCCATGGGCCGTTCCGCGCCGCCGTGGGACATTCCTTCGGCGCGTTCGCGACCCTCATCGCCGTGGCCGAGGGCCTTGAGGCATCGCGCGTCGCGGCCATTTCGGCCCCTCCCGACAGCGCTTTCATGATCTCCTCGTTCGCGCACGGAGTGGGCCTCGGGCCGGCGAGCGCCAAGGCTCTCCGCGACCGCTTCGCCCGGCGCATCCTGCCGCACGAACCGCAGGCGTTCGAACGGTACAACGCGGTAGACCGGCCGTTCCCCGGGGACGTGCCGTGCCTGTTCGTCCACGACACGGCAGATCCCGTCGTGCCCCTCGCCGAGGCCGAGAGGCTCGTCGAGGCGCGCCAGCCGAACGCTAGCCTCGTGACCACGACCGGCCTCGGGCACTACCGAACCGTCTCGGACCCTGCCGTGGTCGAGGCGGTCACCGCGTTCATCGCCGACGGCGCCCGCGGGCCATCCGCGCGGCCCTGACGCCGCAGGCCGGCCGCAAGGGCGCCCATCCCCTCCTCGAAACCGATGCGCGGGCGCCAGCCGAGCTCCGCGGCGATCGCGGCCGAGCTCGCGGTGATGTGCCGGACGTCTCCGGCGCGGAACTGGCCGGTCACGACGGGGGCCGCGGCGCCCGCGCCCCGCGCTAGGACTTCGGCGACGTCGAGGATGGTCTGAACGGCGGGGCCTCCCACGTTGAAGGCCCGGAACGCCGTTCTACCCGCTGAACCCTGTTCGCCGCCTACTGCGTGCCGCGCCGCGAGCACGGTGGCCTCGGCGACGTCGTCGACGTGCACGAAGCTCCGACGCTGCTGCCCGTCCTCGAACACGTGCGGGGCCTCGCCGCGCGCGACGGAAGAGGCGAAGAGCGCCGCGACGCCAGCGTAGGGCGTGTTGCGAGGCAGCCCGGGTCCGTAGACGTTGTGATACCGGAGCGCGACGGCGGTGCCCCCGCCCGCCCGGGCCCACGTTGCGACGAGGTGCTCTTGGGCGAGCTTGCTGAGCGCGTAGACGCTGCGCGGGTCGGTCGGCGCGTCCTCGGTGGTGAGCGCTGGGAGGAGGACGGCACCGTCATCCGGATCGCGCGGTTCGAAGAGGCCCTCCGCAAAGTCCGCCTCCCGCCGCGGTGCGGGCCGCACACTCCGGCCGGTCGCTGGGTGGACGTACGTTCCGTCGCCGTACACGACCATCGACGAGGCGAGCACGAGGCCGCGGATTCCGTGGCGGACGAGCGCCGGCAAGAGCTGGGCGGTCGCGAGCACATTCGTGCTCGCGTACGACGGCGCGTCCCCGATCCCCTGCTCGAGCCCCACCTTCGCTGCGAGGTGGCAGACGACGCCGACTCCCCCGAGCGCCGCATCGAGGACCCCCGCATCGGCGACGTCCCCGCGGAAGTAGACGACGCCGTCGTCCGCTTCTTCCTCACGCTCGGGGCGGGGCGCGAGGTCGAGGACGCGCACCTCCCAGCCGTCGGCGAGCGCCGCGCGCACGACCGCGGAGCCGATGAATCCCGCCCCTCCCGTGACGAGGAGCCTCACCGCTGGGCCCCTCGTGGCGTCGCGGGCGTCGCCGTCATGACGGACCGAACGGCAGACTCGGGGAGCAGCCTGCGCGGCTCGTAGTCGGCGGGGACGCGTCGCGCCGCCTCCGTGAGGACGCGCTCGAAGACCTTGCTGGCCTCCGTGAGGCGCGCCCATACCGCGTCGGCGGTGACGGCCTCGTCGGCGTGCTCGCCCGCGTCGGAGTCCGTGACGAAGGCGAGGGTCGCGTAGCCCATCCCGAGCTCGGCCGCGAGGACGGCCTCGGGGTACTGCGTCATCCCGACCACGTGCGCACCGGCCTGGGCGAGCCAGCGGGACTCTGCGCGGGTCGAGAAGCGCGGGCCGTTGATGACCGCCATCGTCGCCGTGGGCCGGTACGGAAGCTGCGCGCGGTCCATCGCCGCCGCGAGGACCCGCCGCAGGTCCGGGCAGTAGGGGTCCGAGGCGGGGAGGTGCTGGACGCCGGCAGCCGCACCCGGCCCCTCGCCGTCGAAGTACGTGTCCCGGCGGCCCCACGTCCGGTCGATGAACTGGTCGGGGATCACGAACGTTCCCGGAGCGAGCTCGGGCACGAGGCCCCCGCACGCCGCGGACGCGAAGACCGCCGAGACGCCGAGCCGTGTGAGCGCCCACAGGTTGGCCCGGTAGTTGACCGCCTGGGGCGCGACCGTGTGGCCGCGGCCGTGCCGAGCGAGGAACGCGATCGTCGCCCCGCCCGCGTCGACAAGCGAGATCGCGCCCGACGTCGGGCCGTAGGGGGTGGGGATCTCGAGCTCCTCGGCCCGGCCCTCGAGCTTGTAGAGCCCGGAGCCGCCGATGATGGCGACGCGGGCCGCCTCGTTCATGCGTTCCACGGAGCCATCCTGCCCGCTGCCCGCGTTCGGCGGGCAGGGCTCGCCTTACGATTCCGTGACGGTGCGCGGCCCGTCGTGTGAGACAGTGAAGCCGTGCCCGAGATCCTGCCCTTCCGCTATCTGTTCGGCCCCGGCCCAGGAAACGCGTACCCCGAGGTGATGGCGGCGCTCTCCCACCCGGTCATCGGCCATCTGGACCCGGAGTTCATCGACCGCCTCGACCGGGTGTCGGCGGGGCTTCGGGCAGTCTGGGGCACGCAGAACGCGCGGACCTGGCCCGTCAGCGCGACAGGCTCGGGCGGCATGGAGGCCGCGCTCGTGAACATGGTCTCAGACGGGGACGTCGCCGTGATCGCGGTCAACGGGATGTTCGGCGAGCGCATGTTCGAGATCGCGCGGCGCTGCGGGGCCGAGGTGGTCCGCGTGGACCACGAGTGGGGCCAGCCGGTCGACGTCGACCGCGTGCTCTCGGCGCATCCGCACCCCAAGGTCATCGCGGCCGTCCACGCGGAGACGTCCACGGGCGTGCGCTCGGACATCGCCTCGCTCGGCGCGGGCAAGGGCGACGCGCTCCTGCTTGTCGACGCCGTGACGTCGATCGGCGGCCTCGAGCTCCGCGCGGACGCGTGGGGCATCGACATCGGCTACGCCGGGACGCAGAAATGCCTCGGGGTCCCGCCCGGGCTCTCGCCGTTCACGGTCTCAGAGCGCGCGTTCGAGCGGCGGGTCCGGGATCCGCGCTCGTGGTACTTCGACATCGGGCTCCTCGGCGGGTACGTCGGCGCGGCCGAAGGGCACACGCGCACGTACCACCACACGGCCCCCGTGACGATGGTCGCGGGGCTCGAGGCCGGCCTCGACCGCATCCTTGCCGAGGGCCTCGAGAACGTGTGGGAACGGCACGAGGCGGCGGGCGCGGCGCTACGGGACGGGCTCGAGGCCATGGGCCTCGAGCTTTTCGCTGCGGACGGGCACCGGCTGCCGAGCCTCACGACCGTAAAAGTGCCCGACGGCGTGTCCTCCACGCGTGTGCGGACGCATCTGCTCGAGCGGTACAGCCTTGAGATCGGGGCTGGAGTCGGGGCGTTCGTGGACACCGTGTGGCGGATAGGCCTCATGGGGCCGAACGCGAGCCCGGCCGCCGTCACGCTCGTGCTCGGCGCGCTCGAGGAAGCGATCGTCGCCTCGCGGACCCCATGATCGACAACGGCCTGAGGACTCATCCTGTCCGCAGGGAGGCCTAGGTTGGCCTCATGGCTATCGCACGCTTCCCCACGGTCGTCATCGACTGCCCCGACCCGGCCCAGCTCGCCGCGTTCTACGCCTCCCTCCTCGATTGGAAGATCGAGGCCTCGTCCGACTGGGCGGACCTCCGCGCCGACTACGGGGATTGCATCTCGTTCCAGAAGGTCGAGGGCTACCGGGCGCCCAAGTGGCCCACGCAGGATGTGCCGCAGCAGATGCACCTCGACGTCGTCGTCGACGATCTCGACGAGGCCGAGGCAGCCGTCCTCTCACTCGGCGCGACCAAGGCCGACTTCCAGCCCGGCACAACGTTCCGCGTGTTCCTCGACCCGGCGGGCCACCCGTTCTGTCTGTGCCGGGAATAGCCGCAGCAGCACCGGTGCCGCGTCCCCGCAACGGTGGCGCGTCCCCGCAATTGTGCTGCAGACCCGCGGCACCATAGCGGCGAAGGGCGCCCCGTGCATACGAGCGTCGCGTCAGGGACGCTTCAGGAACGACTCAACCTTGGACGGGTCGCGCTCGACGACGTCGCCGAGCACCTCGTCGACCTTCGCCAGCAGCGCAGGGTCGAGGACGACGCCGGAGGCCGTCGCGTTGTCCTTGAGCTGTTCGGGGCGCGAGGCCCCGACGATCGCGGCGGAGACGTTCGGGTTCTGCAGAACCCACGCGACCGCGAACGCGGCCATCGAGAGGCCGGCCTCGTCCGCGAGCGGGCGTAGGGCCTGGACGCGCTCGAGGACGGCGGGCTGCATGTAGCGGTGCTCGGTCTTCGTCCCGCCGTCGTCGGTCGAGAACCGCGAAGACGCCGGGGCGGTCGCGCCCGGCGCGTACTTGCCCGTCAGGACACCCTGCGCGATCGGGGACCACACGATCTGTCCGAGCCCGAGCTCCTCGCTCAACGGCACGACCTCGGGCTCGATCACGCGCCACAGCATGTTGTACTGCGGCTGGTTCGAGATGAGCCGGATGCCGAGCTCCTTGGCAAGCGCCGCGCCCTGGCGAATCTCCTCCGGGGTCCACTCAGAGACGCCGATGTAGATCGCCTTGCCCGCGCGAACGATATCCGCGAACGCCTGCATCGTCTCCTCGAGGGGCGTCTCGTAGTCGTACCGGTGGGCCTGGTAGAGGTCCACATAGTCGGTCCGAAGGCGGCGCAGGGAGCCGTTGATGGACTCCATGATGTGCTTGCGCGAGAGGCCGCGGTCGTTCTTTCCGGGCTGGCCGATCGGGAAGTAGACCTTCGTGAAGATCTCGAGGCCCTCGCGCCGCACACCCTCGAGAGCCTCACCGAGCGCGCTCTCAGCGCGCGTGGCTGCGTAGGCGTCGGCGGTGTCGAACGTCGTGATCCCGAGGTCGAGGGCCGCGCGCACGCACTCGGTGGCTGCGTCCTGGTCGATCTGCTCGCCGTGCGTGACCCAGTTGCCGTACGCGAGTTCGCTGATGTACATGCCGGAGTTGCCGAGCTTGCGGTATTCCATGGGAGTTCCTTTCGGAAGGGTGGCGGGGCGGGACAGTCAGGAGCCCACGCGGAGGCGGCGCGGAGGCGCCGTAGATCCGCGGACGACGAGGCGTGGTTCGATGCGCCCGACGGCGGCGGGCTGACCCGCGAGCGACGCGACCAGAGCCTCCGCCGCGAGCCGGCCCTGGTCGGCCACGCTGTGGTCGATCGTCGTGAGTCCGACGACCCTCGCGAACTCGTGGTTGTCGTACCCGACGACAGAGAAGTCGGCCGGGACGTCGAGGCCCGCCCCACGGAGGGTCGAAAGCGCCCCGAAGGCGAGTTCGTCCGACGCCGCGACGACCGCCGTCGGCGGATCCGCCATGGTGAGGAGGGATGCCATGGCGGCAACGCCGTCGTCAACCGTGTTCTCGACGCCGAGTTCGAGCGCCGGGTCTGCGGGGAGCCCCGCCTCAGCGAGCGCGTCGCGGTAGCCGAGCAGCCGCTCGGCCGGCGGGACGCCTCCGAGCGGCGAGCCCGGAGACTCCTGGATGCCGAGGAAGGCGATGCGCTCGTGCCCGAGGTTGAGGAGGTGGCGGGTCGCCGCGAGCCCGCCAATCCTGTCCTCGACCCGCACGGAAGACGCGCCCGCGCGCTCCGAGCCGACGAGCGCCACCGCCTGCCCCTGCGCCCCAAGCGTCGCGAGTTCCTCTGGCGTGAGCTGGAGGGCGACGACGAGCGCACCGTCGGAGCGCCCGTGCAGGCGCGGGCTCCCGAAGAACTCCGCCCGAAGCTCAGGCGTGGAGAGCTCGGTCAGAAGGACGTCGTAGCCCTCACGACTCAGCACGCGGCCCGCGGCGGCGATGACTTCCGCGAAGAACCACTTTGAGAGGAGGGGGACGACGACGGCGATGGTCCTCGTGCGCCCGGTCGCGAGTCGCGACGCGCTCGGCGAGACGACGTAGCCGAGTTCGTCAGCTGCTTCTTGCACGCGCTTGCGAGTGACTGCGGAGATGCCCGGGACGCCACGCAGTGCGCGTGAGACGGTTGAAACCGATACCCCCGCGCGATCAGCGACGGTCAGCACAGAAACGGACATGCCCCAAGGCTAAGCCGACTCGGCGCCCTATCGCAAGCGCTTGCGAAAGGACTCGCGGTCAGCGCGGAAGGTGCAGCACGAGGCCGAGGACGCCCGCCGCGAGGACGATCCACGGCTCGCCGATCTTGAACCGCCACAGCAGCCCGAGCGTCACGAGGCCAACGGCGGCGGTCACCCAATCCGTGACGGCCTGCCGCGTGAGGACAACGACGGCACCGGCGAGCGCGCCGGCCGCCGCGGCGGTCGCGCCAGCGACGAACGCCTGGACGCGCTTGTTCTCCCGGTGACGGATGAACCACTTCCCGAGGAGGACGACCGCGAGGTAGATCGGGGTGAAGATCCCAACGGTCGCAACGACCGCGCCCGGGAACCCAGCCGTGAGATAGCCGATGAATCCGGCGGTGATGACGACGGGACCGGGGGTGATGAGTCCCATCGCGACGGCGTCGAGGAACTGGGCTTGGTCGAGCCAGTGGTGCTGGTCCACGACGCCGTCGCGAAGGAGCGGGACGATCGCGAGCCCGGACCCGAAGACGAGGGCACCGGTCTGGAGGAAGAACAGGCCGAGCGGCACGAGCGTCGCGGCGACGCCCGCCCCGAGAGCCGCGGCGGGCGCCGCAAGCACAGGCAGGAGCGCGTGCCCGTGAGCGGCGGGAGGCGACTCGTCCTCAGGGCGCTTCCGTCGCTTCCTCCAATGCGGCGGGGCATCGAAAAGGAGGATCACGAGGCCTGCACCGAGGATGAGGGGAATGGGCTCCGAGCCCGTGAGGGCAGTCACCGCAAAGACGACCGCGCTGATCGCCCACAGCCGCCAGTCGCGACGATCCGTGAGCTTGAGGAGCTTGTAGGCGGCAATGAGGATGATGGCCATCACCGCGGGGGCGATGCCGTAGAAGAGGGCCTGGACGATCCCGGTTCCGGCGTAGGCCGCGTAGAGGGCCCCAGCGACGACGACCATCAGGAACGACGGACCGATGAACGCCGCGGCGACCGCGAAAGCGCCCCACGGCCCGCGCCGGAGGTAGCCGATCCACATGGCCACCTGCGCCGCAAGCGGCCCCGGCATGGCCTGCCCGAGCGCGACGCCATCAAGGAAGTCCTGCCGGGCGATCCACTCGCGCTGTTCGACTAGGTCGCGCTGCATGTACCCAACGGTGGCGATCGGGCCGCCGAAACCGATCGTGCCGAGACGGAGGAAGTAGAGGAGGAACTTCCGGAACGGGACCACCTCACCCGAGGCAGGCGTGGCCTCGGCGCTGTGGCCGTCCGCACCGTTGGTCATGCGGCGAGCTCCATGATGCGCAGGACGGGCCGGCCGTCGATGTCTTGGCGGGGGAAGTGGACGCGGTGGGTGGCCTGGTCCTCGGCTTTGCCGCGTGTTCGGCCTCCTGCTGGCACAAACGGCCAGGAAAGTGTGCGGTATTCGGCCCTGTCGGACGCCCGGCTTTTGAGGGTAGCGTCGCCCCCGTCACCATCCGAGCTGAAGGAGAGGCCATGACGCTTCACGTGACGGAAGTCTCGACCTGTTCCGTGGACAACTGCGCGTTCAACCACGAGCACGAATGCAACGCCTACGCCATCACCGTCGCGGGCACCGCGGACCATGCGAGCTGCGGGACCTTTATCGACACCTCGGCCCTCGGCGGCCTGCCCAAGGTGCTCGCGCACGTCGGAGCCTGCCAGCGGGGCGAGTGCCTTCACAACGACCACCTTATGTGCAACGCCCACGATGTTCGCGTGGGGCCCGGCGCCGATGCCGCGGACTGCCTCAGCTACGAACACCGCTGACCACGGACGGCGACCAGGCATGCTCGATGAACAGCGACGGCTTCCCGGCCCCGTCGGCCGGAAGCACCCAGATGTCGCTGTCTCCGATGGGCGCCCCGCGGGCCAATCCGTACAGAACAGAGGCATCATCCAGCCACTCGGCCTGATCGTCGACGTTGCGGTTCTCCCCGAGCGTCGTGACCTGATCGGTCTTGAGGTCCAGCACGGCAAGGAGTCTGACCTGCTGTTGGTTCGGATCGGATGACTTGATCTTGAAGGCGATCCGGGTGCCGTCCGGAGAAAGCGACGGGCATTCGACCCCGGCGTGGATGGCCGTGAGGGTTCGCTGCCCGACGCTCCCCCGCACGAGCCAGTTGCGGTCGGAGGAGCCCACGGTTGCGTAAAACGTGTCACCGTCCTTGGCGAACGTGACGCCCCAGACGTTGCGCTCCTGGGGCGTCAAGGATGTGCCGGGAATGGTGATGCTGTAGTTCTCGAGATTTCCGAAGCTCTCGCCGTCGGTGGCCGAGATTTCCGTCGCGGTCGAGAAGCTGCCCGAGTAGGCGTGCCCGCTGACGAACACCGTCGAGGCCGCGAAGCGGCCATCGGCCGAGAGTCTCGCCCGACTCGGCAGACCCGCAAGGGTGCGGGTGCGCACGATGTGCCAGTCGGCGTCGAGAATCAGCTCCTCCGTCGTGCTGTCGAGGCCGATCCTCGTGCGCAGGCAGATGCGGCGGCCAGCCGTCGCGTCCACGCGGTCGCAGGCCTGGCTCGTGAGCGTCCTCGGCGCCTTGGGGTCATGGGCCGGGACGGCGGCGACCATTCCCTGCCCCTGCCCGGACGCGGTGTTGCGGAAGAAGATGACCGGTCCCGCCGCGGCCGACGGCGCGACCGAGACTTCCGATGGGGCACGGGACTGCGTCAGGTATCGGGCATACGCCCATGCACCATAGCCACCGGCTCCCCCCAGCGCGATGACGACGGCGATGAGCACGAAGGCCCGAGTTCGGTACTTCACGGCACAGACTGAGCTGCCGTTTGCACGCCCGCGCCCTGCGCCGCGCGGAGCAGCAGGACCGCGAGAGGAAGGACGAGCACGAGTCCGGCAGCCATGATCCACAGCGCCGGCGCGCCGCCGACCGCGTACCAGAGGAGGCCGAATCCGGTCGACGAGATGAGGCGCGCGACGGCGACGACGGTCTGGGCCGCGGCGATGCCGCTCGCGGCGGCGCGTTGGGGTGAGAGCAAGCCGGCCAGCGCGGCGAGCACCCCGTCCGTCGCGGCGTAGAACGCGCCGAGGAGCGCAAGCGTCGCCAACGTGGCCGGCAGACCGGCCCACGGAAGGACTGCTGAGACATACGCCGCGAGAAGCGCGCCGTGCCCGGCGATGAAGACTCGGGTCCGCCCCCAGCGGTCGGCGAGCCGACCCATCGGGATGGCCAGGAGCAGGTAGGCGACATTGGTCCCGACGTAGAGCAGCGGGAACCATTCCGCGGCAAATGAGGTCCGGGACTGGAGGACGAGGTAGAGGAAGCCATCACCGACCGTCAGCAGTCCGAGTGCCCCCGCGACAAGGAGCAGCCGCCTCATCGCGGGGGTGTTCACGTCCCGCCAGCCGGGTCGGGGCTCCCGCGCAGTGGCCGGATGCCGCCGTCGTTCGTTGGGGACGAACAGACCGAGGACCGCGACCCCGATGACCGCGAAGGCGAGCGAGGCGATGAACACGACCCGGTAGCCGTTCGGAATCACGAGGAGGATCACGAACGCGAGAACTGGCCCGAGGGCGGCGCCAACAGTGTCGAGCATGCGGTGGACTCCGAAGGAACGGCCGATATGCTCGGGCTGCGCGGCGAACCTGATGAGTGCGTCGCGCGGCGCCGTGCGGATCCCCTTGCCAACGCGGTCGACGGCGATCACCGCGGCGAGCGAGCCGAAGCCATCCGCCACGAGCAGGGCCATCCTCGCGAGCGCGGACAGGCCGTACCCCGCGAAGGCGATCCACTTCTGGCTCCCGGTACGGTCGGCGGTCCAGCCCGCGGCAATGCGCACGCTTGAGCTGATCCCCTGATAGATCCCGTCCACGAAGCCGTAGGCGATCGTCGAGAGGCCGAGGGACGCCGTGATGTAGAGGGGGAGAACGGCCGCGACGGATTCGGACGAGATATCGGTCAGGAGACTCGTGACGCCTAAGGCGAGGATGACGGGAGCCAGTTTGAAGGGCGGAGCTGTTGCGCGGGTCTCAGACTTGCGGCCACGCCAGTCCGAAAGGGAGAGATACATGCCAGCTCCAATCGCCGCTACCCGTGTGCCGCCCCGTAGATCACCGACGCGCCGGTCCATCAACTCTCGCAAGGCGAATCATCCGAGGGCCACACTTGCCTGTACTCGACTTTGTTGATTGGAGCGAGAGGCTCATGTGCCGCGGTACCGCGAATTCCCGCAGAACTCACACCGTCGTAACGGCACGGAAACGGACCATGCCTACCGTTTAGTTGCATACCCTTCGATCCTGTCGATCCAGGAGGCGGCATGCAGACCCATCCCAAGCTGACGATCCGCAGAACCTCGTGGTCCAACCCCGTCGGCCGCGACCTCCGCGCTGCCCAGCAGGCCGAGCTCGACGCGCGCTATGGCCACGGAGAGCACGAGGCCGGCGAAGCCCCCACTGCGGCGGATATGGGCGTGTTCCTCATCGCCTATGAGCGTGCGACGGGACAGCCGCTCGGCTGCGGCGGCCTGCGCTGGCTCGACGCGAAGACGGCGGAGGTCAAGCGGGTCTATGTGCTCCCCTACGCGCGGGGATCCGGGGTCGCGAGCTCAATCCTCCTGGCGCTCGAGGCCGAGGCCCACGACGCCGGAATAACCCTCGTCATGGCCGAGGCCGGCTCGGCGCAGCCGGACGGGCGGATGTTCTACGAGGCCGCGGGCTATCGGCCCGTCCCGAACTTCGGACCGTATCAGGAGGTCGACGACTCGGTCTGCTACGCGAAGCCTGTCATGGCACCCGTGCGGGTCCACGCCATCGCGATCTGACGACGGCGGGGGCGCACCCGCCGTCGTCCGTTCCCGAGTTCGCGACGAGTGGCCACCTCTCGCCCGGCGCGCGGCCGGAAGCCGCGCCGCGCCCGTCGAAGGTGACGGCGCAACGTCAGGAGGGCGGCGCCGTGCTCGGGAGGTCGCGTACCGGCACCATCGCCCGCCACGGCGACGCCTGCTCGTACACGTGGGCGATGCCGAGGAGCGCGTAGTCCGAGAGCGCGGGCCCCAGGAGGTGGAGGCCCACGGGCAGCCCGCCCGCGAGGCCGCACGGCACGCTCACGGCCGGCATCCCCGTGAGGTTCGCCGCCGAGAGCATGCGCAGCGCCGAGGAGAGCGACTCGCCGTCCGCGTCCCCCGTGAGCTCATGCGCCATGTCGGCGAGCCGCGGCGCCGTGGCCGGCAGGGTCGGCGAGAGCAGCGCGTCGACCCCGGCCCTCTCGAAGAATTGCGCGAGCGCCTCGCGGAGGTGCGCGCGGACGGCGTGCGAGATGCGGAGGTCGGCGGCGGTCACGAGGGCCCCCGTCTCGATCATCGTGCGGGTCTCGGGGAGGTAGCGGTCCGCTGCCCTGCCCAGTCGCTCCCGATGGTGGTGCGCAGCCTCGGAGAGCGAGATGGCGAGGCTCGCCGGCAGCGCGAGATCGAGCTCGGGAAGGCTCACGTCGACGATCTCGAAGCCGAGCCGGGCGAGGTCCGCGATCGCGCGCTCGACGACGTCGCGCACTCCCGCCGCGACGCCCCACGCCGTCCACAATCCCCTGTCGACGGCGAGGCGCGCGCCCCTGAACGTCAGCTCGCGGCCCCGGGTGGACATCCCCTCCAGCACGAGGGCGCAGTCCTCCGCGCTGCGCGCGATGGGTCCGATGTGATCGAGTGTGTGGCTCACCGTGAGCACGCCGGAGCCCGGGACCAGGCCGGCCGTCGGCTTGAGCCCCACGAGTCCGTTGACCGAGGCGGGGTTGCGCACGGATCCGCCGGTGTCGGTGCCGAGGGCCGCGGGGACGCTGCCGACCGCGACGGCGACGCCCGATCCTACGCTCGAACCGCCCGCATAGCGGCCCGGATCCCAGGGGTTCCGCGTGGGCGGCGTGCCCTGCCCGAACGCGAATTCGTGCGTCTGGAGCTTTCCGAGGATGACGGCGCCGCTCTCGCGGAGTCGCCGGACGGCCCCCGCGTCGCGGGCCGCGATGCGCCCGCGCAGCGCGGCGGAGCCGCCTTCGGCGGGAAGGCCGCGCACGTCGATGACGTCCTTGACGCCGACGGGAACGCCCGTGAGCGGTCCCCCGCCGCCGCGACGCGCGATCCGGTCGGCCGTCCGCGCGGCGGCCCGGGCGCCGTCGGCGTCGACATGGGCCCATGCGCGCGCGAAGCCCTCCGTCGCGACGATGCGCTCCAGCACGGAGTCGAGGAGCTCGACGGCGGAGAGCTCGCCGCCGCGGATCCTCCGCGCGGACTCCGCGACTCCCCACTCCCACGGCTCGGTCATTGGTCCCGGCCTTCCTCGTGGGCGAGCAGGGGCGCGGCGTCGCGCCGCAGCCCCTCCATCGCGGCCCGGAAGTCGGCGTACGCCTCCGCGACGGCGGGCTCGTCCCGCCGCGCGACCTCCTCGCCGACAAGCCGCTCGAGGACGCGGCGCTGCGCGGTCGAGAGGGGTTCGCGAGGCGCGTCTGCACTGCGGGTCATCGGCGTGCTCCCGCCGTGAGCTCCCCGTCGCGGACCACGGGCGCGCCGTCCACGAAGACGTGCCGCACGGTCCGGAGGTCGCGGGCGTCGGCGAGGACGACGTCGGCCGCGAACCCCGTGCGCAGCTCGCCGCGCCGCGTGGCGAGGCCCGGGATGGCGCGGGCGACGGCGCTCGTCGCCATCGCGACCGCACCGCCGAGCGTCCTGTGGCCGCGGGAGGCGACGTCCTGGACCGCGGCGATGAGCTCATCGTGGTCGCCGTCGTGGCCGTAGTCGGTCCCGAGCACCTGCACGAGATCGTCCTGTCCGAGGAGCGCGTCCCAGTGCTCTCGCGTCTCGACCGTGCGGCGCCGGTGGAGGAGGTCGAAGACGGAGGCCTCAGCGAGCCAGCCGTGCGCGCGGCCGAGCGCCGCGAGCTCGACCGCCTCGCGGGGCGTGTGGGACGGATGGTTGGCGTGCCCCGCGATGACTCTCGCGCCACGGGCTGCGGGATCGCCCATGAGCTCCCGCAGGACCCGGGCCGTCGCGGAAGCGCTGTGGACGACGGCGGGCACGCCGAGGCGCGCGGCGGCCCGCACGCCCTCGCGGATCCCCTCGAGCGCCGGGGCGATGGACGGCATGACCGTCGCTGAGACGAGGCCCGCTAGCTCGCCGATGTCGATCCGGCCGGCCAGCCCGGCGTCGCCCGCCGCCGCGGCGAGCGCTTCGGCGTCGACCGCGTCGGCATCCAGGAAGCGCCCGAGCACGGCCTCCTTGAGGCGGCGCGCCTGTGCCTGCGAGACCCGAACGCCTGTGCGGCGCTCGATCGCCTCCGGCAGGTACACGAGGTCCTGCCCGCCGCCCCCGAGCGTCTGCCCGCCGCCGAGCTCGCCGATGGCGACAGCGCCGTCGTCGAGCATCTGCTCGACGCTGAGCTCCGCCTCGTGCCCGCGCAGCCCGCCGCCGTCGGCGCGTTGCGCGGCCGCGAGCGCGGACGGGAGATGCGTCGTGGCGCCTCGAACGTGAACGGCGTGGCGGCTGTCCGCCTCGCGGACCTGGTCCATCGTCGCGAAGCCGCACAGGCTCAGGACCGTCGTCGTGCCGGCGAGGAGGTGCCGGTCCAGGTGGCCGAGCCATTCCTCGTCGGGAAGGGCGGGCGCCGCGCTCGGGAACAACGGGCCGGGTGTGACCCCGTGGGTGTGGCAGTTGATGAGCCCCGGCATCACCATGAGCCCCGCCGCGTCGATGACTTCACCCTCGAAGCCGAGCGCGGAGTCCCAGCGGTCCAGGACCGCGTCGATCCTGCCGTCGGCGAGGACGAGCGCGCCACCCTCGATCGGCTCGTCCCCGGAGCCGGTGACGAGGGTGCCGCCGAAGATGAGCGTGGACATCGCCCTCCCTGTGAAGTAGTTTCATAATATCGAAGTTGCTTCACTATAACCGGGGTAAGCCTCCCCGGGAATCCCTTCGAACACCTCGACGGAGAGGAAGCCAGCGGTGCCCGACATGCCCCCTCCACGCGATCTCATCGGCTACGGCGAGCGCCCGCCCGCGTTCGAGTGGCCCGGCGGATCACGGGTCGCCGTCTCGCTCGTGATCAACGTCGAGGAAGGCGCCGAACGGGCTATCGCCCCAGGCCAGGCCACCGTGTTCGACTACGGCGCGCGGGCGGGAATCTGGCGGATCCTGCGCATTCTCGACCGTCACGGCGTCAAGGCCACGGCGTTCTGCTGCGCGATGGCGCTCGAGGCCAACCCCGCGATCGCGGCTGCCCTCGTGGGACGCGGCTACGAGATCGCCGACCACGGCTACGGCTGGGACGCGCACGCCGGGCTCAGCGCCGAGGCCGAGCGCGAGCTCATCGTCGCCTCGCGGGACTCGATCGCGGCGACGACCGGGGCACGGCCCACGAGCTGGTATTCGAAGGACGGGCTCAACCCCCACACGCGCGGCGTGCTCGTCGAGGAGGGATTCGCGTACGAGTCGAACAGCTTCAACGACGATCTCCCGCACTGGGGCGCCGACGGCGCACGCTTCCCGGTTCTTCCCTACTCGGGCGACACGAACGATGCCGGCCTCATGAGCCAGTTCCCGACAGGCCAGGCGTTCGCCGACCATCTCATCGGCTGCCTCGACCTCCAGCTCGAGGACCCACGGCAGGGCCCCTCGGTCATGAGCGTCGGGCTGCATCCGCGCATCATCGGGCGCCCAGCCTACGCGGGCGCCCTCGACCGCTTCCTCGGCCACGCGACAAGTCGCGGCGCGTGGATCGCGACGCGGCACGAAATCGTCGAGGCGTGGCTGAGGCGCGCCGCCCGAACCTGAACGGCATCGTCTACCGTGACGGACCGACTACCTCGTTCGGTAGATCGAGTTTCGAGGCCCGATGTCGATGATGAGCATGACCATCGCCTCGTCATCGAGCCGATAGATCACCCGAAAATCGCCACGGCGAGCAGACCAATACCCTGAAAGCTCATTGCGGAGCTGATGTCCGCGGCGGCGCGGATTCTCGGCCAGAGATCCGAACGCGAAGGCCAAGAGCGGCTCGGCCACGCGCGGCGACAGGCTGGCAAGGCCCCTGAGCGCCGTAGCAGCGAGCCGCGGCTCGTAGGCCGCAGTCACCGGCCGCGTTCGCGCAGTTCGCGGAGCATGGCAGCGGCCTGATCGGCCCCATAGGTGCGGCCTGCGACAATATCGGCCTCAGCGTCCGCGATCGTTTCCCGAATCCCGGGCTGCGAGAGCCAGAAGACAGTCTCCTCCATGGCTTCCCAGTCCTCCGCGGACACGAGGACGACGGCCGGGCGTCCATTGCGCGTGACCGTGTACCGCTCATGCTCCCGCTCGGCCCGGTCGGCGTATTCAGAGAGATGGGCCTTCAAATCGGACAAGGACGTCGTGACCATGCATCCATTTTAGACCAAAATAATGGTCAATCAATAACCAATATTCAGATCACGCTTCGAAGAGGCGGCCCCACCCCGGGGCCGGCCGGGCGGCGCCGGCGAGTCGGAGGAGCTTCCAGAGAGTTGCGACCGCGCTGTCAACCACGGGTACGCCGAACTCGCGCTCGAAGTCGGGCACGAGGTAGCCCGCGCGCAGATTCGTCCCGATGCACACGACCGCCTCGGCCTCGGGGACAAACGCGGGGCGCATGAGGCACGCAATGTCCTCGGCGGGCAGGCGCGCAATCTCCGGGTTTGAGAGGACCGTTGGAGGAGTCGACGTCGCCACCACCTCGAGCCCCGAGCGGGCGTATTCTTCCGCGATGAGCTCGGCGATCGGCGCGGGTCCGGGGAAGACGACGGCGACACGGGACGCCCCAAGCTCGGCGAGGGCGTCGACGACAGCGAGGGACGCCGTCGTCGCCGGGGCCCCCGTCGCGTGGGCAAGGGACTCGCTTAGCTGCCTGTCGCCGTCGAGCCCTACCCAGCTTCCGGACGTTCCGTGGAAGGCGACGGCGTCGAGCTCGGCGTCCGCGAGCATGCTCGGCGCGTCGCCGAGGACCGCGGCATCGATCGCGTCCCCGAGCTCAGGCGGGAGCCGGAAGCGGCTGCAGTGCACGCCGACGTCGGAGCGGTGCGCGAGGAGCGCGGCCGTGAGCGTCTCCGCGTTCGAGTTCGACGACGCGACGAGCATCCCGAGGCGGACGGCCGGCCCAGGGGCGCCTCCCGGCCCCGGGGCGCTCGGGCCGGGGCCCGTCATCAGTGCGCCCGGCCGAGCGACGGCGGCGTCGAGATCGCGATCATGACGGCGGCCGAATCGGTCCGGTTGTGCCACCAGTGCGGAAGCGACGAGTCGTACGTGAGGCTGTCCCCCGCCTCGAGGTGGAACTCTTGGCCGCCCACTGTCGCGACGAGAGACCCGGACTGCACGATGACGCACTCCTCGCCCTCGTGCGAGTCGGAGGAGTTCGCGCCGTCGAAATGCGCCGGGATCGTCATGCTCACGACGCCGAGCTTGCGTTCCGTGTCCGGGACGATGAGTTCCATGACGACGCCCTGCGACGGGATCTCGATGCGGCGCCGATCCGCGCGGCGCACGAGCATGTTGTGACGCCCCCCGGGCGGCTCGTTGAACATGCTCGCGAGCGGGAGGTCGAGCGAGCTGGCGAGCCGGAGGAGCGTCGCGAAGGACGGGTTGCCGATCCCGCGCTCGATCTGGCTGATGAGCCCCGCGCTCACGCCCGCGCGTTCCGCGAGCTCTTCCACGGTGTATCGGCCGACGCGCTGTTCCCGGATCGTGGCCCCGATCCGGGCGATCCAGAAGTCACGGTCGGGGGCCTCGCCGGTGGCGGTTCCGTTCCCGCCGACGCTCGCGGTGCCGTTCGGAGAGTCTCCCACGCAGGGCTCCTTCAATATGTCTCGGTTGGCGGCATTGTACCGAGCGGACGAGGACGTGACGCTGGTCGTCATATGGATCGTGACGCGGCGTATCCCGCGAGCAGCGTCGCGAGCTCTCGCTCCCAGTAGACCGCGCAGCGGTCGGCCCCTCGGTCGAAGACCTCGCGGGCGCGGGCCATCGACGGAGCAGGCAGCCCCACGCTGTGCCCGGCCTCGCGGAGGGTCTCGACGACGGACTGCATGGCCTTGTCCAGATAGTCCGGATCCGTCCGGCCCTCTCGGTGCAGATCGGCCGCGAGGTCGGTCGGCCCGAGCCAGCCCCCGCCGAACGCCTCGAGCGCCACGAATTCTTCGGCGATGGCCACGGCGTCGACGGTCTCGAACAGGACGCTGAGCAATGGCGCGCGGCTGAAGTCCGAACCGAAGCCCGACGCCGGGGAGACCTGCCGCGAGCGCAGGCCGCGCGGTGAGTACGTGATCGCCTCATACGCGCGCTCGAGCTCGCCAACGTTCCTCAGGTGCGGGAGCACGAGCTCGTCGGCGCCCGTGTTCGCAAAGGCCACGAGCGTGTTGGGCTGGATGTCCGGGACGCGCACCGAGACCCTCACTCCCGTCCCGCGCAGCCGCTGGACGACGTCGGCGCACGCCTGGACGCCCAGCGGCGTCTGCTCGGCGTCCAGGACGACGAAGTCGATGTGGGCGTGCGCAAGGACGGCGAAGAGCGTGGGGCTCGTGTCTGCCGTGATGACGCCGACGGCGCGGCCGGCCTCCTGCGGCGTACGGATCTCATTCATCGTGGACGAACTCCCAGTCGGCCGGCTTGCTCACGCCGACGACGAGGTCGACCGGCGTATCCGTGTCATTCCACGCGCCGTGGCTGAGGCCGCGCGGGATATAGATTCCGTCGCCTGGTTTGGCGCGGTATTCCTCGCCCCCGAGGAAGACGAGCGGGGTCCCCGAGATGACGACATAGAACTCGGACGCGTCGGGGTGGTGGTGGCACAGGTGCCGCTGGCCGGGAAGGATCCGCCCCCAGCTGATGCAGAGATCATCCGAATCGCTCAGGTCGCGCGAGATGAGCGTCGAGACGAGGCCTTGGTCGCGCTGCCCGCTCAGGCCCACGCGGTTGAGCTCTTGAAAGCCCTGCTCGTGGACGTTGTGGACGAGCTTCGCAAGATCTGCGGTGCGCGGTGCGTCAGTGCGCTGGTCGCTCGACGCGTTCACGAGGCCACGCCCTCGAAGACACCCCGCGGCTGGTCGGCGGGTGCATGGTCGAGCCACCACCGTGCGATCTCCTCGCGCGTCGCAAACCACACGCCGGCCTGCGAGCCCGCGTACTCGAGGAAGCGGCGCACGCCATGCGCGACGCTGGGCCGCCCGCCAATCCGCAGGTGGATCCCGACCGACATCATCTTGGGGACCTCCTCGCCCTCATGGAGGAGGCAGTCGAGCGTGTCCTTCAGGACACTGAAGAAATCGGCTCCTGTCCCGAGGCTCCCGGGCCCCCAGAAGCGTCCGTCGTTCGTGTCCCCCGCGTAGGGGAGGACGAGGTGGCGCGCGCTTCCCGCCTGGACGAAGTACGGGAGATCGTCGGCGTAGGAGTTCGAGTCATAGAGGAAGCCCTCTTCGGCGAGGATGGCCCGGGTGTTCTCGGTGATGTCCTCGCGCACGTACCAGCCGACGGGTGTCACGCCCGCGGTGGCCTCGATCGCGGCCCGCGCGGCACGGATCTCGGCCCGCTCTTCGTCGGGGGTCATCCCTGCGAGCCCGCGCCAGCGGTAGCCGTGGGCGCATATCTCGTGCCCGTCGCGGGCGATGGCGCGGGCGGCATCGGGATTCTTCTCGAGCGCGGCCCCGCAGGCCATGAAGGTCGCCGGAACGCCGTACTCGCGCAGCATCGCGAGATAGCGCCACACGCCGACGCGCGGCCCGTACTCGAAGAACGATTCCTTCATGAGGTTGCGCTTCGACGGGTCCGAGGACCAGCCACCGAAGATCACGATGTCCTCGTCCGCTTCGTCGCCGGAGGCGATGGACCGCTCGGCCCCCTCTTCGTAATTGACGACGACGGAGACGGCCACCTTTGCGCCGCCCGGCCATTCGACCACGGGAGGGTTCTCCCCGTATCCGATGAGATCTCTCATGTTGCACTCCTCGCCGTGCCGATGGCTTCATAATATTGATACATCTTCATTTTACTGCTTCCTAGCGTCGTCGTAGACCCTTCGATGGGCCGCGAGCGACGTCGCGAGCATGCCGCCGACGTCGTCGATGACGTTGCCGTGGGCTGGCCCAATGAGCTCGGTCGGCAGCTCGGCGAGCATCCGCTCGATCTCGGCGAACGCAGTGCTCACGTCGACGAACTTGGTCCAATACAGGGCACGCCCCGTCCCGTAGGCGGCCTGCTCGACCGAAGGCGGCGCGGGCATCTCACCGGAGAAGAGCCGGCACTGGCCGGGCCGATGGACGGGCTCGTCATCGTCGCCGTCGGGCAAGGGGACGTCATGGATGAACGAGAAGCCGTCCGAGACGAAGAGCATGCGAGCCCCGCTGTCGTGGCCCCAGACCGTGTTCTCGAGGTCGCGGATGTGCGCGGGCAGGAAGCGGAATTCCCTCCCCCCGAGGTCGATCGAGTCGCCAGGACGCCTCGCGTCGAAGCGCCCCTCGAATTCGGGGAAATGCAGCGCATAATCACGCACGTCTCCGACGACCCGCGCCTCCGGGAAGCGCTCGAGCAACGCAGGGAGATTGCCCGCATGCGGGATCTCGGGATGGGTCGGGAACACGTAGTCGAGCGTCCTGCCGCCGAGCGCGGCTTCCAGCTGGTCGAGGACGAGAGCCCGATGCGCAGGGTCGCCCGTGTCCACGAGCAGCGAGGCCCGCGAACCGACGACGAGATACGAGGAGACGTGGTAGTGGACCTCTTCGCCCGCAGAGAAGGCCGAAAGGCACCCGCCGAGCCAGAAGACGCCGTCGGCGATCCGGCGAGCAGCGTCGAGGTTTTCCACGCGCCCGCCCGCTCGGGCCTGTCCCGCGGGGCGACGGGCGGCGTCGTCGTCTGCACTCATGCGCCCGCCCGCTCGGGCCTGTCCCGCGGGGCGACGGGCGCCGTCGTCGTTTGTCATCGGCCCCCCACCTCCTCAAGGCACGCCGCGAGGCGCGCGGCCTCGCGGCGGCACTCCGCCTCGCCGACGAACGGGAAGCCGTAGCCAGGGCCGATCGCAGTGACGCGCCGGCTCCCGATGACCCGCAGGACGTCCCGCGCGATGGGCCGCGTGTCCGCGCCGCCGAACCAGCGGAACTTCACGAGCCCCTCCATGGGGTCGCCCGCCTCGCCGTCGCCGCGGGCGTACGTGAACGCGTCCGAGGTGAGGAGCACGCCCGACGGCGGGTCGTAGACCCAGAGCGTGGGCAGGAGGCGCAGGAGCGGGGAGACGAGCTGGAGGACGACGCCGGGGCGCAGCTCGACGTCGAGCGACGTCCCCGGCTCGACCGAGACCCGGCGGGCCGGGGCAGTCGAGCGCGGGACGGTGATGCCGCCCGTGTACCAGACTGCATCGACCGGACGCCTCGCCTCGATCGCCGGGACGTTGAGGCAGCACTCCATCTCGGTCCTCGTCAGGAGGATCGTGATCGGCTCCCCGGGATCCAGCAGCTCGTCGAGCTGCTGGAGGACCTCGGCCTCGTGGCGCCGCACGCCCGTATCAACCAGGACGGCGCCGCCTTCTCCCCGAATGAGGTAGGCGTTGACCGGCTGCCGCCGTCGGACGCCCTCGGGGCACCAGCTGACGTGCTCGTCCAGGAGGATCTCCGCGCCCAGGCGGTGCACCCTGCTGCCCGCCAGGCCGACGGGCGGGGCCAGCAATCCCGCGCTCCCGTTCATCGCCGCCCTCAGGCTCCCCGCGCCGCGTCCCACACGGCGACGGCCTCGGCGACGTTGCACACATCGTGCCGCGCACGCATGACCGTGAGGGCCGCGTCATGGACGACGGTGTCGTAGGCTCCGACGGCGTCCTCCAGGAGCACGGCGTAGAAGTCGTTGTGCACGGCGTCCCGCAGCGTGGCCTCGACGCAGCCGCCCGTCGACACCCCGACGAGCGCGACCGACTCGATGCCCTGGCTCCGCAGGAGGAGGGCGAGCTCGGTGGAGACGAACGCGCTCGGGCGCCGCTTGGTGATGACGGATTCGCCGTCGAGCGGGAGGCATTCGTCGCAGAAGTCCGTCGCGGGATCCCCCTTGACGCTGAGCTTGCCCAGGTCGATCGGGCGGCCGTTCGATGCCGTGTAGAGGGCCCGGAGCCACGCGGCCGGGGAGCTCGCGCCGTCCGGCAGGTTCTCGACGCGGATGTGGAAGATCGGGACGCCGTTGCGCCGGGCCGCCTCGATCGCCACGCGGCACTGCTCGCGGACGCGCGGCATCATGCTCAGGTCGTGGCCCGAATCCCCGATGGCGCCGCCCGGGAAGACGGCTCCCTTCTGCATGTCGATGACGACGAGGGCGGTCGATGCGGGGTCGAGGAGTTCCTCGAGGGTGTCGCGGACAGGCTTTCCGCACAGTTCAATCATGATGTGCCTTCCTAGCTGCCGAGGGCGTCGAAGTAGACCTGGCCGTTGCTCAGCGGAGTTGCCCCCGAGAGGCCCTTCTTCGCCGCGATGAGGCCTCGAGTCTCGACGAGCGAGAGGATCGGGGCGCCGGAATCGACGACGGCGGTCATCTGCTTGATGAGGTCGTTCCGCTGGGCGGTCTGATCCTGGGGCGTTGCGGCGAGCTTCGTCCGGAGCTGGTCGAAGTTCGCATCCTTCCAGCCGGTCGTGTTGCTCGGGGCGTTGCCGGCGTAGTACGCGAAGCTGTAGAACGCGGGGTCCGCGATGACGATCGGCTCCGAGTAGAGCACCGCCTCGAAGCGGCCCTGGATGAGCGCGCTCGAGAAGTCCGTCGAGCTCGCGACGTTCTGGAGCGTGACGGTGACGCCGATCTGGCTCAGCATCGACTGGATGAGGACCGAGGACTTGTTCGCGACCGGGCCTGGACGCGTCGCGCTGTAGCTCAGCGTGATCTTGAAGCCGTTCGCGTAGCCCGCGTCCGCCAAGAGCTTCTTCGCTCCGGCGACGTCGAACTTGTACACGCCCGAGGGATCACCGCCCGGGAACGTGGCCTGGGCCGCCTTGCCGTAGCCCGCATAGGCGCCCTTGACGAGGGCGTCGCGGTCAATGGCCATCGAAATCGCCTGCCGCACCCGGACGTCCGAGAGGGGGCCGGACTTGACGTTGAACATGAGCGTGTCCCGGGTCGCGCTCGGGCAGTTGAGCACGGTGACATCGGGCGACTTGCCGAGCGACGCGTACTGGTCGTACTCAAAGCCGTTCGCGATCTGCGCCTCGCCGGACTGCATGAGCTGGCTGCGGGTCGACGTGTTCGGCACGGCCTTGACGACGACGCGCTTGACCGAGCCGCGCTTGCCCTCCCACTTGGAGTCGGCGGTGACCGTGAGGGACGTGCCCGGGGTGAACTCCTCGAGGTTCCATCCGCTGTAGTCGGCGAGGTTCTTCGAGAGCCAGTTGTTCGCCGTCGGATCGTCGGCCGTGACGTGCTTCTTCGCCTCGACGCTGTCGTGGATGTAGAAGAGGTTGTTCTGGAGAGACTCGATGCTGAACGACGTGATGGCCGTCGTGTTGAGCTCGACCGTCTGATCGTCGATGACCTTGGCCACGTTGTTGACGTCGAACCCGCTGCTCGCGAGGGTGCCCTTCATGACCGGCTGGCGCTGCATGCCGATCATGAGGCTCCAGCGGACGTCTTCGGCCGAGAGCGTGTGGCCGAACTGGCTCGTGAGCTTCTTGAGCTTGACGATGATGCCCTTGCCGTCCGGGGCGGGCGTCGCGCTCTCCGCGAGCCGGCCGGACACCGCGGTGGTGGGCTGGCCGCACGGATCCGAACTCGTCGCGGTGGACTTGTATTCGAGCAGCTGCGAGCCGAGGCCGCTCAGGACGACGTGGGAGGCGCTTCCGCCCCACGGGGCGGGCGTGAGGCTGTCGGGCAGGGAGCCGACCGCAATGACAACGCTGTCCGGCTGGGTCGGGGACGCGGAACTGCCGCCTCCGCAGCCGGTCAGGGAAACCGCAAGGGCGGCGGCCAGACCGCCGGAGAGCAGACGCAAGCGATTCATGGTCTAAACACCGGATTTCTTGGGTGGGGTGGGTGGGGGAAGAGCGGGTGGGGTGGGTGGGGCGGGTGGGGCGGGTGGGTGCAATGGGAAGGGTGCAAAACGGGGTGACTGCAAACGGGTGTGACAAACAGCGGTGCGTGCAAACAGGATGTGCGGCGAGGTGTGCGGCCGCGCTAGTACCGGTACGCCTGCTTGTGGCCGGCCCGGATGATGGGTTCGACGTCCCGGATGTTGGTGATGACGTTGCCGTGGGTCGGGGCGACGGTCGTGACGCCGAGTTCATCGACGAGCGCGAGCACACGGTCGTAGACGCGGTCGGCGTCGTTGGCGAAGCGCGCCCAGTAGAGGGCGCTGCCCGTGAAGAACGCGGCGTTCTCAACCGCCACGGGCGTGGAGAGCTCCGTCGTCGTGAGACCGCATTCGCCGGGAAGGTGCACGGGGTCTTCGTCGTCGAGCTCGGGGCGGTGCATGTAGCAGAAGCCGTCCGCCGTGAAGAGCACGCCGGACTGCGGCACGAAGCCCCACTGCGTGTTGGGCAGATCGCGGATGAGGGCCTCGACGATGAGGAACTCGTATCCGCCGCCCAGGTCGATGCGGTCTCCCGGCACACGGGCGTGGAGGTTCGGCTCGATCTGAGGATAGAACAGGTGATAGTCGCGGATGTCCCCCACGATCTGCACGTTGGGGTACTTCTGGACGAGCCTCGGCAGGTTGCCGGTGTGGGGCAGCTCGGGGTGGGTCGGGAACACGTAGTCGAGCTCGCGGCCGCCGAGGAGCTCGTCGAGCTTCTCGGAGATGATCGGCCAGCTCGACGGGTTGCCCGTGTCGACGAGGATCGACGCCGTCTCGCCCTGGACGAGGAACGTCGAGTTGTGGCCGTGGATCACGCGTCCGTCGATGTGGAACGGAAGGCACGAGCTCATCCACGTCACGCCGTCGGCAACGCTCCGCGGAAGATCGCTGCTCATCGTCTCAACTAGCTCTTCCATGGGTCCTCCTAGACGGCCTGCGGCACGAGCCCGGCGTGCTGCGGTTCGAGGGCTTTGAGCATGAACTCGAGGTGGCGTCGCACCACGTCGCGCCCGCGGAGCACGCATCCGCGCGAGGGGGCGACGATCTCCGGGTCGAGTTCGTCGAACTTCGCGGCGAGCCAATCCCGCAGCGGCTCGCGCGTGGCGCGGGGAAGCCATTCGTACTTCGCGTACAGGTGGCCGGCCACCTGCTCGGGCGTCGTGGTGTCCTCGACGGTCGAGTCGATGACGCGCGGACCGTCCGGCCGGGCCATGACGCCATGGGTGAACGTGTCCGAGGTGAAGAGGGCGCCGGTCTCG
Organism: Sinomonas sp. ASV322; assembly: GCF_030908245.1. Taxonomy (GTDB): domain Bacteria; phylum Actinomycetota; class Actinomycetes; order Actinomycetales; family Micrococcaceae; genus Sinomonas. Next base: position 74,701 of record NZ_JAVFJJ010000011.1, read on the forward strand.
GCGTCCCAGCCCCAGAACGTCATGAGGAGCCGCAGGAGCGGGGCCTCGATCTCGAGCACGCGGCCGGGCGCGATCTCGATGGTGGCGGCGCGGGCAACCGAGTCGCCGTGGCCCGTGCGCTGCGCGTCGATCTGGTGGCGGCGGCTGCGCAGCCCGGTGCGGGCGAGGTCCTCGAACGCGTCGAAGGGGTTGATGACGCCGCCCGTGAACAGCCGCTCGATGTCGAAGTGCCGGACGATCGGCTCGAGGTTGGAGACGCAGTCCATCTCGGCCCGCGTGAAGAAGACCGAGAGGTTGCCGCCCTCACCGATGAGGGACACGAGGTCTCCGAGGATCTCCTCGCTATGGACCGCGAGCCCCGAGTCGACGAGGAGGTGGGAGTCGCCCGCCGCGCTCGCCTCGGACAGCAAATAGCAATTCGAGGGCTGGAAGCCGGATGCCTGCGGGGGAACCCAGCTCACGCGGCCGTCGAGGGGGATCAGCCCACCGAGGACGACCAGCTTGTCGTTCTTTATTTTAGTGAACATGTCTTCAATCTATTGAATCGATCTTCATGGTGTCAAGGGTCACATCGTCGGCGCGACGATAGGGCGGGCCCGGCGGCGGGGGCGCAGCGCGACACCGCGGGCCCGCGGATCGAGCAGCGTGATGAGCACGTCGAGGATGACGTAGCCGAACAGGCTCGTCGCCCCCATCACCAGGACGAAGCCCTGGATGACGGGCATGTCTCCCTTGAGGACGCCGTCGAGCGACCACCCGCCCACGCCCGGCCACGAGAAGACGCTCTCGATGATCGCGGCCCCGCTCAGGGCCGCCGCGAACAGCAGCACCATGTACGTCATGAGGGCCGCCCGGACGTCGCTCAGGGCGTAGCGGTACACCTGGAAAGGCCGGAGGCCGCACGCCCTCGCGAATTCGATCTGCGGGGAATGGAGGATCTGCAGGAGCCCGGTGCGGACGGTCTTCCCGAAGGGCGCCGCAAAGAAAAACCCCATGGTGACAATCGGGAGCGCTGCCCGGCTGAAGACCGAGCCCAGGATCTTCCATTTCCCGGCGATCACAGCATCCACGAGCACGGAACCCGTCACCTTGGGCGGCGGAATATCGGCGCTCGCGAGCATTCCGAGCGGCGCCGGCGCAAGATGCAATTGCTGATAGAAGATAAACAGCAGCAGAAGCGCGAGCACGAATTCGGGCATCGCCATGAGCACTGAGACGCCGGCCGTGAAGGTCTTGTCCGGCAGCCGCCCGCTCCGATACGCGGCGAACGTCCCCATCGCGACGCCGAGGAGGAGCGCGAGGACGAGGCCCGGGACGAGATAGACGAGCGTGTTGGGCAGGCGCGTCCACAGTTCTTGGGCGACCGGCGTGCCCGTGAAGAACGAATGGCCCAGATCGCCCGTGATCGTGCGCCCGAGGTAGTCGAGGTACCGGTCCCAGACGGGCTTATCGAGCCCGAGCTCGCCGTGGATGCGGGCAATATCGTCTGGCGTCGCATACTCGCCGAGAAGGGCGACGGCGGGGTCCCCGGGGAGGAGGGACACGAGCCCGAAGCTCAGGGTCATGAGTCCGAGGAGAAGGCCGACGGCGATGCCCAGCCGCGAGGCGATGTACCGGATCATGCGTTGGCCTCCTGGGTGGTGGGAAGGAGTGGCCCGGACCCGTCGCCCGCCGAGGCGAACGCGCCGTCGTCGTCCGGCGAAATGTCCGGCGGGATGTAGGGAAGAGCCGGCATCGCGGCCGCCATGAGCGCCTGCGTGTAGGCCTGCATGGGGTTGTCGAGCACGTCGAGCGCCGGTCCCGTCTCGACGAACCGCCCGCGATGCATGACCGCGACTTTCGAACAGAAGTGCCTCACGGTCTCGATGTCATGCGAGATGAAGACATAGGTGAGCCCACGGGCGCGCTGCAGTTCCGAGAGCTTCCGCAGGATCGAAGCCCGGATCGTGAGGTCGAGTGACGACGTCGGCTCGTCGAGCACGACGATGCTCGGATCCGTGACAAGTGACCGGGCGATGCCGACGCGCTGCTGCTGCCCGCCGCTCAGGTTCGCCGGGCGGCGGTCGAGGAACTGGGCCGAGAGGCCCACCTCGTCAAGCGTTCTCTCGACCTTCTCGAGCCGCTCAGCGCGCGACGCGCAGAGCTTCGAGACGACGAGCGGCTCCTCGACGATCTGGCGCACCGTGAGGCGCGGATTGAGCGACGCGAACGGCTCCTGGAACACGATCTGCCAGTGGCGGCGCTTCCGCCGGAGCGCTCGCGGCGCGAGAGCCCGGACGTCCTGCCCGTCGAGCAGGATGGAGCCCGAATCCGCCTCGTGCAGCCGCAGGAGGAGGCGGCCGAGCGTCGACTTGCCTGAGCCGCTCTCGCCGATGATCCCGAGGCATTCGCCAGCCTCGACGTCGAACGAGACCCCGTCGACCGCCGTCAGGACGCGGCCTTGAGGGGTCTGGAACGTCTTGCGCAGATCCTTCACTTCGATGATGGGCATCACGCGCCCCCTGTCTCGGACATCGCGGCCTCGACGGGCTGCACTCGGTCAGATGGCCCCGCGGCCCTAGCGGCCTCCGCGGCGTTGGGGGACTCCGCGGGCCGCGCGACAGACCTGAGCAGCGAGGCGGTGTACGGGTGTTCGGGCGCGGTGAAGACCCGCGACACCGCCCCCTGCTCGACGAGGTTCCCGCGGTACATCACGAGGACGCGGTCACAGTACTCGGCCACGACCCCGAGGTCGTGGGTGACGATGAGCATGGACCGTCCGCTCCCGCTCGTCAGCTTCCGGAGCGTGTCGAGAACCTGCCGCTGGACGGTGAGGTCGAGCGCCGTCGTCGGCTCATCGGCGATGACGAGCCGCGGATTGAGGTAGAGCGCCATGGCGATGACGACGCGCTGCGCCATCCCGCCGCTCAGCTCGTGCGCGTAGCCGCGGATCACGCGTTCCGGCTCATTGACGCCGGTCGCCTCGAGCAGGGCCACGGCCCGCTCGCGCGACGCAGCGTCGGCGCGGACGCCGTGCGCCTTCGCGATGTTCGCGAACTGCTTCTCGAGTCGCAGCACGGGGTTGAGCGCGCTGAACGGATTCTGGGCGACGAAGCCGATGTCCCGCCCCCGGAGCTCGCGCATGCGCCGCTCGGGCAGGTCGAGCAGCGCTCGCCCGTCGAACACGACCGATCCCTCCGCCACGCGCCCAGGCGGCACGAGCAGCCGCGTGATCGAGCGGACGACCGTCGACTTGCCCGACCCCGACTCCCCGACGATGCCCACGATCTCCGTCTCGCCGACGTCGAACGAGATCCCATGGAGCGCCCGAACGGCGCCGCCGCGCGCCGCGAATTCGGTGACGAGCCCGCGCACCTCGAGCCCCGCCGTCATCGTGCACGCTCCACGCGCTCGATGCGGTTCTCGAGGGCACCCGCGAGGATGTTGAGCGAGCCGATCGCGAGGAGCATCGCGGCGGTCGGGAAGGCCGAGGCCCACCAGTCGCCGCGGATGAGCATGCTGAAGCCGTCCGCGATCATGCCGCCCCAGCTCGGCTGCGGCGGCTTTGCCCCGACCCCCAGGAAGTTGAGGGCCGCGATGGTGCCGAGGGCGTTCGCGGCGGTGAGGGTGGCCTGGACCAGCACGACGCCGTAGGCGTTGCGGAACACGTGGTTGAACGCGACTCGCAGCGGTGAGCATCCCGTCGCGACCGCCGCCTCGACGTAGCGCGCCGAGCGCAGCGTGAGCGCCGCAGCGCGCGAGAGGCGCACGAAACGCGGCGCGCCGACGACGGCGATCGCGATGACGACATCGAGCACCGAACCGCCCATGAGCTGGATGCCGACGACGGCGATCACGACCGTCGGCAGTGCGGCGAACGCGTCGACGACGCGCATGAGGGCGTCGCCGACGCGGCCGCTCGTGGCGAAGAGGCCGAGCGGCACGCCGACGACGAGGGCCAGGACAGTCGCTCCGATCGCGATCGGGAGGTCGAGCTTGGCGGCTTCGATCGTGCGGGAGAAGACGTCCATCCCGTTGCCGTCCGTGCCGAACCAGTACGTGGCATTCGGGGCGACGCTGATCGCGTTGGGGTCTGGCCTGAGGGGGCTGTGGGGGTACGGCATGACGAGGGCCAGAAGGGGGAGGCCGAGGATCACGGCGGCCGCCACGACGGTCACGGCCAGATGAGACCTCGAGAAGACCACGGCCCTCCCGCGCTTCGCCCAATCGGCGACGCGCAGGCCCGGAGACGTGCGCGGTATTCCCTGAACGCTCATGGGGCGCCCTCCGCGGCTGTTGCAGGCACGTCAGGCGACGCAGGAAATCTCTTTGGCCTGCGAGAGAGGCGGACCGACAGCTGGGACATGCGGACTCCTTGAATCAAAGCGTCATCACTTTATTGAACCGACTCTCTTCCGCTTTGGGAAGCTCTGGTATCCCAGAACGGGCGTTCGGTTTGTTAGGTCGAGACATTCGCGGCTCATTTGGCACATCAGCCGCCACAAGTTTGGGATTGCGATTCGCGGAACCATTGACAGGCCTCCAACGCCATCTTCAATATAGTGACACACACCATACGTTGTTGAAGTTGTTCTGGGAAGAGGAGCACCTACGAGATGTCGACGCTGCGCGAAGAAGCGCTCTTGGCCACGCCACAGCCGGCCCCCGCTACGCCGAAGGTCCGGTATCTCCTGCACGACGGCGAGCTCGTCGAGTACGCCGACGCCCGGCTGCACGTCCTCAGCACGACGCTCAAATACGGCGTCGGCGTCTTCGAAGGCTTCCGCGCCTATTGGAGCGAGGACGAGCAGCAGCTCTACGCGTTCCGCGTAGGCGACCACATGCGCCGACTCGTCGACTCGATGCGCGTCGTCGAGATCGACGGCCCGCAGGACGTCGACGTCCTCACCGAGCAGCTCCTCGGCCTCGTCCGCGCGAATGGGCTGCGCAGCAACCTGCACATGCGCGCCCAGGTCTTCGTCGATTCGAGCGACGGCAAGCCCGAGGACACCGGGCCCTCGACCGTGTTCATGGCCGCGATCCCCATGGGCAACTACTTCGGCGCGACCGGCCTCGACATGCAGATCAGCAGCTGGGCCCGCCTTTCGGACCGCTCGATGCCTCCGCGCATCAAATCCATCGCCAACTATCAGAACGGGCGCCTCGCCATGCTCGAGGCGCGGCGGAACGGCTACGACGCCGCGCTCCTCATGACCGAGTCCGGCCACGTCGCCGAGGGCGCGGGCTACAACGTCTTCATGGTGCGCAAGGGCCGGCTGTGCACGCCTCCCACGACGGACAGTATCCTCGAGGGCATCACGCGGGACAGCGTCCTGCACCTCGCGCGCACCGAACTCGGGCTCGACGTCGACATCCGGCCCATCGACCGCACGGAACTCTACTCCGCGGACGAGGTCTTCGTCTGCGGGAGCGCGGCCGAGGTCAACCACGTCAAGTCGGTCGACCGGACGCCGATCGGCACGGGCGCCGTCGGCGAGCTCACGGCGCGGCTCCAGCGGCTCTACCTCGACGCCGTCGTCGGGCGCGCCGCCTCGGACCAGGGCTGGGCGCAGCCCGTCTACGCGTAGGCCTGCCGACATGGGCCAGTCCCCCGAAATCGGCCATCTACCCCACGCAGGCTTCGCCTATGCCGGATTCGACCACGCCTCGGCGGTGTTCACCGCCCTCGCCGAACCCGTCCTCGAGGTCGAGCAGGGCGAGCGCTTCGCCCTCGAGGCGCGGAGCCTCCTGACCGGCGGATTCTTCGAGGCGGGCGAGTACGAGAAGTGCTCGATCCCGGTGACGGGACCCGTCGTCGTCCGCGGCGCGCGCCCCGGCGACGCGCTCCGCGTCGAGATCCACGACATCCGCATCGCCAGCCGCGCCGCGATGGTGACGCTTCCCGGGCGTGGCGGGTTCGGCGCGCCCCTCGAGCGTTACGGTCACGTCGTCGAGATCGACGACGGCGGGGTCCGCTTCGACGACGGCGTCACCATCCCCGTCCGGCCCATGGTGGGCAAGCTCGGCGTGGCGCCCGCTGAGGGCGAGCCGAGCTCGAGCACCGTCGGCCCCTACGGCGGCAACATGGACTGCAACGATGTCACGGCCGGCTCGGCCGTCGTCCTTCCGGTCCAGGTCTACGGCGCGCGGCTCTTCGCGGGCGACCTCCACGCCGCGCAGGGCGACGGCGAGTGCTCCCTCACGGGCGTCGAGGTCGAGGGCACGGTGACGCTCTCGTGCCGCGTGATCCCGGGTGTCTCGGTCCGGCGTCCGGTCGTCCTCTCCGGCGGCCACGTGATCACGATCGGCGACGGCGACGACCTAGACGCCGCAGCCCAGGCGGCCCTCGACGATCTCCTCGAGCTCGTCGTCGCAGACCGGGGCTGGCCCCGCGAAAAGGCGGCGATGCTGCTCAGCGCGGCGGCCGACGTCGCGGTCTCCCAGCTCGTCAACGCACGCGCGTCCGTCAAGGCGAGCCTCGCCGAGCGCTACTTCTCTCGTGTCCCCTTCTAGATCTGGAGGCTTTCCATGCTCGATCTCCTGCTGACCAACGGCGTGGTCGTCACGCCGTCCGGCGCCCGCCGACTCGACGTCGGGATCGCCGGCGGCACGATTGTCTCGCTCACCGCGCCCGAGTTCGGCGCCCCCGCCGAGGCCCGCCGCACGGTCGACCTCCGCGGCCAGCTCGTGGTGCCCGGCGGCGTCGACCCGCACGTCCACACCAACAGCGTTCTGCCGACGGCCGCCGAGAGCGGCATCGTGTGCTTCGGTCCCGACCGCGTGAGCGAGGGCGCAATCTACGGCGGCACGACGACGCTCGTCGACTTCGCGCACTGGCAGCCAGGGGACGAGCTGTCCGAGTCATTTGCTCGGAAGTCAGCCGAGTGGGCCGGGAACACGTTCACGGACTACGCGCTCCACGGGACGTTCAAGGAGCCCGAGATCCCGTTCGAAGTGCTCGAGCAGATCCCCGACGCCGTTGCCGCAGGCCACGGCAGCTACAAGGTCTGGATGACCAATACGACGCCGACACGACCGCGCCAGAAGACCGACCTCGGCAACATGTGGGGCCTCATGGAGCAGACCGCCGCAGCCGGCGCGATGCTCGCGGTCCACGCCGAGGACGACGACATCGTCATGTACTCCTACAAACGGCTCGAGCGCGCGGGGCGCACCGGCCTCGAGTACATGTCCCACGCGCACAACAATCTGTCGGAGAAGCTCTCGTTCCAGCGGGCCATCACCCTAGCCGAGCACGTCGGCGCGCCGATCTACCTCATGCACGTGAGCGCGCGCGAGGGCGTCGACGCGATCCGCGACGCGCGCGGCCGCGGGCTGCCCGTGTACGGCGAGGTGCTCCCGCACTACGCGCATTTCACCGCCGAGGACTACCGCCAGGAGAACGGGGCGATCTACCACACGTACCCGTCGCTCAAGTCGGCCGACGACCGCGACTCGATGTGGGACGCGCTCCTCGAAGGCGTGCTCAGCACGCTCGCGACCGACGGCGTGTGCACCGACCTCGACGTCAAGACGCGCGGCAAGACGATCTTCGACGCGACCGGCGGCCACGCGGGCGTCGAGATGCGCATGGCCGTCGCGTACACGGAGGGCGTCGCGAAGCGCGGACTCGACCTGACGCGGTTCGTGGACCTCACCTCGGCGAACGCCGCGAAGATCCTGGGCCTGTACCCGCGCAAGGGGGCGATCGCGATCGGGAGCGACGCCGACCTCGCCGTCCTCGACACGATGGACGCCCGCCGGATCACCGCGTCCGACCTGCACGAGGCCGACTACACCCCGTGGGAGGGCTACGAGGTCGCGGCATGGCCCAGCATGACGGTGCTGCGCGGGTACGTGATCGTCGAGGACCGGGAGCTCAAGGCAGGGCCGCTCGGCACGCTGCTCACCCAACGGGTCTCGAGTGACGTCCGGAGCCGTCCGGCCTGCTGAGCCCCCGGCCTGCTGACAGAGCACGCCGCCGCCGGATTCCCCGGCTTCCGATTTCCCCAGCAACCGAGCTCCCCGACTCTTGGCGGGCAGCGATGCGACACGCCGGCCGGATCTGCCGACACACCGCGGGTTGAAGGCTAAAGCTGGGGACGTTGGAGGAGACGGCACCCAGATTCTGGGGAATCCGGCCGGGCGCGTACCGCTGGGGCGGCGGACGACGGCGGGTGCGCGCCCGCCGTCCTCCGCCGCCCGCCCCAGCCCGCCCGGCCCGCCCGGCGCGAGTAGGGTGAGGCTATGTGCCGCCTGTTCGCCCTGCACGCGGGTCGAAACCGAGCCAAAGCGACGTTCTGGCTGCTCGACGCCCCGGACAGTCTCAGGGAACAGAGCCACCGAGAGCCGGACGGAACCGGCGTCGGAACGTTCACGCCGCAAGGACGGCCGAAGGTCGAGAAGCAGGCTATGGCGGCGTGGGAGGACCGGGCCTTCGCACGCGAAGCCCGCGACCTCGAGAGCACAACCTTCCTCGCCCACGTCCGTTACGCGAGCACCGGGGCCCACACCTTCGTCAACACCCACCCGTTCGAGCAGGCGGGACGGCTCTTCGCGCACAATGGCGCATTCGGCGGGCTCGAACGGCTCAATCAGCGGCTGCAGGACCTCGGCACTGCCGGGCTCGTGCACGGCGAGACGGACAGCGAGCGCCTCTTCGCCCTCATCACCGCGGAGACCCGGATCGCGGACGGCGACGTGGGCGCCGGCATCACGGCGGCGGTCTCGTGGATCGCGGATCTCCTTCCCGTGTTCAGCCTGAACTTCATCATGGCGACGGCCACCGACCTCTGGGCCCTGCGCTATCCCGAGACGCACGAGCTCTACGTCCGCGAGGACCATGGGGCCCCCGCATCGGAGCAACGCGGCCTCGACGCCACGAGCCAGCGCATTACGGTGCGCAGCCCCGATCTGGGCGACCGCGTCCTCGTCGCGACCGAACGCATGGACGACGACCCCCGGTGGCGGCTCATGGACCCCGGCGAGCTGCTCCACGTGGGTCCCGACCTCCGGCCCGCCTCAAGCCGACCATTCCCCGGCAGGCCGGCGATCCTGCTCTCGCTCTCCGACTTGGACGCGAAGGCCGCCGCATCCCAGCGCCCACACCCGGCGTAGCACCCTACCGTAGACAATTATCTAGGGCGACTCTATCCTTCATGATATGAGCGCAGAACCGACGATCAGCGTGGGCCATCTCCGGCAGAACCCGACAGAGATGCTCCGGCATGTCAAGGAGGGCACCGAATACGTGCTGACTGACCACGGCACGCCCATCGCCCGGATTGTGCCGCTCACCCGCGGGCCGTGGGTCAGCGATCAGCGGATGCGCCACGCCTTCCAAACCCCCGTGGATCCTGGATGGCGACACGATCTTGAAGAGCATCGGGCGCAGACGGACATGCAGGACCCCTTCGAACGATGAGGGCGGTCTTCGACACGAGCGTCGTCATCGACCGCGAGCCCGCCACGTTCGGCGGAGTCACGGAGTACGCCATCACGTCAATCACCTATGCCGAGCTTCAGTTCGGCGTCGTCGCGGCAAAGACCGCCGACGCGCGAGTGGCCCGTGCTGCCCGCCTCGGCGCGATTCGGGAAGCGTTCGGGGCGGGCTTGCCGTTCGACGACCACGCCGCCGCATCCTACGGCCTGATCACGGATCTCGTGTTGGACCGCGGGCGTCTGCCTCGCGGGCGGGTTGCGGACTTGATGATCGCCGCCGTAGCGCACGCCAACGGGGCAGCCCTCATCACCTACAACGTCAAGGACTTCGCCGGGCTCGAAAACCTCGTCCACGTCATGGACGCGGCCTGACGGGACGCCCGCCTAACCGCCCCGCACCCCGCGGGCGCGCCGGTACACGCTCGGCGCGAGCACGACGGCGACGCCGACGACCGAGCCGATCGCCGTGTCGATGAAGCGGTCGTGGAGGAGCACCCCGGGATCGGTGTGCGCGACGAGGAGGGTCGAGAGCAGCGCGAGCGGCGTCACGCACACCTGCGCGAGGAAGTATTGCCGTGCGATGAGCATCTCCGCGCCGAACTGGCACACCGCGATGAGCACGACCATGGCCCACGGCGCAGGCTGTAGCGCCGCGATCCCCGCGAGCAGCACGAGGCCGACGACGGTGCCCAGCACGCGCTGGAGGCCCCGGCTCACGCGGTGGCGCGTCGAGTGCCCGACGAGCGGCACGACCGCGGCGACCATCGCCCAGTAGTTGTGCCCGAAGCCGAGGGCCTGGCCTACGGCGGTCGCGGCGAGGCCCGCGATGCCGGGCCCCACGAGGTAGCCGATCGACTCGAGCCACAGGACCCGCCGTTCCGCCACGCTGACGCGGACACGCCACCCGTCCCGGACATCCGCCCAGGCGAGCGGGCTCCGGTGGGACGGGGTCACGCGCGAGGAGAGGCCGATCGCGAGGCACAGCCCAAACGTGGCGACTGCCGCGAGCAGCGCGTCGGGGAGCGGCGGCTGATGCGGGAGCGACGAAACGGCCGCGAACGCGAAGATGTAGAAGAGCGAACCGGCCGGCCGAAGGCGCCACAGGCCCGCGAGGACCGAGCACAGCCACGCGACGAGCGTCGTGCCAGCGACGGTCCACCACGGGTCGAGGGCCCCGCCGGGACTGAGTCGGGCGGCGAGCGTCGCGGCGAAAATGACGCCGAGCATGAGCAGCCCCGCGCGGGCCTGCGCGACGACGCGGATCCGGTGCGGCTCGTTCCGGCCGTAGATCCCCGTGAACGCGGCGAAGCTCGCGAAGATTGCGAGGTCGAGGCGGTTGACGAGGGTGAGCGTCAGGAGGGGAAGGAACACGCCCAGCGCGACGCGCAGGGCGGGCTGGTGGTCCCTGCGGGCCGGGCCGATCGAGAACAGCAGCTCGTGCGAGAAGCGCACGACGACGGCGAACGGCCCGCCGCGGCGAGCTGCGACGTCGTCGTTCGCACCGGGGCGAGAAGCGGACGGAAGCCCTGCCCGGCTCATTCGGCCGTTACTCGGCGGCGGCAAGCTGGCCGCACGCGCCGTCGATCTCCTTGCCGCGCGTGTCGCGCAGGGTCGTGGGGATGCCGGCCGCGCGGAGGGTCTCGACAAACTCGTCCTGGACCTCGGGCTCGGACGCGGTCCAAATGGAACCCGGCGTCGGGTTGAGCGGGATCGGGTTGACGTGCACCCAGCCGCGGCCGCGCTGGTTGAGCTTCTTCGCGAGGAGGGACGCGCGCCAGGCGTGGTCGTTCATATCCTTGATGAGCGCGTACTCGATGCTCACGCGGCGGCCGGTCTTGCGGAAGTAGTCATGCGCGGCGTCGATCGCCTCGTCGACCTTCCAGCGGTTGTTGACGGGGATGAGCTCGTCGCGGAGCTCGTCGTCCGGGGCGTGCAGGGAGAGCGCGAACGTGACCGGGAGCTCCTCGTCGGCGAGCTTGCGGATCGCGGGGACGAGGCCCACGGTCGAGACCGTGATGTTGCGGGCCGACATGCCAAGCCCCTCGGGCGCGGGGTCCACGAAGCGGTGCACGGCGGCCATGACCCGCTTGTAGTTCGCGAGCGGTTCCCCCATGCCCATGAAGACGATGTTCGTGACTCTTTCGTCGGGGTGCTCGGTCGCGCCCAACTCCCCCGCCGCGATGACGCGGTTGGCGGCGACGACCTGGTCCACGATCTCCGCGGTCGACATGTTGCGCGTGAGGCCCGCCTGGCCCGTCGCGCAGAACGGGCAGTTCATGCCGCAGCCCGCCTGCGACGAGACGCACAGCGTGATGCGGCCCGGGTAGCGCATCAGCACGGACTCGACGAGCGCGCCGTCGAAGAGCCGCCACAGGAACTTGATGGTGTTGCCGTCGTCGGTGCGGAGTCGGCGGACCTCGGTGAGGAGCGGCGGGAACATTGCCTCGACAAGTTCCTCCCGGCCGGCCTTCGGGAGGTCGCTCATACGTTCCGGATCTGTGGTCCAGTGCTGGAAGTAGTGCGTGCTGAGCTGCTTCGCGCGGAAGGGCTGGAGGCCGAGCTCCTTGAGCGTCTCGGCGCGCTCCGCGAGCGTGAGGTCCGCGAGGTGCTGCGGCGGCTGCTTGACGCGGGGGGACGCGAACTGGAGCAGCGGCCGGCCCTCGGCCGTACGCTGCTGCTCCCAGCCCTCGGCGGCAGGCAGGACCTGGGGGCGCGCATCGCCGTCGGCCGAGCTCACGGCGGCACGGTTCAGCGGGGAGTTGGGGGTTCGCGTGGGGGAAGTCATCCCGCCCATCATCCCATGCCAGTTTTCGCATTCCCCAATCGGGGCACTATGATTCCGCTCTCGCGGGGCCAGAGCTGACCTCCCGTCAGCGCCTCTCCCCGCACCGGTGCCCCGTCCCCGCAACGGTGCGCCTTCCCCGCACCGGTGCCCCGTCCCCGCAACGGTGCTGCGGACCCGCGGCCCAGTTGCGGGGAAGCGGCACCAACGTGACCGGTGGCGGCCGTCGTCGGCCGCGGCAACCGCGGCCCTACCGTTCCGCCCGCGCGACCGTCTCCGCACCGCCGGCACTCGCCCCGTTCGGGTTCGCGCCCGCCTGTTCGAGGTAGAGCCGCGCGTACGCGCCGCCCGCGGCGAGCAGCTCGGCATGAGTTCCGTGCTCGACGATGCGCCCGTGGTCCACGACGTAGATCACGTCCGCGCCGACGACGGTCGAGAGCCGGTGGGCGATCGCGATGGTCGTGCGGCCGTGGGCGGCGGTGTCGAGTGCCTTCTGCACGACGCGCTCCGAGATCGTGTCGAGCGAGCTCGTGGCCTCGTCGAGCACGAGCACCTCGGGGTCCTTGAGCAGCACGCGCGCGATTGCGATGCGCTGCTTTTCGCCGCCCGAGAGCCGGTAGCCCCGCTCCCCCACGACCGTCTCGTAGCCGTCGGGGAAGGACGTGATCGTCTCGTGGATGTTCGCGGCGCGGGCGGCGGCCTCGAGCTCGTCCTGCGTCGCGTCGGCCTTCGCGTAGCGCAGGTTTTCGGCGATCGTCGCGTGGAACAGGTACGTCTCCTGGCTCACGATCCCGATGTGGCTCACGAGCGATTCGCGCTCGAGCTCCCGCACGTCCTCCCCGGCGAACCGCACGGCCCCTTCGCTCGCCTCGTAGAACCGCGGGATGAGGTAGGAGACGGTCGTCTTCCCGGCGCCGCTCGGCCCCACGAACGCTGCGTACTGCCCGGGCTCGACGCGGAAGGAGACGTCCTCGAGCGTGGCCCGGTCCTCGCCGCGCGAATCCGGGTAGCGGAACGTCACGCCGTCGAACTCGATTTCACCGAGCCGCGGCGAATCCTCGGAGAGGGGCACGGCGCCCGGGGCATCGGCGATCGCGGGTCGCAGGTCGAGGTATTCGAAGATGCGCGCGAAGAGCGCGCCGGAGGTCTGGAGGTCGAGGGCCACGCGCATGATCGCGATGAGCGGGAAGAGCAGCCTGGCCTGGACGGTCGTGAAGGCGACGATCGTTCCGGCGGTGATGGTGACGAGGCCGCCCGAGAGAAGCCAGCCCGCCACGAGGTACACGATCGCCGGAATCGATGAGAGGAAGATGCTCACGAGCGCGAAGAAGTACTGGCCGCTCATGGCCTGCCGCACCTGGAGCTTCACGAGGTTGCGGTTCTCGGCCGAGTACTTCTCGATCTCGTCCGGCTGGCGATTGAAGCTCTTCGAGAGCAGGATTCCGGACACGCTGAGCGATTCCTGCGTGATCGCCGTCATGTCGGAGAGGGACTCCTGCGTCTTCGTCGCGATGCGCGCGCGTACCTGCCCGACGCGGCGCTGGGCGATGACGAGGAACGGCATGAGGACGACGGCGATGAGCGTCAGCTGGGCGTTGAGCGCGACCATCGCGACGAACGCCGCGATCACAGTCACGATGTTCCCCACGACGCCGGAGACCGTATTGGCCAAGACGCCCGCGACGCCGCCGACGTCGTTCTGGAGGCGGGACTGGATCACGCCGGTCTTGGTGCGCGTGAAGAAGCTCAGCTCCATGGACTGCAGATGGCTGAACAGCCGGACGCGCAGCGAGCCCATGACCGAGTTGCCCACGGTCGATGTGAGGTACGTCTGCCACACCCCGAGGAGGGCGGAGACGATGTACACGGCGGTCATGAGCCCCACGAGCTCGGCGAGCCGAGCGATGTTGGGGTGGCCTCCGGGCGGGAACAGGCCGTCGTCGAACGTCCTCTGGGTGAGCAGCGGCGGGGCGACGGAGAGAGCGGCCCCCACGAGTACGAGGACCACGGTCACGACGAGCGCGCCGCGGTGCGGCGCGAAGAGCTCCGCGATGCGACGGAACAGGTGCGGAATCTTGGGCGCCTCGGCGTTGAGCTTCTTCTGCAGCGCGACGTCGCCCCCCGAAACGCCACCGCCGCGCCCGACGGCGGGCGGTCGCCCGGGTGTGATGTGGGACATGCGCCTCCTTGGGATACGGCCTACTCTGCAATGATCCCGCTACTCGGCGAGGATGAGGTACAGCGCTTTGCGGGCCTCGTCGATCGCGGCGGCCGCCTTGGTTCGCTGCTCGTCGGTCGCGGCGAACCGGAACTGGTGAAGCACGCCGAAGAACTTCTTGGCGCTCTCGACGAGGGCGTCCGAGGCCTCGCTCGTCCCCGGCGCGGCGTCCCACGCCCTCTGGAGCTCCTCGGCGTGGTCCGCGACGTACTCGCGGCCGGCCTCGGTGAGCGCGAACTCGGTGCGCTTGCCTTCCCCTGCCTGCTCGACGAGCTCTTCGTCGACGAGCTGCTGGAGCGTCGGGTAGACGGATCCGGGGCTCGGACGCCACATGCCGTTCGTGCGCTCGTTCGCGGCCTGGATGATGCCGTAGCCCGTGTTCGGGCTCTCGGACAGGAGCGAGAGGATCATCGCGCGGATGTCCCCGCGGCTCGCGCGGCGTCCGCCGCGAGGACCGAATCCGGGCGGGAAGTCGCGGCCCGGCCCGAAGCCTCGCCCGAACCCGCGGCCGAAGCCCGGCCCGAAGCCGCCGGGGCCGAATCCCCCGGGACCGCCGGGCCCGAAGCCGTGCCCGTCGTGGTGGCGACGCTCATCATGGTGGTCTGGATGTGGATGCATGTGTTCTCTCCTGAATGAGCGATACATCGAAGGGTACGATGTATCTCGATGCATCAACGATATATCGTTAAGTTTCGTTCCACAAGACCACTCCCGGACTCTTGCCCGCGCCGTTGGACATGACTAATCTCGTCAATACTTTGACGGCTGTCGGCTGGGGACGACCGGAGAAGTAACGCCCTTCAACCGGTGTCACCTCACTTCGGGAGTTCACATGAGCGCTGTCTCGTCCACACCCAACTTCAACCACGGCTACCCGACACCGGGACCACAGTCGCCCACGCCGCAGAAGGTCATGGATCACGTCTTCTTCCTCTCGCAGGGCGCGTGGAAGCAGGCGCGTGAAGACCAGCAATTCGACTTCGTCGTGATCGGCACGGGCTTCTGTTCGCTCGCGTTCGCCGAGCGGACCCTCTCGCACAACCCCCTCGCTCGAATCCTCATCCTCGAGCGCGGGACGTTCTTCCTCCCGCAGCACTTCCAGAACCTGCCGCTCCCCTATCGGCAGACGCTCGGCGGCCTGTCCGAGACGTTCCCGTGGACCCTCTCCGCCCAGACGGCAAAGCAGCCTGCGGGGAACATCAGCTGGCAGCACGGCATGGTGCCCTTCTACGGCGGCCGCAGCATCATGTGGAGCGCGTGGTGCCCGCGGCCCGAGCCGCAGGAGATGCGCGCGTGGCCCGCCGAGACGATCGCCGCGGCCCAGCGAAACTTCGCGAGCGCGGAGGCCCTCCTCAACGTCATCCCGGCCGACCGCATCGACGCCGGCGAGTCACGGGCGGCGCTCGAGGTCATCGGCCGCACCCGCCCCGTGTACGGCACCCTCCAGAAGGGCCTGCAGGAGATCCTCGGCGCAGACTTCCACCGCATCGATTCCGGCACGCGCTGGATCCCCGCGCCGCTCGCGGCCGCGGCCGGCGCCGACTCCGGCATCGACTTCGCGAAGTTCTCCACCCCGGCCGTCCTCCTCGAGCTCGCTGACCGCCAGGCCGCGCTCGCGGCGAACGGCGACGGCTCGCCGCTGAGCATCGTCACCGAGTGCACGGTCGAACGCATCCACTCCCAAGGCGGCGTCGCGACCGCGCTCGAGACGAGCCGCGGCGTCGTCGCCCTCGGGGACGCCCAGCTCGTCCTCGCCATGGGCACCCTGCCGCCCACCACGCTCGTCCTCAACTCATTCCCGGAGACGCCCGGCGCCGGCTCGACGTTCTCGGCCCACTTCATCACGTCGGTCGTCGCGCGGGTGCCGCGCGACGACTTCCCCTTCGGCGAAGGCCTCGGCAGCCTCGAAGTCGCCGCGATCTACCTCGCGGGCGAGAGCCCGGCGGGCATGCAGTACCACGTCCAGCTCTCAGTCCTCTCGGATCGCGAGCCCGTCATCAACGCGCAGAAGGCCGAGCGCTATGCCCCGGACGTCGTCGCGACGGCGTCGGCGGCGCAGCTCCGCGGCTCCGAGGACTACCTCGTGTTCGTGTGCGCCGTACTGGGCGAGCTCGACGAGGCGAACCCCGAGAACTGGCTCAAGCCCGACGGCGGCCCCGACCCGACGTGCAACGTGACGCTCCAGGTCCTGGCCAACGGGACGGACCGCGAGACGTGGGACACGATGGACGAGGCGACGTTCCAGATGATGGAGCGGGTCTTCTCCCCCGCGGGCGCGGGCCGCGTCGAGTACTGGCACGGAAGCCCGGACGACGGCAGCTGGTCGTCCGGGCGGCCGGCCATCCCCGAGCGGCGCGTCCCCGGCCTCGTCCACGAGGGCTCCACGCTCGCGATCGGCGAAACCGGAGAGTTCCCCGTGGACACGGGCTACCGCCTGCGCGGCACCGAGAACGTGTTCGTCACAGGGGGCGGGCTGTGGCCCACGGGCGGCTCGTGGAACCCGACCATGACCATGACGGCGCTCGCGCAGGACCTCGCGGACCGCCTCGCGCGGCCCTCCGGCGAGACCGCCGAGGATCACGCCGAGGTCGCGGCGACCGAGGCGGCGGGCGCGCGATGAGCGAAACTCCCGACCCTGTGATCCTGCCGACCGAGCCGCCCATGAGCGTCGCGGACGTCCTCAACCGGCAGGATGGCGTCTATTGGGTCGTCAAGAACCGCGACTCGGTGTTCCTTTGGGTCAACGAGAACTTCGCCGACCTCGTGGGGATGACCAAGGACCAGCTCATCGGCCACCGGGACTCGCGCGCGGCCCATGTCGAGCACGACCAGCAGGTCATGGCGAGCGGCAAGCCCCTCCTGAACTTCCACGAGACGATCGCCGTGCCCACGAAATCGGGCGGCATGGTCAACGTGGACATCGTGACGCAGAAGGGGCTCCTCCGCTCGCTCGACACCGGCGAGATCATCGGCATCACCGTGTGCTTCAGCCTCGCGAATCCGGTCGATGAGTAGCGCGGCACGAAGTAGCCCCGCACCGCGCAGTCCAGCACGAGGCTGGATCGAGCGGCTGGGGCTCGCGCCGTCGTCCGTCGGCGGCTGGTTCGGCGCCGCGATGGGCTCGGACGAAACGGTCGACGGCGCGGCGCTGCCTTCGCGCTTCAGCGGCCCCCACCCGCTGTACTCGTCGAATTGGTACCTGCTTGAGGAGGGGCAGCATCTGCTCCTCCACCAGCTCGCCCAGGACGAGCTCTGGTTCTTCCACGTCGGCGGACCGATAGTCCTTCACAGCTTCCCAGACTCGGGCCCGCTGACCGTCGCCGTGGGGCCCGACCCGGAACGGGGCCAGACCCTGCACGCCGCCGCGCCGCATTCCACATGGTTCGGCGCGGAGCTTGAGCCGGGAGCGGGGTTCGCGCTCGTGAGCTGCAGCCTCGGGCCGGGCTGGCGGCCGTCGGACCCGAGACTCCCCACGGACGACGACGTCGACCGCCTCTCCGCACGGTTCCCCGAGCGGGAGGAGCTCATCCGCCGGCTCGCGGCCGCCCCGTGAGCTAAGCCCTGACGCGGTGGCGGCTCACGATCGAGACGCGATTGAAGACGTTCATCGTGGCCGCCGCCCAGCACAGGACCGAATACGTCGTGTCCCCCACCGCGAACCGGGCTGACTCGAGGGCGGCCACGCGCTCGTCCTCATCCGGCAGCAAGGTGACGGCCTCGGCGATGGCGAGCGCGGCTTCCTCGAACTCGGTGAAGATCATCGCGGTCTCGCGCCACGCGGGCAGCACGCGCAGCTTGACCGCCTCGACCCCGGCCTCCTCGGCGAGTCGAACATGGAGATTGAGGCAGTAGGCGCAGCCATTGAGCTGGGAGATGCGCACGTTGGCGAGTTCGATGACGTCCCGCGGCACTCCCGCCGCCTCCGCCGCCTCGCGCACGGCGGCCGCAAGCATGTTGAGGGCTTTCCACGATGCTGGGTCGGCCTTGTCGAGGTAGAACGCGGGGATCGGGCTCGTCGTGTCGGTCATAGGGGCATCCTTTCACCCGGCGCACCCCGGGCGGACGTGGCCGGCTACTTCCCCTGCCACCCCGTGTAGCACTTGGCGATGTACGCGCGGCCGTGCTCCGACTCGAGCAGCGAGCGCAGCTCCCCGAGCTGGCGCGCGCGGAAGAAGGCGTGGTTGGCCTCGCTCGGGACGGTGTGCAGGAGCGTCGTCATCCAGTACGAGAAGTACTGCGCCTTCCACACGCGGTTGAGCGCGCGGTCGGAGTAGGTGTCCAGGAGGGCCGAGGAACCGGTTGAGAAGTACGAATCGAGCGATTCGAACAGGAGCTTCACGTCGTGGAGTGCGAGGTTGAGGCCCTTCGCGCCCGTGGGCGGGACGGTGTGGGCGGCGTCGCCGGCGAGGAACAAGTTCCCGTGGCGCATGGGGGTGTGGACGAACGAGCGGAACGGCAGCACGACCTTGTCGATGACCGGCCCCTCCTTGAGCTCGAAGCCGTTGCCGTTGACGCGGAGGCGCAGCTGCTCCCAGATCTGCTCGTCGGTCCAGCCAGCGGGGTTCGTCGTCGGATCGCACTGGAAGTACATGCGCTGCACGGTATCGGTGCGCTGGCTGATGAGCGCGAAGCCGTGGGCCGAGTTCGCGTAGATGAGCTCGGGAGCGCTGCGCGGCGCCTCGGCGAGGATTCCGAACCACGCGAACGGGTACTCGTTGAAGTACCACGTGCGCTCCGCCTCGGGCACCGCGGCGCGGCACTGCGAGCGCGAGCCGTCGGCGCCCACGAGGATGTCCGCCTGGAGCTCCCACTCCTGGCCGGCGTCGTCGGTGAAGAACACCTTGGGATTGCCCGTGAGGTCGTCGATGCGCGTGTTCGAGCATGAATAGCGCACGTCGCCCCAGTCGGCGTCGCGCCGGGCGGCGAGATCGTCGAACACGTCGTTCTGCGGGTAGAGCCACACGGACTGACCGGTAAGCGCCTTGAAGTCGATGCGGTGCCCCTCGCCGTTGACGCGGAACTCCGTGCCCTCGTGCTCGTGGCCGTTCCGGAGGACGTTGTCGACCCCCGCGTCGACGAGCAGGTCCACCGATCCGGCCTCGAGGATGCCGGCGCGGATGGTCTGGGAAATCGCCTCGCGGCTGCGGATCTCCACGACCGTGTTCTCGATCCCGGCCCGGAACAGGAGGTGGGACAGCATGAGCCCGGCGGGACCGGCGCCCATGATGGCCACCTGGGTCTTGTGGATCTTGCGTTCGCTCATTTCAGACTCGCTTTCAGCTGCGGGGCCGGCCCACCTTTGGGCCCGCACCGGACGACTGCTTCGAGTGTGCGACGGATCACTCCGGCGGCGTTAGCCAGGTTCCGTTGAACGGAATTCTTTGATCAGCCCGTGGGCGCGGCGAGCTGCCTCCCGATTCCGCGCGCCGCGGTCTTGAGAGCGGGGACGATCTGGTGGATGCGCACCTCCGCTATCGGGACGACGACGCCGATCGCCGCAACCGCGAGCCCCTGGCGGTCTTCGACAGGCACGGCGATGCCCCACGTATCGGGATCGACGACGCCGGCGAGCTCGGCGAAGCCCCGCTCGGCGGCGGTCGCGAGAAGCTGACGCACGTGGTCCACCGTCGTCCGCCCGGAAGGATCGTAGAACCGCGAGAGGTACTCGTTCTGCGCGTGGCGCGGCTGGCCCGCCATGAGCGCAACGCCCGCGGAGGAAATGTGCACAGGCATGCGGCCCGCGACCTTGGCGCGGTTCGCCACCGACCCGCGGCGGGAGAGCCGCTCGACGAACAGGACGTCGTCGCCCTGCAGCACGGCCAGGTTGACGTTCTGGTTGAGAACCTGATGGATGTCGTCCATGAACGGCAGCGCCGCCTGGCGCAGGACGAGGATGGGCGAGTTGCGGTTCACGAGCTCCCAGAGCCGCAGGCCGAGCTGGATCTTGCCGCCGGGCGCCTGCTCGAGCAGGCGGTGCAGTGCGAGCTGGCTGACGATCCGGTGGGCGCTCGTGAGCGGCAGGCCTGCACGGTCCGCGAGTTCGGTGAGCGGCAGCGCGCTCACGCCTTCCGGGAAGGCCTCGAGGACGCGGACCACGCGGTCAATGACCGAGTCTCCTGAGCTTGAGTTGGCCACGGCGCCTCCCCTGCTGATTCCGATAGTGGCTACTGTTCATTATTCCATTCAACGGAAAGAGTGATTCCGGCCAGATTGGCCGAAGTGATACACATCTCACACCAGTTCCACTTCCCGAAGGTTTCCCGTGACAGCGTCGTCCCCCTCCCTCGCCCGCACCCACTCACCCTCGCACAACTCGTCCTCACCCGCCCGCGGCTCCTCACCCACCCGCGCCAACCCCGGGCCCGTCTGGCTCTGCTGGCTCGCCATGGTCCTCGACGGCTTCGACCTCGTGGTCCTCGGCGCCATCATCCCCACCCTGCTCAAGACCAAAGAACTCGGCTTCGACCCAGTGGGGGCGACGTTCGCCGCCACGATCTCGCTCGTGGGCGTGGGCCTCGGCGCCCTGTTCATCGCGCCGCTCTCGGACAAGTTCGGCCGCCGACGGCTGCTCGTCGCGTGCGTCGCCTGGTTCTCGATCTTCACGCTCGCGGTCGTCATCGCGCCCAACGTGGCCGTGTTCAGCGCGTTCCGGCTGCTCGCCGGGCTCGGCCTCGGGGCATGCCTGCCCGTCGCGCTCGCCTACATGAACGATCTCTCACCCGCCGGATCCCGCGCCCGCGCCACCACGCGCACCATGACCGGGTACCACGTCGGCGCCGTCGCGACCTCGCTCCTCGCGCTCGCGCTCGTCCCCAACTGGCGGGCGATGTTCATCGTCGGCGGCCTCGCGGGCCTCGCCCTCGTGCCCTTCCTGTGGTTCAAGCTGCCCGAGTCCGTTCGGGCACGCGCTTCCGTCCCCGCCGCGGAGGGCACGGCGAACGACGGCGGCGCCCTCCCGGCGTCGTCCGCCTCGTCAGGTGCCCACGCGCCGTCGTCCGCCTCTTCGGGCGGGAAAAGCCTCGGGTTCCGCGCGCTCCTGCGCAAGCCATACCCGCTCGCGGCCGTGGGCATCGCCGTCGCATCGTTCATGGGACTCCTGCTCGTGTACGGTCTCAACACGTGGCTCCCGACGCTCATGTCCGGCGCGGGATACTCGATGGGCTCCTCGCTCACGCTCCTGTTCGTGCTCAACGTCGGGGCGGTTGCGGGGCTGATCCTGGCGGGACGGCTCGCGGACCGGCACGGGGCCAAGCGCGTCGTGCTGCTGTGGTTCGGACTTTCGGCCGTCTTCCTCGCGTTCCTGAGCATCCGGATGCAGAACGAGCTCCTTCTCGACGCCGCGGTGTTCGTGACGGGCGTGTTCGTGTTCAGCTCGCAGGTCCTCGTGTACGCGTGGGTCAGCCAGCTCTTCCCGCGGCATCTCGCGGGGACCGCCCTGGGCTTCTCGGCCGGTGTGGGCCGCGTCGGAGCAATCCTCGGCCCGGCCGTGACCGGTGCGCTCGTGGCCGCCAAAGCGGCCTACCCGTGGGGGTTCTACGTCTTCGCAGTAGCGGCGCTTGCGGCCGTCGCAGCACTCGCCTTCGTGCCCCGGGCGGGCGCGCAGAAGGTGCCCGGAGGCGACGAGGCGTAACCGGCGGACCCTCCGGGACGCCGTAGCCTTGGAGGACGACCGGAAGGACTCCCATGCCCACGCACATCATTCGCTTCGACGGCCTCCCGCGCACCCCGTGGCGCAACGGCGGCGGAACCACCGTCGAGATTGCGCGGGGTCCGGAATCCGACGGCGAAGCCTGGGGCTGGCGGCTGAGCGTCGCGGACGTCGAGAGGGCCGGCGCGTTCTCCGAGTTCCCGGGCATGGACCGCGTGCTCACGGTGATCGACGGTGAGCTCTTGGTCCTGACCGTGGACGGCGGCGAGCACGGGCTCGAGCGCTACCGGCCCTTCAGGTTCGACGGCGGCGCCCCCGCGAGCGCGGTGCTCCCCACCGGCTCGATCCGCGACCTCGGGCTCATCAC
Organism: Sinomonas sp. ASV322; assembly: GCF_030908245.1. Lineage (GTDB taxonomy): Bacteria > Actinomycetota > Actinomycetes > Actinomycetales > Micrococcaceae > Sinomonas. The sequence continues at coordinate 97,136 of NZ_JAVFJJ010000011.1, forward strand.
CCGCCGAGGCGCGTTCACGGGTCACGTCACGATCCTCGAGCTGTCGAAGAAGCGCCCCTTCCCGGTAGGGCGCGGTCAGCTCGCGGTCCTCCTCCAGGGCGATGCCGTCGCGTCCGCCGATGCGGGCGACGCCGGTACTCCCCTCGCGCGGTACGACGCCGTGGTCGGCGACGACCCGGCGCCCACCGTGGCGGGACGCGGCTTCCTCGCCATCGTCTCGGTAGACGCGGTCGACGGCGAATGAGTTGGCCCGTCTCGGCCGCCGCGGGGCCGGATGGGTCGTAGAGACACAGCTCGTGCGCCTCTCGCGCCTCAACCGTGCCTCCTGACGCGCGAATTGTGGTGTTCTGCACCCGCGCTTAGGCCGACGAGGTCAGAGCTCGGCGATGTCGAGGTCAACCCCGAGGTCGCGCAGGGCCCGTCGCGTCGTTTCGCTGAGATCGGAATCCGTGACCACCGCGTCGAGTTTCGCGAGGGGGACGACGTTGAAGCGCTCGAACGTGCCGAACTTCGTGCTGTCCGCGAGCAGGACACTCGTCGACGCCGAGGCCATCGCCGCCCGCTTGAGAACCACTTTCTCAGTTGACGGCGTCGTGACGCCGTGCGGGACGTCCCACGTGCCGGTGCTGAGGAAGCACAGGTCCAGGTTGACCGACGCGAGGGTCGCCGCCGCGAGGGGGCCGCTGCTTGAGCGGCTTTCGACGTCGACCGCCCCGCCGGTGTGGATCGTCTCGATCTCCGGGTAGTCGAAGAGCGCAGCGACGGTGCCGTAGTCGTTCGTCACGACCGTGACGTTCCGCCGCGCCGCGAGGAACGGCACGACGGACTCGCACGTGGTGCCGGCATCGAGGAAGACGACCATGCCGTCCTCGACGAGCGTCGCCGCGCGCTCGGCGATGGCCCGCTTGCGGGGCAGCTCGAGCTGGGCGCGCGACGAGCGTTCGGCCGGAGGCTCGACGCCGGGATGCTCGGCAAGGCGGACGCCCCCCTGGACGGCGACGACCTGTCCACCCTCCTCGAGGTTCGAGATGTCGCGGCGGATCGTCATATGGGAGACCTTCATGAGCTCCGTGAGGTCCCGGATGCTGAGCACACCCGCGGTTCGGAGCAGCCTCAGAAGCTCCTTCTGACGCTGTTCCGGGATCATCGGACTGCTCACGCGCTCTCCCCTCGTAACCCGACGATCATAGATGCCGGGTCAGGGCCTCCGCCGAAACGCCGTCGCCGCTATTGTCGAAGAGCACGTGCCGCGCTCCGCGCCACTCGCACTCCGCGGCCTGTGCTTTGGCCCAGAACTCGTCCCAATGGCCGAGCTTCCACGCGTCCCGCTCGAGGGACCGTGCGCTCACCCGCTCCCGGACCGTGCTGCTGCCCGCGCTCACGTGCACGACGACGGCCTCGGTCTCGGGCCAGCCGTGCGTGCGCGCCGCCTCCTCGATGTAGTCCTCGCGGGAGAAGTAGCGCACGAACGGGGCGTCCAGCACCACGGAGAGCCCGAGCCGCAGGTTGTCCCCCGCGACCCGCAACAGCGTCGCGTACTCGAGGTCCATGACGGTGCGCTGGTAGAACTCGCTGTTGTCCCGCTCGTGCGGATCACTGCCCGACTGGGTCAGGAGCGCCTCCGTAAAGTACGTCGCGAGGCTGTCCTTGTCGAGGTAGACGGCGCCGCGCTCTGTGGCGACGAGCTTCGCAACGGTCGATTTCCCGGATCCCGCCGGCCCGATGACGAAGTAGATGCTCGGCATCACGCCTCGGCTCGGGAACGGTCCTTGACGAACACACCGTAGGAGAACGCGCCGACGAGCAGGAGCGCGCCGCCGATCAGGAACACGAGTGTGTAGTTGCCGCCCGTCGCGGCGAGGATGGCGCCCGTGACGATCGGCGCGACGGCCGCGCCGAGGAAACCGCCGAAGTTCTGAATCGCGCCGAGCGAGGCCACCTGGTTCGGCTTCGCGATGTCCGCCGCGAGGGTCCAGAGGCATCCGATGGGCACCTGCGCCGCGAAGTAGCCGAGCGAGAGGAGGACGACGGCGACTGCCGTGCTGTCCACGTAGGCGACCGGCAGGACCGCGGCGGCCGCGAGGATGGCGCCTCCGACGATCGGCACTTTGCGGGCCAGCACCGTGCCGACACCCCGGCGGACGAGACGGCCCGAGAGCCAGCCTCCGAAGAGCACGCCGAGCACGCCGCACAGGAACGGAAGCGAGGCGAGCCAGCCGCTCTGGGTGAGGCTCAGGCCGCGGGACGTCTGGAGGTAGCTCGGGAGCCACGTGAGGTAGACCCACACGGTGTAGAAGATGCCGAATGCGCCGAGGATCATGAAGTACGTGTTGCGGTGGCGGAAGAGCTCGCCCCAGCCGGTCTGCTTGACGGTCTTCTTGCCGGCCTCTTCGGCCTCCGCCTCGCCCCCCTTGATCAGGATCTGCTCGCGGATCGATGGGTCCCGGTACATGCGGAGCCACACGAGGACAATGACGACGCCGAGCGCCGCGATGAACACGAACATGCCGCGCCAGCTCATCGTGATGAGGAGGTACGTGAGGAGCGGCGGCGCGATCGCGTTCGCGATCTGCGAGCCGGTGTTCACGATCGAGACGGGAAGCGCGCGCTCGGTCTTGTTGAACCAGCGGTCCGTCACCTTGAGGCTTGCCGTGAAGAACGGAGACTCGGCGATGCCGAGCGCCACACGGGCCGCGTAGAGGAAGCCAAACGAGTTCGCCGCGGCCGAGACCGCCGAGACGAGCGACCACAGCCCGGCCGCCCACGCGAACATCTTCTTCGGGCCAAGCTTGTCCACAAGGTAGCCCGCGGGGAGGTTGGCGATTGCGTAAGGCCACGAGAAGGCCGAGAGCAGGAGGCCCATTTGGACCGGGTTGAGGCCGAATTCCTTGGCAATCGTCGTGTTGGCGATGCTCAGGTTGCTCCGGTCCAGATAGTTGACGACGCCGCCGATAACGAGCAGCACCACGAACGCCCAGCGGATCCTCAGGACCCTGCGGGTCTCGGAAGGCTGTTCAGTGGCGCTTGTGTTCGTGAGGTCTGGGGTCGACGATGCCATTGCTTCACTCCTTTGTGCAGCCGGTCGGGGCGTGGTGCCCTACGGTGGGGGTGCGGAACGGGATGGGGAACGGTGTGGGAAGGGATGCGGGGCGGTGGCTCGCGGGAACGAGCGGGGTTCGAGTCCTAGCGGGTTCAGGCCCGAGCGGCGGCGATGGCGGAGAGCATGTCCTTGGCCGCCCGCGTGACCCGGCTGTAGTCGCCGTCGGCCCGCGCCGCCTTGGTGATGCTGCTGCCAACGCCCACGGCACTTGCCCCGGCCGCGAACCACTCCCCGACGTTTTCAGGCGTGGCACCGCCTGCCGGAAGGAGCTCGGCCTGGGGAAGCGGAGCCTTGATGGCCTTGAGATGGCTCGGGCCGAGGCTCTCAGTAGGGAACACCTTGACGAAGTCGGCGCCTTCCTCAAGCGCCGCGACTACTTCGGTCGGCGTGTAGGCGCCGGGGATGGCCACGGCACCGTATCGATGGGCCGCCCGGATCATGCCGACGGTCACGTTGGGGCTCACGAGCAACCGAGCCCCGGCCTGGATGCAGGCGAAGGCTGCCGCCTCGTCGAGCACTGTGCCGGCGCCCACCGCGATCCCCTGCCCCTCGTACTCGTGCGCGAGCGTGCGGATCACTCCGAGGGCGTCGGGAACCGAGAGTGTGATCTCGAGGGCCCGGATGCCTCCCTCGACAGCGGCTCGCGAGACGGCGAGGGCTTCCTCGGCGCTCTCGAGCCGAACAATCAACACGGCACCGGTCGTCACGATACTGTCCACGACAGCGTGCTTGCTTAACATCACGTGCTCAAGATATCTCATATGTTCACAGAATATCTAGAGTCATGTGAAAGTTTGTTCCGCCGGAATCCTCGCCCCGAGAGGCACCGCCGGGTAGGCTCCCGCTCATGGGGAACTCAGCACACAGCGTCACGTCGGCGACGCCCGGAATCCTCTTCGGTGCCGCCGTCTCCGCGCTCCTCGCGTTCTACGCGTTCGAGGCAGCCACCTCGTCCAAGCCCCTCCTGTGGGTCGTGTGGGGCCTACTCGCCGCCTGCTCGAGCGCCGTCGTCGTCGAAATGATCCGCTATCAGGCCGCGGGCGGCACGAAGCCGCGCTGGCTCAACGCCGCGGGAGCGATCGCGTTCGTGCTAGCTGTCGCGTTCGGCCAGTTCCACCAGTACGGCGGCTGAGCACCTCGGGCGTGCCCCGCCCGGACTTTCAGACACAGCCGGGCGCTCAACCGAGGGGCGATTTCCGAAACCCGGGTACCTTGCTTTGCGAGACGGGTCGCGCCGCTAGGTTCCGGGCGTCCGCCATTCAGTGGCGAGGAGGGCCCAGATCTGGGTGTCGTCGAAGACACCGTCGATCGGCCAGGACTGCCGCAGGGTCCCCTCCAACGTCATCCCGAGGCGTTGCGCGACAGCTCCGGATCGCGCGTTCGCCGCCCGGCAGCGCCACTCGATCCGCCGTATTCCGCGCGTCTCGAACGCCCAGCGCACCAAGGCCCGGCAGGCTTCGCTCACGAGACCCCGTCCTTGTGCGGCAGGCTCGAGCCAGCAGCCGAGTTCGGCGGAGCCACGGGCGGCGTCGAAGGCAACGAACATGACGCCGCCGACGAGGGCACCCTCGGACCAGATGCCGTAGATCCGGGCGCCGTCGGCGGCCGTCGACGTGGCGTAGCGGGTCAGCGTCGCGGTGGCGGCCTCCACCCCCGTCGTGACGAACGACGGCCCGACCCACGGGCGGATGTGCTCACGGGCCCGATCAAGATGCTCGGCGAACTCTGGTCCTTGCCACGGTTCGAGCGGCCGAAGCTCGGCCCCCGACGGCAGCCGATGCGCGAACACTAGGAACCCCCGGAGATCGCCGGGCGATCGACTCGCGCTCTGCGTGGCATGCGGCCCCACTCCTCACGTGCTCCGCCATCGGGACAACCGCCACCCTATCCCGAAAGACCAGCACCCGCCGCAGGGCCCAAAGCGCGGGCTACGCCGCGCCGGCCGCCCGGGCCGCGTCCGCGATGCCCGCGGCGGTCTTGCGCAGCTCCGGCACGAGCCGTTGCACCTCCGCCGCCCGGTCCTCGGCGCCGTCGAGCCGCGCGGACAGCGCGAGGTTGATCGCGGCGACCGTGCGGCCGTCGGTCCCCAGAACGGGCACGGCCACCGAGCGCAGGCCCACCTCGAGTTCCTGGTCGACGACGGCGTAGCCCTGCGCCCGGACCCGCGTGAGCTCCGCTTCGATCGCCCCGCGCGACGTCAGGGTGCGGGGCGTGAGCGGCACGAGGCTCGCCGCGGCGAAGTACCCGTCGAGCTCGGCGGGCGAGAGGGCCGCGAGCAGGACGCGGCCCATCGACGTCACGTGCGCGGGGAAACGCGTGCCCGGCGAGATGCCGACGGAGATGATGCGCCGCGTGTGGATCCGCGCGAGGTACACGATGTCCGTCCCGTCGAGGACGGCCATCGACGTCGACTCGCCCTCGCGGCGCGAGAGGTCTTCGAGGAACGGCTGGGCGAGCTCGGGGAGCCGCTGACCTGAGAGGTACGCATACCCGAGCTGCAAGACGAGCGGCGTCAGCGTGAAGAGGCGCCCGTCGGTGCGCATGTAGCCGAGTTCGACGAGCGTGTGCAGGAAGCGCCGCGCGGTCGCTCGCGTGAGTTCGGTGCGCGCGGCGACCTCGGAGAGCGTCATCTCCTGGTGCTCGGCATCAAACGCACGGATGACGGCGAGCCCTCGCGCGAGCGACTGCACGAACTGGTCGCCTGGCGCCGCTATCTCACTCATCGTCACTCCGCCCTTCTCGCCACAGCCGTCCCAAAAGGTCATAACCGTCCCCGGCCGCCATAACCGTCCCATATACCCGTGCACGCGGGACGGTCGTGCCTTCGAGGAACGGTTATGTGGCTCAGGGAGAGCCACATAACCTTACGCGCTCACCCCGCCAGCAGCGGGACGTCCACAAGCGCCTGAAGCTCCTCGAAGGTGACGCCGAACGTCTCCCGCACGCGCACGCCGTCGTCCGTAATGAGGAAGACCGCCTTGTCCGTGTAGACGCGCGTCACGCAGCCGACGCCCGTGAGCGGGTACGAGCACGACGGCACAAGCTTGGACTTCCCGTCCTTCGTGAGCAGGGTCATCATCACGTAGACGTCCTTGGCGCCGGTCGCGAGGTCCATCGCGCCGCCGACGGCGGGGATCGCGTCCGGCGCGCCAGTGTGCCAGTTCGCGAGGTCGCCGGTCGCGGAAACCTGGAACGCGCCGAGCACGCATACGTCGAGGTGGCCGCCGCGCATGATCGCGAACGAGTCGGCGTGGTGGAAGTAGCTCGCGCCCGGCAGCTCCGTCACGGGGATCTTGCCGGCGTTGATGAGGTCCGGGTCGATCTCGTCGCCCTTCGCCTCGGGGCCCATGCCGAGCATCCCGTTCTCCGTGTGGAGCGTGATGTTCTGCTCCTCGGTGAGGTAGTTCGAGACGAGGGTCGGCTGGCCGATGCCGAGGTTCACGAACGAACCGGGCGCGATGTCCCGCGCCACGAGACGCGCGAGGTCGTCGCGGCCGATGGGCTCGGCGCTGGTTTGAGGGGCCCCGCTTTGGGGCGCCTCATCTGAAGAAACAGGCGACGTCGATGTCTCACTCATGCTCTCAGCCCACCTTCACGATCGTGTTGACGTAGATGCCCGGTGTGACCACGTTCTCCGGGTCGAGGCCGCCAATCGGCACCACCTCGGAGACCTGGACGATGGTCTGCTTCGCGGCCGCGGCCATGATCGGGCCGAAGTTCCGCGCCGTCTTGCGGTACACGAGGTTGCCCTTGCCATCCGCCTTGAGCGCCTTGATGAGCGCGACGTCCGCGTGGATGGGCGTCTCGAACACCTGCCACTTGCCGTCGAGGAAGCGCGTCTCCTTGCCCTCGGCGAGCATGGTCCCGTAGCCGGTCGGCGTGAAGAACCCGCCGATCCCGGCCCCGGCCGCTCGGATGCGCTCCGCGAGATTGCCCTGCGGCACAAGCTCGAGCTCGATCTCCCCGGCACGGTACTTCGCGTCGAAGTGCCACGAGTCGCTCTGCCGCGGGAACGAGCAGATCATCTTGCGCACGCGGCCCTCCTTGATGAGGAGCGCGAGGCCCTCGTCGGCCTGGCCCGCGTTGTTGTTGACCACCGTGAGCTCGCGAGCGCCGCTCTGCAGCAGCGCATCGATGAGCTCGAACGGCTGCCCGGCGTTGCCGAAGCCCCCGATCATGACCGTCGAGCCGTCCTTGACGCCCGCGACCGCCTCGGCGACGGTGTCCTTGAATTCCAGCATCTCGACCCTTACTTCCCAGTCACGTTCTCGAGCACCACAGCCAGCCCCTGACCCACGCCGATGCAGATCGCGGCGACGCCCCAGCGCTCGCCGCTCCGCTGAAGGCTCCGAGCGAGCGTCCCGAGGATGCGGCCGCCGGACGCGCCGAGCGGGTGGCCCATGGCGATCGCGCCACCGTGCGCGTTGACAATCTCCGGGTCGATCTTCCAGGCGTCGAGGCACGCGAGGGACTGTGCGGCGAACGCCTCGTTGAGTTCGACGGCGCCGACCTGGTCCCAGCCGATGCCCGCCTTCTCGAGGGCGCGGTTGGCGGCCTCGACGGGCGCGAAGCCGAAGAACTGCGGTTCGTTCGCGGCCGCGCCGCGTCCCGCGATGCGGGCGATGGGCTCGAGGCCGATCGTCGCGGCGGCGGCCTCGGAGCCGAGCAGCACCGCAGACGCGCCGTCAGAGAGCGGCGAGGCGTTGCCTGCCGTGACCGTGCCGCCGGTCGTCGTGCCCGAGCGGTCGCCGTTGTCGGCGCGGAAGACGGTCTTGAGCCCCGCGAGCTTCTCCGCGCTCGAGCCCGGGCGGATGCCCTCGTCCCGCGTGAGCTCCGTACCGGGGACCGGGACCACGAGCTCGTCGAAGAAGCCCTCGTTCCACGCCTTGTCCGAGAGGTTGTGGGATCGCGCGGCGAACTCGTCCTGCCGGTCGCGCCCGATCGCGTGCCGCTCACGCAGCTGCTCGGTCGCCTCGCCGAGCGAGACGGTCCACTGCGACGGCATCTTCGGGTTCACGAGGCGCCAGCCGAGCGTCGTCGACGCGAGCGTGAGGTCCCCGGCCGGGTACGGGCGCTCGGTCTTCGGCAGCACCCACGGCGCCCGGCTCATCGACTCGACCCCACCCACGAGGACGACGTCGGCGTCGCCCACCGCGATCTGGCGCGAGGCGATCATGGCGGCGTCGAGGGACGAGCCGCAGAGTCGGTTCACGGTCGTGCCGGGGATCGACGTCGGGAGCCCCGCGAGGAGCGTGGCCATCCGCGCGACGTTGCGATTCTCCTCGCCCGCGCCATTCGCGTTGCCGAAAACCACCTCGTCCACCGCGCCGGCTTCGAGGGCGTCAGGCGTGAGCCCCGGGGCACGGTCCACGATGCTGCGGACCATGTGGGCCGCGAGGTCATCCGGGCGGACGCCTGCGAGCGAGCCGCCGAACTTGCCGAACGGGGTGCGGATGGCGTCGTAGATGAATGCTTCGGTCATGGCTGTTCCTCGTTGTCGGTGGCGGCATCCGCCAGAATCTTCTGTGCCACCTTGAAGGCCGTGTTGGCGGACGGAACCCCGCAGTAGATGGCGCTCTGCAGGATCACTTCCTTGATCTCGTCCCGCGTGAGCCCGTTGCGGACGGCCGCGCGGACGTGCATCGCGAACTCGTCCCAATGCCCGTGAGCGATCATCGCCGTGAGCACGGCGACCGAGCGCATCTGCCGGGTGAGCCCCGGCCGCGTCCAGACGCCGCCCCACGCGATGCGGGTGATCATGTTCTGGAACTCGGCCGTGAACTCGTCGGTGTTCGCGTTGGCCCGGTCCACGTGCGCGTCGCCGAGGACCTCCCGCCGAACTTCCATGCCGCCGTCGTACACCTCGCGCTGGGTGGCGTCGGGCTGGACGGCGCCTGCCCGCGCGTCGTCCTTCCAGTTCTCCCCGACAAGCTGCGCGCTCACTTGGCCCCCTCCGCGGCGTTCTCGTCAGCCGCCGCGCGCGCGAAGTGCTCGCGCAGAAGGTCCGCGACAGCAACCGGGTTCTCGGTCGGCGCGATGTGCGCGACGCCGGGGACCTCGACGGCGCGGCCGTCGCGCGCCCGCTCGGCCATCCACTGCGCCTCGGAGAACGGGCACACGGAGTCGAACTCGCCCGCGATGGCGAGGAATGGGACGGCGATCTCGGCGAAGCGGTCGCGGACGTCGTAGGCGGCGATCGCGCGGCATACGGCGGCGTAGCCGAAGCGGTCGGCGTCGCGGAGCGCGTGGAGGAGGCGCGAGGACTCGGCTGGGTGCTCGCCGAGGAAGCCCGGCGCGAACCAGATCTCGGCCGAGGCCTGGAGGCGTATCGCGGTGCCCTGGGCTGCGACGAGGTCGGCGCGCTCGGCGTAGCCTTCGGCGCCGTTGAAGCGTGGCGACGAGCAGATCATCGCAAGGCTCAGGAGCCGCTCGGGGTGGCGGAGCGCGAGCTCGGCGCCCGTCGCACCGCCCACGGAGTCGCCGGCATAGTGAAACGCAATGCCCGGGGCGATCGAGTCGACAAGCGCCACCACGGCGTCCGCGAGCTCGCCGAGGCTGAACGCCGTGTCCGGCTCGGCGGCCGGCGAGACGCCGTGGCCGGGCAGGTCCCAGCCGAGGACGTCGTAGTCCTCGCCGAGGAGCCGCGCGGCCGCGTCCCACATGGCCGTCGACGTGCCGAGCGAGGGCCCCAGCACCACGAGGTCCTTCTCCCCCAGCTGCTCGCGCGGCGAGAGCCTCACCGCTCGGATCTGTGGCACGCTCACGTGCTCGTCCTTCCTCTCGTGTCTCATGTCTGCCTGCGGCGCCGGGCCGCCCGCGCTTCGTAGTCGGCCAAGATGCGGTCGACGATCCCGGCCGCATCGCCCTGGTACCCGGCGGGGTCCAGGAGTTCGTCGAGCCGCGCGTCATCTGCTGCGCCCGAAGGCACGACGGCGCGAAGTCCCTTCCGCAACACCCGCCCCTGCTCGGCGGGGTCGGCCCCGCTCGCGAGAGCCGCGTCGACGGCCTTCTGGATCCCGGCGCGGCCACCCTCGGCCACGCCTGAGAGCTCGAGCATGATGCGCTCGCTCACAAGGAGCGGGCCGCTCAGCTCGAGGTTCGCGCGCATGCGCTCGGGGAAGACCCGGAGCCCGCCCGCTATCTCCCGCACGGCCGCAGCGGCGCCGGCGGCGAGGCGCAGCAGCTCCCGCAGGGCGGGCCATTCGGTGTGCCACGCACCGCCGGTGCGCTCGTCCTCGCTCAGGGCGGCCGCGAGTTCGAGCTGCATGGCTTGGGCGGGGGCCTTGAGGGCGGCCGAGCGGATGAGCGCCGAAAGCGCGGGATTCTGCTTCTGCGGCATCGCCGAGGAGACGCCGCGGCCTTCCGCGATCGGTTCGCCGAGCTCGCCGATCTCGGGGCGCGAAAGCAGCATGACGTCGTTCGCGACGTGCCCCGCGGCCGAGCACACCGCCGCGAGGGCGTGGCCGAGGTCCGTCACCGGGCCTCGGAACGACTGCCATGGCGCGACGGCGGCATCGAGGCCAGCGCGACGGGCCCAGTCCGCCGCGAGCGCGGCCGGCTCCCCGCCGAGCGCGACGAGCGACGCGTTCGTCCCCGCCGCACCCCCGCACTGCACTGGGAAGCTCAGGGCCGCGACGCGGGCCTCGGCGTGCGCGACGCCCTGGAGCCAGTTCGCGGCCTTGAGCCCGAAGCTCGAGGGAAGCGAGTGCTGGGCGAGCGTGCGAGCCACCTGCGGGGTCGTGCGGTGCGCCGCAGCGAGGTCCGCGAGGGAGTCCGCGGCGACGGCGAGGTCCGCGAGGAGCCCGACGACGACGCGCCTTGCCGTGAGCATGAGCGCCGAGTCGAGGACATCCTGGCTCGTGAGGCCCTTGTGGACCGAGCGTTTGCCAGGCTCGGGGGTCACCTCGCGGAGAGCCTTCACGAGGGGGATGACCGGATTCCCGCCACCTTGGGCTTCCATCGCGAGCCGCCCGGCGTCAAACGCGAGCACGGACGACGGCGCGTTGACCGCCTCGGGCGCGGCGCCGTCGTCGGCTGTTGCCTTCGTCCCGCCGACGGCGGCGCTGACCGCCGCGCGAACCACAGCACGCACGGCCGCGCCCGCGCCGGCCTCGGCAAGCCCCGCTGCCTCGAGCGATTCGGCCCATGCGGCCTCGAGCTCGAGCATCGCGGCGACGATCGCGGCGTCGCCGGTAGCCCCCGCGATGTCCGGGCTGGCCCAGACCGGCGAAAGCAGACCTCGGTCTGCAGGGTCTGCGGCAGGATCGAAGGCGGCGGTCATGTCAGTTCAGCCCTGGAAGTCGAGGAAGACGGTCTCGTCTTCGCCCTGGAGCCGGACGTCCCAGTGCAGCGAGCCGTCCGCGAGGCGCTCGGCGATGAGGGTCTTGCGGCGGGCGGGGTCGAGGGAGCTCAGGAGGGCGTCGTTCTCGAGCGCCTCGGTGTCCTCGGGGAGGTAAACCCGCGTGAAAAGCCGGTTGAGCAGGCCTCGCGCAAAGACGACGACGGCGATGAACGGCGCCTTGCCGGGCTCCGTCGGGCCGGGGTTGACGGTCGTGAAGACGTACCTTCCGGTGTTGCCCACCGGGGTGCGGCCCCAGCCCGTGAAGGTGTAGCCGTCGCGGATCAGCGAGCCGGTCTCATTCGGGATGTTGCCCTGCGCGTCCGCCTGCCAAATCTCGACGAGCGCGTCCGGAATGGGGTTGCCGTGGCCGTCATAGACGGTGCCGTGGAGCTGAACGCTCTCCGGGCTGCCCGGCGGGACGAGCTCGCCGCCCTTCTCGAACGGCAGCGCGTAGCCGTAGAACGGGCCGACGGTCTGGCCGGGGGTGGCGATCATCTGGGTCTTCTCACTCATTGTCGCCCTGCTCTCCATACGCTTCGTTCTCGGTCCACGTCCGCTTGGCGCCCGTGAGGACGATGTCCCATTCGTAGCCGAGCGCCCACTCGGGCGCGGTGAAATCGTGGTTGTAGCGTGCCACGAGGCGGTCCCGCGCGTCCTGGTCGACGATCGATTGGTAGATCGGGTCGAGCGGGAAGAGCTGATCGCCTGGGAAGTACATCTGGGTGACGATGCGCTGCGTGAACTCCGTGCCGAACAGGCTGAAGTGGATGTGTGCGGGGCGCCACGCGTTGAGGTGGTTCTTCCACGGATATGCGCCAGGCTTGATGGTCAAAAACTCGTAGGAGCCGTCGGGACCCGTGATGCAGCGGCCGACACCCGTGAAGTTCGGGTCAATCGGCGCGGGATGCTGGTCGCGCTTGTGGATGTAGCGGCCCGCCGAGTTGGCCTGCCAGATCTCGACGAGCTGGCCAGCAACGGGGCGGCCGTCGCCGTCGAGCACCTTGCCGCGGAGGACCATGCGTTCGCCGAGCGGCTCCCCACCGTGCTGGATCGTCAGGTTCGATTCGAGAGCGTGCACGTCCTGGTGGCCGAACGCCGGGCTGTAGAGCTCTATCGTCTCAGGGTCGGTGTGGTGCAGGTTCTTCGTGGGGTGCCGCAGGATCGAGCTGCGGTACGGCGGATAGTCGATGCGTGGCTGCGTCTCCGCGGGCTGCCCCGCGGCGCGGGCCGCCTCGTAGCCCTCTTCGATGTCCCGGATCTCCTGGCTGACGATCGCCTGATTGTCAGCGGCGGCGTCGGACGATTTGACGGGCTCGCCCATGGTTCCTCCTCTAGCTTCCTTGCTGAGTGCCCCGCGTGCGGCACCGTCTCCCTTTCGAGAGTACCGGTTGTTCGCATTCTGTACAAGTGTTCGCATCACGAACACTTGTCGTGGGGCGGTCTTGACAGCGTAGGCGCGAGGCCGGGCCCATGACGGAGTTCTTCCGTTGAACGGAAATGTTGAGCGCATCGCGACCCGAAGGTAGGTCTGAGAGACCCTTCCCCGCGCGGGCCGTGAGGCGTAGGCATGAGGGGTAACCCCTACAACGATGGAGGCACCCTCATGCGCTACCGCAAGCTCGGCAGTTCCGACCTCGAGGTCTCCGAGATCTCACTCGGCTCCTGGCTGACGTTCTCGGGCGGGGTGGAAGCCGAGGCGACGAGGGCCTGCACCGAGGCAGCGTTCGACGTCGGGATCACCTTCTTCGACACGGCGAACGTCTACGGTCGCGGCGCGGCCGAGACGGCCTGGGGCGACATCCTGTCGAAGCACCCGCGCGATTCCTACGTCCTCGCCACGAAGGTCTTCGGCCAGATGTCGGACACGGAATCGGGACTCTCCGCCGAGCAGATCTCGAAGCAGATCGACGCTTCGCTGACCCGGCTCAAGACCGACTACGTAGACCTCTACCAGGCGCACCGCTTCGATTCGAGCGTGCCGATCGAGGAGACGGTCGAGGCGTTCCAGAAGGTCGTCGAGCAGGGCAAGGCCCGGTACCTCGGGTTCAGCGAGTGGACGCCCGAGCAGATTCAGGCGGCGATCGACATCGCTGGACCGGACCTCTTCGTCTCGTCGCAGCCGCAGTACTCGATGCTGTGGCAGGCGCCCGAGGCCGAGGTGTTCCCGCTCTGCGAGGCCAACGGCATCTCGCAGATCGTGTGGTCGCCGCTCGCCCAGGGCGTTCTCACGGGCAAGTACAGGCCGGGACAGCCCGTCCCCGAGGGCAGCCGCTTCGCGAGCGAGACCATGAGTGGCTCGATGGACCGCCTCATCACGGAGCCGATCCTCGAGGCCGTCGAGCGGCTTGCTCCGATCGCCGAGAGCGCGGGCCTGAGCCTTCCGACGCTCGCGCTCGCGTGGGTGCTCCGACGCGGCGAGCTCGCCTCGGCCATCACTGGCGCCTCGCGCCCCGAGCAGGTCCGCGCGAACGCGTCGGCCTCGGGCATCGAACTCGGCGACGACGTCCTCGCGGCCATCGACGAGGCGCTCGACGGCGTCGCGGTCAAGGGTCCGACGCTCGCCCCGTACGCCCAGACGGGCATCATGCACCGCGGCTAAGCCCCCGGGAGGCGTCCGCGCGTCCGGTCAGAGGCGGCCGCGCCCCGCAATGACGCGGCTTCCCCGCAATGGCGCGCCGGGTCCGGCGCGCCATTGCGGCTAAGGCGCGCCTTTGCGGTGAGGGCGCGCCTTCAGCATCGCGCGGCCACCTGTGACGCCGGCAACACGAGGGGCTTGAAGCGCACGGCACGGAGCCCTACCATGGGTTGAGCGATATTAGAACGGCTCGTTCCAATATAGAACACGTCGGGCGCAACCACAACGAAGTGAGGAAAGCCGTGCATTTCCACCACCACGGATACGTCTCCGGAGACCCGCGGGTGCAGCCGGCCGCCGGTGTCGGCATAGATCGGCCCGAAGAGCTCCCCGACGAGGTCGACGTCCTCATCGTGGGCACCGGACCCGCCGGCATGATCACCGCCGCGCAGCTTGCCCAGTTCCCCGGCATCACGACCCGCATCGTCGAGCGCCGCCCCGGCCGGCTCGCGATCGGACAGGCCGACGGCATCCAGGCACGCAGCGTCGAGACGTTCCAGGCGTTCGGCTTCGCCGAGCGGATCACGGCCGAGGCCTACCGCATCACGGAGATGGCGTTCTGGAAGCCGGACCACGAGGATCCGTCGCGGATCGTGCGCGCGGCGCGCGCGGTCGACGACGAAATGGGCATCAGCGAGTTCCCCCACCTCATCGTCAACCAGGCACGTGTGCTCGACTACTTCGCCGAATTCATGGCCAACTCGCCCGCGCGCCTGCGGCCGGACTACGGCTACGAATTCCAGAGTCTGACGGTCGACGACGAGACCCAGGGCGGCGACAACGCGTACCCGGTCAGGGTCACCCTCGTGAACACCGCCGGCGAGAACGAGGGCCAGGAGCGGACCGTTCGGGCCAAGTACGTCGTCGGGGCCGACGGCGCGCGCAGCAAGGTGCGCCAGTCGATCGGCTGCAAGCTCGCGGGAGACCAGGCCAACCACGCGTGGGGCGTCATGGACGTCCTCGCCGTGACCGACTTCCCTGACATTCGAACCAAATGTGCGATCCAGGGCGAGGCCGGGAGCATCCTGCTCATCCCGCGCGAGGGCGGTCACCTTTTCCGCATGTACGTGGACCTCGGCGAGGTCGGGGCCGAGGACGGCCGCGCGGTGCGCAACACGACGATCGAGCAGATCATCGCCAAGGCCGACGAG
Organism: Sinomonas sp. ASV322; assembly: GCF_030908245.1. Lineage (GTDB taxonomy): Bacteria > Actinomycetota > Actinomycetes > Actinomycetales > Micrococcaceae > Sinomonas. The sequence goes on from NZ_JAVFJJ010000011.1 coordinate 112,363, forward strand.
ATCCTGCAGCCCTACACGCTCGACGTCCGCAACATCGCGTGGCACAGCGTGTACGAGGTCGGCCACCGGCTCACCGACCGGTTCGACGACGTCCTCCCCGAGGAGGCAGGAACGCGCACCCCACGCGTCTTCATCGCGGGCGACGCGTGCCACACCCACAGCGCCAAGGCCGGGCAGGGCATGAACGTCTCGATGCAGGACGGCTTCAACCTCGGCTGGAAGCTCGGGCACGTGCTCGAAGGCCGCAGCCCCGAGAGCCTCCTCGCGACGTACTCCGGGGAGCGCCAGGTCATCGCGAAGAACCTCATCGACTTCGACAAGGAGTGGTCCACGCTCATGGCGAAGAAGCCCGAGGAGTTCGAGGATCCCTCGGAGCTCGAGGACTTCTACGTCCGCACCGCCGAGTTCCCCGCGGGCTTCATGACCCAGTACGCCCCCTCGATGCTGGTCGCGGAGCCCACGCATCAGGGCCTCGCGACCGGTTTCCCGATCGGCAAGCGCTTCAAGTCCGCGCCGGTCGTGCGGGTCTGCGACACCAATCCGCTCGAGCTCGGCCACCAGGCGACGGCGGACGGCCGGTGGCGCATCTACGTCTTCGCGGACGCTCCCGAGGCGGGCGCGCCGTCGCGTGTCGCCGAGCTCGCGGAATGGCTCGCGGCCTCCCCCGCCTCCCCGCTCGCCGCGACGCCCGAGGGCCTCGACCGGGATGCGTGGTTCGACGTCAAGGTCATCTACCAGCAGGGCCACACGGAGATCGACATCAACTCCGTGCCGGCCGTGTTCAAGCCCGAGGTCGGCCCGTTCCGGCTCACGTACCTCGAGAAGGTCTACGGCGTCGACCACAAGGCGGACATCTTCGACGTCCGCGGGATCGACCGCGGAGGCGCCGTCGTCGTCGTCCGCCCGGACCAGTACGTCGCGGACGTCCTGCCGCTCACCGCCACGGACGAACTCGCGGCGTTCTTCGCCGGCAATCAGCTGGCGCGGCGGGCCGAAGCGGTCTGAGCCCGCGGGGGCCGCCCCCGCCCGGCCCGCCAGGGGACCAAACGGGCCGGACGGGGACGGGGTCAGATGTGCGCGAAGGCGCGCTTCCAGCCCCGCGGCTGGATGCCGGCGAGGTCGATGAACGATCCTGCGAGGGCGCGCCCATCGCCGAGCGGGAAGCCGTACTCCCGCGCCTGCGGGGCGAGGAACTGCGCGAGCTTCTCGGGAGCCCTGAGCTTGCGCTGGCGGATGGCTTCCCGCAGGAGGGAGGCGACCACGTTGCCGTCAGCACCGCGTTCCACGAAGTCCGCGATCGTGCGTTCAACCGTGAGGGCCGGGACCGAGTCGACGACGCCGACCTCGCCCGGGCTCAGCGACTGCACGCGCAGCCGCACATCGGCCAGGCGGGTGCGGCGTCGAACGGGGACGATGAACTCGCTCTCCCGGGGGCGGAACGGCCCGAGGCCGTGCAGGAGCGCCGCGCTCTCGCCCGCGGCGACGACTCCGGGGATGCCGTCCGCCGTCGTCGGAAGTTCCGGGCCCGCGAGCGCAAGCCAGCGGGCGACGACGACGCCCTGGCCTGTCGCGGGCGTCTTCCCGACGCGATACACGCCTTGGGCGACGCGCACGATCATGCCGAGCGCCGCGAGCCTCGACATCTGCTTCCTGCTGATGCCGGCCGCTTCCGCGCGAGCCGTCGTGACGAGTCCCCATCGATTCTCGGCCAGGTCGCCGAGGCGCCCCACTAGTTCCGCGGTCATCTCAATCCTTGGTGCTCCGGGGGGCGCGAGAACGGGGTCAAGGGTCTGGCTGAGTGCGGTCGCGGTGCCGGCTGCCCCCCAAAAACACGGAACCCGACGCTCCCGCCGATGTCCCGCGCCCTCCAGCCGGAGCCGCGCCCAACACCTGTGAGCGTAGGTCCCGAAAACGCCAACTCAGTGGTGAATCAGCCAAACTCAGTGGCGTTCTGGCCAAATATCCGTACCAGCAAGGGCACACGTGGGTCGTCGGAACCCGTTTTGGGGCCGACACATCCGAGGTGACGCGCAAGGCGCCTACGTGGCGCGAGCGAGTCCCCGAGGGGCGTCGGGGATCGCAAGTCAGCGCGGCGAGCCGGCCGCCGTCGCCCGCAGCTGCTCCTCAAGGCGCTCCGTCTCCGCCCAGCTCGCGAGCAGGCGGAGGGACTCCTCGGACGCCGAGCCCGGCTCGGCCGGGTACACCGTGAGGGTGAGCCCGGGATCCTCGGAAAGCTGCATGGCCTCGAACATGAGCTCGATGCCGCCCACCACGGGGTGCCGGAACGTCTTGCTGCCCGAATAGTGGCGGCGCACGTTGTGGGCTGCCCAGCGGACCCGGAACTCCTCGCTGCGCATCGAGAGCTCTCCGACGAGGTCGGCGAGGCCCTTGTCGTACGGGTTGCGTCCCGACTCGGTGCGCAGGAGCGCGACGTTGTTGTTCGCCGCGAGATCCCAATCGGGGTAGAAGTCCTGCGCGCGGGGATCGAGGAAGATGAACCGCGAATGGTTCGCGGGCCGCACAGGGTCCAAGAACACCGGCGAATAGAGCGCGAAGCCCAGGCGGTTCGCGGCGAGGATGTCCATCCGGCTGTTTCGGACGAAAGCAGGGGCGCCCGTGATCGCGTCGAGCAGGAATTGGACGCTCGGCCGGATGCGCTGCTTCAATGCCCTGGCCTGACGCGCGCGCGAGGTAGCGTTGGCCGCCTTCGCGAGGTCGAAGAGGTGGTCACGTTCGGCGTCGTCGAGCTGGAGGCCGCGCGCGAGCGCCTCGAGGACGCCTTCCGATACACCCGAGAGGTTTCCGCGCTCGAGCCGCGTGTAGTAGTCGACGCTCACGCCCGCGAGCATCGCCGCCTCCTCACGGCGCAGACCTGGAACGCGGCGGTTGCCGCCGTAGACGGTGAGTCCTGCCCGCTCCGGGGTGATGCGTGCGCGGCGCGACGAGAGGAATTCGCGCACTTCCGTCCGATTGTCCATAGGTCAACGCTATGCGCCGCGCCGGTATCCACGGGAGGTACTGGCAGAACCGGTATCGAGAGGGCTCTCGCTCCCTTCCGGGGAGACCCGTCTCATGGAACCCAGACCCCCGAAAGGAACCCCATGCCAGCGTCCCAACAACCCTCAGCCGCCGAGAAGCTGTACGGCGACTTCGCCCCCACCCTCGTGGGCTACACCGACGACGTCCTCTTCGGCCAGGTGTGGAAGCGCCCCGAGCTCTCGCAGCGGGACCGCAGCCTCGTGACCGTGGCGGCGCTCCTCGCCGGCGGCAATGCCGAGCAGCTCACGTTCCACTTCGCGTACGCGAAGGAGAACGGGGTGAGCGAGAACGAGCTCATCGAGGCCATCACGCACCTCGCGTTCTACGCCGGATGGCCCAGGGCCATGTCCGCGCTGGCCGTGGCCAAGCGTGTTTTCCGTGGGGAATAGGAGCATCAGGACGGCACGCGTCCCTTCCAGTACGCGTACTGGAAGGGACGGCGTTCCCGATCGATCGACACGCCAGTGAGGACCCCCGTGACCGCACCCAAGACACGCCCGACCATGACCACGGGCCTTACGCTCCTATTCGCCGTGGCCGGAGGCGCCGCCGTCGGCAATCTGTACTGGGCGCAGCCGCTCCTCGACGCCATCGCGGCCGATCTGCACGCGTCCCCCGCGACGGCCGGCTGGCTCGTCACCGCCACCCAGCTCGGCTACGCGGCAGGGATCCTGCTCATCGTGCCGTTGGGCGACGTCCTCGACCGGAGGAGGCTCGTCGTCGTCATGATGCTCGCCTCCGCCGCAGCACTCGTGCTGTGCGCGCTCGCGCCGTCCGCGGCGTTCCTTCTCGTCGCCGTGAGCCTCCTCGGCGTCACGACGGTTGCGGGGCAGATCCTCACCCCGCTCGCCGGCGATCTCGCCGACGACGCCCATCGCGGGCGCGTCGTCGGAACCGTCGTCGCGGGCATCCTCACGGGGATCCTCGCGTCGCGGACGGTAAGCGGCCTCATCGCGGCGGTCGGCGGCTGGCGGGCCGTGTACGCGGTGGCGACGATCGGCGTCGTCGTTCTGGCCGTGCTCCTGGGCCGCGCGCTGCCAGCCCTCGAGCCCAAGGCGCGCGTCTCCTACCCGAAGCTTCTGGCGTCGGTGGGCGCGGTCGTCGTCAAGGAGCGGGCGGTGCGCTGGACGCTCGCGCTCTCCTCGACGGGCTTCGCAGCCTTCACCCTGTTCTGGACCTCGCTCACGTTCCTGCTTGCAGGCCCGGCGTTCCGCTACCCCGTCGAGGTGATCGGCCTGTTCGGGCTCGCGGGGATCGCTGGCGCCGTGACCGTCCAGCGCGCGGGGCGCCTTCACGACCGCGGCTGGTCGATGCCAGCGACCGGCGTCGCGTGGGCGCTCGCGCTTGCGGCCTTCGGCCTGTGCTTCGTCGCGGGAAGCTCGGTGTGGCTCGTGCTCGCGGTCGTCTTCGTGCTCGACGTCGCGATTCAAGGGCAGAATGTCCTCAACCAGACCCGGCTGCTCGCCCTCTCCCACGAGGCTCGCAGCCGGCTCAACACCGTCTATGTCACGGCGAATTTCATCGGCGGCGCGATCGGCTCCGGGGCCGCCGCGCTCTTGTGGGGCGTGGGCGGCTGGACCGCCGTCTCGGCTGCCGGGACCGCGCTGAGCTGCGTTGCGCTCGCTGTCTGGGCGATCGGCAGGCGGGGGCCGCTGCGACCTCCTCACCGGGACCAGCCCGATGACCCGCCTCATGACCGTCCCTCAGCGGCATGACCGTCCCCTGAACACAGGTACGAGGGACGGCTGTGCCACGCCGGGACGGCTGTGCCACGCCGGGAGAGCGCGACGGCGGCCACGGGAGTAGCGTGGCGCCCGTGAAGTCCTACGAGAACTACCTCCGCTTCACCCGCGTCGACGCGGTCCGCGAAACAGCCTCGGGCCTTCTCGCCGACCTCCACGGGGAGCATCTGCGCCTCGACATCATCCGCGAGGACGTCGTCCGGATCAAGATCAGCCGCGGCGGCGTCTTCGACGAGCAGCCATCGTTCGCCGTCGCCGCGGATCCCCACAGCTTCGGCGCGCACTTCGCGGTCGAGGCGAGCGACGACGTCGTTCGCGTGCGGACCGCACGGCTCGTCGCCTCGCTCTGGCTCGACCCGTTCCGCCTCGAGGTCCACCGACCGGACGGATCCGCCGTCGTCGAAACCGCCCGCGACGAGGACGGGACGTACCACCCGTACGCGACCCTCAACGACGCCTTCACGTTCGCACGGCGGTGCCATCCAGACGACGCCGTGTTCGGGCTCGGCGAAAAGTCCGGGGCGGGGAACCGCAGGGGACGCGAGTTCACGCTGTGGAACACGGACGTCCTCGACCCCTCGGCCACCGGCGAGTTCACCGCCCAGGCAGAGGCCACAGACCCGCGCGCGGACCCGACGAGCGTCGAGTTCGACCCGTACTACGTCTCGATCCCGTTCGCGTACCACCAGGACGCGAGCACGGGGAAGGTCTCGGCGTCGTTCGTCGACAACGGGTACCGCGGCACCTACGACTTCTCGCCAGCAGACTGCTTCCGCGTCCACTTTTCCGGGGGCCAGTACACGGAATACGTCTTCGCCGGCCCGGACATGCCCGGCATCCTCGAGGCGTACACGTGGCTCACGGGCCGCACCCAGCTGCCGCCGATCTGGTCCCTCGGCTACCACCAATGCCGGTGGCACAGGTACACCCAGGCGGACGTCGAGGCGATCGCGGCCCGCCTGCGCCGCGAAGGCCTCCCGTGCGATGCCCTCTGGCTCGACATCGAATACATGGACGGCTACCGGGTCTTCACGTGGGACGGGGAGCGGTTCCCGGACCCCGAGGGCTTCATGGCCCGCCTTGACGCCGAGGGCTATCGCCTCATCAGCATCGTCGACCCGGGCGTCAAGGCGGAGCCGGGCTACGAGGTGTACGACGACGCCGTGCAGCAGGGCGTGCTCTGCCGCACCGAGGGCGGGGACATCTACATCGGTCAGGTGTGGCCCGGGAACACCGCCTTCCCCGACTTCGCGACCGAGGAAGCGCGCGCGTGGTGGGGCGAGCTCAACGCCCACCACGTGCAGTCCGGCCTCGCGGGCATCTGGAACGACATGAACGAGCCCGCGACGGGCGTCATCTCGCCGCTCGGCATGCGCTTCGGCAAGGGCGAGCACTCGCACGAGCGCTTCCACAACCAATACGCCCTGCTCATGGCGATGGGCACAACCCAAGGCCTGCTCTCAGCCATGCCGGACAAGCGAACGTTCATCCTCTCGCGCGCCGGGTCGCCCGGGATCCAGCGCTACGCGGCCAACTGGATGGGCGACAACCTCGCGAATTGGGACCACCTGCGCGTAAGCATTCCGATGGCCACGGGATTCGGGATCTCGGGCCAGGCGTTCGTCGGGGCGGACATCGGCGGCTTCTTCGGCCACACGAACGCCGAGCTGTTCGCCCGCTGGTTCCAGTACGGTGCGCTCACGCCGTTCTGCCGGAACCACTCGAACATCGGAACCCGCGATCAGTATCCATGGTCGTTCGGGCCGGCCGTCCTCGAGATCGTGCGGGACGCGCTCGAGCTGAGGTACCGGCTGCTGCCGTATCTCTACGCGTCCTTCGTCCGGGCGGCCGAAACCGGGGCACCCGTGCAGCGGCCGCTCGTCTTCGACCACCAATACGACCCCATCACCGCCGACATCGACGACGAATACCTCTTCGGCCCCGACCTGCTCGTGGCCCCTGTGCTCGGTCCGGGGATCACGTCGCGGCAGGTCTACCTTCCCGCAGGCCACTGGTACGAGTGGCACAGCGACCGCCTCCACGCGGGCCAGCGTCACGTCGTCGCCGAGACCCCGATGGACCGCATCCCGCTGTACGCGCGCGCCGGCGCGGTCATCCCGATGTGGGCGGAGGCGCCGCCGTCAACGTATGGGTACGCACCGGGTGCCGTCGAGCTCCATGTGTTCGCGCCCGCCGAGGACGGCGCGCACGAATCATTCCTCCAGGAGGACGACGGGCTCACGCTCGCCGCCGCCGACGGGGCCCGAGTGCGCACCGAGTTCGCCGTGTCCCGTGCGGGGCGGCGCGTGACCGTGGACGCGGGCGTCACGGGCGCGGGGTTCCCCGGGTTCGCGCGAGGGGAGTTCGTCGTCGTCCTCCACGGGGCCTCCCCACCAGCGGCGACGGTCGACGGCGTCAAGGTCACCGTGGAGGGCGGCAGGCTCACGATCCGCACCTCGGGGCAGCCGTTCCGGCTCGAGTTCGAGGCCTAGGGTCGGGGCGGGGGCTCGAGCCGCCGGCCGCCGTCCGTTCCAGTACGCGTACTGCACGGTACGCGTCCCTTCGTGTACGCGTGCAGGATGGGACGGGTTAGGGCAGCTCGACGCCCGTGAGCCCGGCCAGCTCCGCAAGAACCGCGTCCTGGAACTCCGGATCGGCGGCCGCAGCGGCGGGTTCGCGACGTCGCCCGTGGTACCAATACCCGCCCGTGACGTCCGCCTCGGGGCCGCCGCCCGCAAGCCAAGCTTGCGTCGCGTGGCCGAGTTCGAGGTCGTCCGGGGCGGAGGGCCCGCCCATCCGGGTGGGCACCCATCCCGGGTCGACGGCGTTGCTGCGCACCTCGGGCCACCTCCGCGCGACCGCGAGGGCGAGCGCAGTCACGTACAGTTTGCTGTCCGAATACGCCTGGTACCCGTCCCACGGCCGCGCCGCCCATTCGACGTCGCGGAGGGACGTGTCCCCGCCGCGGTGCAGCCCGCTGCTGAGGTAGACGAGCCGCGCGGGGCGTCCAATGAGCGCCGTGAGCAGGTACGGCGCGAGCACGTTGACCGCGAGCACGCGGGGATGCCCCTCGGGCGTCGCGTGGCGTCCGGGCTCGGTGTAGACCCCGGCGTTGTGGATGACGGCGTCCATACGCGCCAGCGCGTTGACCTGCTCGGCCACGCCGAGCGTCTCGTCGCGGTGCGATAGATCGCCGACGACGACGCCCGCGGCTCGCGCGGCAAGCTCGCCGAGGCTCGCGGCACGCTCGCGAGTGCGCGCGTGGAGGACGACGTCGTGCCCCTCGCCGAGGAGCGCTTCCGCGGCCCCGCGGCCCAGGCCTTGCGTAGATCCCGTGATGAAGATCCGTGCCATGGAGTCCTCTCTGACAATTGCCCTGAAGCCGCTTGACCGGCGTCGCCCGGGACAAGCAGTCGGCCGGAACCACCGTACCCGCCGGAGGAGCGCAGACGCCCGCTAGCTTGAATTCGGTGCGGTTCCACCGGCCCGTCAGGTGTTGCGAGCGAGTCCGTTGATGCGGGTGACGGCGGCGGTGCCAGTGACGCGCGCCTACCCGGCGAAGACTTCTTTGGCCACGGTGACGGCGGACATCGCCTTGGGCCACCCAGCGTAGAACGCGAGGTGGATGATGGACTCTTTGAGCTCGGTTTCGGTCAGTCCGTTCTCCTTCGCCCGAGCCAGGTGGCCGCGGAGCTGCTCTGTGCTGCCGCTCGTGATAAGGCTCGCCACCGTGATGAGGCTGCGGTCTCTCGGGGAGAGCTCGGGGCGGGCCCATACGTCGCCGAACAGGACGTCGTCGGTGAGGGTAGCGAGCTTCGGGGCGAAGTCTCCGACGAGGCGCTGGGCCGCGGTCTGGTTCGTTTCGCTCATGATGGGAGTCCTTTCGTTGGTCGTGCGATCACCCGCTTTCAGCACACCACTTCGGACCGCGTTCGAGAACGCACTGCCATGACAGGTAAAGCCAGAACCTCCTCGACGGCACCCACCGTGGCTTAGCCTCTCCCACAGGCCTGCCCATTGCGCCGCACCCGCCCACCGAAGGAGATCCCAGCATGAACATCCAGCCGAAGCAGCCCTCGGCCAGAGCCACCCCGGACCGCTTCACCGGGAGTGTCTGGGTCGACTCGATCGCTGCGCCGCAGGAAGACGGCCAGCGGATGATCGTCGCAAAAGTGCGCTTCTCGCCCGGAGCCCGCACGGCGTGGCATTCGCATGCCCGCGGCCAGACCCTCCACGTCACCGAAGGTGTGGCGCTCATGCAGTCCCGAGCCGGGGAGATCATCGAGGTCCACCCCGGTCAGACGATCTACACTCCTGCCGGCGAAGAGCACTGGCACGGCGCGACGCCCGACGATTTCATGGAGCACCTGGCCATGCTCGAGCAGGGGGACGACCCGACGTCGACCACGACATGGCTCGAGCACGTTACCGACGACGAGTACCGGCGACCGCCGGCCGCATGCTCCCCGGAACCGCCTGCCGCGAAGCAGACCGACTAGAGCGCGAATATCACTTGAGCTCTCGACGGACCCAGGGGCAACTCGCTCTGAACGGCGTGATGCTGCACGGCTTTTGACTCGCGACTCCATTTGAAGACATACTGTCGTTAAGTTGCTGACGATCTGTCAGCACGATATCGACAGATTGTCTCCAAGGGGGTCCCATGTTCTTAGCACTCCGCGAACTGAGCTTTGCCCGAGGGCGATTCGCCCTCATGGGCGCCGTGATCTCGCTCATCGCACTGCTCGTCGTCCTGCTGTCGGGGCTCGCGGTGGGCCTCACGAACGACGGCGTATCCGGCCTGCGCTCGATGCCCGCCACGAGCTTCGCCTTCAGCAAGGGCACGATCACCGACAACGCGTTCAGCCGATCGCTCGTCGACCCCCAGGAGCTCGCCGCATGGAAGGATGCGCCGGGCATCGCCTCGGCCGCGCCCCTGGGAGTGAGCTCGGTCCACGGCACAGCCAACGGGCAGCAGATTGACCTGACGCTCTTCGGCGTCGAGCCGTCAAGCTTCCTTTCCCCCGCCGTCTCACGCGGCGAGAGACTGTCCGGGCCGGCCGGGATCGTCGTCTCGGAGACGGCACGGGCGAAAGGGCTCGAACTCGGAAGCACCGTCACGCTCGACCGCATCGGCGTCGAGCTGACCGTCGTCGGCTTTACAAAGGGCCAGGCGACCTTCGGCCACGTCAACGTCGCCTACGTTCCCCTCGCCACGTGGCGCCTCATCGCGTCCGGCACCGCCAAGCCTGGCCCGCCGACACAAGCCCACGTCGACGCCGTCGCGTATCGCTACGCGAGCGCCGTAGCGGTCCAGGCCGCTGCGGGCGCGGCGCCGGACCTCGCGGCGATCGACGCGCGGGCCGGAACCGTCTCGATGACCAAGGCCCAGGCGTTCAACGCCTCGCCCGGCTATCAGCCCGAGACGCTCACACTCACGATGATCCAGGTGTTCCTGTACGCGATCAGCTCGCTCGTCGTCGGCGCGTTCTTCACGGTGTGGACCATCCAGCGAAAGCACGAGCTCGCCGTCCTGCGCGCGATCGGCGCCTCGGCCGGCTACCTCCTGCGGGACGGCCTCGCGCAGGCCGCGATCCTGCTCGGTGCGTTCACAGCGCTGGGCGTGGGGGCCGCCGTCGCCCTCGGGGCCCTCATGCCCTCAACGGCCCCCTTCAGCCTCGAGCCGGCGCCCGTCGCCGTCGCAACCGTCCTGACGATCGGACTCGGCCTCGCGGGCGCCGCCGTCGCCATCCTGCGCATCTCCCGCGTCGATCCCCTCACAGCCCTCGGAGGAAACCGATGAACGTCAATCCCGCTCCGTCGACCCTAGCCCAGTCCACCCGTGCCCAGCCTGCCCCCGCACTCGACCTGACCGACGTCGTCCTCGACCTCGGCGATGGAGAGGCGAGCGTCCGCGCCCTCGACTCCGTCTCGCTCCGCATCGAGCCGGGCGAGTTCGCCGCCGTCGTCGGCCCCTCCGGCTCGGGGAAGTCCTCGCTGCTCGCCGTCGCGGGGCTTCTTTCCGCCCCGACGTCGGGCTCGGTGCGCGTCCACGGAACGGAGGTCTCGGGGCTCGGGCCCGGAGCGGCGGCCCGCTTCCGGCTCGAGAACATCGGCTTCGTCTTCCAGTCGGGCAACCTCATCCCGGCCCTGACCGCGGCAGACCAGCTCCGCCTCGCGGCACGCCTCGCCGGGAACCGCCGCCTGGATCCCGAGCCGCTCCTCCGCGCTGTCGGGATGGAACGGCGCGCAGGCCATCGGCCCGAGCAGCTGAGCGGCGGCGAACGCCAGCGGGTCGGGATCGCGCGGGCGCTCGTCAACAGGCCGCCGCTGCTCCTCGTCGACGAGCCGACCGCCGCGCTCGACCGGCGGCGCAGCGCGGAAGTTGTGGGGCTCCTCGCCGAGCAGGCCGCGCGTTTCGGCGTCGCGGTGCTCATGGTCACGCACGATCACGACGTACTCGGCCATTGCGACCGTATCCTCGAGATGGTGGACGGTCGCCTTGCGGAGGCTGCCGCGGTGGCCTAGGAGCGCGATGTCCGCACGGGTTAGGATGGGTGCAGATTAACCAGATTAACCAGATTCACCGAGATTCACCGGGAGGACCCGTGCAGAATCCGTTCCGACCCACCGCGGGCGCCACCCCGCCGGTCATCGTGAGCCGCAACGGCGTCCTCAGCGAATTCGAATACGGCCTCACCATCAGATCCGGCGCCCCCGGCCTCCTCACGATCTTCACGGGCGCCCGCGGCATTGGCAAGACTGTCATGCTGAGCGCTGCCGAAGACGCGGCCCAGGCGCAGGGTTGGCTCGTGATCTCGGAGACCGCCACTGCCGGGTTCATGGCCCGCATCGGCGAGGCGATGCGGCGCGCGTTCGGCGAGCTCGGCGAACGGCCGGGCGGCCGCCGGATCACCGGCGTCACCCTGGCCGGCTTCGGGGTGACGACCCAGCTCGCCCCCGAGGAGCAGGTCGGCTGGCGGGAAGCGGGCGAGAAGCTTCTCGGCGCCCTCGACAGCCACGGAACCGGCCTCGCGATCACTGTCGACGAGGTGCACGCCGCCGACCGCGGGGAGATCGCCGCACTCGCAGCGAACGTCCAGCACTTCATCCGCGAGGGGCTGCCCATCGCGCTCGTGTTTGCCGGGCTGCCTGCGGCGGTGTCCGACCTCCTCAACGAAGGCGTCGCCACCTTCCTGCGCCGCGCCGACCGCATCGACCTGCACGCGGCTTCCATCGATGAGACCGCCGATTCCTACACCAAGCTCTTCGCGCAGGGCGGCCACGACCTCGCCCCCGAACTGGCCCGGACGGCGGCCGACGCGACCGGCGGCTATCCATTCCTCATCCAGCTCGTCGGCTACAGCCTGTGGCAGGAGGCCGAGGCCGGACCCCTCACCTCGGAGGCTGTGAACCGAGCGATCGCGGCAGCCCGCCGTCGTAACGAGCGCACCGTGATCGAGGCCGCGCTCTCCACCGCAAGCGCGCGGGACATGGACTTCCTGTCCGCGATGGCCGACGACGACGCCACCTCCGAAGCGGGCGAGATCGGCCGGCGCATGGCAGCCAGCCCGAGCCTCGTGGGCAAGTATCGGGCACGGCTCATCGACGCCGGTCTTATCGAACAGGCTGGCTACGGGAAGGTCGAGTTCGCGATCCCGGGGCTTCGGGAATACCTGCGCTCCCACGTCATCCGCTGAGCGATAACTCCTCCACAAGGGGGCGAGTCCGCGCTCTGGACCCGCCACAAAGGCCGCATCACCGTTGTCATCCACATACGTCTAGACGTGGGTTGACATGCTTGTCTAGTGGTCCATAGACGCATAGCATGATGGTGAAGCGACGAGACCAGGGGAGGACATCAAGTGAAGCTCTCGGCGAAGGTCCACCGGGATGGGCGCTTCTGGTACGTGTCCGTGCCCGAGATTCCCGGACTGATCACGCAAGGCCGGACGCTCTCGGAGGTGCGCGAGATGGTGCTCGATCAGGCCAGCGCGCGAACTGGTCGCCCTGAGGCCGAGTTCGAGGTCGAACTCGATATCGATGAGCCGGAGGCGATGCGGGCCATCCACCATGCCGACCAACTCGCCAAAGAGGCCGACGCGCTTCGGCAGGAGTCCGCCGAGGAGCGGCGGAACGCCGCTCGGATCCTTCAGGCGAAGGGCCTCACGGTCCGTGAAATCGGAGCCGTTCTACATGTATCGCACCAGCGGGCGGCCCAGCTGCTCACGGTGCCATCCCCCTAACGCCTACTGCGCCCGCTGCGCTGCGTGCTGGACTGCGTGCCGCACGGGCGCGTTCGGGGCTCCGAAGCCGTCGTAGCCGCCGATCCGCTGCACGACCTCGAAGAACACGCTCCCGACCGTCTCCGTGTAGAAATGCAGGAATTCGCCGCCTGCGTCCCGGTCGTACAGCAGGTCGAGCTCGCGCAGAGTCGCGAGAAACTCGGGTTCGAGGCCGTACCGCGCGTCGAGATCCTCGTAGTAGTTCTCCGGTATCGGGAGAAAGCGCAGACCCCGCGCACGGCACGCTCGCGCGGTCTCGACGAGGTCAGGGACGGCAACGGCGATGTGCTCTTGGAACGTGTCCCGGACCGTCCCGCGCACCTCGTCGGCCTGAACCCACGGAGCGAGGTTGAGCGCGAGCCTGACTGCGCGCTCACCGCGGACAAGCTCAGTCTGCATCACCTGCGAGCGCACGAGGCCGGTGGGGCTCGAGACATCCTGCGAGGGCTGCGGGGTCAGCGCGAGCACCGACGAGTAGAACAGCACAGCTTCGTCGTAGTGCTGCCACGGCTGGGCGAGGTTGATGTGGTCGATCCGCGCCACGTGGCGGCCTGGCCCGCCCGACTCGCCGACGGCTTCACCTCCGTCCGACCCGAATTCTCGGGTCCAGGCGGCATCCTGGCACAGGAACACCTCGGTGCCGTCCGGCGCCTGGACCGCTTGGAGCACCTCCTCGTTGGCCTGAGAGGTCCGCGGCACGGCTGCTGCCTTGAGCTGCACCGCGCGGGCGACGGCGGAAACCGCGTTCTCGACGTCGAAGCCGAGCGCCGAAATCGCCGGGGCGACGCCGCGGGCCTGCTGTCGGTTGAGGATGATCCGCGCGTCGCCGAGCGTCCACAGGCTCACCGGCTTCGTGCGATGCTCGCCGCGCGCCTCGAAGCCGAGCTGGCCGAGGAGCCGCTCGAGCGCGCGCATGCTCGGCGCCGCATCGTCGGCCTTGATCTCGGCGAAGTTGAGGCCCGACGGCGGCGCGACCTGCGGAAGCGTCGTGAGAGGCATCGCGTAGGCGCGGGACGCCGCGGCAAGCCGAGCGGGCGTAGGAGGTGCTGCGGGAAACTCCGCGCCCGACGTCGCGAGATGCTGAGCTGTGCGCTCCTCGAGCCAGATGAGTGAGCGCATCGCGTCGACGGCGGTGCGTTCGACGTCGGACTGCCGGAACGTGTCGTTGAAGACCTCAAGGGACACGGGACCGTTGTAGCCCGTGCGTGCTACATGGCCGAGGAACTTGGGCAGATCGAACTGCCCCTCGCCCGGGAACACGCGGTAGTGGCGGCTCCAGCTGAGCACGTCCATCGAAAGCTTGGGCGCGTCCGCGACCTGCACGAAGAAGATCTTCTCGCCCGGGATCCGCTCGATCGGCTCGGTGTCCCAGCCGCGGGAAAGGATGTGGAAGGTGTCGAGGCAGGTTCCGAGGTTCGGGTGGTCGGCGTCGGCCACGAGCCGCCACGCGTGCTCGAAGTCGTTGACGTACGTGCCCCACGCGAGCGCCTCGTACGCGACCTTGACCCCGTGGTCGGCGGCGAGCTCCGCGAGGCCGCGGAGCTGCTCGGCGCGCAGGGCATCGTCATCGATGGATGCCGTCGCCACATTGCTGCACACGAGGATCGTGTCGATCCCGAGGCGGCCCATGAGCTTGAACTTGGCCTCGGCGCGGCGCAAGTTCGCACGGTAGACCTCATCCGGCACCGAGTCGAGGTCGCGGAACGGCTGGTAGAGGTCGAGGCTCAGTCCGAGGCCGTCGGCGAGCCGCCGGACGTCCTCGGGGCTGAGCGGAGAGGTCACGAGATCCGCCTCGAAGATCTCGACGCCGCCGAACCCCGCCTTCGCTGCGGCACGGAGCTTCTCTTCGAGCGTCCCGGAGAGGCAGACGGTCGCGATCCCGGTACGCATCAGAGGGCACCCGCCTCGGCGAGCGCCGCTTCGGACTCGACGAGTTCGAGGAAGTGCGCGCGCATCCGTTCGGCGTCCGGCTCGATCCCCGTGAAGATCCGGAACGCGTCGACGGCCTGGCCCACGGCCATGCGCCCGCCGTCGAGCACGCGGCACCCGGCCGCGCGGGCGTCGCGGACGAGCTGCGTCTCAATCGGCCGGTACACGATGTCCGCGACCCACTGCCGCGCGTCGAGCAACGACGTGTCGAACGGGGCGCCCGGGTGCGCGGCCATCCCCACCGGGGTGCAATGGACGACGCCGTCCGCGGCCTCGAGCAGCGAGGCGAGCTCCGCCGTCGTGCGCCCCTCGACGGACGCGTCCGGGAAGAGCGAGGCGAGTTCGGCGGCGCGGTCCGCCGCGCGCGCGTCGTCGACGTCGACGATGCTGAGGTGCCTGACGCCGGCCGTGAGGAGTGCGTAGGCGACGGCGGAGCCCGCGCCGCCGGCCCCGAGCTGGACGACGCGGCCCAGCTCGGCGCCGGGGAGGCCAGAACGGAAGGCGTGGAGGAAGCCGGACCAGTCGGTATTGTGGCCGACCGTCGTGCCGTCGGGCCGGATGACGACAGTGTTGACGGCGCCGAGGCGGGCGGCGTCGTCGTCGATCTCGTCGAGGTGCTCGAGGACGAGCTGCTTGCACGGATGCGTGATGTTGAGGCCGTTGAAGCCGAGGAGACGCGCCGCGCGGAGGAGGTCGCCCACGCTCTGCGCCGGGAGGCCGAGGGTGAGGAGGTCGATCGGCCGGTACAGGTACAGCAGTTCGCGGGCCTCACCCTCGCGCTCGTGCATGGGCGGGGTGAGGGACGGGGTGACGCCGTCGCCGATCAGTCCGATCAGGTACGACTCATGGGGCAGGCTCAAGGGGGGTCCTTTTGGGGGTGTGGGCGGCGGGGTGGGCGCGGGTGGCGGGGCGGGAGTAGCCGAGTCAGCGGCGGGGCAGGCGGGCCGCGAGCTCCCCGGCGGCCTCGCGCAGGGCGGGAAGCTGGTCGACGAGCTCGTCGAGGGTCATGCGGACGGTCGGTGCGGAGCATGCGATCGCGGCGATCGCATGGCCGTCGCTGTCGAGGACCGGCACGGCGACTGCGCGCATGCCCACCTCGTTCTCCTCGTCCATGAGGGCGTACCCCTGGGTGCGGACGCGCTCGATCTCGGCCCGGAACTCGTTGCGGTCCGTGATCGACTTCGGCGCGACGGGCTCGAGTTCGAGGGTCTCGACGAGCCGCTCGCGCTCGTCCTCCGCAGCGAACGCCACGAGCGCCTTGCCCACGGCCGAGCAGTGCAGATGCCCGCGATAGCCGGGATCGCTCGTGACGCGAAAGGCCTTCGGGCCGTCGACCTTCGCGACCGTGAGGAAGCGGTCCTCGTCCGCGACGGCGAGGATGCTCGCCTCTTGGGTCTTCTCCGTGAGCCGCGTGAGCACCGGGTTGGCCGTGCCCGCGTAGCCGAGGCTGTTGGACACGTAGAGGCCGAGCTGGAAGACGCGCAGCCCGAGGCTGTACTTCTTCCCCTCGGGCTCGAAGTCCACGAACCCGGCACGCTGGAGCGACTGCAGGAGCCGGTAGGCCGTGCTGAACGGCAGATCCGCGCGGCGCGAGAGGTCCGCCGCCGTCGTGGCGCCCGGGTCGTCGCCCAGCATGACGAGCAGGCTCAGGGCCTTGCCGACCATGTCTGACTTTGCGGTGCCCGACTTGCCTGGCTTCTCGGCCGACGTCTCATCCGCGGTGATCGAGGTCATACGTCGATAGTGCCACAGTTCCCACATTGTGGCAACGCTCACCAGATGGTGGAAATAATTCTTGACTTGTGAGCCACGGCACAGGATCATCGTTTGTATCGCGAAAGCGACTTCCACGATGCGGTTACGTTTCGGAATCCGCACCGACCACAAGCAGGAGCCATGACCACACGACGCTGTGTACGGATCGCCGTTGCCGGGTCCGGTCTGATCGGCCAGGAGCACATCGGCCGGATCGCCGGCAACCCGGAGACTCAGCTCTGCGCCGTCGTCGACCCTGCCCCCGCGGCCCGCGACGTCGCCGATCGGCATGGCGTTCCCCTCTTCGGGAGCCTTGCCGAGCTCTTCGCGGACCAGCGCCCCGACGGCGTGATCCTCGCGACTCCCAACCGCTTCCATGTGTCCGGCGGACTCGAGTGCGTCGCTGCCGGCGTCCCCGTCCTCGTCGAGAAGCCCATCGCCGAAACGGCCGACGACGCCGACCGGCTCGTCGCTGCTGCCGAGGCCGCGGGCGTCCCCCTCCTCGTGGGACACCATCGACGGCACAGCCCCCTGCTCGCGGAGGCGTCCCGCATCATCGGCGACGGCGCGCTGGGGGCGATCGTCGCCGTCGTCGGCACCGCGCTCTTCCGCAAGCCCGACGACTATTTCGACGCCGGTCCATGGCGGGCGCAGCCCGGCGGCGGGCCGATGCTCATCAACCTCATCCACGAGGTCGATGGCCTGCGGGCGCTGTGCGGCGAGATCGTGCGGGTGCAGGCCGTCGCGTCGAACGCGGCACGCGGCTTCGCCGTCGAGGACACGGCCGCAATCACGCTCGCGTTCGCGAACGGCGCGCTCGGCACCTTCATGCTCTCCGACGCCGCGGCCGCCACGGCCTCGTGGGAGCAGACGTCGCGCGAGAACCCCGCATACGCGCACGCCGACGGCGAGGACTGCTACCTCATCGCCGGAACGCACGGCTCGCTCGGCATCCCGACCATGCGCCTCCGCACCTATGCCGGAACGGCCTCGTGGTGGGAGCCGTTCGAAAGCCGCACCGCCGTCGTCGAGCGCCACGACCCGCTCGCCGCACAGCTCGCGCATTTCGCCGCCGTCGTCCGCGGCGAGGCCGAGCCGCTCGTCACCGGACGGGACGGTCTCCAGTCCCTCCGCGTGGTCGAGGCCATCCTCGAGGCCGCCCGGACGGGCGGCGCCGTGGAAGTCGGCCTCTCACCCGCCCCTCCCGCCCTACCCGCACCCGCTGCATCGACGCAGAACTAGAAGGAAGCATCATGAGCACAGCAACACCCGCTGCCCCGAAGAAGACCCCGGTCCGCGCCGCGCTCGCGAGCTGGGTAGGAAGCGCCCTCGAGTACTACGACTTCTTCATCTACGGCACCGCCGCCGCCCTCGTCTTCAACAAGATCTTCTTCCCGAACGCGGCCCCCGGCGTCGACGTCCTGCTTTCGATGGCGACGTTCGGCGTCGGCTACGTCGCACGGCCCATCGGCGCGTTCTTCATGGGCCACTGGGGAGACAAGTTTGGCCGCAAGAACGTGCTCATCGGCACCGTCCTGCTCATGGGCGTCTCGACGTTCCTCGTCGGCTGCCTCCCGACGTACGGCCAGATCGGCGTGTGGGCGCCGATCCTCCTCGTGACGCTGCGCCTCCTCCAGGGCTTCTCCGCCTCGGGCGAGCAGTCGGGCGGCACGTCGATGTCCCTCGAGCACTCGCCCGACAACCGCCGCGGCTACTTCACGAGCTTCACGCTCTCCGGCACGCAGTTCGGCCAGGTCATCGCGGCCGCCGCGTTCATCCCCGTCTCTGCCCTCCCGGGCGACCAGCTGCTCACGTGGGGCTGGCGCGTTCCGTTCTGGCTCTCGGCCCTCGTGGTCATCGCAGGCCTCGTGATCCGCGCCCGCCTCACCGAGACGCCCGTGTTCAAGGAGGAGTCCGCCTCCAACGAGGTCGCCCCCGCCCCGCTCAAGGTCCTGTTCCGCCACCACTGGAAGTCCGTCATCCGCGTCGCGCTGTGCGCGCTCGTCTCGACCGTGTCGACGATCTACGGGGTCTACGCGCTCGCCTTCGCGACCACGACCGTTCACCTCGACAAGGGCACCATGCTCTGGGTCGGCGTCACGACCAACCTGCTCTCGCTCGTGACGATCCCCCTGTGGGCGATGCTCGCGGACAAGATCGGCCGCAAGCCCGTCTTCATCCTCGGCGCGCTCGGCTCCGGCGCGGCGATGTTCCTCTACATGCCCGCGATCGTGAGCGGGAACTTCGCGGCGATCTTCGGCGTCGCGATCCTCATGTCCGGCATCCTCTACATGGCGCAGAACGGGATCTTCCCGGCGTTCTACTCCGAAATGTTCCCCACGAAGGTCCGCCTCTCTGGCATGGCGATCGGCACGCAGGTGGGCTTCGCCCTCGCGGGCTTCGCGCCGACCATCACCGCGGCGATCGCGGGCACCGGCGTGAACGGGTGGGTTCCCGTCGCGTGGTACACCGTGATTTCGACCGTCCTTGCCGCGGCCGCCGCGCTGACCGCGAAGGAGACCGCGCACAAGACGCTCGCGCAGATCGACGCCGAGGCTGAGAGCGCGTCCTCGCCGCGCGCGGAGACCGCGCCCATCGGCTGAGCGCCTCCGTCGCGACGGGGCTTCGGGCCCCCTCGAACGAAGGTCCCCGCGGGTTTCGCCGCGGGGACCTTCGCGCTTCCAGGGCGACACGGTTTGTGACAACTGCGTGCGTGGGCGGCTCGCCTACGCTGAGGGACATCATGACCTTCGCAAAGCGCCTCATTGTCATCCTCATCGTCTGCGCCGTCATCGCCGTCGCCCTCGCCGCCGGGCTCTCGGGCCTCGCCCGGGCCACGGTTGCGGGAGCACCGCCGTCGACCGCTCCCTCAGCCGAACCCGGTGCCGGCCCCATCGTCGCCGCGGGGCACGGATGGACTGACAAGGGGCTCGACGGACCCATGCCCGCCCCCGGCTCGTGCCACCTGCGATGGACTCCAACGCACGAGCCGCTCCCCGATTCCGCCTGCACGCCCGGCGCGATCGACGCCGCGGTGACGCAGGACAATCTCGGTTCGACCGTGTGCCGCAGCGGGGGCTACACGTCGAGTGTGCGGCCGCCCGCCGGCATCACCGACCGGGCGAAGACGCAGATCATGGCCGCGTACGGGATCCCCGCCTCGGACGCGTCGAAGTACGAGCTCGACCACCTCGTGCCGCTCGCCGACGGCGGTGCCTCCGACGTGCGGAACCTTTGGCCCGAGCCGAACATCTTCGCCTCGGAGCAGCACTCGAAGTCGGCGTTCGTGCACAACGACAAGGACCAGGTCGAACAGGATGCCTTCGCCGCGCTGTGCGCGGGCAAGGCGACGCTCGACGGCGTGCAGAAGACGATGGCCAACGACTGGACGGCTGGGCGGTACGCGGCGGGGACCGGCGGGGACGGGAACTAGGCGCTCGTGCGCCGGAGGCTGTACGCCCCGCGGGGGTGGAGCTAGTGTGCGGACATGGCAAGCATCCTCGCGTGGGTCGCACAATCCGGTGTCCTGCAAGGAATCATCATCGGCGGCACGCTCGCATTCCTCACGGCAGTTCTCATCATGAACGCTGTGGCGAGGGCGGTGACAAAGACGAACAATGGGTGGAGGGTCATTCGCCAGTGCGGCCAGCCCGCGAACGGAGTCTTGGTGCGGGCCGCCTGCGCCAAAGCCCTGCCCGTCGTCAACGTGTTCGAAGAGGCCGCGTACTGGACGACGGCGACGGATGGCTCTGGGCAGACGCTCGCCGGCCGTCATGAGTACATCCTGCGTTTTCCAGCCGGGCAGCTGCCCCCGAATGACGCCTTCTGGTCGCTCACGTTGA
Source organism: Sinomonas sp. ASV322 (assembly GCF_030908245.1). Classification (GTDB taxonomy): domain Bacteria; phylum Actinomycetota; class Actinomycetes; order Actinomycetales; family Micrococcaceae; genus Sinomonas. The sequence goes on from NZ_JAVFJJ010000011.1 coordinate 132,955, forward strand.
CCGACGTCGTCGGATACATGGTGAACAATCCGATCAACCGCTCAAGCATTGACGATCGTTCAAGCCTCGTGAAGAACGCCGACGGTTCGGTCGATATCTACCTGCAACACAATGCTCCGCCGGGACATGGGCAGAACTGGCTGCCGTCGCCTCCCGGCAAATTCAAGCTCATGCTCCGCGTGTATCTGCCCGGCGCGGCAATTCTCAATGACACGTACCGAGTGCCGCACGTCGTGAGGACCACGTGAGATGAATCGCCTGATCTTGAAATACGGATATCCCCTGACAATCGTCATACTCGCAATATTCGCCTGGGTCGTCTACCAGCGGGTCTCGCGCGGATGGAGCGAGGTCATCCCGCTCGCCGTGGCGGCAGGCATCGTCTGGGTGGTGGGCGCGCCGGCCTTCATTTACGTCTGGCCGCGGCTCACGGTAAACGGCTTCAAAAAGGCAATTCTCAAGCATGGACTCGGTGGTGGCCCGATCCCCGTCAATACGCTGTACGCCGCGCCCATGACATCTTCCGCGTCGGCGCCGCGCGGGAGCCTCTTGGCTACCGGAACCGACCACTTGCTCTACCTCGGCGGCTGGCTCGACTTGAAGGCGGGACCGCAGGTCCTGCACGTGCCCGACATGGCAGGCCGGTATTACAGCGTGCAGTTCACCGATCCTTCAAGTAGCGCCAATTTTGCCTACGTCGGAAAGCGCACGACTGGAACCAAGGCCGGCGACTATCTCCTCACCGGGCCAGACTGGAAGGGAAACGTGCCGGACGGCACGAGACGGATTTCTTCGCCAAACCACGCCGTGCTCGTCGTCGGCCGTGTATTCGTCGAGGGCGAAAGCGATCTGCCCATCGCGTACGGGCTCGCGAAGGAAATACGACTCGTCCCGCTCGGCCGTCAGTAGCCCTCGACTCCTACGCGCCCGCTTTCGTCGCGGTTCCCAGGAAGCCGTGACGCTGATGCTTGGGGGCGTTGATGTCGAGGTATCCGGCATCGAGCTCGTCCATCCGGAAGCCGGCGTCCGTGACCAGCCGGTCGATCTGCCGGGTGAGGTGGCAGTTGCCGGCGAGCCTTGCATTCAGGGGTTCGAGGATGCCCTGCCACCGTGCGACGGACGCTTCGGGGGAGATGCCGTGTTCGAGGAAATGGAAGGTTCCCCCTGGCTTGAGGACGCGGCGTACCTCAGCCAGCGCGCGGGACGGATCGGGAATAGTGCAGAGGGTGAAGGTCGAGAGGACCGCGTCGACGCTATCATCGTCGAGGTCGAGCCTCTGGCCGTCGAGACCTCCTCGTGCGACCGGGATCCGGCTCGCGGCGCGTCGCGGCGCGGAGAGATCCCATGCAAGGTCGGATGGCTCGACGGCCAGAATCCGCGTGACGCCCTTCGGGTAGTGCTCGATGTTCAGGCCGCTGCCGAACCCGAGCTCCGCGACCAATCCGTGCAACCCGGAGCAGGCGCGCACCCGATACGGCACCAGATCAGAGTGCCGCAGGGAGACGTCGTTCATGCGCGGAACAACGCGTTCGGTCCACCATCCCATATCGGGGAACGTACCCCAGGAGCGAGGCAGAGTCGAGGGGAGCTGCTCGATTCGCACGCGCCTCGCTCTGGGCACATCCTGCGCGCCTCACCCCCACCGAATGTCCGAAGAGCCCATGATTGCCTGGAGCCGACTGGTTTCGGGCGTCACCGCCAGATTTTGGCAAGCTGCTCCGCGAGGGCTCTGCCCTGGTCGTATCCTCCTCGGGCGGCTTGCCGGCGCGTTGACGGATCCAACGCGTTGGCGCCGAAGACGTCACCGGCGCCGGCGTCCGGAAAGACAGTCTCGACCTTGCTGCCCCCTGCGCGCAGTTCGTCGACCTGGGCTGCGAGGTCCATGCCCCATTCGAGCGGCATCCGCGTCCTCCCGCTGAATGGCGACAGCACGAGCACCACGCCGTATCCGGCTGCAAGGTCGGCGTTCTCGCTGCGTCGATAGCCACCATTGATGTAGCGGTTCTCACCGATGCGGTAGGGAGTCATCGCCGAGGTGCTGGCGGCGACGGCGTCCACCATACCGATTCCGCTGTGGCGGTCGAGCACGACCGGTTCCCCGGTGTCCGCATTGACAGCCGCGATCAGCACAGCCCGTTGGGGCCAGTGGTGGCTGGGAAGCCGAGCCGCGACGACGTCACGCCACCGCGCCCCGTTCTCGCCGTCGGAAGCGTCCATTTCGAGCGCCGCGGCGCCCATCCGGCGGCGCATGTCGGACGCATCTTCGGCAGAAGCGATGATCCCGTCGGACCACTCCAGGTAGCTCGACCCCGAGAAACTCGGAGCGCGTCGCCTGTCCGTTCCGGCGGCGCCGGCCCGCGGCTGAGGGGCCTCGGCGAGGATGGCGGCATACAGTTCGGCCGGCCGTGTCCCGCTGGTGATCTGAGCAGCTACCGTCGATCCGGCCGACGTCCCAACGATGAGATCAGCCTCGGTGAGATCAACTCCGCGGTCGAACAGGCCGGCGATGAGGCCGAGCTCCCAGGCATTGCCTGCCGCCCCCGCGCCGGCGAGCACGAGGGCCCGTTTGGTCGAGTTGTCTGTTAGTTGTGTGGTGTCGTCAACCTGCCGGCCCGGCAGGGGCCAATTCCCGTGGCCGGGCGTTGACGAAGGTGTTGTGTTCATGGGGGTCGCCTTTCGCGAATTGCCTGTCGGGCGCTCCCAGTGGCGACTGCCTCAGTCGCGCGATCGTGCCTGCAGGGGAGCACCCATAACGGATACTGCGCACATGGGTCTCACCTCCTGACGTTGGATCACGATCACGGGAATAATCGCACACCGGCAACGCGGCCCGCAATCGGCATCGGGCCGGTTGCCGTGTCGCCGTCGAACGCGCCGCCGACGCTAACGTGTGCCCCGAGCACCAGTACCGGAGTCGCCGGTCCCCGCCCCGGTTCCCTTCCCGCCAGTGCCGGCGCCAGTCCCGGTCCCGCCAGTGCCGGTCCCACCAGTCCCCGCACCCGTCCCGGTCCCACCGGTCCCCGCACCGGTCCCCTTCCCGCCAGTGCCGGCGCCAGTACCGGAGTCGCCGGTCCCCGCCCCGGTTCCCTTCCCGCCAGTGCCGGCGCCAGTCCCGGACCCACCGGTCCCCGCACCCGTCCCGGTCCCGCCAGTGCCGGCGCCGGTCCCTTTCCCGCCAGTGCCGGCGCCAGTCCCGGACCCACCGGTCCCCGCACCCGTCCCAGTCCTACCAGTGCCGGCGCCAGTCCCAGACCCACCGGTCCCCGCACCCGTCCCGGACCCGCCAGTCCCCGCCCCCGTCCCATTCCCCCCAGTCCCCGCGCCCGTCCCGGACCCGCCGGTCCCC
>NZ_JAVFJJ010000012.1 GCF_030908245.1 Sinomonas sp. ASV322
GAGCGTTTGGGGTCACTTCCCGTGGGTGGGGGAGCGTTTGGGGGTCACTTCCCGCGGGTGGCGGATCGTTTGGGGGTCACCTCCCGTGGGTGGGGGAGCGTTTGGGGGTCACTTCCCGCGGGTGGCGGATCGTTTGGGGGTCACCTCCCGTGGGTGGGGGAGCGTTTGGGGGGGCCAACGGACGACGGCGGCGCCGCGGCTTCGCTCCAAGGGTCACCTCCCGTGGGTGGGGGAGCGTTTGGGGGTCACCTCCCGTGGGTGGGGGAGCGTTTGGGGGGGCCAACGGACGACGGCGGCGCCGCGGCTTCGCTCCAAGGGTCACACCCCCCCCGTGGGTCAGCACGCTGACGTGCGCCCTGGATGGTTCGGGACCCGCGGGACGTGACCCCTGGATGGTGCGGGACCCGCGGGACGTGACCCCTGGATGGTGCGGGACCCGCGGGACGTGACCCCTGGATGGTTCGGGACCCGCGGGACGTGCGCCCTGGATGGTTCGGGACCCGCGGGACGTGACCCCTGGATGGTTCGGGACCCGCGGGACGTGACCCTTGGAGGGAGAGGAGGGTCAGTCGAAGACGACCGTCCGCGTCCCGTCGAGCAGCACGCGATGCTCGGCGTGCCACTGCACCGCGCGGCACAGCGTCCGGCCCTCGACGTCGCGTCCGAGCTGCACGAACTGCTCGGGCGTTTTGGCATGGTCGACGCGGATGACCTCCTGCTCGATGATCGGCCCCTCGTCGAGCGCCGCGGTGACGTAATGCGCCGTCGCGCCGATGATCTTGACGCCGCGCGCGTGGGCCTGGTGGTACGGCTTCGCGCCCTTGAACGAGGGCAGGAACGAGTGATGGATGTTGATCGCGCGGCCCTCGAGCGCGCGGCAGAGGTCGTCCGAGAGGATCTGCATATACCTCGCCAGCACGACGAGCTCGATCCCGTGCTCCTCGACGAGGGCGAGCAGCTTCGCCTCGGCCTCCTCCTTGGTTGCGGACGTGACGGGAAGGTGCACGAAGGGAACGCCGTAGAACTCGGCCATGGGAGCGAGCTCGGTGTGGTTCGAGACGATCACGGGAACCTCGATCGGGAGCGTCCCCGTCCTCTGCTGGAAGAGGAGGTCGTTGAGCGTGCGGCCGTCCTTCGAGCACATGATGAGCGTGCGCACAGGCTCGCCGTCGGTGAACAGTCCGAGCTTCATGCCGAAGGCCTCGGCGACGGGCACGAGGGAGCCTTCGAGCTCGGCCTGCGAAGCGGCCGTCTCGACCGTGATGCGCATGAAGAACGTGCCGGTCTCGCGGCTCTCGTACTGGCGCGATTCGACGATGTTGCAGCCCGCCTCGAGCAGGGCGCCGGAGACGGCGTGCACGATCCCGGGTCGGTCCGGGCAGGAGAGCGTCACGATGAAGGAGTTGCGTTCCACGCCTCCTAGGGTATTAGGCCTAGACGGTCGCCGGCTCCCGGAGCCCTTCAAGCCGCTTGACCGCGGCGACGGCGGCCGCCCGCCCCGCGCGCGTGGCCCCTATGGTCGAGGCGGACGCGCCGTACCCCACGAGGAATAATCGCGGTTCGCGCACGACGCTCACGCCGTCGTCGCCCATGAGCACCCCGCCGCCCGGCTCGCGCAGCCGCAGCGGCGCGAGGTGCCCGAGTGACGCCCGAAAGCCCGTGGCCCACAGGATCGCGTCGAGTCGAGGCGCCGCGCCATCGGCGAGGACGGCGCCGTCGGGCGTGATGCGCTCGATCGGGCCGCGCGACACGAGGACCCCCGAGTCGATCCCGGCCCGGTACTGCGCACTGAGCGGCAGGCCGGTCGCCGCGACGACGCTGAGCGGCGGCAGCCCCGCGCGCGTGCGTTCGTTGACACGGCGTTCGACGTCGACGCCCCAGTTCGCGTCGAACGTCACCGCGCGGAAGTCGGGCGGGCGGCGGGTGGACCAGAACGTCGTGGCGCCGGCCGCGTCGAGCTGGAGCAGGAACTGCAGCGCGGACGTGCCACCTCCCACGACGAGCACCCGCTGCCCGCGGAACTCGTCGGCGCTGCGGAAGTCGTGCGTGTGCAGCTGGCGGCCGCGGAACGTCTCCTGGCCCGGGTAGTGCGGCCAGTGCGGGCGGTCCCACGTCCCGGTGGCGCTGATGACTGTGTTGGCTACCCAAGACCTACTGTCGTCCGTACGCACGAGGAGAGGACTGGCTTCGGCGGTCGAACCGGCCAGCCACTCGCGGCCGTCGTCCGCGCGCACGAGGAAGGCTTCGTCGTCGTTCGCGTGCGTCACCGAGGCGACGCGCGCCGGCCGCACGACGGGCAGCGCAAACTCGCGCTCGTACGCGCCGTAGTAGCGGCTGACGACGGCGGAGCTCGGCTCGTGCGGGTCGGGCGCCTCGAGGGGGAGCCCGGGCAGGGGATGCAGGCCATGTGCGGCGTCGAACGTGAGGGACGGCCAGCGGTGCCGCCATGCGCCGCCAGGACCCTCGTTCGCGTCGAGGACCACATAGTCCTCCCACGCGCGCAGGCCCTTGCGCTGAAGCCAATACGCGGCGCTGAGCCCGGCCTGCCCCGCGCCGATCACGACCGCCTTGAGCGCTTCCATCCCAACCTTTCCTGACGTGTCAACTAACCTTGTAACCGCGCGACTCGCTCGACTGTTCCCCGTTCGGCCACGCTAGACTTGGCCTGTCGCGACTGGCGTTGGGTGGGTCACCACCGGGGAGCGGCGCGCGCTGTGGCGTCGGGCGAGTCCGGCGGAAGCAGCGCACACGGGACACCGCGGGTCGTACGCCTGGGCCGGGGGTCGAGCACGCCGCGTCGTCATGCCCCGAACGCAAGTTCCAGCCGGGGTGGGGCGGCCGGTAGCCTGACCAGTAGCAGCCGAGCCCAATCCAGGAGATTCCCGTGACCACCACGAATCCCACCGTGTCCTCCGTCAGCAACCTCCCCCTCGCCGACGTCGATCCCGAGATCGCGGCCGTTCTCGAGCAGGAGCTGGGCCGCCAGCGCGGCACGCTCGAGATGATCGCCTCCGAGAACTTCGCGCCGCGCGCCGTCATGGAGGCGCAGGGCTCTGTTCTCACGAACAAGTACGCCGAGGGCTACCCGGGCCGGCGCTACTACGGCGGGTGCGAGTACGTCGACGTGGCCGAGAACCTCGCGATCTCCCGCGTCAAGGAGCTCTTCGGGGCCGAGTTCGCGAACGTCCAGCCGCACTCGGGCGCGCAGGCCAACGCCGCCGCCCTCTCGGCCCTCATCAACCCGGGCGACAAGATCCTCGGCCTCTCGCTCGCGCACGGCGGCCACCTCACGCACGGCATGAAGCTCAACTTCTCGGGCAAGCTTTACGAGGTCGCCGCGTACCAGGTCGAGCCCGACACGTTCCGCGTCGACATGGACAAGCTGCGCGAGCAGGCCCTTGCCGAGCGCCCGAACGTCATCATCGCCGGCTGGTCCGCGTACCCGCGCCACCTCGACTTCGCCGCGTTCCGCTCGATCGCGGACGAGGTCGGCGCCTACCTCTGGACCGACATGGCGCACTTCGCGGGCCTCGTCGCGGCGGGCCTCCACCCGAGCCCGGTCCCGGACTCGCACGTCGTGACCTCGACCGTGCACAAGACCCTCGCGGGCCCGCGCTCCGGCGTGATCCTGGCGAAGGAGGAGTTCGGCAAGAAGCTCAATTCGAACGTCTTCCCGGGTCAGCAGGGCGGCCCGCTCATGCACGTCATCGCCGCCAAGGCCGTCGCGTTCAAGATTGCCGGTTCGGCGGAGTTCAAGGAGCGCCAAGAGCGCGTCCTCGAGGGTGCCCGCATCATCGCGGACCGCCTCAACCAGAAGGACGTCGCAGACGCGGGCGTCTCGGTTCTCACGGGCGGCACGGACGTGCACCTCGTTCTCGTCGACCTGCGCAACTCGCAGCTCGACGGCCAGCAGGCCGAGGATCTCCTCCACGAGGTCGGCATCACGGTGAACCGCAACGCCGTCCCGTTCGACCCGCGCCCGCCGATGGTCACGTCCGGCCTGCGCATCGGCACGCCGGCCCTCGCGACGCGCGGCTTCGGCGCGACCGAGTTCACCGAGGTCGCGGACATCATCGCAACGGCCCTCAAGGGCGGTGCTGGCCTTGCCGAGAGCGCCCTTGCCGCCCTCCGAGCCCGCGTCGACAAGCTTGCCGCCGACTTCCCCCTCTACCCGGGCCACGAGGAGTGGTGAGCGGCACGATGACGTCGCATGTAGACGGAGCAGCCGTCGTTCTTGATGGCAAGGCCGCCTCGGCGGCCATCAAGGCCGAGCTTACGGAGCGGGTCGCGGCCCTCAAAGCCAAGGGCATCACTCCGGGCATCGCGACGGTGCTCGTAGGCGCCGACCCGGCCTCGCAGCTGTACGTGGGCATGAAGCACAAGCAGTCCCTCGCGATCGGGATGAACTCGATCCAGAAGGAACTGCCCGCGGACGCGACGCAGGAGCAAGTCGAGGCCCTCATCGACGAGCTCAACGCGGACCCCACGTGCCACGGCTACATCGTGCAGCTGCCGCTGCCGAAGCACCTTGACACCGACGCGATCCTCGAGCGCATCGACCCGGCCAAGGACGCCGACGGGCTCCACCCGACCAACCTCGGGCGGCTCGTGCTCAACGTCAACGGCAAGATCGAGACGCCGCTTCCGTGCACGCCGCGCGGGGTCATCGAGCTGCTGGTGCGCAACGGCTACGACCTCAAGGGCAAGCACGTGGTGGTCGTGGGGCGCGGTGTGACGATCGGCCGCTCGATCCCGCTCCTGCTCACGCGGCGTGAGATCAACGCGACGGTCACGCTCACGCACACCGGCACGCGCGACCTCTCGGAGCACCTGCGGAAGGCTGACGTCATCGTCGCGGCCGCGGGCGTCAAGCACATCGTCAAGCCCGAGGACGTCAAGCCTGGTGCGGCCGTGCTCGACGTCGGCGTGACCCGTGAGGACGACCCCGAGGGCGGCAGGCCGAAGGTCTACGGCGATGTCGATCCGCGCGTCGCCGACGTGGCCGGCTACCTGTCGCCGAACCCCGGGGGCGTGGGCCCCATGACGGTGGCCCTGCTGATGACCAATGTGGTCGAGGCCGCCGAGCGGGTCGCCGCCCGAGGCTGAGGCGGCGTCTGTGTCTCGCGCTGCGCCGTCACCTCCGCAGGGTTAAGACCCGCGTGAGGTGGCGGCGCAACCGTTGAGGTCTACTTGAGCTGCCCCCGGATCTCGCCACCGGGCCACATGTGGGTGTGGACGTTGACGTAGTACGCGTCCGGATCCGCGGTGATGGCCGAAAGCAGGCTCGCGCTGACCGTCTTGCATGCGCTCGAAGTCCACGTCGTGCCGGCGCCGACGGTGAGCGGGATGACGATCGGGCCCGGGACGTTGCGCGGCGCCACATGGACGTGCGCTCCGAAGGCCGGCCCCGTGAGGTCGCGGACCTCAAGTGTGTAGCAGAACTGGGTTCCGTTGATCGTGAAACTGAAGAAGCCGGAGGCGTCGCTCGTCGAGCCCGTGGTCTCCTGTTCCGAGTTGAGCGGGATGGCCGGGACGCCGCCTGGGTTGGCGACCGCGGCCTGAACGCCCGTCAACGCGAGCAGGGCGACGGCGGCGGCGACTGCGACGCTCTTCCGACGGGAAATTCGCGTGCTCATGGGATCCTCCTTGCTGGGGTGTGACGCATTTCACGCTACGCTCGGCCCCTGCGGGGCAACAACGCGTCGAGCAGTCGAATGGCCGGGCTCGGAGACGGTCGCGACAGGATCGTTATGAAAGAGCCGTTGCAGAAAATCCGCAAAATCCCTTCCCCGTGCCATGGCTGTCGACTAGTGTGCGATGAGTGTCACAACAAGCACCAGACAGCTCTGGGGGGATCGCAGTGGCCGGGGTGCGGGCGATGCGCCGTCGGGTGATCAGCGCACGCGATCTCGTCAAGACCTACGGCGATTTCAACGCCGTCGATGGGATCAGCTTCGACGTTCCCGCCGGCGAGTCATTCGGCCTGCTCGGCCCCAACGGCGCCGGAAAATCCACGACGATGCGGATGATCGGCGGCGTCACCCAGCGCACCTCAGGGCACCTCGACATCATGGGCCTCGACCCCGAGCACCAGGGTCCGGAAGTCCGTGCGCACCTCGGCGTCGTGCCGCAGCAGGACAACCTCGACGAGGAGCTGCGTGTCCGGGACAACCTCATTGTGTACGGCCGGTACTTCGGGCTCCCGCGGGCGTACCTCGAGCAGCGGGCCGACGAACTGCTCGAGTTCGCCCAGCTCGAGGACAAGGCCAAAGCTCGCGTCGACTCCCTTTCGGGCGGCATGAAGCGACGGCTCACGATCGCGCGCTCGCTCATCAACGAGCCGAAGATCCTCCTCCTCGACGAGCCGACCACGGGCCTCGACCCCCAGGCGCGGCACGTCCTGTGGGACCGGCTGTTCCGGCTCAAGGAGCAGGGCGTCACGCTCGTCCTCACGACGCACTACATGGACGAGGCCGAGCAGCTGTGCGACCGGCTCATCGTCGTGGACAAAGGCAAGATCATGGCCGAGGGCTCGCCGACCGCGCTCATCCGCGAGCACTCGAGCCGGGAAGTGCTCGAGGTGCGCTTCGGCGCGGACCGCAATGCCGCCGTCGTCCCGCGCCTTGACGGGGTGGGGGAGCGGCTTGAGGCCCTTCCGGACCGGATTCTGGTCTACACGGACGACGGCGAGGGGTCCCTTGAGCAGATCCGGAACCGCGGGCTGCACCCCGTGACGTCCCTCGTCCGGCGCGCGTCGCTCGAGGACGTCTTCCTCAGGCTGACGGGACGGTCTCTCGTTGACTGAGGTCCGGTCCGAACGCCTCCACGCCCATGCGCCGGAAGTCTCGGCGGCGCGGGCGAGGCGCTGGGGCTCGTTCTACTTCATGGAGCACATGCTCCGCGGGATGCGCGCGTATCTCGTCACGATCGTGGTCACGAGCGTGGGCAATCCGCTCCTCTACCTGTTCTCGATGGGAGTCGGACTCGCGACCATCGTGGATCGCAGCCAGTCGACGCACTTCGAGGGCATCGGCTACCTCGCGTTCGCGGCTCCGGCGCTGCTCGTCTCGAGTGCCGTCATGACGTGCGCGAACGAGATGATGTTCCCCGTCATGGACGGCTTCAAATGGCGCCGCGTCTACTACGGGCCCCACGTGACGCCACTCGTTCCCGGCCAGCTCGCCCTCGGGCACGTCATGGCGGTCAGCGTGCGCCTCTTGGTCCAGTGCACGGTGTTCTTCCTCATCATGCTTGCGTTCGGCGCGGCCCTGAGCCCGATGGCCTGGCTGCTCGTTCCCGTGGGCGTCCTCGCGGGCATGGCGTTCGGGACGCCTCTCATGGCCTACGCAGCGAGCATCCAGAAGGAGAACTTCCAGTTCTCCATGATCCAGCGATTCGTCATCATGCCGCTCTTCCTGTTCTCGGGGACGTTCTATCCGCTCGAGACCATGCCCGCCGCGATGCAGTGGATCGGGTGGATCTCGCCCCTGTGGCACGGCAATCAGCTCGGGCGGCTCGTCTCGATCGGCGCGAGCGAGCCCGCGTGGCTCGTCGTCGTCCACATCGCGTATCTCGCGGTCCTCGTCGTCCTCGGGATCGTCTTGGCGCGCCGCAGCTACACGAAGCGAATGGACGCATGAAGGCCCTGACCGACGACGACTACGTCCTGTCCGCCGACGAGCGGCCCCTCGGCGCGCTCTATTCGCGCAATGCCCGTGCCGTGATCGAGCGTGGTGCCCGCGTGATCAGGAGCCAGAACTGGATCATCCTCGTCTCGGGCTTCTTCGAGCCCGTCTTCTACCTGCTCTCGATGGGCGTGGGCCTCGGCAGGCTCGTGGGTGCCGTGGACGGGCCGGGCGGCGCGCCGATCAGCTACGCGGCGTACATCGCCCCGGCGCTGCTTGCGGTTTCGGCGATGAACGGGGCGATCTACGACTCGACGTGGAACATCTTCTTCAAGATGCACTTCGGAAAGCTCTACCAGAGCATGCTGTACACGTCGCTCGGTCCGTTCGACATCGCGGTGGGGGAGATCGCGCTGGCGCTCTTCCGGGGCTTCCTCTACGCGCTGGGGTTCACGGGGGTCATGGGCATCATGGGCCTCATCACGACGCCGTGGGCGCTGCTCCTCGTCCCGACGTCCGTCATGGTGGCGTTCGGCTTTGCAAGCTTCGGCATGGCGATCACGAGCTACATGAAGACGTTCCAGCAGATGGACATCATCACGTTCGTCATGCTGCCGATGTTCCTTTTCTCGGCGACGTTCTATCCGCTCAGCGTCTATCCCGCACCCATCCAGTGGATCGTTGAGGCTTTCCCCCTCTGGCACGGGGTGGAGCTCATGCGGCAGATCAGCATCGGCGCGTTCAGCCCGGCCACGCTCGTGCACCTCGCGTACTACCTCGTGATGATCGTCGTCGGCCTCGCGTTCACGACTCGCCGCCTGCGCGCCCTGTTCCTCCGCTGACCACGAGGGCGGCGCCGCGAAAGGGGCCCGGGACGTCTGGGAGAATGGCTTCCATGCAGTCCCTCGGCTCACAGAACCCCACCCCGACGCGCTCGGGGTTCCGCGTCGGCGCGCTCGGCCTGTCCGTGCTCGTTCTTGCCTTCCTCGTCGCCGTGATCTTCGCCGCGAACCGGAACGAGGTCATCGGCTGGATCGTGGCGGTCATCTCGCTCGGCTGGCTGCTGTTCGCGGTCTTCGTCTTCGCGACGGTGCGCGGAGCAGGGCGACGGGCCCAAGCCCGTTTCGAGGAGGCCGCGCGGCAGTTCGGCGGCCGAGCGCCGTCGATGGCGTCGGAAAGCGCGAGCGAGGCCCGGACGGTCGACGACGTCCGCGACCTCAAGCTCGACCACTCGTTCAAGATCATCCAGGTGCAGGAGCGCGTGGTCCGCGAGAACCTCGGGACGGATCCCGAACGGGTCGCCCGCGCCCTCGAGACCATCCAGATCACCGCGGCCAACGCGCGTGACATGCTCCGCCCCGACGGCGGGGAGCCCGTCTCGGGGACGGTCGTCGACGAAGGGTAGAGTGTCTAGGTGACCCTCGAAGCTGCCACCACAGCCGCCGCCACTGCCACAGCGTATGCGCCCAAGGACGGGGCGCTGCGCATCGCCACCGTCAACGTGAACGGGCTGCGCGCGGCGTGGCGCAAGGGGATGCCGGAATGGCTCGAGCCCCGCGACCTCGACATCCTGTGCCTTCAGGAGGTCCGTGCGCCGGACGACGTCGTCAACGAGATCTTCGAAGGCTGGTTCATCCTCCACGCCGAGGCCGAGGACAAGGGGCGTGCGGGCGTCGCGGTGGTTTCCCGGAAGGAGCCGACGGCGACCCGGGTGGGCATCGGCGACGACTACTTCGCGGCGGCGGGCCGCTGGGTCGAGGCAGATTTCGCGCTCGACGGCGGAAAGCAGCTCACGGTCGTGAGCGCGTACGTGCATTCGGGTGAGGTGGATACGCCGAAGCAAGTCGACAAATACCGCTTCCTCGAAGTCATGATCAAGCGCCTCCCCGAACTCGCACAGCTGAGCGACTACGCGCTCGTCGTGGGCGACCTCAACGTGGGGCACACGCCGTTCGACATCCGCAACTGGAAGGCGAACCAGAAGCGGGCGGGCTTCCTCCCCGAGGAGCGCGCGTACTTCGACCGCTTCTTCGGCGAGGAGATCGGGTGGAAGGACGTCCACCGTGACCTCTCCGGGCCGATGGACGGCCCCTACACGTGGTGGTCGCAGCGCGGCCGCGCGTTCGACAACGACGCCGGGTGGCGCATCGACTACCAGATGGCGACGCCGGCGCTTGCCGCGGCGGCGAAGATCGCCGTCGTCGACCGCGCCACCGCGTGGGACACGCGGTTCTCGGACCATGCCCCGCTCGTCATCGACTACAAGCTTTAGATCTCGGAAGACCTCGACATGACTGACTCCACTCCGCCGTCGAACGCCCCTGCGGGACGCCAGCGGCTCCTCTCCGGCATGCAGCCCTCCGGCGACTCGCTCCATCTCGGGAACTATCTGGGCGCGCTCGTGAACTGGGTCAAGCTCCAGGACCAGTACGACTGCTACTACTTCATCCCGGACCTCCACGCGATCACGGTCCCGCAGGACCCCGCGGAGCTCCGGCACCGCACTCGCCTCACGGCGGCGCAATACCTCGCAGGCGGGATCGACCTCGAGAGGTCGACGCTGTTCGTGCAGTCGCACGTCGTGGAGCACGCTCAGCTCGCGTGGGTCCTCATGTGCTTCACGGGCTTCGGCGAGGCCTCCCGCATGACGCAGTTCAAGGACAAGATGGCCCGCCAGGGCCAGGACGTGGCGAGCGCGGGGCTCTTCACGTACCCCATGCTCATGGCCGCCGACATCCTGCTGTACAAGCCGTACGGCGTCCCGGTGGGCGAGGACCAGCGGCAGCATCTCGAGCTCGCGCGGACGCTCGCGCATCGCTTCAACACGAAGTTCGGGGAGACCTTCGTGATTCCCGAGCCGCTCATTCCGCCGACGTCCGCCAAGATCTACGATCTGCAGAACCCGATGGCCAAGATGTCGAAGTCCGCGGATTCTCCCAACGGCCTCATCAACCTGCTCGACGATCCGAAGGTCACGGCCAAGCGCATCAAGTCGGCGGTGACGGACACCGAGACCGTCATCCGCTTCGACCGCGAGACGAAGCCCGGCGTGTCGAATCTCCTCACGATCCTCTCGACGATCACGGGCCGGAGCATCGACGACCTCGTCGCCTCGTACGAGGGCAAGATGTACGGGCACCTCAAGGTCGATGTCGCCGAGACCGTGGTCGACGCTCTCGCCCCGGTCAAGGCCCGCACCGAGGAGCTCCTCGAGGACCCCGCGGAGCTCGACCGACTCCTGGCCGTCGGCGCCGCGAAGGCCCGTGAGATCGCGGCCGACACGCTCGCCGACGTGTATCGGAAGGTGGGCTTCCTTCCGGCCATGGCCCCGGCCGCGGCGTCCGTCTGAGGCCATGACCGAGGCCAGGTCTGAGGAGCTCGGGGCTCAGGACGGTCACCCGCCACTCGTCGGCGTCATCCTTGGATTCCCGGAGGACGTCGCCGAGGAGCTGCGCGGCTGGCGCGCGTCGTTCGGGGACCCCAAGGCGAAGCTGATCCCTGCCCACATCACGCTTGTGACGACGACGGCGACGGACGACTGGGACGCGGCCGCGGACCACGTGCGCGGCATCGCGTCCCGACAGGCCCCGTTCCGCGTGACGATCGCCGGGACTGGGTCGTTCCGTCCCGTCTCCGACGTGGTGTTCCTCAAGGTGGCCGAGGGCTTTGAGGAGTGCGTGCGCCTCCACGCCGAGCTCCAGCGGGGACCGCTCGAGAGGGAGCTTCCGTTCCCGTACCACCCGCACGTAACGGTGGCCCACGACGTCGAGGTGGACCGCCTCGACGCGGCCGAGGAAGCCCTGAAAAACTACAGCACCACCTTCACCGTGGCTAGCATGGGCCTGTACGAGCACGATGCCGATGGCCTCTGGCAATTACGGGAAGAGCTGGGTTTTGGCGGAATCGCGACGACGCAGGACGGGTCAGAACTCGACGGCGCCTGAGCAGCCGCTGCCCACCGAGCTCGCCAAACTCAAGCTCAACGTGCTCCGCGAACGTCAGGCGTGGGGTCGAGCCCGCAGGTCCAGCGGAGGCCGGCTCAAGAGTCTCCTGGCCCTGGCGAAATGGCTCCTCGCACGACTCAATGCGTTCCGGCCAGTGCGCGTGTGGCAGCACTACACCCTCAGGCACGGCCCGCTCATGAGCGCGGGCATCGGCTTCAACATGTTCTTCTCGATCTTGGGCCTCCTCGCCACGGGCTTTTCGATCGCGGGTCTCGTTCTTGCGGAGCAACCCGAGCTCGTCGACCGGGTCGTGCACGGCGTCGCCCAGTCGGCGCCCGGTCTCCTCAAAGTCGACGGAAAGGACGGCCTCGCCGACCCCACCGCGCTCCTCAACCCTGCTGGACTGGGGCTCACGGCAGTCGTCGCCGCCGTTGTCACCGTCTTCACGTCGCTCGGCTGGATCACAAGCCTGCGCAGCGGCCTGCGTGGAATCCTGGGCCTTCCGCCCCTCAAGGTCAACGCGATCGCCCAGCGATTGAGAGACGTGGGCACGCTCGTCCTGCTGGGGGTCGCCCTTGTGCTGACGTCCGCGGTGAGCCTCGTGTTCACGGCGGCGCTCGGCTTCATCGCAGGCCTCCTGCACCTCGATCGGGCGATCGTCGAGCCGATCGGCTGGCTCATCGGCGTCGTCGTGCCGCTCCTGCTCAACTGGCTCACGGCCTTCATCATGTTCCGCCTCGCCGGCAGCCTCAGGCTCGGCCGACGGGCCATGGTCGAGGGAACGTTCATCGCGGGGCTCGGCACGTCGATCCTCCAGATCTTCAGCAGTCAGCTCCTCGCCCGGGCGGGCGCGAACCCTCTTCTCGCGCCTTTCGCGATCATCATTGGGCTGCTCATCTGGTTCAACCTCGTGAGCCAGGTCTATCTCGCGTCCGCGTCCTGGTCGGCGATCCGCGAGGCGGACGCGGCGGTGCCCGACCGGCGTCCCATGGCGGGCTTCCGGAATGCGCGACCCGGTCGGCGGCCTTCCCGCGCCCTGGCCGCCGCGCGTCCGGGTTCGGGGCTGGCCCCGAGCGCGCGCCCCGCACCCGTGGCGACGCCGGAGGACGACGGCGGTACCCGCCCGGCCGACGACGCCCAGCCGCCCGCCGTCGTGCCGTCGCCGACCCCGGATGGCGAGACGGCGACGCCCGGCGGCGAGCTCAAGCGGCCGCGTCGCCGCCCGCGCCGAGAGCCGTGGCACCTCGAGATGCTCCGCGCGATCGGCGTGATCGGAGCGCGGGGCTAGCGCCCACAACGCGAAGGGGCCCCGCTGCGTTTCGCAGCGGAGCCCCTTCGGAGCGTCAGGCTAGAACTGGCGGGCGAGGATCGCCTGCTTGACCTCGGCGATCGCCTGCGTCACCTGGATGCCGCGGGGGCACGCCTCCGAGCAGTTGAAGGTCGTGCGGCACCGCCACACGCCCTCCTTGTCGTTGAGGATCTCAAGGCGGAGGTCCCCGGCGTCGTCGCGCGAATCGAAGATGAAGCGGTGCGCGTTGACGATCGCCGCCGGGCCGAAGTACTGGCCGTCAGTCCAGAAGACCGGGCAGGACGACGTGCACGCGGCGCACAGGATGCACTTCGTGGTGTCGTCGAAACGCTCGCGGTCCTCCGCGGACTGGAGGCGCTCCTTGGTCGGCTCGTGCCCCTTGGTAATGAGGAACGGCATGATCTCGCGGTAGGACTGGAAGAACGGCTCCATGTCCACGATGAGGTCCTTCTCCACCGGCAGGCCCTTGATGGGCTCAACCGTGATGGGCTTGGACGTGTCGAGGTCCTTGAGGAGCGTCTTGCACGCGAGGCGGTTGCGGCCGTTGATGCGCATGGCATCGGACCCGCACACGCCGTGGGCGCACGAGCGGCGGAACGAGAGGGAGCCGTCGATGTCCCACTTGGCCTTGTGGAGGGCGTCGAGGACGCGGTCCGTGCCGTACATCGTGAGCTTGAACTCGTCCCAGTGCGACTCGTCCGAGACCTCGGGGTTGTAGCGGCGAACCTTGAGGGTGATATCGAACGTGGGGATCTCGCCCCCGCCGCCCATGCTCGCGGGAAGCTCGACCTTCGATGCGGGCTCTGCGGTTGACGCGCTCATCAGTACTTACGCTCCATCGGCTCGTAACGGGTGAAGACGACCGGCTTCGTGCCGAAGCGGATGCCCTTGATGCCCTCGGTCTCCGCGTTCGCATCGCGGTAGAGCATCGAGTGCTTCATGAAGTTGACGTCGTCACGGTCCGGGAAGTCCTCACGGTAATGGCCTCCGCGTGATTCCTTGCGGTGGAGGGCCGCGACGGTCATAACCTCGGCGAGATCCAGGAGGAAGCCGAGCTCGACGGCCTCCAGGAGATCGAGGTTGAAGCGCTTGCCCTTGTCCTGGATGCTGATGTTCGTGTACCGCTCGCGCAGCTTCTCGATGTCGGCGAGGGCCGTGGCGATCGAGTCAGCCGTGCGGAACACCTGCATGTTCGCGTCCATCGTCTCCTGAAGGTCCGCGCGGATCGAGGCGATCCGCTCGGTGCCCGAGGAATTGCGCACGGCGTCGAGGAGCGCGACCGTCTCCGCGGCCGGGTTCTCCGGGATCTCGACGAACTCCGCGGTCTTGGCGTACTCCGCCGCGGCGATGCCGGAGCGCTTGCCGAAGACGTTGATGTCGAGGAGAGAGTTCGTGCCGAGGCGGTTCGAGCCGTGCACGGAGACGCACGCGACCTCGCCGGCGGCGAAGAGCCCGGGAACGACCGTGTCGTTGTCCTGAAGGACCTCGCCCTTGATGTTCGTCGGCACGCCGCCCATCGCGTAGTGGGCAGTCGGATACACCGGGACCGGCTCGGTGTACGGCTCGACGCCGAGGTAGGTGCGGGCGAACTCCGTGATGTCCGGGAGCTTCGCGTCGATGTGCGCGGGCTCGAGGTGGGTCAGATCGAGCAGCACGTAGTCCTTGTTGGGGCCCGCGCCGCGGCCCTCGCGGACTTCGTTGGCCATCGAACGGGCCACGATGTCGCGCGGTGCGAGGTCCTTGATCGTCGGCGCGTAGCGCTCCATGAAGCGCTCGCCCTCCGAGTTGCGCAGGATCGCGCCCTCACCGCGAGCGGCCTCCGAAAGGAGGATGCCGAGGCCCGCCAGACCGGTCGGGTGGAACTGGAAGAATTCCATGTCCTCGAGCGGGAGGCCGCGGCGGAAGGCGATGCCCATGCCGTCGCCCGTGAGGGTGTGGGCGTTCGACGTCGTCTTGAAGACCTTGCCGGCGCCGCCCGTGGCGAACACCACGGCCTTGGCCTGGAAGACGTGCAGTTCGCCGGAGGCAAGGTCGTAGCTCACGACGCCGGCCACGCGCTTCTGCTGGTACGGCGTCCCGTCCTCGCGGACTGCGTCCTCTTCGACGATGAGGAGGTCGAGGACGTAGTACTCGTTGTAGAACTCGACGTTGTGCTTGACGCAGTTCTGGTAGAGCGTCTGGAGGATCATGTGCCCCGTGCGGTCCGCGGCGTAGCACGCGCGGCGCACGGGCGCCTTGCCATGGTCACGCGTGTGGCCGCCGAAGCGACGCTGGTCGATGCGGCCCTCGGGCGTGCGGTTGAACGGGAGGCCCATCTTCTCGAGGTCGAGGACCGCGTCGATGGCTTCCTTGGCCATGACCTCGGCCGCGTCCTGGTCGACGAGGTAGTCGCCGCCCTTGATCGTGTCGAAGGTGTGCCACTCCCAGTTGTCTTCCTCGACGTTCGCCAGAGCGGCACACATGCCGCCCTGGGCCGCGCCCGTGTGGGAACGCGTGGGGTAGAGCTTGGTCAGCACGGCAGTGCGAGCGCGCTGGCCGGACTCGATGGCCGCGCGCATGCCGGCGCCGCCGGCGCCGACGATCACCACGTCATACTTGTGGACCTGCATACTGGATGCTTCTCTCTCTCGAGCAAGTCTGCGGTGCCGTTCGTGAACGGACGGGCACCGTCCGGACTGCCTGCTACGGCTTGGGGCAGAAGTCGGCGCCGGTCGGGACGCCATTGACGACGGGGCACGGATCGAACGTGAAGATCACGAGCGTGCCGAGGATGACGATCGCGGCAGCTGCCGCGTAGAGGACGACGAGGAGCCACAGCCGGACGCCTGCGCGCTCCGCGTAGTCGTTGACGATCGTCCGCACGCCGTTGGTGCCGTGGAGCATGGCGAGCCACAGCATCGCGAGGTCCCACCACTGCCAGAACGGGCTGGCCCACTTGCCGGCTACGAAGCCGAAGTCGATGGCGTGCACGCCGTCGCCGAGCATGAGGTTGACGAACAGGTGCCCGAAGATGAGCACGACGAGGACGATGCCCGAGAGGCGCATGAAGAGCCACGCCGCCATCTCGAACCCGCCCCGGGTGCCGCTGCCGTGTCGGATGTACTTCGGGGCAACCCGTCCGGTGGTGGATGCGCTGCGCGGGAAGCGGAGGTCAGAAGAGGTGCTCATCGCGGTCAGCCTCCGAACACGATCGAGAGATGGCGGATGGCGAAGCCCGCGAAGACGACGACCCACACGCCGAGGACCGTCCAGAGCATCTGCCGCTGGTACTTCGGCCCGTTCTTCCAGAAGTCGACGGCGATGATGCGCAGGCCGTTGAAGGCGTGGAAGAGAATCGCCGCGACGAGGGCGGTCTCGCCGAGCCCCATGAGGGGGTTCTTGTATTCGCCGATCACGGCGTTGTAGGCGTCAGGGGACACACGCACCAATGAGGTGTCCAGCACATGCACCAACAAGAAGAAGAAGATCACGACACCGGTGATACGGTGCCCGACCCAGGACCACATGCCTTCACGGCCGCGGTACAGGGTGCCAGCTGGTTTTGTCGGCACTGATAAACCTCCCTGCGGGCACCGATGCGGGCACTCACCGACACGGTGGCGCGGGCACCGATGCAGAAGGCGCCCGTCTCTGCTGGCGGACGCGTACTCTGTCGAGCTCCAGCCTAAATCTAGGCTTCGCCCACAGCTTATTCAATTTGCCTGCCGTTCCCCGGCAGGCGGAGTGGGGATTATCACACCCACCACGGAGGGGACCAATAAGTTCTCGCTCCGTAGTCGGCCCGCTCCATTACAGTAGGGGCGATGAGCACTGAATCCCTGCCTGTTCCCGAGGCGCTCCGCGACGAGGCCCTCGACCGTTTTGTCGCGGTCATTCCCGCCGGGGGCGTGGGCACGAGGCTTTGGCCGCTCTCGCGCGCCGCGGCACCCAAGTTCCTCCATGATCTGACCGGCTCGGGCAGCACGCTCATCCGCGCGACCTACGATCGCCTCTCGCCGCTCGCGCGGCATCGGTTCCTGGTCGTGACAGGGCAAGCGCACCGCGCAGCCGTGTGCCACCAGATCCCGGAACTCGACGCCGCCGATCTCGTGCTCGAGAGCGAGCCAAAGGACTCCGCGGCGGCGATCGGCCTCGCCGCGGCCATCCTCTACCGACGCAATCCGGCCACGATCATGGGCTCGTTTGCGGCGGACCAGGTCATCAGCCCGGACGACGTCTTCCAGGCGGCCGTCCTCGAGGCCATCCACACGGCTGCCTCCGGCGCCCGCGGCAAGATCGTCACGATCGGGATCCAGCCCACGCACCCCTCGACGGGCTTCGGCTACATCCGCGGCGGCCAGGAGCTCGACGTCGACGGCGCGCCGAGCGCGCGGGAGGTCGTCGAGTTCGTCGAGAAGCCGAGCCTCGAGGTGGCCGAGAAGTACCTCGCTTCGGGCGAATACCTGTGGAACGCGGGCATGTTCGTCGCGCCGGTCGCGCTCATGCTCGAACATCTCGCGGCGAACCAGCCCCAGCTCCACGCGGGCCTGACCGAGATCGCCGCGGCATGGGACACCCCGCAGCGTGACGACGTCACCGCCCGCGTGTGGCCGACCCTTCCCAAGATCGCGATCGATTACGCCGTCGCCGAGCCGGCCGCGGCGGCGGGGGACGTCGCCGTCGTGCCTGGAGCGTTCCGGTGGGACGACGTCGGTGACTTCGCCGCGATCGGCCGTCTCAACAGCGCGCGCGAGGGGGACGCTGTCACGGTCCTGGGCGAGGGCGCTCGCGTCTTCACGGAGGACGCGAGCGGCATTGTCGTCTCGGACACGAAGCGCGTCATCGCGCTCATCGGGATCGAGGACGTCGTCATCGTCGACACTCCCGACGCGCTCCTCGTGACGACGAAGGAACACGCCCAGAAGGTCAAGGGCGCGGTCGACGCACTCAAGGCGAGCGGCGACACCGACGTGCTCTAGCAGTGTCGCGGAGCGGGGTGTCCGTAACGCGACGGAACGGTGACCGTCTGGGCAAATCGCCTCGCGCTAGAGTGATCTGGTGCGCAATTACACGACCGAGGCGGACCCGACACCGCTTGTCGGGCCCCGACTCGACAGCCTTCTTCCGGAGCTCATCGCCTTCCGCCGGGACCTCCACGCGCACCCCGAGCTGAGCTTCCAGGAATTCCGTACGACGGACCGGATCGTCGAGCGGCTCGAGGCCGCCGGGCTCGCGCCCAAGCGGCTCGAGGGCACGGGCGTCGTGGTCGACATCGGCGAGGGCCCGATCGCGACGGCGCTGCGCGGCGACATCGACGCGCTGCCCATCATCGAGGAGTCGGGGCTCCCGTTCGCCTCCCTCAACCACGGCGTGACCCATGCATGCGGCCACGACGTCCACACCGCATGCGCCCTTGGTGCCGCGCTCGTGCTCGCCGAACAGCACCGCGTGGAGCCGCTCGGGGCGACCGTGCGCGTCGTGTTCCAGCCGGCCGAGGAGACGATGCCGGGCGGCGCCCTCTCGTGCATCGATCAGGGGGTTCTCTCGGGCGTGCCACGCATCATGGCGCTCCATTGCGATCCGCGGATCGAGGTCGGCAAGATCGGCACGCGTATCGGCTCGATCACGTCCGCCTCCGACACGATCCGGATCGAGCTGCAGGGCCGCGGCGGCCACACGTCGCGGCCACACCTCACGGAAGACCTCGTCTTCGCGCTCTCGCAGATCGCGATCAACGTCCCGGCCGTCCTCTCACGCCGCGTCGACGTCCGGAGCGGCGTCTCGATGGTGTGGGGTCACATCTCGGCGGGCGCGGCACCCAACGCAATTCCCGCCGTCGGCCATCTCTCGGGGACCATGCGCTGCCTCGACCGGGAGGCTTGGCACAGTGCCGGCGAGCTGCTCGACGAGGTCGTCGAGCAGGTGGCGGCACCGTACGGAGTCGACGTGCGGCTCGAGCACACGCGCGGCGTTCCGCCGGTCGTGAACTCCGAGCACGAGACGGCGCTCATCGAGGCCGCCGCCCGCGCCGAGCTCGGCGAGGACGCGGTTGTCCTCACGCCCCAGTCGATGGGGGGCGAAGACTTCGCGTGGTTCCTCGCGGAGGTCCCCGGGTCGATGTTCCGCCTTGGAACCCACGTGCCGGGGGAAGAGGAGTACGACCTGCATCGCGGCGATCTCGTGGTCGACGAAGGGGCGATCTCGTGCGGCGTGCGCGTCCTCGCGGCGGCGGCCCTCCGGAGCATCCGCGATCTCTGACGCACCTGTCGCCGGCGGGCGGGTACCCGCCGGTAACGAATAGCGAACAATGCCCTCACGCGCGGGTCGCACCCTATCTGAAAGTGATGTTTCCCTCTATGGTTCTCCTGTACCGTGCGGCCTGCGGTACCGCCCGCGCCCTTTGATCCGGCCTGGGCGTCGTTCGCGCTTCTGTGGAGGAACATGTGACCTCGCTTCGTGACCGGCTCGCTACTCGCAGCCTTGCCGGCGTTGCCGCGCTCGGTGCTTCGGCACTCATCCTGAGCGCCTGCGGCGCCCCACCGCCCTCTGGCGGATCCTCGGGCGGCACCTCGGCGACCACCTCGAACTACCTCGGCTGCATGGTCTCCGACTCGGGCGGCTTCGATGACAAGTCCTTCAACCAGTCCGGCTTCGAGGGCCTCCAGGCCGCTGTCAAGGACCTTGGGATCCAGGAGAAGCACGTCCAGTCCAAGGCGGACACCGACTACGACCCGAACCTCCGCTCGATGGTCTCGGCCGGCTGCAAGCTCACGGTGACGGTCGGCTTCCTGCTCGGCGACGCGACGAAGAGCATCGCGACGGCGAATCCCAACAGCCACTTCGCGATCATCGACTACAACGACCCGACCTTCCCGAAGAACGTCAAGCCGATCGTCTATGACACGGCTCAGGCGGCGTTCCTCGCCGGCTACCTCGCCGCGGGTGTCTCGAAGACCGGCAAGGTCGCGACGTTCGGCGGCATCAAGCTCCCGACCGTGACCATCTTCATGGACGGCTTCGCGGACGGCGTGAAGTACTACAACCAGAAGAAGGGCAAGAGCGTTCAGGTCCTCGGCTGGGACAAGGACAAGCAGGACGGCGTGTTCGTCGGCGACTTCAAGTCGATCGACAAGGGCAAGGTCCTCACGCAGGGCTTCCTCCAGCAGGGCGCTGACATCGTGCTTCCCGTTGCCGGCCCCGTCGGGCAGGGCGCCGGCTCGGCGATCCTCGACGCCAACAAGACGGGCGCGAGCGGCAAGCTCCTCTGGGTCGACTCGGACGGCTACCTCACCGCTCCCGACTACAAGTCGGTCATCCTGAGCTCGGTCCAGAAGACCATGACCAAGGCTGTCGAGGCGGTCCTCAAGGACGACAAGGACGGCAAGTTCGACTCGGCCCCGTACATCGGCACCCTCGAGAACGGCGGCGTCGCGCTCGCGCCGTTCCACGACCTTGACTCCGCGGTTCCGGCGGATCTCAAGGGCGAGCTCGACCAGCTCAAGAAGGACATCATCTCGGGCACCGTCCAGGTGACCTCTCAGTCGAGCCCGAAGAAGTAGCGTCCCAGACCCGATCCCTTCGCTGGACCGGTAGTCTGGCCCTCAGGGCACGCTGTGCAGCGCCGCCCGCCCGCCTCGGGCGGGCGGCGCCGCATTGTGGACACCCGGCCCGACCCGGCGAAGCTGATCGGATCCCTCGAATGAAACTCAGATTCCGATGAAACTCGAACTGCGCGGCATCACCAAGCGCTTCGGTGCGCTCGTTGCCAACGACCACATCGACCTCGTCGTCGAAGACTCCCAGGTGCATTGCCTCCTGGGGGAGAACGGCGCCGGGAAGTCGACCCTCATGAACGTCCTCTACGGCCTCTACGAGCCGAGCGAGGGCGAGATCCTCGTCGATGACAAGCCTGTTGCGTTCCGGGGTCCTTCGGACGCGATGGCGGCCGGCATCGGCATGGTCCACCAGCACTTCATGCTCGTCCCGGTCTTCACCGTCGCGGAGAACGTCGCGCTCGGCGCCGAGGCCACCAAGGCGGCGGGCTTCCTCGATCTCGATGCGACGCGCGCCAAGATCCGCGATATCTCGAAGCGCTACGGGTTCGACGTCGATCCTGACGCGCTCGTCGAGGATCTCCCCGTCGGCGTTCAGCAGCGCGTCGAGATCATCAAGGCGCTCGTCCGCGATGCGCGCATCCTCATCCTCGACGAGCCCACTGCGGTCCTCACGCCGCAGGAGACCGACGAGCTCCTGGAGATCATCGGCGAGCTCAAGGCCTCGGGGAAGTCGATCATCTTCATCTCCCACAAGCTCCGCGAGGTCAAGGCCGTCGCCGACGTCATCACGGTGATCCGGCGCGGCAAGGTCGTCGGCGACGCCCCGCCGTCGGCCGCTCCCGCCGACCTCGCGTCGATGATGGTGGGACGGCCCGTGAGCCTGACCCTCAACAAGGCGCCCGCGGAGCCGAAGGACACGACGTTTGCGGTGCGCGACCTCACGGTCGCCGCGCCCAACGGCCAGCGCGTCGTCGACGGCGTGACGTTCGATATCGCGCAGGGCGAGATCCTCGCCGTCGCCGGCGTTCAGGGCAACGGACAGACGGAGCTCACCGAGGCGATCCTCGGCCTCTATAAGCACGCGAGCGGGTCGGTGACCCTCGACGGCAACGAACTGCTCGGCCGGTCGGTCAAGGACGTGCTCGGCGCGGGCGTCGGCTTCGTGCCCGAGGACCGCTCGCACGATGGCCTCGTGGGCGCGTTCACCGTCGCGGAGAACCTCGTGCTCGACCTCTACGACCGCGCGCCGTTCGCGCGGGGGCTCGGGATGCGCCCGTCGCGCGTCGCGACCCAGGCGGCCGAGAAGATCGCCGAGTTCGACATCCGCACACCCTCGGCCGACGTCCCGGCGTCGACCCTCTCCGGCGGCAACCAGCAGAAGGTCGTCATGGCCCGAGAGCTTTCGCGTCCGCTTCGGCTCTTCATCGCCTCGCAGCCGACGCGAGGCGTCGACGTCGGGTCGATCGAGTTCCTCCACCGCCGCATCATCGCCGAGCGCGACAACGGGACGCCCGTCATGATCGTCTCGACCGAGCTCGACGAGATCATGGAACTCGCCGATCGCATCGCGGTCCTCTACCGCGGCCGGCTCATGGGCATCGTCCCGGGAGGCACACCGCGGGACATGCTCGGTCTCATGATGGCCGGGATGACCGCCGAGGAGGCGGCGGCGCACGAGGCGCCGGTGGCAGCTGGCACCGGGGCAGCCGGAGCGGACGACGACGGGGCTCACCGCGCGGCGAGCAGCTTCGGCATCGACGTGGTCACCGATGACAGCGATTCAGGAGACACCCATGGCTGAGGCCCAGCAGGTACCCGAAACGGCCCAAGCTCCGCTGCCGACCGGGCCGTCGCAGCCCACGCCGAGCGCCCCGGCGGGCGCGACGCTCTTGCGGCGCATCGTGACGGGCACTCCCATGGTCTCGCTCCTCTCGGTCGTGCTCGCGATCGTGATCGGCGGCATCCTCATGGCGGTCACCAACCCCAAGGTCGCAACGGCAGCCGGCTACTTCTTCGGCCGGCCCGGAGACACGATCGCCGAGATCTTCCGTCCGTACGCCGCGCTCGTCCAAGGCTCGATCTTCAACTGGGAGGGCGCCGACTTCACGGCCCAGATCTATCCGCTCGTGGAGACGTTCACAGTCTCGACGCCGCTGATCTTCGCGGGCCTCGGCGTCGCGCTGGCGTTCCGCGCGGGCCTGTTCAACATCGGTGCCCAGGGGCAGCTCATCTTCGGCGCGCTCCTCGGGGCGTATGTCGGCTTCACGTGGCACCTGCCGCCGGGACTCCACCTGCTCGTCGTGATCCTCGCCGGCATTGTCGGAGGCGGGCTCTGGGGCGGCCTCGTCGGTTTCCTCAAGGCCCGCACGGGCGCCCACGAGGTCATCGTGACGATCATGTTCAACTACGTCGCGAGCTTCCTCCTGCTCTTCCTCCTCACGACGCCCGCGTTCCAGCGCAAGGGCTCGACCAATCCCATCTCGCCGTTCCTCGACGAGGATGCGCTCTTCCCCGCGCTGCTCGGCCCCCAATTCCGCATCCACGCCGGCTTCATCCTCGCGATCCTCGTCACGTGGGGCGTGTGGTGGATCCTCAACCGCTCGACGATCGGCTTCGAGTTCCGGGCCGTCGGCGCCAACCCGAACGCCGCGCGCACGGCGGGCGTCAACGTGGGCCGCGCGACGGTTCTTGTCATGGCCCTCGCGGGAGCGCTCGCCGGGCTGTCCGGCATCGCTCAGGTGGCGGGCACCGAGAAGTACCTTTCCGGCGGCGTGGCCGCATCGATCGGCTTCGATGCGATTACTGTCGCGCTGCTCGGGCGCTCGACGCCGTGGGGCACGCTCTTTGCGGGCCTGCTCTTCGGTGCGTTCCGCGCGGGCGGCGTCTCGATGCAGGCCGTGACCCAGACTCCGATCGACATCGTCCTGGTCATCCAGTCGCTCATCGTCCTGTTCATCGCGGCGCCGCCGCTCGTCCGGGCCGTGTTCGGCCTCAATCCCAGACGGCCCAAGAAGGCCAAAGAGCCTCCAAGAGCGAAAGCACCCATGAGTACTAGCGGAGCGGCGTCATGAGCACGAGCGGAGCAGGATCATGAGCACGGCGACGACGGCGACGACGCGCCCGGACGAGGCGCCCGAGGAAGTCCTTGCGCCCCTCGTGAGCTGGAAAGCACCGATCGGCCTCGGGATTCTCGCGGTCGTCGGGACCGTCATGTTCGGCGTGTTCTCGGGCGGGAAGAGCGCGGCGTTCGGGCTTGTCGACACGGGGCGAGGGGCCTCCGCCGTTGCGGCGTGGCTCGCGCTCGCCGTCGCGATCCTGGCCGCCGCATGGCTCAGCTACGCGTGGTTCCGGGCCCGCCGGGCGGGCCACGGCCCCGCCGGGTGGATCCCGCCCGCTCTCGCTGCCGCCGTCGTCGTCTTCGTGCTCGCGGTCCTCGGCGTCGCGGGAGTCACCGTCATCACGCTCGGCGCCCGGCTCATCGGCTGGCTCTCCGCCGTCGTGATGCTCGCCCTCGCCGGCTGGTCGGCGTGGCTCGCGCCGCGCGGCCACAAGCTCCCGCGCTGGGGCGTCGCCGCGTTCGCGATCGCGTTCCTCGTCGGCTTTCTCGTGTGGATCGTCGCGGGCGGCCGCGACGCGACGCCGTACATCTCCCTCGCGGGGCTTCTGGCCGGCGCGGTGACGCTCGCGGTTCCCCTTGTCTTCGGCTCGCTCTCGGGCGTGCTGTGCGAGCGCTCGGGCATCGTGAACATCGCGATCGAGGGCCAGCTCCTCATGGGCGCGTTCAGCGCGGCCGTCGGCGCGACCGTGACGGGAAGCGTGTACGCGGGGCTAATCGCGGCCGCCGTCGCCGGCGCACTGGTGTCCCTCGTCCTCGCGGTCGTGAGCATCAAGTACCTCGTGAACCAGATCATCGTCGGCGTCGTGCTCAACGTCCTCGTCGTCGGGCTCACGAACTTCCTCTTCTCGACGCTGCTCACGGCGAATCCCGAGGGCCTCAACAAGCCGCCCCACCTCGGCAGCATCGAGATCCCCGTGCTCGCCGACGTTCCGCTCATCGGCCCGATCCTGTTCCGTCAGTCGCTCGTGGGCTACCTCATGTACATCGCCGTGATCGTCGTGTACGTGGGCCTGTTCCACACCAAGTGGGGCCTGCGGGTGCGCGCGGTCGGCGAGCATCCGCAGGCGGCGGACACGCTCGGCGTCAACGTCAACCGGACCCGGTTCTGGAACACGATCCTCGGCGGCGCCATCGCCGGGATCGGGGGCTCGTTCTTCACGCTCGTCGCGGTGGACGCGTTCAGCAAGGAGATGTCCGCCGGCCGTGGCTACATCGCGCTCGCGGCGCTCATCTTCGGGCGCTGGAATCCGATCGGGGCGTTCCTCGCGTCGCTTCTGTTCGGCTTCGCCGACAACCTCCAGAGCGTCATCACGATCATCGGCTCGCCCCTGCCGAGCCAGTTCATGGCCATGCTTCCGTACGTCGTGACCGTGTTCGCGGTCGCGGGCCTCGTCGGCCGATCGCGCCCGCCGGCCATGGAGGGCATCCCGTATGTCAAGGGCTGACGCGCCGGTGTCGGGGGAGACCGTCGACTGGGACGCGCTCGCGGCGCTCGCGCGCGAGGCGATGCTGCGGGCCTATGCGCCGTACTCGCGTTTCCCCGTCGGGGCGGCCGCGCTCCTCGAGGACGGGCGGACCGTGTCCGGGTGCAACGTCGAGAACGCCTCGTACGGCCTCACGCTGTGCGCCGAGTGCACGCTCGTGGGCCAGATCCAGCTCACGGGCGGCGGCCGCATCCGGGCGTTCGCGTGCGTCGACGGCAACGGCGATGCGCTCATGCCGTGCGGACGCTGCCGCCAGCTCCTCTATGAATTCCGCGCGCCCGGGATGCAGCTCATGACGACGCGCGGCGTGCGGACGATGGACGAGGTGCTTCCCGACGCCTTCGGCCCCGAGAATCTCGAAACCGACTGAACCCGCGACATCCATCGGAGGGAAACACCGTGGCTGAGGAATTCGATGCCGTCGACGTCATCCGCGCCAAGCGGGACCGGCGCGAGCTCGCCGACGCCCAGATCGATTGGGTCATCGACGCGTACACCCGCGGCGCCGTCGCGGACGAGCAGATGGCCGCGCTCGCCATGGCGATCCTGCTCAACGGCATGACGCACCGCGAGACCGCGCGCTGGACCTCCGCGATGATCGCGTCCGGGGAGCGGCTCGACTTCGCCGGCCTCCGAGGGCGCGACGGGCGCGCGCGGCCGACGGCGGACAAGCATTCGACGGGAGGCGTCGGGGACAAGATCACGCTTCCGCTCGCGCCGCTCGTCGCCGTCTTCGGCGTGGCGGTCCCGCAGCTCTCGGGCCGCGGGCTCGGCCACACGGGCGGCACGCTCGACAAGCTCGAGTCGATCCCCGGCTGGCGCGCGTCGATCACGAACGTGGAGATGATGGCCCAGCTGGCCGACGTGGGCGCCGTCATCTGCGCCGCAGGGAGCGGCCTCGCGCCCGCGGACAAGAAGCTCTACGCCCTGCGCGACGTCACGGGCACGGTCGAGGCCATTCCGCTCATCGCGTCCTCGATCATGAGCAAGAAGATCGCCGAGGGCACGGACTCGCTCGTGCTCGACGTCAAGGTCGGCTCGGGCGCATTCATGAAGGACGCCGCGCAGGCTCGAGAGCTCGCCGAGACGATGGTCGCGCTCGGCAAGGATGCCGGCGTCACGACCGTTGCGCTCTTGACGAACATGGCGACCCCGCTCGGCCTCACCGCCGGCAACGCGATCGAGGTCGAGGAGTCGGTCGAGGTGCTCGCGGGCGGCGGCCCCGAGGACGTCGTCGAGCTCACGGTGCGCCTCGCCGAGGAGATGCTCGGGTGCGCGGGAGTGCACGACGCCGATCCGCGCCAAGCGCTCCAAGACGGCCGCGCGATGGACGTCTGGAGGCGCATGATCGCGGCTCAGGGCGGGGACCCCGACGCCCCGCTTCCCGTCGCGAAGGAGTCCGAGATGGTCTACGCCCCCGCGGATGGCGTCCTCGTCGAGCTCGACGCCCTCAAGGTGGGCGTCGCAGCGTGGCGCCTCGGTGCCGGGCGCGCCCGCAAGGAGGACCCTGTCCAGGCCGCCGCGGGCGTGCGCCTGCATGCCAAGCCGGGCGCTGTCGTCCGGGCGGGTGAGCCGCTCATGACGCTCCTGACCGATACCCCCGAGCGCTTCGATCGCGCCAAGGAGGCGCTCGAGGGCGCCGCGATGATCGCCCCGGCGGGCTCCCGTCCGGCGCAGCAGCTCGTGATCGATCGGATCGCCTAGATCTCGGCGCACCACTGAGGCTAGAGAGCGCGGTGCCACGTAGTTCTCAGGGCTGATACCCAGATGTCGTTCTGCGTCTGCGGGCGGATGGCCCCGCGTCTAGCGGCGTGCGACACTGGATAAGGCCCACTCTTCCGGGGAGCCACCTCTTTCAAGGAGCACCGTCCGCATGCTGGAAGTCATCGACCACTGGATTCTGCATGCCGCCGGGCAGTGGTGGATCTACCCGATTCTTCTCGGGTTCTTCTTCGTCGATGGCTTCGCGATGCTCGTCCCGAGCGAGACGCTCATCGTTGCGCTCGCGGCCTACTGGCGCCACACCGGCCAGCCGAACCTCTGGATCCTCGGGCTCACGGCTCTCGCGGGCGCGATGGCGGGGGACAACATGGCGTACCTCTTGGGGCGCCGGATCGGCACGGACCGCTGGAAGTGGATGCGCCGGCCCAGGGTGCAGAAGGTCTTCGGCTGGGCGCGCCACGAGCTCGACAAGCGCGGCGCCGTCCTCATCTTCACGGCGCGCTACATCCCGTGGGGCCGCGTCGCCGTCAACTACGTCGCGGGTTCGACTCGGTTCCGCCACCGCACGTTCTTCTGGCTCGACGCGTTCGCGTGTGTCGCGTGGGTCGGGTACTCCCTCGGAGTGGGGCTGCTCGCGAGCTCCTTCCCGTGGCTGCACAAGAACCCGCTCCTGAGCGTCGTCGTCGCCGTCGCCTTCGCGCTCGTCCTCGGCGTGGTCCTCGACCACTCGATCACGGTGTTCCACCGCTGGCGCGACGCGAAGGATGCCGAGCGGGCGGCCGTGCGCGCTGCGGTGGCCCACCGGGCGCATCTCAGCCAGCACCCGGAAGAGGTCGAGGCAGACGACTACGCCCCGCATCCGCGCCACGAGGAGAGCTCGGCTGGTGTGCACCGTGGCCCTTCTCTAGAGTTGGACCGTGACTGAGCCGTTCGTCGATGACGCACCCGATCTGACCTTCGACCTCCGGGCCCTGCCCAAGGTCTCCCTCCATGACCACCTCGATGGCGGGCTGCGCCCCGCCACGATCATCGAGCTCGCGGCCGAAATCGGCCACGAGCTCCCCTCGACCGACCCAGTGGCGCTCGGAGAATGGTTCCGCGAGTCCGCGGACTCCGGTTCGCTTCCGCGCTACCTCGAGACGTTCGACCACACGATCGCGGTCATGCAGACCGAGCCCGCGCTGCGCCGGATCGCGCGCGAATTCGTCGAGGACCTCGCGGACGACGGCGTCGTCTACGGCGAGGTGCGATGGGCGCCCGAGCAGCACCTCACGAAGGGCCTCTCTCTCGATCAGGCCGTCGAGGCCGTGCAGGCGGGCCTCGAAGAGGGCATCGCGAAGGTCGAGGAGTCCGGCCGCGTCATCGCCGTCGGGCAGCTCATCACGGCGATGCGCCATGCCGACCGTGCCCAGGAGATCGCCGAGCTCGCCGTCCGCCACCGCGGTCGCGGGGCAGTGGGCTTCGACATCGCGGGCGCCGAGGACGGCTTCCCGGCGTCGCGCTTCGCGGACGCCTTCACGTATCTGGCCCGCAACAACTTCCCGGCGACCGTCCACGCGGGCGAGGCCGCGGGCCTTGAGAGCATCCAGTCCGCCCTCGTCGACGGCCGCGCCCTGCGCCTCGGACACGGCGTCCGGATCGCGGAGGACATCGAGGTCGAGGAGTCCGGAGAGGTGGACGAGGACGGCGTGCCGATCCTCGACGTGACGCTCGGCGAGCTCGCCGCGTGGGTCCGCGACCGCGGCATCGCCCTCGAGATCTGCCCGTCGTCGAACCTCCAGACCGGCGCGATCTCCCAGTGGGGCGAGGACATCCTCGACCATCCGATCGACATGCTCAACGAGCTCGGCTTCAACGTCACGGTCAACACGGACAACCGGCTCATGAGCGGCGTGACGCTCACGGACGAGTTCGAGCTGCTCGTCGAGGCCTTCGACTACGACCTCGACGACCTCCTCGACCTCACCCTCAACGCGGCCGAGGCGGCGTTCTTGCCCCTCGAGGACCGCGAGGACCTGGTCGAGTACATCAACGAGGCCTACGCGAACCTCGGCGAGTAGCGGCAGCGCCAGGGAAGCGAACCAAGGTGAGCGCCGCGGTCGACCGCCTCGTCGAGGTTGTCCGCCTTCTGCGGGAGCACTGCCTGTGGACGGCGGCGCTCACCCACGCCTCGCTCGTCGAGTACCTCGTCGAGGAGTCCTACGAGCTCGTCGAGGCCATCGAGGACGAGCAGCCCGAGGGCGAGCTGAAGGGCGAGCTCGCGGACGTGCTCCTCCAAGTCGTGCTTCACTCCGAGATCGCGCGTGAGCGGGGCGCGTTCGACTTCGACGCCGTCGCCGAAGCGCTCACCGCGAAGATGGTCCGGCGCAACCGGCACGTCTTCACGGCCGACGGCGGCCTGCAGCTGAGCTTCCCCGCGACCGTCGAGGAGATCATCGCCTCGTGGGACGCCGCGAAACGCGAGGAGAAGGAGGCACTCGCGGCGAGTGCGGCGCGGGACGACGTGCTGCCCTCGCACCTGGCCCCGGCCGGAGGGGAAGCATCGGACGCCGTCGAGGGCCTGCCGCGCCACCTCCCGGCGCTTGCGCTCGCGGACAAGGCACTTGGGCGCGCCGAGCGCCGTCGTGCGCTCGATGGCCCGACGTCGGCGTCACTGGGCCCGACCTCGGCGTCACTGGGCCCGACCTCGGCGTCACTGGGCCCGATCTCGGCGGAGTTCGCGACGGAGGACGACCTCGGGGAGCTGCTGCTCGCCGTCGTCCGCGTCGCGCGCTCGAAGGGCCTCGACGCCGAGCGGGCCCTCCGGTCGGCCGTGCGCCGCCTCCCCGCGTAGCGATAGTCACAGTGTCGCGCCGCCCCCTCGCGCCCACTAGGCTGTGCGTGACAACGAGGTCATCCACGAGCAACAATCCGTGATCGCTCCGTTCCATCCTGCAAGGAGTTCATCCATGGCCCTTATCGATGCCATCCACGCCCGCGAGATCCTTGACTCCCGCGGCAACCCCACGGTCGAGGTCGAGGTTCTTCTGAGCGACGGCTCGCTTGGCCGCGCCGCTGTCCCCTCGGGCGCGTCGACCGGCGAGTTCGAGGCCGTGGAGCGCCGCGACGGCGACAAGGGCCGTTACCTGGGCAAGGGCGTCCTGCAGGCCGTCGAGGCTGTCATCGACCAGATCGCGCCGGCCCTCCAGGGCTTTGACGCGACCGACCAGCGCGCGATCGACCAGGCGATGATCGACCTCGACGGCACCCCGAACAAGGGCAACCTCGGTGCCAACGCGATCCTCGGCGTCTCGCTCGCTGTCGCGAACGCGGCCGCGGACTCGTCCAACCTCCCGCTCTACAAGTACCTCGGCGGCCCGAACGCGCATGTCCTCCCGGTCCCGCTCATGAACATCCTCAACGGCGGTTCGCACGCGGACTCCGACGTCGACATCCAGGAATTCATGGTCGTCCCGCTCGGCGCCGACACCTTCTCCGAGGGCCTCCGCTGGGGCGTCGAGGTCTACCACGCGCTCAAGAAGGTCCTCAACGAGCGCGGCCTCGCGACCGGCCTCGGCGACGAGGGCGGCTTCGCGCCGAACCTCCCCTCGAACCGTGCTGCCCTCGAGCTCATCACCGAGGCCATCCAGAAGGCCGGCTACGAGCCCGGCAAGGACGTGGCTTTGGCCCTGGATGTAGCGTCCTCCGAGTTCTTCAAGGACGGCGCGTACCAGTTCGAGGGCCAGGCCCGCAGCGCCGCCGAGATGAGCGCCTACTACGCCGAGCTCGTCCGCGACTTCCCGCTGGTCTCGATCGAGGACCCGCTCGACGAGAACGACTGGGAGGGCTGGAAGATCCTCACCGACGAGATCGGCGACGCGGTCCAGCTCGTGGGCGACGACCTCTTCGTGACCAACCCCGCCCGCCTCCAGCAGGGCATCGACGCGAAGACCGCGAACTCGCTCCTCGTCAAGGTCAACCAGATCGGCTCGCTCACCGAGACGCTCGACGCCGTGTCCCTCGCCCAGCGCGCGGGCTACACGACCATCACCTCGCACCGCTCGGGCGAGACGGAGGACACGACGATCGCGGACATCGCGGTCGCGACCAACGCCGGCCAGATCAAGACCGGTGCCCCGGCCCGCTCGGAGCGCGTCGCGAAGTACAACCAGCTCCTGCGCATCGAGGAAGAGCTCGACGACGCTGCCCGCTACGCAGGGCGCAGCGCGTTCCCGCGCTTCAAGGCCTGACACCCGTCCAGGGGTCACGTCCCGCGGGTGCGCGTCCGTTCAGGGGTCACGTCCCGCGGGTTTCACCAGCGGGGCACGTGACCCTTGGAGCGCGATGCACCGACGGGATGTGACCCTTGAACGGCAGGTGCCTCGCGGGGATTCACCTCAGTGGCGGCTATGGTTGAACGAGACCATAGCCGCCACAGGCTTATGCCCTGCCCTCGGGCGAAAGGATTCCCATGGCCACGCGACGCCCCCAGGTACCCCGGGCCTCCCGGGGCACGGGCACGCCCGCGCGGCCGCATCCGGCACCCGAGGCGAGGCAGGCCGTTGCGGCGGTCCCGAAGCCGGCTCTCGAACCGAAGCACGCGGCCAAGCCGACCCTGAGCGGCGTGGCGAGATCCGCGCCGTCGCCCGCGACGACGGCGAAGGCCGGAGCGGCAGCGCGCGATCACGCCGACGCCGCGCCCGTCCCGGCGCGGGCCTTCTCGGGGCGGATCGTTGCACTCGTCCTCGTCCTCGTCGCGGTGACCGTCATGCTCGCGCCGACCGTGCGCGTCTTCCTGAGCCAGCGTTCGGAGATCCAGACCATCCAGGCCGATATCGCGGCGAAGCAGAGCGATCAGGCGAACCTCAAGTCGCTCATCTCCCGGTGGCAGGATCCGGCGTTCATCCAGCAGCAGGCGAGGGACCGCATTAACATGGTGATGCCGGGTGAGACCTCGTATTGGGTCTTCGGCGACTCCGCGTCGTCGTCCGCCTCGAGCGGTGCGACCGGCACCTCGCCGGGCAAGGCGTCGTCGAGCGTCCCGTGGACGCAGTCCCTGTGGGACTCGGTGCGCCGCGCTGCGACGGACTAGGCGACCCGGCGTCGCGTGAGAAAGGACATCGTGACCGACCCCAGCCACGGCCCGAACCCCGCCGCGGGCGAGCCGGCCAGCAGCGCGCCCACGCCCGCCGACCTCGAGGTCATCAGCCGCCAGCTCGGCCGGCCGGTGCGGGACGTCGTCGAGATCTCCGCGCGTTGTGTGTGCGGCAATCCGCTCGTCGCGGCGACGGCACCCCGGCTCTCGAACGGCACGCCGTTCCCGACGACGTTCTATCTCACGCACCCCGTCATCACGTCCGCGGTCTCGCGGCTCGAGGCGGGGGGCACGATGAACGAGATGAACGCGCGCCTCGCCGAGGATCCGGAGCTGGCCAAGGCATATCGGTCCGCGCACGAGGCGTATCTCTCGGAGCGCGCACGCATCGGCGAGCGAGCCGGGACGGGTCCGGTGCCCGAGATCGACGGCGTCTCGGCGGGCGGCATGCCGGAGCGGGTCAAATGCCTCCACGTCCTCGTCGGCCAGTCCCTCGCGATGGGTCCCGGCGTCAACCCGCTCGGCGACGAGGCCATCGAGCTCATCTCCGCATGGTGGACCCGTGGCCGCTGCATGTGCACGGGCGCGTGGGACACCGAGTCGCCGACGCCGAGCCGTGAGCTGAGCCGACACGGCCCGCAGGGGCTCCCTGCGATGACGGGCCGGCCCGCACCGGTCCGGAAGGGGGCTGGCGCGGCTGGCGGGGACGAGGGGGAGTACACCAAGGGGGAGGACGTATGAGGGTTGCTGGGATCGACTGCGGAACGAATTCGATCCGTCTGCTCGTGGCCGATGCGGCGGGCGTGGATGAGGCCGGGGCGGGCCACGCGCGCCTGACCGACGTGCACCGCGAGATGCGGATCGTCCGTCTGGGCCAAGGCGTGGACGCGACCGGGATGCTGGCCCCCGAGGCGCTTGAACGGACGTTCGCCGCGGTCGAAGACTATGCGGCGATCATCCGCGAGCTCGGTGCCGAACGGGTGCGCTTCGTCGCGACGAGCGCGACGCGCGATGCGAAGAACCGCAGCGAGTTCGTCGACGGGATCAGGGCCCGCCTCGGCGTCGAGCCAGAGGTCGTGGCGGGCGTCGAGGAGGCGGCGCTGAGCTTTGCCGGCGCCGCGAGCGTCCTTCCGCTCGAAGCGGGACGGCCCGTCGTCGTCGTCGACCTCGGGGGAGGGAGCACCGAGTTCGTTCTGGGCGACGCCGACGGGGTCATCGCCGCGCGCTCGATCGACATGGGAGCCGTGCGCCTCACCGAGCGGCACCTGCTCAGCGATCCGCCGACGGCGGCCGAAATCGCCGAGGCGCAGGACGACGTCGACCGCGGCTTCGAGGAAGCTCTCGCCGAGGTGCCGCTCGACCAGGCGACGGCGGTCATCGGCGTCGCCGGCTCGATTACGACGATCACGGCGCACGCCCTCGCCCTGCCCGCCTACGAGCCGGACCGGATCCACGGCGCCGAGCTGTCGCTCGCGAAGATCGAGGCGGCGTGCTGGTCGCTCATCGGACTGAGCCGCAGCGAGCGGGCCGCGCTCCCGTACATGCATCCCGGCCGGGCCGACGTCATCGGGGCGGGCGCGCTCGTGTGGCGACGCATCCTCGAACGGATGGCAGAGATCACGGGCGGCCGGGTTGCCATGGCGACCACGAGCGAGCACGACATCCTCGACGGCATCGCGCTGAGTACGCTCGGCCACGCCGCGGGCTGAGGCATGCCGGTCAGGGAACGCGTGCTCCGTCGCGCCACAAAGCTCCTTGTTGTCGTCGTCGCGGCCTTCGGGTGCCTGGGCCTCGTCGGCCTGACGCTCCTGGTGCCCAGTGCGCCGGCGCACGCCGACAGCATCCGCGACGGCGAGTACTGGCTCTCGGAGTACGGGATCCAGAAGGCCTGGGACGTCTCGAAGGGGGCCGGCGTCACGGTCGCCGTCATCGACAGCGGCGTGAACGGGAGCATCGCGGACCTCAAGGGCACAATAGCGGGCGGATCGGACGTCTCGGGCGCGGGGCAGGCGGACGGCCAGAGACCGCTCGGCTCCGAGCCCGTCCACGGGACGCTCGTCGCGACGGTCCTGGCCGGGCGGGGGCACAATCCCGACGGGTCCCCGGTCGCGAGCGGGTCAGCCGGCTCGGACGGGATCGTGGGCGTCGCGCCGCAGGCTCAGCTCCTGACGGTCTCGACGTGGCTCGGCTCGCCGAATCCGGCCGGCCGCCCGGACTCGGACCAGATTCCCGCCGCGGTGCGCTGGGCCGTGGACCACGGCGCAAAGGTCATCAACATGTCCCTCGGGAGCTCGTCCCCGGACTGGCCCACGAGCTGGGACGACGCGTTCCTGTACGCCGAACAGAAGGACGTCGTCATCGTCGCGGCCGCGGGCAATCGCGCCGCTGGGAACGTCCAGGTCGGGGCGCCCGCCACCATTCCGGGCGTGCTCACTGTGGCGGGGCTTGACAGGCACGAGCACGCGAGCGTCGACGCGTCCTCGCAGGGAGTGAGCATCGGGGTCTCGGCCCCCGCGGAGCAGCTCCTCGGCGGTCTCCCGGATGGAAGCTACGCCCAGTGGGAGGGATCGTCGGGGGCCACGCCGATCGTGGCCGGCGTCGCGGCCCTCATCCGCGCGAAGTGGCCGCAGATGAGCGCGAAGCAGGTCATCAACCGGATCATCTCGACGGCCAAGGACGCCGGGGCGCACGGGCACGATCCGATCTACGGCTACGGGATCCTCGACGCCGGCGCCGCCCTCACGGCCAACGTGCCCGAGGCGACGGCGAACCCCTTGGGCTCGATCGCGGACTGGATCCGCGTGCACCGCCGCTCGGCCCCGGCAACCGCGGCCCCGAGCCCGACAGGCCCCGCCAAGGCCCCGGCCGAGGACGCTCCCCTTCCCGAAGCCACGGCCCCGGCGCCGGTGGCGTCGGCCGACGCGAACCCGTGGCCCGCCGTCGTCGTGCTCGGGTTCGGCGCGCTCATCCTCGCGATCCTCGGGGGAGGGACATGGCACGTCCTCAGGCTTCGAAGGGCGGCGGTACCGGAGGCCGACGACGGCGGCGAGACCAAGTCCGACGTCATGGAGGAATCGAGTCCCGAAGAGAGCTAGTGAAAGTTTTCACAAGTTGCTACAGTAGGAATATGCCTTCCTCCATTGAGCTTGTCGACCGCCCGCGCGTTCTCGTCGCCGGCGGCGGTTACGTTGGTCTCTACGTGGCTCTCGGGCTGCAGAAGAAGATCGCCCAGGCCGGCGGTATCGTCACCGTCGTCGACCCGATGCCGTACATGACCTACCAGCCGTTCCTCCCCGAGGTGGCCGGCGGCAACATCGAGGCCCGCCACGTCGTCGTTCCCCTGCGCCGGACCCTGCCCCAGGCCGAGGTCATCCAGGGTTCGATCGTCGCCGTCGACCACGCCAACCGCTCCGCCACGGTCCAGCTACCGGGCAACGAGGGCACCGTCGAAATCCCGTACGTCGACATCGTCGTGGCGGCGGGCGCGATCACGCGCACCTTCCCGATCCCTGGCCTCGCCGAGAAGGGCATCGGCAACAAGACGATCGAGGAGGCCATCGCCCTCCGCAACCAGGTGCTCGAGCGCATCGAGTTCGCCTCGACGGCCGCCGATCCGGCCGAGCGCGAGGCCGCCCTCACGTTCGTCGTCGTCGGCGGGGGCTTCGCGGGCATCGAGACGATCACGGAGCTCGAGGACCTCGCGCGCTCGACGGTTGCGAAGAACGACCGCGTCAAGCAGGAAGACGTCCGCTTCGTCCTCGTCGAGGCCATGGGCCGCATCATGCCCGAGGTCACGCCCGAGCAGGCTGAGTGGGTCGTCGAGCACCTCCAGAGCCGTGGGATCGAGGTTCTCCTCAACACGTCGCTCGCGAACGCGGAGGGCACGCTCAAGCTCATCAACATGCCGGACAAGTCCCCGGCCCAGGAGTTCGCCGCGGACACCCTCATCTGGTGCGCGGGCGTCCAGGCCAACCCGCTCGTCCGGTCGACCGATTTCCCGCTCGAGCCTCGCGGCCGCGTCCGCGTGCTCCCGGACCTCCGCGTCGCCGGCGACGAGGGCATCGTCGAGAACGCGTGGGCCGCCGGTGACGTCGCGGCTGTCCCGGACCTCACGGGCAAGGGCCTCCCGGACGGAACGTGCGTCCCGAACGCCCAGCACGCTCTGCGCCAGGCCAAGGTCCTCGCGAAGAACCTCTGGGCCTCCCGCTGGGACCGCCCCCTCGAGGACTACCGGCACAAGAACCTCGGCGCCGTCGCGGGCTTCGGCCCGTGGAAGGGTGTCGCGAACATCAACATCGTGGGCCACATCGGCCTTCGCGGCCCGCTCGCGTGGGTTGCTCACCGCGGCTACCACGGCCTCGCGATCCCGACCGTCGAGCGCAAGTTCCGCGTGGGCCTCGATTGGCTCTCGGCCCTGTTCGCCGGCCGCGACAACACGCCGCTCGAGAACCTCGACAACCCGCGTGCCGCGTTCATTGCCGCCGCGAGCCCGAAGCCGCAGACCCCGGCGCCGCCGGTCGAGCCGGCCAAGGTCCCGGCTCAGTAGTCCTACCGGACCACAGCGCAACGGCGGTCGCCTCCTCCGGGAGGCGGCCGCCGTCGCTCGTTCATCGATCTGCGGGACCCGAACCCTGTCGAGCAGCCCGCCCGCACTAAGAGGTCAGCGGCCGTTGAGATCGTAGCCGTCTACGGCCGCGTCGACGACCGTGATGTAGCCGCCGCCCGTGAGCTTGGTCGGGTAGTCGATGGTCCTCCGCTCGCGTGAGCTGGCAGTGTCAACTTGCGTCACCTTCCCTTCTCCGCCGCGTGTGACGAACACCGACAAGCCGTCATCCGTCGCCGCAACGAATCGAGCCTCCGCCTTCTTGGCGTCTTGTCCCACGACCGGTCCGGCCGCGAGCGGAGTCAACTTGATCTTGGACACCCGGCCGTCGAAGAAGCCCGTCTTCTCGTTTCGTGCCACCAGTACCAGACTGTCCCCGCTGCTTTCCGCCATCGACGTTGCGGCAAAGTGGCTGCTGACGGATGCTCGCGCAAAGATCCCTTCGCCGAGTGCAACCGTTGCGGCAGGTCCGCCAGCCATCGATCCTGACAGCAGGTACGCAGGCGTGCGGTCCCAGCTGGTCTCCTTGGGGACGACTCCCGCCTGGGTGCCCAGATAGGTTGTTCCGTCTGGCGCGATGCGGGGCCGATAGTTCTGAGCGTGCCCCGCCGGATAGTCGGTCGTCGATGATTCCCCGAATCCGTCCGACGTCAGGGCAACACTCGCGATTCCCGTGCGCAGAGTCGAGGCGATCCGGTCGCCCTTGGCAGTTGCGAGAGGCCCGTGCGGGTATGCGCCAAGTGCGGTGGAGCCGTAGGGGACCGGCGCGGGGTTCCCGCTCGTGATGTCCGAGACGAGGTATGCGTCGAGTCGTCCGCCGGACGTGACAACGAGCCGGAGTGGGTCGCCGGCGAGGAACGTGTGCATTTCCTCGGTTCCGGTCTTCCCGGTGGTGGCCAGGGTCACTTCGTTGATGTGCAGCGGGACGGTCCAGTGGGCGTTGCGAGTCAGGTCGACGAGCGTCACCTGCTGAGTGGTCGAGCCATCGAAGTCGGAGCCGACGGCGATGTAATGCTTGGTCGGATCCGTCGCGATCCAGCCGGCGCGCTCCCACTTCTCGTTCCCGGGCGGGATGACGTAGCTGTGCTCGATCTTGGGCGTTCCGCCGTCGTCGATCGCCAAGATGTCGAGGCAGGGCACCGACTCGTCGACGAACGCGAGTCGTCCGCCGCCTAGTTGGATCGCGCCGGCGTGAGCGCCGAGTCGGACGTTGTCGAGCACGCCCGTACGCTTTCCGTCGGCCACACTGTTGACATAGAGAGCCTTTTCGGAGGTGTCGGCGGTCAGAAGCCATTGCCGACTGTTGGTCACGGACGTGGATTCCGCCGAAGCCCGGTTGCTCGCGCAGCCGCCGAGCAGAAGAGCGATGGGAAGCGTCGCGGCGACGGCGATGCTGGAAGGAGAGAAACGCATGAGTCTCCATCGGAGTTGTGGGTGCGGACCCCGACAGCATAACGAGAATGATTCCTATTAAGCGAACTCCCTATCGCGTGTGCTGTAGCCGGACCTGTGGTCCCGGGACGGCTCGGCTGGAGATAGGCTGACCGGGCGCCCCAGTAGCCCAATCGGCAGAGGCAGCGGACTTAAAATCCGCCAAGTCAGGGTTCGAGTCCCTGCTGGGGCACAGTGCACGGATGGCCCAGATCCTCGAACGCATCGGGAGGTTCAGCGATAGATTTCGCGGCGATGGCCGGCGTCGACGACGACCACGAGGAGAAAGTCGTCCTGGATGCGGTAGAGGATGCGGCAGTCGCCGGTGCGGATGCGCCATTCAGGGCGCCCGGTGAGCTTCTTCGCCGCGGGCGGGCGCGGGTCCTCAGCGAGGAGCTCGACGGCGGCCTGGATCCGGCGCTTGGCCTCTGGCGGGAGCTTTCGTATCGAGCGGACGGCGGCGGGGAGGACCTCGACCCGGTAGGGGCTCACTCGAGGCCGAGGTCCCGCTTGACGTCCTCCCATGGGACCGGGGTCTCGCTGAGGCGCTCGGTCTCTTCCCAGGCCGCGTCGACGGCGCGGATGTCCGCGAGTTCTTCGGCGTCCTCTAGGAGCTGGCGCAGCTGGTCGGCGTCGACGATCGCTGCGACGGCGTGGTCCCGGCGCGTCAGGTACACAGGCTCGTGGGCCCGGTGCGCCTCGTCCACCAGTGAGGAGAGCCGCCCACGGGCATCGGTGATCGTCACTTCGCTCATGTACGGCATGCTAACCATGATGTACATAATTGGCAAGATCGGTACTTCCGTACGTTTTCGTCGATAATCGAACGTTCAGAGCAAAAACTGATTGTCCACCATCAGCGCCAAGGCACTGCGAGATGCTGCGGGACTTCCTCGGCCTGGGATGACTCCATACCCAGGCCGCCCGCGCGTCGTTCGCGGGCTCTCCGCTCAGAACCGAGGCAGGGCGAGCAGGTTGTCCGACCAGTCGCCGTCGGCCTGCGTGCGCAGGAAGGGCTGAACCCCTTCGGGCCGCACCACATGGATGATCGCGGCCGTCTGCCCGTCGCTCACATATGCAGTATTCCCCTGCGCGATCCACTCGATCATTTCTGCTTTCGTGGCTGTCCCGGTTTTCCCGGTGCCGTCTTCCACCCAGTACAGGCCAGAGACGTACTCGTGGGCCGGAATGGGCCCTTCCACGCGGATATGGGTGATTTGCACGGGCATGGGGTGGCCTTCCTTCGCCGTTGAGCGCTTCGGTCGAGACGAGCCTAGGCGCGGGGCGATCGGAAGGAAAGCCACGACAAAGTGTCACAAAGCCGTTACAAGGCTGTGACCTCTACCACTTCTGTGACATTAAACGTTCGATTAGCCTGACGTTGTGATCAGGATCACCTGATCCATCGCATCTGGGGCGGCCCGCCCTTCGATGGAGGAGATATCGAATGATTCGACGTCATGATGCAATTCCCCGCGTCGCCAAGCTCACAGTCCTTGGCGTCGGGGTGGCCTTGCTCGCAACAGCGTGTGGGGGCACGTCGGGGACACCGTCGGGCAGCAGTTCGAGCCCGGCACCGGGTGCCATCGCGTGCCCGTCGCCGAGTGCAGGTGCCGGCGCTGGCGCATCCCCGGTAGGGACGACCGTCGCCCCGGGCGATGTTCCCAAGGCCACGACCGTCTCGCCAACGCCGCTCAAGCTCGGCTCGCTCTTGCCGCAGACCGGTGCTCTCGCGTTCCTTGGCCCGCCCGAAATCGCGGGTGTGAACCTCGCCGTCAAGCAGGTCAACGACGCCGGCGGTGTTTTGGGCCATCCGATCGAGGTGATCCACCGCGACTCGGGTGACACGACAACGGATATCGCGACCCAGTCGGTCACGAACCTCCTCGGCCAGGGAGTCAGCGCGATTGTCGGCGCGGCCTCCTCGGGCGTGTCCAAGACCGTCATCAACCAGATCACGGGTGCGGGCGTTGTCCAGTTCTCTCCCGCGAACACCTCGCCCGATTTCAGCACGTGGCCGTCAAAGGGCCTGTACTGGCGCACGGCACCGTCCGACGTCCTGCAGGGCCGAGTCCTCGGCAACTACATGGCTTCGTGTGGCGCCCAGACGCTCGGCATGGTCGTGCTCAATGACGCCTACGGCACGGGCCTTCGCGACAACGTCAAGAAGGCTTTCGAATCGGCCGGCGGCAAGGTTGTGGACGAGGAGCTCTTCAACGAGGGCGATTCGCAGTTCAGCAGCCAGGTCGACAAGGTCGTCGCGGCCAAGCCCGATGCGATCGCCGTCATCTCGTTCGACCAGGCGAAGCAGATCATCCCGCTGCTCGCGGCGAAGGGAGTCAAGCCGACGCAGATGTTCTTCGTGGACGGCAACACGTCCGACTACAGCAAGGACCTCAACCCCGGAACGCTCACGGGCGCTCGGGGCACGATCCCGGGCACATTCGCCAAGGACGCGTTCAAGGCCCAGTTGAAGACGATTGATCCGAGCCTCAAGGACTACAGCTACGCTGGCGAGTCGTGGGACGCGGTCAACCTCATCGCGCTCGCTGCCGAAAAGGCCAAGAGCACGAAGGGAACCGACATTGCTGCGCAGTTCGTGGCGATCACGCACGGCAGCGAGAAGTGCTCCGACTTCGCGAGCTGCGTGACGCTCATCCGGCAGGGTAAGGACATCCACTACTTCGGCAAGTCCGGCCCGGTCTCGTTCGCCAAGAACGGTGACCCGCAGGAGGCGTACATCGGCATCTACAAGTTCGACGACAAGAATGTCCCGCAGCCGGTGAGCGAGGAATACGGCAAGCTCTCGTGAGCCTGCCACCCTCGCCCTGACCGCCAAGGAGAAGCCCCGGTC
Source organism: Sinomonas sp. ASV322 (assembly GCF_030908245.1). Taxonomy (GTDB): domain Bacteria; phylum Actinomycetota; class Actinomycetes; order Actinomycetales; family Micrococcaceae; genus Sinomonas. Next base: position 40,700 of record NZ_JAVFJJ010000012.1, read on the forward strand.
CCCTCGAGAGGGGGCCGGGGCTTCTTGCCTGTCGAGCCAAGGCCGACGACGGCGGAGCTCACCGTGTGGTGGAGCGGCGGACGCCGGCGGCCAGGAGGTCTGCCCGCTGCCGGTCGGTGGACTGCTGCCGGGTCGAAACGCGTGCGTAGCCGATCAGCTTCGCCACGGACTGCGCCGATCTCTTGTGATTTGCTCTCAGGCGTGTGGGCTGCCAGAGCCGATCTGCGCATACGCGGCGATCAGCTCCTGGAACGCGTCATTGTCCCAGCCGACCGGGCTCCCGGCGAGGGCGGGCACGAGGCGGTCGAGCGAGTAGTGCAGGCCGACGAGGTCGCCACGCTCGATCGCCATGTCGATGTCGGGCACGGAATATGTTGCAAGCAGCCGCGTGCCCCCGTCCATGGCCTCCAATTCCCAGCGCATCCACGAGCCGGGGCTCGTGTGGGTGTGCTCGAGCAGCGTCGGCGGATCGAGGCGCATGATCGTGAATTCCATGGTCGGGAAGTCTGTGTCGGGCCAGCCGAAGACGATCCTGCCGCCCTCGCGGAGGTCGACTGTGATCTGAGCGGCCATCGGCGGCCACCAATCGCCCAGTCGCTCGGGCTCGGTGATCGCCGCCCACACCTCGTCGATCGGGAAGGCGAGGGAGCGTTCGAAACGAACTTGACCGCCCTCAGGGGTGCGTTCGATAGTTCCGGTGGGGCTGGGGCTCATGACCTCTCCTCTGCTGGGCGGGTGCCCGTGATCGGTGTGGCAGTGCGTTCGAGATGGCGCTCCAGGGCGTCGAGTCGGTTGGACCACTCCAGCCGGTAAGGCTCCAGCCACTCGTCCAGCTCCATGAGGGGCCCTGGACGAAGTCGGTAGAGCCGCCGTTGCGCCTCGCGTCGGACGTCGACGAGTCCGGCGTCGCGCAGCACCTTGAGGTGCCGAGAGACGCCGGGCTGGTGCATTCCGACGATCTCGACGAGATCTCCGACCGAGCGCTCGCCGACGCGCACGGCGTCAAGGATTCGTCGCCGAGTCGGCTCGGCGATGGCTTCCAGGACAGTGGTCGATGTCACGCCACTAATGTATGTCATCGCTTATATATGCTCAAGCAGATGGAAGCTGTTTCGAGGCCGAACTGAACGGAACGCGCACCGTCATCTAGCCTCCGCCCGAGCGCCCAGACTGGCCCCTCCCCATGAGCGGTCAGGCGGGCGGAGCGCTCAGATTCCGCGTCGGCCGTGCGATCAGAATGATCGCCGCGGTCAGGATCCACAGGTCCTGCAGGCCGGCGAGTCCGGCCGCGAAGGCCTGCGCCAGAGGGAGGAATACCTCGAGGAGGCCGACGAGGAGGAATGCCGCGCCGAGAGCCAGCGCCATCCAACCCAGCCACGTCGGCAGGATGCGCCTTCGCAGCAGGATCACGCCCAGCGGCAGATAGACCGCGGGCGCCGGTACCAGCGGGAAGACCTGGATGAATCGCGACATCAGATCGTATCCGGCCCGAGCGCTCTCCACGACGCCGGCCTCGGAGGAGATCACCCAGGTGAGGGTGAACACGCCCTCCATCAGTACCAGGGCGACCAGCAGGGCCGAGCCGAGAAGAACCATGTACGCGGGGAGGGTGCCGGTCGATGCGGAGACGAAGAGCAACCCGATGAAGAAGATGACACACAGCGTGGCGCCGGTGGCCTGTAGCCAGGTGCCGAATACGACCAGCTGCTCATACTGGGCCCCGACCGCCAGGACCTCGCTGGTAACCGGCCGGGACGAGTACACGAGCGCCTCCATGCGGGGGAAGAGCGCAGGAACGCCGAAGTAGAACCCGAAGAGCAGGGCACCGACGAGTCCGACGAAGCCCACCAGCCGCGGTCTAACCGCCAGTTGACCGGCATCCGGTCCCGTTCTACTCACCTGACCTCCCGCGCTCCCTGTCGCATCCGCCGCCGGGTTCACGAGGTCCCCGTCGTTGTGGCAAAAGATGCCCCACGAGCACTGCGTGCCGGTCGAACCGCTATTTAGCGACCACAGAACACCGCCACAAAGCGATCAAATCCACAGCTCACCGCGCACGGTCAGCGCCCCGCGTCGTCGTTGCTTTCGGCGAGCGTGCCGAGGTAGAGCTGGATGACCTTCGGGTCGTGGAGCAGTTCCCGTCCCGTGCCGTGGTACGCGTCACGCCCCTGGTCGAGGACGTAGCCCCGGTCGCAGATCTGGAGGCAGCGGCGTGCGTTCTGCTCGACCATGATGACCGAGACCCCGGCGCGATTGATCTCGTGCACGCGCAGGAAGGTCTCGTCCTGCTTGACGGGGGAGAGGCCCGCGGAGGGCTCGTCGAGGAGGAGGACCGCGGGGTCCATCATGAGGGCCCGGCCCATCGCGACCATCTGCCGCTCGCCGCCCGAGAGCGAGCCCGCACGCTGTGCGCGGCGCTTGCCCAGTTCGGGGAAGAGCTCCGTGACGAACGCCCACCGCTCCTTGTACACCTTGGGCTGCTGGAACAGCCCCATCTGCATGTTCTCCTCGATCGTCAGCGTCGTGAACACGTTGTTCGTCTGCGGGACGAAACCGATTCCGCGGCTCACGAGCTTGTTCGCCTTGAGGCCCGTGAGGTCTTGGCCATGGACGACGACGGAACCAGAGTGGACCTTGACGAGCCCGAACATCGCTTTCAGGAGCGTCGACTTTCCGGCGCCATTGGGGCCGATGATGCCGATGAGCTCGCCCTTTAGGGCCTCGATGCTGCACCCGTTGAGGATGTTCACCCCCGGCAGGTAGCCCGCCACGAGCTTCGTGACGGTCACGACGGCCTCGCCGTCCGCCGGCGCCTTCGCGGCCTCAGGGGACGCTGTCTGCTCGCTCATGCCTCAATCCTCCCGTGAGTCGTGGCTCGTGCCGGGCACGACGTCCGGCGGCGAATCGGCGGCCCGGCGGCCCGTGCGCCGCTCCCGTGTGCCGTCGCCGTCGTCGTCCTCGTCGTCGGGCGGCCGGACGGCGAGGATCTCGCTGTCCTCCGAGAGGACGGATTCTTCGGAAAGTATTCCGGCGTCCTCCGTGCCGACCACGGATTCCTCGTCCGCCGCGAGCACTTCCTCGAGCTCCTGCACGCCGCCTGCAGCGCCAAGGTCGACGTCGTGGTGCGCACCCAGGTAGGCGTCGATGACCGCCTGGTCGCGCATGACCTCGGCGGGCGGCCCCTCGGCGACAACCTTCCCTTCGGCCATGACGACGACCCAGTCGGCGATGTGCCGCACCATCTGCATGTCGTGCTCGACGAACAGGACGGTCATGCCCTCGGCCTTGAGATTCTTGATGTGGTCGAGGAGGCTCTGCGTGAGGGCGGGGTTGACGCCGGCCATGGGCTCGTCGAGCATGACGAGCTTGGGGTTGACCATGAGCGCGCGGGCCATCTCGAGCAGCTTGCGCTGGCCGCCGGAGAGCGACGCCGCGTAGTCGCCGCGCTTCGTGTCGAGCTTGAACTTCGCGAGGAGCACGTCGGCCTGGGCCGTGATGTCCTTCTCGCGCTTGCCCCAGATGCCCTGGAAGAGCGCGTTGCGGAGCTTCTCGCCCGGCTGCGCCGAGGCGCCGAGGCGCATGTTCTCGAGGACCGTGAGCTTGCCCATGACCTTCGTGAGCTGGAACGTGCGGACCATGCCGAGGCGCGCCACCTTGTAGGAGGACATCCCCTCGAGGTTGGTGCCCTCGAACTGCCACGTCCCGGAATTCGGGGTATCGAAGCCGGTCAGGAGATTGAAGAGGGTCGTCTTGCCGGCCCCGTTGGGGCCGATGAGGGCCGTGATCTTGTGGCGGGGGATCTCGAGATGTTCGACGTCGACGGCGGTGATGCCGCCGAAGCGGCGGCTCACGTCGTCCGCGACGACGATCGGATCCCGCTTCGCGCAGCCGGGCCCGGCCGGGCCCTCGGCGATCGGTCGGGTGTCGGTCATGTAGTCGACGGCGTCGGCCGTCAGCTGGGGTTCGCTCATGAGAACGCGAGCTCCTTCTTGTTGCCGAAGACTCCCTGTGGCCTGAAGATCATGAGCAGCATGAGGGCGACTCCCACGAGGATGTAGCGGAGCTGCCCGGCCTGGGATGGGTTGAGCCACGGGAGCGCGCCGACGCCGATGAGTCCGAAGAGGATGTTCTGGGTGAGGGAGAGGACGACCCAGAACAGCATCGCGCCGATCACGGGGCCCAATACCGTGGACATGCCGCCGAGGAGGAGGCACGTCCAGAGGAAGAACGTGAGCTCCGTGCCATAGTTCGCGGGCTGCACGACGTCGCGGGGAAGCGTGAACACCAGGCCCGCAAGGGCGCCGAACCCGCCGCCGATCACGAGCGACTGCATCTTGTACGCGTAGACGTTCTTGCCGAGCGAGCGGACCGCGAGCTCGTCCTCTCGGATCCCCTTGAGCACGCGGCCCCACGGGCTGCGCATGAGGAGCCACACCCCGAGGCCGAAGATGATGACGAGGCCCCAGCCGAAGAAGCGGTAGAAGAAGTCGGGGCTGCTGTAGCCGAGGTAGTTCCCGGGCGGGAACGGGTTGAGCCTGAGGAAGTCTTGGCGGAAGCCCGCGAGGCCGTTCGCCGAGCCCGTCACCTTCGTGAGGCTGTTCGTCGTGACGACGTAGCGGATGATCTCCGCCGCCGCGATCGTGACGATGGCGAGGTAGTCCGCGCGCAGCCGGAGCGTCGGGATGCCGAGGAGGAGCGCGAAGGCCGACGCCGCGACGATGGCAATGAGGAGCCCGATCCACCACGGCGCACCGAGGAGAATCGTGGACATCGCGAACGCGTAGGAGCCGACGGCCATGAAGCCCGCCTGGCCGAAGTTGAGGAGGCCTGAGTAGCCGAAGTGCACGGCGAGGCCGAGTGCGGCCAGCGCGTAGGCCGCCGTCGTCGGACTCACCATTTCGCCGATGGCCTCGTTGAAGATCTCTCCGAAATCCATGGGTGCCTCCTAGCCCACTCGCTCGCGGCGGCCCAGGATGCCCTGCGGCCGGAAGAGGAGCACGAGGATCATGATGACCAGCGCCCCGACGTACTTGAGATCGGAGGTCAGGCCGAACACGGTCGTGAGCTCCACGAAAATCCCGACGACGACCGATCCGACGAGCGCGCCGAATACGGTGCCGAGGCCGCCGAGCGTGACGCCGGCGAAGATCATGAGCAGGATCTGCTGACCCATGTTGAACGTCACCCCTGGGCGGTAGTAGGCCCACAGGATCCCGCCGAGGGCGGCGAGCAGGCCACCCGTGACCCAGACGATCCGGATGACCCGGTCGACGTCGATCCCGCTCGCCGCCGCGAGGGCGGGGTTGTCGGCGACCGCCCGAGTGGCCTTGCCGAGCCGCGTCCTGAGGAGCAGGATCCCGATGAGCGCGATGACGACCGCCGAGATGAGCAGCGACATGAGGTTGTTGGGCGAGACGGAGACGACGCCGAGGTCGATGTCCTCGGTCTGCGCGCCCGGAAGCTGCTGCGTCGCCCCGCCGAAGAAGAACAGGATGACGTATCGGGCGGCGAGGGCCAGGCCGATGCTCACGATCATCATCGGGACGAGGCCCGTTCCCCGGCGCCGCAGCGGCTTCCAGAGGAAGGCGTCCTGCACGAATCCGAAGACAGCGCCCGAGAGGAGCCCCGCGATGATCGCCAGCCAGAACGGCAGCCCGATCGCGCTCAGGGTGTAGACGATGACGGCACCGAGCGTCACCATCTCGCCGTGCGCGAAGTTGGTGAGGCCCGTTGTGCCGAAGATGAGGGAGAGGCCGACGGCGGAAAGCGCGAGCAGGAGCCCGAAGCTGAGCCCCGCGACGAGTCGGTTGAGGAGGCTCTCGAGGAAGCTTGGTTGATGGACGACGATCCCGGCGCCGAACGCGAAGATCGTGCTGAGGTTCGAAGTCCCGGCGAACACGACGGTGCGGGGGTTCTTCTCCCCCTCGGCGAGCTTGACGCCCGAAGGGAGCGTCGACTCGTCGAGCGTGACCTGATAGCTGCCCTGGGTCGGGACGGAGATGCTCCACGCGCCGGTCGGCGACGATGTGGCGCTTCCCTCGAACCCATTGCCCTTCGCGGTGATCTTGACGCCTGAGAGCGGCTGGCCCGCGTTGCGCAGAATGCCCGAGATGGAGTTCGGGAACTCCTGCTGGGAGCTGCCGCTTGGCGCGGGCGACGGCGACGTCGTCGCCTCCGCTGCGGGGGCGAGCGCAAGGAACAGGGCCAGGACGACGCCGATGAGCGCGCCTGCCGCTGAAAGCGCCCGCACGAGCCGCTGGGGGTGTGCGGCTGGAGCTGGTCTATTCACGATGTGGACCTCCGTGGATCCGGGGGTTTGCTGGCCGAGGCCAGCGATGCGGTCTGGACCGCAGGCAGGGCGTCCCGTGCGAATGTGACGCATCTCACCTGCTGGAACGCCATGTTACTCGGCGGAAGCCCGTCACAAGATGGATAGTGCGACTGTCGAGGTTGTGATCGTGTAACGACTCGCTCACGGACGCCGCAGGTGCGCCGTCACGGGACGTGGCCCAGAACCGGGCGGGGCCTTGAGGCCGGGGCTCAGAGGTAGAGGCCGAGCTCGCTGTCGCGGCCCTCGGGCTCGGCCACCGCGTGGACATCGCGCTCGCGGAGCAGGATGTAGTCCTTCGACGAGACCTCGACTTCCGCACGGTCCTCGGGGTCGAAGAGGACCCGGTCTCCCACCGAGAGCTGGCGCACGTTCGGCCCGGCCGCGACGACCCTGGCCCACGAGAGACGCCGGCCCAGCGTCGCGGTCGCCGGAATCACGATCCCAGACGCCGAACGGCGCTCGCTCGCGTCTTTGTCGAGCTCGACGAGGATCCGGTCGTGCAGCATGCGCAGGGGAAGACGGGCGGGGGCCGAGCTTGCCGGCGGCATGGACGTGTCCTGGTCGGGGGAGTCGGGGTGGGGCACGAACTCAGTCTAGTGGCCGCGATGGCGCCCTCGACGGGAACTCCCGGCCCACCGCCGTCGTGCTCTTGGTAGCGTTTCCCTCAGCACCAGCACCAGCACTAGCACCAGCACCCAATGAGTACAGGAGTCATCCGCATGGCTTTCGGTGGCAACCCCGTCTTCCGGGGCAAGAACTTCAAGAGCGCCGTCGCGACGGTGCCGCCCATTCCGCAATCGCCGTACGGCACGACACAGTACGGCACCGCGCCGTACGGCACGGCACAGTATAGGGCGCAGTACGGCCAACCGGCCATGACGCCGGAGCAGCTCGACGAGCTGTACCGCTCCCCGGCGGCCGGCCCCGCCCAGACCGGGCGCGTGACGTACGACGACGTCATCGTCAAGACGCTCGCCTGCCTCGGCTTCGTCGTCGTGGGCGCGGCGGTGACGCTCGCGCTCCCGCTCGGCGCCGCCCTCGGGCTCACAGCGCTCGGCGCGATCGGCGGCTTCGTCCTCGCGCTCGTCAACACGTTCAAGCGCGAGCCGGTCCCCGCGCTCATCCTCGCCTACGCCGCGCTCGAGGGCCTCTTCCTCGGCGGGCTCACGCGTCTCCTCGACGCGTTCTCGCCCGGCATCGGCTTCCAGGCCGTGCTCGGGACATTCGCGGTTGCGGGCGTCACGCTGCTCCTCTACAAGAGCGGCCGCGTCCGCGCGACGCCCGGGCTCATGAGGTTCTTCCTCATCGCGGTCCTCGGGTACCTCGCGTTCAGCGTGGTCAACCTCTTCGTCATGCTCTTCAACCCCGGGCTCGGCGCGTGGGGCCTCCGGAGCAGCGTGCACCTCTTCGGGATCCCGCTCGGGGTCGTCGTGGGGCTCGTCGCCGTCGTGCTCGCGGCGATCTCGCTCGTGTTCGACTTCGACAGCATCGAGAAGGCCGTCCGTGCGGGGGCTCCGCGCCGCGTCGCGTGGACCGCCGCCTTCGGCCTCACGGTGACCCTCGTGTGGCTCTACACCGAGATCCTGCGGATCCTCGCGATCTTCAACAGCAACGACTAGCCCTGCGGCGCGATGTCGTGAAGCGGCCCGGGCAGGGAATCCTGCCCGGGCCGCTCGCGTAGGCAGACGTTACGCGAGCCGCCGCGCGCCGTCGGCCGGGGACACCGTGAAAAGGCGGGGTTCGCGGAAGCCGCGCCCCGCGAACGCGTCGAGAACGGCATCGCGCACCCGGGCCTCGTCGTCGGCCGGGACGACCGCAATCGCGGAGCCGCCGAAGCCGCCCCCCGTCATGCGGGCCCCGATCGCGCCCGCCGCCTGCGCCGCCTCGACGGCCGTGTCGAGCTCGGGGCACGAGATTTCGAAATCGTCGCGCATGGAGGCGTGGCTCGCGTCGAGGAGCGGTCCGATGGCGGCCGGGCCCGACGCACGGAGGGCCGCCACGGTGTCGAGGACCCGCTCGTCCTCCGTGACGATGTGGCGGACGCGTCGGAACGTCACGTCGTCCATGAGCCCGCGTGCCTCCTCGAGGTCCTCGACCGAGACGTCGCGCAGGGCTTTTACTCCGAGGATCTCCGCGCCGAGCTCGCAGGCCGCGCGTCGGCTCGCGTAGCCGCCGTCCGCGTGGGAATGGGCGACCCGGGTGTCGACGACGAGCGTGACGAGTCCGGCCGCGGGAGCGTCGAACGGAACGAGCTCGGCGCTCTGGTCGCGGCAGTCGAGGAAGATCGCGTGGCCTGCCTTGCCGCGCAGGGACGCGGACTGGTCCAGGATCCCGGTCGGCGCGCCGACGAACGCGTTCTCCGCCCGCTGGGTCGCGAGCACGAGGTCGGACGTCGAGAGGCCGGCTCCCGTGAGCTCGTTGAGCGCCGTCGCGACCGCGCACTCGATCGCGTGCGAGGACGAGAGTCCCGAACCGAGCGGCACGGTCGAGTCGAGTGCCAGGTCGAAGCCCGGCACCTCGATCCCGCGCTCCTGGAAGGCCCACACGACGCCCGCCGGGTACACGCTCCAGCCCGCGGCGCTCTCGCGGTCGAGCCCGTGGACGGCGAGCTCCGTGACGCTCGCCGTCCCCGCCGTCGAGAACAGCCGGATGACGCCGTCGGCGCGGATACGCAGCGCGACGGCAGCGGCGAGGTCGATCGCGAAGGGCAGGACGAAGCCCTCGTTGTAGTCCGTGTGCTCGCCGATGAGGTTGACTCGCCCCGGCCCCGCCCACACGCCGTCGGGTTCGCCGCCGAACGTCTCCCGGAACGCGGCCAGCGCGCGGTTCGTGAGCCCCGCGCTCATCGCGCGGCCCCGGACGCAGATGCGACGACCTCGCGCAGGCGGGCAGCGACGTCCTCCGCTCGAGTGTCGTTGATGAAGGCGCCCATGGCGGCCTCCGAACCGGCGAGGAACTTGAGCTTGTCCGCGGCGCGGCGCGGCGACGTGAGCTGGAGGTGGAAGCGGGACGCGGGCCTCAGCGCGGGGTCGAGCGGCGCCTGATTCCACGCGGCGATATACGGCGTCGGGGTGTCGTAGAGCGTGTCGACGCCCGCGAGCAGCCGGAGGTACACATCGGCGAGCTCGTCCTTCTCCTCGCCGGTCAGCCCCGCGAAGTCCGGCACGTCCCGATGCGGGACGAGGTGCACCTCGACAGGCCATCGGGCCGCGAATGGCACGAAGGCGGTGAAGTGCCGCCCCTCGAGCACGATCCGGCTCCCGTCCGAGCGCTCGCGGTCGAGGAGGGAGCCGAGAAGGGTCTGCGTGCCGTCGGTCGCCTCGAAATGGCGCTGCGCGGCCGCCGCGAGCTGGGCGCCGCGCGGCGTGAGGTACGGGTACGCGTAGATCTGGCCGTGAGGGTGGTGCAGCGTCACGCCGATCTGGGCGCCGCGGTTCTCGAACGGGAACACCTGCCGGATTCCCTTGAGCGCACTGAGCTCGGCCGTGCGGTGCGCCCACGCCTCGACGACCGTGCGGGCGCGCACATAGGGCAGCCCGCCGAAGGACCCCGTGTGCTCGGATGTGAACGAGACGACCTCGCAGCGGCCCGCCGCGGGCACGCCTTCGCCCCACGCGAGCGAGCCCGGAAGTTCGGCCAGGACCGGCCCGAGGGAGGGGAAGCGGTTCTCGAAGACGACCACGTCGTAGTTCGAGTCCGGGATCTCGGAGGCGTTCGACGGCGTCGTGGGGCACAGCGGGCACGCGTCCGCGGGCGGGAGGTGGGTACGCGCCTGGCGGTGTGCGGCGACGGCGACCCAGTCGCCGCTCAGCGCGTCGAAGCGGAGCTCGCCGGGCTCGGCACGCTCCGGCAGCTCACGGCCGTCGCGCGCGGGGATGCGCGGCTCGGCGCCGGGATCGTCGAAGTAGACGAGGTCGCGGCCGTCCGCGAGCGTGCTTCGCGTGATGGTGGGGGAGAAGTCGGCGAGGGCTGTCATTCGGGGCTCCCGGTGGTGGAGAGGTCGGCAAGGATGACGTGGGGGATGCGGTCGTCGAGCTCGCGTCTCGCGGAAGACGAGAGGCCTGTGTCGGAGATGAGGGTGTCGGCGCGCTCGATCGGGGCGATCTGCGCGAGGCTCAGGAGTCCGTACTTCGAGCTGTCGGCGAGGACCACGAGCCGAGCCGCGGACTCGGCGGCGGCGCGGTTGGTCTCCGCCTCGAGCAGGTTCGGGGTCGTGTAGCCACCGCGGGGGTGCAGCCCGTGGACGCCCATGAAGCACAGCTCGACGTGCAGCTGGGCGAGGGATGCCGTCGCAAGCGGGCCCACGAGCGCCTCCGACGGCGTCCGCTCGCCGCCCGTGAGGATCGTGCGGACGGAGTGGCCGAGGGCTTCGGCGACCTTGATGGAGTTCGTGGCCACCGTGAGGTCCGGGACGGTCGGAAGGAGCTTCGCGAGGGCGAACGTCGTCGTGCCGGCCGTGACAAAGAGCGTGGACCCGGGGCGGACGAGCTTGACGGCCTCGCGGGCGATCGCCGATTTGGCGTCCGTGTGGTGCCCGAACTTGACCTCGAATCCCGGCTCGGCGAACGCGAAGTCCACGACGCGTGCCGCTCCGCCGTGGACCCGCCTCGCGAGACCTTGGTGCTCGAGCTGTTCGATGTCTCGTCGGATCGTCATCTCGGACACCGCGAGGGACGTTGCAAGCTCCGCGACCCGCACGGCCTCCCTCTTGTCGAGCTCCGCCAAGATGCGCGCGTGGCGCTCGGCAGCAAGCACGGCCCTTCCCCCTGTTCTCGAGAGTCACATCACATCAACAAAACTTTTCTAACAAAACATAACATTTCTGGTGTCCGCAGGGAAGGGGTCGGGAGGGGCTTTCGCGTGCGGTCGCGGCGAGGCTAACGTGGGGCTCCATGAGCGCTCCGAGCCCTGCCGTCACGCCCCGTTCCGCCGCAACCGGCCGTCAGTTCCGCATAGCGCGGGGCGGCAGCACCGCCGTCGTCACGGAGCTCGCCGCGGCGCTCCGCTCGTTCGAGGCCGACAGCGTCCTGCTCACCGAGACGTTCGGCGACGGCGATATCCCGCCCGGCGCGACAGGCATCACGCTCGCCCCGTGGGCGAACCGCGTCGAGGACGGCAGGTGGACCCTCGACGGCAAGGTGCAGCAGCTCGACATCACGGAGCCTTCGCGCGGCAACGCGAGCCACGGCCTCCTGCGCAACACCGGATACGCGGTGCTCGACGCGGCCGAGGATCGCGTCTCCCTCGAGGCCGTCGTCTTCCCGCAGCACGGCTACCCGTTCCTCGTGCGGCACCGCGTCGACTACGCGATCGACGACGACGGCGGCCTCCGCGTGCGCCAGACCCTCGCCAACGACTCCTCCCGCCCCGCGCCGTTCGTCCTCGGGGCCCACCCCTATCTGCGCCTCGGCGACGTGCCGACGGGCGAGCTCACGCTCGCCGTGCGCGCCTCGACGCGGCTCGTCGCCGACGAACGGCTCATCCCGCGCGAGACGGCGCCGGCGGTGGGCGAGTGGGATCTTTCGTCCGGCCGCCGGGTCGGAGACCTCGACCTCGATGCCGCGTACACGGACCTCGCGTTCGGCGACGCCAGCCCGTCCGGCGGCGCTGCGCACGCCAGGGCGACGCTCACGGCGCCCGACGGCCGATCGGTGTGGCTCTGGCAGGACGAGCGCTGCCCCTACACCCACGTCTTCGTCACGCGGACTTTCCCGGGCCGCGACGTCGCCGTCGCCCTCGAGCCTCAGACCGGGCCGGCCAACGCCTTCAACAGCGGCAACGATCTTGGCTGGATCGAGCCCCGCGAGGAGGCCTCGATGGAATGGGGGATCGGCGCGTCCCTCTGATCCGTCTGCCGACGCCGTCGTGAAGTCGGCGATGCGCCACTTCCCGCTCGGGCGTGGGAGACTGATAGTGCGCCCGTGGCTCCCGCCGAGACTCCTCCAGCGGGCACGGGCGCAGCAGAATCCTCCGAGCCCCCTAGGAGCGCGACCCGTGAATGCCCTCTCGACCCTCGCTGTAACGCTGGACGATGTCCTTGCCGCACAGGAGCTGCTCGAGGGCATTATTGCCAAGACGCCGATCGAGACGTCGAGGGCTCTCGGGCAGATGGTCGGCGGCGAGGTCTTCTTCAAGTGCGAGAACCTCCAACGGGCCGGCTCGTTCAAGGTGCGGGGCGCGTACGTGCGCATGGCGCGCCTGAGCCGCGAGGAGCAGGCCCTCGGCGTCGTCGCCGCATCGGCCGGCAACCACGCACAGGGCGTGGCCGTCGCGGCCAAGCGCCTCGGCATCCGCGCGCGCATCTACATGCCGCTCGGCGTCGCCCTCCCCAAGCTCCAGGCCACGCGCAGCCACGGCGCCGAAGTGGTCCTCCACGGTCACAACGTCGACGAGGCGCTCGCCGAGGCGAAGCGCTACGCCGAGGAGACCGGCGCGGTGTTCGTGCATCCGTTCGACAACGTCGACGTCGTGGCGGGGCAGGGCACCATCGGCCTCGAGATCCTCGAGCAGGTCCCGGACGTCGACACGATCCTCATGGGCGTCGGCGGCGGCGGGCTCCTCGCGGGCGTCGCCGTCGCCGTCAAGGCCAAGGCCGCGGAGCTTGGACGCGAGATCCGAGTCATCGGCGTGCAGGCCGAGAATGCCGCCGCCTACCCGCCGTCGCTCGCCGCGGACGCTCTCGTGCCGCTGCAGAAGGTCGCGACGATGGCAGACGGCATCGCCGTCGGGCTTCCCGGCCAGCTTCCGTTCAGCATCATCCGCGAGCTCGTCGACGACGTCGTGACCGTGAGCGAGGATTCGCTCGCCCGCGCGCTCATCTTCCTGCTCGAGCGGGCCAAGCTCGTCGTCGAGCCGGCGGGCGCCGTCGGCGTCGCGGCCCTCCTGGACGGCAAGCTCGCCCAGCTGGGGATCCACCCGAAGAAGACCGCGGTGATCCTCTCGGGCGGCAATATCGACCCGATGCTCATGCTCAAGGTCATCCAGCGAGGCCTTTCCGCCGCGGGCCGCTTCTTCACCGTGCGCATGATGCTCGACGACCGCCCCGGCTCGCTCGCGACCATCTCCCGCATCATCGCGGAGAACGACGCCAACGTCACGGGCGTCGACCACACGCGCGTCGGCGGCTCGATCGCGATGGGGGATGTCGCGATCACGATCGACATGGAGACGAAGGGCCACGAGCACTGCGAGCAGGTCCTCCGCGCGCTCCGGGCCGAGGGCTTCCAGCCGATCGTCATGCACCTCTAGGCACATGGGCGTTCGCGAGAGTCTCGCCGGCCGGGCACGCGCCGGCCTCGCGACGATGGCCGTTGTCACGGCTGTCCTCTACATCATCGAGGCCGTCAATATCGCGACCGCGGGGCTGCTCACCCTCGAGTTCGGCATCCGGCCTCGCGACCCCGCGAGCCTTCCGGACATCCTCACGGCGCCCCTTGTCCACGACGCGTCGAGCTGGAGCCACCTCCTGGCGAACACGCTCCCGCTCGTTGTCTTCGGATACCTCGCGTTTCTCGCGGGGGCACGCCAGTTCCTCACGGCCGTCGTGTTCTCGTGGCTTGCCTCCGGGTTTGGCGTGTGGCTGTTCGGCGGCTCGCTCTTCGGGGCTCCAACGGTAACGGTCGGGGCCTCGGGCGTGATCTTCGGGCTGTTCGGATTCCTCCTCGTGCGCGGGTTCTTCAATCGGAGCTGGGGGCAGGTGATCCTCGCCGTGGCACTGTTCCTCGTGTACGGGTCCGTGCTGCTCGGGGCGCTGCCGTCGGTCGGCCGGGGGATCTCGTGGCAAGCGCACCTGTTCGGGCTCGTCGGCGGGGTGCTGGCCGCCGTCGTCCTCCGTCGCCGGGGACGCTGACTGCCGGTTGCGCGAGAGGTGAGCTCTCGTCGCAAAGAAGCCCCCAATCCGTCGAGAGCTCACGTTTCGATCGTGAAGCGTCGCGAACTGGACGAACGACGACGGCGCCGCCCCCCGCGTGGGGAGCGGCGCCGTCGTCGTCAGGTACGGGCCCGCGAGCTGGTCAGCCCGCGTAGGGGGTCGCCGAGATGATCTCGACCGGGATCTCCTTGCCGTTGGGCGCGGTGTAGGACAGCTTGTCCCCCTGCTTATGCCCGATGATCGCGGCGCCGAGCGGCGACTTCTCGCTGAACACGTCGAGGTCCGAATCGCCCGCGATCTCGCGCGAGCCGAGAAGGAAGCGCTCTTCGTCGCCCGCGATCTTGGCCACGACCAGCATGCCAGGCTCGACAACGCCGTCATCGGCGGGCTTCTCGCCCACGTGGGCGTTGCGCAGGAGCTCGGTGAGCTGGCGGATGCGGGCTTCGATCTTGCCCTGCTCCTCCTTGGCGGCGTGGTAGCCGCCGTTCTCCTTGAGGTCGCCCTCCTGGCGCGCGGCCTCGATCTTCTCGACGATCTCGTGACGGCCGGCACCGGAAAGGTGGTCCAGCTCCGCCTTCAGGCGGTCGTACGCCTCCTGCGTGAGCCAGGCGCCGCCATGGTGGGTGGTGGTCATCTCGTCTCCTCAGTAATTCCGTGCCCGGATTCGGCACGGCCTTCAAGCAAAGACCCCGCCGGGGTGCTGCGATCCGGGTGCCGACCCGGTCCGCCTGCTGCCACCGACGGGGCATTGGGTATTAGTCCATTGTAGTGACCATGACAGGCGAACCCAAGTCGTGTGAGGCCCGTGTCACATTGACAGTCCCCGGAAGGGTGCTTGAGGGCGTCAGGTCCCGGCAATCCAGCACGTATCGACGCTCACGGACACCGCTAGGCTCTCGGTGCGAAGCGCGACGTGCGCATTCGTCGTCGTCATGCCCGAACCGCTCGTCGGGCCGAATTCGAGCTGCTTCCAGCCCACGACGCCGAAGGCGCTGTTGAGTGCCTTGACCGCGCAGTACGCGGTCTGCGAAGCCTCCTTCGTGACCTGGAAATCCTCGGTCGCGTGCCACGCATCCGGGGTCGTGAAGCCAACATCCTTGAACGTTGCGGTCTTGACGTTTCCGCTCCACGCGAACACCGCGACCCCGGCGACGACGACGGCGAGCACGGCGGCGACGAGGATCGCCGCGGCGCGTCGGCCGAGCCGCCGGCGCGGGGCGCCGTACCGCCCGGCGTAGCGCCCTGCGTTGGGCTGCGCGCCGTGCGCGGGGGCTGCTCCGGGGTTCTGAGTCACCCGTCTATTCTAGGAGTCGTGTCCGAGAACGCGCTGCGCCTCCTGGCGGTCCACGCCCACCCCGACGACGAATCGAGCAAGGGCGCGCCCATGATGGCCAAATACCTTGCCGAGGGCCACGAAGTCATGGTCGTGAGCTGCACCGACGGATCGCGCGGCGACGTCCAGAATCCCGCCCTCCTCGGCGACCCGCACGCGTCGCGGGACATGGCCGGTGCCCGGCGGCTCGAGATGGCCGAAGCCCAGCGGGTCATCGGGATGCAGCACCGCTGGCTCGGCTTCACCGATTCGGGGCTTCCCGAGGGCGATCCGCTGCCGCCGCTGCCGTGGGGCGCCTTCGCTACCCTTCCGCTGGACCGCGCCGCCGCGCCGCTCGTGCGGCTTGTCCGCGAATTCCGGCCGCATGTCGTGGTCGCCTATGACGAGAACGGCGGCTATCCGCATCCCGACCACATCATGGCGCATCGCGTCGCAGTGGAGGCCTTCCGGGCCGCGCCCCTCGCGGACGAGTACCCCGATGCCGGAGAGCCGTGGGCCCCGGCCAAGCTCTATTACGACGTCCCGTTCAACGTGGGCAAATACGAGGCCTTCCACCGCGCGCTCCTCGAGGCGGGGCTCGAATCGCCGTACGCGAGCTGGGTTGCCTCGACGACGGAGGACGACAGCGAGGGCCACCACCCCTGGGCCGCGCGTCACCCGGTGACGACCCAGGTCCACTGTGCCGAGTATTTCGACATCCGCGACCGCGCCCTCGCCGCGCACGCATCCCAGGTCGACCCGAAGGGCTCGTTCTTCGCGGTGTCGCTGGGCATGCGCCAACGGCTGTGGCCGTGGGAGGACTACTCGCTCATCTCGTCGAGCGTGGGCTTCCCGGCGCCGGGCGAGATCGAGCCGGACCTCTTCGCCGGCTTGCGGTAGGCCGGGCGGCGATGGCCCGCGGGCTAGGATAGATGGGTGCATTCCCTCCTCCTCGCCGTCATGGCGTCCGGCGCCGTGACACCCGATCCGACCCCTGCTGGCACCCTCAAGCCCGGCCTCACGGAGGATCAGGTCTCCCCAGGACTCTGGGGCTTCCTCGCGACGGCTTTCGTGGTTCTCCTGAGCGTCTTCATCATCGTCGACATGGTTCGGCGCCTTCGCCGTGTCCGCTACCGCTCGCAGGTCGAGGAGGAGCGCGAGCGGCGCGAAGCAGAAGCGCTCGGCGAGGGGGAGGCCGAGGAGTCGGGCGAGGGCGACGGCGGCGAGCACCCCAGTGAAGGGCACGACGGCGGGGATACGCCCCCGGCGGGCGGCCGGGAGGGCCACGCCGCGAACGGCGCGGGCAACGGCGCCACCCCCTGACAGAGGTCAGGCCGGGCTCTCGGGCGCGGGCGGCACGCGGAGGCTCCCGTACCGCTCCATGCGGTGCCAGCGGAGATGGACGCCCGCGAGCGCCGTCACGACCGACTGGATCACGACGAGGTACATGAGCTGCCGGTAGACGAACTGCTGGAGCGGAAGGGTCCACAGGGGCCGTAACGGCTCGCGGTCGAGGCGGAACGCGTAGCCAGCCATGAGCAGCTGCACGGCGAGGAACGCGAGCCACAGGGCGGCGATGCGGATCGGGTCGAGGAAGATGAGGCCATACACCGCGAAGACGTCGACGACTGGGGCGAAGAGCGGCAGCAACACCTGGAGGACGAGGAGATAGCCGAGTCCGCGGCGGCCGAGCTTGCCGGCCTGCCCGCCCTGGACGACGGCGCCGCGGTGCTTCCACATGGCCTGGAGAGTCCCGTAGCACCACCGGTAGCGCTGCTTCCAGAGTGCCCCGAGCGTTGCCGGCGCTTCGGTCCAGGCCCGCGCGTCGTCCTTGTAGACGACGCGCCAGCCGTCCCGGCACAGCGCCATCGTGAGGTCGGTGTCCTCCGCGAGCGTGTCGTCGCTCACGCCGCCGACGCGCACGAGCGCATCGCGTCGGAACGCCCCGATGGCGCCGGGAACCGTCGGCATGCACTCGGCGACGTCGAACAGGCGGCGGTCGAGGTTGAAGCCCACGACGTACTCGATGTGCTGCCACGCTCCGAGGATGCCGCCGCGGTTCGCGACCTTCGTGTTGCCCGAGACCGCTCCGACGTGGGGATCCGCGAAAGGCTCGATGAGCGCCCGGACCGTGTCCGGCTCGAAGACGGTATCGCCGTCGACCATCACGACGATGTCGTGGGAAGCCGCCCGCAGCCCCTCGTTGAGCGCCGACGGCTTGCCGCCGTTCTGCTTCCGGATGAGCTTCACCGCGGGAAGGTCCAGGGAAGCGACGATGTCTGCGGTCGCGTCCGTCGAGCCGTCGTCGACGACGATGATCTCGACGGGGTGCGTCGACGCGGCGATCGAGCGGACGGCGGCTTCGATGCCCGCCGCCTCGTTGTAGGCGGGGACGATGACGCTCACGGGCTCGACGACGCCGTGGCGCAGCGGCGCGTTGATCCGCCGTCGTCCGCGTACCGCTCCCAACGCGCGCCGCGCCGCTCGGCGGTGACGCGCCGCGAAGCCCACGACGAGCACGGCGCGGACGAAGGTGACGACGCCGCTCGCGAGGAGTGTCCACGAAACCGCTGTGATCACGGCGTCGCTCAGCTGAATGCCCCACACGAAGGCCGTCCCGCTCACCCGCTCGGCCGGGCTCGCCGCGCGCATGGACGAAATGCCGACGGCGTCGCCGACGGTTGTCACGTGGTAGCCCTGGCCGGGGAGGGTGCCCAGGAGCGAGTCGAGCGCGGCGACCGTCTGAGCGCGGTCGCCGCCGCCGTCGTGCAGGAGCAGCACTTGGCCCTGCGCGTTCGACGGCGTGAGGTTGCGTTCGATGGCCGACTGGCCGGGGCGCTGCCAGTCCTCGCCGTCGAGGGTGGTCAGGACGGTGAGGTAGCCCTGTTGGGCCGCGGTCTGCATCGCGGCCCACGTCCCATCCGTGACGGCGTCGTTCTCCGAGCTGTAGGGCGGGCGGAGAAGCGTGGCCGCCCGCCCGGTGATGCCGGCGATGGCCTCTTGGGCCCCCGCGATCTCGAGCTGGCGGCGCCACGCAGGCGCCGTGCCGAGGTCGACGTGGGTGAGGGTGTGGACGCCGAGCTCATGGCCCTCCGCGACCATTCGCTGCACGAGGCCGGGGTTCTCGATGGCCGCCGCCCCGACGACGAAGAAGGTCGCGTGCACGTGGTGCCTGGCGAGCACGTCGAGGATCTGGGGCGTCCAGGTCGGGTCGGGGCCGTCGTCGAACGTGAGCGCGAGCGTGCGCTCGGGCGGCCGCACGGCCCGCACGGTGCCGCCCCGGGCATCGACGATGGGCCCGCCCTGGGAGACGGCCTGCGGGACGCTTCCGGCTTGGCCGCTCGAGGGCACCGAGTCGTCTCCGATCCCGGCGAGGTGGCGCATGTAGCCCTGGATCGTGAGCGCGAGGGCGAGGCCCACGAGCACCGCGGCGAGCGCGATCCAATGGGCTCTGACGCGGCGAGGTTTCCTCGTCGTGGGCTGGCCCGCCGGGCTCACGGGTGCGGGTGCGGCCGGTCGGACTGGCCGGGCGCGGTCCCGCTCTTGCCGGGCGACGTCGGCGACGGCGACGGGGCGACGGGCCGGGCGGGGGCGGCTGGCGCCTGGACGGCGCCGCTTCCGGCAGGTGCGGCCGCTGTGTGCGCGGCGAGGACCGCGGAGAGCCCGGTGCCTTCGTTTCCCGCGGCGGGTGCCGCGGAGGGTCCCGTCCACGGAGGTGCGGCGGGACCCTGGTCCGCGGTCGCCGTCGTCTGCGCGGGCAGGGGCAGATAGGGGGCCGCGATATTGGGGCCGCCGAGGAGGGCCACGGCGAGGAGCGCCACGTAGCCGACCACAAGCACCAAGAAGATGCCGCCCGCGATCCGGACCCTGCGGAGCCTGCGCCCCGAGGCGTCGACGAAGATCGGCCCATGGGCGGGGGCCGTTTGAGGACGCGGGGATTCGTGGCGGAGCTCTGTCATCGAGCACACATTGTAGCCGGGGCACCTTGAGGGAACCTTGGGCCCCTGCGATGGTTGCTCCGGGAAACCGAGTTTGGCGCTGCGACGCGCAGCAGAAGTAGATCCGCCACTGCTGGAGCGGGTGAGGATAGCGCGCTACTGGATCAGGGCCGGGCAGAGTCGCTTGAGCCGGACTTGATCGGCTGCCCGAGCACCACGGTCCACTTTCCCTCGTCGTACAGCCACCCGATATGGACCTTCTTCTTTGCTCCGCTTGCCCGCGTTAGTTCGAGGATTGCGGCTTCCGGGAAGCTGTAGGCAGAGGGAATATCGAGGGTGTCCGCCTTGGTGTCCCATCCCTTGGCGAACGAAGCGAATGCTTCGGCATCAGGCCGGATGCCCGTATGGCGCGGGGTCGCCAATTTCACCAGTTGGTCGACATCGCCCGAGGCCGCCACCTCGACGACATGCTCCGCGAACGCCTTCTGGCTGCCTGAGGGCGGCGGCGTGCCCGGAGGGCCGGGAGCGCCGCAGGCGGTCATCACGAAGAGCAGGAACCCCAAGACCCACACGACGGCATCAGGTCCTGAGCGCCCACCAGACCGCGCTGGGTTTGTGTTGGTCATAAAGGTCCCATATCAGTTGGTTGAGGGTGTTTGCACTGTGGTAGGTAAGCTCGCAGACCTCGATTCGCATGGCGCGGTCCCTTGATGGACCTCTAGGCCGAGCTGATCACCTTGCCTATTGCATCACCGCCGCGCATCACAAGGGCCCTATGATGCAGCTATCACAGGATCGGAGTGACACTGTGGCAAACCGCCTGGCCAGCGCCTACAGCCGCTATCTCCTGCAGCACAAGGACAATCCCGTGGACTGGTATCCCTGGGGAGACGAGGCCTTCGCGGAGGCGGCCCAGCGAGACGTTCCGCTGTTCATCTCGATCGGGTACGCCGCGTGCCACTGGTGCCACGTCATGGCGCACGAATCCTTCGAGAATCCGGCCATCGCGGAGGCCCTTAACGCGCGCTTCGTGAGCGTCAAGGTGGACCGCGAGGAGCTGCCAGACGTCGATTCCGTCTACATGGCCGCGTGCCAGGCCATGACCGGCCAGGGCGGCTGGCCGCTCAGCATCTTCGCGCTCCCGGATGGCCGAGCCTTCTACGCGGGGACGTATTTTCCGCCTGCCGGCCAGCCCGGCAGACCGAGCTTCCGGCAGATCCTCGACGCCGTGTGGGAGGCCTGGACCGAGCGCCGCGACGGCGTCGAGCGGCAGGCGGCGGCGCTGGCCGAGGGGCTCGGCGGCGTCTTCTCGTCGCAGCTCCTTGACGTCGGGGCGCCCGCTGCTCCCGTCGACGCAGGCCTGCTGTCGGCTGCCGTGACGGAGCTCGCCCGCTCGGAGGACCGCGAGCATGGGGGCTTCGGTCGCGCCCCCAAGTTCCCGCCGTCGCCCGTCCTCGAATTCCTTGTCCGGCACGCGGCGGCGGCCGGGGAGACCTCCGCCGTCGCGCGCGGTCTCGCGGGCCGCACGCTCGCCGCGATGTGCCGCTCAGCGCTCTTCGACGCCCTCGGCGGCGGCTTCGCGCGCTACTCGGTGACCGCCGACTGGTCGCTCCCGCACTACGAGAAGATGCTCTACGACAACGCCCAGCTGCTCCGCGTCCTCGCCCACTGGGTGCGCCTCGGCGGCTCGGCTGACTTCCCGGCCGACGAGGCCCGCACGGCCGCGGGCCTGACCGCCGAGTGGCTCGTGCGCGAGCTTGGGCTTCCCGAGGGCGGCTTCGCGTCCTCGCTCGACGCCGACTCTGAGCGGGACGGCCGCAGCCTCGAGGGCGGCTTCTACGTGTGGACGCGCGCCGAATTGACTACCGCCGTCGGCGGCGTCGGCGCGGCCGGCAGGGACAGCGAGGACGACGGCGCGCGGCTTGCGGGAATTTTCGGCCTCCCCAGCGCGGGGCACGCAGCGCCGCTACACGCGGGGCGCGCCCTCGAGCCGGACGAGCGAGACCTGTGGGAACGGCTCCGTCCGTCCCTGCTTTCCGAGCGCTCCCGCCGCATGCCGCCCGCGCGGGACGACAAGGTCGTGGCGGGCTGGAACGGTCTGGCCGTCGCGGCGCTCGCGGACGCGGCCTGGGCCCTCGGCCGGCCGGAGCTCCTCGACGACGCGCGCCGCGCGGCCGAGCTCCTCCGAACGGTCCATTGGGACGGCGGGCGGCTCCTGCGGGTTTCGCACGAGGGCGCGGCAGCCGGGGTCGAGGGGCTCCTCGCCGACTACGCGGGCTGCGCCGAAGGGGCCTTGGCGCTGTACGCGGCGACGGGGGAGGAACGCTGGTACGTGTGGGCGGAGGAGCTGCTCGGGGTCGCGACACAGCGCTTCGTGGAGGGCGGCCTGCTCTCGGACGCTCCCGCCGGGGGCGGTACGGCCGGCCCGGGCGTGCGCTCGGCCCTCGCGGGGGCGCGCTCCCTCGAACCACACGACGCCGAGGCGCCGAGCGGCGCGTCCCTCCTCGCGGGGTCGCTCCTGGCCCACGCGGCCTACAGCGGCTCGAGCGAGCATCGCGTCCTCGCGGGTTCGATCCTGGCCGGGCTCCCGCACCTCGCGGCCCAGGGCCCGCGCGTCGTCGGCTGGCTTCTCGCCGTCGCGCAGGCCGCGCTCGTGGGCCCGCTCGAGGTCGCCGTCGTCGGCGCCCCGGGGGAGGACCGCCGTCGTCTGCACGGCGAGGCGCTCGCCTCGGCGAGCCCGGGCGCTGTCATCGCAGTCGGCGAGGCGGCGGAGGGCGAGGCTCGTGTGCCGCTGCTCGCCTTCCGAGCCGCGGCGGACGACGGCGCGCCCCTCGCCTACGTGTGTCGGGACTTTGCCTGCCGGCTCCCTGTCAGCTCGCCCGAGGAACTGCGCGACGTGCTCGCGCACGGGTGACCTCAGGCGGGCGTCGCGAGCACGGCGAACATGATCGCGATGTAGTGCGCCGTGAAGCCGCCGACCGTGAACGCGTGGAAGAACTCGTGGAAGCCGAAGTGGCGCCAGCTGAAGTTCGGTCGGCGGATCCCGTAGAACACCGCGCCCGCGATGTAGAGGGCGCCGCCCGCGCAGATGAGGATCGCGGCGGGGATGCTCGCGGCGAAGAACTTGGGCAGGAACAGGAATGCCGCGCACCCGAGGGCGACGTAGATGGGCACGTAGAGCCAGCGCGGAGCCCGGACCCACAGGACGCGGAACAGGATGCCGAGCACGGCACCTGACCAGACGAGGGCTAGCAGGAGGATGCCACTGTCGCGGGGGAGGAGCACCCACGAGAGCGGGGTGTACGTGCCCGCGATGACGAGCATGATGTTCGCGTGGTCGATGCGCTTGAGCACCGCCTTGACGCGAGGCGACCAGTTGCCCCGGTGGTAGACGGCGGACACCGAGAAGAGTGTGAGCCCCGTGAGCGCGTAGATTGCGCAGGCGACCTTGCGGTCCGCGCCCGGCGCGAGGGCGATGAGGACGATGCCCGCCGCGAGGGCGATCGGCGTCGAGGCGGCGTGGATCCAGCCCCGCCATGACGGTTTGAGGGCCAGGAGCTCGGTGCGCGAGAGCACGTTCTGCTGCATTCGCCCAGTCTAACTTACGGTTTGGTAAGTTACCTGAGGGTAGGTTGGCTAGATCGGCCCGTCGGGGTAGATGCTGCGGGTCTCGCGGCGCGTGTACCGACGGCGTCGGGGCAGGCGGGGCCGCGGGAGGATCTTGGCTACGGCGAGTGTCCCGTACAGGAGCGTGTTGATGGCCACGAACGTTGCGAGGACGTTGAACGCCTCGCTCTGCAGGAGTTCCTGGGGGAAGAGGATCCCCTGGTCCGCGATCCCGTGGAGCGGGGCCAGGAGGTGCGTCATCGGACCACCGGCTCTTTCTGCGGCGGTGCGACCTGGGACGTCTGGGTGAGGTGGGTCCACGTGGCCTGGCGGCCGCGCGTGATGTCGACGATGCCTTTGACGTAGACGACGTTGAGAAACATGTCGTACAGCAGCTCCGGGAGGATCAGTGCGGCGAGGAGCCTCGCGCTCCATCCTCCGGCCCACGCCGTCAACACGCGCTCGAGGGCGAAGAGCGATCCGAGACTCAGCCAGAACGGGAACCACACCCACGTGTCGAGTGAGAGCGCCATGAGCGCCATGAGCAGCAGGTAGGAGCCCAGCGCGATCACGCTGTACCCAATGCCGATCTGTTGCGCCCAGTAGCGGGTGGTCTGGGGCGTCACGCCGTAGGCGCCGAGGTTCTCGAGCGCGCCGCGCTGCCAGCGCAGCCGCTGCGCCCAGAGCGTGCGCCACGAGGGCATGAGCTCCGTCACGACCGTGCATTCGGCCGGCGAGATCATGAGCCCGCCGAGCGACTTGATGGCGATCGTGAGCTCGTTGTCCTCGGTGAGGGCCGCCGTGTCGTAGACGTCCCCGGTCCGGCCCGGGATCTGAACGCCACGGCTGCTTGCGACGGCGCGCAGCCCGGCTGGGCGGAAGATCGACGCCGTTCCCGTGAGGACGAAGACGCGGCCGTTGCGGCGCCGGATGTCGCGTGAATAGCGAACGTACTCGCTCCGCTGGAACTGCCGGATTAGCCCGGGGCCAGACTCGCCGAAGAAGAGGCCGCCCACGGCCATGAGGGCGCGGTCGTCGGAGAAGCGGCTTGCCGCCGTGGCCAGGAAGCGCGGGCCGAGCATCGTGTCGGCGTCCATGACCATGACGACGTCGTTGTCGCGTTGGTGGGGGAGGATGAGCCGCAGGATCTGGTTGAGCGCGCCACCCTTCTTCTCCGTGTTGCCCACGGTCTCGAAGACCTCGGCCCCCGCGTCCCGGGCCACGTCTACGGTGCCGTCGGTGCAGTTGTCGGCGACGACGATGACGCGGTCCGGCCGGCGGGTCTGCCGGGCGAGCGAGGCGAGCGTCTGCGGCAGCGAGGCCTGCTCGTTGTGTGCCGGGATGAGGACGGTCACGGTGACCTCACCGGCGAAGATTCCCCGCGTCGCCGCCATGATGACCTTCGGCGCGAGAGGGCGCGAGGGGAGGTGGACGCTCGACCGGCGGTAGCGGTCGGCAACGTAGCGCTCGAGCAGGGCGACGCCCGCGCCGAGGAGTGCCGACGTCGCCGCGGCCATGAGGATGACCTGAGTGCTCGGGGCGTCGGCGTCGTACAGGACCTTCCAGATCCCGGCGACCGTGACCTCGACCGGCGACCAGAACCTCGGCGGGTGGCTTGCGGACACCGCCCACCACAGCAGGGCCGCCGCCCCGCTGACGGTCAGGAAGATGAGTAGCCCAACCAGCCGTTGGAACCAGTCCGTGCGCACGGATCAAGGGTATCGGCATTTCGGTGTGAGATTGGACATGTACAAGGTTGACTGGATTTCCCGATACACTTTGGGCTAGTGCTGGCGCTGGGATGCGCCGGCCGAGGGGAGAGCCCCTCGCAGCTGACCCCATGGATGGCTTTGCCGACGGCCTCACGCCTCGCCGCCGGGTGACCAGTGTGTGCCCGGAACCGAGCGCGAGCCCGACTACAGGAGCGTGTCCGATTGGCTCGAAGGCGCACCGAGCTCCGGGGTGTTCTGCCGCGCTGCGGCGAGGGACAGACCGGTGGGTTGCAATCCGTACACCTTGGCTTTGGAATTCGCCGTGGACAGGGCTAGCCACCTGAAGGACCGTCGGGCCAACCGCCGGTTCCCAGCGATGGCCGCGACCATCGACCGGCTGGGAACTGACATCCCGACCGTTCCCGCAGACACCCCGGTCGGCACCGTTGACGGCATGTTCCGGATGGATCCAGCGCTGCGAGCCGTTGCGGTTCAGGACGGACCGCGCCAGCTCGTCCTGTTGACGCGCCGGCTCGTGGAGACCCACCTCTCGGGCCGTCTGGGCTATGGGCGCGCCCTCAACGCCCGCCGAACCGCGGGTCAGCTCTTGCCCGAGTATCGCGTGGTGTGCCGGCCCGGCATGAGCCTCGATGAGGCCGCGAAGATCGCCCTGGGCCGCCCCGAGGAAGTCCGCTACGACGATCTGCTCATGCTCGCCTCTGACGGGCCCAAGGTGGTGAGCGTCTCTGAGATCTTCGAGGCGCTCGCGCACTCCTTCCGGCACGCGGCATGGCACGACGACCTCACGGGGCTGCCGAACCGGCGTTGGCTCGACGAGGAGGGGCCCGCGGTTCTGGCCCGGTCCAACCCGGACCGGACTGCGCTCCTCTACATCGATCTGGACCACTTCAAGGCGGTCAACGACACCCATGGGCACGATGCGGGCAATGCGGTCCTCGTCGAGTTCGGCCGGAGGCTGCGCGAATGCCTCCGGATCGAGGACGCCGCCGTCCGGCTCGGCGGCGACGAATTCGTGGCCCTCCTCGCCGACATCGACGAGGCCGACGCCGAGAAGGTCGCCGAGCGCGTCCTCGAGGCCGCCCAAGAGCCGATGGTCCACGGCGAGCACGCCCTGGCGCTTTCAGCGACGATCGGCCTCGCGATGGCGCGGGACATCGCGTGGGACGAGGAGCTCGGCCCCCTCGACGTCCTGCTCCGCCACGCGGACGGGGCGATGCTGACCGGCAAGCAGCTCGGTAAGCAGCGGGTCCAGCGACTCGATGGCCAGGCGGGCAACCCGTTCGCGCGGCTTGCGCAGATTCGGCGGCGGTTCCTCGGCGCCCTCGAGGATGGGACCCTCACGGTCCGGTATGAACCGATCCTGGACCTCGCAAGCCACCGCTGCACGAGCGTCCAAGCGGTGCTCCATTGGGACGATCCCGAGCTCGGAAGCGTCGAACCCCACGAGTTTCTCCCGGTGGCGGAGCGGAGCGGTCAGCTGGCCCCTATCGCGCTGCGGATTCTCGACGAGGTGTGTGCGCAGGCCGCCGCATGGCGTCGCGATGGCCACGCGTGGCGGGTCGGGCTGCGGACCGTCCCGACGTGGCTCGCCGGCGGGCAGCTCGCGGCGGACGTCAAGGCCGCGCTCGCGGCCCACGAGCTGGACGGCGAGGGGCTGCGGATCGACGTCGGCGGGCGGTTCGCACTCTCCGACATGGCCCACGCGAAAGCCCAGCTCGCAGAGCTGCGCGACGCCGGTGTGGACGTGGGGCTCGATGGCTACGGGAGCGAGCACGGCACGATCGCGGTCCTCAGGGCGCTCCCGTTCACGATGCTGAAGGTGACGTCGGACCTCGTGGCGCACATCGACTCGAGCCACGCGGACGCCGCCATTTTCTCCGGGATCGTCAACACTGGCCACGCCCTCGGGCTCCGGGTCATGGCCTCTGGGGCGACCCGTGCACCCCAGCTCCGACTGCTGCGCGAGCTCGGCTGCGACGCCGTCCGAGGAGAGCTCATCGGCGGGCCCATGAGCGCCGAGGAACTCGTGCGGCGCTTCGGCTCCGACCCGAGCGAACCTGGCCAGGCGCGGCAGGTTTGCCTCGCGGGCGAGGCGGCCTCTAACGTTTCCTGAGGTAACGGTCGGGCTCCTCGGTCCGGACTGTGGCACGAGTGAATGGGAAGTACTGGATCTTGGCGGCTCCGCTCATCTGGCCCGACAACCGGCGGGGCCTGACGCTCGAAGTTGAGCGGCTCCTGCAGCCTGACCTCGAGCACGGGCGCGCGCCGGACCAAGAAGGTCCCGACGGTCGCGCCCTGCTCCTCGTAAGCCTCGACGCTTACCCCCGGATCACCTACAACCTTGGCCAGGCCCAGGCCGATCTGGTCCTGGACGAGGTCCAGCGCACGCTCACGGAGTTCGTGGGGGAGAACGGCCTCGTGCTGCGCTCCGGCCAGGACGAGTTCGCAGTCCTCCTCCGCCGCGCCGACGCGAACGAGGCCCGGCGCGTAGCGCTGGGAATCCAAGGCCGCGCACGCGGCGTCGAATGCGGTCTCACGCGGCCCCTCCTGAGCGTGAGTGTCGGCGCTCGGACGGCCGACGCCGGGGAGGGCGCCGAGGAGGTCATCGCGACCGCGGGAGTAGCCCTCGAGGCAGCGAAGGCGGGCGGCCGCGGCAAGCTCAAACTCTTCGAACCTTTCATGCTCGACGCCCTCGAGGTCCGCCACCGGCTCAGCAGCGACCTCGCCGAGGCGGTGCGGGAGGGTGCGCTCACCGTCGCGTATCAGCCGATCGTGAGCCTCAAGACGGGCCGGGTGCAGGGCGTCGAGGCGCTCGCGCGCTGGGCCCATCCCGCCCTCGGGCCCATCCGGCCTGACGAGTTCCTGCCTCTCGCCGAGGAGCTCGGCATCGCCGGGGAGCTCGACCACCACGTGCTCACCACGGCGCTCGCCCAGACCCGCACGTGGCTGCGTGACCTCCCTCTCGAGCCGGACTTCAGCGTGAGCGTCAACATCACGGCGTCGCAGCTGGCGCACCTCGAGTACATCGACGGCGTGCGGCGCGCGCTCAGCGAGGCCGGGGTGCCCGCCGGCGCGCTCGTCCTCGAGATCACCGAGGCATCCTTCGTCGCGGGCGACGACGTGGACACCTACTCGCTCCTGGGCCTCCGCCGGCTCGGGGTCGGCCTTGACATCGACGACTTCGGGACCGGCTATTCGTCGATCAGCTACCTCCGCAGGCTCCCCGTGAACCGCGTGAAGATCGACCGCTCGCTCCTCGGCGACGTGGCGGAGGACCCCGCGCAGCGGCGATTCCTCGGGGCCGTCCTGCGGCTCGTCGAGGCGTGCGGGCTCTCGGTGGTCATGGAGGGCATCGAGACCGCCGAGCAGGCCCTCGTCGTCGCCGAGCTCGGCGCGGACGCCGGCCAGGGCTACCACTTCAGCAGGCCACTCCCGGCGGAGCAGATGACGGCATTCCTCGAGGACGCCCTCGACCACCCGCTCGCTCCGTTCTCGGAGGGGCCGGAGCGATCCGCGCGACGATAGGCTGTCCTCGAGTGAGGCGGGAGACGACCATGGACTTGCCAGGATTCCTGTACGGCTACTACGAGCGACGTCTTGCGCGTGAGCTCCGGCCGGACAGCATCCCGCGTCACATTGGCGTCATGGTCGATGGCAACCGCCGCTGGGCCCGTCAGTTCAATGCGCCGTCGAGCCAGGGCCACCGGGCCGGCGCCGACAAGATCCACGAATTCCTCGGCTGGTGCCGCGAGCTGGGCATCCGCGTCGTGACGCTCTACATGCTCTCGACGGACAACATGAACCGCTCGAGCGACGAGCTCAAGGAGCTCACCGACATCATCGCCGAAACGCTCGATCGGCTTGACGAGGACCCCACGGTCTCCGTCCATGCGATGGGCGTCCCCGAGCTCCTTCCAGACCACCTCGCCGACCGGCTCGCGCGCCTCACCGCGAAGCCGAGCCCGTCGGAGCCCCTCCACGTCAACGTCGCCGTGGGCTACGGCGGCCGGCGCGAGATCGTGGATGCCGTGCGCGAGCTCCTGCGCGACGCCCTCTCCCGCGGCGAAGACATCGGCGAGCTCGCCGAGCGGCTCGACGTGGACGACATCTCGCGCTTCCTCTACACGGCGGGCCAGCCTGATCCCGATCTGGTGATCCGCACGTCGGGCGAACAGCGGCTCTCGGGCTTCCTCATGTGGCAGAGCGCGTACAGCGAGTTCTACTTCTGCGAGGCGCTCTGGCCCGCGTTTCGCCGCGTCGACTTCCTCCGCGCCCTGCGCGATTACGCCGGCCGGCAGCGCCGCTTCGGCGCGTGACCACGGTCACAAATTACATTCCTGTGATTTACCCGACACTCCCTCAGACGTAACCCGCCCGTCATCTCTAGCGGCGTAGATTGACGCCATCGGGAGGCAACCGCCACCCGAGCGGGGAGGCCGAGTATGGGCGTTGCGTTGCAGCAGCTCCAGGAGGCCGGTACCGGCCTCGCGGCCGAGCCGGCAGGAACTGGAGATGCCGGGGAATCCCGGGGGCTGGAGTCGACGTGACGACCACTGGAGTACTGCCCGAAGAGCCCACCGCCGCGGAGGGCCGCCGCACCTACGTGCTGGACACCTCTGTGCTGCTCTCCGATCCGAGGGCCCTTCTGCGCTTCGCCGAGCATGAGGTCGTGATCCCCGTCGTCGTGATCACCGAACTCGAGGGCAAGCGGCACGACCCCGAACTCGGCTACTTCGCGCGCAAGGCGCTGCGGCTCCTCGATGACCTCCGCGTTGAGCACGGGAGCCTCGGGACTCCGATTCCCCTCGGCACCGTGGGCGGCACGCTCGTCGTCGAGCTCAACCACATCTCCGCTGAGGTGCTCCCCGCAGGCTTCCGCAGCGGCGAGAACGACGCACGGATCCTCGCCGTCGCGAAGAACCTCGCCAACGAGGGCCGTTCCGTCACGGTCGTCTCGAAGGACCTCCCCATGCGCGTCAAGGCCTCCGCGATGGGCCTGGCTGCCGACGAGTACCGCAACGAGCAGATCGTCGACTCCGGCTGGACTGGCGTCGCGGAGATCGAGGCGGGCGAGGAAGAGGTCGCCACCCTGTACGGCCACGAGCCCGTCTTCATGCCCGAGGCCGCCGAGATGCCCGTCAACACGGGGCTCGTGATCATCTCGCCGCGCGGCTCGGCGCTCGGCCGCGTCGGGGCGGACAAGCAGGTGCGGCTCGTGCGGGGCGACCGCGACATCTTCGGGCTCCACGGGCGTTCGGCCGAGCAGCGGCTCGCGATCGACCTCCTCATGGACCCGGCTGTCGGCATCGTCTCGCTGGGCGGCAAGGCGGGAACCGGCAAGTCGGCGCTCGCGCTGTGCGCGGGCCTCGAGGCCGTCATGGAGCGCCGCGAGCACAAGAAGGTGGTCGTGTTCCGACCGCTCTACGCCGTGGGCGGCCAGGAGCTGGGCTACCTCCCGGGCACCGAGGCCGAGAAGATGAACCCGTGGGGCCAGGCGGTGTTCGACACGCTCGGTGCGGTCACGAGCACGGACGTCATCGACGAGGTCATGGACCGGGGCATGCTCGAGGTCCTGCCCCTCACGCACATCCGCGGGCGCTCGCTTCACGACTCCTTCGTGATCGTCGACGAGGCGCAGTCCCTCGAGAAGAACGTTCTTCTCACGGTCATGAGCCGCATGGGCCAGAACTCGAAGATCGTCCTCACGCACGACGTCGCCCAGCGCGACAACCTCCGCGTCGGCCGCCATGACGGCATCGCGGCCGTCGTCGAGACGCTCAAGGGCCACCCGCTCTTCGGGCACATCACGCTCACGCGCTCGGAGCGCTCGCCGATTGCGGCCCTCGTGACCGAGCTTCTCGAGCGCGCCGAGATCTAAGACTCAGAGGTCACCTTCGGCAGGCAACCGGCCGCCGTCGTCCTTGGCTCCCTTGCTGGGCACGCCGAGGAAGGCGGCGGCCGCTTCCGCGCCGCTGACCGTAAGCTGCCAATCGGGGCGCTTGAAGTCCTCGCGCGCGAGCCGGAAGCGGAGTTCGCGTTCGACGACGCCGGGCCGCGGCGAGTGCCGCCCCTCGCCGTTGGGCGCGTACCCGAGCCGGCGGCTCACGCCGAGCGATGCGGCATTCCACTCGTACGCGCTAGTCATCGCGACCTCGGCGCCGAGGTGGTCGAAGGCCCACAGGAGGACGGCGACCCGCATCTCGGTGCCAACGCCCTGTCCCTGTTCGCTCTGCCGCAGCCAGGACCCCGTCTCAACCGTCCTGAGGGCCGGGAAGTTCTTCGCGGCGACGTCCTGGACGCCGAGAAGCGCGCCGTCGTGCGTCCAGATGCCGAAGGCGACGGTCCATTTTTCGGGCGAGGTCCCGGAGCGCTGCTGCCAGATCCAGCGAGCGGTGTTGAGCGGGAGCTCATCGGCGGGCGCATCGGCCCACGGAGCGGCAAAGGGCGTGCGGGCAGGATCGTGCAGACCCGAGGCGATGGCCTCGACGACGTGTGGGAGGTCCTCGTCGCGCACGGGCCGCAGGACGAGGCGAGGCGTGGCGAGCGTGATGCCAAAGAGCGGCCAGACGTCGTCGAGGGTCATGGCGCCACGCTAGCGTAGGCCAGCCCGGCATGCGCGGCGGTTCGCGGTTCGGCGTCAGATCTCACTCCGTCGGATAGGGTCCAAGAGTGATCGTCCGATTGCCCGAGCTGTGGAGCGCGAACCCTCTCGCGTTCTGGCTGGTTGTAGCGAGCCTTGCGTACTACGTCTGGATGGCCGCGAGGCTCGTCGTCATCGACGTCCGGAGTCATCTCCTGCCGAACCGCATCGTCCTGCCGAGCTATTGGATGGCGGTGCCGCTCGCGGTCGCCGCGCTCATCGGGGGCGGCGGGCTCGACATACCCGCCGTCGTCCGGGTGTTCGGCGGCGGCGTCGTGCTGTGGGTCCTTTATTTCGTTCTGCGCATTGCGTATCCCGCGGGGATGGGTTTCGGCGACGTCAAGCTCGCGGGCGTGCTCGGCCTGTATCTGGGCTACCTGAGCTGGGAGCACGTGCTCTGGGGGACCGCTGCGGCGTTCCTTATGGGCGGGCTCTTCGGCCTCGGACTCATCCTCCTGCGTCGCGGAACCGGAAAGACGGCCATCCCGTTCGGGCCGTTCATGCTGGTCGGCGCCGCGCTCGTGCTCGTATTGCCGGCGGCCTGAGCCATGAACACTTTCGCGCGCGGCACCGCCCTGGTCCTTGCGGGCCTGCTCATGACCGGCGGGCTGGTCGCATGCGACCCGGGCGCCTGTGCCCACGCCGCCGTCGACGTTCTCGCGAAGGGCGGCGGTGGCGGCGGAGGCCACGGTGGCGGTGGGGGTCACGGCTCAGGCGGCCACGGAGCCGACGAAGGAACCGGAACGGGCGGGGGAGGGCAGCACGCCCCCGTCACGGGAGGCCACGGCGGGTCCACGTGTCAGCCCCGCTCGTCCCCCACGCGGACCCCTTGATCCCGACACACAGGGGCCTTAGGAACTCAGGCGGGCCCTGAACTCAGGCGGAGTCGGCCACGAAATGCGCTCTCCGCTCCGGGTCGAGGGCCCATTCGATGGCCCGGCGGTGCAGCGGCGGCATGTCGGGGAGCTCGCTGGCGTCGAACCACGCGACCTCGAGGTTCTCGTCGTCGTTCACGCGGGCCTCGCCGTTCAGATACGCGCAGGCCATGACGACGTCGAGATACTGCGCGTGGTCGCCATTCGGGTAGATGACGGGCGCCGTCGTCCCGACACCCGCGACGTGCGTGACGGCCACATGCACGCCGGTCTCCTCGAACACTTCGCGGACGGCGGTCGCGGCGGGCTCCTCGCCCGGCTCGACGATCCCCGCGGGAACGGTCCATCGGCCGGTGTCGGCGCGGCGCACGAGGAGCAGCCGGCCGCCGTCGTCCGTCACGACCGCCTTGACGCCGGGAAGCCACAGCGGGTGGACGCCGATCATGTCGCGCAGCGTGAGAATGAAATCTGGGGTGGGCACGGGCTCTAGGCTACCTGCGTTGGCTGGCCAACTTCCCCAGCCTTTGCGCCGAGCTCCCCAGCCCTACGGCGTACGACGGCGCGACACGCCGGCGGATTCTCGCGACACGCCGGCGGGGGCGCGCTCCGTGACGCGGAAGGTGGGGAGCTCGGCGGTGAAGCTGGGGAGCCTGGCGGGGCGCGAAACCGGGGAGGCCCCCAGCTGGGAGCCTCCCCGCTGGGAGCTTGGCCGACTACGCCTTCGGGCCTGTCATCGTCGTGACGTCGAGCGCCTTGTCGAGCTGCTCGAGCGTGAGCTCGTCGCGGTCGACGTATCCGAGGGCGAGCGTGGCCTCGCGGATCGTGAGGCCCTCCTTGACGGCCTTCTTCGCGATCTTGGCCGCGTTCTCGTAGCCAATGAACTTGTTGAGCGGCGTCACAATCGACGGCGAGGCCTCGGCGAGGAAGCGCGCGCGATCGACATTCGCGGAGATGCCGTCCACCATCTTGTCCGCGACGACGCGCGCCGTGTTGGACAGGAGGCGAATCGACTCGAGCAGGTTCGCGGCCATGACTGGAATGCCGACGTTGAGCTCGAACGCACCGTTCGTCGAGGAGAGCGCGATCGTCGTGTCGTTGCCGATCACCTGCGCGGCGACCATGATGGCGGCCTCGCAGATGACGGGGTTGACCTTGCCCGGCATGATCGACGAGCCCGGCTGGAGGTCCGGGATCGCGATCTCGCCGAGGCCCGTGTTCGGGCCTGAGCCCATCCAGCGGAGGTCGTTGCAGATCTTCATGAGCGAGTAGGCGATCGTGCGCAGCTGGCCCGACGCCTCGATGAGGCCGTCGCGGTTCGCCTGCGCCTCGAAGTGGTTGCGCGCCTCGGTGATCGGCAGCGCCGTGTCCTGCGCGAGGAACGCGATGACCCGCTGCGGGAAGCCAGCCGGCGTGTTGATGCCCGTGCCCACGGCCGTGCCGCCCAGCGGGACCTCCGCGACGCGCGGAAGCGAGGCCTCGATGCGCTCGATGCCGTAGCGCATCTGGGCCTCGTAGCCGGAGAACTCCTGGCCGAGCGTCACGGGCGTCGCGTCCATAAGGTGCGTGCGGCCCGACTTCACGACGTCCTTGAACTCGTCCGCCTTGCGGCTGAACGCGGACGCCAGATGCGTGAGCGCGGGGATGAGGTCGTTGAGGAGCGCGTTCGTGGCGGCGACGTGGACCGAGGTCGGGAAGACGTCGTTCGAGGACTGCGAGGCGTTGACGTGGTCGTTCGGGTGGACGACCTTGTCGATCCCCTTCTCCTCGAGAGCCCGGCTTGCGAGCTCGGCGAGGACCTCGTTCATGTTCATGTTCGAGGATGTGCCGGAGCCCGTCTGGAAGACGTCGATGGGGAAGTGCGCGTCGAACTCGCCGGCCGCGACGCGGTCTGCGGCCTCGGCGATCGCATCGGCGAGATCTCCGTCGATCACGCCGAGCTCTTCGTTGGCGCGGGCCGCCGCCTTCTTGACGCGGGCAAGCGCCTCGATGTGCTTGCGCTCGAGCGTCTTGCCCGAGATCGGGAAGTTCTCGACGGCACGCTGGGTCTGGGCGCGATACAGGGCGTTGGCCGGCACACGGACCTCGCCCATCGTGTCGTGTTCGATTCGGTAGTCGGCAGAATCCTGCGCGGCAGAGTCAGTCATGGCACCCAGATTAGACCCCCGCCGCGGAGGCTCCGAACCGGGTGCGCGCTAGACGTTCCCGATGCCGGACACGAGCTCGGCCTTGCCTTCCCCGAGGCGGTAGCACACGCCGAGCACGGCCGTGCGGCCCTCGTGGACGGCCCGGGCGATGACCTGCGAGGTCTCGAGCAGCCTCTTTCCGGTTTGCTTGACATGTTCGACGACCGTCTCGTTGACGTCCGTGACGCCGTTGCGCTGCGCCGTGATGACCGAGGGCATGATGCGCTCGACGAGGTCCCGGACGAAGCCTTGGGGCATGGTTCCCGTCGTGTAGGAGTCGATCGTGGCCATCACCGCTCCGCAGCTGTCGTGCCCGAGGATCACGATGAGGGGGACCTCAAGCGGGTCGATCGCGTACTCGAGGGACCCGAGGACCGCCTCGTCGATGACCTGGCCCGCCGAGCGCACGACGAACGCGTCGCCGAGTCCGAGGTCGAAGATGATCTCGGCCGCGAGACGCGAGTCGGAGCAGCCGAAGATCACGCAGAACGGGTTCTGGGTCGAGACGAGCTCGCTGCGGCGGAACGAGTCCTGATTGGGATGGCTCGACGTCCCGTCGACAAAGCGCTGGTTTCCCTCGCGCAGCGTTCGCCAGGCCTCGGCAGGGCTCATGGATGCAGGCACGGCTCCCACTGTAGACCACCCGTTCTACCCTCGGCGCCCGACGCGTCACATGACGGGGCGAGGGCCGGAATGACGACGGCGGGGCGTCGCCTCAGTGGGCTGTCGCGGCGATGGCCGACGCCACGGCGTCGAACTCGGCGAAGTCGGCGGAACCGCTCACGATCACGGTTGTCGCGCCGATCGCCGCCACGTAGCTCTTCTCGACGCCGGGCTTGTCGTAGAGCGTCCACTCGACTCCTCCCACGCTCCGCGTCCCAGTCTTGGGCGCCTGCTTGACCTGCTGGGCGATCCAGGTCGGGTTCGCCGAGGCGGTCTGGACGATCGAGACGAACTGCTGCTTCGGCGTCACCCACCCGACGTCCCAATGGGCGACGCCGTCGGCAGCGCCGCCTTCCCACCGCGCGTAGTTCGCCGAATAGTCCGCGGGCAGCGCAGGGGCGGCGGGGGAGAAGCCCGCGACGCCCTTCGCGTCCGAGGCGACGGCCGAGACATCGACAGTGGGCCGCTTCACGGGGTTCTGTGGGGTCGCGCTCAAGAGGACGACAGGGAGGAGGACGAGCAGCGAGACGGCCAGCGCCATGATCATGCCGATGACGGACGCATTCGCGCGCTTCGCGGCGGCGGGCGTCAGGACCGGCTTGAAGGAGGCGGAGGGAGATTCTTCATGCGTGCTGCTCACTGTTCTATTGTCCCGCACGCCGGCGGCGGGCCGAGACGCGGGCGGCGGGCCGAGACGCGGGCGGGGGGCCGAGACGCGGGCGGCGGGCCGAGACGCGGGCGGGGGGCCGAGACGCGGGCGGTGGGCCGAGACGCCGGCGGCGCCGCCGGCCGAAGGGCGGGCGACGGCGCGCGGTCACATTTGCGCGCATGTGACCGCGGTCATCGCAGTCCTCGAGCGCAGCCCGCAGACTATGATCGAAGCAAATCCGACTCGAAGAAGAGGTCACTGTGTCCCCTGAGCCGAACGTCAGCCAGTACTCGACCCTTTCCAGCGCTCTGACCGTGGGAGCAGACGAGCCGGATCGGAACCTCGCGCTCGAACTCGTGCGCGTCACCGAGGCTGCCGCCATCGCGGGCGGCCACTGGGTGGGCTTCGGCGACAAGAACAAGGCCGACGGCGCCGCGGTCGACGCGATGCGCTCTTTCCTCCACACGGTCCACTTCAACGGCGTCGTCGTGATCGGCGAGGGGGAGAAGGACGAGGCCCCGATGCTCTACAACGGGGAGCGTGTGGGCGACGGTACCGGCCCTGAGGTCGACGTCGCCGTCGACCCGATCGACGGAACGCGACTGACCGCCCTCGGCATCAACAACGCCCTCGCGGTCCTCGCGGTCGCGGAACGCGGCGCGATGTTCGACCCGTCCGCGGTGTTCTACATGGAGAAGCTCGTCACCGGGCCGGAGGCCGCCGACCTCGTCGACCTCCGCCTCCCCGTCAAGCAGAACCTGCACCTCATCGCGAAGGCCAAGGGCGTCAAGGTCAACCAGATCAACGTGTGCATCCTCGACCGCGACCGGCACAAGCCGCTCGTCGAGGAGATCCGCGCGGCCGGCGCCCGCACGAAGTTCATCCTGGACGGCGACGTCGCGGGCGCGATCGCGGCCGCCCGCTCCGGCACGGGCGTCGACGCGCTCATGGGCATCGGCGGCACGCCCGAGGGCATCGTCGCGGCCTGCGCCATCAAGTCCCTCGGCGGCGTCATCCAGGGCCGCCTGTGGCCCACGAGCGACGAGGAGAAGCAGAAGGCACTCGACGCCGGCCACGACCTCGACCGCGTCCTCACGACCAACGATCTCGTGAAGAGCGACAACTGCTACTTCGCCGCGACGGGCATCACCGACGGCGACCTGCTCCGGGGCGTGCGCTACTCGAAGGACCGGGTCAAGACCCAGTCGATCGTCATGCGCTCGAAGTCCGGCACCGTCCGGTTCGTCGACGCCGAGCACCACGCGAGCAAGTGGGAGCCCTGGGCGCGCCAGGCCTGATCTCCGGCCCGGGTCCGGGCAGGCGACGTCACGAACACGACTAGACTTGCCTGCGGCCACAGCGAAGCCATACCCGCCCCAGGAGGACCATGACCGCCGAGAGCCAGCTGCCTGGCCGCGAGCTGACCGTTCGCGCGTGCACCGATCGTTCCGAGTGGGACGCCCTCGTCAATTCGAGGGACGGCCATCCGCTCCAGCTGTGGGGTTGGGGAGAGGTCAAGGCCGCACACCATTGGAAGGTCGAGCGGCTCATCGTGGGCGACGGCGCGGAGGTCGTCGGTGGGGCGCAGGTTCTCTATCGGGCCCTTCCATGGCCCCTCAAATCCCTCGCGTACCTATCGCGCGGCCCCGCTTGCGCGCCGGAGGACGCGCGGGCGGTGCTCGACGCCGTCGCCCGCCACGTGCGGACGACGCGCGGTTCCGTCGCGCTCGTCGCCGAACCCGATTGGGACGCGGGCTCCGAGGGCGCGGAATCGGCGGGGGAGCGGGGTCTCGCCGCCGCGGGCTTTGCGCGCACCGAGAGCACGATCCTCATCCGGCGCACGCTGATCCTCGACCTGACTCAGAACGATGACGAGCTCATGGCCGCGATGTCCCGCACCACGCGCGCCAACGTCCGCAAGAACCTCAAGGGTGGTCTCGAGTTCCGGAAGGTCGCGACCGGGGCGGAGCTCGAGCAGGTCCTCACGATCTACGCAGAGACGGCCAAGCGTGCGGGGTTCGGGATCCACGAGGACCGGTACTACCGCGACATCTGGCGGTTCCTCGGCCAGGACTCGCCCATCGTCGCGGCGTTCGACGGCGATCAGGTCGTCGCGTTCGTGTGGATCGCCAAGAGCGCCGGGACGGCGTTCGAGCTCTACGGCGGAGTGAACGCCGCGGGGCAGAAGGCCCGTGCGAACTACGGCGTCAAGTGGGCCGCGTTCGCCGCGATGAAGGCCGACGGGTGCACGCGCTACGACCTCAACGGACTGCTCAACGACGGCATCTCGGACTTCAAGAAGCAGTTCGCGCCACACGAGAATCTGCTCACCG
Organism: Sinomonas sp. ASV322; assembly: GCF_030908245.1. Classification (GTDB taxonomy): domain Bacteria; phylum Actinomycetota; class Actinomycetes; order Actinomycetales; family Micrococcaceae; genus Sinomonas. Next base: position 78,833 of record NZ_JAVFJJ010000012.1, read on the forward strand.
GGACGTGGGAGCTTCCGCTCTCCCCGCTGTATCCCGCCTACTCGACCGGAATGCCCATCGCGCGTCGCGTGCTCCAGAAGGGGCGCGCAGCGGCGAAAACTGCCCTCGTCGGCGCGAGGAGTGCCGTGGGCCGCGCGCGTCAGGCCGCGCGCCGGTAGGTGCCACGTCGGACCCGATCTCGGCGTCAGGTGACCCGATCTCGGCGTCAGGGGGCCCGATCTCGGCGTCAGCCGATCCCGGCCCCCAGCCCCGTCGTGACAGCGAACGCGAGCACCCCGCCGTCGCCCGCATGAGCGAGGGCGGGCGCCTCCGCATCCGGGACGAACGCCGCGTCGCCGCGGGTCAGGACGAGGTCGCCCTTCGGGGTGTCGAGCGTGAGCGAGCCGTCGAGGACGAGCACGACGGCGGCCCCCGCCTGCGCGACGGGCACGGGCTCGGGCCGGACCTCGGCTGCACCTGCTCCTGCGCCCGCGGGGATGTGGATGCGCTGGAGCTGGAACTCGGCGAACGGCGGCCGGTAGAGCTCCTGGCCGAGCTCCGATTCGGCGGACGCGAGCAGCGGGACCGGGAGCGCCTCGAACGCCACGGTCTCGAGCAGTTCGGCGACGTCGACATGCTTGGGCGTCAGGCCGCCGCGCAGCACGTTGTCCGAAGACGCCATGACCTCGATCCCGAGGCCTGAGAGATACGCGTGCACATTGCCCGCCCCGAGCGCGAGGGCCTCGCCCGGGGCCAGCGAGACGCGGTTGAGCAGGAGCGAGATGAGGACCCCGGGGTCGTCCGGGTATTCGCGCGCGAGGTCCACAACGGTGCGGAGTCCGGCGTCGTCAGTCTCCTCCGCCTCGACCGCGCGGGCGACGGCCGCCGCCGCGGCCCGCACGGCGTCGCGGACCTGCTCGCCGCCCGCGATGAGGCGCGCGAAAGCCGTCCGGAGCGCCTCGCCCGCGTCAGGGCCGCGGAGGATCTCGGCGACCTGCTCGGTCACCTCTGCCGCCTCGTGCCCTGCGAGCAGCGCCGTGAGCGCCTCGAAGCGCGCCGCCGCCTCGGCGGGTGCCCGGAAACCGCACAGTGCCTCGAAGGGGCTGAGCGCGAAGATCATCTCGGGCTTGTGGTTGTCGTCCTTGTAGTTGCGGTGCGCGGCCGCGCGGTCGACGCCGGCCGCCTCCTCGGCCGCGAACCCCGCCTGGGCCTGTTGGAGGGTTGGATGCACCTGAAGCGAGAGGGGACGATCCGCGGCCAGAACCTTGAGCAGGAACGGCAGCCGGGGACCGAACGCGGCCACACTCGCCGCGCCGAGCAGGCCCTCGGGGTCTTGCGCGATCACGTCGTCGAGGCCCGGCCCGCCGTCGTCGGGTGCCGCGAGGACGCGCGACGGCGAATCCGGGTGCGCACCGATCCAGAGCTCGGCTTCCGGCCCACCCGAGGGAGTGCGGCCCAAGAGCTCCGCGATCGCGGTCGAGGAGCCCCACGCGTAGGGGCGCAGCGAGTTCAGGAGGAGGTGCATGCTCGTGCTCCGATTCGTGTCGAGGCGGACGCGTCCATTGTCACATCGGGGTGGTTCAGGGCCCTCAGGCGGGCTGCTCCGGGGCTCCTGCCTCGGCGCCGAAGACCTCGGACACCTTCTGCCGCAGGGATGCGCCCTTGCGCGACGCGGCCGCGTTGAGCTCGTCCGCGAAGCGCGAGAGATCGCCCGCGAGTCGCTCGGCGAGCTCGTCGGTGCCCGAGGCCAGAAGACGGACCGCGAGGAGGCCCGCGTTCCGCGCGCCGCCGATCGAGACCGTCGCGACGGGCACACCCGCGGGCATCTGGACGATCGAGAGGAGCGAGTCCATGCCGTCGAGGGTCTTGAGGGGAACGGGCACGCCGATCACGGGAAGGGTCGTGACCGAGGCGAGCATGCCCGGCAGATGCGCTGCGCCGCCCGCGCCGGCGATGATGACTCGGATCCCGCGCTCGCGGGCGGACGCCCCGTAGGCGATCATCTCGTGCGGCATGCGGTGCGCCGAGACGACGTCGGCCTCGAACGGGACGCCGAATTCGGCGAGCGCCTCGGCGGCGGCCTCCATGACGTTCCAATCCGAATCGGAGCCCATCACGAGCCCGACCAAGGGGCCGGACGGGGTCGGCCGTCCTTCGGGGGCGGTGCTCATGCGATCTCCTTCGCGGTGTTGGAGTTGGCCTGGGCGTCTGCGCCGTCGCGGATGACGGCAGCGACGCGGGAAGTCCGGGCGCGGAGGGCCGCGGGGTCCGAGCCCGGGCCGCCCACGAGGTTCACGTGCCCGATCTTCCTCCCCGGGCGGACCGTCTTGCCGTAGGTGTGGACCTTCGCCGCGTCGTCGGCCGCGAGCGCCGCGGGGTAGGCGCCGTAGAGATCGGCGTTCTCGCCGCCGAGGATGTTCTTCATGACGGCCCAGTCGCCCAGCACGCTCGTGCCGCCGAGCGGGAGGTCGAGGACGGCGCGGAGGTGCTGCTCGAACTGGCTCGTGACGCAGCCGTCCTGGGTCCAGTGGCCCGTGTTGTGCGGGCGCATGGCGAGTTCGTTGACGAGAAAGCCAGGCCCGCGGCCCGGCGTCTCGAAGAGCTCGGCGGCCATGACGCCCGTGACCCCGAGGTCGGTCGCGATGGCAAGCGCCGCGGCCTGCGCGGCCTCGGCGACCGCGGGGTCGAGACCGGGTGCGGGGGCGATGACCTCGTCGCACACGCCGTCCACCTGGATCGTGTGCACGACCGGCCAGGCGCGGGACGCGCCGCTCGGGGTCCGGGCGATCAGCACCGAGAGTTCGCGCGTGAACGTGACCATTTCTTCGGCGAGCAGCGGGGTCATGGTGCCGAACCAGTCGATTGAGGCCGCCGCGTCCGCGGAGGAGCCGAGGACGCGAACGCCCTTGCCGTCGTAGCCGCCACGCGGGGTCTTGAGGACGATGGGCCAGCCGATCTCGTCGCCGAACGCGACGAGGTCTTCGACGTGGTGGACGGCGGCCCAGCGCGGGTTGGGGAGGCCGAGGCGGTCGAGGGCGGAGCGCATCCGAAGCTTGTCCTGCGCGTGGACGAGGGCGGCCGGCCCCGGCTGGACGTTGACTCCCTCCGCCATGAGGGCGAGGAGGTGTTCGGTGGGCACGTGCTCGTGGTCGAAGGTCAGGACGTCGACGCCCCGCGCGAACTCGCGCAGATCGTCGAGGCTGCGGAAGTCGCCGACGGGAGCCTCGGGGACGGCTGGCACGGCAGAGACGTCCTCGGCCTCGGCGAGGATGCGGAGCTCGAGCCCCAGGGCAGTTGCGGGAGGGGCCATCATGCGGGCCAACTGGCCGCCTCCGACGACGCCGATCACAGGGAAACTCACCCGCCAAGCCTACCGAACCGGGCCGCGCCACCTGTGAATCCGGGCCCCGGCATCGTAGCCGATGCGGGGCGAGGATAGAATGGTGGCTTGGGCGTCCTCGCCTGACGGGCCTTGCCATGGCCCGCCAGGCGCCTTGCGGACATCAGGAGGAGGACGCCAGGAGGCCGCGGAACCTCGCGCAGCCGCTTCCGTAGAAACCAGTCCCGGAGGAACATGATCAACGCCATTTCGGATCGCTTGCGCGGCCTTGTCTCGCTCTTCTGGCGGGAGGTGGCGAAGTTCGGGCTCGTCGGCGGCGTTGCCTTCATCGTCGACTCAGCCGTCTTCGTGGGGCTCCTCAACGGCCCCCTCCACAGCAGCGAAGTCTGGGCCAAGTCGATCGCGACCGTCGTGGCGAGCATCTTCTCGTGGGTCGCGAACCGCTACTGGACGTTCCGGCACCGGAAGCAGGCCAATGTGGTCCGCGAGGCCGTCCTGTTCGCCGCGATGAACGGCGTGGGCCTGCTCATCGCAGCGGGCTGCGTCGCGTTCACGAAGTACATCCTCCTCATGACGGACAAGGTCTCGATCTTCGTCGCGGGCAGCATCGTGGGGCTCATCCTCGGGACGATCTTCCGCTTCTTCGCATATCGCTTCTGGGTCTTCAACGAGGAGCTCGACGCCGAGCCCGGCTATGACCACGACCACGAGATCTTCGAGCCCCACCCCACGGCGTCGGTCGGGGCCATCAAGCCCGGCGCAGGCCGCGGCGACCGATTCGAGGGCTAGCCGCCTCAGCCTGCCGTGATCCGCTCCGTCTCGCGCAGGCGGGGCGTGTCGGGCACGTCAGGGTGCCGGAGGACGGCCGAGCCGTCCGCGGCCCAGGCGCCGAGCAGGGACGCGAGGACCTCCCGCAATGGGCGCGAGGCGTCGACAAGCACCCGCGCTCCCGGCTGGAAAGGCGTCGCGAATCGCCCGAGCAGCTCCGCCTGGGTGAAATGCACGTCGTCGAGGCGAGCCGCGCCGTCGTCCGCTGACGGGAGATCGAACGGGTCGAACGAATCGGCGAATTGGCGCACGAGCGCTGCATAGTCGAGATCGCCGGGCGCGAGCTCTCCCGGAAACGAGAGTTCGAGGGCGCCGAGGGCGACGGCGACGCGCGCGGCCGCGGTCTCGGCCGAAGGATCCGCACCCGGCCCCACCGAGGAAACGGCCGAGAAGACGATGTCGGCGTCCCCGTCGACGAGGACGCCGCCTGTCTGCCACGCCGCGAGGGCGATCACAGCGCTCTTCCAGTGTGCCGGCACCTCGATTCGGAACGTGGTGCCGAGCTCTGCGTCGAGCTCTTCGACGAGGAGGTTCGAGGTCTTCGCGGCCCAGTTGTCGAGGACGCGCCCCGAGAGCTCGACGCGTTCCCCGCCGGGGCCGTACCACGTGAGCCGCGGCGCGGACGAGTTGCCGCTGCGCAGGCGGTGGAGCAGTGCGGAGACAGTGGCGGGGGCCGTCGATTCCATGGATCCATTCTGGCCCGGCCGTGGCCCGGCGTGCACGGCGTCCCGCGCGCCCGGGCGTGGCGTGCGCCGTGCTCGCGAATTCGGGTGGATACAATTCCCCGCCCGCACTTGACCCGCGTGTAGTTACACGGGTGTAATTAGAACTGGACAGCAACTGCGACGGCGATTGGGGGCCGTGCCGGGAAGCCCTTCCCGGCAGTAGGGGCCCGACTGGCAGGCCGGCGCAGACCACCACCGAGGAGGAGCACCGTGGGACAGACGGAGCGTTTCCAGAATGACGCAGCGGCGGCCGATCAGGCAATGAGCGCCCATCAGTCGCGGGGTATCCCCGCCGATTGGTACGTGGATCCTGCCGATCCCGAAGCCGAGGAGCGCTACCGCGAAATGTCCGCGGCCGCGCTCGAGGACGCGGCGACGGCCTTCCTGGCCGAGCATGCGGCGGCCGACGACGAGGCGGCCGACGACGAGGCGGCGGACGATGAGGACGACGACGAGATCGAAGCCGAGGTCGTCTCCCTCCTCGACCGCAAGCCGGCCGCACGCCCGGCCGAGCCCGTGTGGGTCACCCTTCTGAGCCCGTCGACGCCAGTCGAGGGCGAGCTTGCGTGGCAGGCGGATGCCCTGTGCGCACAGACCGATCCCGAGGCCTTCTTCCCCGAGAAGGGCGGCTCGACGCGGGACGCGAAGAAGGTGTGCAGCTCATGCACGGTTCGCTCCGAATGCCTCGAGTACGCGCTCGAGAACGACGAGCGCTTTGGGATCTGGGGCGGCCTCTCGGAGCGTGAGCGCCGACGGCTGCGCAAGCGGGCGGTTTGATTCTGGACAGCGTGCACGTCACCGCAGTCGTTGTCGCTCACGACGGCGCCGCCTACCTTCCGCGGACTCTCGCCGCGGTGGGCGCGCAGCGCCGGCGGCCCGACGTCATCGTCGGCGCCGACGCCCGCTCGCGCGACGGCTCGGGGCAGATCCTGCGCACTGCGATGGGCGATGGGGCCGTCGTCGCGGCGGGCGAACCCTTCGGCGCCGCTGTCGCGGCGGCTGTTGCTGCCGTTCCCCGCACCGGCGGATCCGAACCGCGCAACGAGTGGCTGTGGCTCCTCCGCGATGACGCGGCCCCCGAGCCCGAGGCCCTCGCCGAGCTGCTCCTCGCGGTGGAGCGCGCCCCGGCCGTTGCCGTCGCGGGCTGCAAGCACGTCGCGTGGGACGATCCGCGGCGCCTCCTCGAGGTAGGCCTCTACGCGAGCCGCTGGGCCGAGAGGCTGTCCCTCATCGACGACGACGAGCAGGACCAAGGCCAATACGACGACCGGAGCGACATGTTCGCCGTCAGCGCGGCCGGCATGCTCGTGCGGCGCGACGTGTGGGATGCGCTTCGCGGCTTCGACCCCGCGCTGCCCCTGACTGGCGACGACGTCGACTTCTGCTGGCGCGCACGCCTTGCGGGGCACCGCGTCGTCGTCGTGCCGTCCGCGCGCATGCGCTCCGCCGCCGACCGCGAGGACCACGCCGCGAGCCCCTTTGCGCTGCGGCGCGCCGAGGTCTACTCGCGGCTCAAGCACGCTGCTCCCTGGTCCCTCCCGTTCCAGGTCGTCGCGGCCGTGCTCGGCGGGCTGTGGACTCTCGTGTCGGGCCTCATCACGAAGGAGCCAGCGGACGGGGCGGCCCGGCTCGGCGGCTCCCTCGCCGCGCTCGCGGGGATCGGCGCGCTCGCCCGCGGCCGTCGCACGGCCGCGAAGACTCGTGCCGTCTCCCGCGGGACCGTGAAGGGCGTCCGGGCCTCGCGCGAGGACATCTGGTCGTACCGCCGGGCCCACCTCGAGGCCGACTACGCGGACCCTGAGCGCATCATCGGCGACGGTACGGGGAGCGACGACGACCGCTCGGAGCCGACGGGAGATTCCGACTACGACTTCGCGTCCCTCGCGGTCTCGGCCAAGGGCTGGGCGGGAACCGGGGCGGTCGTCGTGACGGGGCTCGCCCTTGCGAGCTCAATCCTCGCGCTCCTTCCGCTGCTCGGAGCAGAGGCCGTCGCGGGCGGCGCCCTCCTGCCCGTCGCGAGCGGGCTCGGAACGGTCTGGCAGCACGCCACCTCGTGGTGGGTCGCGCTCGGCTCCGGCCAGCCAGGCCACGCCGGTCCGTTCAGCCTCGTCCTGTGGCTCCTCGGACTCCTCGGCCTCGGCGACGCGAACCACCCCGTCGCGTGGACTCTCATCCTCGCCCCGGCGCTCGCGGCGCTCGGCGCATGGGCCTTCACGTCTGCCCTCACGGCCCATCGCTGGCCGCGGATCGTGGCCGCGCTCGCGTGGGCTGCCGCGCCCTCCCTCCAGGAGGCCGTCGCGCAGGGCCGGCTCGGCGCCGTCGTCGCCCATGTCCTCGTGCCGTGGGCCGCCCTCGGCATGGTGCGCGCCGTCGGCGGGGCCCGCATCCGCGGGACCTCGGGCCCGTCCCACACCCCGTTCCCCGGCTCGGGCGGCGTACCGTCGTGGACGGCCGCCGCCGCGGGCGGGCTTGCGCTCGCGGGGGCCACGGCGGGCTCGCCGAGCCTCTTGGCGCTCGCGGCCGTCGTCGTCCTCGTGGCGAGCCTTGGGCTGCGTGGGCGCGCGCGCTCGCTGTGGTTCACTCTCCTCCCCTCGGTCGCCCTCTTCCTTCCGCTGTGGGTCTCGGCGCCAGACAATCCGCGCGCGTGGCTCGCCGACCCCGGCGTGCCGCTCGGCTACGTGCCCGCCGCCCCGTGGCAGCTCGCGCTCGGGCAGGCATCCGCGTTCGACGCGGCCTCGGGGATCCGCGGATTCGCGTGGCTGCCTGCGGGCCTGCCGTGGGCCCTCGTCTTCGCGCTTGCGCTGGGGGCTCCGCTTGTCCTCGCGGCGGCAGCCGCGATCGTCGGCCTCTCGGGACGGCGGGGCGCGTCGGCGCGCGTCGCGGGACTCCTCTCGGTCGTTGCGCTCGCCGTCGCGTGGGCCCTCGGGCACGTCCCGACCTCCGTTTCCGGCGACAGCCTCGTCGCGCCGTTCGCGGGACCCGCCGTCAGTGTGGGCGTGCTGGGTCTTCTTGCGGCTGCCGTGCTCGGCATGGACGCCGTGCTCGAACGGCGCGAGGCCCACGCCCACGTCGGCCCGACGCGCCCCAGCGCGTCGTACGCAGCCGTCGGCGGTGCCGTGATCGGCCTCGCGCTCGTCCTCTTGATCGCCGGCCCCGCCGCGAATCTGGCCCGCTGGGCCGCGGCAGGCCTCGCGCCCGGCGCCGTGCCCGCGGGAAGCGTCGGGAGCCCGCTGTCCGTGGCCCCGAGCCGCACGCGGACGCTCCCGGCGACGGCGAGCGACCTCGGCCTCGGCGTCCAGCAGACCAAGACGCTCGTGCTGCGGAGCACCCCGCAGGGTGGGTTCACCGCGGCGCTCATGCGTGGCTCGGGAACGACCCTCGACGCGCTTTCCGCCGTGGCCGCGTCGAGCCGCGTCACGGGAGACTTCGGTGCGGAGCGGATCGCGGCGGACGACCCCGCGGACGCGACCGTGCGCCGGGTCGTCGCGATTGTCTCAAGCTCGTCGGGCGTGGATCCGCGGGCTGACCTCGACGCCCTCGGAGTCGGTTTCGTCGTGCTCCAGCAGCGGGACAGCGGGGATGCCGTGACGGCCGGCCAGATGGACGCCGTCCCAGGCCTCGTCGCCGTCGGCCAGACCGACGTCGGCTGGCTGTGGCGCGTGACGCCGCGCAGCCGGGAGGCGGCGAACCAGCTCGAGATCGCCCACCGTGCGAGCATCGTCGACGCGAAGGGCGCCGTGCTCGGCTACGTCGCCTCGGGGGCCCAAAGCGTGGACGCGAGCGTTCCCGCCGGACCGGACGGGCGGCTCCTCGTGCTCGCCGAGCGCAGCGATCCGCATTGGTCGGCGTGGGTGGACGGCCGGCAACTCACAGCGACGGCGCAAGGCTGGTCGCAGGCGTTCACGCTCCCAGCCTCGGGCGGCAAGCTCGAGGTGCGCTACGAGCAGCCCGCTGCGGTGCCGCTTGGAATCCTCGCCGCCCTCATCGTCGTCATCGCCCTGCTCACGACCGTGCCGACCCGCGTGCGCGGCGACGTGGGGAGGCGCCCGGGCCGCGGGCGGGGATCCGCGGATAGGCGCCGCGCGAAGGCCCCCAAGAAGCCTGAAGGCGAGCGCCGCCGGGCGGCCGAGGGGGCAGCGGCAGGCCAGATCCCCGAACCCGACGGGCCCACGGGCCCATCGACGTCGCACGAGCCCGCGGATCCCGGTGATGGGACCGGCTACTCCGAGAACGCAAGGAGCACCGATGACGCGCGCGTCTAAACCGACCTCGACGAGGCGGTTCGTGCGCCGCGCACTCGGCGCGGCAGCCGGCGTCGTCGTCCTCGCCGCAGGCACCGGCCTCGCCGTCGCGGGCGGCGCCGTGCCGCAGTCGTCTGGGCTCGCGCCGGGGACCGCGCCCGCCGTCGACGTTCCCGTCGGCCAGACGATCGGGGTGTGCCCCGGGCCCGCCGAGCTGCTCCGGGGGACGCCCGTTCAGGGGGACCCGCAGTTCAGCCCCGCGAGCAAGTCCGCGTCGAGCCTGCTGACCGCGGCCGTGATCGGGGAGCCGTCCGGCGCGATGCCCTCGAGCGCGATCCTCGGCGTCAACGGCACGGTTCAGCAGAAGGTCTCGGACGGCAGGGACGCCTCCGCCGCACCGCCTTCGGCTCCGCCCGCGGCCGTCGCGGCCCGCGCCTCGACCGGTCCCGCCTTGTTCACGGCCTCGGCGCTCGAGGGGCGCCCGTCATCGGCGGCGGCCCTTATGCGCTACAGCGCGACCGACGGCGACCTCCGCGGCCTCGCCGCGGCGTCCTGCGCCGCGCCCGCGAACGAACTCTGGCTCGGCGGGGCCAGCACGCTCGTGGGCCGCACGTCCGTTCTTTACCTCACGAACCCGACGACCACGCCGTCGACCGTGAATCTGGACTTCTTCGGCGACCAGCCCATCGGCCAGGCGCCCCCGGGAAGCCGCGGCATCCAGATCCCGCCCGGGAGCACGAAGTCCTTCGTCCTCGGCGGCTTTGTTCCCGGCCAGCGGAATGTGTCGGTTCGCGTGCGCAGCTCGGGCGGCCCCGTGGCCGCCGTTATCCAGCAGAGCACGCTGCGCGGGCTCACGCCGGGAGGCGTCGACTTCCTGACTCCCGTGGGCGGGCCCTCGAATCGCCAGGTCGCGACGGGCATCGAGCTCCAGGACCCCGCCGCGGCCCGCGATCTCGCGTCCCACAACGGCTTCGACGACGCGACGGCTGCCCTCCAGATCACGGTCCCGGGCGCGACGGATGCCGTCGTGCAAGTACGGGTCTTCGGCCCGAACGGCCCCGTGACGCTGCCCTCGGGGGCGGTCTTCACGGCGAAGGCCGGGACCGTCACGGAGATCCCGCTCGCGGGGGTGCCGGCGGGCAAATACTCGGTCGCGGCGTCCTCCGACGTCTCGTTCACGGCGAGCGTCCGGATGGTCAAGGGCACGAGCGAGAAGGATCCGCTTGACTTCGCGATCTCCGGTGCGCAGCCGCGCCTCGGCGACGGCCACGTCGTGCCGGTGGGCGACACCGGGTCGCGCACGCTCGTGTTCTCCGCACCCGACGGGCGGGCCAAGGTCACCGCGGTGCCCGTCACGGCCGACGGCAAGCTCCATTCATCGGTTACTCTCGACCTCGCGGGCGGCACGACGGCGACGCTGGGCGTCCCCGATGCCGTCGACGGCGCGAAGCCCGTGGCCTACTCGATCTCGGCATCGGGGGATCCGGCCTACGGCTCGGTCCTGCTCGAGGGCGACGGCAACGGCATCTCGGTCGCGTCGATCCTTCCGGCGGCCGGCGGCCGCCAGTCGATCCCCGTGACGCTCGGCTACTGAGCCACTGGCTGCTCAGCCGGGGGAGTGTTCAGCCGGGGGGAGCGCCCCCGTCAGCGGTAGCCGCGGTAGTACGGATCGAGCGTCTCGGGCTCGACGTTGAGCAGCGCCGCCGTGTACTCGACGACGACGTCGTGCACGAGGTCCTGCGCCTCGGCCGCCGTGGGGGCCTCGGTTTCGACGACGCGCCGGTAGATGGTGACGCGGGCGGGGCGGCCCTTCGCCGCGCGGGCGAAGCTGCCCTGGGGCGGGCGCCCGCCTTCGCGAAGCAGCTTCTCGAGGCCCGGGGGGATCTCTTCGACGACGTATTCGACGTCGTCGAGCTCGCTGCCGCGGATCTCCTGAAGCCGGTCCGCGGAGTCGAGGACCCAGTCCTCGAATCGCTCGCCGCGCGTGCGGCTCCCAGGAAGGATCGAAGGCATGATCTCGCCGCGCAGCCCGCGTCCGTGCCGATTGCGGTGCCGCTCGCGGAAGCCGCGACGACGTCCGGCGCCCGGCTCGCCCGCGGGGGGAACCAAGCGGATGCTCAGCCCTGCGTCGGAACCGGTCGCGCCGAACCCAGAAGACCCGGAGTCTGGATTTCCGAAGGCTGGGCCCGGGGTGGAACGATCCTGCATATATCGACTGTAGTCCGGGCCTCGGCCGCACGCTAACCGAGTCCCCGACACGGACGCCGAGTCGTTGCCCGTGCGCGTGCGCGCCGCGGAGTAGGGTACTGGCTGTGCGTGAAGTCCGCCTGTGTTCCCGATCAGCCTGCCGCGAGTCTGCGGTGGCCACGCTGACCTACGTCTACGCGGATTCGACCGCAGTGCTCGGCCCGCTCGCGACCTACCCCGAGCCGCACACCTATGACCTGTGCGCGAAGCACGCGGACAAGCTCACCGTCCCGCGCGGCTGGGAAGTCCTGCGGCTCGCGCTTCCGGCCCGCCAGCCCAGCACTGACGACCTCCTGGCCCTTGCCGAGGCGGTCCGCGGCGAGGGCAACGACGACGGCGCTCCCGCCGAGGCCGCTCAGCGCGCCCCGCGCGAGACGCAGCCGCTGCTTGCGCCCCCGGCCGGGGTCGACATCGCGTCAGGCCGCCACCTCCGCGTGCTGCCGGACCAGCCCTGATCTCTCGATGCTGTGTGGGCGGTAATCTGGGACCCATGCCGTCCTTCAGCTCGCCGCTGCTCAGCCCCGAGATCCTCGCCGTGCTCCGGTGCCCCGTCACCGGTACCGCCCTCGTGCAGGAAGGGGAGGAACTCGTCGCAAGCGCCGCTGGGCCCAACGGGGTCGTCCCGCGCTATCCGATCGAGGACGGCATCCCCGTGCTCCTCCCGCCGGCCCTCAACCAGGAGTCCTAAGTGACCTTTGATTACCGCGTCGCCGACATCTCGCTTCACGAGGCCGGCCGCCACCAGATCCGCCTCGCCGAGCACGAGATGCCCGGCCTCATGGCACTTCGCGAGGAGTTCGGCGAGTCCCAGCCGCTCAAGGGGGCCCGCATCGCGGGGTCGCTCCACATGACGGTGCAGACCGCCGTCCTCATCGAGACACTCGTCGCGCTCGGCGCCGAGGTGCGCTGGGCCTCGTGCAACATCTTCTCGACTCAGGACGAGGCCGCGGCGGCCGTCGTCGTGGGTTCGGGGACGCCCGAGGCGCCCCTCGGCGTACCAGTCTTCGCGTGGAAGGGCGAGTCCCTTGAGGAGTACTGGTGGACCGCCGAGCAGATCCTCACGTGGCCGGGTGCCGCGGAGAACCCCGAGCTCGGCCCCAACATGATCCTCGACGACGGCGGCGACGCGACGCTCCTCGTCCACAAGGGCGTGGACTTCGAGGCCGCCGGCGCCGTCCCGCAGCCCACCGACGAGGATCCCGAGGAGTACCGGATCATCCTCGACGTCCTGCGCGCGGGCCAGGCCGAGGACCCGCACAAGTGGACGCGCATCGCGGGCCGCATCCAGGGCGTGTCCGAGGAGACGACGACGGGCGTCCACCGTCTCTATCAGCTCGCCGAGCAGGGCAAGCTCCTGTTCCCGGCGATCAACGTGAACGACTCCGTCACGAAGAGCAAGTTCGACAACAAGTACGGCATCCGCCACTCGCTCCCCGACGGCATCAACCGGGCGACCGACGTGCTCATCGGCGGCAAGGTCGCCGTCGTCTGCGGGTATGGCGACGTCGGAAAGGGCGCCGCCGAGGCACTCCGCGGGCAGGGCGCGCGCGTCATCGTGACGGAGGTCGACCCGATCTGCGCGCTCCAGGCTGCGATGGACGGCTACCAGGTGGCGCGCCTCGAGAGCGTCGTGCACGAGGGCGACATCTTTATCACGACAACGGGCGGCAAGGACATCATCCGGGCCGAGCACATGGCCGCGATGAAGGACAAGGCGATCGTCGGCAACGTGGGCCACTTCGACAATGAGATCGACATGGCCGGGCTCGCGAAGGTTCCCGGGGTCCGCAAGGTCGAGATCAAGCCGCAGGTGCACGAGTGGGTCTTCCCGGCCCAACCGGGTCACGACGGGCAGGGTGGCCGCGGCGAGCGCTCGATCATCGTGCTCTCGGAGGGCCGCCTCCTCAACCTCGGCAACGCGACCGGCCACCCCTCGTTCGTCATGAGCAACTCGTTCGCGAACCAGACGATTGCCCAGATCGAGCTGTGGACGAAGCGCGACGATCGGGAGGCTGGGTACGAAAAGAAGGTCTACGTCCTCCCGAAGATCCTCGACGAGAAGGTGGCCCGGCTGCATCTCGAGGCGCTCGGTGTCGAGCTCACCGAGCTCACCAAGGACCAGGCCGACTATCTCGACCTCGACGTGGCCGGGCCGTATAAGGCGGACCACTACCGTTACTGATTTAGCATAGAAGGCATGCATAAGAGGGGGGACGTGCCGGAGCACGGGACTCGACAGCGTCGGCGCGTTGGCAAGATCGTCGCGCTCGTGGCCGTGCTCGCGGTCGCGGGAATCGGCGGGACGCTTGCGGCCGTCGGCCCGCTTCAGGCCGCGCCGATCGGCTCAGAGGCGACGACGGCGGTGCGGAACCAGTCCGGCACGGCCTTCCCCGTGGTCAACCCGGCCACGGCGGCCGCTGTGCCTGCGGCGGGCGCGAAAGAGGTCAACCCCGGAACGCCCGTGACGGTGACCGTGACGAACGGAACGCTCGACAATGCGAGCCTCCACTCGTCAGCAGGGCAGGACGTCGAGGGAACCCTCAACGCGGCGCGGACCGTGTGGACGTCGAGCGGCCAGCTCGCGTTCAACACGAGCTACACGCTCAGCTACACGACGCTCGATTCGGCTGGCCGAACCTCGACCGCGACGTCGACGTTCGCGACCGTCTCGACGGCTAACGAGGCCGACGCCGCGATGTACCCGCTCGACGGCATGAGTGTGGGCGTCGCCCAGCCGATCCAGCTCACGTTCAGCGAGCCGGTGAAGAACAAGAAGGCCGTCGAGAAGGCCATCACGATCACGTCGACCTCGGGCCAGACCGGCGCGTTCCACTGGTACAGCGACACGATGGTGCGCTACCGGCCCGAGAACTTCTGGTCGGCGAACAGCACGATCACGGTCAAGCTGGACCTCTTCGGCGTGGATCTCGGGAACGGCCAGATCGGCAACTTCTCGAAGACCAACACCGTGCACATCGGCGACAAGCGCACCGCCGTGGCCGACGCGCAGGCGCACACGTTCACGGCGTACATCAACGATCAGCCCGTCCGCACGTGGCCCGCGACCCTCGGGGACACGCGTTTCCCCTCGGCCCGCGGCTACCTCGTGCTCATGGAGAAGCAGCGCAAGGCGCACTTCGTCGCGGCGTCGATCGGCCTCAAGCCGGGCGACCCGGCCAACTATGGCGAGCTCGACGTCGAATACGCGACGCGCCTCACGCCGAGCGGCGAGTTCATCCATCAGGCAACGGACACCGCCATCCCATATCTCGGCCAGATCAACGTCTCGCATGGCTGCATCGGACTCGGGCCGGACGGAGCCGCGTGGGTCTTCAACAACATGACCTCGGGCGACGTCGTCCAGATCATCAACACGCAGGGCGACTTCGCCAACTTCGACGACGGCTTCGGGGACTGGAACATCCCGTGGGCCCAATACGCGAACAGCTGAGTACGCCAACGGCTGACGCTGGGCGTGCGCTGACGAGACGCTGAGTCTGGGCCCACTTGGCCCGTGATACCGATAACGCTTCGGCTACAGGACTGCTTCCTGCCCGCTGTGGGCGGGCGCAAGCGGCTACCGTGGGACACAGGACAGACCCCCAACCGGGCTCGCGGCGTGCGGGCCCCACAGAAGCGTGAGTGGATGATGGACGTGACTGAAGACAGGCATGAGCTGCGGCCGGAGGTGAACCTGGACGAGTCCCAGGACACCGAGGATCCCGCCTTCGAATGGATGAGGACCGCAGCAGCCTCGACGTCGGCTCAGGCCTCTCATCTGGCGGAGCCCTCACGCACTGCCCCCTCTGCCGAGGGTGACGCCGCTCCCGCTGGGGAGGGTGTCTCTGCCGATTCTGCCGGCAAGGGGCGGCGAGCGGCCGAGGCCACGGCCGCCGAGACGCCCGCGACCGCGCATCTGGAGCCGTCGCCCACGACTGCCCTCCAGGTCCGTCCCCCCGAGGACCAGGTGGCACGCCGTGCCGCCCAGCGCGATGCGGCAGCGAGCGCCCGCCCGGTCGCGCCGCGCGTCTTCCAGGTGCTCATGGCGATCTTCCTCCCGTTCCTCCTGCTCATCGCGGCGGTGCGGGTCATCGCGACGCCCGCGTTCCTCTGGCTCGAGTACTTCCGCCCCGGCTTCCCGGGGGACGGCTACGGCTTCTCTGCCGACGATCGGCTCACGTACGGCTCCTACGCCGTCGACTATCTCTCGAACTTCGCGGGCCGCCGCTACCTCGGCGATCTCGTTCTGCCGTCGGGAAGCTCCCTCTTCACGGAGTCCGAGGTCAGCCACATGGCCGACGTCAAGCTCGTCATCCTCTCGGCGTACGGCGCCGGGATCGTGCTGCTTGCGTTCTTCGTCGTCGCGTATCTGGTCCTGCGGAAGCGCCGGGGCGCGTTCGGACGCGGACTCTTCGCGGGGGCGATCGTGACGTTCGTCGTCGTCGTCGGTCTCGCCGTGCTCGCGTTCCTCGGCTGGCAGCAGTTCTTCACCGACTTCCACCGGATCTTCTTCTCGCAGGGGAACTGGAGCTTCCAGCTCTCCGACACCCTGATCCGGCTCTTCCCGTCGCAGTTCTGGATGGATTCGGCGATCGCGATCGGGGTGCTCGTGCTCGTCGCGAGCTCGCTCATGATCATCTTCGCGTGGCCCATGAAGAGGCGCTCGGCGGACGGCGACGGCGCCCCGATTCAGGAGTAGGTTCTCACACCCAGCTCGGCATCCACATGTGGAGGCGCCACTCGACGTAAGGGATCGTCTGGGCCGTCCAGATCGGCATGAAGTACGCCGAGACGACGAGGACGAGCACGAGGTAGATCCCGACCCCGAGGACTCCCGCTTGCCTGCGCCACAGCGGGTCCGACGGGCGGCCGAGCACGTGTCCGATCACATACGCGAGCACAAGGATCAGGAACGGCTCGAACGAGACCTCGTAGAACGCGAACATCGTCCGCTCGGGGTACATGAACCACGGGAGGTAGCCTGCCGCGACTCCGCACAGCGCGGCGCCGACGCGCCAGTCCCGCCGCCCGGCCCAGACGAGCACGGCGACGGCCAGGGCCGCCGTCGCGGCCCACCAGATGAGCGGGTTCCCGACGGAGAGGATGGCCGAGCTGCAGTGGCCCACCGTGCAGCCGTCGCTCGGCTCGACGTAGTAGAACGACGTCGGCCGCCCCTGCACGAGCCAGCTCCACGGGCTCGATGCGTAGGGGTGCGATGCGCTCAGGCCGGTGTGGAACGCGTACGCCTCGAGGTGGTAGTGCGCGAGGGAACGCAGCGAGCCGGGCACCCACGACCACAGCGGATCCGGGTGCGTGTCCGCCCAATGCCGGAAGTATCCGTCCGAGGAGAGGAACCAGCCCGTCCACGTCGAGAGGTAGACGAGTCCGCCGACGACGACGATGCTCACCGCCGCGAGGGGTGCGTCGCGGACGACGGCGGCCGGCAGCCACGCGCGGATTCCCGCCCTGCGGCGCGCGGAGGCGTCCCACAGCACGGTCAGGAGCCCAAAGGCCGCGACGAAGGCGAGGGCCGACCACTTCACGCCGACGGCGAGCCCGAGGCACACGCCCGCGGCGATCCGCCACCAGCGCACGCCGAGCCACGGCCCCGCGGCGAGCGCCGTCGCGGGAAGCCGCGCGTGCCCTGGATCCCGCCCGCCCACCCTCGCGAGCGCTCCGAGCCGCGCCGCGAGCCGCCGTCGTCCGTCGTCGCGGTCCTTGAGCAGCGCGCAGAAGGCGGCGAGGAGCCAGAAGGAGAGGAAGATGTCCAGGATCCCGATGCGGGACATCGTGATGTGGTGGCCGTCGACGGCGAGCAGAAGACCCGCCGTGCCGGCGAGGACCGCCGAGCGGAAGAGCTTGTAGGCCGCCCACGCCGTGAGGGCCACAGAGAGGGTTCCAATGAGGGCTGCCGAGAAGCGCCAGCCGAACGAGCTCGACGGGCCGAATAGCCACATGCCGAACGCGATCATCCACTTGCCGACGGGCGGGTGAACGACGTACTCGGGCGTCGATTGGAGGGCGCTGAAATCGCCGACGAGGAACTTCTCGTTTGCGTTGTCGCCCCAGTTCCGCTCGTAGCCGGACTGGAGGTACGAGTAGGCGTCCTTGACGTAATACGTCTCGTCGAAGATGAGGGAGTGCGGGCGGGCCAAGTCGGTGAACCGGAGGATCCCGGCGATGATGGCGGTCGCAAGCGGAACGGCCCAGTAGAGGGTCCGTTCGAGGCGGGGCCAGTCGCGCCAGCGGTCGAGGGGCCCGAGGAGGCGCTCGCGCAGTTCGCGCACGGTCTCCGGGGCGGGCATGGGGGCGGTGATCCACCGTTTGCGGGCATTCCACCCGAGCTGCGGTTCGCGGGTGTCCGTGGCGGCGCTCATCTCGGCCCATGCTACCGGCGTAGGCTGGGCTGGTGCGTGAAACAGAGGCCGGACCCGGACGCGTTGTGCTGGCGGCGACTCCGATCGGCAACCTCGGCGACGCGAGCCGGCGGCTCGTCGAGCTCCTCGGCGAGGCCGATGTCATCGCCGCCGAGGACACGCGCCGCCTTCACCGCCTCGTCCAGGGCCTGGGCGTGCAGCCGGTAGGCCGGGTTGTGAGCTATCACGAGCACAACGAGGCGTCGAAGACGGCCGAGCTCCTTGGCGACGTTCGCGCGGGGGGCACTGTGCTGCTGGTGACCGACGCGGGGATGCCGAGTGTCTCGGACCCCGGATATCGCCTCGTCGAGGCGGCCGTCGCGGAGGGCCTCACGGTGACTGCCGTGCCCGGGCCGTCGGCCGTGCTCACGGCCCTCGCGCTCTCGGGGCTGCCGACGGACAGATTCTGCTTCGAGGGCTTTCTCCCTCGCAAAGCGGGTGAGCGGGCCGCGCGCTTCGCCGAGCTCGCGGGGGAGCGGCGGACGATGGTGTTCTTCGAGGCGCCGCATCGGCTCCCGGCGATGCTCGCCGCGCTCGCCGAGGGGCTCGGCGCGGATCGGCGCGTCGCGGTGTGCCGGGAGCTCACCAAGACCTACGAAGAGGTGCTGCGAGGCACGGCCGCCGAGCTTGCCGCGTGGGCCGCGGACGGCGAAGTGCGCGGCGAGATCGCGGTCGTCGTCGAAGGTGCGGGCGAGGCCGCCCCCGCCCGCACCGAGGATCTTGTGCAGGCCGTGAATCGGCTCGTGTCCGGCGGGGTGCGGCTCAAGGACGCCGTCGCCGCCGTCGCAGGCGATGCCGGGGCGAGCAAGCGCGAGCTCTACGCGGCCGTCGTGGCCGCCCGCTGACCTCGTCGTCGGGGCGGCGCGGTGACCGTCCCTCATGCGCATAACCGTCCCTTGCGCCGCGACAAGAGGGACGGTCATGCGCACTAGGGACGGTCGTGCTGGCGGCGGCGGCCGGGAACGCGCCGTCGGCCGCGGCCATGCGGCGATGCGCGGAGGCTTTCACGCGGAATCCCCGAAATCTCGCGGGACCAGGTTGTGCAGCCGTACAGCGAACTAGTAGTTCTGTGGTGCAGGCGTGCGTAGACACTCGGCCTGCGCCCGGCCTAGCGTGGAGGGGAACCCAGGGACTCGATGCTGAGTCCCGCACGGCGAAAGGAGCCGACATGTCTGACGTCACGTCTGTCACCCCCGAGCGCGAAGCGGAACTGCTCGCCCGCGTGCCTACCGGCCTTCTCATCAACGGCGAGTGGCGCGGCGCCGCCGGCGGCAAGACTTTCGCCGTCGAGGATCCCGCGACCGGGAAGACCCTCCTCGAGATCGCCGATGCAACGAGCGAGGATGCCCTCGCCGCGCTGGATGCCGCCGACGGCGCTCAGGCAGCCTGGGCCCGTTCGGCCCCGCGCGAGCGCGCCGAGATCCTGCGCCGTGCGTTCGAGCTCGTGACCGAGCGCGCCGACGACTTCGCCCTGCTCATGACCCTCGAGATGGGCAAGCCCCTCGCCGAGTCCCGCGGCGAGGTCACGTACGGTGCCGAGTTCCTCCGCTGGTTCTCGGAGGAAGCGGTGCGCGATTACGGCCGCTACGTCACGACGCCCGAGGGCAAGAACAAGATCCTCGTCCACCGCAAGCCGGTCGGCCCCTGCCTGCTCATCACGCCGTGGAACTTCCCGCTGGCCATGGCGACGCGCAAGATCGGCCCCGCCGTCGCAGCGGGCTGCACCATGGTCGTCAAGCCCGCGAAGTTCACGCCGCTCACGACCCAGCTCTTCGCCTCCGTCATGCAGGAAGCGGGCCTCCCGGCCGGCGTCCTCAACGTCGTCTCGTCGTCGTCCGCGTCGAGCATCTCGGGCCCGATCATGAAGGACTCGCGTCTCCGGAAGGTTTCGTTCACGGGCTCGACTCCGGTGGGCCGCCGCCTCATCGCGGACGCGGCCCAGAACGTCCTGCGGACGTCGATGGAGCTGGGCGGCAACGCGCCCTTCATCGTCTTCGAGGACGCGGACCTGGACAAGGCCGTCGAGGGCGCCATGGCCGCCAAGATGCGGAACATGGGCGAGGCGTGCACGGCCGCGAACCGTTTCCTCGTGCAGGAATCGGTCGCGGAGGAGTTCACCGCGAAGTTCGCGGCCGCCATGGCTGCGCTCAAGACGGGCCGCGGCACCGAGTCTGACTCGAAGGTCGGCCCGCTCATCGACGGCGGCGCCCGCAAGGACGTCCACGCGCTCGTGACCGAGGCCGTCGAGTCCGGCGCCCGCGTGGCGACGGGCGGCGCCCCGATCGAGGGCGACGGCTACTTCTACGCCCCGACTGTCCTCGCGGACGTCCCGAACGACGCCGAGATCCTGAAGAACGAGATCTTCGGCCCTGTCGCCCCGATCACGACGTTCGCGACCGAGGAGGACGCGATCCGGCTCGCGAACGCGACCGAATACGGCCTTGCCTCGTACCTGTTCACCCGCGACTACGCACGGATGTTCCGGGTCGCCGAGCAGATCGAGTACGGCATGGTCGGCTTCAACGCCGGGGTCATCTCGAACGCCGCTGCCCCGTTCGGTGGCGTCAAGCAGTCCGGCCTCGGCCGGGAGGGCGGCTCCGAAGGCATCGCGGAGTACACGACGACGCAGTACATCGGCATCGCGGACCCGTACGCGGGCTAGGAATCCGCCCGCGCGCCACCGTTCAGGGGTCACATAACGCGGGTGCGCCACCGTTCAGGGGTCACCTTACGCGGGTCGCACCCACGGGTGGTGACCCTTGGATGGTCGGGCACCCACGGGTGGTGACCCTTGGACGGCTAGCGGTGCGGTCGGTTCCTGAGGCCCCGCCACAGGCGTCCGCCCCTCGCTGCGAGTTCTCGGAGGGCGCGCCTCGCACGCTGCGAGGCGCGCCCGAGTGCGTTCCGTGGGCGCGCGAAGGCCGACGGCGGGAGCGCCGCGATGCGCGCACGGGCCGCGGGCGAGCTCGCGGCCCGGCTCGCCCGCGAAAGAGTCGAGATCGCGGCGCGCGCGGCGTCCTCGTCGGCGCGATAGCCGGGGCGCCCGTACTCGTGGCGCTCGTATTCGCGCGTGAGGGTCGCGAGCGCCTCGTGGACCGTGCCGCCGTCGTCAGCCTCCCACGCCGCGAGCCGGCCGGCGTAGGCCCGCGGAGTGTCTGACGGGCTAGGGGGAATCCCATGGTCCAGGCCGATCGCCTCAAGTTCCTCCCACGCTCCGTCGACGCCCTGGGCGAGGCGCCGCCGCCGCTGCGCCGCACGCACCGCGGCGGGGAGGACCAGAAGCGCCGCGAGAGCCAGGACGCCCGCCGCGAGAGCGGCAGCGGGTTCCCAGGGGGCCTCGCCGGGCGCGGCCACTTGGGGAGCCGGTGCGGCGCTCGGGCTGCTCGCTGGAGTCGGCCCGACGCTCGGCCGGAGACCGTCGTTGAGGTTGTCGAGGTTCGTGCTTCCGCCCGAGGGCGAGTCCGTCTGGGCGTACGCGGGCAGAACCCCGCGCGACGGCGTGGGCTCGAAGGGAATCCACCCGAGGCCCTCGAAATACAGCTCGGGCCACGCGTGCGCGTCGCGCGCGTCGACCTCGAACTCGGGGAGCACCCCGACGCCCGAAACGGCGACCGATCCGCCCGTCGGGTGCCCTGGGGCGAAGCCGACGGCGATCCTGCTCGGGATCCCGACCAGACGGGCCATGACGGCCATCGCGGCCGAGAAGTGGATGCAGTACCCGGACTTCTTCTCGAGGAATTTCTCGAGGACGTCCATGCCCGTTCCGTCGTAGCCCTCGTTGACAGGGGCCTGCTCGGAGTACGTGAACGTGCGGAGGTATGTCTGGAGGGCGATGGCCTTCGCGTACTGGGACGCGGCACCCTTCGTGACCGTCTCCGCCGTCGTCCGCACCAAGGAGGGTATGGCGCTCGGCACGATCCCGTTCTCGCGCCCGATGCCGCGCGCCGAGGAGCGCGCCTTGTCGAGCACATCGGGCGTGACGTCCGGCATGACGGATCGGACGACGTAGTCCTGGTCCAGGCTCGCGCCCGGCTCGCCCTTGAGGCTCAGGTTGAGCGGATCCCAGCCGAAGTGGCCGCGCACGCCCGTGATCGACGCCGGGGCATACGGCGTAGGCAGGTACGGGCTCGTGAAGCTTCCGGTCGATATGACCGTAGTCGTCGTGACGAGGGGAGCCGTCTGGGCGGTCCCGGGCGTGATCGCCGTGAGGTTGCCCTGCCGGGTGTCGTCCCGGTTGTCGGGACCCCACGTGGTTCCGTCGAACGAGTCGACCGTCACTGTCTGGAGGTAGACCGGTTTCGTCGAGTCGGTGGCGTAGCGGATGATGCCGACGCCCTGCGCGCTCCTCAAGTCGCTTCCGAGGCTGATGAACGGGTTGAGCCCCACGTTCTGGCCGAAGTACTTGAGCCGCGAGCCCTCGGGGAAGGCGCCCCGCTCAAAGCCGGGAATGAGCACTGGCAGCACGAGCGAGCCCGCGACAATCGCGGCCACGATCGCGACGACGCCGGTGGGCGAGACCGCGGACCCGGCCCGTCGCGCGCGGAACGGCGCAGGCGCCAGGCCGGGTTCCGGGGACCCGGCGCGGCGCTCGCGGGACGTGCGGTCCGAGGCCCCGTCCGCCCGCGCGACGGCGAGGGCCGCGAGGTAGGCTGCCGCGGCGGCCGCGAAGCCCCACGCCCCTGGCCCGGACGGCTTGAGGAGGGCGGGGACGGCCAGCACGGAGAGCGGTGCGACGCCCGCGATGGCGGGCAGCCGGCACGGGACGGCGATGGCTTCGCCGACGATGGCCGTGAGCCCGAGGGCGCCCGCGAGCAGGGCGACGACCCCGACGTTCGGCCCGGCCGGCACGGCCTCGTACGCAACGGTGTTCCACGCCTCGTCGAGCGCCTCGCGCGCGGCCTCGAGCGTGTGCGCGGTCGGGATGACGCCGAGCAAGGCCGTGTCCCGCAGGAACATGAACGTGAGCGAGAAGGCCCAGACGACGAGGCCGACGGCCGAGGGCACGACGACGGGAAGGCGCGCGAGCCGCCCGACGGCGATTGCGGCCGCCGTGGCGAACACGACGACCACGATGGGGTAGAGCCACGCCCAGCCGCGCAGCACGCCGTCGTACGAGACGGACGCGCCGACGATCGAGACGGCGAGGAACATCCCCACGGCCGCGGGCTTCCACGCGAGCCCGCGGGGATTCCAGCGCGGACCCCGCCGGGGCGGCACCGGACGCGCGGGGGCGGGGCGCGGCGGCGCGGTCACCACGGTGTTCCCTCCTCCGTGAGCGCGAGCCATGCGGCATCGACACGCGTGCGCGCGGTTGCCTCGACCGCGAGCCAGCCGGCCGAGCGCAGGGTCTGGACGGCGGCGCGGGACGCCCCGGGCCGGTCGGAGACGACGAGCGCGAGGGCGCGTTCCGTCGACTCCGCGGCGGGCGCGAGAACCCGCGCGTCCTGCGCACTCGTGCGGCCGAGGATCGCCACGAGCGGTCCGCGCAGCCGATGCGCCTCGATGCGGTCGAGGAGGAGGTCCCCGAAGCCCTCGCCGTTTCGCGTGCTGTGCCCGGGCGCATGGAACGCCGGCGAATGGGCCTGCGCTTCGTTCGAGCGGGGGAGGATCGCCGCGAGTCCCGCGGCGACGACCGCGAGGCCTGTGCGCCCCGTGTAGTCGGGCGAGTCCGGTTCGGGCGACGACGGCGAGTGCGAGAGCGCGAGGCTTCCGTCTGCGTCGAGGAGGCGGAGCGTGTAGTCGAGGTCGGCGAGGTGGGCCGCGACCGACATCGCGGCCGTCACGGCCCATTCGAATTCGGGCGGCCCCGGTGCCCATTCGCCGGGGGGAGCTGGCCGCCCGGTCGCGATCGGGAAGGCTTCGCGGCGCAGGTCGAGGATGATCGTGGCCTCGGGCGACGTCGCAGATTCCTCCTGCCGCACCATGAGCTGGCCGTGCCGCGCGGTCGCGGCCCAGTGCACGCGACGCATGGGGTCGCCGTGGCGGTATTCGCGCGTCATGACGTCGTCCTCGGACGGGTTCGCCTGCATGCGCGTCGCGATGCTCCCCTCGATGCCGCGCAGCCCCGAGAGGACCGAGGCCGCGAGCGGAACCGGGGCGGGCGTGACGGTGAGCCGGGTCCCGGCGTCGATCCGGGTGCGCTGTTCGGCGAGTCCGAAGACGTCGGTCGATCGTGCCTCGACCGGGCCGAGCACGTACAGGCCGCGGCGCGGGCACGAGAGCTGGTATCGGTAGCGGCTCGCGCCGTCGTCGCTCACGTAGCGCCCCGGGTACGCGAAGTCGGGGCCTGCGCCGAGCGACGCCGGGAGGTGCTCGGCCATCGTCAGCCGGCCGACGAGGACGCCCGCGTGCCGCACCGCGAGGCGCACCTCGGCGTCGTGCCCCGCTTGGACGACGGGAGGGTCGCTCCCGCGGTCGACCATGAGGCCCGGGCGGAAGAGGCGGTTCGCGATCCACGCGGCCGCGGGGACCAAGAGGAAGAAGACGGAGAGGTGAAGGAGATCCCGGCGCCCCAAGAGCTGCGCGGCAAGCAGCACGACGGCGCCCGCGCCGACGAATCCCCAGCCGGCGGCCGTGAGCGACCCCTGCCACGCCGCGTTGCGCCAGCGCGATGAGGGGAGCGCCATGGGACTCAGTCCTGCCGGCGGAGGCGGGCCGCGCCGTCGGACGGGATGGGGACGGCGGCAATGATCGCGTCGAGCACGCCGCCCGCCGTGAGCCCGGCGCCTGCAGCCCGGCGGTCGAGGATGAGGCGGTGGGTGAGCACCGTAGGCGCCATGGCGGCGACGTCGTCGGGCAGCACGAAGTCCCGCCCGTCGAGTGCGGCGCGGGCCTTCGAGGCCCGCAGGAGCTGAAGGACCGCGCGGGGGCTGGCCCCGAGCCGGAGCCGCTCGCTCGATCGCGTCGCGCGGCCGAGCGCTACCGTGAACTCCTTCACCGGGTCTGACACGTAGACCGACTTGACGGTCCCGATCATGCCGAGCACCTCGGAGGCCTCCGCTGCGGGCTGCACGGAGAGGAGCGGCGATTCGGACTGATGGCTCTCGAGCATGAGCGCTTCGGCGGCCTCGTCCGGGTAGCCCATCGAGATGCGGGCCATGAAGCGGTCGCGCTGCGCCTCGGGCAGCGGGTAGGTGCCCTCCATCTCGATCGGGTTCTGGGTCGCGATGACCATGAACGGCTCGCTCATGGCGTACGACGTCCCGTCCACCGTGACCTGGTGCTCCTCCATGCACTCGAGCAGCGCGGACTGCGTCTTGGCCGAGGCACGGTTGATCTCGTCGCCGATCACGATGTTCGCGAAGACGGCGCCGGGCCGGAATTCGAACTGCCGCGTGGCCTGGTTGTAGATCGATACGCCCGTGACGTCGCTGGGCAGCAGGTCGGGGGTGAACTGGATGCGGCTCACCGAGCAGTCGATCGTGCGCGCGAGCGTCTTCGCGAGCATGGTCTTGCCGACCCCGGGCACGTCTTCGACGAGGAGGTGGCCTTGCGCGAGTAGGACCGTGAGGGCCGTGCGGGACGCGTCGGCCTTGCCGTCGATCACGCGATCGACGGAGGCGAGGATCCGCTCGCACGTTGCCCGGAACCGCGTGGGCGGCATGGGCTGGGGCGGTGGGCCCGCACGCAGCGGCGTGATCGCGGTCACCCCAGTGCGGTGCACGTCCATGCGTCCCCCTTGGACCGTATGGTGCCGAAACTCCCAGAGAGATTTCGGTCACACCTGTGTGCTGTCCACGTTACCCGCAACGAGCGGAGTTGGGCGGACCGATTCTGTGACCTTCCTGTGACCTATTGCGCGGAACGGGTTACGGCGCGGCGGCGCGGTGGACCTCGAAGCGGGAGAAGTCCACGGCCCTGCGCAGCCCGTCCTCGCCCAGGACCCAGAACAGGTCCAAAGCGGGGAACAGGCCCGTGACGCGGCCCGCGAAGCGGACCCTGCATCCGCGCAGGCCGGCAGTGACCCATTCGCCGATCCCCAAGTCGGTACACGATGTGATGACGTCGCCCATGAGTAGCCTCGATCCTTGCCTAGGGTGCGGACGTCGGGCAGGCGCCCACGCTTCACAAGAGGCGCGAGGGTGGGATCCATGACGCGGAAGGCCTGCGTTGACGGCCGCGGAACCGCCATAGAGTGGGGGCATGTGTGCTTCGCTTCCCCCCGCCGCGTACCGATGGACCGAGGACGACGACGTCGCGCCCCTCGCCGGGGCCGACGGACCCCGCGGCGTGGCCGGCGAGGTGCGGGCAGCGCATGACGAGAGCGGACGCAAGCGCCGCCTCGAGTACCCGCCCGCTCCCGAGCCGCTTCCGGTTCCCGTGGCGGACAACCACACGCACCTGAACTTCCGCGACGGTCTCGTCGAGGTCGGCGTCCGCGAGGCGATGGATGCGGCCGAGGCCGTGGGCGTGCACCGGGCGGTCCAGGTTGGGTGCGATCTTCCGTCGTCGCGCTTTACCGTCGAGGCGCTCGACGCCGACGATCGCCTGCTCGGCGCCGTCGCCCTCCACCCCAACGACGCGCCGCGCTATGCGGCGCGCGGGGAGTTCGAGTCGGCGCTCGCCGAGATCGAGGAGCTCGCGGCGCACCCGCGCGTGCGCGCGATCGGGGAGACGGGGCTCGACTATTACCGCACGCACGGCGACGCGCTCGAGATTCAGCGCGAGTCGTTCCGTCGCCACATCGACATCGCCAAGCGCCTCGGCCTCACGCTGCAGATCCACGACCGCGAGGCGCACGACGACGTCGTGCGGCTTCTCCGCGAGGAGGGCGCGCCGGAACGGGTCGTCTTCCACTGCTTCTCGGGCGACGAGGAGCTGGCACGCATCTGCAACGAGAACGGCTGGTTCCTCTCATTCGCGGGCACGCTCACGTTCAAGAACGCCGACAACCTCCGCCGCGCGCTTGCGATCGCGGAGCCGTCTAGGGTGCTCGTCGAGACCGATTCGCCGTTCCTCACGCCGCAGCCGTTCCGCGGCCGGCCGAACGCGAGCTACATGGTTCCGTACACCGTCCGCGCCATGGCCGAGGTGCTCGGATCGGACCTCGCCGAGCTGTGCACGCGCCTCGGCGAGAACACCGTCTCGGCGTACGGAAGCTGGGACTGAGGGCGGCCCCTCGGGGCCTTCGGGCGGCCCCGAAAGCCCCGTGCTGTGATGGAAACGTAATTTTTTCTTGTGTTTTGATAACGCTTCGATTACAGTCGATACTCAACAGCCGGGGTCGGGGAAGGCCCACGGACGAGACAAGGCCCTGAACGCTGCGATGCCGAAGGGTCGGGCCCACCCGTGTGCCCCGTCCGACCCGCCCGTGCCCGGACCTGCGAGGTTAGGGCACATGTGAGCAGATACTCCGCTGAAAGCGCCACGGTGAAGCCGTTCAGGATCGCCGGTCAGGTCGCCGTTGTCGGCGCGCTCGTGCTGGGCACGACCGCCTTCGTTGCGAATGCCAAGACCGTCACGCTCAGCGTTGACGGAAAGACCAGCACCATCTCGACCTTCGCCTCCACCGTCGACCAGGTGGTCCGAGGCGCCAATGTGGAGGTCCACGCGGCGGACGCCGTCCAGCCCGCGCTCACGGATGCCGTCGCGAGCGGCGCCGTTATCACGGTCAACCGCACCAAGGAGGTCACGGTCAAGCTCGACGGCGCCCTGCGCACGGTCGAGACGACCGTCCCGACCGTCGACGCCCTCGTGCACGAGCTCGGCGTCGCCTCCAACAGCGTCGTCTCCCTCGCGGGATCGACGTCCCTCGAGCCCGTGGGCAGCGTCGTGAACATCACGACCCCCAAGGACGTCACGATCCTCGTCGACGGCCAGTCGGTGACCCGCACGACCGCGGCCCCGACCGTCGCCGACCTCCTCAACGAGCTCGGCCTGACGCTCACCGACAAGGACCACGTCTCGCTCCCGGGCAATGCACCCGTCGTCTCCGGCATGGTCCTCAAGGTGACACGCGTGGACGCCGGCAAGGCGGACACCGTGACGGAGTCCCTCCCCTTCAGCACGGAGAAGACCGACGCCCCGGATCTCCCGGTCGGCCAGACGAAGGTCGTCCAGCAGGGTGTCGCCGGAACGATCGTCAAGACCTACCAGGTCGTGACCGTCGACGGCCACGAGGCGGGCCGCACGCTCACCTCCCAGAACGTCACGGTCCAGCCCGTTTCACAGAAGATCCTCGTCGGCACGAAGCAGCCGGACCCGGGCGCCAACACCGGCGCGGCGGCGCCCGCCGTGATGAACGCGGCCATGTGGGACAAGATCGCCCAGTGCGAATCGGGCGGCAACTGGTCCATCAACACGGGCAACGGCTACTACGGCGGCCTCCAGTTCAACATTTCGTCGTGGATGGCGAACGGCGGCGGGGCGTACGCGCCCAACGCGTCCCTCGCGACGAGGGAGCAGCAGATCGCCGTGGCGAACACGTACTACGCGAAGGCCGGCCTCTCCCCGTGGGGCTGCGCCTGGGCGGCGTCTCGCTGACGCGTCCGTAAGGCTTTCCTCCGCTTGCGCCGTCACGTCCGCCGGGTTGAGACCCTCTGGACGTGGCGGCGCAACGGGTTGGTGCCCCGCCCGGACGGGATTCTCCGCTCCGGATAGGATTCTCTGGTGACTGAACCCGCCCACCTCCTCGGAGCCGCCGACATCCGGGCCCTCGCCGAGGAGATCGGCGTCCGCCCCACCAAGACGCTCGGCCAGAACTTCGTCATCGATGGGAACACGATCCGCCGCATCGTCGCCGCCGCGAAGCTCGACGCCGGGGAGACGGTCCTCGAGGTCGGGCCCGGCCTCGGCTCGCTCACCCTCGGGCTACTCGATGCCGCCGAACGGGTCGTCGCGATCGAGATCGACCCAACGTTGGCGCGCAAGCTTCCGGAGACGGTCGCGCACTGGCGCCCCGACGCCGTCGGCCGTTTCGATCTCGTGCTCGCCGACGCGCTCAAAGTGACCGACCTCCCCGCCCGGCCGAGCGCCGTCGTCGCCAACCTCCCCTACAACGTCGCGGTGCCCGTCGTGCTCCATCTGCTCGAGCACTTCCCGAGCCTGCGCCACGGCCTCGTCATGGTCCAGGACGAGGTGGCCGACCGCCTCGCCGCCGATCCCGGTTCCAAGATCTACGGGGTTCCGAGCGTCAAGGCCGCGTGGTATGGGACGATGCGCAAGGCCGGCGTCATCGGAACTAACGTCTTCTGGCCCGCTCCGCGCATCCATTCGGGCCTTGTCGCCTTCGAGCGCCGCGAACCCCCGCAGACGACGGCGACGCGCGCCGAAGTCTTCGCCGTCATCGACGCCGCGTTCGCCCAGCGCCGCAAGACGCTCCGGGCCGCGCTCTCCGGCTGGGCGGGAGGTGGGCCCGCGGCCGAGCGCATCCTCGTCGCAGGAGGCGTCAATCCGAGCGCGCGCGGCGAGACCCTCGGCATCGATGCGTTCGTGCGCATCGCCGAACAGCGACACGCCGCGCTGTGACCATGGCGGAATTGTTGCCTTGAGCAGGGTGGCGGGTCCCGTGACCCTGCTCAAGCCAACAATTGCCGAGACGTTTAGTAGGTTAGGGCACATGCGTTCAGGAAGCGGGAGCGGCCGTCGATCGGTCCGCGCCAAGGCGCCCGGCAAGGTCAACGTCTCGCTCCGCGTCGGGCCGCCGCGGCCCGACGGATATCACAGCGTTGCGAGTGTCTACCTCGCGGTCTCGCTCTTCGAGGAAGTCCGGGCGACGGCGACCGAGGCCCCCGGCATCACGGTGAGCCTGAGCCCCGAGAGCACGCTCGACATCGACGAACTCGAGATTCCCCTCGACGAGCGCAACCTCGCGGTGCGGGCGGCTGCGCTCATGGCGGAGGTCTCCGAACGTCCGACCGGCGTTCACCTCGAGATCACGAAGCGCGTCCCCGTCGCCGGGGGCATGGGCGGGGGATCCGCCGACGCCGCAGCCGCCCTCCTCGCGTGCAACGCGCTGTGGGACGGCGGGCTCTCGCGCGACGAGCTCGCACATCTCGCCGCCGAGCTCGGCGCCGACGTGCCGTTCGCGCTCCTAGGAGGCGCCGCCGTCGGCCTCGGCGTCGGCGACCGCCTCTCGCCCGCGCTCGCGACCGAACGCCTCGACTGGGTACTCGTCCTCGCGGACTTCGGGCTCAGCACGCCCGCGGTGTTCCGCGAGCTGGACCGGCTCCGTGCCGCTGAGGGCATCGAGGCCGAGGAGCCGACCGACGTCGAGGCCGGCGTCCTCTCGGCTGTCCGCGCGGGCGACGCGCACGCCCTGAGCCACGTGCTCCTCAACGACCTCCAGCGGGCCGCGGTCTCGCTCGCCCCAGACCTGCGCGACACCCTCGGATGGGGGGACTCGCACGGCGCCCTCGCGTCGCTCGTCTCGGGCTCCGGGCCGACCGTCGCGCTCCTCGCCGAGGACGCGGATTCCGCGGCGGAGCTTGCCGACGCGCTCGCGCACCGGGGCGTCGAGGCGCTCGCCGTGCACGGCCCGGTTCCCGGCGCGCGGATCCTGAGCGATACCCTGCTGTAGATACTTTTGCACCCGCCCACCCTTTAGACACCCACCCACGTCTAGACACCCACCCCCCACCCGGAAGCGATCCTTGGCACATCTGCTCGGCGGCGAGAACCTCAGCATCTCCTTCGGCACCCGGACCGTCCTCGACGGCGTGACCGTCGGGCTCAACGAAGGCGACCGGATCGGTGTCGTCGGGCGGAACGGCGACGGCAAGTCGACGCTCATGCGTCTCCTTGCGCAGCGCGTCGCGGCCGACGACGGCCGGGTCACATGGCGGCGAGGGCTAAACGTCGGCTACCTCGACCAGGGCGACGTGCTCGACGGCGACCTCGACGTCGGGCGCGCCATCGTCGGCGACCGCGCCGACTACGAATGGGCCGCGAATCCTCGCATCCGAGAGATCATGGCGGGCCTCGTCGAAGATGTCGACTGGCACGCCCGGGTTAATTCGCTTTCCGGCGGCCAGCGGCGCCGCGTGGCCCTCGCGAAGCTCCTCATCGAGCCGCACGACGTCATCATGCTGGACGAGCCCACCAACCACCTCGACGTCGAGGGCGTCGCCTGGCTCGCGCGGCACCTCAAGGGCCGCTGGCGGGCGAACGAGGGCGCGTTCCTCGTCGTGACCCACGATCGCTGGTTCCTCGACGAGGTCTGCACCGACACGTGGGAGGTCCACGACGGCATCGTCGAGCCGTTCGAGGGCGGGTACGCCGCGTACGTCCTCGCGCGGGCAGAGCGCGACCGCATGGCCGCCGTCGTCGAGACCAAGCGGCAGAACCTCATGAAGAAGGAGCTTGCGTGGCTTCGCCGCGGCGCCCCCGCCCGCACGTCGAAGCCCAAGTTCCGCATCGAGGCCGCGAATGCGCTCATCGCCGACGTGCCCGAGCCCCGGGACGCCGTCGCGCTGTCCAAGATGGCGACGGCGCGGCTCGGCAAGGATGTCGTGGATTTGGAGCGCGTGACGCTCGCGTACGGCGACCCCGCGTCGTCGGGGTACAAGCCTCTCCTCGACAACGTGACCCTGCGCCTCGCGCCCGGCGAGCGCGTCGGCGTCGTCGGCGTCAACGGTGCGGGGAAGTCGACGCTGCTCCGCCTCCTCTCGGGGGATATCGAGCCAACGTCCGGCCGGGTCAAGCGCGGCAAGACCGTGGTCACCGCCGTCCTGAGCCAGGACGTGCGCGAGCTCGACGACGTCGCGGACCTGCGCGTCGTCGAGGTCATCCAGCGGGAGAAGCAGACGTTCGCCGTCGGCGGCAAGGAGCTCACGGCGGGGCAGCTCGTCGAGCAGCTCGGCTTCACGAACCAGAAGCAGTGGACGCGCGTGTCCGAGCTCTCGGGCGGCGAGCGGCGCCGCCTCCAGCTCCTCCGGCTGCTTGTCGGCGAGCCCAACGTGCTCATGCTCGACGAGCCCACGAACGATCTCGACACCGACACCCTCGCGGCCGTCGAGGACGTGCTCGACGGGTGGCCGGGGACGCTCGTCGTCGTGAGCCACGACCGCTACCTCCTCGAGCGCGTGACCGACCACCAGCTCGCGCTCCTGGGCGACGGCGCTGTGCGGGCGCTGCCCGGCGGAGTCGAGCAGTACCTGCGCCTCCGTGCGGAGCAGGAGACAGCGGCGCTCGCCTCGGGAGCCGCCGCCGCTTCGGGGGCGGCCGCGGCGGGCACCGGAACGGGCGACGGCGGGGCGTCGGCTGCCGCGGAAGGCGTACGGGGGGCCACCGGATCCGGCGCGAGCGAGGCCGAGAAGCGCCAAGCTCGCAAGGACCTCAACCGGGTCGAGCGCCAGCTCGGGAAGCTCGGCGAGCAGGAGGCGAAGCTCCACCAGGAGATGGCCCGCGTCGCCGAGGACTACGGACGCCTCGGCGAGCTCAACGCGCAGCTTCAGGCGCTCCTTGCCGAGAAGGAGGAGCTTGAGCTCGTGTGGCTCGAGGCGTCCGAGGTGCTTGAGTAGTCCAACGAATCATTGGCAGCCCCACCTCCATCCGCTGCTCCGTAACTGTCGTTTTGAGGTCTCGTAACGACAGCTACGGAGCAGTCGATTCTTGGCAGGGACGCATCCAGTGGCCCAGGCTCAGCCGAGGTCCTTCACGAGCCGCTCGGCGAGCTCTTTCGAGGATTGCGGGTTCTGCCCGGTGTAGAGGTTGCGGTCCTTGATCGTGTGGGGGCGCAGCGGCAGGAACCCCTTGTCGTAGTTCACGCCGACCTCCTTCATCCGGTCCTCAAGCAGCCAGGGGGCCTTCCTCGCGAACCGGTTCAGGAGTTCTTCGCGGTTGGAGAGCCCGGTCATGTTCCGTCCGGCGAATGAGTTGCTGCCGTCCGGGTTGGTCGCGGCGAGGATCGCGGCGGGGGCGTGGCAGAGCAGCGCGAGCGGCTTGTCCTCGTGGAGCCGGCGGGTGAGCAGGGCTCCGGAGACGGCGTCATAGGCGAGGTCCTCCATGGGGCCGTGCCCGCCGGGGTAGAAGACGAGATCGAACTCGTCGGCGTTCAGCTCGTAGAGGTTGCGGACGGCGTCGAGCACGCGGGCGAGGCCATCGAGCTTCGCTTCGAGTTTGCGGGTGGTGGTGGGCAGGCCGCCGGAGATCCCGAGGCTGAGCCGGTCGACGGTGGGACGGACCCCGCCCGGGGTGGCGACGGTGACGTCCCACCCGGCGGCCGTGAAGGTCTCGTAGGGGATGACGAACTCCTCGGCCCAGAACCCCGAGGGGTGGATGGTTCCGTCGTTGAGCGTCCAGCGGTCGGCGGCGCTGAGGACCATGAGCACGGTGGTCATGAGAGTGGCTCCTTCTCGTGAGGGGTTCTGTGACGGCGTTCTGTGACGGGGGCGGTCAGCGGCGGCGGAAGGCCTTCATCGCCCTAAGGGCGCTCGTGAGGATCCGCGCCCAGCGGTCCCAGACGATGCCGGGCGGAGGCGCGAAGCCCTGCAGGCGCTGCTGGGCGACGGTCTGCGCCTCGGTGTATTTGAGCAGGCCGTCGGCACCGTGACGGCGGCCGAGGCCGGAGTCGCCCATGCCGCCCATCGGCGCGTCGACGCTGCCCCAGGCAGCGGCGAACGCCTCGTTCACGTTCACCGTTCCTGCATGCAGCCGGGCGGCGACCGCACGGCCTCGGGCGGAGCTGTGGGACCAGACGGAGGCGTTGAGGCCGTAGACGGAAGCGTTGGCGCGGGCGATCGCCTCGTCGTCGTCCTGCACGCGGTAGACGGACACGACAGGGCCGAAGGTCTCGTGTCCGAACAAGGTCATCTCGTCCGTGACGCCTTCGAGGATCGTGGGTTCGTGGAACAGCGGACCCAGGTCCGGGCGGGCGTGGCCTCCGGCGAGCACCCGGGCGCCCTTGCCGACGGCATCCGCGATGTGGGCGGTGACGGTTTCGAGCTGGGACGGGGTGGTGAGGCTGCCGACGTCCTTGCTGTAGTCGTACGCGGCGCCGATGGAGAGCCCGCGGGTGCGGGCGGCGAACGCGGAGACGAACTGCTCGTACACGGCGTCGGCGACATAGAGGCGCTCGATGGACACGCACAGCTGCCCGGCGGACGGGAAGCACGCGGTGATCGCCCCGTCCACGGCACGGTCGAGGTCGGCGTCGTCGAGCACGAGCATGGCGTTCTTGCCGCCGAGCTCCAGCGACGCGCCGATTAGCCGCTCCCCGGCGTCGCGGGCGATCTGCCGGCCGGTCGCCGTCGACCCCGTGAACATGACGTAGTCGGCGTTCTGCATGAGCGCCCCGCCGATGCTGCTGCCCGGGCCGATCACGATCTGCCACAGCCCCGCCGGGAGTCCGGCTTCGCGCATCAGATCCGCGGCCCACAGCGCGGTGAGGCCGGCCTGCGTGTCGGGCTTCTGCACGACCGCATTCCCCGCCATGAGGGCGGCGATTGCGTCTCCCGCTGCCATGCTCAGCGGATAGTTCCACGGCGAGATGACCGCGACGACGCCCTTCGGGTGTCTGAGCTCCGTGGTGTGGGTGAGGATCGGGAATGCGCCCGCGCGCCGCTTCGGGGCGAGCAGGCCCGGCGCGGTGCGGGCGTAGTAGCGGGCCGTCATCGCGATGTCGGTGACCTCGAGGAACGCGTCGCGGCGGGTCTTTCCGTTCTCGGCCTGCATGAGGTCGAGCACCTCGTCCTGCCGGTTCAGGAGCAGGTCGTGGAAGCGCAGCAGGATCCGCGACCGCTCCGCCCCGGGAAGGCCGGCCCAGTGGGCCTGCGCGGTGCGGGCGGTGCCGAACGCCCGGTCGACGTCGCCCGGGGTGGACACCGGGAACGAGGCGAGCTCGGCGCCCGAGTACGGCGCGGTCGTGGTCGCGTGGGCCGCGTCGGGGCTCGCGACGACCAGGGAGGTGAGGCGCTGCCGCAGCCGCGGGGTCAGCGCGGGCGGCAGCGAGAGGCCGGGCGCAGGCGACGGGGCACGCGAGGCGCGGGGGCCTGACACAGGGGTTTCGGGCGCGGGGGTTTCAGGCGCGGGGGTTTCGGGCGCGGGGGTTTCAGGCGCGGGGGTTTCGGGCGCCGAGTGTTCGGAGGCCGGGGTTCCGGTGGGCGTGGTGGACATGATGGTGATCCCAAGCGTCGCGTAGGTCAATTGTGGGGCATGGAGAACGTCGGGAAGCGGGCGGTGCCGGTCGCGAGCACGTTGGTCTGGTGGTAGAAGTTCGGCGACAGCGTCTCGCCCACACCCGCCGTCTGTCCGTTCTTCGCTGATGTGCTCACCCGGCGGCCTTTCCCTCGCACTATGTGTTCAGTGCTTACATTGTCGAGGATAGGACCCGATGTGCGCACTGTCAACAATCCTCGCGGGGATCGCCGTCGACCACTCCTCGATGCCTCGATTCATGTTGACAATGAATACATCATCGCTTACGGTCGAGATGTAAGCAACGTCAACTTACGCTTCCAAGGAGCCCCCGTGTCCTCTCCGCTGTTCACCCCGCTCACGCTTGCCAGCGGCGCGACGATCCCGAACCGGATCGCCAAGGCCGCGATGGAGGAGAACATGGCCGCGGCTGGCCAGCTCCCCGGCGACGCCCTGTTCACGCTTTACCGGCGATGGAGCCAGGGTGGCGCGGGACTGCTGATCACCGGGAACGTCATGGTCCACGACGCCGCGATGACCGGCCCCGCCGGCGTAGTCCTCGACGCCCACTCGCCACTCGAGCCGTTCCGGGAGTGGGCGACGGCGGCGAAGGGCGGCGGTGCGAAGGCGTGGATGCAGATCAACCACCCCGGCCGTCAGGTGCGCGCCGACCTCCCCGGCGTCGCGTGGGGTCCCTCGGCGATCAAGGTGGACACCGGCAGGACACGGGGAATCTGGGCGGACCCGGTCGCGATGACCCCCGCGCAGATCGCCGAGACCATGGAGCGATTCGCGACCACTGCCCGCCGCGCCGAGGAGGCCGGATTCGATGGGGTCGAAATCCACGCCGCGCACGGCTACCTGCTCTCCCAGTTCCTCTCCCCGCTCGCCAACCAGCGCACCGACCGGTGGGGCGGATCGCTGGAGAACCGGGCCCGCCTGCTGCTCGACGTCGCCCGGGCCGTCCGCGCCGCCGTGGGACCGGCCTTCGCGGTCGCCGTGAAGCTGAACTCCGCCGACTTCCAGCGTGGCGGGTTCGAAGCCGACGACGCCGCCGAGGTGATCCGCATGCTCGCCCCCCTTGGCGTCGACCTCGTCGAGCTCTCCGGCGGCAGCTATGAGGCGCCAGCCATGACCGGGCTGGCCAAGGACTCCCGCACGAAGGTGCGCGAGGCGTACTTCCTCACCCTCGCCGAAGACCTCGCGAAGACCAGCCCGCTGCCGCTCATGCTCACCGGCGGGATCACCCGCCGCCCCATCGCCCAGGAAGTCCTCGACGGCGGGATCGCCCTCGTCGGCATGGGCTCGGCGCTCGCGGTCGACCCCGAACTCCCGAACCGGTGGCACCATGACGCCGACGCCAAGGTCGCCCTCGCGCCTGTCGCCATCGAAGACAAGGCCATCGCGTCGGCCGCCAGCATGTCCCGCATCCGCTACCAGCTCCGTCGCCTCGGAAGCGGCCGGACCACGCGCCCCGGCGTCAGCCCGAGGCTCGCCCTCGGCTTCGACCAGCTGCGCCTGCATCGCGCCCGCCGCCGCTACAGCACCTGGCTCGCTGCCCGTCAGGCATCCTGAGAAGACAAGGAAAGGGAGCGACCATGCCGACCAGCACCTCTACCGTGACCATCACGACTCGCTCCAGCGCCGAGGAGGCGATCGCCGCGCTGCGCGATCTCCAAGGCTGGGGCTCCTGGCTGGCCCGCTCACCGGTCTATCGCGGTACGAGCGGCGCAGTGCCGCGAGTCGCCGTCGTCGGCGACACCTACGCGGACCACACCGTGGTCGGCGCGGTGCGCGGCGAGGTGACCCGGCTCGAAGCGGGGCGGCTGATCGAGTTTCGTCAGGCCAACCGAGCCCGGACTATGTCGTTCGTGATCCGCTATGAGGCCGCGCCGACCGAGAGCGGTGCCAGGGTGTCAAGGACCGGCCAGATCACCACGCGGGGGCTGCTCGCGTGGGGGCATCCGCTCGTCGTGGTTGCGACACGATGGGAGAACAGGCGCACGATGCGCGCGCTGCGCGACAAGCTCGACGCCGGGACGCACTGACCAGCTCGGGGCTGTGCCTCGGGGCGTCGAAAGGTCCGGAGTCGACGCGGCTCGGGAATCTGCCGATGTCGGCGCGCCGACGTGGCCGTCAGACCGCGGGCGAAACTCCGAGGGTGCGCAGCGATCCGAACGCCGCCCGCACCCGGGCCGCAACATCTTCGCTCGTTGCCACAGGCAGCTTGCCGTCAAGGTGCAGGAATGCGAGCCCGTGCACGAGCGCCCACAGCGCCTCGGCTAGCGCCTCGTGATCCGTGCCCGGGTAGAGCCGCTGCAGTGAGTCCGCGAGCAGATCCCGCAGCTCTCGCGCTGCGAGCACCCGCTCGTCGTTCTGATCGTCGCACTCCTGCCCGAACATCAACCGGAACAAGGCCGGGCGGCGCAGCGCGAACGCGACGTACGCGACCCCGAATTCCACGAGTTCGCCCTCGGAGGCGGCAGGGCCGCCGGTCAGCGAGAGCTCGCCGCGCAGGTCGCGGAACCCACGCACCGCCAACGCCGACTCGAGCGCCTCGCGATCCGCGAAGTGTCGATACGGGGCGGTCTGAGACACGTTCGCCTGCCGGGCGACAGCACGCAACGAGAACGGCTCGCCGCTCTCGAGCATCTCCATCGCCGCATCGATCAATGCAGCGCGAAGATGCCCGTGATGGTACGTGTCACGCGATGGCGTCGACATGAGCGGCCCTCTATCGGTCTCAGACTCCGAGATGTATGCAACGTCAACATAGCACACACTGGTCTGGCGTGTGCATCCCGAAACACGCGGCGCGGCATCGGCCGAGCCGCCAACGGCCGGTCAGCCTACGCGGCACGGAGCGTTCACCCCGCCGTCGACCCCAGTTCCCTCACGCCCCATAGGCTGGCCTCGCTTGGCAAGGGGACGGCGGGCGTGAGGGGAACACCATGGGCACGAGCAGCATCGAGTTTGCACGGATCGAACGTGGCGAGGCGATCGTTGTCGACGGGCCGCACGGCCTGAATCTGGCCGGGATCGTCGAGGACGTCGCGCCCGACGGCTCCGTGCTGTGGGTCCGCGAGGACGGCGGCCACGGCCGGCGCATGGTGCACGTGACCGACGGCGCGACCGTGCAGCGCCAACACACTGGCGAGTAGGCGGGCTCAGTCGACCCAGCGGAGGAGCCAGGCAGTCGTCGCGGGGGCGAGGATGCCGTCCGGGGTTGGGCGGCTCGTGACGACGACGATCCCCTCCGGGAGCCTGACCGGCTCGGAGCCGAAGTTGGTCACGGAATGCCAGCCGTGTGGACGGCTGAAGTGCAGCACGCGCGGGTCGGCGGTCTCCTCCCAGTCGAGCTCGGGAAACGTCTGCAGTTCCGTGCGCCACGTGAGTGCCGAGCGGTAGAACGCGAGCGACTCGCCCTCGATGCGGGGAGTCGTGCCATCGCGCTCGCAGGACGGCTCGGTGTGGCATCCGAGGACGGCGCCCGGAAGGGCGAGCATGAGGAGGCTCGACGCGCGGGCGACGTCCGAATCGGCCTCGGCGTCGGTTGCCGAGTACTCCCAGGCCGGCAGGGTCCCGGCCTCTTCCGCGGCCGCGAGCTGATGGGCGATGACGCTCTTGAAGCGTTCGGCGCGGAACGCGACTCCGTGAAGGTCGGTCGCTTCCGCGAGGGCGAGGGCAAGTGCCATGGTGGCCTCTTCTGCAGGGATGCTGAGTCAGGAATGCTGTGTCGGGGGATGCGTCGTGGGGTGGGTGCTGGTTCAGCCAAGCGCCTGTTGGATCGCGAGGCATGCCGCGCCACGGGCCCAGATATCGGCGTCGCTGGGGTTGACCTTGAGCCGCGGGACGAATTCCCTGCCGCCGAACGCATGCTCTTCGAAGGCCGCGACGAGGGACTCGCCGAGGAGGTCGTAGGCCGCCGCCCCCTCTCCGGTGAGGACGATGAGCTCGGGTGCCGTGAGGTTGGCGATGATCGCGAGCCCGCGGCCGATCCACGCCCCAGCCGCCGCGAAGGCGCGGCGGGCCCGCTCGGCCCGGGCGCCGTGTCCGGTGCGGGCCGCCTCAAGGGCCGCATCGACGTCGTCCACGCCCGCCGCTGCCGCGATCGCCGCGTCGCCCGCAAGCGCCTCCAGGCAGCCTCTGCGGCCGCACCGGCAGGCGGGACCGTCGGCGACGAGCGGGATGTGGCCGAGTTCCCCGGCCAAGCCCCGCGTGCCGCCGTACGGCACGCCCTCGACGACCAGGCCGAGCCCGATGCCAGGCCCGATGGTCGCCACGGCGAAGTTCCGGGCACTCCGTCCGTCGCCGAACAGCTGCTCGGCAATGGCCAGGGCGTTGACGTCGTTGTGGACCGTGACAGGGAGGCCGACCTTCTCGGCCAACGGCCCGGCCACCTCGACCTCGTGCCAGCCGAGGACGGGGGAGAAGCGGCAGACCCCCGTCGTCGGGTCGACGATTCCTCCGACGCCGATCCCGACTCCGAGCGTTCTCTCCCGTGATCCGGGGACGGCGTCGAGCAGGCGGGCCGCGAGGTCGCTCGTCGCTGCGAGCACCTTGTGGGGCTCGAGAGACGTCTCGGATTCCTCCGCTCGGGCGATGACGTTGGCGCCCAGATCGGTCACGACGCCGGTGATGAGCCGTGGCCCGATCTTGATTCCCACGGCGCAGTGCCGCTCGGGGACGACCTCGATGACGCGCTGTGGGCGACCCCGGCCGCTGGGCGCGGTCGGGGTTTCCCTGAGGTAGCCGTTGTCGACGAGCGGCCGCAGGGTGCGGGTGACGGTCGACTGATCGAGCGAGGCCAGCCGGGCGAGATCGCCTCGCGAGATCGGAGCGTGTCGCAGCACGAGGGAGAACAGCCCGGACCGGTGGGGGTCCTTGAGGGCCGGGACCTCGAACATCGTCGACGAGTACTCGAGAGCGTCTGTGGGCATGGTCAAAGTCTGGACTTGACGATATCTGTGCGTCAAGCACAAAATTATTTCCGGCTACATCGACCGGCGCCATCGCCGGTGCGCCCGCCGCTTTCCCAAGCTTCGGAGGTTCCGTCGTGTCGACCCAGAACGCCGCCCAGCTCCCGATCGCCGCCCCGGACACGGAATGGTTCCGCAGCGCGGTCGTGTATCAGGTGTATCCGCGCAGCTTCGCCGATTCGAACGACGACGGCGTGGGAGACCTCCGGGGCGTCATCGGCAAGCTCGACTACCTCGAGCACCTCGGCGTCGACGTCCTCTGGCTCTCGCCCGTGTACCGCTCGCCGCACGACGACAACGGCTACGACATCAGCGACTACCGGGACATCGACCCGGCGTTCGGAACGCTCGCGGACCTCGACGAGCTCATCGAGGGCCTGCACGCGCGGGGCATGAAGCTCGTCATGGACCTCGTGGTCAACCACACCTCCGACGAGCACCCCTGGTTCGTCGAGTCCCGCGCGTCGAAGGATTCGCCCAAGCGCGATTGGTACTGGTGGCGCCCTGCACGGCCGGGGTTCGAGCCCGGGACGCCGGGAGCGGAGCCGACGAACTGGGAGTCCTTCTTCTCCGGGTCGACGTGGGAATACGACGAGGCGAGCGGCGAGTATTACCTCCACCTGTTCTCGAGGAAGCAGCCGGACCTGAACTGGGAGAACCGCGAGGTCCGCGAGGCCGTGTACTCGATGATGAATTGGTGGCTCGACCGGGGCGTGGACGGCTTCCGCATGGACGTCATCAACCTCATCTCGAAGGACACGGCGCTACCGGACGGCGCCGTCGTCGAAGGCCATCTCTTCGGGAACGGCAGGCCCTCCTACACGTGCGGGCCGCGCATCCACGAGTTTCTCCAGGAGATGCACCGGGCGGTGTTCGCGGGCCGCGATGGCGCGTTCCTCACCGTCGGGGAGATGCCGGGGGTCACGGTCGAGGAGGCCGTGCTCTTCACCGACCCGGCGCGGGCCGAGGTGGACATGGTGTTCCAGTTCGAGCACGTCCACCTCGACCACCGCGGCACCAAGTGGCAGCCCACGAAGCTGCGCCTGACCGACCTGAAGGCATCGCTGGGCCGCTGGCAGGACGGGCTCGCCGAGCGCGGGTGGAACAGCCTGTACTGGAACAACCACGATCAGCCCCGAGTCGTCTCGCGCTTCGGCAACGAGAGCCCTGAGTACCGCGAGCTCTCGGCCAAGATGCTCGCCGGGGTGCTCCACCTGCACCGAGGCACGCCGTACGTCTACCAGGGCGAGGAGCTCGGCATGACGAACATGCCCTTCGCCGGGATCGGCGACTACCGCGACATCGAGGTCCTCAACCACTTCCGCGAGGCGACCGAAGTGCTCGGGGAGGACCCCGCCGTCGTCCTCGCCTCGATCGCCCCGCTCAACCGGGACAACGCCCGCACCCCCGTCCAGTGGGACGCGGGCCCGAACGCCGGCTTCACCGCGGGCGACCCGTGGATCGGCGTGAACCCCAACTACACCGAGATCAACGCCGCGGATCAGCTCGGGCGGGACGACTCCGTCTTCGCGTTCTACCGACGCCTCATCCGGCTCCGCCACGAGCTGCCAGTCATCGCCCACGGCGACTTCACGATGCTCCTGCCCGACGACGAGGAGGTCTACGCCTACATTCGGCGCCACGAGGACACCGAGCTGCTCGTGCTCGGCAACTTCACCGGCCGCGACGTCCGCGCCGACGTCGACCCGTCCTGGGTCGAGGCCGAGCGGATCCTCGGCAACTACCGAGATGCGCGCGGCCTTCAGCTCAGGCCATGGGAATTCACGGCTCTCGCGCGGAGGATTCCCAGCAGTTCTCTGGAAGCACCCAGACAGCGCGGCTAGCATCGGCAGGATGAGCGCCTTCGTCGATGCGATCCTGAGCGTCCCGCCCCTTCTGGCGTACGTACTCGTCTTCGCGTTCGTCTTCGCCGAGGATGCCATCTTCGTCGGGTTCGTGATCCCCGGGGAGACGGCGGCCGTCCTCGGCGGCGTCATGGCGAGCCAGGGCCATCACGATGGCCCGTTCATCTGGCTCATGGTCCCGATCGTCGTGATCGCCGCGATCATCGGCGACACGGTCGGCTACGAGATCGGCAAGCACCTCGGCCCCCGGCTCTTGGGGTTCCGAATCTTCGACCGGCACCGCAAGAAGCTCGAGGACGCCCAGGCCTTCCTGCGCAGGCGCGGCGGCTGGGCGGTCTTCCTCGGGCGGTTCGTCGCGTTCTTCCGCGCCATGATGCCCGCGCTCGCGGGTGCCTCGCTCATGCCGTACCGAAGGTTCGTCCTGTACAACGCGCTCGGCGGGCTCGTGTGGGGCGCGGGCTTCACGCTGCTCGGGTACCTTGCGGGTGCCTCCTACGAGGTTGTCGCGAAGGCGGCGGGGCGCGACATCGCGGCCGTCGTCCTCGTCATCGCCGCGATCGCGTTCGTCGTCTGGCGCGTCCGCAAGGGGCGTATCGAGCGGCGCGAG
This sequence comes from Sinomonas sp. ASV322, assembly GCF_030908245.1. Classification (GTDB taxonomy): domain Bacteria; phylum Actinomycetota; class Actinomycetes; order Actinomycetales; family Micrococcaceae; genus Sinomonas. Next base: position 121,133 of record NZ_JAVFJJ010000012.1, read on the forward strand.
GAACGCGCGTACGAGGTCTCGCACGAGAGCGAGCCGGGGCCGCAGGGCGAGGTCTGAGCGCGTCCCTGCCCGTCCCTTCCAGTACGCGGATGGGACGGGTTACGTGCGGTCCGCGGCGTCCACGAGGGCGGGCTCCTTCTGGAGGCCCGTGAGCCCGTTCCACGCGAGGTTCACCAGATGGGCGGCGACGGTCTGCTTGTCGGGCGACCGTGCGTCGAGCCACCACTGGCCGGTCATCGCGACCATGCCGACGAGCATCTGCGCGTACATCGCGCCGTCGCCCGCGCTGAAGCCCCGCGCCGCGAATTCGTCCGCGAGGATGTGCTCGACGCGCGCCGTGATGCGGGAAAGGATCGACGAGAGGGCGCCGGTCCGCTGTCCCGGGGGCGCGTCCCGCACGAGGATCCGGAAGCCCTCGCTGCGCTCCTCGACGTAGGTCAGGAGGGCCATCGCCGCACGCTCGACGAGCACACGCGGCTTCGCGTCCACGGCGAGCGAGCCGGTGATCGCGCGGACCAGGAGCTCGGATTCCTCTTCGACGACGATGCGGTAGAGGCCCTCCTTGGAGCCGAAATGCTCGTAGATCACGGGCTTGGTCACGCCGGCTGCGGAAGCGATCTCCTCGATCGTGGCGCCGTCGACGCCTTTGGCCGCAAAGAGCCGCCGCCCGATGTCGATGAGCTGCCGACGCCGTTCGGGCCCCGTCATGCGGGTCCTCGGGGCGGCGCGATCGATGCTCGGTTGGCTCACCGGACCATACTAGGCGGCGCCCGAGCGCATGCCGGGCTCGGCCCGCGACCGCGTGTGAGATCTGCGAGGTCAGGGCATGGCAGAATGGAGGATTGTGCCGCGCGCTGCGCCGGGGATGCCCGGCGGCTCGTCCGGCACGGTCCGCCCTGGTGTAATGGCAGCACGCCGGCCTTTGGAGCCGTGCAGTCTAGGTTCGAATCCTAGGGGCGGAACGGCGGGGATCGACCCGCGCAGCAGCCAGCGGCGTCGGTCGAACCACGTGGATAGAATGGCCGAGCGTGCGGGAACGAGTTCCTGCGCGCCACGGACGCGACGACCAGGAGAGCCAGCGACAGTGAATGCGGAGAACCCCGGACAGCGCACGTCGGCCCACCGCCCGGAGGCTCCACAGGCAGAAGGCGCGCCCATCGCGGCTCGGCCGGCCGCCGTCGTCGTCCTCGCGGCAGGCGCCGGGACGCGCATGAAGTCCCGCACCCCCAAGATCCTTCACGAGCTGGGCGGCCGTTCCATGGTCGCCCACGCGCTCGCCGCGGCGCGGGGCCTTGACCCCGAGCAGCTCGCCGTCGTCGTGCGCCACGAGCGCGACCGCGTCGCCTCGCACATCGCCGCGCTCGACCCCACCGCGCTCATCGTCGACCAGGACGAGATCCCCGGGACGGGCCGCGCCGTCGAGGTCGCACTTGACGCGCTCGCGGCGCGGGCCGCCCTCACGGGGACCGTCGTCGTGACGTACGGCGACGTCCCGCTTCTGAGCACCGGCCTGCTCCGCGAGCTCGTCACGCGACACGAGGCGGACGGCAACGCCGTCACCGTGCTCACCGCGGTCCTCGAGGATGCCCACGGCTACGGGCGCATCCTGCGGGACGACGAGGGCGCCGTCGCCGCGATCCGCGAGCACAAGGACGCGAACGACGACGAGCGCGAGGTCCGCGAGGTCAATTCCGGCATCTACGCGTTCGACGCGCGGGTCCTCGCCGACGCGCTGCGCCGCGTCACGACGGACAACGCCCAGGGCGAGAAGTACCTCACCGATGTCCTCGAGCTCGCGCGCGAGGCGGGCGGCCGCGTCGCCGCGCTCGTGACCGAGGACCGCTGGCAGGTCGAGGGCGCGAACGACCGAGTCCAGCTGCAGGCCCTCGCCGCCGAGCTCAACCGCCGGATTGTCGAGGCGTGGATGCGCGCGGGCGTGACCGTCATCGACCCCGCGACCACGTGGATCGACGGCACGGTCCGGCTCGCCGAGGACGTCACGATCAAGCCCAACACGCAACTCCACGGCGCCACGCTGATCGGGCGCGACGCCGTCGTCGGCCCGGACACGACGCTCACCGACGTCGTGGTCGGCGAGGGGGCGCATGTGCGGCGGACCGAGGGCACGAAGGCCGAGATCGGGCCCGGCGCGACCGTCGGCCCGTTCACCTACCTGCGCGCGGGCACCGTGCTCGGCGCCGACGGCAAGATCGGCGCGTTCTACGAGACCAAGAACGCGCAGATCGGGCGCGGCGCGAAGCTCTCCCATCTCGGCTACGTCGGCGACGCCGAGGTCGGCGAGGGCACGAACATCGGCTGCGGCAACATCACGGCGAACTACGACGGCGTCAACAAGCACCGCACCGTGATCGGTGCCCACGTGCGGACGTCGTCGAACACGGTCTTCGTCGCCCCGGTCACCGTCGGCGACGGGGCGTACACGGGTGCGGGCGCCGTCGTGCGCAAGGACGTTCCCGCCGGCGCGCTCGCGCTGAGCGTCGCCCCCCAGCGCAACGCGGAAGGCTGGACGGAGGCGAAGCGGCCCGGATCGCCGTCGGCCCTCGCGGCCCGGGCCGCGCATGAGAAGCTTTCCCAGACCGCCAGCACCCCCTCAACAGAAGAAGGCAAGTAGATGACCGAGATCACGGCCCACGGCGAGAAGCGCCTCGTCGTTGCGTCAGGCCGGGCCCATCCCGAGCTCGCGCTGGAGATCGCCAAGGAGCTCGGCACCGAGCTCCTGCCGACGTCGGCCTACGACTTCGCGAACGGCGAGATCTACGTGCGGTTCGAGGACAGCGTCCGCGGCGCCGACGCGTTCGTGATCCAGGCTCACCCGGCTCCGATCAACGAGTGGATCATGGAGCAGCTCATCATGATCGACTCGCTCAAGCGCGCGAGCGCGAAGCGGATCACGGTCGTCTCGCCGTTCTACCCCTACGCCCGCCAGGACAAGAAGCACCGCGGCCGCGAGCCCATCTCGGCCCGCCTCATGGCGGACCTCTACAAGACCGCGGGCGCGCACCGCCTCATGAGCGTGGACCTGCACACGGCGCAGATCCAGGGCTTCTTCGATGGGCCGGTGGACCACCTCATGGCCATCCCGCTGCTCGCCGACTACGTGCGCACGCGCGTGGACCTCAACAAGGTCACCGTGGTTTCCCCGGACACCGGGCGCGTCCGCGTGGCCGAGCAGTGGGCCGAGCGACTCGGCGGCGCGCCGCTCGCGTTCGTGCACAAGACGCGCGACGTGACCGTGCCGAACCAGGCCGTCTCCAAGCAGGTCGTCGGCCAGATCGAGGGCCGCGACTGCGTGCTCATCGACGACATGATCGACACCGGGGGCACGATCGCAGGCGCGGTCCAGGTGCTCAAGAACGCGGGGGCCCGCTCCGTCATCATCGCCGCGACGCACGCGGTGTTCTCGGACCCCGCGCCGCGCCGTCTCGCCGAGTCCGGTGCGCGAGAGGTTGTCGTGACCAACACGCTCCCCATTGCCGCGGACAAGCGCTTCGACTCGCTCACCGTCCTCTCGATCGCGCCGCTCATCGCGCGCGCGATCCACGAGGTCTTCGACGACGGCTCGGTCACGAGCCTCTTCGACGGCCGCAGCTGATATGGAGTAGTCCGCTGTCAAGTGGGCATGGCGAGGCGCCGCCGGGAGGGAGTCCTGGCGGCGCCTCTGTGCTTCGCGTGGCGGGCGCCGGCGAGCGTGTCGTTGGGCGACGCGCGGTCAGGCTGATATGCGCGGGTTGGCTACCGCAGGGCGGTGGTTCGGCTGGAGTCGGTCCGCGTGTCTAGGAGCGAACGTTGGCCCCAGGAGGGGGTCTGTTCATAGTTGCGCCGCGGGTGGCTCCACGCGCTGCCGCCGGCACCTTGCGCCGTGGCGAAGCGGCCTTCGGGAGTCAGTCGTCGTCCATGACTGCCAGGGACCAGCACCAGCCGGCCAGCTCGCGGGCGACGGCGACGTTGGCCACGGTCGGGCGCTTGCGCCGCTCGAGGAACCGCACCCACCGGGCGTGCAGGCGCTGGTTGCCCTCGTCGCCGCGGGCCCGTGCCGCGGCCGGGGCGAGCTCCCACCGGTCCCGAAGGGTCTTCCCGACCGCGTAGCGGGCACGGTGGTGCCAGGCGGCCTCGACCAGGAGGCGGCGGACGTGGGCGTTGCCGGTCTTGGTGATCGGCCCCTGCGCCCGGGACGCGCCCGAGGAATGCTCGGACGGGGTCAGCCCGACGAAGGAGCCGATGGTGGCCCCGGTGAACCGGTGCCAGTCTCCGATCTCTACCGCGAGGGCGAACCCGGTCAGCGTGCTGACCCCGCGCAGGCAGCCCAGGCGGTGTACGGCCGGGGCGAACTCGCTGCCCGCAGCGAGCTCCTCGATCGCGCGGTCGAGCCGGTCGCGGCGGGCTTTGACCGTCAGCACGGCCTCGTAGTCGGAGTCGAACGCCATCCGGGTCGCCCTCGAGCCCAGCGCCGGGGCCGCGTCCCTGCGCAGCCACGTGTCATGGGCCCCGGTCCAGGCATCGCCTCCGTCGTAGACGATCCCGTGCCGCAGCAGCAGCTTCGAGAGCCGGTGCCGGGCCCGCATCAGGTCCCCGCGGCAGTCCTCCCGCGCCCGCACCAGGTCACGCGCGGACTCCTGCTCCACGGTCGGGACCGCCACCGGGGTGACCTCGTCCAGGCGCAGCAGCCTCGCCAGGTGCACCGCGTCCCGGGCATCGGTCTTCACCCGGTCCCCCGACGGGCGCTGGAGCCGGGACGGGGCCGCAACCACGCACCTGACCCCCCGTGAGGTCAAGGCCCGCCAAAGCCCGAACCCCGTCGGGCCGGCCTCATAGACCACGGCGACCGGGCCTGGCAAGCAGGCCAGCCATGACCTGATCGCCTGCTCCGACGGGGCAAGCCTGGCCTGCACCAGCTCGCCGGTCACGCCGTCGATCGCCGCCGCGGCAACCGAACGGGCGTGCACATCCAGCCCAACACTCGTACGCTCAATGAACACCGGGGCCTCCCACGCATGTCGGATAGGCCGGGCAGGGGACTCTGC
>NZ_JAVFJJ010000013.1 GCF_030908245.1 Sinomonas sp. ASV322
CTGATATGGAGTAGTCCGCTGTCAAGTGGGCATGGCGAGGCGCCGCCGGGAGGGAGTCCTGGCGGCGCCTCTGTGCTTCGCGTGGCGGGCGCCGGCGAGCGTGTCGTTGGGCGACGCGCGGTCAGGCTGATATGCGCGGGTTGGCTACCGCAGGGCGGTGGTTCGGCTGGAGTCGGTCCGCGTGTCTAGGAGCGAACGTTGGCCCCAGGAGGGGGTCTGTTCATAGTTGCGCCGCGGGTGGCTCCACGCGCTGCCGCCGGCACCTTGCGCCGTGGCGAAGCGGCCTTCGGGAGTCAGTCGTCGTCCATGACTGCCAGGGACCAGCACCAGCCGGCCAGCTCGCGGGCGACGGCGACGTTGGCCACGGTCGGGCGCTTGCGCCGCTCGAGGAACCGCACCCACCGGGCGTGCAGGCGCTGGTTGCCCTCGTCGCCGCGGGCCCGTGCCGCGGCCGGGGCGAGCTCCCACCGGTCCCGAAGGGTCTTCCCGACCGCGTAGCGGGCACGGTGGTGCCAGGCGGCCTCGACCAGGAGGCGGCGGACGTGGGCGTTGCCGGTCTTGGTGATCGGCCCCTGCGCCCGGGACGCGCCCGAGGAATGCTCGGACGGGGTCAGCCCGACGAAGGAGCCGATGGTGGCCCCGGTGAACCGGTGCCAGTCTCCGATCTCTACCGCGAGGGCGAACCCGGTCAGCGTGCTGACCCCGCGCAGGCAGCCCAGGCGGTGTACGGCCGGGGCGAACTCGCTGCCCGCAGCGAGCTCCTCGATCGCGCGGTCGAGCCGGTCGCGGCGGGCTTTGACCGTCAGCACGGCCTCGTAGTCGGAGTCGAACGCCATCCGGGTCGCCCTCGAGCCCAGCGCCGGGGCCGCGTCCCTGCGCAGCCACGTGTCATGGGCCCCGGTCCAGGCATCGCCTCCGTCGTAGACGATCCCGTGCCGCAGCAGCAGCTTCGAGAGCCGGTGCCGGGCCCGCATCAGGTCCCCGCGGCAGTCCTCCCGCGCCCGCACCAGGTCACGCGCGGACTCCTGCTCCACGGTCGGGACCGCCACCGGGGTGACCTCGTCCAGGCGCAGCAGCCTCGCCAGGTGCACCGCGTCCCGGGCATCGGTCTTCACCCGGTCCCCCGACGGGCGCTGGAGCCGGGACGGGGCCGCAACCACGCACCTGACCCCCCGTGAGGTCAAGGCCCGCCAAAGCCCGAACCCCGTCGGGCCGGCCTCATAGACCACGGCGACCGGGCCTGGCAAGCAGGCCAGCCATGACCTGATCGCCTGCTCCGACGGGGCAAGCCTGGCCTGCACCAGCTCGCCGGTCACGCCGTCGATCGCCGCCGCGGCAACCGAACGGGCGTGCACATCCAGCCCAACACTCGTACGCTCAATGAACACCGGGGCCTCCCACGCATGTCGGATAGGCCGGGCAGGGGACTCTGCCCGGTAACCCACGAATGTGCGTGAGCGAGGCCCCGGCCCGCAACCACTCACGAAGCGGAGCGGTCACTCCATACCGTCTAGTGTTGGCCCATGGGGAATGAGGTGGGGACCAGTTCCACGATCGTCGAGCGCGGGCTGAGCGCCGACGAGGTAGCCCGGCGCGTAGCCGACGGCGCGACCAACGACGTGCCCCCTCGGGCCAGTCGCGGCACGTGGGAGATCGTGCGGGCGAACGTCTTCACGCGCATCAACGCGATCTTCGCGGTGCTCGCGGCCATCATCTTCTCCACGGGCTACCTCCTCGACGGGCTTTTCGCGGGCCTCATCGTCGCCAACAGCGTCGTCGGCATCGTCCAGGAGCTGCGTGCCAAACGCACGCTCGACCGGCTCGCGATCGTCGGGCAGGCCCGCCCGCGAGTGCGCCGCGACGGGCGCTCCGAGACCATTCCCCCGCATGAGATCGTCCTCGACGACGTGATCGAGCTCGGGCCCGGCGACCAGATCGTCGTCGACGGTCAGGTCCTCGCCGCGGATTCCCTCGAAATCGACGAATCGCTCCTCACGGGCGAATCCGATCCGATCATGAAGGGTCCGGACTCGACGGTGCTTTCCGGGAGCTTTGTCGTCTCGGGGACGGGCCTCTACCGCGCGACGAAGGTCGGCCGCGAGGCGTACGCCGCCCAGCTCGAGGATGAAGCGAGCAAGTTCACGCTCGTCAACTCGGAGCTCCGCAACGGCATCAACACGATCCTCAAGGTCATCACGTGGCTCCTGGTCCCGGCCGGGATCCTCTCCGTCTTCAACCAGCTCACCGGTCGGCAACCGCTTCCCGACGCCCTGCGCGGCATGGTCGCGGCGCTCGTTCCGATGGTCCCCGAGGGCCTCATCCTCATGACGACGATCGCGTTCGCCGTCGGAGTCGTCCGCCTCGGGCGCCGCAACTGCCTCGTCAACGAGCTCTCCGCGATCGAGGGGCTCGCGCGCGTCGACGTCGTGTGCGCAGACAAGACCGGGACGCTCACCGAGAACGCGATGGAGCTCGCCGAAGTGCGGCCCGTCGCCGCCCCAGCGAACGACGGCGCCGCCCACCTTGCGCTCGCGACGCAGGCCCTTTCGGCTCTGGCCGCAGCGGACCCTCGCCCGAACGCGAGCCTCCAGGCCATCGCTGAGGCGTTCCCCGCGTCTCCGGGCTGGCGGATCGGGACGACGCTCCCGTTTTCCTCCGCGCGCAAATATGGGGGCGCGAGCTTCGACGGTCACGGCACGTGGCTCCTCGGCGCACCGGATGTCCTCCTGCCTGCGGGGGCTGCGGCTCGCGACGAAGCCGAGGCTCTCGGTTCGCGGGGCGTGCGCGTCTTGCTTCTTGCGCGCGCGGAGCGGCTCGCCGCCGGTGGGCTCACGGGCCTCGGCGGCGGACCGGCGGGGGCGGGCTCCGCCGCCGGTGGGCTCACGGGCCTCGGGGGCGGACCGGCGGGGGCGGGCTCCGCCGCCGACGGGCTCCCGCACGGCCCCGGCGGCGGACCCGCGGGGGCGGGCTCCACCGCCGCCGGGCTCCCGCACGGCCTCGGCGAGGCGAGCTCCGCCGTCGTCGGCCCCGCGGAGCCCGGCGTCGACCCGGTCGCGCTCGTCGTCCTCGAGCAGAAGGTGCGCGACGATGCCCGCGCGACGCTCGACTACTTCGCGGCGCAGCGCGTCGCGGTCAAGGTCATCTCGGGGGACAACGCCGCGTCGGTCGGCGCTGTCGCGGGCCATCTGGGGCTCCCGGGCGCCGGCACCCCCGTCGACGCGCGGGACCTTCCGAACGACGACGCGCAGCTCGCGGGCGTCGTCGATGATCGGGCGGTGTTCGGCAGGGTAAGCCCCGCCCAGAAGCGGTCCATGGTGCGCGCGCTGCGATCGCGCGGACACACCGTCGCGATGACGGGCGACGGCGTCAACGACGTCCTCGCCCTCAAGGACGCGGACATCGGCGTCGCGATGGGGGCCGGCTCCCCCGCCACGCGCGCTGTCGCGCAGATCGTGCTCCTCGACAACAAGTTCGCGACGCTGCCGCACGTGGTCGGCGAGGGCCGACGCGTGATCGGGAACATCGAACGAGTCGCGAACCTCTTCCTCACGAAGACGGTCTACTCCGTCCTTCTCGCGCTCATGGTCGGCGTGCCGGGACTCATCGGCCTCGACGCCCTGCCGTACCCGTTCCTTCCACGGCACGTCACGATCACGGGATGGTTCACGATCGGCCTTCCCGCGTTCATCCTCTCGCTTGCGCCCAACCACGACCGCGCCCAGCCGGGGTTCGTGGGCCGCGTCATGCGGATGGCTATTCCCGCCGGGGTTGTCATCGCCGTCGCATCCTTCACGTGCTACCTCGTGGTGCGCCCCTCGGTGGCGAGCGGCGACGCAACCCAGGTCCAGGCCAGCACGTCAGCGCTCATGACCCTCATCGCCATTGCCCTGTGGGTGCTCGCGATCGTAGCCCGACCGTACGAATGGTGGAAGGTGCTCCTGGTCGGCGCCATGATGGCGGCGTCCTTCGCGATGTTCGCCCTCCCGCTCACACAGAGGCTCTTCGAGCTCGATCCGGGCAGCGCGACCTCGACCTCGGCCGCGCTCGTCTGCGCCGCGGTGGGAATCGCCGTCATCGAGCTCGGCTGGTGGGTGGACGGCTGGCTGCGGCGGGCCAAGGCAACGCGGGCCTGAACAGGAGCCGGCTGAACAGGAAGGGACGCGCGGCTCACGTCCGTGGGACCCACTCGAGCCCGGACGAACCGTAGAGCTCGGGCGGATGCGGATACTCGAGCTGTTGGCCCGAGATCAGCAGCGGTGGCGGGACGAATTCGAGGTCGCCGTACGCGCTCGCGACACGGCGCTTCGGCACCGGCGGCTCCACCCGTCCGCCCCCGAACGCGGGCGGTGCGGCGCTCAGGAGCTGGTTGGCCGTCGCGACGAGGGAAAGGTGCGCGCTCCCGCCGACGCCGCGGCGCCTCGCGGCAAGGAGCGCGACCGCGGCCGCAGCCATGCCCATCCCGGTCGCGTGGTCGAGCGCCTGGACCGGCAGCGCTCCGGGGCGCCACGCGCCGTCGTGCGTCGCCCCGTAGAGGTGCGCGATCCCGCACGCGGCCTGGACGATGCTGTCGAAGCCCCGCCCGTCCGACCACGGCCCCGCGCTTCCCCACGCGTTGAGTGAGACGACCGCGAGGTGCGGGTAGTCCCTCCGCAAGGACGCGGCGTCGAGGCCGTAGCGGGCCAGCGCGCCGCGACGATACCCCAAGAACACCGCATCGGCTGTCGACGCGAGCTCGCGGATGCTCGCGAGCTGCCCCGCGTCCGTGAAGTCCGCGAGCGCGCTGCGCTTCGCGAAACCTGTGTCGAGATGCTGGTCGAGGAGCTCCGGGAGCTGCGGCGGGTCTACGCGCAGGACGTCGGCGCCGAGAGCTGCGAGCAGCCGGGTGGCGCTCGGCCCCGCGATGACGCGCGTGAAATCGAGGATGCGGACGCCGTCCAGGGGCAAGTTCCCGTCCTGCGTCGCGGGGAGGGTGCGACGCGAGCTGACCGGGACCTCGTCGAGGGCGAACGTGATCCACGGTTCGGTCTCGGCAGCGAGGCCCATGGGCGAAGCGCCCCATTCATGACGGGTCCGGACGGCTGCCGCCACTCCGCCCGCGGCCCGCACCGTGGCCTCGACGTCGAGCGCTGTGCGTTCCCGCAGCGCGGCGTCGAGCTGGTCGGGCGCCGCGATGCCGAGCGCCGCGAGAAGCCGTGCGGCGTGGTGCGGATAGTTCGCATGGAGGCGCACCCACCCGTCCCGTGTGGAGTGGAACCCGGACATGGGCGCCCAGACTTTCGGCGGCGCGCCCGCAACGCGGAGATGGCGAATCGAGTCGAACGACGCCGCAACGAGGTCTGCCGACACGGTCACTTTGTGTCGTCGGTTCCGCGAGCGGACGACGGCGTCAAGCCCCTCAGCCAACGCGCCCACCGACCCGAGGGCGAGCGCTTCGACGTCGAGCACTCCGCCCCACCACGAGCGCGGGCCTTCCTACCAGTGCTCAGGATGGGGCCCAACCTCGACGATCGGCGCGAGCCACCGACGCAGCTCGAGCAGGTCCGTCATCACCGTTCGTCCTCGTGCATGCGTCCAGACTGGACGCGCCCGACCACTGAGGCAAGCGGCCGGCACACCACGGAGCCTCTCGCCGAGCGTGCTAGATAGTGGTTGTATCCAATTCACGACGACTCCCCAAAACGGCTTCCTCGCCAAGCGAGGCAGTGCGGCGCTCACGATCTTTTTCGGCGCGCTTGCGGGCTCGAACCAGTAAGGAACTACGTTGACTCAGCCCCCTCACTACCAGGCGCCTGATGCCCCCGCCTTCACCCCCTACGATTGGCGCGTCGGAACCAACACCCTCGCCATCGTTTCGCTCATCGGCGCGTTCTTCATTCCAATCGTCGGCGTGATCACGGGATTCATCGCGCTCGGCCAGATCAAGCGCACCGGGGAGAACGGCCGGGGACTGGCAATCGCTGGGATCATCATCGGCATTGCGGGCACGGTGCTCTGGAGCTTGGTCGTCGTCCTCAGCATCCTCGTCAGCCTCAGCACGACGACGTTCTGATCGCACCGCCCTCCTGCCGCAGATGCTCCCGCAGAAGTCGCGAGCACGCGAAAGGGCCGGGCACCCAGCCCAGCCCTTCGCCGTCGTCCGCCCCCGCCGCAACCCGCCAGAACGGGCGACCCGTCAGAACGGCGCGGCGAGGCTCGGGATCACATGTTGTACTCGATCGCTCCACCCTGGTGCAGGCAGATGATGTTGCCATCCGGATCCGCGAACCACGAGGCTTGCTCGTCGCCCATGGAAGAGATGTGCCGTGCATCCGTCTTGAGGTCGGGCAGATCGTAATCCTCGAAGCGCACGCCGTGCGCTTCGAGATCCGCCATGGCGCGCTCGATGTCATCGACGTCGAACGTCAAAGCGGTGTGGCCCGTGTGGACCGCTTGCGGGTCCACCATGAGGCCGAGCGATGCGGTTCCGTCCAGACCGAAGATTGTCATCCCGGTCGGGTCCTTGCCGCGGACAGGGAGCCCCAGCGCTCCCTCGTAGAATTCCCTGGCCCGGGCCTCGTCGGCCACTGTCAGGACTGTAGTTGTCGGGCGTGTTGCCAGATTCATGGAGCACCTCCACGAGGGGAACTGACGCCATCAATTTTAGGCTGGCCATTCCTTCGCCACGAGGGTCAGGACATCGTAGGTTGCGACAATTTCGTCGTTCTGATTTTCGATGACGGCATCCCAGCTCACCTCGCCGTACTCGTCCGTGACGCGAGGAGTGATCTGCTTCGCCGTGAGGGTCACGCGGATCGAGTCCCCGGCCGGAACCGGGGTGAGGAAGCGCAGGTTCTCGAGGCCGTAGTTCGCGAGGACCGGCCCAGGCTCGGGCGAGACGAAGAGTCCGGCCGCCCAGCTCACGAGCAGGTAGCCGTGCGCGACGATACCCGGGAAGAACGGATTCGCCGCCGCGGCTTCCTCGTTGGTGTGGGCGTAGAACTGGTCGCCTGTCTCGTTCGCGAACGCCGTGATGTCCTCGAGCGTCACTTGCCGCAGCTCGGAACGGACAGCATCGCCCACGCGGAGCTGGGCGAGAGGCTTCCGGAACGGGTGCGTCGCGGGATCCGAGGGGTCGGCAAGATGCCGGTCCGCGCCCTTGTGCCACACTCCCGTGACGGCCGTGAGCATGTTGGGCGAGCCCTGGATGGCCGTGCGCTGCATGTGGTGCTTGACCGAGCGGATGCCGCCGAGCTCCTCGCCGCCGCCCGCACGCCCCGGACCGCCGTGCACGAGGTGCGGGACGGGCGATCCGTGGCCGGTCGAGGTGCGTGCGTCCTCGCGGTTGAGCACGAGCACGCGACCGTGGTGGGACGCGATCCCAAGCGTGAGGGCCTGGGCCGTGGCCGGATCGTTCGTGCACACGGTCGCGACGAGCGATCCGGCGCCGAGCGCCGCGAGCTCGATGGCCTCGTCGATGGTCGAGTACCCGACCACCGAGGAGACCGGCCCGAATGCCTCCGTGCCGTGCAGGGCCGCGGCCCGCGCGTCGTCCCACGTGAGCACGACCGGTGACATGAACGCGCCGCCCTCGACGACCGCCTTCGAGCCACCCGCCGTCACAGCCTCGGGGGCGTCGAGCGAGCCCCACGCGATGTGGCCACCGGCCGCGACGAGCGACTCGACGGCGTCACGCACGTCGGCGAGCTGGGCCACCGACGCGAGGGCGCCCATCGTGACGCCGTCAGCGCGCGGATCCCCGATGACCACCTTCTCGGCGACGCGCGCGCCGATGGCCGCAACGACGTCGTCCACGATGTCCTGGGGCACGATCGTGCGGCGGATCGCCGTGCACTTCTGCCCCGCCTTGACCGTCATCTCGGTGACGACGGAGCGAACGAATGCGTCGAACTCGGGGGTTTCCGGCGCGGCGTCGGGCCCGAGGATCGCGGCGTTGAGCGAGTCCGTCTCGGAAGTGAAGCGCACCCCGCCGTGGACCACGTTCGGGTGGGACTTGAGAAGGTTCGCGGTCGTGGCCGAGCCCGTGAAGGAGACCATGTCGCGGTAGTCGAGCTCATCGAGGAGAGTTCGGGCGGAGCCGGAGATGAGTTGGAGCGAGCCCGCGGGGAGGATCCCGGACTCGATCATGAGCCGCACCACGGCCTCGGCCACGTAGCCGGTCGGGGTGGCGGGCTTGACGATCGTGGGGACGCCCGCGACGAACGCCGGAGCGAACTTCTCGAGCATGCCCCACGCGGGGAAATTGAAGGCGTTGATCTGCACCGCGACGCCGGGGATGCGCGAGTAGATGTGCTCGCCGACGAACGAACCGTCGCGGGACAGGACCTCCATGGGCCCGTCGACGATGACGTGGCTGTTGGGGAGTTCGCGCCGGCCCTTCGAGCCGAACGTGAAGAGGACGCCGATGCCGCCGTCGATGTCCACCATAGAATCGACCTTGGTTGCGCCCGTCTTGAACGACAGCTCGTAGAGCTCCTCGCGGCGGCCATTGAGGAACTGCGCAAGTTCCTTGAGCTTGAGGGCGCGCTCGTGGATCGTCAGCGCGCCAAGCCCGGCCTGCCCCACGGTACGGCCATGGCGGACGACGGCGGCAAGATCGAGCCCCTCGGTGCTCACCGCGGCGAGGGGCTCGCCCGTGCTCGCGTCGCGGACCTCGGCGAGCTTGCCCGCCGCGCCCTCGGCGGCCACGGCATCGTCCGAGGGTGTCCACCATGCGTCGAGCACGTAGCTCGGGACAATCGTGGCCTTCACTGGTGCTGCGGCGGCAGTGGTCATCGTCGACAGGTCCTTCCGATGCGGGGCTCGGGCCGAGGCCGGGTTCCAAGCGAAATTACTGACCGGCCGTTCGGTAACGTGTCTAGGATACACAACGGTTGTCGGCTCCGCGAGGATTGGCCGTCAGGTCGTATGCACGGCAGCCCCGCTCGCGGGCGGGCCCGGATCGCGGTCGAACTTGAATCGGTCGACAATTCCGCTCACCAGGCGAATGAGCGGCAGGACCGGCAGGAGGAGCACCTCCAAGACTGACCGTACTGAATCCTCGAGGATGGACGACGGCAAATACCACTGGCGTCCGTAGCCGTCGGTCCCTGTGCCCAGAGCGGCAACACCAGCGAGCGTTGCGTGGGCCCCGAGATTGATCACTCCTGCCCAGAAGAACACCCAGCCGTCAAGGCTCACCGACGCCGCCAAAAGGAGCACCCACGCTATCTCCGGACCGAAGACCCTCCATCGGATGGGGGCCAGCGCAGCGACCACAACGGCGCCCACCGCCAACTGCTGAGATTCCGGCCGATTGAGCCAGGCGATGAGCGCTTCAAGCCAATCGGAATCGTGCACACCAAGGAACGTCAATGTCCTTCGTGCCGCGTCCTCGGTTGCGAGTATGACGCGATTCGGCTCGGGATAATTCGCGAAGAACATGAGGAGTACACACAGCTCGACCACCTTCCCATAGGTTCGTCCCAGCGCCTCTTTGACCTTGTCTCCCAACACTTCCCCCACGAGACCCATTCCGACCGCTACTGGCTCCGCCATGTGCCTCCCCCTTCGCCGTGCATTTGCGAGCAACTACGGAGCACGCTAGTGGGCCGCTCCGATATTTCTGGCCACCCGAGATCTGCATGCCCCGAAGAGGGTCACTAAAAGCACTGCGCCGAACCTCGTCGGCCGAGAGCGCCGAGGCCTACCCTGAGCCGCATGACTCGCATAGCCCCCAGAGCAACACGCCTCGCCCGCCTCGTCTCCTCCGTGCTCGCGGCGCTTGGTCTCATCGTCGGCGCCGCGGTGCTTCCAGCCGCGGCCGCGCCCCCGCCGTCGTACGTTGCCCTCGGCGACTCGATCGCGGCGGGAACGGGCGGCGGCGCGTACCTCAATCAGTGCCTCCAGACGGCCGAGTCGTACCCTGCGCTCCTCGGGGCAAGCGCGAATCTCGCGTGCTACGGCGCCACGACATCGGACGTCGTCGCCGGTCAGGTCCCAGCCCTGCCCGCGACCGCTCGCAACGTGACGATCACCGTCGGCGCGAACGACGTCGGAGACCGCGCCGTGGCGTTCGCATGCGCGACTGGCCCGGGCTCGCCCGCCTGCCAGCAGGCGATCTACACCTCGGTCTTCATCCTGCTACCGCAGCTTCCGGCGAAGCTTGCCGCGACGATCTCCGCCGTGAAGGCCAAGGCACCCGGCGCGCACATCACCCTCACGGGGTACCCGCTCCTGTTCACGGTCTCCGGCCTGCCGACCGCCGAGCAACCGGTTGCAGCCCAGATCAACGGCGCGATCGCGCTCCTCAACGCCACGATTGCGGGCACCTCGCTCACGCACGGGGCCGCGTACGCCGATGTCACCTGGCGCTTCTTCGGCCATGGCATCGGCTCGCCGGACCCGTGGATCCACCCGTTCGTGCTGGGCGACCCCGCATCGTTCCACCCCACCGCCGCGGGATACGCGCTCGGCTACGTGCCGAGCGTCGGGCCGTTCATCCGCTGACGCGGTCGCCTACCGGCCGAGCTTGGCCCGGATCCGGCCGAGCTCGGCCTCGCTGAGGCCATGGCCGAGGAGGTACTCCTCGGCATCGATCCCCGCGGCGAAGTCCGCGAGCGCCGCCTGCCGCGCGGCGAGGAGCAACCCCAGCTCAGCCTCGTCCTGATAGCTCTCATAGGGGTGACGGGTGGGGCTGACGCGATGCCATTCGTTGATCCCGCGGACGCTCGCCTCGTCCTGCTCGGCGGCCGAGCGAGCCGCCGCCCCCGGATCCGCGAGCTGAAGCAGCAGCGTCACGATGATCCCCGTGCGGTCCCGTCCGGCCGAGCAGTGAACGACGACGCCGGCCGGCGCCTCCGCGATCGCCCGGAAGACGGCGACGATCCGCTCGGGAAAGAGCCGGACGACGCCCGCGTAGCCGCTCGGATGGTTCAGGTACGGCGGAGTGCGGTGGGCGAACACCTCGGCATGCTCTGGATGGTCGGGGTCCTCCGTCGGGCTGTTGACGACGTCGATGCCCGCCATCGCCTCGGGCCGCACCTCGGGGTCCGTCGGGCGACGGCGCCGCTCGCCCGGGTTCCGGAGGTCGATCACGGTGCGGACGCCGTCGTCGTGCATCTGCCGCCAGCCTCGCTCGGTGAGCCATTCGCTGCGGCCCATGCGGTACACGGACCCGAGCACGCGACGCGCATTGACGGCGCCCTCCCACGCGACGCCAGCGTCACGGCTGGGCGAGGCGTCACGGCGGGGCGCGGCGTCACTCATAAGGCCGAGCCTACCGCCGCGGCATCCCCGTGGCGTGGCCACATCTCACCCAACCCGTGGCCACATCTCGCCCAACCCGTGGCCGGTGGCCACGCGTCCGGCGAGAGACGGCCAGGCGTCAGCTCCAGTCGTAGAACCCCTTGCCGGTCTTGCGTCCGAGTTCGCCGTTGGCGACCTTGTCGCGCAGGATCTGGGGCGGCGCGAAGCGCTCCCCGAGGGTCTTGTGGAGGTATTCGGCGATGCCGAGGCGCACGTCGAGCCCCACGATGTCGGTCGTCCGGAGCGGCCCGACGGGGTGCTTGTAGCCGAGCACCATCGCGTTGTCGATGTCCTCGGCGCTCGCGACCCCTTCTTCGAGCATGCGCATGGCCTCAAGGGCGATCGCGACCCCGAGGCGCGAGGAAGCGAACCCGGGTGCGTCCCTCACGACGACGGCGGTCTTCCCGAGCGCGTGCACCCACTGGCGGGCGGCGGCGAGCACCTCGGGCGAAGTCCGCCCGGCGACGACGACCTCGATGAGCGTGGACGCCGGAACCGGGTTGAAGAAGTGCAGGCCGAGGAAGTTCTCGGGCCGCGCGAGCGATTGGGCGAGGTCGCCCACAGAGAGCGACGAGGTGTTCGTGGCGAGGTAGGCGTGCGGGGAGATTTCGCGCTCGACGGCGGCGAGCGCCGTGGCCTTGAGCGTCGGGTCTTCGGGGACGGCCTCGACGACGAGGTCGCAGAACGCGAAGTCGGCGTAGTCCGTCGAGGTCGCGAAGCGGTTGAGGATGGCTTCGAGGCCAACGGTCACGGCGCCGCGCTCGATCGACGCCTCGACCGAGGATTCGACGCGCCCCCGCGCCCCCTGCGCGGCTTCCTCGTCGCGTTCGACGACGACGACTTTCGCACCCCGTGTGAGGAACGCGTGGGCGATCCCGGCTCCCATGCGCCCTCCGCCGAGGACGCCGACGGTAGCGGGCAGCCCCTCCGCGAGGGGGATGCCCGGCGCGGGCTTCTCGCCGAAGGCTTCGTTGAGGGCCTCTTCGATGTTCATGGCGTCACTTCTTCCTGCTGTTCTTCTTCTCGAGAAACTGCTGCATGCGGTCGAACTTGGCCTGGGACTCGAAGAGGATGCCCTGGGCCAAGGTGTCGATAACGGGATGCGCCTCCCGGGGTGTATGGAACACGGCCTTCGAGATCCGCACGGCGAGCGGGTCCTGCCTGGCGATGCGGTCCGCGAGCGCGTCCGCGGCGCCGAGCAGTTCCTCGGGCTCGACGAGCTCGGTCACGAGTCCGGCGGAGAGGCACTCCGGGCCCGTGAGCACCCGCCCCGCGAGAAGGATGTCCTTCGCGAGCGGCTCCCCCACGAGCTCGCGGAGTCGCCACGTCGCGCCGGCGGCCGCCATGATCCCGAGGCCGGTCTCCGGGTTGCCCATCCGCAGGGCCGGGGTGCCGATCCGGAAGTCCGCCGCGTAGGCAAGCTCGGCGCCGCCGCCGAGCGCATAGCCGTCGAGCGCCGCGATCACGGGCATGGGCAGCTTGGCGATCCGGTCGAAGACCGTCGAGTTGATGCCGGCCAGGGCGTCATCACGACGGCGCTCGCGGAGCTGGGCGATGTCCGCGCCCGAGGCGAAGATCCCCTTCGCTCCGGTGTCCGCGTCCGCGGGCGTGCCCGAGAGGATGAGGACTTTCGGGTGCGTCTCGAGATGCGCGCACACCGCGTGGAGCTCCGCGACCATCGCAGCGTCGATCGCGTTGCGCACCTCGGGGCGGTGCAGCGTCGCGTGGAGACGGTCGTCGCGCTCGGCGATGAGCAGCGTCGTGAACCGGGACGCGTCGAGGCGCGCCCCGCCGTCGTGCGCTGACTGTGCACCCCCGGCATTGGCGGACGACGACGGTCCTGCGCCGTCCGCCGTCGTCTCCCCCGCCGCGGTGGTTGCCTCCCCCATCACACGCCCTCCACGAGAAGCGCCGTGCCCTGGCCCACGCCGACGCACATCGTGGCGAGGCCCAGCTTGCGCCCCGCCCCGGCGAGCTCGCGCTCCATCCGGCCAAGGAGCGTCACGACCAACCGCGAGCCAGAGGAGCCGAGCGGGTGACCGAGCGCAATCGCTCCGCCGTCGGCGTTGACGATCTCCGGCTCGAGCTTGAGCTCGCGCATGACCGCGAGGGACTGGGACGCAAAGGCCTCGTTGAGCTCGACGGCGCCGAGGTCGCCGACCGAGAGGCCCGCACGGTCGAGCACCTTGCGCGTCGCGGGCACGGGGCCCATGCCCATGATCTCGGGGGCGACGCCGGCCGAGGCTCCGTCGAGGATGCGGGCGCGCGGGGCCAGGCCGAAGCGTTCGACGGCGGCCTCCGACGCCACGATGATGGCCGACGCGCCGTCGTTCAGGCTCGACGCGTTCCCGGCCGTCACCACCGTGCCGCCCTTCACGACGGGGCGCAGCCCCGAGAGGACCTCCATCGTGGTTCCGGGCCGCGGCCCCTCGTCCGTGTCGACGACGGTCTGCGCACCCTTCCGCCCCGCCACGGTCACCGGCACGATCTCCTCCGCGAACCTCCCGGCCTCGATCGCCGCGAGCGCCCGCTCGTGCGAGCGGACGGCGAACGCGTCGCAGTCTTCGCGCGACGTCTCGAACACGCGCGCGACCTCCTCGGCCGTCTCCGGCATCGAGAACGTCGCCTTGCCGTCGCGCGAGAGCTCGCCGGAGAGGAACGCAGGGTTCGTGAAGCGCCAGCCGATCGAGGTGTCGAACACGGCGCCGGGCTTCGCGAACGCCTTGTCCGGCTTCTCCATGACCCACGGCGCGCGGCTCATCGACTCGACGCCGCCCGCGACGACGACGTCGGCAGCCCCAGCCTTGACCATGTGGCTGGCCATGATGACCGCCGAGAGGCCGGAGGCACACAGCCGGTTGACGGTGATGCCGGGCACGCTGTCCGGATACCCGGCCAGAAGCCACGCCATGCGCGCGACATTCCGGTTCTCCTCCCCCGCGCCGTTCGCGTTGCCGAGGATCACCTCGTCGACGGACGCCGGGTCCACCCCAGCGCGTTCGACGGCGGCGCGCACCGTGAGTGCCGCAAGATCGTCGGGGCGGATGGACGAGAGGGCGCCGCCGTAGCGGCCCACGGGCGTGCGGGCACCGCCGATCAGAAAGGCCTCAGCCATGAGCACATCCTTATGCGTAGGGATCCCGGCCAAATTACCGACCGTTCGTTCTATAAAGATTACCCGCGGCTGGCTGAGGGTCAACCCATGACGACGACGAGTGGTGGCAAGGGCCGCGAGAGGGGCGGCCGCGGCCGAGACGCCTTGTGGCCGAAAAGAACGCCGTAGGAGGCCTTCTCGGCCATAACGCGTCCTCCGGCACATCCGGAACGCAAGCGGGCGCCCGCTCGTTCCATCGCTAAATGAGGACTCTCGACTCCATGCCCAGGCCCCGCAGACCGCGCCCCGGCAACCCCGCGCCCGGCAGCCGATTCGGGCGCTTCACGGCCACCGATCTCCTCGCCGTCGTCCTCTACGTCGCACTGCCGCTCGCCGTCGTGCTTCTGCCGCTCAACCGCGCGACGTGGATTCGGACGAATCCGGTCGTCGCGTCGTACCTGCTCAACCTCGCCGTGTACGGGGTCGTGTTCGTCGTGGCGGCTGTCTCAGCGCGGGCCTACTTCGCGCGCGATGTCCGGATCCTCGCGTCTCGCCCCTGGTTCACGGCCGGAATCCTGCCGGTCATGCTCATCGCGATGCTCGTCGTCACGGCAATCCTCGTGACGCTCGCGGGCGGGATCCAGGTCTCGAGGAACCAGGAGGACATCGAGGCCGTCGCGCAGGGCGTCCCCTGGTGGTTCACGGCGCCGCTGCTCGTCGTGGTCGGCCCGTTCGTCGAGGAGTACGTGTTCCGGCACCTCATGATCGGGAAGCTGAGCCTCTTTCTCAACCGCTGGTTCTGCTACGCCATCTCGATAATGCTCTTCGCGTCCCTGCACATCGTGGGACGCGACGACTTCACGGTCCAGGCGCTAGCGCCCTACCTGGGGCTCGGCGGGGTGCTCGTGTTCGCCTACGTGTGGACGGGCAACAACCTCGCATTCAGCGTCTCGCTGCACGCCCTCAAGAACCTGCTCTCCGTGGTGCTCATGTACACGCTGGACCTCTCGGCCGTCCAGCCGTAACCGCAAGACCGCTCCATGAGAGACGTGGCCAGGCAGCGGACGCCCCCTGTCCGCTTCGCCCTTCCCGGACCGCCAAGCCGGGCCTAGCGTTGAGGCATGGCATACGACATCCAGATCGTGGTCGACTCGCGCGACCCCCACGCCCAGGCCGATTGGTGGGCAGAGACGCTCGGCTGGGCCGTCGAGCCGAGCAACGAAGAGTTCATCCGGCGCATGATCGCCGAGGGCTTCGCGACCGAGGAGGAGACGATGGTCTACCACGGCATGCTCGTGTGGGCGAGCGCCCAGGCCATCGCCCCCGAAGACGAGCTGGACCGCAAGGACCGCCGGCGCATCCTGTTCCAGGTGGTGCCCGAGGGGAAGGCGGTCAAGAACCGCGTGCACTGGGACGTCCGCCTCGCGGGCGACGACAAGGATGTGATCCGCGCGAAGCTCGAGGCAAGGGGCGCGACGTTCCTCTGGGAGGCGGCCGAGGGACCGCACTCGTGGTACACCATGGCGGACCCCGAGGGGAACGAGTTCTGCATCTCGTAAGCCGCATGTCGTCTGGGCCAGACGGGGATGTCGGCCGCCCCGACTAGACTTTCAGCCGTGACCTCCTCCGCCGCGACCGCCCTGCCCGAGAAAGTCTCCGACGTCTTCGACCCCCTGCGCTGGCGCGTCGTCGAGGGCTTCGACTTCGCTGATCTGACCTATCACCGGCAGGTGGAACGAGACGTGGCGGGCACGATCGTGCGCGACCTTCCAGCCGTCCGCATCGCCTTCAACCGGCCGGAAGTGCGCAACGCGTTCCGGCCCGGAACGGTCGACGAGCTGTACCGGGCGATGGACCACGCCCGCATGACGCCGGATGTCGCGACCGTCCTCCTCACGGGCAACGGGCCGTCCCCCAGGGACGGCGGGCATGCATTCTGCTCGGGCGGAGACCAGCGGATCCGCGGGCGCGAAGGGTACAAGTACGCCTCGGGAGACACCGCGGAGACGATCGATCCGGCAAGGGCCGGCCGCCTCCACATCCTCGAGGTCCAGCGGCTCATGCGGACCATGCCCAAGGTGGTCATCGCCGTCGTCAACGGCTGGGCCGCGGGCGGCGGGCATTCGCTGCACGTCGTCTCCGATCTCACGATCGCCTCGCGGGAGTACGGCAAGTTCAAGCAGACCGACGCGACCGTCGGCTCGTTCGACGCGGGCTACGGCTCCGCACTCCTGGCCCGCCAGATCGGGCAGAAACGCGCCCGCGAGATCTTCTTCCTGGCCCGCGAATACTCGGCCGAGGACATGGTCGCGGTGGGAGCGGTGAACGAGGCCGTCGACCATGCGCGCCTCGAAGACGTCGCACTCGAGTACGCGGCGGACATCGCCCGCCAGTCGCCGCAGGCCATCCGTATGCTCAAGTTCGCGTTCAACCTCGCCGACGACGGGCTCGCGGGCCAGCAGGTCTTCGCGGGCGAGGCGACCCGCCTCGCGTACATGACGGACGAGGCCGTTGAGGGCCGCGACGCGTTCCTGCAGAAGCGCGAGCCCGACTGGTCCGAGTTTCCGTACTATTACTGACTTGCACGCACCCGCCCGCCCCAGGCGCCCACCAACCCGGCCGAAGGAACACCCATGAGCCTCGACCCCGTCCTCAAGGCCCTCGCGGCAGCCCTCGCCGACGAGGGGCCCGCCGTCGAGTTCGGCCCCGCGGGAACCGGAGCTTCCGGCGCGTGGCGCGTGTGGCATCCGACGACGGCGGTGGGCTCGCTGCCTGAGGGGACGGCCGTCGTCGTCCGCACGTCAGGGTCAACCGGGACGCCCAAGGCGACGGCCCTCACGGTCGACGCGCTCGCGGCGTCGTCGGCCAGCACCGCCGTGGCGCTCCGGGGCGAGGGCCAATGGCTCCTCGCCCTCCCGCTCGAATACATCGCCGGCGTCCAGGTGCTCGTGCGTTCCCTCTTCGCGGGCACGAGGCCCGTCGAGATGAGCCTCTCGTCGGGCTTCAGCCCCGAGGCCTTCGCGGACGCGGCGGAGGAGCTCACGGACCCCGTCCGCTTCACCTCCCTCGTGCCCACTCAGCTGCGGCGGCTCCTCGAGGACCCCGGCCCGCGCGTGTCGAAGGCGCTGCGGCGCTTCAACGCCGTCCTCGTCGGCGGCGCGCCCATTCCCCCGGGCCTGCTCGAGCGCGCGGGCGAGGCCGGCGTCCACGTCGTCACGACCTACGGATCGGCCGAGACCTGCGGCGGCTGCGTCTACAACGGCAAGCCGCTCGACGGCGTCTCCGTGCGGATCGCGGACGACGGGCGCATCCACCTCGGCGGCGAGGTCGTCGCCGCCGGCTATGTGGGCGACCCCGAGCGCACGGCCGAGCACTTCGTGGAGGAGGGCGGCGAGCGCTGGTTCGTCACCTCCGACCTCGGCGAGATCGGCGAGGACGGCCGCCTGCGGGTGCTCGGGCGAACGGACGACGTCGTCATCACGGGCGGCGTCAAGGCCTCCGCCGCACAGGTCGCGCGCGGCCTCGAGGCGATCGACGGCGTGCGCGAGGCGTTCGTCGCGGGCGTCAGAGACGCCGAATGGGGTCAGGCGCTCGCCGTCGCGGTCGTGCTGTCCTCGCCGCAGCGCTCCCCCGGCGGGCTCGACGCGGTGCGAGCCGACGCCGTCGTCCGCCTCGGCCGGCTCGCACCCAAGACGTGGCTCGTGGTCGACGAGCTGCCGCTCCTGTCGAACGGCAAGCCGGACCGCCAAGCTCTCTGCGAGGCCCTCTCCCGCGCGCACGCCGCGCGGCGCAAACCCTAACCCCACCGACTCCCCAACTCGTCAGGAAACCCCCGTGGCAACATTCGCCCAGTGGGTCCAGGGCGCCCGCCCCCGGACCCTCCCCATGGCCGTCGCGCCGGTCATCGTCGGAAGCGCGGCCGCCTTCGGCCTCGGCTCGTTCAGGCCCGTCAACGCGGTCCTCGCGGCCCTCGTTGCCGTCATGCTCCAGGTCGGCGTGAACTACGCGAACGACTACTCTGACGGGATCCGCGGGACCGACGACCATCGGGTGGGCCCCTTCCGGCTCGTGGGCGGCGGGGCGGCCGCTCCGGGCGCCGTCAAGCGGGCCGCGTTCCTCTCGTTCGGTGCGGCGGCCCTGTTCGGGCTCGCGCTTGTCGCGCTTTCGCAGACGTGGTGGCTCATCATCGTCGGTGCGGCGAGCGTCCTCGCGGCCTGGGGCTACACGGGGGGCAAGCGGCCCTACGGGTACCTCGGCCTCGGGGACCTGTTCGTGTTCGTGTTCTTCGGCCTCGTCGCGACCCTCGGCACGACGTACACGCAGGCGCTCACGCTGAGCCCGGCCTCGTGGGCGGGGGCCATCGCGACGGGGCTCATCGCGGACGCGCTGCTCATGGCCAACAATGTGCGGGACATCCCCACGGACCGCGTGGCGGGCAAGCGGACCCTCGCCGTCCGGCTGGGCGACCGCGCCGCACGCCTCTCGTACCCCGTGATGCTCGGCGTCGCCGTCGTCGCCGGGCTCGCGCTCGCCCCGTCGAATCCGTGGATGCTGCTCGTGCTCGCCCTCGTCCCCGCATGCGTTGCGCCGGCGCGGACGATGCTCTCGGGCGCCGCCGGACCGGGCCTCATTCCCGTCCTTCAGCAGACGGGCTTCATCAATCTGGGCTTCGCCGCCCTGTTCGCCGTCGCGTCCGTGCTGGGGCGCGGGTAACGCTACGGGGTACCGCCGCGCGACGCCGACCGCGCAGCGCGTCGGGACGCGCTCACGTGCAGGGTTCGCAGGTCGGTCACGCCTCGGCGGGGCCGCCCTCGCCCTCGGCCCGACGCTGGGCCTCGTCGATCGAATCCTCAGCCTCGGCGTCCTCCTGCTCGCGCGACGAGGTCACCTTCTTGCGCCCGCCGAACACGTCGCTCACGTCGGACGCCGCGGCATTCCGCTGTCGGTTGAGGAACAGGAAGCTCACCGCGAACGCAATGATGACCGCGTACACCGCCGAGAGGACGCCACCGATGCCGAGCAGCAGGAACACCACGAACGGAATCACGAAAAGGGCCGCACGGATGAGGGTGTACTTCAAAAACGCCACTAGCCAAGTTTACTAAACTAGCTCTATGGCCCGTCTCCTGCCCGTCATCGTCATCCTGGCGGCATGGCTCTACGCGATGGTGGACTGCGCTATGGCCGACCGCGCGGCAGTGCGCGGCCTGTCCAAGACGTCGTGGTTCCTCATCACGATCCTTCCCGTCATCGGAACCCTTCTGTGGTTCATCTTCGGCCGGCCGCGGCGGACCGCTCCTCCGACGTCGGGCGACACGCGGGGGCGGCGCCCGGTGGCTCCGGACGACGATCCCGACTTCCTCCGCGGGCTCTGAGCCTCGGCCGGGGCGGACGGCACAAGCTACGAGGCGCCCTTCCCCGCAATGGGGCCGCTGGCCCGCGGCACAATAGCGGCGAAGCGGCACAGACGCGGAGGGGGCAACCCTGGTGCGGCGGTCAGCCCGCGCTCACGCCGCCGTACGAGTGGAGGCCCGTGAAGTAGATGTTCACGACCGTGAAGTTCACGATGATGCACACGTAGCCGACGATCCCGAGCCACGCCGCGCGGGTCCCCGTCCATCCACGAGTGGCCCGCGCATGCAGGTACGCCGCGTAAACCACCCAGATGACGAAGCTCCAGACTTCCTTCGTGTCCCAGCCCCAGAACCGGCCCCATGCCTTCTCGGCCCAGATCGCGCCGAACATGACCGTGAGCGTCCAGCCGACGAAAGCGATCGTGTTGATCCGGTAGGAGAGCGTCTCGAGCGTGAGCGCGCTCGGCACGAGCCGCATGAACCCGCCGTTGTCGAGGCCGCCCGCGGCGATCTTCGCCTCGCGGCGCGACTGGACGAGCTGGAGGACGGCCATTGAGAACGTGATCGTGAAGAGCGCCGAGGAGAGCACGGCGATCGAGACGTGGATGACGAGCCAGTAGCTCTGGAGCGCGGGCACGAGGTGCCCCACGGGCGTCCAGAAGGCGACAGCGGCGGCGACCATCATGACGACGACGAGGCCGAGGACGAACGTGCCGAGGAAGCGGAGATCACGCTTGATGAGGGTGATCAGGAAGACCGCCGTCACGAGGAGTGCACCGGTCGTGCAGAACTCGTACATGTTGCCCCACGGCACGCGCCCCGCGGCGATGCCTCGCGTCACGACCCCGGCCACATGGATCGCGAGGCCGAGGATGCTGAGCGCGACTCCGACGCGCGCGGCATTCCGCCGCGCCGCGTAGGCGAGCCCCCCGTCGGCCACGGCGGCCCGGCCCGAAGCGCCCCGGCCTGGAGCGCCCCGGCCTGGGGCGGGCGTGGCTGGGGCGGGCGTGGCTGGGGCTAGGGCGGGTGGGGCGGGAGATTCGTGCGACGGCGCAACCCGGCTTCCGCCGTCGGACGTTCCCTCCGCGTCGCTCGTCGTCGCCGATTCGGCTCCCCCCGCCATCGCGGGCACGGCTATCGAGGGCACCTTCGCGGCGGCCGTCGTGCCGGCTTTCGAACCGGCTTCGGCGAGCCGGGACGCATCGCGCTGGGCCGTCTTGCCGCTCGTCGCCATGTCCCACGCGAAGGCGAGGAACGCGATGACGTACGTGCCAGCGGCGAGGAGCATGAAGAGTTCGCTGTACTCGCCGAGCGTCTGGTTGATGGGTCCCATCACAGGCCCTTCCCTGAGGTTGACTGAGAAGTATTATCCGCCGCGTCCTCCGGCAGCCCCCATGCCTTCGTGAGAAGCTCGCGCACCGCGCGCCCCTCGCCCGCGAGGCCGTGGTCCTCGCCGCGCGCGAGGAGGCCGTACTCGACCATCGTCCGGCCGTCCTCGTGGTCGCCGAACCGAACCCACAGGCGGCGCCGCGGCACGAAGAGCGACGCGATGAGCCCGGCGAGGGAGAACAGCGCGAAGCCGAGCGCCCACGTCTGGCCGGGGTTGTGGTGGATGTCGAGGCCCACGTAGCGCTTGAGGCCGTCGAAGCTGATGGAGCCCTGCCCGTCCGGAAGCGAGTACGACTGCCCCGCGCTCAGCACGATGCCCTTCGCCGGGAGGTCGCGGCCATTGACCTGCTTGAGCTTGGAGACGTCGAGCGCGTAGACGTTCTGCGGCGTGCCCTTGTCGAGGCCGAGGTCGCCCACGTAGGAGTTGAGGCTCAGCTGAGGGTTGAGGGGATCGGGATCGGCGCTGAAGGACACGCCGTCCTGGCCTTTCACGGCGGTCGGCAGGAAGAAGCCGACGAATCCGAGCTGGGTCGGCTTCGCGTCCGGGGCCTTGATGACGATCGTGGACGTGTAGACCGTGTCCATGGTCTGGGCCGGAATGGGGCCCTGGTAGGCGATCTTCCCGTCGCCGCCGCGCACCGTGACGACGGGCGCGTAGCCGTTGCCGACGAGGTACAGGTCGGTGTCGCCGATGCTCAGGGGATCGTTGACCTTGAGGTCCTGATCCTTCGCCGCGGACTCGGGCGAATCCTTGGTCGTGACGTGCGCCGTGAAGTCGAGCGGCTGGCCGAACTTGCCGGGCGACTCGCGGTCGTAGCGCACGTCGAACTTGTCGAGCTTGATGGAGTAGGGCTTGAGCCACGACGACTGGAAGTCGGTCCCCGGATTGAACTGGTCGTAGCCCACGAGGGTGTTCACGAACGTGTCCCCCTCGACGAGGATGCGCTGCCCGCTGTAGCCGAAGAGGATCCCGACGGCGACGGAGACGAGCACGCCCACGAGCCCGCCATGGAAGCAGAGGTTCCCTAGCTCCTTGAGATAGCCGCGCTCGGCACCCACCGAGGCAAGGGCGTTACGTCGGCGAGCCCCGCCCGAGCCGGCGGGCCCAGCGTCCGCCGAGCCGGCGCCGCGCTTGACAACGTCGGCGCCCGCTGAGTCGTCGCCGCCCACAGGAGTTCGCAGCTCCACTCGGTAGCCGCGCTTCTTGAGCAGCGCCGTCGCCTGCTCGGCCGCCACCGCGGAGCCCAGTCCTTGCTCGGCCGGGACCACGAGCGTCCCGTAGACGGGAAGCCGCGAGAGGCGCGCCGGCGTGCGCGGGGGCTTGGACCGCCATGCCTTCCAGTGCGCGATCGCCCGGGGCACCACACAGCCGATGAGCGAGATGAACAGGAGCAGGTAGATCGCCGAGAACCAGACGGACGAATAGACGTCGAACACCTGGAGCTTGTCGAGGATCGGCCCGTAGTCCGCGTGGTCCTTGAGGTACTGGGTCACGACGGCCGGATTGATCGGACGCTGCGGGAACAGCGAGCCCGGAACGGCGGCCACCGCGAGAAGCAGGAGCAGGAACAGCGCCGTGCGCATGCTCGTGAGCTGGGTCCACGCCCAGCGCAGCGTGCCGAGGATCCCGAGGGCGGGGAGGGCGACGTCGTCGCGCTTCGCGTTGCGCGGCTTCTTGGAGTTCGGTGTCTTCAGGCTCATCAGATGGGCGGCCTCACGGTTCCGATCCACAGCTGCAGCTGGGAAATCCAATGGCTCCACACGCCCGAGACGATGAGCACGCCGATGAGGATCAGCATGCCGCCGCCGAAGGCCTGCAGTGCCCTGCGGTGCTTCTTGAAGAATTTGAGTGCGCCCATGCCGCGGCGGAACGCGAGGGCGATGAGGAGGAACGGCACGCCGAGGCCGAGGCAGTAGATAAATGTCAAAAAGGCGCCCTTGTAGGCGGTCGGACCGTCCGTGAACGCGAGCAACTGGACCGAGGCGAGGGTCGGACCGATGCACGGGACCCAGCCAAGCCCGAAGGTGATCCCGAGGACGGGCGCGCCCCAGAGGCCCGCGGGCGGCTTCGCATGCACCCGCGCCTCGCGCTGGAAGATCCCGAGCCCGCCCATGAACACGATGCCCATGAGGACGACGACGATGCCCAGCACGCGCGTGAGCCACACCTGGGAGGTCGCGAGCCACGAGCCGAGCTGGCCGAACACGGCCCCCGTCGCGACGAACACCACCGTGAAGCCCAGCACGAAGAGCCCGATGCCCGCGACCATGCGGCCGCGCTTCTGCTTCTCGAGATCCACGCCCGTGAGGCCCGTGACGTAGCCGAGATAGCCAGGAACGAGCGGGAGGACGCACGGCGAGAGGAACGAGACGATGCCTGCTAGCAGTGCAACGGGTATGGCAAGCAGAAGAGAGCCGTTCAGGACGGCCTCACTGAAGCTGTTCGCGCCCACGCTACTCGGCCGCCGCAGACTCGATGAGCGCCTTGAGCGTGCCCTTGTCGAGCTCGCCGAGGATGCGCGCAGAGACACGCCCCTGCTTGTCGAGGACGAGCGTCGTGGGGACGGCCCCGGGCGGGACCATGCCGGAAACCGCGAGGAGGACTCGGCCGTCCTGGTCGTTGAAGCTCGGGTACGTGATGCCGAAGTTCTGCTCGAACGCCTCGGCTGTGCCCTTCTCGTCGCGCAGGTTCACGCCGTAGAACACGACGCCCTGAGGGGCGAACTCGTCGTGGAGCTGTTTGAGGCTCGGCGCCTCGACACGGCACGGCGCGCACGACGCGAACCAGAAGTTGAGCACCGTCACGTGGCCCGCGAAGGACGCCGAGCCCACCGTCTTGCCGTCGTAGAGCGTCCCCGTGAACGCGACCGGTGGCTTGCGCTGGTCCTTCGCGTATTCAGTGACCGAGCCGTCGCCCGCGACGTAGTTCTTGTTGTCGCCCGCGCGGGCCTGCTGGGCGAGCGGATCGTTCGCGGCACAGGCCGAGAGTCCCCCGAGCGCGATGGGGAGGGCGACGGCGAACGCGAGGATGCGTCGGCGGGACGGATGGACTGGGCTCGCCATTCAGGCTCCCGGAGTGGTCGCGGCGCCGGGGAGGAGGGCCGCGGCGGGCTCGGTGTAGCGGATGGAGACGACGGCGCCCGTCGTGGTATCGACGGTGAGGCTCGTGAGGGAGGCAAGGGTGCATTCGCGCTTGCGCGGATCGTGCCAGAGCGCGCGGCCTTCGGCCTTGAGCCGGGTCGCCCAGATAGGGAGCTGGTGGGCCACGAGGATCGCCTGCGCGCCATCGCCTCCACGTTCGACGGCGGTGCGCGCCGCATCGACGACGGCCGCCAGGACGCGGGCCGCCTGGGCCTCGTACGGCTCGCCCCACGAGGGCCGGAACGGGTTCACGAGATAGCGCCAGTGGCGCGGCTTCGCGAGCTCGGCGGGATTGACCTTGAGGCCCTCGAAGTGATTCTCGGCCTCGATGATGCGCGGTTCCGTCTCGAGCTCGAGGCCGAGGGCGGCGGCGGTCGGGGCCGCTGTCTCCTGCGCACGGGTCAGAGGCGACGCCGCGAGCAGGACGATGCGGGCGCCGTCGTGCGCTTGCTCGGCAAAGTGCTCGGCGACGCACTCCGCCATCTGGCGCCCGCGCTCGGAGAGGTGGTACTCCGGAAGTCGGCCGTAGAGCACTCCGGCGGGGTTGTGGACCTCGCCATGGCGCAGCAGATGGACGGTGGAAGAAGGCATGGCATCCAGTTTCTCAAATGTGGGAGGCTGCGGAGAAATCACCTGGGTGGCCCGGACTGCCTCCGCCCCTCATTCTACAGACAGTAGAACTACTCGCCCTTCCCGAGAGTTCCCTGTGAAATATGACACAGACGGTAGCGGAAGATGCATTTGCATGGATATGCTGAGTTCATTGATTGACACCTCAACTAACTATCGAAGGAGAACCCCCGTGACTGTCCCCACTGGCATCACCCCCGGCATCTGGACCCTCGACATCGCCCACAGCGACATTGCGTTCACCGTGCGCCACGCCGGCATCAGCAAGGTCCGCGGCCGCTTCACCGACGCCGCCGGAACGGTCAACGTCGGCCACAGCCTCGCCGAGACGAAAATCGAGGCCACCGTCAAGACCGCCTCATTCGATTCGGGCGACGTCAACCGCGACGGCCACGTCAAGGGCGCCGACTTCTTCGACGTCGAGGAGTTCCCCGAGATGACGTTCGCCTCGACGGCGATCGAGCACAACGGCGAGTCCTACGACGTCACGGGCGACCTCACGATCAAGGGCGTGACCCAGCAGGTCACGATCGAGACCGAGTTCAACGGCGTGGCGGTGGACCCGTTCGGCACCACCCGCGCAGGCCTCTCGGGCGAGACCACAATCTCCCGCAAGGAGTTCGGCCTCACGTGGAACGCCGTGCTCGAGGCCGGTGGCGTGCTCGTGAGCGACAAGGTCGTCATCTCCCTCGACCTCGCGTTCACGGCCCCGCAGGCCTGATCTGCGGCTCCGCCCTCGCGGCGACAACCTCTTGCAGCGCCGGTCCGGGTTCGCCCGGGCCGGCGCTGCGCGTTCCTGACCGGTTGTTATGTCCCAATTCGTTCGGGACGCGGCGCGGCTGCTCCCGACACGAGGCCGACCGTCCGAGAAGTGGACCGGAACGCCGGGCCATCCGCGGGTGCGGCCGGTATGGTGGGCAGTGCGGGGACGGGACAGGTGCCGCTCCGTAGGAGCCGACCGGAGGACCAGGCCATGCCCACGTCATCAGAGCAGCCCGACGAGCCACGCGACGAGGCCTCGGCCAACGAGCCGCGGCGCGCCCCGGCTGGCCCGCCCGCCGAGCCGGCTTCCGGGGAGTCGCAGCCCGCCGAGCCCGGGGAACCCACCGCACGCGAGGAGCAGCCCACCCCCGCGGAGACGAGTGAGCCCGCCGGCAGTGAAGCGTCCGTCGGTGAGGCGTCCGCCAGCGAACCGGCCGCCGGTGAACAGGCCGCCAGTGAGCCGGCCGCCGGTGAGGCGTCCGCCAGCGAGCCCGCCGCCGGTGAGGCGTCCGCCAGCGAGCCGGCCGCCAGCGAACAGGCCGCCAGCGAGCCGGCCGCCAGCGAACAGGCCGCCAGCGGGCCGAATCCCCCGGCGCCGGGCGAGCCACGGCCTGCCCCACGCTACGGGCAGTACGCACCCGGCTTCGAGCCGCAGCAGCAGCCCGCTCAGCCGCCCCAGTTTCCGCAGTATGGGCAGCAGGCGCCAGGCTCGGGGCAGCAGGGTCCTGCTTATGGCCAGCCGCCCTACGGCCAACCCCAGCAGTACGGCCAGCAGCCGCCCCAGTACGGCCAGCCCCCGCAATACGCCCAGCCACAGTACGGCCAGCCCCAGCAGTACGGCCAGCCACAGTACGGCCAGCCCCCGCAGTACGGCCAGCAGCCTCCCCTGTACGGCCAGCCGCCGGCCCAGCCGTACGGCTATGGGGCCACTGCGCGGGTGCCGGGCCCGAACGCGCAGCGGGCCGCAGTCAACATCGCCTTTTGGCTCCTGATCGCGACGGCGGCGGCCGAGGTGATTTTCGGCGTCGTCGGCCTCCTGATCAATCTCGGAAGCACGAGCGTTCTGCGTACGGTGTACGACGAGCAGACGGCAGGCCGGCCGGCGTCGTTCACGTACGAAGAGTTCAAGAGCATCGTCGTCGCCGTCCTGTGGATCACCTTCGGGGGAGCAGTCGTCAACGCGATCGTCGTCGGACTCTGCGCGTTCTTCCTCCGCAAGGGGCGACGGTGGAGCCGCATCCTCGGAACCGTCTTCCTCGGGCTCTCGCTGCTTTCCTTCTTCAGCGCGGGATTCTTCGCACTCATCACGATCGCGCTGGCCGTGGTCGCGATCATCATGTTGTTCCGCCCGGGCGTGACCGCGCACATCAACGCGCACAACACGTTCGAGAACCCCTACACGCCCGGACCTCCGCGGACGTTCGGCAACCCCTACGGCCAGTAGCAGGAAGGGCAGGAGACAATGTCAGAAGGCCAGTACCCGGGCGGGCAGCATCAGGGCGGGCAGTACCCTGGCCCGTGGCCGAGCCAGCTCCCGGCCGGTTCGTTCCCGGGCATGCCGCAGAAGCCGGTCGTCCCGAAGCCCACGACGATCAAGGTCGCGTTCTGGCTCCTCATCGCGACCGCCGTCGTCCCTCTCGCGTTGGTGCCGTTCCTCGCCCAGGTCCTCGACCAGAGCTTGGCGTTGGCTCTGGCCCAGGCGTCCGCCCAGTCGAAGCGCGCGCTTCCCCCGGGGTTCTACCAGGACATGATGGCGTTCATGGTCCCGATGCTGTGGATTAGCTCGATCATCGGCGTCGCGATCGAGGTACTGCTCGCCCTCGGCATCTGGACGGGCCGGAACTGGGTCCGCATCCTGCTGACGGTCCTTGTCGGGCTGAACTTCCTGGGCTCGGTCTTCGGCTTCGCAATCTCGGTGGCGCTCCCGGCCTACCCGGGCGGGATGTACCTCCGCATGGCGCCCATCTACGTGTTCTCGTTCGCGATCGGGGCAGCGAAGATCGCGGCCCTCGTGCTCGCGTGGCTCCCGGCGTCGAACGCGTTCTTCGCGATGTCGAAGGCCGCCCGCACGGGCTACCTCCGCTAGTCGGACGCGGCGCCCTCGGCGGCCTCGCCGTGCTCGTCCTCCCCAGTCTGGCCGCCTGACTCGCCCCGCTGGGCGTGATACGCGAGGATCTGCAGTTCCGTCGCCATGTCGACCTTGCGCAGCGTGACCCCGCGCGGAACCTGAAGGATCGTGGGCGCGAAGCTCAGGATGCTCCGCACGCCTGCCGCGACAACGCGATCGCACGCCTGCTGCGCGGCCGACCCCGGCAGCGCGAGTACGGCCATGTTGGCCCGGGTGCGGTGGAAGATGGCCTCGAGATTGGCGGCGTCCGTGACGCGGAGCCATCCGACTTCGTTCCCGATGATCTGCGGATCGGTGTCGAGGAGCGCCACGACCTCGAAGCCACGTGTCTCGAAGCCGCCGTACCGGGCCAGGGCCCGCCCGAGATTTCCTGCGCCGACGATCGCCACGCGCCAGTCCCGCGTCAGTCCGAGGGCCGCAGAGAGGTGCTGGAGAAGGTTCTCGACCTCGTACCCGACGCCGCGCGTCCCGTACGAGCCGAGCTGTGAGAGGTCCTTCCGGAGCGTCGCCGAGCTCACGCCCGACGCATCCGCGAGCTCCTCAGAAGAGACCCGCTCGACACCCTCCGCGACAAAGCCGTTGAGTGCGCGCAGGTACACCGTGAGGCGGGCGACGACGGCGCCCGGGAGCCGCTTGGCCGTCGGCTCGGCGGGCACCTCGTCGGGCGATTTCGCATGAGTCGTCACGGCACGTCCCTCCTCGCGGTCAGCCCGCCGCCTCGCGCGGCGCGTTCTTTGTCGGCCCGAATCACTCTAGAACTGCCCGCTCGCGCCGCCAAAACGTCAATCCGCGGCGGCCGCGCGGGCCACAGCCGCCGCGACAGTGCGGCGGAGCCTGGCTTCGTCGATGCGCCAGAAGTCGCGCTGCACGCCGTCGACCAAGACCACAGGGACCTCCTCGGCGAAGCGCTCGGAGAGTTCGGCGTCGTCGTCAATGAGCCGTTCGCTCCATGGAAGGCCCGCGTCGGCCGCGACACGGCCCACGACGTCGCGCGCCGCCTCGCACAGGTGGCACTCGCGGCGGGTGAGAAGGACGATTTCGGGGGTGCCCATGGATCCACGGTAGCCGGTCCTCGGGCACGGAATCGCTAGACTCGGATCATGCCCGTCGAGAAGAACGTGCCTGTAGCGGTGCGCCCGCTCCCCCAGGCCCGGCCCGCCGAGGCCGCGTTCTTCGACGTCGACAACACGCTCATGCGCGGTGCAAGCCTCTTCCACGTGGGGCGCAAAATGTACGAACGCGGCGCCTTCACCCTCCGCGAGGCCGCGGGTTTCGCGTGGAAGCAGTTCGCGTTCCTGCTGCGCGGGGAGAGCCTCGATGACGTGCAGTCGATCCAGAACTCGGCCCTCTCGCTCGCCGCGGGAATCCGCACCGAGGACGTCGCGACGGTCGGATATGAGGTCTACGACGAGATGATCGCGTCGCGGATCTGGCCCGGGGCGAAGGCGCTCGCGGAGCAGCACCTGCGTGTCGGCCGCAGAGTGTGGCTTGTGACGGCGACGCCGATCGAGATCGCGTCGGTCATCTCGGAGCGGCTCGGCCTCACGGGGGCGCTCGGCACGGTTGGCGAAATCAAGGACGGCGCGTACACGGGGCGGCTCGTGGGCGAGATCCTGCATGGCAAGGCCAAGGCCCACGCCGTCGAAGAGCTCGCCGAGCGCGAGGGCCTCGACCTCTCGCGGTGCTGGGCCTACTCGGACTCGCACAACGACATCCCGCTCCTGAGCCTCGTCGGCCACCCCGTCGCGATCAATCCGGACGCGAGGCTGCGCCGCCACGCCAACGCGCACAACTGGCCCATCTACGACTTCCGCGCGGGCCGTCGCGCCGCAACGCTCGGCCTCAAGCTCGCGACCGTCGGCGGCGCGGTCTACGGGCTGTGGCGGAGCTACTCGCGCTTCCGTCGGTAGACCCCGCGGCCGGGCCCCGGCACCGACTGGCCACGCGCCGGCCGGACCCGCGAGCCGACTGGCCACGCGTCGGACGGACCCTGCGGGCCGACTGGCCACGCGCCGGCCGGACCCGCGAGCCGACTGGCCACGCGCCGGACGAGAGGTGGCCACGCGCCTAGGGAAGACGGGATACGGCGGAGAAGACGGCGACGGGCCGTCTTCTCGGCCACACACCGTCTCGGGCACACGGGATCGCCGTGAGACGGGCGCACGGGATCGCCGGGAGACCGGCGCACGGGATCGCCGGGAGACCGGCGGCCGGAGGAGCAGCCCGGCAACGCGAGGAGGCCCGCCCCCACACGGGGACGGGCCTCCTTCACGTGCCTCTCGACGAGGCGCGCCAGCTACTTCTTGTTGCGGCGCTGGTGACGAGTCTTGCGAAGCAGCTTGCGGTGCTTCTTCTTGGCCATGCGCTTGCGGCGCTTCTTGATTACCGAACCCACAGAAGTTCCTTACAGTTGGTGTCTCCGGTGCCGCTGGCCGGGGGCCCTGAGGGCCGCTTGCAACCAACTGCTGGTGACGTGACGTTAAACGTTCCTGAACAGGATACAGCACCGAATCGGGAGGCCGGACCGGCCGGAACCGCGAGGCTCCGCTAGGCTGTTTCGCTGTGGCCGTCCACCGCGGAGCGGCGCACGAACTCGTCGACGGCTGCCTCGGGGACTCGGAACGAGCGTCCGAAGCGCACTGCGGGCATTTCCCCGGAGTGGACGAGGCGATACACGGTCATCTTGGAGACGCGCATCATCGCCGCAACCTCGGCGACCGTGAGGAAGCGAGTATTCGCGAACTCCCCCGAACCAGCCATTTCAGTTTCCTTTGCCTGCCGTCGGTACGCACCTTGGAGGTTTTTCCGACGGCCCAGCTCCTGCGGGTGCCCTCACGGTGCTTTGTGCTAGCTACTGTAGTTGCTGGAGGGACTGTTGTGAAAGTGCATTTTCCCATGTCACTCCCCGATTGACCGCGCAGACCTCCTCGAGCGCGTAGCCCCCGCGAGCTGGCCCAGCACGCGGACCGTGACCTCCCACTCCATGCACGCGTCCGTGACCGACTGGCCGTACACGAGCTGATCCCGCCCCGCGTCGCGCTCGGCGCGGTAGACGTCAGTGTCGAGCTTCTGAGCGCCGCCCACGAGGAAGCTCTCGAGCATGACGCCGGCGATGGCGGCGCCGCTCGGTCCCGCGGCGGCGATCTGGGCCCCGATCTCGAGTGCGACCTCGGCCTGACGATGGTGGTTCTTGCCGCTGTTGGCGTGGCTCGCGTCGACGACGAGGCGCGGGTTGAGACCCTTCGCGGCCATCGTGACGGACGCCGCGGTGACGGATTCGGCGTCGTAATTCGGCCCGGTCGCGCCGCCGCGCAGCACGAGGTGAGTGTCCGCGTTGCCGGACGTTGCGACGAGAGCCGCGCGGCCGTCGTCGTCAATTCCCAGGAAGGCCTGCGGAGCGGACGCGGCGCCGCACGCGTCGATTGCGACCTGGAGCCCGCCGTCGGTGCCGTTCTTGAAGCCCACCGGCATGGAGAGGCCCGAAACGAGCTGGCGGTGGATCTGGCTCTCCGCGGTGCGGGCGCCGATCGCACCCCATGCGATGGCGTCCGCGGTGTACTGCGGCGAGATCGGTTCGAGGAACTCGGTGGCCGTCGGCAGCCCAAGCCCGAGGACGCCGAGCAGCACCTCGCGCGCGGCCCGGAGCCCGGCGGCGATGTCGTGGCTGCCGTCGAGATGGGGATCGTTGATGAGGCCCTTCCAGCCGACCGTCGTGCGCGGCTTCTCGAAGTACGTGCGCATCACCACGAGGAGGTCCTCGCGGTGTTCGCGGGCGACGGCGGCGAGCCGGCGCGCGTAGTCGAGGCCAGCTTCGGGGTCGTGGATCGAGCAGGGGCCGACGACGACGAGGAGGCGATCGTCGACGCCGTCGAGCACGGCGCGGACCTCGTCGCGCGCGCGGGCGACGGTGGCCTGGGCCTCGGCCGTGAGCGCCAGGTCGGCGAGCAGCTCGGCCGGGGTCGGAAGGGGCGTGAACTCGGCGACGCGAGAGTTGCGCAGCGACGATTCCGAAGCGGGGTTGAGGGTGGGGGTGCTCATGGGTCCTGTCTCTCCGACAGACCCCGAGCGTTCAGAGCCTGCCTGGAACGGCGAAGGGCAGGGACGGTGTCCCTGCCCTGTCGGCTCTGAAGGTTGATACGCGTGAATCTACGCTTGGCCCTCCAGAGCCAACGCAAAATACGCATACCAACGCTTGGTCATGCATGCACCATACGGGCTCGCCAGCCGGCGGCGCAATTGTGACTCGAGGCCAGTCAGGGGATCGTCAGGACGACATTGCCCACCTTCTGCTGGCTCTCGACGTACCGCGTGGCTTCGACCACCTCATTCATGCCATAGACGCGATCGATGACC
This sequence comes from Sinomonas sp. ASV322, assembly GCF_030908245.1. Taxonomy (GTDB): domain Bacteria; phylum Actinomycetota; class Actinomycetes; order Actinomycetales; family Micrococcaceae; genus Sinomonas. The sequence continues at coordinate 32,135 of NZ_JAVFJJ010000013.1, forward strand.
GGGTGATACTGCCCCGCCTCGACGAGTTGTCTGAGCAACGCGAGATCCTGCTGTGGAGTCGTCGATCCCCACGAGGCCCCGACCCTCTTGGTGCCTGCCAGCCTGGTCAGCGGCACGAGCAGCGCATTGATGGCGCCGTCCGTTGGCAGGTACCAGCCGTCAGGGTTCAGTGACGCCTTGCAGTGCGCGAACGAAAGCTTGCCGACGGCGTCGAAGATCACGTCGTACTTCTTGCCGCTCTTCGTGAAGTCCTCTTGCGTGTAGTCGACCAGCTCTCGTGCCCCGAGGGTGCGCACGAGGTCGAAGTCCTTGGCTTGGCACACCGCGGTGACGTGGGCACGGCGGTGCGACGCCAGCTGTACCCCCGCGGTGCCGATCGACCCTGAGGCTCCGAAGACCAGGACGTCCGATCCGGGCCGCAGGCCAGCTTGCCGGAGGCACCCGATCGCGTTCAGGAAGCCGTCCGCGATGCCAGCCGCCTCTTCGAAAGTCGCATTCAACGGCTTGCGCGCGACTCGTGACCGCTCCCGCACCGTCACGTACTCGGCATTGGCCCCGAAGCGAAGACCGCTCACGCCGAAGACACGATCACCCGGCGTGAATTCGCGGACCGCGGACCCAACCTGCTCTACCTCCCCCGAGTATTCGCTGCCGATGATGCGCTGGCGCGGTCCCCGGATGCCGAACACGAGGCGGCTGACAAGGCTGATCCACGGTCCGTTGCTCGCGTTGGCCTCGCGGGTGTGAACATCCAGGCGGTTGACGGCAGCCGCCCGGACCTTGACGAGGATCTCATCGCTCGCCGGCTCAGGCTTGGGCACCTCCTCAAGGCGCAAGACATCCGGCGGGCCGTAATGGTCGTAGACAACGGCCTTCATTCGAGGTGCCCGCCGAGAGGCTGTGTCGAGGTGCCCGACGGCCTTCGACCCATCGGCGGCTGCGAGCTGGCCCCGCTCATGAGTCGAGTGTGGGAAGACGGCCGCCAGGTGTCAACGAATGGCGAGGCGACGAATGGCCCGCCCCTATGGCCCCCAGCTCGACGCCGAGACCCCAGTTGCCGAGATCCCCGTCGCCCAGGTCCCCGCCGAGGCGTCTGCCGCAGGGTGGAATCCTCGCGGGGAGAGCTTCCGGGTCCACGCACAGCCCCGGACACGATCAGTCGCGTAGGACGCCCTGCTGGGGGGAGCAGCGTCGTGCGAGGACGCGTGATGCTCGGCGGCGACCCGCGCCACGAGGACCACCTGTCGGTCCGCGAACGAAAGCCCCGCCCAGACGGCCTCGGGCAGCGCATCGACGGCCCGCGCGAGGCCCATAGCCTGCTCTGGCTCAGGCCGTGCGACGAGGCCCAGCGCGAGGAGCCGAAGGTCCTCCGGAACGGACGACACACTGCCGAGAACAGCGATCGCGTCGCGGAACACAGCATACGGTCGCAGCGCTGCCAGCGCCTCCACTTCGTCGTTCACGACGGCCCCCTGTCGCTCCCAGAGCCCATAGCCCCGGTGTTTGAGTGGATAGTAGGGCCTCGGCGTAATCGAGAGCAATACTTCAGATAGACAAACCGGGCGTCTGGTTGGCAGGCCGGGGCGCTACCAAACGGAATTCGCCTTGATGCCCTGGGCAAGTGCGCACGCGGACAGGAGCCCCGGCACAGCGTCGCGCGGTTCAGCGCGTGCGTGCCGGGGCTCCTGACGAGGACGGATCAGACCTTCACGGGCGTCCGGGCGGTCACGGTCTCCGCCACGACGTACGCGATGATCGCGACGACGAGCCCGCTCACGGCGTCGGAGAACTCTGGAGCGAGCCAGTGCACCGCGCCGCCCGCCGCTGCGCCGACAGCCCACGCGATGAACGCCGTCGGCCGTGCCTTTGTCACCGCGCGCTCAGCCGAGCGGCGCCACAGGACGATCTGGTCCGCGATGAGCACGCCGCCGAGCGGCGGCACGAAGATGCTCAGGACGATGAGCCAGTCGAGGAAGTGGTTCCACACTCCCGCGAGCGCGGCGACGACGCCGAGCACGCCGAGGATGAGCGTCATGATCCGCATCTTCGAGCGCGTCAGGTGCGACCAGCCGAGCGCGCCGTTGTAGAGGCAGTGCGTGCACACCGAACCGAGGTTCACGAAGACGAAGACCGCCGCGAGCGCGCTCAGGAGCACGCCCTGGCCGTCCGTGAGTAGTGGCAGGAAGTTGCCGCCGACCTTCTCGGCCCCGGCGATCGCGCCGGCCGCGACGATGACGCCGCCCGTGAGCTGGGCGATGAGGCTCGCGACGGGAAACGCCGTCGCGGTCGCCAACACGGCCTCGCGGCCGTTCTTGGACCAGCGCGTGAAGTCGGCCGTCATGGTCCCCGAATCGGCGAACGTCGCCATGATGAGCGAGACGGCGGCACCGAACGTGAGGGCCCCTCCGCCGACGCCTGCGTACGACGCAATCGCACCCAGGCTGTGGGTCTGCGACGCGATGACGACGGCGGTGATCGCCGCGATGATGAAGAGCGGCGCCGCGACGGCGCCGAGCCACGAGAGGGCTCGGATGCCGAGATACGTCACCGCGATGAAGGCGATGCCCGCAAGGACGACGACGAGCTGTTCGTTCCAGCCGAAGGCCTGGTTCGCCGTCGCTCCCGTCGCGCCCGTGTTGAACGCGAACCAGCCGACGACGATCGTCGCGAGGAAGCCGGACGCGAGGGTGTAGCCGATCGTGCCGAACGTCTTGGTGGCCTGGAGCGCGAAGCTCTCGCCCGTGCGGCCTGCCCGGTAGCTGAGCAGGCTCACGTAGACGAACATCACGAGATTGGCCACGACGATCGCCGCGAGCCCTCGCCAGAAGCCGAGGAGGGCGACGACGAGGCCGCCCGGCACAGCGTTCGTGAGGATCATCGGGAAGCCGAACCACACGGCCGAGACCGTCAGAAGCGACTTGCGCCGGCTCTGGGGGACGGGCTCGTGCTCGAACTCGGACTCGAGCTCGACGGCATGGGTTTCTTGGGGGGTCTTTTCCTGGGTTGTCATGGGTGTCCTTCGGACGGGGGATGGAGGTGGCTCACGCGAGCTTGTCCGCGAGGGCGACGATCGCCTTCGCGAAGGCCTCGGCGGGCGGATGGGTAATGCCGGCGCCGATCATGCCGATTCCCGCGTCCTTGTGGGCGATCGCGGTGTTGATGATGGGAAGGATGCCGGTCCCGATGACCTTGCGGACGTCGATGCCGGTGGGCAGGCCCTGGAAGCCGAGGGACGGGATGGTCACGTTCGGGTTCTCGGCGGTCGTGATCTCGGCCATCTCCTTCGTGTAGGAGACGGCTTCCTCGACCGTTCCGCCCACGAGGGCCACGATGGCGGGAGCAGCGGCCATTGCGAAGCCGCCGAAGCCGTACGTCTCGGTGATCGCGCTGTCCCCGATGTCGAGGCCCGAGTCCTCGGGCTTGTAGCCCGCGAACATGGGGCCGACGACCTTCTGTGCGGGCCCCGTGAACCAGTGGTTCCCCGGGAACCCGCTCACGCGGATGCCGAATTCGACGCCGTTGCGCGCCATCGTCGTCACAATGGTAGAACCTTCGATGCCGTGCGCGGCGTCGAGGGCGGCCTTCGCCGTCGCCATCCACGTCGGGCCGGAGAAGTAGTCCGAGCACGCGATGAACTCGAAGACTTCCTTCTTCTGCTCGGTCGTGAAGCTCGTCTGGATGAGCGACGGCGCGAGGGCTTGAAGGAGCAGCACGGTGCCGGCGATGTTGCGGTTGTGCGCTTCGTCGCCCATGTGGAGGGCCTGCGCGAGGAGGAGGCGGAGGTCGACCGGCCCGCCGATCTCCAGGGCCTCCTTGAGCATGGGGCCGAGCACGTCCCGCATCCAGTACAGGCGCGTGAGGACGCTCTCGTCGTTGGCGCCCATCCGGAGGATCTTGGCGAGCTGTTCGGAGAGGTTCGTGAACGCGACGTTCCCGTGGGTCTCGTTGCGCACGATGTGCATGTACATGGACGCCGACGTCACGCCCGCCATCGAGCCGACGCAATCGTGCTCGTGGCACGGCGAGAACGTGATCTGTCCCGAGGCCGCGACCTTCTCGGCCTCCGCGAGGTCGGCGGCGAGGCCTTCGAAGACGATCGCGCCGAGCACGGCGCCCTTCATGGGGCCGGACATCCGCTCCCACGTGATGGGCGGGCCAGCGTGGAGGATCGTCGTCGGCGTCATCCCGGGCACGACGTCGAGCGCGCGCCCAAAGCCGACGAGCATGGGCTGCGCCGTGATGATCCGCTCGACCGCCTCGGCGTTCGCGGCCTCGATGCGCGCGGCGACGTCGGGCGCCTCGAGCGCGTCGAGGGCCGCGATGACCGTGGGGTCGCCGCCTCCGGGCGGCGTCCAGTCGAGTGTCGTGACCTTCGTGCCCTGGGCTTCGAGGTCCTCCTCGAACATGGTCAGCCCGACGTTGATGACGTTGAGTTCGCTCCCGAAGAGTTCGGTGATGCTCATGCGTTGTGCCCCTTCCGGACGATGGCGCGGGCGTACTGGCCCGTCTCGGTGCTGCTGCGGGTGACGGTGACCCCGACGGATTCGAGCGCGGCGATCTGCGCGGCCGCGTTCGGCGTGTCCCGGTCGGTCCCGAGGACGTAGCCGACGATCTCGAGGTGCCGGCCGGCGTCGGCCGCGATCTTCTTCGCCTCGGTGATGGCCGGGATCGTCACGCCGACGGGATCCTCGTGCGCGCCGAAGCCGAGCACGAAGTCCATGACGACGGCCGCGACGCTCGGATCCTTGGCCTCCTCGACGAGGCGCGCGAGGCGCAGCGAAGGATCGATCATGGGGTGCGGACGGCCGTTCGTGAACTCGTCGTCGCCGAAGTCGAGGAACGTGTGGCCCTTGCTCGGGCTGCCTGCAGCGAGGACGAACGCAGGATCCTTCTGGATGTTGCTCCACACGTCCTCGCCCGCGTCGAGGAGCGCGAACATCGACTCGTCGCACAGCGTCCCGCCGCAGAAGAGCCCACGGACGTAGCGCTGCTCGGGCGCGAAGCCCGCACGCGCGGCGTCGGCGCGGGCGACGTCGAGCCCCGGCACTGACGCCTCGGGGTCGCCCGCGAGGCGCACGGCCTGGAGAGCCGCATCCTGGCTGCTCGCGGCGAAGTGCCCGCCGGCCGCCGCGACCGCGGCCTCGGAGCCGCCGATGAAGTAGACCACGACCGGCTTGCCAGCCGTGGCGATCTCGGCGAGGACCTTCTTCTCGACCGACGGCGCGGGCGGCTTCGAGACGAGGACGATCGCCTCGGTGCCCGGATCGGCCGCGAGCGCGCGGATGCCATCGATCATCATGACGCCGCCGACCTGCTCGCTGAGGTCGCGGCCGCCCGTGCCGATGAGCTGCGAGATACCGGCGCCGAGCGCGTGGATGCGCACGCTGACCTCCTGCGAGCCCGTGCCCGACGCGGCGACGACGCCGATCGTTCCGGGCCGCACGGCGTTCGCGAAGCACAGGCCGACGTTGTTGATGATCGCGGTCCCGCAGTCGGGGCCCATCATGAGGAGTCCCTTCTCGTGGGCGAGGGCCTTGAGCGCCACCTCGTCCTCGACGGGCACGTTGTCGCTGAAGAGCATGACGTGCAGGCCGTTCTCGAGGGCCTTGCGCGCCTCGCGCGCGGCGTACGCGCCGTTGACCGCGATCACGGCGAGGTTTGCGCCGTCGTTGGCCTGCGCCGCCGTCGTGATCGTGCGGTAGGTGACATCCGCGGCGCCGCCGGCGGGGGCCTTGCGGACGAGCAGCTCCTCGATCGCGGGCACGAGCTCCTCGGGCGCGACGCCGGCCTCGGCATCGACGACGATCATGAGATCGCCGTTGGTCGCGGCCTCGAGCTCGGGAGCGAGCAGCCCGACGCTCTTGAGGACCTCCTTGTTCTTCTCCGTGCCCATCGCGACGAACGCCTGGCTGACTCCGGCGATCGCGTTCGCCTTCGTCGAGATCGACATCAGGGAGACCGAGTCGATATAGGTGTTCTTCTTGACCAATGCGGTGACGCTCACATGGAACCTCTCAGTTCGTTTTCCAAGCGGAGCCCGGCCACGAGGCCGGACAGGATGTCGGTCCCGGACGTGTGGCCGATGCTCAGCACTCGGTCTACCGGGGTCCGAAGATGCTCGGCGAACCGCGCGTCGTCCCCGTGCGGGGCGGCGAACACGCGGTTCAGGATGCCGAGCAGGCTTTCGCGCGCGCGGCCGGCGACGGCTTCTTCGAGCGTCGCGCGGCTCACGAGGGTCGTGTGGTCGGGGCACGCGTCGAGGACGGCGCGGATGGCGCGGCCGACGGCGACGAGGCGGCTTCCCGGCACAGCGGCGACGAGGGCGAGCCCCACCATGAAGTCGTCGCCGGCCGGGGTGAGGCCCGGGCCCAGGCCGAGGAGGCTTCGAGCGGCGAGGCTGGCGGCGCCGTCGTCGTTCGCGCGGACCGCCTGGGTGAGCCGCTCGCATCCGGCCCGCAGCCGCCGGCCGAGCTCGGCCTCGATCGGCGAGGCGTCGGCTCGCGGGGGCACGACTCCCCCGGGCACGCCGCGCGCGTCGAGAAGGCCCTCAAGCGCCGCCGTTCGGCGGGCGAGGAGGTCGGTGGCCACCGCGGCAGCCGAAGACACAGTGGCATGCCATTTCTGACAATGACGCAGATCGAGGGCAATGCCCGGGGCGCCTTCGACGGCGATGTGGCCGGAGTCAAGGACGACGACGGCGCCCACCTCGACCCCGAGGCGGCGCCAGTCCGCGACGTCCGTCCGGACGCTCCACGGAGCATCGTCGAGGCCCTCCGACGACAGTGCCACGAGCCTGTCCGCGGCGAGAACGTTGAGAACGCGGCGGAAGACCGAGTGGACGGGGCCTGTCATCGGCGCCTTGTCGAGCGCGGACGCGAGGCGGGCATCCAGGGACAAGGCTCGGCACACAGGTGCCCTGAGCTGTGTGGCCATCGCCCTCCTCACGACGCGAATGCCGCTGATGCGGCCGGGACGGCGAAGGTTCCATTCCCTCGAAAAAGGTATACCATCTAAGCGATCCGGTACAGGGACATCGAAGGAGACACCCATGCGAGTTGTTGTGGCGCTCGGCGGCAACGCCCTCGCCCGCCGCGGTGAGCCGATGACGGCCGACCGCCTGCGCGCGAACGTCAAGGCGACCTGCCAGGCCCTCGCGGGCCTCGCCCGCGAGCACGAGCTCGTCATCACCCACGGCAACGGGCCGCAGGTCGGCCTCTTGGCGCTGCAGAACCTCGCCTACCAGGACGTCGCCGCGTACCCGCTCGACATCCTCGGCGCCGAGACGCAGGGCATGATCGGCTACGTCGTCCAGCAGGAGCTCACCAACGCGCTCGCCGGGGACCGCGAGGTCGCGGCCGTCATCACGACGACGGTCGTCAGCGAAGACGATCCCGCGTTCGAGCGGCCCACGAAGCTCATCGGCCCGCAGTACTCGGCGCAGGACGCGGCCGAGGCCGCCGCCGAATACCGCTGGACGATCGCGAAGGACGGCAAGGCGTTCCGCCGAGTCGTCCCCTCCCCCGACCCGGTGCGCATCGTCCAGACGCCGCTCGTCCGGCTGCTCCTGGAGAACGGGCTGCTCGTCGTGTGCGTCGGCGGTGGCGGCGTTCCGGTCAAGACCGACAACAAGGGCCGGCAGACTGGGATGCAGGCCGTCGTCGACAAGGACCTCGCGAGCGCGGCCCTCGCCGCCGAGCTCGAGGCGGACACGCTCATCATGCTCACCGACGGCGACTACGTGAGCGAAAACTGGGGCACGCCCGAGCAGCGCGACATCCTCACGGCCTCCCCCGAGGCGATCTCGCAGCTCGCCTTCGCCGAGGGCTCGATGCAGCCGAAGGTCGACGCCGCGATCCGCGTTGCGAAGGCGGGCGGCCGCGCCCTCATCGGCCCGCTCGACCGCCTCGACGACCTCCTCGCGCGCAAGGTCGGCACCGAGATCCGGCCAGACGTCGCCGAGGGGATCGTGTACGTCTGATGCCCTGATGGGGGCGGCCAAGGCCCCCGAAACCGGGGGCATTCGTCGCTGGAGACCTCTGTGGCCGAGAAGACGGACCGAGGACGTCTTCCCGGCCACAAGGCGTCTTCCGGCAGCCCCACAGGCCTGCGATGCGTCCGCGGCACCGGAGGCGGGCCAGCACAGCTGGTTCCGCGGCGCCCCGCCCGCCCATTACGACGACGAAACTCGCCGCTGCCTGCGAGCCCTTGAGGGACGCGTCGACATCGTGGGGGCCTCGGCCGTCTGGGACGCCGCGGTCGGGGCCGATTGGGCCGGCGACCCGGTGTGGTTCCACGGCGACATCGCGGCGGGAAACCTGCTCGTGGCAGACGGCGCGCTCGCGGCCGTGATTGACTTCGGTTCGTGTGGGGTCGGCGATCCGGCCTGCGATCTTGTCATCGCCTGGACGATGTTCACGGGCGAGAGCCGAGAGGCATTCCGGCAGGCAGCCGCTCAGGACGATGCGATGTGGGCCCGGGCCCGCGGCTGGGCGCTCTGGAAGGCACTGCTGGGCCTCGCCGCATCCGACGGCAAGGACCCCCACGATGCCTCGAACCACCGGATCATTGCCGACGTGATCGAGGAGTACTCCAGGACGCGCTGAGAACCACGCCGGTCCTCCGAGCGCCGCTTACCCTTGCTGGCGGCCCGGCTCGCGCCGGCGCCACTTGGGAAGGTTCGCGATGATCTCGGCGGCGCCCTTCGCAGCACGCTCGACCGTCCGCTCGACCGTGCGCTGGAGCTGCTGCGGCCGAGTCTCGCCGTCGTCGCCGCCGGGCACGGAAGCCGCGTAGGCCGCCGCGGGGACTCCCCCGGCCACCGCCGCGGGCGCACCCGCGACCTCGACGGCGGGAGGCGCCGTCGTACGCAGCGAGGTCAGCCAGCCGCCCACCTCGGCGAGGGGCTCGAGCCGCAGCCCGTAGAAGCGCTTCTGGCCCTGGGCGCGCGTTGTGACGAGGCCCGCGTCGCGCAGAACCCTGAGGTGCTTCGACACCGTGGGCTGGCTCGCGTCGAGGGCATCGACGAGTTCGCCCACCGCCTTGTCGCCGGCGCGCAGCTCCTGGAGGATGTCCCTCCGGGTCTGATCCGCGATGACGGCGAAGATGTCTGTCACCATGCTTCCAGACTACCGACCCTGCGCGCCGAGCGCGCCCCGCCGTCCAGCCGCTGAGCCGGATCCGGGGCAAGTGAGACCGTACTCGCTCAGTCGAACCATGGGTCGAGTCCGTGGAGCGGGAAGGCCTCCTTGCGCGTCGCCATGATGGCGCGGTCGACGGCGTCGTTCGGGTTGAAGCCGACGTCCCACGAGCGCCACCAGATGTCGGCGTCGTCGCCCATCGTCTCGGGCGGTGTCTCGCCCGGACCGAGCCGCTCGGGGAAGGCCGCAAGCACGTAGTCGCGCCACGCGGCCGGGGTCTCCGTGCGCAGGGGAATGGGGTGGCCCGCGGCGACGCCGACGAGATGCGTCCATACGCGCGGGACGACGCGGACGACGTCGTACCCTCCCCCGCCCGTCGCAAGCCACCGGTCGTCGCAGTGACGCGCGGCGAGGCGCGAGATCGTGAGCGCGGCCTCGCGCTGAGCGTCGACGCTCGTGCGGAGGTTCGTGAGGGGGTCGAGGGCATGCGAATCGCAGCCGTGCTGACTCACGATGGCGTCCGGCCGGAACGCCTCGACGAGCGGCGGGACGATCGCATGGAACGCGCGCAGCCACCCGGCGTCGCCCGTTCGCGCGGGAAGCGCGACGTTGACGGCCGCGCCCAGCGCATCCGGGCCGCCCACCTCGTGGGCGAATCCGGTTCCCGGGAAGAGGGTGAGCCCGCTCTCGTGGAGCGAAATGGTCAGGACGCGCGGGTCGTTCCAGAAGATCGACTGGGTGCCGTCTCCGTGGTGCGCGTCCGTGTCGATATACACGACGCGAGAGAGCCCGCCGTCGAGGAGCCGCCGGATGGCGAGCGCGGCGTCGTTGTAGATGCAGAAGCCGCTCGCGTGGTCGGCCGCGGCGTGATGCATTCCGCCCGCGAAGTTGACGGCGTGCTGGGCGCGGCCCGCGAGGATCGCGTCCGCGGCCTCGAGGGACCCGCCCGCGATCCTGGCGCTCGCCTCGTGCATGCCCGCGAAGGCGGGATCGTCCTCGGTCCCGAGGCCGCGCTCGGGCGCCGGGTCCGTCGGGTCCTCGCTCACGCGGCGCACCTCGGCGATGTAGTCGCGCGTGTGGACCATGGCGAGTTCGTCGTCGCTCGCCTCGCGAGGGTCGACGACGACGACGCGCGGCAGGGCGAACAGCCCCAGTTCCTCGCACAGCCGCGCTGTCATCGCGAGCCGGCCGGGATGCATGGGGTGACTCGCGCCGAAGTCGTAGGCGAGGAGCGCCTCGCCCCACGCGACCTGTGTCGCGTACTCGATGCGCCGGATGTTCTGCGGGGCCCGCGAATCGGCCGACGCTTCCGGGCTCGGCGGCGTCGGTGCGGCGTCGGACATACGCTCAGGCTACCCGACGCTCATGATTTACTGGTCCGGTACGGCCATCGGCCGCTCCGGCACAGCCAAAGGTCGAAAAGCAAGCCCGGCACGAGGGACGGTTTAAGTGGCACAGACGCAGTCGTCGTGGCGGCCTTCGCCGCGCCACGAGGGCCTTGGGCCGCTGACCGGGCTGCGCGACTTCATCGACCGCCTCGCGGCGTCGTCTCCCGCGCGTCTGGCCCTGCTCTCGTTCACGGGCGTCATCCTCGTCTTCACGCTCGTCCTCACGCTCCCGATCTCCTCCGCCGACGGTCAGGTCACTCCCCTGCACGAGGCCCTCTTCACCGCGGCGTCGGCCGTGTGCGTCACGGGCCTCACGGTCGTTTCGACGGCCACCCACTGGTCTGCGGTCGGGCAGGTCGCGATCCTCGTGGCCATCCAGGTCGGCGGCTTGGGCATCCTGACCCTCGCGTCCGTGCTCTCGCTCGCCGTGAGCCGTCGCCTCGGCGTCCGGGGCAAGCTCATCGCGCGGGAGGCCATGAACAACGCCGGGCGCCTTGGCGAGGTCGGCGGCCTCCTCCGCATCGTCGTCGCCACCTCGGCCGCGGTCGAAGCCACGCTCGCCCTCTTCCTCACGCCAGCGTTCATGGCCCACGGCGAAGATTTCGGGCAGGCCCTGTGGCACGGGGTCTTCTACTCCATCTCGTCGTTCAACAACGCCGGGTTCACCCCGCACAGCGACGGCGTCGTCCCGTACCAGTACGATCTGTGGATCCTCGTGCCGCTCATGGTGGGCGGATTCGTGGGGAGCCTAGGCTTCCCGGTGCTCATGGTGTTCCTGCGGTTCAAGGCCCGCGTGCGCCTGTGGACGCTCCACGCGAAGCTCACGGTCGTCGTTTCCTTCATCCTGCTCGCGCTCGGGGCGTTCCTGTGGGGCGCCATGGAATGGGACAACGCGCGCACCATCGGCGGCATGGCGCCCAGCGAGAAGATGGTCCAGTCGATCTTCGCGTCCGTCATGACCCGCTCGCTCGGCTTCAACCTCGTGGACATGAACCACCTCGAGCCCTCGACGATGCTGCTCTCGGACGCCCTCATGTTCGCGGGCGGCGGCTCGGCCTCGACGGCAGGCGGCATCAAAGTGACCACGGTCGCCGTCATGTTCCTCGCGATCGTCGCGGAAGCCCGCGGCGACCGCGACGTCCGCGCGTACGGCCGGACGATCCCCGAGGGCGTCATGCGCGTCGCGATCAGCGTCATCGTCATGGCGGCGACGCTCATCATGGTCGCGTGCTCGCTGCTCCTCGCGATCTCGGGCCAGAGCCTTGACCGCGTCCTGTTCGATTCGATCTCCGCGTTCGCGACGGTCGGCCTCAGCACGGGCCTCGCCGCCGAGCTTCCGCCCGAGGGTGTCTACATCCTCACGGCACTCATGTTCTTCGGCCGCGTCGGCACAATCACGATGGCCACCGCTCTGGCCCTCCGCCAGCGCAGCACCCTGTACCACTACCCGGAAGAGAGGCCGATCATTGGCTGACAAGACTCCCGCGGGCCGGCCCAACCCGAACGCCCCGGTTCTCGTGATCGGCCTCGGTAGGTTCGGCTCCGCGACGGCTCAGCAGCTCGTCAAGCAGGGCCGCGAGGTCCTTGCGATCGAGCGGGACCAGGAGCTCGTCGAGACGTGGGCTCCCGTCCTGACCCACGCCGTCCAAGCGGACGCGACCAACCTCGAGGTGCTGCGGCAGCTCGGGGCTCAGGAGTTCCAGTCCGCCGTCGTCGGCGTGGGTACCTCGATCGAGTCCTCGGTGCTGATCACGGCGAATCTCGTGGATCTCGGGATCGAGAACATCTGGGCGAAGGCGATCACGACCTCGCACGGCAAGATCCTCGCCCGCATCGGCGCAAACCACGTCATCTATCCGGAGACGGACGCAGGCGTCCGCACGGCCCACCTCGTGAGCGGACGCATGCTCGACTTCATCGAGTTCGACGACGACTTCGCGATCGTCAAGATGTACCCGCCGAAGGAGACACAGGGCTTCACGCTCGCCGAGTCGCAGGTTCGGGCGAAATACGGCGTGACGATCGTAGGGGTCAAGAGCCCTGGCGAGGACTTCACGTACGCGCAGCCGCACACGAAGGTGAGCGGTCGCGACATGCTCATCGTCTCGGGGCACGTGGACCTGCTCGAGCGCTTTGCCGCGAGGCCGTAACCGTCCAGGGGTCACCTCCCGCGGGTGCGGTAACGTCCAAGGGTCACCTCCCGCGGGTGACCCCCCCCCCGCTCAACCCACGGAACGTGACCCCTGAACGCGGGTCAACCCACGGAACGTGACCCCTGAACGCGGGTCAACCCACGGAACGTGACCCCTGAACGGGGGTGCGGGTCCGGTCCCACAGGGCCCGCAGCGACGCCGCGACCCGCTCGGGTTCGACGCGATGTGGGGGATCGAAATGATGCCGTCCCGCAAAGACCTCGAGGCGGAAATCGGGGAACACGCCCGCGAGCCGCTCGGCGATCTCGCCGTAGTCATCGGGGTTGGAGAGGGCACCGAGGGCGAAATAGACCGGCCTGTCGAACCGAGCGAGGGCATCGCGGTCGAGGTCGTAGGTTTCGAAGGTCCGGATGAACGCCCGAATCCCAGCCGGCCTGAGGGCCATCCACGGCGGCTGGTCGCCGCCTCGCACGGGTAGCCCGGCCGTCACACCAGGCCGGACGCCGAGCTTGACGAACTCGGCCATGAACTCGGCCGGCGGCAGCACGTCGAGCTCCCGGTACCGTTCCCATAGAGCCCGGTGGGCCGGGCTCCACCCCCAGCTCCCCGCCCACGCGGGCTCAAGGAGCGCGAGGCTTTCGAGCCGCGCGTGATGCTTCGCCGCGAACGCGAGCGCCGAAGCCCCGCCGCCCGAATAGCCGACGAGATGGAACGTGTCCCAGCCGTGTGCTTCGGCTTCGCGGAGCACGCCGTCGACCTCGGTATCGAGGCTGTAGTCCGGGGGCGGCGTGGGGCCCGCGTAGACCTCGAGGTCCTTGACAAGTGCCTCGACGCCGTCGCCAAGCGCTTCAACGAGCGCGCCGTACGCGAGAGCGGCTGGGAGAACGCTCCCGGGCAGGAGGACGGCACGATGTGGGCTGTTGCTCTCTCCATTCATTTCACCAGTGTCCGGCCGAGGCCGCGTGCGCCGCATCGCGCGTTCGCGCTATTCAGGGGCGACGACGCGCGATCCCTATCCCCCGACCGCGCCGGAAGCCATGATCGAAGCATGACGCCTGCGCTGCGCCTCGCCGAGTTCATCGCTGCCATCTCGCTCGCGACCGACCTCGGCATGGGCCAGCCTCTCGAACAGGGCCTCCGGACGTGCCTCGTGTCGCTCGAGCTCGCCGACGCCGCGCGGGTCGAGGAGCACGTCCGCCACGAGGTCTTCTACACGGCCCTCCTGCGCTTCCTTGGCTGCACGGCCAACGCGCACGAGACTGCGGCCGTCGGCGGAGATGACCTCGCCTTGCGCGCCGCAATTGCCCCCGTGCTCGGTGCAACGCCACCGGCTTTCCTCAAGGAAGTCCTCCCAGTGCTGGGTCGGGGTCTTCCGGCCGCGCGGCGCGCCGCGCTCGGGGCGAGCTTCCTCGCCACTGGTCCGGCCCGGATGCGTGGGGGCGTGCGCGCTCACTGCGAAGCGGCCGAAATGCTCGCGACCCGGCTCGGGCTCCCCGCGGCCACGCGCGCGGCGCTCGGCGCGGCCTTCGAGCAGTGGAACGGGCACGGCTTCCCTCAGGGGGTCCGGGGCGAATCCATCCCGCTCGCGGCCAGGATCGTGTTCATCGCGCGCGACGTCGAGGTCATCGCGCGGCTGCGCGGCGCCGACATCGCGCGCGCTGTGCTGCGCGAGCGCGCGGGGAGGTCGTACGACCCAGCGCTCGCGCGGGCGGCCCTCGGAAGCCTCGGCCAGCTTCTCGAGGCCGCGCGAACTGAGATGCCGTGGGACGTCGCCCTCCGGCGCGAACCGAAGCCCGTCGCCGAGATCCCCGCCGAGCAGATCGACGACGTCCTCGCCGTGTTCGCGGACTTCGCCGACCTCAAGGAGCCGGAACGGGCTGGCTTCTCGCGCGACATCGCGGCCCTCGCGGCGGAGGCAAGCCCGGACCACGCGCCGCTCCTACGGCGCACGGGCCTCGTGCAGGACCTTGGGCGCGTCGCCGTTCCGAACCGTCCGGACGGGGGCCGCGAGTGGTCCGCCGCCGATGACGAGCGGCTTCGGCTTCACCCGTACTACAGCGAGCGCATCCTGTCCCGGATCACGACGACGGCGCCGCTTGCCAGAATCGCGGGAATGCACCACGAGCGGGTGGACGGCTCGGGGTACTACCGGGGCGCCGCCGACGGCGAGATCCCCTGGGACGCGCGCGTGCTCGCGGCCGCGACGTCCTTCAGGGAGCTGCTCGCGGGCACCGCCACGGCGCCGTCGCTCGCCGCGGCAGCCGATACGCTCGCGGGCCTCGCACCCGAGAAGCTCGACGCCGACGCCGTCGACGCCGTCCTCGCTGCGGCAGGAGTTCGGGATCGCCGCACCCGCCCCGAGTGGCCTTCAGGGCTCACGGAACGAGAAGTCGACGTGCTGCGCCTCATCTGCCGGGGCGCCACGAAGAAGGACATGGCGGCGGCTCTCTTCATCGCGCCCAGCACGGCGGATCATCACATCCGGCACATCTATGCCAAGATCGGGGTCTCGTCGCGCGCCGCGGCGACGCTCTTCGCCGTCGAACGCGATCTCCTGTAGCGGCGGTGTCTCCCTGCAGAGCGGTGTTGGCCGCGGCAACCGGCCGCCGGTCTCCCCAGCTTCTGCGCCGGTCTCCCCAACTTCTGCGCTGCTCCGACCCGCAGCACTGCGCGTCGGGGGGCGTGAGGCGCGTCATCACAGGGCTAGGCGAGGTGTCCGGACACGAGCCGCGCGCCGACAGCTCCGGAAACTGGGGAGATCGGACATGAACCTGGGGAGATCGGTCGGCGAATCCCCGCGGCCGCGCGGATCAGGCGAGTTCGCGAGTGATGTCTTTCGAGCGCTCGGCGGCGGCACGCGCGCCGTCGGCGATGATGCCCGGCAGGCCGCGCTCGTCGAACGTCGCGATCGCACGCTCGGTCGTCCCGTTCGGGCTCGTGACCGCCCGGCGCAGCGCCGCAGGGTCGGCACCCGGCTCGGCGAGCATGTACCCCGCGCCGACGACCGTCTCTCGGGCCAAGATGAGCGAAAGCTCCGGGTCGAGCCCGAGCTGTGCGCCGGCGTCGGCCATCGCCTCCGCAAGGTAGAACGCGTAGGCCGGGCCCGAGCCGCTCACGGCGCTCACGGCGTCAACCTGTTCCTCGGGGACCTCGACGACGAGGCCGAGGTTCCCGAGGAGCTCCTTGACGTGGTCGATCTGGGCGCGGGTCGCGTTCGTCCCACCGGACACCGAGACGACGCCGCGGCCGACGCGCGCGGGCGTGTTCGGCATCGTGCGGATGACCGGCTGGCCCGCGGGGAGCGCGCGCTCGAGCTGCTCGATCGAGACCGCGGCGGCCACACTCACGACGACGGCGCCGTGCGGCAGAGACGGGCCGACCTCGGCCGCGAGGGCGGCCACGCCAGCGGGCTTGACGCCGAGGATGACGAGGGACGCGCCGCGCACGGCCTGCTGATTCGCGTCCGACTCCTCCCCCGTGGCCATGGCCGTCACGCCGTAGCGCTTGGCGAGCTCATCGGCACGCTCGGCGCGCCGCACAGTGGCCGTGACGTCTGTCTTCTGGATACCCGCGGCCAGAAGGCCGGCCAAGATGGCCTCGTTCATGGACCCGCAGCCAAGGAAGGCGATCTTGTTGCTCATGCCCCCATCCTGCCAGCCACGGGGCCGGGCGCGCATTCCCAGCTTCTTCCCATCGTGGACTGGGGATACTCCCAAGAATGCGACCTAGTGTTTTTGATACCTCACAGGGTGCGAGTGATGGAGCGGCCGCTTCCCCCAAGTGGCCGCACGGCGCTGGCAGCCGCGGATATTGGTCCCCCACCTTCCCGCCGCTGCCAGCGCCTTACTCATATCCGGCACTCGAATCCGGGACCAGTTCGGGACCGGACTCCCAGCCTTTTCCCAGCGTTATCCCGGCTTCGATTCAGGTACGCACGGGTATAGTCGTCTCACTCATTAGGTGCGAGTGATGGACCTTCCGATTCGTCGGAAGGTCCGAGCGCCGGACGAGCGCAGGAAACTCCCCCCCAATGTTTCCTGCGGAACTCGTCCGGCGCTTACCTTTTAAGCGCCGCCCCGGCGGGAACGCGTCGGCCGAAGGGCCTGAGCGCAGCTCCGCCGCGGCGACGTCGGGCCGGTCCCCTTGTCCGGCCGCACTCCGTGAGGACGAGCCCCGACGCGGCTATCGCGTGCGCTGCTCCGCAGCCGTCCACTCGGGCCGCGCGACGTGCCCGAGGTGTTCGCGCGCGAAGTCGAGCACGGCCGCGAGCATCTGCTCGCGCTCTCCCGCGGCCTTGGCCTTGCGGGTGCTCACCTCGGCGACGACGACGCCGTCGAACGCCGAATCCGCCAGGAATTGGAGGCACTCGGCCACACGCTGAGTGCCCTGCCCCGGGAGGAGGTGCTCATCGCGGAACGACCCGCCCGACCCGTCCGTGAGGTGGATGTGGCGCAGCGAATCGCCGAGCGCCTTGAGGGATTCGAGACTGTCTTCGCGAGCAGTCGCGGCATGGGAGAAGTCCCACGTGACGTCGCGGTAGCCCTGGCCTACCGGGTCCCAGTGCGGCAGGTAGGCGCGCGTCTCGCGCCCGCGCACCCGCCATGGGTACATGTTCTCGACAGCGATATGGACCTCGAACTCGTCGGAGAGGTCGCGGATGCCGATCGGGAATCCCTCCGCGTAGCCGCTCTGCCACCGGAACGGCGGGTGCACGACGACGGTGTCGCACCCCACGATCCGGGCCATCTCGCACGAACGCCGGACCTTGGTCCACGCGCCGCCCCACACCTGCTGGGTGAGCAGGAGGGTCGGGGCATGGATCGACACGATCGGCTGGTCGTAGCGCTCGGAAAGATGGATGAGGGCGTCGGGATCCTGGCTCGCGGAGTTGTTGGTCACCATGACCTCGACCCCGTCGTAGCCGAGATCGGCCGCGCACGCGAAGGCGTCGTGCACGCTGAGCGGATAGACGGACGCGCTCGACAGGCCGATCGGAACCTCGGGAACGGCCTTCGACTTCCGCCACTCGGGCACGACGCCGTCGATCATCGCGCGCTCCCCACCGGGTGCTGAAGCTCGATGCGCCGCCGTTCGCTCGCAATCGGCTTGATGTGCTCGGGCGGGGCCAGTGGGCCGTCGAACACGAGCTGATCGAGGCGCCGCAGGATGAGGCCCTCGCGGAGCGCCCACGGGCAAATCTCGAGCTCGTCGACCTCGAAGAGCTCCAGCGCGGCCTCGGCGACGAGGGCTCCCGCGAGGACTTGCAGGGCGCGCGCGTCGGAAACCCCCGGCAAGTGCACGCGGTCCGCCGCGGACATCGCCGAGATGCGCTGGGTCCACAGTCCCAGATCCGTGCGCTCGAGCACGCGCCGCACGTACGGGCCGGCTCCGCTCGGGGCCGCTCCGGCGATGCGCGCGAGCGAACGGAAGGTCTTCGACGTGCCGGTCACGAGCGTGGGCTTGCCGAGGCTTTCGAAGCTCCGCACCACAGGCTTGAGCGTCGAGCGGATGTACCGGCGCAGCTCCTTGACGCTCTTGGCGCTTGGCGGGTCCTCGGGCAGCCAGTCGCGCGTGAGCCGCTGTGCGCCGAGTGGCACGGACGCCGCGATGTCGGGGAGCGAATCGTTTCCCATGGCCATCTCGAACGATCCGCCGCCGATGTCGAGGGAGAGGATCCTCTCGCGCCCCCATCCGTACCAGCGACGTACCGCGAAGAACGTCATCGCGGCCTCTTCGCGGCCCGTGAGCTCCTGAAGAGTCACATTGGCTTCACGATGAATACGCTCGATGACCGCTTCGCCATTCCGCGCCTCGCGGATGGCCGACGTGCAGAACGCGAGCAGGTCCTCCGCCTCGTGGCGGCCCGCGAAGTCCCACGCCTCGAGCACGAAGTCGATGAGCTCGCGCTGGCCCGTCTCGCTGATGCTCCCGTCGTCGTCGAGGTGTTTGACGAGGGAGAGCGGCCGCTTGTGCGACGCGAAGGCCACAGGCTGTGCGCCGGGGTGGGCGTCCACCAAAAGAAGGTGCACGGTGTTCGAGCCGATGTCGAGGACGCCTAGACGCATGAGCCCATTATTCCCCGCTGGCCCCCGCCGATTGTCCTCCGGTCCCATTCATTTCGTCTGAGGTGGCAGGTCGGAAATCTCGAAGGACTGCCGCGACGTGCTCGGCGCTCAGCTCGAATCCGAAGGCCGCCCCGGGATTGAGCACGAGCCCGAGCTCCGTCCCCAGGTTCTGCAGGAGCACAGCACCCTGGGTCGTCACGACGGTGGGCGCATGGTCAAGAAAGCCCGGCCGGATCCGCGCTCTGTCCGTGAACGCCGCGACGAGGGGCTTGCCCTCGCCATTCGTGAGCACGAGAGGCTCCACGAATTCGGTTTCGCCCGGCACCGGCTCGGGAACCAGCAGGCACACAAGGCTGTTCAGGAACGCAAGAACGGATTTCTGCCCGTCGTCGTCCGTGCCCGACGCGGTGGCCGCCTCGAGCGCCTCCTCGAGCTGGTTGAGCGGCTTCGGGTCGAGGTGCGGAGCGAACGACGACGACGCGCCGCCTCCCGCGTTCTGCTCGGCGGCGCTCTCGGTCGGCTCGGCCCCCGCCTGCCCGGTCATTTCGCCCTCGCCTTCGCACGGGTGCCGCCGTTCGACGCGCGCCCGGCCGGCCGCTTGGCCGGACCCTTCGCGCGCTTCTCGGCGAGGAGCTCGATCGCGCGTTCGCGCGTGAGCTCCTCGATCGGGGTGGCGCGCGGAACCGTGATGTTCGTGACGCCGTCGGTGATGTACGGGCCGAAACGGCCCTCCTTCACGACGATCGGCTTGCCCGACTCTGGGTCGTCGCCGAACTCCGCGAGAGGCGCCGCGGCCGTGCGCCCGCCGCGCGTCTTGGGCTGCGCGTAGATCTTGAGCGCGTCCTCGAGGGTGATCGTGAAGATCTCCTCTTCGCTCCCGATGGAACGGGAATCCGTGCCCTTCTTGAGGTACGGGCCGAAGCGGCCGTTCTGGACCGTGATGACGTTGCCCTCGTCGTCCTTGCCGAGCGCCCTCGGGAGGCTCATGAGGTTGAGGGCGTCCTCGAGCGTGACCGTGTCGATCGTCATCGACTTGAAGAGCGACCCCGTGCGCGGCTTGACCTTGACGGGCTTCTTGGGCGGCTTGGGCTTGCCGTTCTTGTAGTACTCGACGGGCTGGGCCGCGAGCTGCTCGGGGGTCAGCTCGGGGATGACCTCGGTGACGTACGCGCCGTACCGGCCGTTCTTCGCGACCACGGTGTGGCCCGTGAGGGGATCCGCGCCGAGGACGCGCTCCTCGGGGCCCGCGCTCTCCATGAGCTCGCGCGCCTTGTCCGCCGTGAGCTCGTCAGGGGCGAGATCATCGGGGACATTCGCGCGCTCGGGCGCCGTGCCCTCGGGGGCTCCCGGCGGGAGGGGCTTCTCGAGGTACGGGCCGTACTTGCCGACGCGCAGGACGATGCCCGGCGCGATCTCGACCGAATTGACCTCGCGCGCGTCGATCTCGCCGAGGCCGTTGACGATCGTCGTGAGCCCGGGCTTGCCCTCGACCCCGAAGTAGAACGCGCTCAGCCACGCCGAGCCGGGCTGCTCGCCGGCCGCGATGCGGTCGAGGTCTTCCTCCATCTCAGCGGTGAAGTCGTAGTCGACGTAGTCGTGGAAGTACTCCTCCAGGAGACGCACCACGGAGAAGGCAATCCAGCTCGGCACGAGGGCGTTGCCGCGCGAGCGGACGTAGCCGCGGTCCATGATCGTGGAGATCGTCGCGGCGTAGGTCGACGGTCGGCCGATCCCGCGCTCCTCGAGCGTCTTGACGAGGGACGCCTCGGTGTACCGCGGGGGCGGGGAGGTCTGGTGCCCGTTTGGGGCGAGCTCGCGGACGTCGAGCCCTTGGCCCTTCGCGAGGACGGGGAGGCGCCCGCCGTCGTCGGCGCCGCTTCCCTTTCCGGCAGAGCCGTTCTCGGTGTCCTCGCGGACCTCGTCGCGGCCCTCCTCGTAGGCCGCGAGGAAGCCGCGGAACGTGATGACCGTCCCCGAGGCGGTGAACTCGGCGTCGCGGCCCGCAGCCGCTCCGCTCGTCGCGACGGCACCAAGGCGCACGGTCGCGGTCGAGCCCTTGGCGTCCTCCATCTGGGACGCCACGGTGCGCTTCCAGATGAGCTCATAGAGGCGGAACTCGTCGCCGCGGAGCTGGGTCGAGACCTGGGCCGGCGTACGGAACGAGTCGCCTGCGGGGCGGATGGCCTCGTGGGCCTCCTGGGCATTCTTGGCCTTCGACGCGTACACACGCGGCCGCGCCGGCACGAAGTCCGGGCCATACAGCTCCGAGGCCTGACGACGGGCCGCGCTCACGGCCTGATCGCTCAGCGCCGTCGAGTCCGTACGCATATAGGTGATGTAGCCGTTCTCGTACAGGCGCTGGGCAACCTGCATCGTGACTCGCGCCGAGAAGCGCAGCTTGCGCGCGGCCTCCTGTTGGAGCGTCGACGTCGTGAACGGTGCCGCCGGGCGCCGGGTGTAAGGCTTCTCCTCGACGGAACGGACCGCGAACGGGGCGGCCTCGAGGCCCTCCGCTAGCGCGCGGGCAGCGGCCTCGTCGAGCAGCACCGCGTTCTTCGTGGTGAGCTGGCCCCGGTCATTGAAGTCTCGTCCCGACGCGACCTTCTGGCCGTCCACGGCGGCGAGGCGGGCCTGGAAGCTCTGGCGCGCGTCGCCGTCGCCCGACCTTCCCTGCGTCAGAGGACCCTGAGGTGCCAGCGTCGCCATGAGGTCCCAGTAGTCGGCGGCGCGGAAAGCCATGCGCTCACGTTCGCGCTCGACGACGAGGCGAGTCGCGACTGACTGGACGCGGCCTGCCGAGAGGCCGCCCGCGACCTTGCGCCACAGCACAGGTGAAATCTCGTAGCCGTAGAGCCGGTCCAGCACGCGACGGGTCTCCTGCGCGTCGACGAGCGACTCGTCAACGTCGCGGAGCTCCGCCATGGCCCGCTGGATCGCTTCCTTCGTGATCTCGGGGAACGTGAGACGGTGCACGGGCACCTTGGGCTTGAGCACCTCGAGGAGGTGCCACGCGATGGCCTCGCCCTCGCGATCGCCATCGGTGGCGAGGAAGAGCTCGTCGGCGTCCTTGAGCTTCGCCTTGAGCTCGGCGACCTTCTTCCTCTTGTCGGGCGAGACGACGTAGTACGGCTCGAAGTTGTGCTCAATGTCTACCGCGAACTTGCCGAGGGAAGTCTTCTTGAGCTCCGCGGGAAGGTCCGACGGCTGCGGCAGGTCCCGGATGTGGCCCATCGACGCGTCGACCTCGAAGCCGTCGCCCAGATACTGGGCGATGGTCTTGCTCTTGGCCGGCGACTCCACGATCACGAGCTTCTTGCCGGATTTAGCCTTCGTGGCCACTCTTCTCCTTGAGGACAACAACGGGTGCTGGTCGGCCGGCATAGCGGGCCGACCGAAGGCGGGCGGTTCACAACCGCCGCGCAAGTCCATAGTTCACCATACGACGGCTCTGGGCATGCAACTTCCGCCCGCGCTCTGTGGATAACCCCGTCATCCGGGAAAACACGGCTCGGACCATCCCGCCCCCAACGCCCGGCGAGGGCAGGACAAGTAGGCCCCAGCCCTCACGCCGTCGACTCGAGCGGCCGCTCGTCGCCGTCGCTCTCGTGCCCGCCCTCGTGCTCGTGCTCGCGGGCCACGCTCGTGGTCCCATAGGCGGAGGCCGGGTAGCTCTTGGCTGCCGCAGCGGTCTTCGCCGAGGCGGAGCGGGAGGCTGGCCCGCGGCCCTCGTGCGCGACCTCGCGGACCTCGGGCAGCATGGACCACAGGACGTACATGCGCTCGGTCTCGGGCGGGGCGGCGCCCTCGCTGCTCTCCTCGGCCTCGGCCGAGGCCTGATCGAACTCGTCGAGGAGGTCCGACATGCGGCGCTTGAACTCGGCCCGCTGCTCAAGCGTGAGTTTGAGCACATTGCCGGAGACCATCATGACGGGCGACTCGTCCGGCTCTCCGCGCCGACGAGCGGCGTCGCGATGCTTGGCGTGGCTCGCGATGCGCTTGCGGAGCGAGTCGAGCTCCATGTCGACGATCGCGAGCCCCGGCGTCTGCCCGGTGGTCGCGGTGTCGAGA
The DNA here is from genome assembly GCF_030908245.1 of Sinomonas sp. ASV322. Taxonomy (GTDB): domain Bacteria; phylum Actinomycetota; class Actinomycetes; order Actinomycetales; family Micrococcaceae; genus Sinomonas. The sequence goes on from NZ_JAVFJJ010000013.1 coordinate 54,946, forward strand.
TTGAGGTCGGTGCCAGCCGCCTTCCACCGCCGCTCGCGGCCGTCCCCGTCGTTGGGTGCATCGACGACGATGCCCCACTTCTTGAGCGCGCGCAGGTGATAGCTCATGGCGCTCGGCGTCAGTCCGGTGAACGCTGCGAGCTCGGTGGCTGTCCAGCTCTTCTGGCTCGAGTACAGCTCGTTGATCGCGGCGAGGCGGGCACCATGGGCGAGTGCCCGAATGGCCTTGGGGTCCGTGATCCGCACGGGGTTCTCGGTGCGGGGACTGCGCTTCTTGTCGGTCATGTGCTTCTTACGTTGTGGGGTGGGGCAGTAATTTACGCCACATCCCTCCAAGGATGTCAAACTATGCCTTCATAAGGAACCCGTCCTCCGTCAATTCCCGGATCTCTCGCAGCAAACCGTGCGAGAACTCCTCGTCGTCCCGGCCCAGGAGGGCCCCCAACGCCGCAGCAATCTGGCCGGCCGCGAGCTCGCCGTCGCACGCGGAGATGAAGCCAGCCTGCTCGGTGCTCAAAAGCGCCGTACGGCGGAAGCCTGCGCCCTGCCGCACCAGAACGACGCCCGGGTGTTCTGCGCCGGGGCGCTGATGACGTTCCTCGGTCACGTCGTCGGCGATCACGAGATGCACCGCCGCGAACTGGGACGGGCCAAGTGAATGGAGCCAGTCGGCTCGTTCGACGGCGGCCTGCCAATGCGGGCCGATCGGCTGTTCGATCGGATGCGTGAGGCTCTCGAATCTGTTCAGCCGGGCCTGGTCGGGCGCCGTCCGGCGGAACCACATCATCCCGAAGCCGATTCCCTCCGTGCCCCTCGACGCGAAATCGTCGAGGTAGGCAGCGTAGGACTTCGCATAGGCCTCGGGGTCCAGCTGCTCGGACGCGTCCTGAAGCCAGGTCTCGGCGTACTGCTCGGGGCCCACGAGCTCGCGCTGGAGGACCCACGCGTCGAGGCCCTCCGGCACCCACGAGCGCACCCGGTCATGCCACTCGCCGCCCGCGCGCACCTCCCAATTGCCGAGGAGCTGGGCCGTGCCGCCCTCGGCAAGCGCGTCCCAGAGGCTCGCCACGAGCCCAGCGACGAGCTGGTCGCCCGGGAGACCGGCGTCGCGGTACGTGAACTGGTCCTCGGCACTCTCGCCCTCCTCGCGGGGCGTGATGACGAACGGCGGATTCGACACGATGAAGTCGAACCGCTCGCCCGCGACCGGCTCGAGGAGGGAGCCGAGGCGGAGGTCGACGCGGTCATCGAGCTGCTCGGGGTCGAGGCCGAGCTGCCCGGCGTTCAGCACGAGGTTGAAACGCGTGAACGCGAGGGCGCGCTCGGAGACGTCGGTCGCGACGACACGACGCGCATGGCGGAGCAGGTGAAACGTCTGAATGCCGCAGCCGGTGCCGAGGTCGAGTGCCGTCCCGACGGGGCGCCGCGCGGTCGACTGGACGAGCGTCGTCGACGCGTGCCCGATCCCGAGCACGTGGTCCCTGCGCAGGATTCCGGGGCGCTGATGTGCCGCGAGATCGGACGCGACCCATAGCCGCACTTCGCCGTGGCCAGCCGCTTCGGCGTCGACCCATGCGTAGGGCCGCAGGTCCACCCGGGCCCGGAGCCGGGCGGGCTCCGTGCCCTCGCGCGCCGGGACTTCTTCCGCGAGCCCGAGCTCCACGAGTCCAGACGGCCCAATCGTCGGGAGGGCCGCGGCGACCGCGCCTTCGGGCTCGTCGCGCCCCAGGAGGAAGAGGCGCACGACGACGGCGAGCGCCGCGCGCCGGGCCGCACCGCCGTCGTCTGTCGGCTCGGCGGGCCTCGCCTCAGCAGCGAGCCTGGCCTCACCGGCGCGCCCTGCCTCAGCGGCGCGCCCTGCCTGAGCGGCGCGCCCTGCCTCAGCGGCGGCCCTGATGGCCCGCTCCGTCGCCACAAGGGCCGGGACGATCTGATCGCGCGAAAGGGCAGCGTGGGCCGCAGGACCCACAAGCTCCGCGACGTCGTCGACCGTGTAGCCGACCGCCTCGAAATCCGCGGCAAGGCGCCGCAGGAGCGCAAGGTCGCCGGCGCTGGGGACGTCGACGGCGGTCTCGTGGCCCATGGGCATTCCTCCTGGATCAAGGGGTACGGGTGCTGGATGCCACGCTATCGCGAGTGTCAGACACGGAAGCACCGGCAAGGAGCGCCCTGCGGAACGCCCCAGTGCTTGAATGTCTGCATGGGGGATTCCCGGCGCTCCTCGCATGGCACGGTGGCCATTGCCGTGCTCACGGGTGCGGCTCTGCTCCTCTCGGGGTGCGCATATGCCTACGATGCGGGGCCGAGGCCAAGCCCCAGCGCCACGCGGGAGACCCTCGGGAGCGCGGCATTCGGTCCTCTCCTTGATCGGCCGGCCGCCGAAAACTGGGCCGCTGCCGTGTTCGCTCGCGCGCGCGGTCTCGACCCCGGCGAGGGCGCCCACCACGGCGTCGGCACGCTGCGGGATTTGCCGGGCGAGGAGACCCTCAACGACGAGTTCTCCGTGCCCCCGGGCGACTACGCGCTGAGTGTCGCGTGCCGGGTGGCTGCCACGATCGTGGTGCGGGTCGCCGTCGATCGCCGACCGTGGTTCGCCGAGGCCGTGGAATGCGGCCAGCCGGTCCGGATTCCGTTCACAGTCGAGGCCGGACAAGGCGTATATCTGCGCTTCGACATGACGTCCGGAGTCCCGTCAAACGTGGCCTATCGCGTCGATCCCGAATGACCAGCCGGCCTCTGGCGCAAGCCCGTGTGCGGCGCCGCACGTCGCCTCTGGTACCGGCCCCTGTCCGGGCTGACAGGTCGCTGCATCTGGCGCCGGCCCCTGTCCGGGCTGATAGGTCGCTGCATCTGGCGCCGACCCCTGTCCGGGCGCATGCTCAGAAGGTAAGAAGTGCGCAAGGAGGTGAGCCATGCGCCGCTCGGCCGCGGCTCTCGTCGCCGCCCTCCTCATCGGCCCTCTGTCCGCGTGCGCCTATTCCTACGGTGACGGCCTGCCCCCGCTCGGAAGCCGCGCCACGCCGTCGTCCCCGCCTGCTCCAAGCGTGAGCCACCCGCAGTGGGACTCCCTTCCGCCGCCCTCCGGTCCCACCGAAGCCTCGCCCGAGAACTGGTCTCCGGACATGCTCTCCTCGTGGGCGGCAGCGGCTGTTCCGGACACGAGCGGCGTCTCGCTCGCGTTCGGCTACGGCATTGCGCTCTCCAACCAGCCCGTCGTGGCCATCGCGACGGTCCCGGCCGGAACCCTCGCCATCGAATACGCGTGTCGGGGCGCGGACACCGCTCGCCTCACCCTCTCGGTCGGGGGCACGGCGCTCGTGGATTCCAACTACGTGTGCGGGCGGCTCTGGGTGCGCGTGATCGTCATCGAAAAGGAATCGGTGGCCGAGGTGCGCTCGGCTCCGTCCGTGGCAGCGCCCGCGGCGTACGCCTTCCGCATCGTCAAGAAATGATGACGGCGTCCTTCGGGACGGCGCTCTCCGGGATGGCCTCGGCGTCGCCATCGCATCCGCCCGGACAGCGCAGCTCGTCGCCGCTTTCGGCGCAGGACGCGCAGAACAGCGTGAGCTCACGGCACGCGGGGTTTGCGCAATTGTGGAAGTCGCTCGTCGGGGCGTCGCAGCGGGCACACGAGCCGATCGTCGCGGAGGCGCCGCTGAATTCAAGGTGCATGCGGCGGTCGAAGACGTAGAGCGAGCCTTCCCAGAGGCCCTTGTCCCCGAACGCCTCGCCGTAGCGCACGATCCCGCCGTCGAGCTGGTAGACCTCTTGGAAGCCCCGGCTCCGCATGAGCGACGTGAGGACCTCACACCGGACGCCGCCCGTGCAGTACGTCACGACGGGCTTGTCCTTGAGCTCGTCATACACGCCCGACTCGAGTTCGCGGACGAAATCCCTCGTCGTCTCGACCTCGGGAACAATCGCTCCCTTGAAGCGGCCGATTTTGGCCTCGAACGCGTTCCGCCCATCGAAGAACACGACGTCGCCGCCCGCGGCACGCTTCGCGTCGACGAGCTCGTGGAGTGCCTCGGGGGTCAGCCGCGCGCCCCCGCCCACAACGCCGTCGTCACCGACCTCGAGCTCATCCGGTGCTCCGAAGGAGACGAGTTCGGGACGCACCTTGACGCTCAGGCGCGGGAAGTCCTCGGCCCCGCCTTCGGACCATTTGACGTCGATCCCACGGAAGCCCGGATACTCCTTGGTCGCCCGCACGTAGCGCTTGACGGCGCCGAGTTCACCGCCCACCGTCGCGTTGACACCGTGCCGGGAAATGATGATCCGTCCACGTAATCCGAGGCCCTCGCACAGGGTGCGCTGCCAGAGCCTGACGGCCTCCGGATCGGCCAGCGGAGTGAAGCAGTAGAAGAGGACGATTCGGTGCAAAGCCACGGATTCAAGGGTATCGCCAAGGCCGTCATGCCCCCCTTGGCGGCCGGGTTGCCGGGCGGTGACAGTTGAGTCACAAGGGTTATCAGAAACCCCGCGTACCGGTATGGTCGTGGCTATGGCAGAGGCACAGCTCAAGGAACTTTTGGCCATTTGGGTGGAGGGCTGGGCCTCGTCACGTCACTATCCAACCCAGACGATCGGCGGCTTTCCGGCGGCCCAGCTGCTCGACCGCAGCGGCGACTGGGTCGCGTTTGCGACCGATCCGACGGACGATGATTTCGCCCGGCTCGCGGAGTTCACGGCCGCCAGCCAGGACCGCATCCTGACCATCCTCACGGACGACCACCTGCGCTACCGGACGTTGGCCGAACGGCACGGCCTCTCCGTGCTCGGGGCCGACCAGGAGCTCATGGTGATGGACTTCGAGGGCAAGGATGTCGAGGAGCCCTGGCTCAACGACGACGAGCTCAAGCTCACGACCGAGATCGAGGAGCGCGCCGCGACCGTCACCGTCGCCACGCACGACGGCGACCTCGCCGCGAGTGGGCACGTCGCCGTCGCCGACGGCTTCGCAGTGTTCGACCGGATCGTGACCGAGCCGAACTTCCGGCGCCGCGGCCTCGGCTCGTTCGTCATGCGGGCGCTCACCGCGGCCGTGAGCGAGCACGGCGCCGATCAGGGGCTCCTCATCGCCTCGATCGACGGGCAGCACCTGTACCACCACCTCGGCTGGGGCGATGTCTCGGGCGTTCTCATGCTCAAGAACCCCCTGAACCCCGACGGTCCTTCGCTCAACGACTGACGAGCGGACGTCGGCCCGGCTCAGCCGGCAGCCTGTTCGGCTGGCAGAATGCTGGGGTGGCGCAGCACGATTCCCTCCTACCGCTCTTGGGGCGCAGTCCCCAGCCTGAGCAGCTCCGCCACGTCCGGCTCCTTCCCCCCCGTGAGGCTCGGACCATTCCGTGGCCCGAATGGGTGCACCCGGACCTCGTCGCCGCCTATGGACGCCTCGGCGTCGTTCGGCCGTACACGCATCAGGCCCAGGCGGCCACGCTCGCGCATGACGGCGCCCACGTCGTCGTCGCCACCGGGACAGCCTCCGGAAAGTCGCTCGCCTATCAGCTCCCCGCGCTCGACGCCGTGCACCGCGCCGAGCTGCGGGTCCTCGCCGAGCCGGGGCGCATCCACGACGACGGTGCCGTCACCCTGTATCTCTCCCCCACCAAGGCCCTCGCCGCGGATCAGCTTGCGGCCATCCGCGCCTTGGGCCTGCAGACCCTGCGTGCCGAAACGTACGACGGCGACACGGACCAGGCGGCGCGGCGCTGGATCCGCGACCACGCGAACGTGATCCTCGCCAACCCGGACATGCTGCATTTCGGGATCCTCCCGAACCACACGTGGTGGTCCGCGTTCTTCCGGCGATTGCGCTACGTCGTGATCGACGAGGCACACAGCTATCGCGGAGTATTCGGCTCGCATGTGGCGAACTTGCTCCGGCGGCTGAGGCGCGTGTGCTCGTACTACGGTTCCGAGCCCGTCTTCATCGCGGCGTCGGCGACCACTGCCGAGCCAGAGAGGTCCGTGTCGCGGCTCATCGGAGCGCCCGTCGTGGCCGTCACGGACGACGGATCGCCCCACGGCGCGACCGAGATCGCGTTCTGGGAGCCCGCGTTGACCGAGGCGCGCGGCGAGAACGGGGCGCCGCAGCGGAGGAGCGCCGTGGCCGAGGCGTCGGACCTGCTCGCGAACCTCGTCTCCGCGCATGTGCGCACGATCGCGTTCATCAAATCCAGACGCGGCGCGGAAGCCATCTCCTCGATCGCCCAGCGGCATCTCGACGAGGTGGATCCCGCCCTCGCGGGACGCGTCGCTGCCTACCGATCGGGATACCTCCCCGAGGAGAGGCGCGAGCTCGAGCGGAGGCTCCGAACCGGGGAACTGCTCGGCATCGCGAGCACGTCGGCGCTCGAGCTCGGCATCGACATCTCCGGCCTCGACGCCGTTCTCGTGGCCGGGTGGCCGGGGACCCGCGCGTCGTTGTTCCAGCAGATCGGGCGAGCCGGGCGGGCGGGCCAAGACGCCCTCGCCGCGTTCGTCGCGAGCGACGACCCCCTCGACACGTACCTCGTCAACCATCCCGAGGCAATCTTCGACGTCCAGGTCGAGGCCACGGTCTTCGACCCCTCGAATCCGTACGTTCTCGGGCCGCATCTGTGCGCCGCCGCGGCCGAGAAGCCGATCACGCCGGCCGACCTCGAGCTCTTCGGCCCGGCCGCGGAGGGAATCCTCGGACAGCTCGAGCGCCAGGGCCTCCTTCGACGCCGCGCCTCGGGCTGGTACTGGACGCACCCGGAAAGCGCCGCCGGGATGGTGAACCTGAGGTCCGGTGGCGGCGGGCCGGTGCAGATCATCGAGTCGGAGACCGGCCAGGTGCTCGGGTCGATGGACTCGCCGCAGACGCACTATCAGGCGCACGAAGGCGCGATCTACGTGCATCAGGGCGCGAGCTACCTCGTCGAGGAGCTCAACGAGGCGGAGCACTACGTGGCGGTGCGCCGGGTGAATCCCGACTACTACACGACCGCGCGCGACATCACACAGATCGAAATCCTCGCCGAGCAGCGCGCTGAGGCATGGGGGCCCGTGGGCGTGCACTTCGGCGAGGTCAAGGTCACAACGCAAGTGGTCTCCTTCCAGCGCAAGGCGCTCATCTCAAACGAGGTGCTCGGCGACGAGCCCCTCGAACTCGGGGCGCGTGACCTCTTCACGAAGGCCGTCTGGTTCACCATGGACGCGCGGAGCCTCTTCGCGGCAGGACTCATCGAGGCGCAGTTTCCCGGCGGCCTCCACGCGGCCGAGCACGCTGCGATCGGGCTTCTGCCCCTCGTCGCGTCGAGCGATCGCTGGGACGTGGGCGGCGTGTCGACCGCCCTCCACGCGGACACCGAGGAGCCGACGATCTTCGTCTACGACGGTCACCCTGGGGGGGCCGGCTTCGCGGAGCGGGGCTTCGAGCGGGCCCGCGAGTGGCTTTCCGCCACCAAGGCCGCGATCGAAGCGTGCGAGTGCCCCTCGGGCTGCCCGTCGTGCGTTCAGAGCCCTAAATGCGGCAACAAGAACAATCCCCTCGACAAGGCCTCCGCGATCCGGCTGCTCGGCGCGCTGCTCAAGGAGGCGGACCGGGCACGCACGGACGCTGGTCAGTCTCCGTGGTGAGCGGCGGGTGCTGCTGCGGGGTGAACTCCCTCGCGCGCGCCGGGCGCTCGCCCGAACGCGAGTGATGAGCTTCTTGATGCGTCACGACGGATTTCCCGCGCGGGCGCGGCCCTCGGCGGCGCCCAGACCCGCCGGGGCAGGAATCGTAACCACGATGCGGACGATCCTGCCGGGGCTCTCGACGTTGCACGAAACGAGTTCCGCACCGTTGAGGCGGGCGACTGACTCGGCTTTCGCGCACGCGGCCCCCGGGACGAGGCCGCGCTCGGCGTCGGCAGCCGCGAGGGCGGCGAGGTCCGCAGCCCGCGCAGACCTCGCCGCCGTCGCCAGCCCCTGAGAGACGAGGACGCCGGCACCGCAAGCGAAGACCACCACGAGCGCAAGGCCGAGCGCCAGAACCGTCCCGGCCCCGCGTTCGAGGTCATTGCCGCCCGGGGCGGGTATGTGTCCCGAGGCGGGTACCGGTCCCGAGGCCCGCGCGCCGCCCTCGGCCGCCACCCCATTCTCGGCAAGCACGCCAACCGCAGCAGGCGTCCCACTCCGACTTCGCGAGCCGCGCTGGCGCCGCTTGGCCGCCACCCCATTCCCGGTAGGCACGCCACGAACAGCAGGCGACCAGATCTGAGTGCACCGGCCGCGCTGGCGCCGCTTGGCCGCCACCCGGATTGCCGGCGTCATCTGCCAACCTCGAGGGGAAGGGCTGCGCTCGCCTCGGCGACGATCCCCGCCGCGGCGGCGAACGGCCCGGGCACGGGAAGCCGCACCCGGACGGTGACCTCACCGCCCACTGCAGCCACTTCGGGCGCTACGCCTTCGCCGGCCACGCGTCGCGCCGTGGCCACCACCACGTCCGGCGCCTCCCCGCGCGCGAGCTCCCGTGCAGCCGCCCGCACCGCCTCCTCAGCCCGCAGCTGAGTGATCCCGGCGGCCACCACTGTCAGGAGCACCCCGAGGAGAACGATCACCGCTGGAATGCCCACAGCAAACTCGGCTGTCACCGCTCCCCTGGACCCGACCCGGTCCGACGAGCGATGGCGCAGGCCACGGCCACATCCCCGGAGGTTGCACCGGACCAGACCGAGTCCCAAGCAGCGCAGGACGGACGCGCGGGGCCGCATCACGGGATGGCCAGCGCCGTGCGGACGATGTTCACGAGGAACCCGCGCACCTCGTCACTGCGCATGATGACGACCAGCAGCCCCGCGAAGGCCACCGCGGCAAGGGTTGCAATCGCATACTCGGCTGTTGCCATGCCGAGCTGTCCCTGGACGTTCCATCGAGGTCCACCGATCCCGAGGGCGGCAAGGACGCCCCGAACCGCAACCCGAAGCCGCAGAACGGCCCGCTTCCCCGAGACTGCCGTGTTCCCCGAGGCTGTCTTCTTCCCCGAGACTGCCTTCTTCCCCGAGACTGTCTTCTTCCCCGAGACCGCCGTGTTCCCCGAGACCGCGGTCTTCCCCGAGGCTGTCTTCTTCCCCGAGACTGCCGTGTTCCCCGAGGTAGAGCGACGCGCGTCCGCTTCGGTGCGGTCCGGTCGAGGCGATGTGGTGCGCTTCCGTCCCCCACGACTCCCGCCGCCCCGCGAGGTTCCCTCCCCGCCATCGGCAGGCCGAGTCGGCCGCTCGGCCTCCCCCGGCTGCCGCACCACGGGAGCCTTCGAAGCCCCGGGGTAAAGCTCGACGACGTCCATGAGCCGGTCTCCCGGCCCAGCGCGGAGACCGCCATCGTCGCTTACCGAAAGGTCCTTCGCTGGCGTCGGCTCCTCGTGCGGCATTCCTGCTGAATCGGCTGCCTCGGTAGGCACCTCGACCCCGCTCGTTGCTGTCGTGACCCCGCTCGTTGCTGTCATGGCCCCGCTCGTTGCTGTCATGGCTCCCCCTTTTCGTTGTCCGGCGCCGGTCGCTCCGGTGCCGTCCCCCGCCCGCCATGGCGGAAGCATGTGCTGCGCGATGTTCATCCCGAGCGCGTCATCATCCACCTCAGCCCGGCATCATCGAGATGAGCACCGGCACGACGCCGAGGCACAGGAACGCGGGCAGCGAACAGGTTCCGAGGGGAACGACGAGCCTGACGCCGAGGGCCGCGGCCCGCCTCTCAAGCTCACGGTGCCGCGCACGCCGGAGCAGTCGTGCGCGAGCCGAGATGAGCTGTGCCGAGGGCGCTCCGGTGGCCGCCGCGAATTGGAGCGACGCTCGAATCTCCGACACCTCGTCACCGATCTCATCGGGCGGCCAGGCGTGCTCCCACGAAACGCCGAGCTCAAGGGCCGCGGCCGCGCGGCCGACCGCACCATCCCCGAGGCCCGCCACCCGGGCCGCGATCCCAAGGGCCCGGGGCAGGGACGACCCGGCATCGAGCATCGCAGCAACAAGTTCGAGCACAAGGGCCGATCGCAAGACGCCGCCCGCGTCAGCGTCGTCATTGACGGTGGGCCCGCCCCCACCTCCGCGGCTCCCGCGCCCGAACCACCCGCGCCCGAACCACCCACCTCGGAAGCCCGCACATCGGGGGTCGCCGCCGAAGCGCCGTCCGATGCTGAGAGCACGGCCGTCCCGCTCTGTGCGTGCCCAGCCCGCCGGGAGCTTCCCCGCCGCGGATCCCCATACGAGCCACCACGCGCCGAACGCCGCCGCCCCGACGACGATCGCACCGAAGGCAGTCACCGGGCCACCCCCGCCGCCGCAACGAGCCGAGACGACCATGAGCGTCCGAGGACGGTCAGCAACGCGCCCGCACCGAGGCACGCGAGCCCGAGCGGCGTTTCGAGCAGGACCTTGAATGGATCGACGCCGATGAGCGTCCCGAGAGCAAGGCCGATCAAGGGCAGAACGCTGAGGATCTGCGTCGTCGTTTTGGGCCCGGCCAGAGCCGTCGCGCGCGCTGCAGCCGCATCCGCGTCGGCCTCGAGCTGGATCGAAAGCCGGTCGAACACGCCCGCAAGAGGGCAGCCCGAGGCCTCAGCGGCCTCGATGCACGCTGCCACTTCTTGCCACAGAACGGAGTGTCCGCGAGCGACGCGTTCGCGCCGTCCACCTCGTCCCGTCGCGCCGAAGGCTGCGGCCTCGCGGATAGCCTGCGCGATGGGCGCCCCGACGGCCGCCGCACGGGCGGCCGCCTCGAGAACCCTCCCGAAGGCGGGAGAGCTGGCCGACGCGGCCTGGCCCCACAGCTGTTCTGCGGTCCGCCCGGCCCGCAAGAGCGCGGCGAGCTGGGCCACCATGAGAGACGCCTCGTGGAGCCCCGTCGAGGACGTCGTGCGTTCCTGTCGAAGACGCCGGAGAAGTCCTCGGAGCACAGTCGGACCCCTCCGCTCGGACGGCGTGTGAAGCCAGGCGTCCCTGCGCCGCGGAGCTGTGAGGAGAGCCCCGACCCAGAGGAAGCAGAAAACGGCCAAAGCACCGATCATGGCCGTTTCCCTCCGGACGTTCCAGCGAGCCTCGCCGCGAGCGCCGCCCAGCCGGGGCCCCGGTCGAGCTGATCCGTTGAGACGTCTCGCATGAGCGCAGGCTCGATGTGAAGCCGCCCGTCGCGCTCGGCGACGGCACCGATGGTCGCAAGACGTCGACCTGCCGGGGTGCGCTCGAGATGGACCACGGCACCTATGGCGTGCGCGGCCTGGAGAGCCGTTGCCTCAGACGAGAGTCCCGCGAGGGCCCCGAGCGCCGCGAGCCGCGCCGCGACAGACTCCGCGGAATTCGCGTGGATCGTGCCCGCTCCGGAATGCCCCGTGTTGAGGGCTGCGAGCAGTTCCCGCACTTCGGCTCCACGGCATTCGCCAACGACGAGACGGTCTGGCCGCATGCGCAGGGCCTGACGCACAAGCTCGGCGAGATCGACGCCGCCGCTTCCCTCGACGTTGGAGTGCCGGACCTCGAGTCCTACGACGTGGCCGTGCTCGGGATTCAGCTCCGCGGCATCCTCGACGAGGACAACGCGTTCCGAGGGGGCCGAGAGGCCGAGGAGCGTGCTCAAGAGGGTCGTCTTCCCGGTTCCGGTCGCCCCGCTCACGAGGTAGCTGACCCTCCGCTCGACCAAGGCCTCGAGCACCGACCGTTGCTCGGCCATCACCATGCCGGACCGCTCGAGCTCCTCGAGGCTGAACACGCGCTCACGACGGATGCGCACGGAGATGAGCGGCCCGCTCGCCGAGACGGGAGGCAGCACAGCGTGGACGCGGTAGCCACCCGCGAGACGAACGTCGACGCACGGACAGCTGTCGTCGAGGCGCCGCCCGCCGGCAGCGACGAGGCGAACCGCGAGCGCCCTGATCGCTTCGTCCGAGCCGAAGCGCACTCCAGCCCGCTCGAGCCCGTTGCCGCGGTCCAGCCACACCTCCTCCGGGCCATTGACGAAGATGTCCGTCACGGACGGATCTTTCGCAATCGTCTGGAGAGGCCCGAGACCGCTCAGCTCCGCCGTGATCGCTTCTACTGCCGCGAGCGTCCCCGCGGTCCCCAAGAGCCTTCCGCTTTCGTTGACGGCCGCGGCGATGCGAGCGGGCGTGACCGGCCCGGGTTCGGACAAGACCCGCTGGCGGACGGTTTCGAGGAGTTCGGCATCGACGAGCCGCGCGGATCTCATCGCGTCCTCGCGAGCGGTGCCCGCCGAGCGCCAGATCCGGTCAGCTGCCCCTTCGCGGGCTCGCCGTCGGGAAGGGCGTCGAGGACTCCCAGCACCTCGTCCGCCATGCGGCGCACGGATCTGCGGCGCGCAAGGTCGAGGAGGCGCCCTGCATCGGCCGCGGCGGCGAGACCGCGGATGTCAGGGACACGCGCCGCGAGAGGCGCACCGACCGTCTCCGCCAGCCGTTCTGCATCGATTCCTTCGGCCAGACGCCCGCGCGCGAGAACGGCAGTCGGGACGGGCGGAAGCTCGTGGAGGATATGGGCGGCCGCGAGCGCCGCGCCCAGCCGGCCCGGCACGACGACGAGCAGCCGATCGCTCGCCCACGCAAAATCCTCGATGGCCTCGCGCCCCCGGCCCACGTCGACGAGAACCAGCTCGAACGCCCTCTGCGCCGCATCGAGAACGCCCGCGATCGCGGCCGACGGGAGGCTTGCGGCGCGCGGCGGCGCCGAGGGCCACGAAAGCGTCGCGAGGCCGCCGAGGCGTGGGAGCGAGACGTCGAGCTGGGAGGGGTTGATCTTCCCGCTCGCGGTCGCGAGATCTGGCCATGAGAGGCCCGAGGGCCGGTCGTCCGCGAGACAGAGCTCAAGACCGGGGCCTAGGCGGTCGCCATCGACGAGGACGGTGGCCCATCCTCGCGCGGACGCCGCCCCGGCGAGCAGCACCGCCGTCGTACTGGCCCCTGCACCGCCGCAGCCGCCCACGATCCCGAGAATCATGCCTTCGCCGGCGTGAGGCTGCCTTCGACCGAGGAAGTCCACAAGCCAGCCTGCAGCGTCGGGCAGTTCGGCGACGTGCTCGACCCCGAGGTCGGCGGCGCGCCGCCACAGGAGCTCGCGCGCGGACGAGCGCCCCACCAGGACGGTGTCCATGGCCCTGCGGGGAGGGACGTCGTCGATATCGGCGCCCAGAAGAAGCTGGCCGCCTGCGGCACGCCCGGCCGTCGCGAAGCTCGCTGCCGCCTCAAGCCGGACGCCGGCCACGGCCGCGACGCGCGCGCATTCCTCGAGCAGTGTGTCGTCGGCCGTCACGCAGAGGACGGGGGACTCGTCCGGCAGCCACGCGCCGGCCGTACGTCCCGCAGAGTCCTGTTCCTTGCCCATGCACCAACCCTGCCCGGCCGCGTGGGCTCACGGCGCCGGGCGAACGGCCCATGTGGACGACACTCGCCCGCGGACTGTGTGGAGGACCAATCCTGTCCGCTGGGCACGCAAGAATGTGGGAGTGCACGTCATCCTGGCCCCCGCTCCCGACGGGCGCGTCGTCCTTCGCCCGCTCGACGCGCGGGGCCGCAGGACCGGGCCGGACACCACCGTCGCGCGACCCGAGCTCGCCCGCGAGGCCCAACGCATCGAGGCGGCCGACCGCCCCCGCTGGGTGTGGCGGCGCGCGGCAGACTGGTACCCCGGGTTCCTCGCGGCGGGGGTGCGCCTCGAACGCTGCCACGACCTCACGCTGTGCGGGACCGCGCTCGAAGGCTCAGCGTTCGCGGCAACGACCGGGTACACGAGCGCGTTCGCGGCGCGAACGGAGGTCGCGGACCCTGCGGGTACGCTCCCCCAGCTCCCGCCCGCGGAAGGACAGGGTTTCCTCTTCGAGGACGCCCCCGACCACGGCCCCGGCGCTGATGACCTCGAACGAGAGCTCACGGCCCAGCTCGCCGCCATAGCCGGATCGAGCCAGCCCGGGCGCCTGCGCCTCCTCTGTGCGGCCGACTCGGCGGGGGCTCTCGTCGCGGCAGAGATGCAGGCCGCCGGCATTCCGTGGGACGCGGCGACCCACGAGGCCCTCCTCGCAGAGCAACTCGGGCCGCGCCCGCGCGGCCTCGAACGCCCCGCGCGCCTCGAAGAGAAGGCCAACGAGCTCCGCGACCTCCTCGGCGCCCCGAAGCTCAACCCGGATTCGCCCCAAGAGCTCATGCGCGCCCTCCACCGCGCGGGCATCGAGGCCCACACGACGCGCGCGTGGGAGCTCCGAGAATTCACGCACCCCGCGATCCAGCCCCTCCTCGAATACAAGAAGCTCGCGCGGCTCCTGGCGGCGAACGGCTGGGCCTGGCTCGACGCCTGGGTGCGCGACGGCCGGTTCCGGCCCGAGTACGTCGTCGCGGGGGTTGTGACGGGCCGCTGGGCATCGCGCGGCGGCGGAGCCCTACAGATCCCGAAGCAGGTCCGCGCGGCCGCACGCGCGCTGCCGGGCCACAAGCTCGTCGTCGCGGATGCGTCGCAGCTCGAACCGCGAGTCCTCGCGGCCCTCGCGCGGGACGACGCGATGGCGGCCGCCGCCGAAGACTCCGACCTCTACGCACGCATCGCCGCGGCGGGCTTCGGCGGCGACCGCGCCAAAGCGAAAGTCGCGCTCCTCGGCGCCATCTATGGGGCCACGACAGGCGAATCCGGCCGCCTCCTGCCGCAGCTCGCCAAGCTCTACCCGCGCGCCGTCGGCTACGTCGAGCAGGCAGCGCGCGACGGCGAGCGCGGGCTCACCGTGACCACCCACCTCGGCCGCAGCTCCCCACCCCCGTCGGAGCGCTGGCACCACCTGCAGCGGTCGACGACGGCGGAGGAGCAGCGCCGGGCCGACGCCGTCGCGCGGGACCGGGGGCGCTTCACGCGCAACTTCGTCGTGCAGGGGACCGCAGCCGAATGGGCCGAATGCTGGATGGCCGAGCTCCGCCTCCGCCTGCGCCGCCTCGCCGCGCGCGGGTTTCGCGGGGAGCTCGTCTACTTCCTCCACGACGAGGTCATGGTGCACGCCGAAGAATCCGTGGCCGAGGCGTGTGCCGACGCGATCCGGGACGCGGCCGCCGCCGCCCGTCGTCTCCTCTTCGGCCAGGCGCCCGTCGAATTCCCGGTGAGCATCGCCGTCGTCGACTCCTATGACCAGGCGAAATAGGCATGCCCGCGCGGATCAAGGCGAGACGAACAGCTTGCGCTCCCTATCCCACGGAAGGGACCAGCCGAGGCCCTCGAGGAGGGCGTCGAGAACCATCGCGGTAAACCCCCACACGAGAACGCCGCTGACCTCGAACGCGGGGCTTGCGAACGTGGCACCCCGGCGCTGCACGACGGCGGTGACGCGGTTCGCCGGGTCGAGAAGGTCCCGAATCGGCGTGCGGAAGACCCTCGCCGATTCGGCGAAGTCCACGACGTCGACGGGCGACGGCGCAGCCCACCACGCGAGGACGGGCGTCACGAGGAAGCCGCTCGCCCCGAGCCCGAGCGCGGGCAATTCGGCGAGGACGTCGACGCCGGCCGGGTCGAGTCCCGTCTCCTCGACCGCTTCGCGGAGGGCACAGTCCACGAGGTTCGCGTCTTGAGGCTCACGGCTCCCGCCCGGAAACGCGACCTGCCCGGGATGGGCCCCGAGGGTCTGGGCGCGTTCGAGGAGCAGGACGTCGAGATCCGCGGGCATCAATGGCCGGTCCGAGGGCATCGGCGCGCCGTCGAGCGTTCCGAAGAGGACGAGTACAGCGGCCTCGCGCGCCTCGTGCCCCACGACCTTGGGGTGCCAGCGGGGATCGAAGGGATCGAGTTCGCCCGAGCGGACGCCTGCGGCGAGCGACTCAAGCTGCGCCCGGGCGCTCACGCCCGGTCCTTCCCCGCCGCCGCGTTCCCCGCCGCCGTGCTCGCAGCCGCCGCGCGTTGCGTCCGCATGCGGATCTCGGCCGCGCGATGGACGTTCTCGATCATCTCGGCCCGCAGCTCCTCCTGGCCCGGCGCAAGCTCGTATTTGAGGAGCTTCCGCGCCTTCTCGGGGTCGGTCTCCCCGTCGCCGAACGAGGGGCACATGGCGGCGACGGGGCACGCGCCGCATGCTGGCTTCCGGGCGTGGCACACGCGCCGGCCGTGGAAGACGACGTGATGCGAGAGCATCGTCCAGTCGCTCGGCGGGAAGAGCTCCATGACGTCCTGCTCGACCTTGACCGGATCCTCCGACGCCGTCCACCCGAACCGCTTGGCGAGCCGCCCGAAATGCGTGTCGACGGTGATGCCCGGCACCCCGAACGCGTTGCCGAGCACGACGTTCGCCGTCTTGCGCCCCACGCCCGGCAGCGTGACGAGATCCTCAAGCCGTCCCGGCACGACGCCGTCGAAATCATCGACGATCTTCTGCGAGAGGACGTGCAGGCTCTTGGTCTTGGCCCGGAAGAAGCCCGTGGGCTTGATGATCTCCTCGATATCCGAGGGTTCCGCCTCGCTCAGGGCGCGCGCGTCCGGGTATTTCGCGAACAGGGTCGGCGTGACCTGGTTGACGCGCACGTCGGTCGTCTGCGCCGAGAGGACCGTCGCGACGAGGAGCTCGAACGGGTCGCGGAAGTCGAGCTCGGCGTGCGCGTACGGGTAGAACTCCGCGAGCACCCGGTCGATCTTGCGGGCGCGGCGCTTGAGTGCGAGCGGGGATTCGTCCGCCGTGAGCCGGCGCCGCGCGGGCCTGCGCTCGGCACCGGCGAGACTGGTCAGCCCCGCTCGATTCCGGAGAGATCGCGCAGCACGCCGATCCTCCCGTCCTGGCTCTGGACGAGGAATTCGTGGCCGCGGTCTTGGAGCGCGAGGATCCACTGTCCCGGTTCCAGCGTGAAGACGGGCAGCCCGCTCTGCGGATCGACCGCCGTACGTGACTCGCTCACCGCGAACCAGAAGGCATCGTAGGCCGGCTCCGGCTCCTCGTGCTGCGTCGCCTCGATGCCCGCCGCACGGTCGACGGCGGGGGTCGCCTCGGGCTCGCGGCCCTCGTCTGCCGATGCGGCGGGCATGAGGCGCGTGTGGCCGAAGTCGACTTCAGCGGGCGATTCCGGGCTGGGGGCACCGTAGACCTCGCCGTCGGCGTCGCCGGCGATGAACGCGCCCTCCGGCCCGCCTGCTGCCGCCGCCGCCAGTGCTGCCGTGGCCGGTTCCGCCGCCTGCCCGACGGCGCTCGGTGCGGCCTCGGGCTCGAAGCCAGGCACGACGGCCTCTGGCTCCCCGAAGCGCTCGGCGTCTTCCCAACCAGGCACTGCGGCCGCGGGCGGGGGCCCCGCAGCACCCGCCGCCTCGACGTACTCGCTCGGGGACTCGGCTCCCTCCGCGTGGGACGCGCCCTCACCCGCGGCCATCGCGCCTGCGGCAATCGCCGCGACTCCCGCGCCCGCCGCCGTCGCCCCCGCGAAGCCGGCCGCGGCCGCCGCGGCCCCGGCGGAGGAGACCCCGGCGCCTAACGTGCCCTCGCCGCCCTGGCGAGCCTCGTCGTCGTGCGCGTAGGAGCCGGCCCACGGCGCCCCTATGGCGCTCCCCTGAGACGGCGCAGGCTGAGATTGCGCCGGCTGCGCTGCTGGTTTCGTGAGGGGGGCGGGCTTCGGGAGGGGGGCGACGGCGTCGCGCGCGACGACGTGCGCCGGCACCTCGGCGCGCCCCTCGAAATCGCCGGCGAAAGGCGGAATCATCCGCGCGAAGACGGTCGCGGCGACGAGGATCGCGCCGCCGAGGAAGCCGACGATCCCGCCGAGGCTGGCAGTCGTCACCGCCAACAGGAAGAAGAAAGAGGCGGAGAGGACGGCGACGACCGAGGCGAACTGGTCGAGGGAGAGGGACCCGATCCGGATCGAAGCGTCAGCGGCGACGCGACGCCACACGAAGAGGCCGGCAAGCGCGAGCGGCACAAGGATCCCAATGCCCAAGTAATAAAGGCCCGCCGCGTTCCAAAGATTCGGGTAGCCGTAGGGGGTTTGAAGGATCATCATCGGCAGGAGCGAGCCGAGGAAGGTCACAAGAACGCCAGCGAAGACCGCGAGGTCGCGCACGGTGAAAGGTCCCAAGACAGCCTGGTTCGCAGGCGGTTTGGGGTTTTCGCTCCCAGGCCCCGGCGCGGCATTTTCGGCGCGGGCGGGACCGAGACGGGAATCAGACATGGCTGCTCCTTCGGTCGTCCTTGCACTTCAGCCTAGCCACATCGCCTGTGCACCACCTAGCGGGGAGCCAGTTTCGTCGGGGCCGCTCGGCGACGGCTGGATACCGCCCGTCGCACGCGGCCCCCCGCACGGCGAGGCAATGTGACCCACGCAACTCGCTTGCTACTCGTGAGGGGCTAGTGTGGACGTGAAGCAGCCACCTGTATCCGCCACTGACCCCCTGGGACGCCGCCTGCGCGGGTCCCGGCTGAGCGGACGCATGGGCTGGACGACGCGACCGATCGAGCCGAAAGGACGTTCATGTCCCAGCAAACCGTCAACGGAGACGCTTTCGAGAACCTCCTTCGGGAGGAGCGCCGTTTCCCGCCGTCGCCCGACTTCGCGGCAGCCGCCAACGTCCACGAGGACATCTACGCGGCGGCCGAGGATCGGACCGCGTTCTGGGCCGATCAGGCGCGCACGCGGCTCACGTGGTCGAAGGACTTTGAGGAGACCCTCGACTGGTCCGACGCGCCGTTCGCGAAGTGGTTCGTGGGCGGCAAGGTCAACGCGGCCTACAACGCGCTCGACCGCCACGTCGAGAACGGGCTCGGCGACCGCGTCGCGATCCATTTCGAGGGCGAGCCCGGGGACACCGAGACCATCACCTACGCCGACCTCACGGAGCGGGTCAAGAGGGCCGCGAACGCGTTCGAGTCCCTCGGCGTGCAGGAGGGCGACCGCGTCGCGGTGTACCTGCCGATGATCCCCGAGGCCGTCGTGACGATGCTCGCGTGCGCGCGGATCGGCGCGGTCCACTCGGTCGTGTTCGGCGGCTTCTCCGCCGACGCGCTCCGCTCCCGCATCGACGACGCCGAGGCCAAGCTCGTCGTCACGGCAGACGGGACGTACCGCCGCGGCAAGCCGTCCTCGCTCAAGCCCGCTGTCGACGACGCCCTCGCCGAGCCGGGGCACACGGTCGAGCACGTCGTCGTCGTTCGCCGCAACGGGCAGGACATCGCGTGGACCGAAGGCCGCGACCTCCACTGGACCGAGCTCCTGGACGCCGCCTCGCCCGAGCACACCGCCGTCGGCCACGACTCCGAGCACCCCCTCTTCATCCTCTACACGTCCGGGACCACGGGGAAGCCCAAGGGCATCCTCCACACGACCGGCGGCTACCTCACGCAGACCGCCTACACGCATTCGGTCGTCTTCGACCTCAAGCCCGAGTCGGACGTGTACTGGTGCACGGCAGACATCGGCTGGGTCACGGGCCACTCGTACATCACGTACGCGCCGCTCATCAATGGCGCGACCCAGGTCATGTACGAGGGCACGCCCGATTCGCCGCATCAGGGCCGCTGGTGGGAGATCGTCGAGAAGTACAAGGTCTCGATCCTCTACACCGCCCCCACGGCGATCCGCACGATGATGAAGTGGGGCTCCGACATCCCCGCGAAGTACGACCTCTCGAGCATCCGCCTCCTCGGATCCGTGGGCGAGCCCATCAACCCCGAGGCGTGGATGTGGTATCGCGAGGTGATCGGCGGAAGCGGCGGGAAGGCAGAACCAGCCCCGATCGTGGACACGTGGTGGCAGACCGAGACAGGCGCCATCATGATCGCCCCGCTTCCCGGCGTCACCGCGACGAAGCCAGGCTCGGCGCAGGTTCCGATCCCGGGCATCGCCGTGGACGTCGTCGACGAATCCGGCAACTCGGTGCCGAACGGGCACGGCGGATTCCTCGTGATCCGCGAGCCGTGGCCCGCGATGCTGCGCACCATCTGGGGCGACCCCGAGCGGTACAAGGACACCTACTGGTCCCGGTTCGACGGCATGTACTTCGCGGGCGACGGCGCCAAGAAGGACGACGACGGCGACATCTGGCTCCTCGGGCGAGTCGACGACGTCATGAACGTCTCGGGTCACCGCCTCTCGACGACCGAGATCGAGTCCGCGCTCGTCTCCCACGAATGGGTCGCCGAGGCCGCCGTCGTGGGGGCCGCGGATCCGACGACGGGCCAGGCCGTGGTGGCGTTCGTGATCCTGCGCGGCGAGGCCGAGATCCCCGACGGCGAGGACGCCTCCGCGGCGCTGCGGGCCCACGTGGGCAAGGAGATCGGGCCCATCGCGAAGCCCAAGCACGTGCTCGTCGTGCCCGAGCTGCCCAAGACCCGCTCCGGCAAGATCATGCGCCGCCTCCTCAAGGACGTCGCCGAGGGACGCGATCCCGGCGACGCGACCACGCTTGCCGATCCGTCGGTCATGCAGCAGATCGCGGCCGACCTGCGGAAGTAGCGGCTGCTCGCCGAGGAAACGAACGACGGCGGGGCTCACCTCGAGTGGTGAGCCCCGCCGTCGTCCGTGTCAACCGCGCCGGAGACGGTCGGGCCACCCAGCAGTTACCTTCGGTCTTCGGAAGGTCCCTCCACGAGAACTTCCGGAACATTGCCGTGACTTCGGATGGGACGGAGTCCAGCGTCGAGCAGTCTGGCACGGAAGAGCTCCGGCGGTTCAAGCTCGGACCAGTCCCATCGGAGCACCGGGTGGCCTAGGGCAAGCAGGCGATTCTCGCGCCGCTTTTCGCGACGGATGACTTCCCGCGGGTCGATTCCGCCGGTGAGTTCCTCGCGAAAGTACTTGCCCCAGCCGTCGAACTCGCCGACCGGGCCGGGACCAACGTCCCACGCGAAATCTGTTCGGCCGATGAATCCACGCGAATCGCGAAACTCCTTCTGGAGCGTGGGCTCGGGGAACCCGAACAGGTGCATGAGAGCACGGCTCACAGACTCGCCTGGCGACTCCGCGCCCGTTCGGGCCAAAGCGGCGATGTCATGGGCTCGCTTCCTTCGGGTTTCGAACGCCAGCGCCTCGATTTCCTCGCGGACACCCCGCACGTCGAGCAGTGAGTCGAGCCCTGATCGGCGCAGCATGCCGTCGGCCACCGTGAGTCCACGTGCGAACCGGGCCGAAGCCAATACTTCGACGAGCGCTGCCGCGGGTGGCACGGTGTGAAACTCGTCAATCGTGACTAGCTCGGACTGCGCATGACGGTGCCGTCTTACGGGCGGAGGTGGCATGAACCGAGCGCGCTGGGCGTGATCCGATTCGCCCCGGACGCAGAACGTGTTCGGCCGAATGCCCAGCTTGGTAGTCGAGGCAATGGCCACATCAATGGCCGGCGGCACCTTGACGACCGGAATGCCATGCAGGAACAACGCGGTCTCACCACAGAAGACCGCCTGCGGGTTGGCCCTCGAGTAAGCCGCGACCGCCGTGCGGAACCGCTCATGGGGAGGCGCATCGACCCACGCCGATGTCGGCACATAGAACCCTCGGCGGATCCGCACGAAACGCCCGCTTGCGATTGCCGAGCGTGGCGCTAGCGGACCGTCCGCGAACCGCGAGGAGGTATCGATGAGCGGCAAAACACGTTCCATGGCTCGACTCTGCCGGGCGGGTGAACACCCCGCACAGCCAGGTGCCGAGATGTGGACGACGGGCCGGAACTGGTGGTGTTGAGGACATATGAGGTGCGCGGGTGGAGTTCCGAGTGGCAGTCACCCTGAAGCGCAGAAAGGTCCCCTCGAGGTGACTTCCCGCCCATTAAGGTGACTGCCCGCCGTCGCCCGCCCCTCACTACGGCGCCCCGCCGTCGCCCGCCCCTCACTACGGCGCCCCGCCGTCGCCCGCCCCTCGCTACGGCGCCCCGCACCCGCACGACTCGCGGCGCACGAGGGTCGCGTGGAACCGCCGGTTGCTCTTGTGGCCGCCCCCTTCCACGAGTGCCTCGACGGCGGCCTGGGCCATCTCCTCGACGGGTTGGGCGAGCGTCGTGAGCGGCGGCCAGCAGTACTCTGACTCGGCCAGGCCGTCGAAGGAGACAATCGCGACGTCGTCGGGAACGCGCACGCCGCCCTCGTGGAACGCGCGGAGCAGGCCGACGGCGATGAGGTCGGAGGAGGCGAAGATCGCCGTGGGCCGCTCCGCGGAGTTGAGCAGCCATTTGCCGGCCTGATAGCCCCCGTCGCGGTCGAAGGGCTGCCGCATGACGGGTCCGACGGGGAGCCCCGCATCCTCAAGCCCCTTCCGCCACCCCGCCTCGCGCCCGTCGAGGCCTCCGCCGGTCGTGATGCCCATGATCAACCCGATGTTTCGGTGGCCGTGCGAGACAAGATGCTCGACGGCGGCACGCCCCGCCTCCACAAAGTCGACGCCGACGGAATCGAAGCCCGGGCTCTCCGTGCTGTGGTTGAGCAGCACAGCCGGGATCTCCATGGCTTCGAGCTCGCGGAGGTCGGGCTCGAAGAGGACACTCGAGAGGAACACGCCATCGACTCGACGGCTCGCGAGCTGCTCGACCGCGCGTCGTTCCGCCGAGAGGGAACCGCCCGAATTCGCCATGAGCAGCGCATAGCCGCGCGCCACAGCGGCCTCCTCGACCGCATGGGTGAGCGTCGCGAAGAACGGACTCGTGATGTCCGGCACGACCATGCCGAGCATCTCGCTCGACCCGAGCTTGAGTGCCCGCGCGGCGGCGTTCGGCCGGTAGCCGAGCGCCGCGATCGCGTCGCGCACCTTGGCCTCCGTGGCAGGCGAGACGCGCTTGGGCCCGCCGTTGACCACGTAGCTCACGACGGCGGTGCTCACCCCCGCGAGCTGGGCCACGTCCTTGCGGGTGGCGGTCGGCTTCGCGGGGGTGGGCAGGTGCGGCATAGCCACCATGCTAGCCGCGCGCTTCTCCCGCGCTGGCGGACGACGACGGCGCAATCTCGCGCGCGGACAGCTCGCCGGGGGCGTCGCCGAAGTCGGGCACGGGCAGGCGCTCGCCGCCGCGGAGGGCCGATTCGTGGGCGACGATCCCAGGAAGCGTGTAGCGCGCGGCCTCCCACGCGTTCACGGGCGGGAGGGACCGGGTCGCGACCGCGGCCGCGAAGTCGTCGACGAGGAAGTGGTGGCTGCCTTCGTGGCCGCTCGGAAGGCGGCGGAGCTCCTCGGGGAGGCGCGCGGCGTCGTGCACGGGGGCGAGGCCCGAGACGAACGCATCGCGGAGGGCCGGGTCGACGTTGGCGAGCGACGGGTCGTCGTGGGACATCGTCGGCAGAGTCTTGAGCTGTTCGCTCACGTCGGAGAAGCCCTCCTTGTCCTGCCACACGGCGGTCTCGACGAGCTGCTCGAAGCTGCCGTCCGTGCCGAAGTAGCGGAAGCGGCTCTCGCGCAGGTGCGAGGGGTAGCCGACGCGGCGGAACTCGTTGATGCGCATGGACCCGCCGCCCGCGAGCTCGAAGAGGGCGGTCGCGTTGGAGAAGTCGTTGTGGAACATGCTGACCTCGCGGTCGAACACGCCGTCGCCGCGGTCGTCGCGCACGCCGATGCAGCTCACGCTCACGGCGTGGCCGCCGATCGCGCCGATCACGCCGCCCACGGAGTGCGTCGGGTACAGCATCGGCGGGTAGCTCGCGGTGCGCTTCCACTCGGGGCCGCCGCTGTACTCGTACGCGGCGTAGAAGCCGAGGTCCATGTCATGGACGTAGTCGCCCTCGGCGTAGAAGATCCGCCCGAAGGCCCCCTCCGCGCGTCGCTGGCGTGCATAGACCGTCGCGGGGTTGTAGTAGCTCGTCTCGCCCATCATGTAGGTCAGCCCGGTCTCGCGGACGGCCTCGATGATCGCGCCGATCTCCTCGACGCTGATGGCCATCGGCACGGCCGAGTAGACGTGCTTGCCCGCGCGAAGTGCCTGGACCACGAGGGGGCCGTGGGTCCAGCGCTGGGTGAAGATCCCGATCGCGTCGACGTCGCTCTCGAGCATCGCCTCGAAGCTCGGGAACGTCCCCGAGAGCCCCTGCTGTTCCGCGAGCGCCTCCGCGCGCTCGGGGAGGACGTCGGTGACGTAGACGGAAGAGACGTACGGGTGGGCCTGGAAGAGCTTCGTGAACTGCCCGGAGAACTGTCCGGCGCCGACGATTCCGAGGGAGAAAGGCGTGGGTTGAGTCATGCAGGGAGTCTCCCACTGGTATCTACTCGAGTCAATCACCAGATCGGAAGACTTGCCTCATTCCCGGAAGTTTCGGTAAACCTTCTTGCATTTTCAAAAGTTACTCGTGTAGATTTCTCGGCAACTGTTAGCCACATCACAGCGAGGAACCAATGACGACCACCTCAGTGGGGACGCGGAAGCCGGCGCGGCGCAGCACCGAATCCGATGGTCCCAAGCGCACCGCCCTCCGCCGCGGGCTCGGCGACCTCCGGGTCGCCCTCCTCTTCGTTGCCCCGGCCCTCGTGGGCTTCGTGCTCTTCTACCTCGTGCCCACGATCCGCGGCATCTACCTGAGCTTCACGGACTACAGCATCCTGGGAAACCCGGTATGGGTCGGGGTCAAGAACTACGTCAAGATCTTCCAGGACAAGCTCGTCTGGAACGCGATGGGCGTCACCCTCGAGTACGTCCTGCTGAACATCGGCTTCCAGACCGTGATCGCCCTCGGGCTCGCCCTGCTCATGTACCACGTGGCCAAGTCGACCCTCATCCGGGGTGTCCTGCTCTTGCCCTACCTCGTGGCCAACGTCATCGTCGCCCTTCTGTGGTTCTGGATGCTCGACTACCAGATCGGAATCGTGAACCAGGTCCTCCAGTGGATCGGCATCCCTCGCGTGGCGTTCTTCGGAAACGAATTCTGGGCCATCCCCACGGTTGCCTTCGTCAATGTCTGGCGGCACATGGGCTACACGGCCCTGCTCATCTTCGCCGGCCTGCAGGCCATCCCGGGCCATCTCTACGAAGTGGCCAACCTCGACGGCGCGAGCAAGTGGCAGACGTTCTGGAAGATCACCATGCCGCTCCTGCGGCCCGTGCTCCTCCTCGTCATGGTCGTGACGATCACCGGATCGTTCCAGATCTTCGACACCGTCGCCGTGACAACCCAAGGCGGCCCGGTCAACGCAAGCCGCGTCATCCAGTACTACATCTATCAGCGCGCGTTCAGCCAGCAGGACTTCGGGTATGGCTCGGCCCTGAGCGTGATCCTCTTCATCATCCTCGCGATCGTGGCCTTCCTGCAGATGAAGTTCCTCCGAGGCAACGAGAACGACCTTTCCTGAGAGGACGCACACCATGACCACCCTCACCTCAGCCGCCCGGCGTCGTCGTCCGATCAATTGGGGCCGTGTCGCCTCGTGGGCCGCGCTCGTCCTCGCCATCGTCGTCACCGTCGGCCCGTTCCTCTGGATGCTCCGCACGGCGCTGTCCAACAACCACGCCCTCGCGTCGCAGTCGAGCAGCCTCCTGCCGGCCGACTTCACGTGGGGCGCGTTCGCCCGCGTCTTCGGGCTCCAGTCCCAGGCACAGGCCCAGGCCGAGGGCGGCTCGGGCGCCTCGATCAATTTCTGGCAGTACCTCGTCAACTCGGTCATCGTCTCGACGATGATCACGGCCTCCCAGGTGTTCTTCAGCTCGCTCGCGGCCTACGCGTTCGCCCGCCTCCAGTGGCCGGGCCGCGACAAGGTCTTCGCGCTCTTCCTCGGAACCCTGCTCGTCCCGGCGATCTTCACGGCCCTGCCGAACTTCCTGCTCATCAAGAACATCGGCCTCCTGAACACGTATCTGGGGATTGCACTCCCGAGCATGCTCATGACCCCGTTCGCGGTGTTCTTCCTGCGGCAGTTCTTCCTCGGCATGTCCCGCGAGGTCGAGGAAGCGGCGATGCTCGACGGCGCGAAGCACGGCCGGATCTTCTTCCAGATCGTCCTCCCGAACGCCGCCGCCCCGCTAGCGACACTGTGCCTGCTGACCTTCATCGCGGCGTGGAACGACTACTTCTGGCCGCTGCTCGTGGGCAACGACCCAGCCATCCGAGTGCTCACCGTCGGCCTCGGCGTCTTCAAGTCGCAGTCGCCCCAAGGTGCACCTGACTGGTCCGGCCTCATGGCGGCGACCCTCGTCTCGGCCCTCCCGATCCTGCTCCTGTTCGTCGCCTTCGGGAAGAAGATCGTCAACTCGATCGGATTCTCGGGCATCAAGTAGGGCTTCCTCCGGCCCACCACCCAAACCCCACCACCGAAACCCGCCCTACCAAACCCATCCCCAGAAACGACCGGGAAATGCCCGGCCGTCACCACCCCCCTGTCCCGGAAAGGACATCATGATGAAGAAAGCACTCGGCGCCGTTGCCGTCGCAGCCGCCGCGGCGCTGGCCCTCTCGGCCTGCACAGGCAGCGGCTCAAGCAATCAGGCCGCGAGCGGCGGCGAGGCCAAGGGCGACATCAGCTACTGGCTGTGGGACGCGAACCAGCTTCCGGCCTACCAGCAGTGCGCGGACGACTTCCACAAGGCGAACCCGAACATCAACGTCAAGATCACCCAGACCGGCTGGGACGACTACTGGACGAACATCACGAACGGCTTCGTCGCCGGCAACGGCCCGGACGTGTTCACCGACCACCTCTCCAAGTTCGGCGACTTCGTCAAAAACAACCAGATCCTCGCCCTCGACGACGCGGTCAAGAACGACAACGTGGACCTCAAGCAGTACCAGAAGGGCCTCGCGGACCTCTGGGTCGGCAAGGACGGCAAACGCTACGGCCTCCCGAAGGACTGGGACACCATCTCCCTGTTCTACAACAAGGACATGGTCGCCAAGGCCGGCCTCACCGCAGACCAGCTGGGCACGCTGTCCTGGACCCCGCAGGACGGCGGCACCTTCGAGAAGACCGTCGCGCACCTCACCGTCGACAAGAACGGCAAGCGCGGCGACGAGGCGGGCTTCGACAAGAACAACGTCGCAGTCTACGGGCTCGGGCTCGCCGGCTCGGGCTCGGGCAACGGCCAGACCGAGTGGAGCTGGCTGACCGGCACGACCGGCTGGACCCACACGGACAAGAACCCGTGGGGCACGAAGTACAACTACGACGACAAGAAGTTCCAGGACACGATCGCCTGGTTCCACAGCATCATCGACAAGGGCTACATGCCCAAGCTCGAGACCACGGTCGGCGCCTCCGTGGCCGACACGTTCGCCGCCGGCAAGGCCGCGATCAACGCCAACGGCTCGTGGATGATCGGCCAGTACTTCGGCTACAAGGGCATCAACGTGGGCCTCGCCCCGACTCCGACCGGCCCCGACGGGAAGCGCGCCTCGATGTTCAACGGCCTCGCCGACTCGATCAACGCCGCCACGAAGAACCCCGCCGCCGCGACCAAGTGGGTCGAGTACCTCGCCTCCCCCGCGTGCCAGGACGTCGTCGCCTCGAAGGCCGTCGTCTTCCCCGCCATCTCCGAGGCGACGGACAAGGCCGCCGCCGCGTTCAAGGCCAAGAGCGTCGACGTCACGTCATTCACCCAGCAGGTCAAGGACAGCACGACCTTCCTGTTCCCGATCACGGAGAACGCCGCGAAGGTCGACGGCATCATGAAGCCGGCCATGGACGGCGTCTTCTCCGGCAAGGCCCCGGCCAGCTCGCTGACCGACGCCAACAGCCAGGTCAACGCGCTCTTCCAATAGTCCAGGAAGAAGGCATTGACTAGGACGGGGTCCGGCGCACACCGCTGGGCCCCGTCCGGCTCCTCCCCGTCCCGCAGCCGGCACCGAACCCGGCCGCTCGCCTGCCACAAGCAGGCATCGACACGAAAGCGATCTTCATGCACCCCCTCCACCTCCGCACCTCTGGCACGAGTCTCCTGCTGGCCTTCGACCGCGGTGAGGCCGAGATGGTCCACTGGGGCGCGGATCTCGGCGATTCGATCCCGGACCTTGCGCTCCTGCGCAGCCCGATCCCGCATTCCGCGCTCGACGTTCCGGTCGTCGCAGGGCTCCTCCCGCAGGCGTCCTCGGGCTGGCTTGGGCGGCCGGGGCTGCGCGGGCACAGGATGGGGGCCGTCGAGGCAGAACACAGCGTCCCGGGCTACGCCTTCTCGCCCGCCCTGCGTGTGGTGGCGGCCGAGCAGAGCGAGGACGGCCGCAGCGCGCGGATCGTCCAGTCAGATGCGGAGGCGGGCCTCGATGTGGTGTCCGAACTCGTCCTCCACGAGGGCGGGCTCCTCGAGATCTCGCACGAGCTGACCAACACAGGAGGCGGGGCCTACCAGCTCGACGAGCTCGGCGTCGTCGTCCCCGTCCCGGCGCAGGCCGCGGAGCTGCTCGACCTCACGGGCCGGTGGTGCCGCGAGAACCACCCGCAGCGCCACACGATCCAGCAGGGCACCTGGGTGCGGTCGGGGCGCCACGGCCGCACAGGCCACGACTCCTCGCTCCTCGTCGCCGCCGGGACACCCGGCTTCGCGAACCGCTCGGGCCGCGTCTGGGCGGTGCACTTCGGCTGGTCTGGCAACCACGAGCAGTACCTCGACTCCCTCGCGGACGGCCGCCGCATGCTCGGCGCCACCGAGCTGCTCGGCTCGGGCGAGATTGTGCTAGCGCCAGGAGAGAGCTACCGCACCCCGATCCTCTACGCGGCGTACTCCGACCGCGGGCTCGACGGCGTCACGGACGCGTTCTACCGCTGGTTCCGCTCGCGCCCGAACCACGTGGGCACCACGTCGGGACGGCAGCGCCCCGTGGTGCTGAACACGTGGGAGGCCGTGTACTTCGACCACCGGCTCGAGCCGCTCCTCGAGCTCGCGGAGTCGGCGGCGGAGCTCGGAGTCGAGCGCTTCGTGCTCGACGACGGCTGGTTCCGCGGCCGCCGCGACGACCACTCAGGCCTCGGCGACTGGTACGTCGACGAAGCGCTCTGGCCGGACGGCCTCACGCCGCTCATCGAGAAGGTCAACGGCCTCGGGATGGAATTCGGCCTGTGGGTCGAGCCGGAGATGGTCAACCTCGATTCGGACGTCGCCCGGGCTCATCCCGATTGGATCGTTGGGCCCTCTGCAGCCTCGCATCAGGACGGCGGTCGCCTCCCGCTCGAGTGGCGTCACCAGCACGTCATCGACCTCGCGAACCCGGACGCGTGGCAATACATCTACGACCTCCTCGACGCGCTCCTGACCGAGAACAACATCGCGTACCTCAAGTGGGACCAGAACCGTGACCTCACGGAGCACGGCCACAGGGGCCGACCGTCGGTGCACGAGCAGACGCTCGCCGTGTACCGGCTGTTCGACGCGCTCAAGGCCGCGCATCCGGGTGTCGAGATCGAGTCGTGCTCGTCGGGCGGGGCGCGCGTTGACCTCGGCGTGCTGCAGCGCACCGACCGAGTATGGGCCTCGGACTGCAACGACGCGCTCGAACGGCAGACCATCCAGCGCTGGACCCAGGCCGTCCTCCCGCCCGAGCTCGTGGGGTCACACGTCGGACCCACGCATTCCCACACGACCGGCCGCGTCCACGACATCACGTTCCGCGCCATAACAGCCCTGTTCGGGCACTTCGGCATGGAATGGGACATCCGGGAAGCCACAGACCGCGACCGTGCCGTGCTCAAGCGCACGATCGAGCTCTACAAGCGCCACCGCGGACTCCTGCATTCGGGCGAACGCGTCAACGCGGACCTCGCGGATCCGAATCTCAAGCTGCACGGCGTCGTCGCCCAGGACCGCTCGGAAGCGCTCTTCGCCGCCGTCGTCCATGGCTCGCTCGCCGCCGAGGTGCCCGGCCGCGTCGGGCTCCCCGGCCTCGACCCCGAAAGGACGTACCGGATCGAGGCCATCATGCCGACGTCCGCGGACCTGCCCAAGACCGTAGAGGGCGACGCCGAAAGCCCGTTCGCGGAGATCTCGCCGCCCGCGTGGCTGGCCGACGGCGCGACGGCGTCGGGCCGCTTCCTCGCGGAGGTGGGCCTCCCGCTCCCGGTCCTTCGGCCTGAGCACGCGCTGCTGCTCAGGGCGACGACGGTGGGCTGAGCTCCGTGAGCGCCCCGCGGGACGTTCCTCGGGTCACCTGGGCAGTGCGGTCGTGCCGGGGGCCGAGGTGGAGGCGCGCATCGGCGACGTCGTCCATTTCCGCGGTCGCGTCGTCGTGCTGCACGAGCCGATGCAGCTCTTCTGGGCAGTCGACCCGATCGGCGAGCGCCGCATCATCGACTTCCACGAGTTTGCGGTCCGCATCGTGACTGAAGTCGAAAGCGCGGAAGGTGCCGCGTGAACGCGACGCTCATGGGTTCCCGGAGCCTGGGGTCCGCCCTGGGCCCGGGAACCAACTCCCTCAACGCGCTGCGTCTCCTCTTCGCCGCATGTGTCATCGTCTCCCATGCGTGGTGGCTCGGCGGGTACGGGCCGGAGCCGGCGCTGTACGGGATCAAGCTCGGCACGGCGGGCGTGATGGGGTTCTTCGCGATCTCGGGGTACCTCATCACGGTCAGCGCCGAGCGCTCGACGCCGCTCGGGTACGTTCTGGCGCGTTTGGCCCGGATCTATCCGGCGATGGCCGTCTCGGCGCTCCTCGTGGCCTTCCTCGCAGCGCCGATCGGTGCGCTCATCACGCGCGGTCGCTACAGCATCTCGGGAGCCCTCGCGTTCCTCGAGTCCGCCCTCGGCCTCGGCATCGGGCTCATGAACACGCCCCCGATCGGCAGCTCGCTGCTCGGGAACCACGACCGCTTCGACTGGGACGGGCCGCTGTGGACGCTAACGTGGGAAGCGCTGTGCTACGTCGTCGTCGGGCTTGCCGTGTTCCTCGCGCGGAGGTTCTCGAAAGGCCGGGCGGCGATGGTGATCGTTGTCCTCTTCGCCGCCGCGACCGGAGCCCTCCTCGGCAAGATCCTCGCGGGCGGATACGGGCCGAACCGGACCGAATTCGTCCTGCCGTTCATCGCGATCTTCATGGCGAGCGCGCTGTTGGCCACCATGAGGGATCGGGTCCGAGTCGGGGCCATGCCGGCCGTCGCCGCAGGCCTTGCGGTCTGGGGTGCTCTCGCGACGGGGCAAGGCACGGCCCTCGCGCCGCTGCCGTTCAGCTACCTCGTCCTGTGGCTAGGCTCGCTGCGTGTGGCATCTCGCGTCGGGAGTCGCTTCGACATCTCCTACGGTGTCTACCTCTACGGCTGGCCCGTGCAGCAGCTCCTCGCGGCCGCACGCGTGCCGCTGCATGTCCCGCCGCTCGGGTACGCGGCCCTGGCCCTCGTGCTCGTGTGGCCGCTCGGCTTCCTCAGCTGCGTCGTCATCGAACACCCGGCGCAGAAGCTGCGGCGAGCCATCGCCCGCTCGAGGGACAGCTCCGCCTCACGAATCGCGGGGTCGGAGAGCGCTCCTCGGAGCCCTGAACGGTGAGGCGCCGCGCTTCAGCCCTGTGGATCGCGGCCATTCTGGCTGGAGCGGTCGGCGCGAGCGAATACCTGACGTGGAAGGCCTCGCAGGACTTCGTACCCGAAGGGCACACCCGCCCGAAAGAGGTCACGGCTGGCGAAACCATCCTTGTGCTCGGATTCCCCGCGGATTCACGCGGTCGGCTCAGCTTGGTTCAGCGCTGGCGCGTCCGGATCGCCATCCGGTCAACGGACCCTAATACCGCGCGTTTCGTTTTCACGGGAGGCATCACTCGCGGCGAAACGTCAGAAGCGATGATGATGGCGGAGCACGCAATCCAGGCCTTCGGCGTCCCGAGACATCGCATCGTGCTCGAAGAGCGTGCACGCACGACGTGGGAGAACATCGCGCTCTCGCTCCCCCTGATCGGCGACGCTCCCGCCATCAAGATCGCCTCCAACACCTTCCACGCCCGCCGAGCACGCCAATACCTTGCCGCTCAAGCCCCCGAGCTCGCGGCACGCCTGCGCCGCGCCCGAGACTTCGTGCCCGGAGAGCTCGCCCTCCTCAAGCCAATCCTCGTCGCTCACGAATGGCGCCGCGCAAGGCGTGAATCCCGCTTTCGGCTCCGTTCCCCCTTCTTCCGCGTTCGCGCGGGCAAGGTGCCCGGGGTCGAGCAGGGCCGCGACGGCGTCCCGGGCCATGTCGACGATGGGCTGGCGGGCGGCTGTGATCCCCGGGTGGGCGAACGCCGATTCGGGCGAGTCGTCCAACGCAACTACCGCAATTTCGCGGAACGGACCCATCATCGAAGATGTCGGGTGGGGTACAGCTGCTGGCAAAGTGCGCTTGCCCAGGCTGGGTACGCGGCCGCCAGCGGAGCGATTTGCGGAGCCATCGGAGCCTTCAGCGCCGGCATCGGATGGTGGACGTGCTTCGGATTCGGGGCGTTCGGAGGAGGGATCAACTGGGATGCCGCGTGCTAACACTGAGGGTATGAGCCGAAGCCCGCTTCTTCGCACCCCAACAACATGGAAAGGTCGCCTCTTCCTGTTCGTGGTGTCGGTTGGCGGCGTCTACTCTGCTCAATGGCTCGCCTACTGGGCAACGTCCTGGCAACAGATCAGGCCCTCCGACTTAAGCCCGGTGATGCTGGCCGTGATCTTCGGCGTGTTCTCGGCGACCATTCCCGGCGGGCGCCCTTGGTTCGGCCGGCGTGGCGGGATCGATCAGGGGTAGCCCGAAGTCGGACCGGCTCACCGCCGTCGTTCGCGAACGGACGACGGCGGGAGGGCTGACGGCAGCGCTTGACGGAACCTTCGCTCCGGCTCCACCCAGCGGTACCGTAGGCACAAGCGGCAGGAAGGACAGCAACGATGCGCTTCCTTATCACCTACCACGGCATGCCGTACCCGCAGGAGGAGATCATTTCCGCCTCCCGAGCGGCCCTGCGCAGCTGGGCCGATAAGTCCCTCGGCGCTGCGCTCGTCGACTTCGGCGCTCCGCTGCTCCTGGGCGGCCAGCTCGCTCGGGGCGAGCCTGTCGACGCCGTCGATATCGACGGCTACTCGATCATCGAGGCACGTTCTCTCAGCGATGCTCGAGCCGTCCTCGCGGACCACCCCTACATCGCGCTCGGCGGCACGATTCAGATCAACGAGTGCCTTGAGCTCTGATCCCACCCAGATGCCGGCCTTAAGGCCTGAGGGATCTTTCGTTTCTGATTCGTTCTGTACGTTCTTGTTCGCCACGCCGTACTCTGGTGTGACGACGGCCACCGACCTGGCACCCATCCGCCCGCCGGACGACATGGCCGCCCTTCCCCACCATTGAGACAGGGCAAAAGCATGGACATGAACGACCTCACGCGTCGCCTCGGCGGCGGATCCCCCCGTGTCGCCTTCGGCGCGGACTACAACCCCGAGCAGTGGCCAATGGAAGTGTGGAAGCACGACGTCGAGCTCATGCGCGAGGCCGGTGTCAACCTCGTGAGCCTCGGCATCTTCAGCTGGGCCCTCCTCGAGCCCGAAGAGGGCCGGTACGAATTCGGCTGGCTCGACGAAGTCATGGACCTCCTGCACGAGAACGGCATCGCCGTCGACCTCGCGAACGCGAGCGCGTCCCCGCCGCCGTGGTTCACCGTCAAGTATCCCGACTCAGCGCCCGTGAGCGCCGACGGTGTCCGGCAGACCCACGGCTCCCGCCAGGCCTTCGCCGCATGCTCCCCCGACTACCGCCGCGCTGCCGCCGCCCTCACCACGGCCATCGCCGAACACTACTCGGACCATCCGGCCCTTGCCATGTGGCACGTCCACAACGAGTACGGCTGCCACAACCAGCCGGACTTCGGCCCGCACGCCGAGCGCGGCTTCCGCGCTTGGCTCCAGGCCCGCTACGAAACCCTCGATGCCCTCAACGACGCGTGGGGCACCGCCTTCTGGTCGCAGCACTACTACGACTGGTCCGAAATCATGCCGCCGCGCCGCTCGGGCACGCACGTCAACCCGAGCCAGCAGCTCGACTTCGCGCGCTTCTCCTCCGACTCCCTGCTCGAATGCTTCGAGGCCGAGGCCGCGATCATCCGCGCCCACTCGGACAAACCCGTCACGACGAACTTCATGGGCCTGAACATGGGCCTGCACGCCCCAATCGACTACTGGCGATGGGCAAAGAGCATGGACATCGTCTCGAACGACCACTACCTCATCGCCGAGGACCATCGGAACCACCAGGACCTCGCGCTCACCGCGGACCTTACGCGCGGCTGGGCGGACAACGAGCCGTGGCTCCTCATGGAGCACTCGACGTCCGCCGTGAACTGGCAGCCCCGCAACATCGCCAAGTCCCCCGGCCAGATGCTGCGTAATTCGTTCCAGCACCTCGCGCGCGGCGCCGACGGCATCCTGTTCTTCCAGTGGCGGGCGTCGCGCGCGGGCGCGGAGAAGTACCACTCCGGGATGCTCCCGCACGCCGGCCGGGACACGAAGGTCTGGCGCGAGGTCGTCGAACTGGGAGCCTCCCTCGAGAAGGTCTCAGAGGCGGCCGGCTCGCGCGTGGTGGCGTCGGCCGCGCTCGTGTTCGACACCGACGCCCGCTGGGGCGCAGAGCTCGACTCCCACCCGAGCATCGAGGCCCAGCCCGTCCGCGAACTGAGGGAGTGGCATGACGCGCTCTACCGCGCGGGCATCACGACGGACTTGCGGCAGAGCACCGACGACCTCTCCGCCTACCAGCTCGTCGTCGCACCCATGCTGTACCTCGTGACGGACGACGGCGCCGCGAACCTCCGTCGGTACGTCGAGGGCGGCGGCACGCTCGTCCTGACCCATTTCTCGGGCATCGTCGACGAGCATGACCGCATCATCATGGACCCCATCAACGGCGGCGGGTACCCGGGCGCGTTCCGCGAGCTCCTGGGCATCGAGATCGAGGAGTTCTTCCCGCTGCGCGCGGGCGAAGCGGTCGTGCTGACCGCCGGCTCGGGCGCGCGGTGGAGCGAGCTGGGGCGGACGACGACGGCGGAGGTTATCTCCCGCTACGAGGCGGGCCCGACGTCGGGGTCCCCAGCCGTCACGCGCAACGTCGCCGGGGCCGGAATCGCCTACTACGTGGGCACCGCACCGGACCCAGCAGCCCTCGCCGCCCTCCTCCCCCAAGTGTTCGCCGATGCCGGGCTCGAGGCCGCGGCCCACGCGAGCGAGTTCCCCGACCTCGAGGTCGTCACGCGGGCGTCGGGCGAAGGCTCTTGGGTCTTCGCGATCAACCACGGCGACGCGGAGGCGCGCCTCGGCGTGAACGGATCTGAACTCCTCTCTGGCACCCCGACCGGCGGCGCGCTCGCCATCCCCGCGGGCGGCATCGCCGTCGTCCGTCTCTCGGCCTAGGCGACGCCCACCGCGGAGCCGCTGCGGCGATCACGGATCGGCAAAATTTGCGTTCCTGATCTTTTCCGATCGTTTTTGAACGTCTACCATAGCGATGTGGCGCAGGTCACCCGACCGCGCAAGGCACTCCCAGGAGACCCCCCATGGACATTGAAGTCCCGTCCCGCCCCCTCGACCGCCGGACCCTCCTGAAGACCCTCGGCGTCGGCGCCGTCGGCCTCGCGGGAATTCCGCTCCTCTCGGCCTGTACGGGCGGCTCGGGGCCGTCCGGCGGATCGGGCGGCGGCAAGTCGTTGACGTTCGGCTCGTCCGCCTCGGATGACGTCCCGAAGCGCGCCTACCAGGCCGTCGTCGACGCCTTCCAGAAGAAGACGGGTGCGACCGTCGCCACGAACGTCGTGCCGCACAACGACTTCCAGAACAAGATCAACTCCTACCTGCAGGGCAGCCCGGACGATGCCTTCACGTGGTTCGCCGGCTATCGCATG
Organism: Sinomonas sp. ASV322; assembly: GCF_030908245.1. Taxonomy (GTDB): domain Bacteria; phylum Actinomycetota; class Actinomycetes; order Actinomycetales; family Micrococcaceae; genus Sinomonas. The sequence goes on from NZ_JAVFJJ010000013.1 coordinate 90,597, forward strand.
CAGTACTACGCGGGCAAGGGCCTCCTCGCGCCGATCGACGACGTGTGGCAGCAGATCGGCGGCAACTACTCCGACGCGCTCAAGAAGGCCTCGACCGGGCCTGACGGCAAGATGTACTTCGTCCCGAACTACAACTACCCCTGGGGATTCTTCTACCGGAAGAGCTTCTGGGCCGAGAAGGGCTACACCGTCCCGAAGACGTTCGACGAGCTCAAGACGCTAGCCGCCAAGATGAAGTCCGACGGCATCATCCCGATCGGCTTCGCCGACAAGGACGTCTGGCCCGCCATGGGCACGTTCGACTACATCAACATGCGGCTCAACGGCTACCAGTTCCATCTGGACCTCTGCGCCCACAAGGAGTCGTGGAACCAGCCCAAGGTCCAGGCCATCTTCGACACGTGGAAGGCCCTCCTCCCCTACCATGACCCGGCGGCCCTCGGGCAGACGTGGCAGGACGCGGCCCAGCTGCTCGGGCAGAAGAAGACCGGCATGTACCTGCTCGGCTCATTCGTGACGCAGCAGTTCACGGACGCCGCCGTGCTCGCGGACATCGACTTCTTCCCGTTCCCGTCAATCGCGGTCGAGGGCCAGGACGCGATCGAGGCACCCATCGACGGCCTCCTGCTCTCGAAGAAGGGCGGCCAGAACCAGACCGCGAAGGATTTCCTCGCGTTCATGGGCACGCCCGAGGCGCAGAACGCCTACTACGCCGTGGACACGTCCAACATCGCGACCGCGAAGGGCTCCGACACGTCGAAGTTCACCGCGCTCAACAAGAAGTGCGCCGACGCGATCGCGAACGCGAAGTCGATTAGCCAGTTCTTCGATCGCGACGCGCTCCCGGCCATGGCGAACAACGTTTTGGGCCCCGCGCTGCAGTCCTTTATCAAGGACGGCACGGTGGATGTGAAGAACCTCGAGTCCCAGGCGGCCGCACTCTACGCGGCCCAGTAAGACCACACGGACTGCTGGCGTGGGCGGACGAACCCTCCCGCCCACGCCAGCCCGACTCGCAGGAAACGTCATGCCCACTACCCGCCGCAAAGTCCGCCGCCTGTCGAGGCAGGACAAGATCGTCCTGACCGCCATGGTCGCCATCCCGACGCTCATCGAACTCGTCTTCGTCTGGCTGCCCACGCTTTTCTCGATCGGCCTCAGCCTCACCCGCTGGAACGGCCTCGACCTGACCGACATCCGCCCCGCCGGCGCCTCGAACTACCAATTCGTCGTCGAGGACTACCCTCCGTTCTGGCCCGCGGTCCAGCACAACGTCCTCTGGCTCGTGTTCCTCGCCCTCATCGCGACGCCGCTCGGCCTGCTCCTGGCAGTGCTCCTCGACCAGAAGATCCGCGGCAGCAGGATCTACCAGAGCATCTTCTTCGCCCCCGTCATGCTCTCGCTCGCGCTCGTCGGCGTCATCTGGCAGCTCTTCTACCAGCGGGACCACGGCCTGCTGAACTTCCTCCTCGGCACGGCCGGCCAGCCCGCCGCCGTCGACTGGTTCGGCGACAGCAACGTCAACATCTGGGCCGCGCTCATCGCGGCGACGTGGCGGCATTCGGGCTATGTCATGCTGCTCTACCTTGCCGGGCTCAAGGGCGTCGACCCCTCGCTCAGGGAGGCCGCAGCGCTCGACGGGGCGAACGCAGCCCAGACCTTCTTCCGCGTCGTGTTCCCGGCGATGCGCCCCATCAACATCGTCATCGTGGTCATCACGATCATCGAGTCGCTTCGGGCGTTCGACATCGTCTACGTCATCAACCGCGGCACGAACGGCCTCGAGCTCATCTCCGCGCTCGTCATCCAGAACCTCGTCGGCGAGGGCCAGGTCATCGGCGTCGGCTCCGCGCTCGCGACGATCCTGCTGGTGATCTCGCTCGTACCGATCGTCTTCTACCTCACCCGCACGTTCGGAAAGGAGGCCAAGGAATCATGACGACGGTCATCGCGCCCTCGGACCTCGCACGCGGCACCGAGTATGCCGGGTCCCGGCCCAAGCGCCACATTGGAACCCACATCATCCTGCTCGTCCTGGCCGTCATGTGGCTCCTGCCGCTCGGCTGGTCGCTTTACACGGCCCTCCGTCCGATCGAATCGACGAATCAGAACGGCTACTTCAGCGTCGCCGGGCCGTACAACTTCGACAACTTCGTCACGGCATGGAACCAGGGCGGCTTCTCGAAGTACTTCTGGAACTCGGTCACGATCACGGTTCCCGCCGTCCTCCTGACGCTCTTCCTCTCCTCGCTCATGGCGTTCGCCGTGAGCCGAGTGAGCTGGAAGTTCAACATCACGCTGCTCATCATGTTCACGGCCGGCAACCTCCTGCCCCCGCAGGTTCTCGCCGCGCCGCTGTTCCAGATGTTCAAGCACCTGAATCTCCCGTACTGGTTCAGCGATTCGGGAACGCTCCTCAATACGTACATTTCGGTCATCGCAGTGGACACGGCGTTCCAGATCGGCTTCTGTACATTCGTGCTCTCGAATTACATGAAGGCCCTCTCGTCCGACCTGACGGAGGCCGCGCTCGTCGACGGGGCGGGCGTCTGGCGACAGTACTGGTCGATCATCATGCCGCTGTGCCGCCCGGCGTTCGCGGCGCTCGGAACCCTCGAAGTCATCTTCATCTACAACGACTTCTTCTGGCCCCTCCTCTTCATCCAGAGCGGCGACCGCCTCCCCGTGACGACGGCGATCAACAACCTCCAGGGAGTGTTCCTGAGCAACTACAACCTGCTCGCCGCGGGGGCGACGATCACGGTCATCCCGACCCTCGTCATCTATCTCCTCCTGCAGCGCCAATTCGTCGCCGGGCTGACGCTCGGATCGAGCAAGGGGTAGACGGATGCTCGCCGCAGCCCGACAGTCCGTGATCCTCGACACGGTCCACCGAGAAGGCGTCGTCAAGGTCGCGGACCTTGCCGAGCGGCTCGGGGTTTCGGCCGTCACGGTCCGCCGTGACATCGATGCCCTGAGCGACTCCGGCCTCCTGACGCGCGTTCACGGCGGCGTCATGCTCCAGGAGGACGTGGGGACGCACGAGCCGGGGTTCGCGCTCAAGTCCACTCAGCGGCTCGAGGAGAAGGCCGCGATCGCCCGGGAGGCCGCGGGGCTTGTCACGGAGGGGATGGCGGTGGGTATCACGGCTGGATCGACCACGTGGATGCTCGCCAAAGCGCTCTCCGCGGGACCCCGCATCACAGTCCTCACGAATTCGGTGCGCGTCATGGAGGCCTTCGACGCGTCGTCGTCCGGCGCAACGGTGCTCCTCACGGGAGGCGAGCGGACGCCGTCGGACGCCCTCGTCGGCCCGCTCGCCACCTCGTCCATCCGCCACCTGCACCTCGACCTGCTCTTCCTCGGGGTGCACGGCATGGACGAGCGGGCCGGCTTCACGACGCCCAATCTGTTGGAAGCCGAGACGAATCAGGCTTTCGCGGCGTCGTCGCGGCGCGTCGTCGTCGTCGCGGACCACAGCAAGTGGGGCGTTCAGGGCATCGGCAGCATCTGCGGGTTCAACGACATCGACGTTCTGGTCACCGACCCTGGTCTGCCGCAGTCCGCTCTGGCCTACCTTCGCGACCGCATTCCGTCAGTGCGCGTCGCGGGCTGAGCATACGACGGCGGCGGCGACGCACTGCGAAGGCGGCGAGGCACGACGGCGGCGCCGCTCCAGATCGGGAGCAGCGCCGCCGTCGTCGGGCAGAGACTGAGGGGCTAGGGAACTACTGTCACGCTCCCCACCATGCCCATGTCGTCGTGGAACTCGCAGAAGTAGTTCCAAATGCCGAGCTGATCGAACGTCACGGAGAACGTCGACGGTCCGCCGACGAACGCCTCGAGGAGGGTTCCCGAGTCGACAGGCATTCCGTGCTGCATGAGCGTCGTGAACGTCACGGTGTGCGGAACGACCATGTGGTCCGCCGACAGATCGAACGTCACCGTCTGGCCGAGGTGCACGACGTCGTCTTGCCAGATGAACCGCATAACCTCGGTCAGGCCGTCGGCAGCACCGACGAACACGTGGGTCGGCGTCGCCTGCGCGGCCGTCGCGGCCCAGAGGCCGTAGCCGTGAGCAACAATGCCCGCAGTTTCGGCCGCGGCCTGGGCGTCGTAGAAGGCCTGCGTGTGCGGATACGCCGCGTTCGGAGCCTGGACGTGGACGGTGAGCGTCATGACCTCACCGTGGAAGAGGCAGAAGAACGTGAAGTCACCGCGTGCCGCGAACTTCTGGAGGTACGACGTCGAGGTCGGGAAATCGGGCACCGGCATCGTGGTCAGAATGCCTGAATTGGTCCACGGGGCGGTCGGATCGAACACGGGACCGCCGACCCGCGGCACCGCGTCGGCGAGCAGATCGCCGATGCCCCTGATCGGCGTCGGGGGCGTTCCGAAGCTCACGGTGTGGACTTCGGCGGCGTTGGCCAGGAACTTGATCGAATCGCCCTGATCGATCCAGATCTCGCCGGGAAGGAAACGCATGCCCTGGATGGCAAGGTCAGGGGACTGCTCGCCGACGAGGACCCTCCACGTTGTGGCGTTCGGGTTCGTCGTGACGGAGGCCTGAGCCGGGGCCGTGCCCACGAGGCCGACCACGAGCGCGACAAGTGCGAGCACGACGGCGTACGGGCGTTTGAGGACTGGACGAAGAGACATGTCGGATGGTGCTCCTCATACGAGGCCACGCGCCGCGCCCGTCCAGCTCGGGCGTCAGCATGACGAGCACCTCCCGCGCGTGCGGGCGGTGCGCGTGCGGCGTCAAACGGCACCCCAGCGCGTTAACCGCTGCTCCGCTTCGGCGTCGAGACCCCGCCGAACAGGTTCCTGCCCCGCAGCCGGGACGGCGCGGGACAGAACCGGGATCAGGGTAGACCCAAACCGCACAGCTGGCCAACAGTCTGCGTCGAGCAACCTGCCAGCTTCCCGGGAACGGCGTGCGTCTCGAGGGCACCCCTTAAGATCGGACCATGACCCAGCCGACAGAGTCGTCCCCCGCCGCCCGCCCGGACTCTCCCGCCGCCCGCCCGGCCTCTCCCGCCGCCCGCCACAGCGTTCTCGTCCTCAACGGCCCGAACCTCAACCTGCTCGGCACGCGCGAACCGGAGAAGTACGGGACCGCGACTCTCGGGGACATCGAACGGCTGTGCGCGGGTGCGGCCGATGCGCGCGGGCTTGCGTGCGAGTTCGTCCAGTCCAACCACGAGGGCGCACTCATCGACGCGATCCATGCGGCACGCGGGTCCGCGGTCGGCATCGTCATCAACGCGGGCGCCTACACGCACACTTCGGTCGCGATCCGCGACGCGATCTCGGCGGTCCAGCTCCCGGCCGTCGAGGTGCACATCACGAACGTCCACGCGCGCGAGCCGTTCCGGCACCACTCGTACCTGAGCGACGTCTGCAAGGCCGTCATCGCCGGGGCGGGCACGCTCGGCTACCGGTTCGCGATCGAGTACCTCGCGGAGCTCACGCAGGGGCCGGCCGTCTGACGCCCGCAATCGACTGCTCCATAACTGTCGTTTTGAGGGCTCAAAACGACAGTTATGGAGCAGTCGATGCTGTTACTTGCGCGTGCACGCCCCAGGCTGCACGGGCTGGCTGAGTGACGCGGCCTCGTCGGCAACGGGCCTGACCTCGCTCATCGTGATCGCGTAGCCCACGCCGTCGGTGTTCTCCGACTTCGCGAACACCACGCCGGTCACGGCACCGTCAAGGGTGAGCAGCGGGCCGCCCGAGTTGCCCTGCTGGACTTGGCCCGAGATCTGATAGACCGTCTTGGGCGTCGCATTGGCGCCGTAGATGTCCGGGGCGAGCACCGTCGTCGTCCCTTGGATCGCCGCGGGGCGCATCGTGAACGGGCCGCCGAGCGGGTAACCGCCGAAGGCCGCCGACGTACCGGGCGGGCTGTTCCCGGCGAGATTGAGGCTCGGCAGCGAGAGGCCGCCGACGGCAAGCACGGCGAGGTCATGCACGCCGTCGAAATAGACCACGTGAGCCGTGCGCGCCCCAGCATTCTGCATTTCGACGACGGGCTCGGGCACTCCCGCGACGACGTGCGCGTTCGTCAGGACTCGTCCCGGCGCCACGACGAAACCGCTTCCGGTCTGGTTCTGTCCGCACTGGAACGCGGTGCCCGTGATCCGGACAATCGACTTCGAGGCCGCGCGCAGGGCGGGCGAGTCCATATTCGCGTCGGGAACGGGGACCGGATTGAGCGGGCCGATGCCCTCGATGATCCGCGGAAGCGTGTCGCCGAGAACAAAGGCGCGGAGCTGGGCGGCCTCCGCCTTGACGGGATCGGGAGTGAGCGCGTCGATCGCCGTGATGACGCGCGACGACGAGAGCTGCTGCGAGAGCACCGGCACGCCGACGCTTGAGACCGTGAATGCGAGCATCGACATGACGAGCGCCGCGACGGAGACGTTCGCGACGCCTCCCAGCGCGCGGTCGATGACCCCGAGCGGCCTCCAGCGGATCTGGCGCCGCACCCGCCGTCCGATCGTGGTGCCGACGGCGTTGCCCGCGACCATGAACACGATCGCCGTGACGACGACGGCGGCCGCGCGCCACCCGCTGTCCGAGAGCCACTGGCTGACGAGGGGGACGGCGAAGAACGCAGCTGCACCGCCCACGATGAAGCCGATGATGCCGCCGAGGCTCACGAGGAAACCTACCCGTGCTCCGTAGACGAGATAGCCGATGAGGACCACCACGAGTACAAGGTCCAGGAAGATCGTATCGAGCATCCCCGACAGTCTATCGGCGCTGTCTGGGGCGAAGCTGGGCGGCCTGTCGGTGGCGTGTTCGTCACAAACACTTGCGGAATCTGAAAGAATGACCGCAGCGCAAGCACTGGCAATGTGATGAGGAGACTGAATTGGATATCGAGGTACTGCGCCGCGCGCCGCTGTTCGCCACGCTCGACGACGAGGCCTTCCGCCTGCTCACGGACGAGCTCATGGAGGTGGACCTCTCCCGCGGTGCCTCGGTGTTCCGCGAGGGCGATCAGGGCGACCAGATGTACTTCATCGTCTCCGGCAAGATCAAGCTCGGCCGCACGTCGCCGGACGGCCGCGAGTCGCTCCTCGCGATCCTCGGCCCGGGCGAGCTCTTCGGCGAGATGGCCCTCTTCGACCCGGCGCCCCGCACTGCGACTGCGACGGCCGTCTCCGAGACGCGCCTCGCGGGCCTCAAGAACGATGCGCTCGTGGCCCTGCTCCGCGCACGCCCCGAGGTCTCGGCCCAGCTGCTCCAGGCGCTCGCCCGCCGCTTGCGCCGCACGAACGATTCGCTGTCCGACCTGGTCTTCAGCGACGTCCCCGGCCGCGTGGCCAAGGCGCTCCTCGACCTCGCGGACCGCTTCGGCCGCCCCGCGACCGATGGCGTCCTCGTGGCGCACGAGCTCACGCAGGAGGAGCTCGCACAGCTCGTCGGCGCGTCGCGCGAGACCGTGAACAAGGCCCTCGCCGAGTTCGTACAGCGCGGCTGGATCCGCCTCGAGGCGCGCGCCGTCGTCATCCTCGACATGCCGCGCCTGCGCCAGCGGAGCCGGTAGGGATTCCCGGACAGACACCGACGACGACGGCGCCGCTCCCCACTGCGGGGAGCGGCGCCGTCGCTCGTCTGACCGGAAGACGGGTTGTGGCCGGGAAGACGGCTACGGGTCGCCTTCTCGGCCACAAGCCGTCTTCCCGACGCCTGCCCGCCTCTCGCCGAAGGGGTGGCCACGTCGCGCCCGCGGCGCGTCAGGAGGCGATGCCGCCCGGATGGGGTACGGTCGCGAGGGCCTCTGTGGCCGGAGCCGCGCTCGGCGCCTCGACGCGGAGCCACAGCTGGCCGTTGTCCTCTTCGAGTTCGGCCTGGTACGTGTGCGTCGAGCGCTTGATGTTGAGATACGCGATGCAGCCCTTGGCCTTCGCGATCTTCTCGAGGATGATCTCGCTCGCGGGCACGAGGAGCTCCGGGAGGGGGAGGCCTCGCGTGTCCTCTTCGCCGATCAGGTCGCCGATCGCCGTCGAGTCGCGATCCTTGAGCAGGCGGGCCGGGAGCGCCCACTCGCCCCAGACGCCCTTGCTCGGAAGGAGCGTCGGCGTCTGGCCAACGGGGAGGGTGGCCGCGAAGTACCGGGTGTCGAAGCGCCGGTGCGCGAAGTCCGGCGAGACCCAGTGCACGAGCGGGCGGAGCAGGTCCGTCCGGAGGCCGAGGCCACGCTTGGAGATGAACTCGGCGAAGCCGATCTCCTCGCTCGCGACGGCTTCGCGCACCCGCGTCCAATCGGGGGTGTTCGTGCCCTCGACGAGGGTCGTGGCGTCGCTCCCTGCAAGGAGAACTCCGGTCTCTTCGAACAGCTCGCGGATCGCCGCGACGACGTGCGAGCGGGCGAGGGCGAAGTCCGTCACGCCGAGCATTTCGGCCCAGTGGCCGACCGACGGGCCGAACCAGTCGAACGTGTCGTGGTCGGTGTTCTGGACCGATCCGCCCGGGAACGCTACAACCCCGAGCGGAGAGTTGCCGGGCCGGTACGCGAGCCACGTCTCTGTGCCCTCGACCGAATCGCGAACGAGGACGACGGAGGAGGCGAGCCGCGCCGTCCTCGGCGGACGGTCCCCTTCTTCAAGCCAGCTTCGTGCGGCTCCCTGGAGCCGCTTGGGAACGATGAAGCGGCGGCTATGCGAACTCAGCAATCAGTTCCACCTCGACCGGGGCGTCGAGCGGGAGGACCGCGACGCCGACGGCGGAGCGGGCATGGATGCCCGCCTCGCCGAAAACCTTCCCCAGGAGCTCGGAGGCCCCGTTGATGACGCCCGGCTGTCCCGTGAACGACGGGTCGGAGGCGACGAAGCCCACGACTTTGACGATGCGCGTGACGCGGTCGAGGTCGCCGATCTGGGCCTTGACCGCTGCGAGGGCGTTGATGATGCTCAGTTCGGCGTAGCGCTTGGCGTCCTCGGCGCTCACCTCGGCGCCGACTTTGCCGGTTGCGGGCAGCTGGCCCTTGACGAACGGGAGCTGGCCGGCCGTGTACACGAAACCGCCGGCGACGGCGGCGGGAACGTACGCGGCGACGGGCGCCGCGACCTCGGGCAGGCTCAGGCCGAGATCGGCGAGACGCTGCTCGACGGCTCCGAGCGCTGCGGTCGTTGCCTCTGCTTCGCTCATGCCTGCTTCTCCCTCTTCATGTAGGCCACCAGCCCGTTTCCGCCGGGTCCCGGGACGACTTGGACGAGCTCCCAGCCGTCCTCGCCCCACTGGTCGAGGATCTGCTTGGTGGCGTGGACGATCAGCGGTACGGTGGCGTACTCCCACGTGGTCATAAGGTCTAGGTTAGTCGGTCCCGGTAGACTGCCCTGCATGGCGTCTGGCAAGAATCCGCTCTTCGACACGGCCACAACGCTCGGCAAGATCATCGCCTTCCTTGGCATCAGTGCGATCTGCGGAGTGCTCGTGGCGGGACTCATGGTGCCCGCCGCGGCCGTGACCGGGGGTGCAGCGAACGGCTCGGTCCAGTTCTTCAACAACCTCCCAAGCGAGCTCACCGTGAGCCCTCCGGGGCAGGTGACGAAGATCGTCGCGTCCGACGGCTCGCCGATCGCGACCCTGTTCAGCGAGAACCGGACGCCGGTCAAGCTCGACCAGATGTCCCCGAATATCAAGAACGCGCTCGTCGCGATCGAGGACTACCGGTTCTACGACCACGGCGGCGTCGACATGACCGGCATTCTGCGCGCCCTGTCCTCCAACCTCGGCGGCGGCCATCAGGGGGCCTCGACCCTCACGCAGCAGTACGTCACAAACGTCATCAACGAGAACCTCGTCGCCCAGGGCAAGGACGATCAAGTCGTCCTGAACGGCCAAAAGGGCGTCGGCGACAAGCTGCGCGAGATGAAGCTCGCGATCGCGCTCGAGAAGCAGATGAGCAAGGACCAGATCCTCGAGGGCTACCTCAACATCGTCTTCTTCAACAGCAACGCATATGGCATCCAGGCCGCGAGCCAGTACTTCTTCTCGGTCGACGCGAAGGACCTCTCGCTCCCCCAGGCGGCAACGCTCGCGGGGCTCGTCAACAGCCCGAGCGCGTTCAACCCGATTGTTCATCCCGAAGCGTCGACGAAGCGCCGCAACCTCGTGCTCGACGCGATGCTCGACCACGGCAAGATCAACCAGCAGCAGCACGACGAAGCCGTCAAGACGCCCATGCAGACCAAGGTGAACCAGCCCAAGCAGGGCTGCCAGTACGCGGTGCAGGCGCAGTACTTCTGCGACTACGTGTACCACCAGCTGCTCAACGACCCCGCCTACGGTGCGAGCGAGGACGAGCGCGCCCTCAAGCTCTCGCGCGGCGGCCTCACGATCAAGACGACGCTCGACCCGCGCCTCCAGGGTCCGGCTCAGGCACAGGTGGACTCCACGGCCGGGGCGAACCCAGACAAGTGGGGCGCCTCGCTCGTGACGGTCGAACCGGGGACGGGCAAGGTTCTCGCCATGGCGCAGAACTCGCGCAAGCTCGCCGGACAGGGCGCCGACTTCGTCTCGGACTACAACTTCAATGTCGACAACAGCGACGGCAAGGGCAATCCGCTTGGCGGAGTGGGCGGCATGCAGCCCGGCTCGACGATGAAGCCCTTCACCCTCACGGCGTGGCTCAACGAGGGCAAGTCGACCAATCAGGTTGTGGACGCGTCGAAGCGCCGCTACTCGCTCAACTATCCGTGGAAGACGACGTGTGGCCGAGTCAATGGCGCCTACGACGACACGACCGCCGGGCCCCCGTACCACACTGCCAAGGACCTGCAGAACGACGAGCCGCAGTGGTACCGCCCCATGTCCGTCCGCGAGGGCATCTACCAGTCGATCAACACTGCGACGTTCGCGTCCGCCGCCGGCCTGAATGACTTCTGCGATATCCAGCGTGCCGCCGACGCACTCGGAATGCACACCGGCGAAGGGCCCGACAAGAAGCTGGATCTTTCGACCCTCGGCAACTTGCTGGGTGGGCCGAACGTGGCGCCCATGACGCTTGCGAGCGCTTTCGCAGCCTTCGCGAGCAACGGCACGGTCTGCCAGCCGATGTCGATCGCTGAGGTGGACGATTCGCAGGGCAAGAAGATCGGCGGACAGGCACCGACGTGCCAGCAGAACGCCATCAAGCCGGATGTTGCCAAGGCCGTGACCAACGTCCTCCAGGACGTCCTGACCAAGGGTTCGGGCTACAACATCAAGGACGCGGGCGGCCAGACCATCAGGGTCGGAGTGCCGGACGCAGCGAAGACCGGTACCAACGAGCTCAACAACCAGACATGGGTCGTGGGCTTCACCCGCGGCCTTGCCACCGCGTCGTTCTTCGGTGACCCGTTCAACTCGACGGCCAGGGTCGGCCAGGGCGTCATGATCAACGGAAGGTACTACAAGTCGGTCGACGGTGCCTTCATCGCCGGACCGCAGTGGGCCTACTACATGCAGAAGGTCGCGCCGCTGTTCGATCACGGCGAGTTCGACGCCCCGCCGCAGAACCTCATCGGCGCGCCGCCGGCCCAGAAGAGCGACGACAACGGCGGCACCTCGCCGTCGAACGGCGCCTCGCAGCCTCCCGCGACGCCACAGCCGGGCCCGACGGACAAGGGCAAGGGCAAGCCCTGATGACCGCTAGCGAAGGGCTCGCCCCCACCACGGGGCGGGCCCTCGCCCGTGTCGCGGAGCGGGCGACGGCGGCGCTCGCCACGGGCGCGAAGCGCACCGCCCTTGTCGCGGGCATGGCGGCGTCGGCGGGCCTAGCGACCGCCGCGTACGGCTGGTGGGAGAAGGACCAGTTCCGGCTCCGGGAGGAGACGGTCGCGGTCCTCCCGCCGGGCTCGAGGCCGCTTCGTGTGCTCCACCTAAGCGACATCCACTTCGTCCCGGGGCAGACCAAAAAGGCCCGCTGGCTCGCGGGCCTCGCGGATCTCGCTCCCGACCTGGTCGTCAACACGGGCGACAACCTGAGCCACCTCGAGGCGGTCGACCCGCTGCTCGACGCGCTCGCCCCCCTCGTGCGCTACCCGGGCGTCTACGTTCCCGGCTCCAACGACTATTACGCGCCGGTCCTCAAGAACCCCGCCCTGTACCTCCTCGGGCCGTCGAACACGCACCCCCTCCCGACGCGCGTTGCGCTCGACTGGCGCCGGCTCTTCACCGGGTTCGGCGAGGCCGGATGGGTCGACCTCACGAACCGATCCCAGTCGCTCGCGTTCAACGGGACGCGCTTCGACTTCTCAGGCGTCGACGATCCGCACCTCAAGCGCGAGCGGTACGCCGACTGGCCTCGCGGCGCGTCAGGCCACGAGCGCAAACCCCACGTCAAGGTCGCCGTCATCCACGCGCCGTACCAGCGCGTGCTCGACCACTTCACGGGCGCCGGGGCGGACATCATCTTCGCGGGCCACACGCACGGCGGGCAGATCTGCCTCCCCGGCTACGGCGCGCTCGTCTCCAACTGCGACCTTCCGACGTGGCGCGCGAAGGGGCTCACGACCTGGGAGCACGGCGGCCGCTGGGTTCCACTCAACGTCTCGGGCGGCATCGGCACATCCCGCTTCGCGCCCATCCGCGTCGCGTGCCGCCCGGAGGCCGTGCTGCTCACGCTCCGGGCGAAGGCCTAAGTCCGCCCTCGCCCCGACGCCGGGCGGCGCAACTGGCTTCGTCAGAAGCCCAGAGCATTGGTCACTCCCGGGTGACGCGGCGCGCGAACTCGGCGAAGCCAGGAATGGTGAACTCAAGGGATCCTCGAGTGCTCGCCCGGACAAATCCCTTGTCGATAAGCCTCGCCCTTGGCACGGACAGGCTTTCGATGCTCACCCCCATGAGATCGGCGATGTCCTTCCGCCGGACGTCATGGTCGCCCAGCGAGGCCATCGCCGACATGAATTCGCGTTCGGCCCTGGTCGCGTTCGCCCATCTAGCCCGGAACAAGGCTTCCATGTCCGCCTCCATTGCACGGCGGCCCGCCTCCACGTGCTCGTCAGTGATTGTCGCGCCCGGGTCCGGCCGCCCTGCTGCGGTCCACGTGGCGTCTCCAATCAGCTGGACCAGATAAGGGTAGCCGCGGGCAGCAACGACGGCGGCCTCAAGCGCGGGGCGGTGCCACTCAACGCCGAGCTCCCGAGCCGGAATCGCGAGAGCGAGTTCTTCAGCTGCCGGTTCGAGGCCGGGGAGCGGTCTGTAGGCAAATCTCTCGCTGAAGGTGACGGCGGAGGCCACCACATCCGAAGCGTTGGGCAACCCCGCCGCGAAAACCGCCGCCGGAAGGTCGTCTCCCTCGGCTTGAAGATGCTGCCACGCGTAAGCGAGGGTTCGAAGGCCATCGGGATCCGCTGACTGAATTTCGTCGATGAGGATGACAAGGCCCTGGTGTTCGTTCCCTGCCGCAACCGCCCGCACGAGGTCCTCGAACTCTCGACTTCCACGCGGAGTCTTGTCGTGGCCGGTGCGGACAGCAGCATCCGCCCCCACAATGCCGGGCACTCCGATTCGGACCGTAAGGCCTTCGAGGCGCTCGCGAATCACGCGGCGGGCCTCGGTCCCCCATCTTGTGCTTGCACGCGAGATCTCGGCGGCAATCTGTCCGATAAGGCCCGCGTCTTCCCCCGCAGTGACCCAGATCGTCAGGACATTGCGAGCATCTGCATGGCGCTGGTACTGCCGCAGAAGTGACGTCTTGCCGAAGCCGCGAGGAGCATGGTCGATTCGGATCCGCCCGACTAAGCGGTGCAGATCCACCAAGTAGGAAAGCCGTTCGTCGAAGTCAGCCAGCTGCTGGAATCGACCTGGCACGGTGCGAGCGACCTCGCCGGGTGTGTACGGGCTGGGCTGCATCAGGACTCCCGTTATAGTCTTTTATAGAAGAGGTCATCTATAACAAACTATAAATGAGCGCCCGGCTAGACGCGGCACCCCGGTCTCGCGCGGCCGACGGTCACGGCGTCATGGCGTAGGGTAGTTGCCACAGCTAACTACTCCTGACCGGAGGTGTGAGCGCCGGCATGCCACAGCAAGCCCCCGCCCGAGAGCAGATTGCCTTCAGCCGCAGCCTCAGCAGGCTCGCGCCGGAGGTCCGCCCGATTGTCCCGCGCCTCGTGGGCGGCCTCGTCGTGGGACTCACGGCGTCGGTACTCGCGGTGCTCGTCCCGCAGGTCTTCCGCGCGGTGATCGACGCTCTCCTCAAACCCGGGGCCGGCCCGTCGGCTGTGTGGTGGGCCGCCGTCGTCGTCCTCGTCATGGGCGTCCTCGAAGCGGGACTGACGTTCCTGCGCCGCCTCTTCGTCATCGACCCGGCCACGAACGTCGAGACGTCGATGCGCCTCAAGCTATACCGCCACCTCCAGGTGCTCCCCGTCTCGTTCCACGACCGCTGGGGATCGGGGCAGCTGCTCTCGCGGGCCATGACGGACCTCAACATGCTGCGCCGCTGGCTCGCGTTCGGGGCGATCTTCCTCGTCGTCTCGGTGGCGACGGTCGGCGTCGGCGTCGCGATGCTGTTCACCATCAGCTGGCAGCTCGCGCTCATCTTCCTCGCGGCGGCCGCACCGATCAGCATCTACAGCTTCCGCTTTCGCCGCCAGTTCATGGCCGCGTCGCGCCGCAGCCAGGACCAGGCCGGCGACCTCGCGACGGCCGTCGAGGAATCCGTGCACGGCATCCGCGTCCTCAAGGCGTTCGGCCGAAGCGGCGAGGCTCTCGAAAGCTTTGCGGCCCAGGCGGAGGAGCTGCGGGACACCGAGGTCACCAAGGCGCGGCATCTCGCGGTGTTCAGCATGGTCGTGACGCTCCTGCCCGAGCTCGCGCTCGGCGCCGGGCTCGTGACGGGCGTGTGGCTCGCTGCGACGGGACAGATCACGGTCGGCGCCCTCGCGGCGTTCTTCGGCACGGCGGCGGCGGTCGCCAACCCCGTCGAGATGTCCGGTGCCCTCGTGGGCATGGCACTCATGGCGAAGACGGCGATCGACCGCCACTACGAGGTCATGGATCAGAAGATCGCGATTGCCGACCCGGAGGTGCCCGCCGCCATGCCGCCCCGCCCCCGCGACGCGCTCGCCTTCCGTGGCGTGCGCTTCGGCTTCGAGGGGCGCCGAGGCGCGCGGGGCACCGCAACGGACGACGGCGCGCGTCCGGTTCTGGAGCGCATCGACCTTGAGCTCGTCCCCGGCGAGACGATGGCTCTCGTCGGCGTGACGGGCTCGGGGAAGAGCACGCTCCTGGCGCTCGTCCCGAGGCTCTACGACGTGACGGCCGGGTCAGTCGAGATCGACGGCGTGGACGTCCGCAAACTTCCGCTGGCGGAGCTGCGCCGCATCGTGTCGGTCGCCTTCGAGGACACGACGCTGTTCTCGAGCTCGGTCCGGGACAACGTCCTGCTCGGCGCCGCAGTGCGCGACGGGACGGACGCCGAGCTGCTCCTCGACGAGGCACTCGACGTCGCGCAGGCCCAGTTCGCGTATTCGCTCCCCGACGGCGTCGACACGCGGATCGGCGAGGAGGGCCTCAGCCTCTCGGGCGGCCAGCGGCAGCGCATCGCGCTCGCGCGGGCGATCGCGGCGAAGCCCGCCGTCCTCGTCCTCGACGACCCGCTGTCCGCGCTCGACGTCGCCACCGAGGAGCGCGTCGAGGCGCGCCTCCGCGAGGTGCTCGCCGACACGACGACGCTCGTCGTCGCGCACCGCCCCTCGACCGTGACGCTCGCCGACCGCGTCGCGCTCCTCCGCGACGGGATCATCGACGACGTCGGAACGCACGCCGAGCTCCTGGCCCGCAGCGAGCACTACCGCTACGTCATCGCGAGCCTCGACGCCGAGCCTCGCGATCTCGACAGCGCCCGCGACCCCGACGACACCCTGGACGACCTCGAGGAGGCCCGATGAGCGCCGCACCGTCCTCGCGCCCGCGCGTCGACAACCCGCGCGTCGACCGCCAGGCTCCGCGCCCGGGCGAGGCCGACGACGAGACGCACGCCGAGGATGCCTTCGAGCTGTCGAAGGCGGACTCGCGAGCCGCGCGCCGTCGTTCGCTCGCGCTGCTCGGCGAGCTCATCCGGCCCGTGCGGGTCAGGTTCTGGGTGACGCTCGCGATGGTCGTCGTCTCGCAGGCGACCAAGGCCTCGGGGCCCGCGATCATCGCGCTCGGGATCGACCGCGCCCTGCCCGCGCTCTTGCGCGGCGAGTCGGGCCTTATCTGGCTCACGGGCGCGGCGTACATCGGGGCCGCGCTCGCGACCGCGGTCCTCACGGCCGGTTACGTGACCTCGACCGCCAAGCTCAGCCAGGCGATGCTCCTCGACCTCCGAGTCAGGGTGTTCCGCCACACGCAGCGCCTGAGCCTCGATTTCCACGAGCACTACACGTCCGGCCGGATCATCAGCCGGCAGACCTCCGACCTCGAGGCGCTGCGCGAGCTCCTCGATTCCGGCGTGAGCTCGCTCGTCTCAGGAATCCTGTTCATGCTCTTCACGGCCGGGACCGTGTTCCTCCTCGACTGGCCGTCTGGGCTCATCATGCTATTCGCGGCGGTACCGATGTTCGGGCTCGCGCGCTGGTACCAAGCCCGCTCGGAGGTGGCGTTCCGGGCCTCGCGCGTCGCGTCGGCGCGGCTCATCGTGCACTTCGTCGAGACCATGACCGGGATCCGCGCGGTCAAGGCGTTCCGCAAGGAGGCCGAGAACAACGAGCGCTATGGCGAACTCGCCGAGGACTACCGGAGCGTGACGGCCCGATCGATCCAGCTCAACGGAGTCCTCCAACCCGGGCTCGTGTTTATCGGGAACGTGACGGTCGCCGTCGTCCTGCTCGTCGCGGGGCTGCGCGTGCTCGACGGCGGGCTCGCGGTCGGCGTCCTGCTCGCGCTCGTGCTCTCCGTCAAGCGCTTCTTCCAGCCGCTCGCGGACATGGCGATGTTCTACAACTCGTTCCAGAGCGCGACGGCGGCGCTCGAGAAGGTCTCAGGCCTCCTCGCCGAGGCACCCACGGTTGTGCCGCCGAAGGAGCCCACGCCGCTGCCGACGCCGCGGGGCGACGTGCGCTTCGGAGGCGTCGAGTTCCGGTACGCCTCCGGACCCGTGGTGCTGCCACGCTTCGACCTCGACATCCCAGCGGGGCAGACCGTCGCGCTCGTCGGGGCGACGGGCGCGGGAAAGTCGACGCTCGCGAAGCTCGTCGCGCGCTTCTACGACCCCACCGAGGGCGCCGTGACGCTCGACGGCGTCGACCTCCGGCGGCTCTCGACGCCGGACCTGCGCCGCGCCGTCGTCATGGTCACCCAGGAGGCGTTCCTGTTCAGCGGCTCGGTCGCCGACAACATCGCCTTGGGGCGTCCGACGGCGTCGCGCGCCGAGATCGAGGCCGCCGCCAAGGCTGTGGGCGCCCACGAGTTTGTCCGGTTGCTGCCAGACGGGTACGACACCGACGTCAACAAGCGCGGCGGCCGGGTCTCGGCCGGGCAGCGCCAGCTCATCTCGTTCGCGCGGGCGTTCCTCGCGGCGCCCGCGGTGCTCATCCTCGACGAGGCGACGTCGTCGCTCGACATTCCGTCGGAGCGGCTCGTACAGGCCGGGCTGTCGCGGCTGCTCTCGCAGCGCGGGCGGACGGCGATCATCATCGCGCACAGACTCTCGACCGTCGAGATCGCCGACCGAGTGCTCGTCATGGACGGCGGGCAGATCGTCGAGGACGGCACCCCGGACGAGCTCATCCGCGGCGGCGGCCGCTTCGCCGCACTCCACGGGGCGTGGCAGGACTCGCTCGTGTAGCTCCTTCGGGGGCCTGTCGATTTCGCGTCCCGTGCTCGGATCGGGTACTCTGGATGAGTTGCTTCGGGGAGCCGTGCTGGGAAACTGGCGGGTACTCGCGCAGCGGATCGGGATGTAGCGCAGCTTGGTAGCGCGCTTCGTTCGGGACGAAGAGGTCGCAGGTTCAAATCCTGTCATCCCGACCAATTGAACAGAAGGGCGCCGAGGAATCGGCGCCCTTTTTGTCGCCCTGCGCAGAAGGCAGCCACGGAGGGTTATCGGTCAAAACGTGGGGATGGCCCGGGCGTGTCATCGGCTTCTGCCGGCCCGTCCGGTGCGTGCCCAGAGGCCTTCCTCGGCGGTCGTGGCGGTGTCGTAGAGGGCCGGTCCGATCCGTTCTTCCTCGGTCGTTGTCGGTGTTCGTTTCGGCGGTTCGCGGTGCTCTGGGCGGATGAGCTTGTGGGCCGGGGCGGGGTTTTCGGAGTGGGTGTAGAGCCACCATTCGACGGCGCGTTTCATGTGGTTCTGGCTCATGCCGCGGTGGTGCTTCAGGAGCAGGCGCAGCTGGGCGTTGACCCCTCCTTCGATCCGGTTTGTGGTCGAGGCGATCCGGAGGTCCTCGTGCTCGGGGGCGAGGTGGGTGAACAGCGTCCCGGCCTTCACGAGCCGCTCGAGCAGGTAGTACGCGGCGCGCAGCCGCTTGTGGGTGTACCACCACTGCTGGGAGGGCTTGACCCATGACGGCGCGGCCCCGGCCTCGCCGCGGTGGGTGCGCTGTTTGAGCATCGGGCCCCAGCGGGTGTGCCAGTCGTTCAGCGCGGTCGCCCAGGCGGCGGCCTCTTCGGCGGTCTTCAGGCGCATGAGCGCCTTGGAGAGGCGAAGGAGGGCTCTGCCGGCTTCGAGCCGGGGCCGATGGGTCAGGTGGGTGCGGACGTTGCGGTGAACGTGCACCAGGCAGCGCTGGACCCGGGTCTCCGGCCAGACCTTGCGCAGGGCCGAGGCCAGGCCGGCACCGCCGTCGCAGACCACCACGCGCGGGGCGGGGAAGCGCTCGAGCAGGGCCGCCCACGCGGCGGACTTCTCGGTGTCGCACCACTGCCAGCCGATCACGTGCTCCCCGGCCGTGGCGATCAG